>JACKIL010000009.1 GCA_020638525.1 Caulobacterales bacterium | reverse complement strand
GCGGCTTACGCGAATTTGCGCGCCTGCGGCGTGCCGCTGGGCAAGGCGGATTATCTCGCCCGGCCGCGCTGATCGTTGAGCGCCGCGCCGCATATCGTCGTCCTCACCGGCGCCGGCGTCTCGGCGGAATCGGGTCTGTCGACCTTCCGCGACAAGACCGGCGTCTGGACTAAATATGACTGGCGAGAAGTGGCGACGCCCGAGGGGTTCGCCGCTAACCCTGCGCTTGTTCACAGCTTCTACAATCAACGCCGACATGACGTCGTCGAGGCTCAGCCAAACGCTGCTCACAAGGCGCTTTCCGCGTTGGAAGCGCGGCTTGAGGCGAGTGGCGGAAGGCTGACGCTCGTCACCCAGAATGTCGACGATCTGCATGAGCGCGCGGGCTCGCGCCGGCTCATTCACATGCACGGCGAGATCATGAAGTCGCGCTGCGCTATTTGCGGAGACGTCAAACCGTGCACGGAGGATATCTCGACAGAGTCCCTGTGCGTGTCATGCAAGGCGCCCGGCGGCATGCGCCCGCACGTCGTCTGGTTCGGTGAAATGCCGCTCTACCTAGATGAAATCGCCGAAGCGATTGCCCGCGCCGACCTCTTCGTTTCGATCGGCACGTCAGGAAACGTCTATCCGGCGGCGGGCTTCGTCGCGGAAGCAAGTTCGATCGGCATCCCGTGCACGGAGCTAAATCTCGAGCCGTCCGAGAACGCTTACGCGTTCAGCGACCGGCGCTACGGCCCGGCGGGAGAGATCGTACCGCGCTGGGCGGAAGAAATATTTCCCTAGAGCACGTTCCTGAAAATGCAAGCCGGGGACGTGCTCCGGGTTTTGTATTGTCGCGCATTTTTCCGAACACCGGTTTCCACTTTTCGGAATGCGCTTTAGCGCTTTCTTCGCGGCCCTGCCGTTCGCGCGTGGAACGCCGGATCTTTCTTGCGAATCCATTCAATGAATTTCGCAATTGAAGGATGCGCGCGCAAAGCGTCCACAGTCGCGAAGTCGCGTGCGATTTCCACTTCCGTAAGGTTCGCGTGTATAGCGCGGTGGCAGACTTCGTGCAGCAACACGGTCGGCCCCTTCGCCCCGCCTTTGAGCTTTGGCGTCAAGTGATGAATGCTCTGCTTCGCAGCCTTCGGAATCGGTCTGCCGCAAAGTGGACAGAGGGGATCGGCGGACATCTGCGTCACTGTAACGATAGCCGCCCCCTCAAATCGTCCGCGAGCAAATTTGGGTTCAGGCGCCGCCTTTCGCGCGTCTCGCAAGCGCGGCGCAAGAAAATCCGATGCCGGAGATCATGACGACAGCCAAAGCGCGCTGCCACAGCCCGACATTCTTCATTGTCACCAACGCCCCAACGCCGAACATGACGGCGAGCAGCCCTGCTGTCGCGATGAACCAGAGACCGAGCAAGAGATAGAACACGACGCCGATGCGTCCGCGAAGCGCGATCATAAGGAAAATCGGCGTCGCCGTTACGCCGAGCATCAGGCCAAAGCCGTTATGCAAAGGATCCGGCATTGGATGGAGCCCGCCCATCAACATGGCGACGCCCCAGGCGCACAGTGAAAGCCCGGCAAGCCCGCCCGAAAGCCAACGGCCGCGTTGCGCGAAGAAGGAAATCAATCCGAGACCGCCAACGACGCCGAGCGCGCCCGTCGTCGTGATGCCGATATTGAAGATTTCAGGGTGCGGCGCAGCCGCTGACCCAAGCTCGCTCGCATATTGCGTGACGTGGCTGTAGCCAGGCCATGTCAGCGACGCGACGATGACCGTCAGGAAATAGAGAAGCGCGGCGCCGGCGCCCGCCTCCAGCATAGTGCGTGTCATGAGTGCCCCTCTTTGACCTCCCCTTGCGTCAGAGCATAGACGCACGGCGAAAGGCCGTCACCGGGGGGACTTTGCAGGAGCGAAATACGACAGGCGGTTCACAGAGCGCCGATGAAGGGAACGCCGCGGCGGCGTCCGCCATCATCCATGCCATAACCGACCAGAAAATCATCGGCGCCCGCCTCGAAGCCGACGAACTCGGCGTCTATGTCGTCGCTGCGGCCTGTCGCCTTCCTTACGAGAACGCACACCTTCGCCTCGGAGGCGCCGCGATCGAGCACCATGCGCCGGGCGAAATGCAGACTGCGCCCGGAATCGAGCACATCGTCGACGATGAGCACCGGACGTCCTTCGATCGGCGCGGAGAAGTCTTTCAAAAGTTTCACGACCCCGGACGATGCTCGCGCCCCGCCATAGCTGGAGAGCTGCACGAAATCGACAGCCGGGTCGACGCCGATCCGATGCAGTTCGCGTACAAGGTCGGCGGCGAAAACAAAGGCGCCTGTCAGCACCGGCGCCATCAGAAAGTCAGCGGGCAGAGCATCGGCTATCTCGCGCGCAAGGGATACAATGCGCGCGCGCACTTCATCTTCGGAAAAGAGGATGCGCATTGGCCGCTCCGGTCTTCAGGGATATGCGCTCACGCTGCGAATCCCTCGCCTAGCTCGCTTCTAGACGAGAACCCGTCTTTCCGCAAAACGCGCGGCTAGTCGTTCTGGTTGATGAGGTCGCCGACTTTCGGCGCCGGCGTCTTTTCCGGCGCAAATGAGAGCGCGACTTCGACGACGCCTTCCGGCGCCGGCGCGCGTGTCGAGAACTCGGCGCTCGCTCCGCCCAAGATTTCTTCACCCTCGACCTTGAAGGTCCAGCGAGAAAGAAGCTCGCCTTTCGGTCCGAGCGCTTCGGCCTGCATCAGCGGCGGCGTCGCGGCCGCCTCGCCATCATTCTTCAACGATCCGGTGATCTCGATCGTCGGGCCGTTGGTCGACATCGCGAGGCGATGCTCGACTTTCTCGATCTTGATGCCGTTCGGCGCGGCTTCGATGCCGACGACGGCATAGGCGCCAGCCGTTTCCGGCCACATGGCGACAATCCGGTCGCGATAAGTGTAGGCGACGAAGATCGTCGCGGCGACGACGCCCGCCCAAGCCGACCAGCCAAGCGCGCGCAGCGGCGTCATGCGGTTCTTTTCGCGCGCTTCGGCGCGGCGGCGCGCCTTACGGATCGCTTTTTCCAGTTCGCGCGGCTGCACGCGCAGCGCCGCGAAGAATTCATCGTTGAAAACGCGCTCGGCGACAGGGTCGAGATCGTCAATACGGGCAAGCGCCGTCGCGCGGCGACGTTCCGCCCGCACGCGACGGCCGAAGCCACGCTCGCGGGAGCCGTCATCGTCTTCGACATCTTCGAAATCGGCGTCGACAATCGCCGCGCCGTAAACGCGATCTTCGTCGATATCCTCTTCGTCGCCGAAGCGCAGCGATTCGTCGCGATGACGCCGATCATCCTGTTCGTCGCGATAGTCGGCCTTGTGCTTGTCTTCGGAACGCTTGTCGTCGGAACGGGCGCTACGCGTTTCTTCGGAACGCACAAACAGACGGTCGTCTTCTTCATCCTCGTCGAAATCGCGCGAGGCTTTCGGGCGGCCGCGCCAGAAGCTCGACCCTTCCTCTTTTTCATCTTCTTCGTCGCGAGCGCGGCGCGAAGTTTCTCCGCGGTGGTCGCGCTCGTCAGAATCGTCCTTGTCGCCGCGACCCCAGTTCCAGAAGCGGCCGCGCGGTTTTTCTTCTTCCTCGTCCCGCGCTTCGGCTCGCGCATTTCGCGATTCGCTCCGAAGCGGCTCGTCGCGGTCGCGATCATAGCGCCGGTCCGAATCGCGGGTTTTGTCTTCGTCGCGGAAGTCTCGATCCCGGCCGCGCGAATCACTGTCGCGGCGATGATCGGCGTCCTTGCGGTCGGCGTGGTCGCGCCCATGGTCCGAATCGCGCCGGTCGTAGTCGCGGCGCTCATTGTCCCGGCGATCTGCGTCCCGGGCCTGGCCGCGATGGCCAGCCCGATCCTCATTCCGATCCTCGCTCCGGTCGTCGCCATGCGAGCGGCGCTCCTCGCCCTTGCGGGAGCCCCGAGCATCGCGCTCGTCTTCCGGGCCCGAATCACGGGCTTTGCGGCGCGCACCCATCAGGTCTTCGATCGGCTCCGGCGCCGGAACGAACCAGCTTTCCCCACAGGCGGCGCAGCGGACAGACCGGCCATTCGGCTGGAACCGTTCGTCGTCGACGTCATAGCGGGTCTGGCATTCAGGACAGGAAATTATCATGGCTGCACAGAATCAGTCTTTTGCTTGCCGGACGGCATGCGCGCTACAAGCGGATTGAACGGAACGGAGCGCCAACGGTGATCGTCGGCTTCGACAATGTGAGCCTCGCCTATGAGGGTGAGCCCGAGATTTTGCGGGAGGTCTCCTTCACGCTCGGCGAGGGAGAATTCCGCTTTCTCACCGGCCCTTCCGGCGCCGGCAAGACGTCTTTGCTGAAAATGATCTATCTCGCGCATCGCCCGACGCGCGGCGCTGTCACGCTCTTCGGCGAAGACGTCACGGCCGCGCCGCGCGAGGCCTTGCCCGCGCTTCGCCGCCGAATTGGCGTCGTCTTTCAGGAGTTTCGTCTTCTCGACCACCTGACCGCCTTCGAAAATGTCGCGCTGCCGATGAAAGTCGCCGGCATTAACCCTAACCAGTACAGGGAAGACGTAAGGGAACTGTTAAACTGGGTCGGATTGGGCCATCGCATCGATGCGCGCCCGCCCTCACTTTCCGGCGGCGAAAAGCAGCGCGTGGCTCTGGCGCGCGCGCTCGTCGCAAAACCCGATCTCATTCTCGCTGACGAGCCGACAGGCAATGTCGATCCGGTGATGGGCGAGAAAATTATGAAATTGTTCATCGAGCTTAACAAACTCGGCGCCGCGGTGATCGTCGCAACGCACGACATCACGCTCATTGAAGCGCTCGGCAAACCGATCATGCATCTGGAAGGCGGTCGCCTTCACGATCAGCCGACCACGCCGCCGGCGAAGAAAGGCAAGCGCGGATGAGCGATGAACAGAATATCGCCGAACGTTTCGTCCGCGCGCCGGGCGAAGAGCCGCAAGGCGAACCGCGCGGCTTTCTCGGCCGTTTGCGCGCCGAACCCTTGCTTCCGGAAGCAGGCGCCGGCGGCGCGCCGCTGACCGCCGTCATCGCCGTGATGTCGTTCCTGGCGGCGATCGCTCTCGCCGTCTTCGTCTTCATTTCCGATGCTGCGGGCGAGTGGACGAGCGAACTCGAGCGCGGGCTCACCATCCAGATCAAGGGCGCGGACGCCGAGACGATCGCATCACAGACGCAGGAAGCAATGCGCGTCCTTCAGTCTACGGAAGGCGTGCTCGAAGCGCGCGCCGTTCCCAAAGAGGAGTCCGAAAAGCTGCTCGAGCCGTGGCTCGGCAAGGGCAATATCGGCGCCTATCTCAACATCCCGGCCTTGATCGAAGTGCGCGTCGACCAGAACCTCAGAAACGATCTCAGCCTGTTGCGAACGCGCCTTTCGGCCGCAGCGCCCGGCGCCGTGCTCGACGACCACGGCGAGTGGCATGAACGCCTTTCCGCCGCGGCGCGCTCCGGGCAACTCATGGCGTTCGCTGTCTTCATCCTCGTCATGGGAGCGGGCTGCGCGATCTCCGTCTTCGCTGCTCGCGCGGGTCTGGCGGCCAATCGCGAGATCGTCTCGATCCTTCACCTGGTAGGGGCGACGGATGACTTCGTCGCCAACCAGGTGCAGCGGCGCTTTCTCGTCCTCGGCCTTCGCGGCACCTTCGCCGGGCTCGCGCTCGCCATGCTGACGCTCGGCCTGACTTCCCTCTTGATGCGCGCCGGGGGAGGCCCTTCCGGGTTCCTGCCGTCGATCAAGCTGGGGCCCCAATTATTCTTCACGCTCCTCATCGTGCCGATCGCGCTTTGCCTCGTCACGGCGGCGACGGCGCGGCTCACCGTGCTCCGGACCCTTTCCAAGGAGCTTTGAGGCCCCTCCGCCCCCGCTGGACCGCGCCGCACAAATCCGGCTATCGTCGGCTTCGTGGTTGACCTCGGCGGAAGCGCGCGAGGGTTTTGGTGCGGGCGTTAGGGCGCGGAGAAAGGGAGAAGCACGTTGCGGCTCATTCTGGCGGCCATCGCTTCAGTAGCGCTCCTCTGGGCGGGCGGGCTTATTGCTTTCGTCGCCAGCCTGCCCGAAGCGCAGGAAGCCTCGCCTCATGCTGACGGCATCGTCGTCTATACCGGCATTGGCGGCGAACGGATTGCGACCGCGATGACGCTCCTCGGCGACGGCGCCGGCGGCAGGCTGCTCATCTCCGGCGTCAATCCTGACATCTCGCGTGCAGAACTTGCAAAGCTCTGGCCCGGCGAGCCCGCCGATTTCGAATGCTGTGTCGACCTCGGCCATCAGGCGCGCTCGACAGTCGGCAACGCCGCCGAAGTTCGCGAGTGGGCCCAGAAATACGGATTCCACCGCATCATCCTCGTGACGTCGGACTATCATATGCCGCGCGCGCTGCTGGAAACGCGCTCGCAGCTGCCCGATGCGGATATTGTCGCGCACCCTGTCCGGTCCGGATATCTCGATGAGAAAGGCCGGCCTGCCGGCGGCGGCGCGATGAAGCTCCTCGCCCTCGAATACACCAAGTTTCTCGCCGTTCGGGTCAGAACCTTTTTCGGCGCGCGCTAAGACGCGGGAACGCTCATGAAATCCATCCGCATAGCGGCGTTCGCTGGCGCGATAGCTTTGACGACATTGGTCGTCGGCGTTTTAGCGTCTCCCGTACTTCTCTTCGGCGAGAGAGCCGCGCGCAAGGCGGTGAAAATCTGGGCGCATGGCGTGCTCTTCTTCCTGCGTATTTTCGCCGGCCTGCGCCACCGCGTCGAAGGCGCGGAGAACATTCCTCATGGCGCCGCCATCGTCGCATCGAACCATCAATCAATGTGGGAAACGATCGCTCTCGTCGCGCTGCTCGACGAGCCGATCATGGTCTTCAAACAGGAACTGAAACGCGTGCCGCTTTACGGCGCGTGGGCGGTCAAGACCGGCGCCATCCCGGTCGACCGGGAGGCAGGCGCGAAAGCGATCCGCGCTCTGACGAAGGCGGCCCGCGAAAAGCTCGATGAGGGATGCCAGGTCATCCTCTTTCCGGAAGGAACACGGGCCGCTTTTGGCGAACGCATCCCGCTGCAGCCGGGGGTGGCGAGCATCTATCTTTCCGGCGGGGCGCCATGCACGCCCGTCGTGCACGACTCCGGGCGCTTCTGGAGCCTGCCGGGCGGCGTCACTGCGCAAAAGACGCCCGGCGTCATCACCATCCGCTTCCTGCCGCCGATCGCACCGGGGCTTGATCGCAAAGCCTTCATGCGAGAACTCGACGCGCTCCTTCACGGCGACGCCGGCGGCGTTCTAGACGAAGCGGAAGCGACGGACGCCGGCATGAAAAGCGTGACGGCATGAGCGGCGCGGGCAAGTCGCGCGACTGGCTTCTATATGGACCGCTCGCTGCGGGCGCAGTTGCTTTCGCAATCTATGGATTCCTGTGGAGCCAGGGCGCGTCAGAAATGCGCCGCGCCGTCAGCAACTGGGCGGAAGACCAGCGCGCTTCCGGCGTCGAAGTCACCTATGAAAAGATTGCGACGAAGGGCTTTCCATTCTTCCTGCGCGGCGCCGTCAGCAATGTGACGATTACGGAAGGCTCGACCTGGGCGTGGCGCGCGCCGCAACTCAACATTGACGCTCTGCCGCTCGCGCTCGACCGCCTCATCTTCTCCGTGCGCGAACCGCATCTCATAGAAAGCGAGAAGTTTGGGCGCTGGCGCATCACCGCGCCGGACGGGCGCGCAAGCATTGGCGGCGACAAGGAGCATCTCTGGATCGTCGATGTCGAATCCGGCGCTGCGGAAGTCGAGAAAGTCGGCGGCGTTGAACGCTTTTTCGCCGACGCTTTTCTCTTGACTGTCGCGCCGTCGAAAGAAGATCACGCAACGATTGAGGCGAGCCTTGCTGCGACGGGGCTGAAAACCCGGAACGGCGCAGCTGCGCGCAAGCTTGAAGCGATGGTCGCCGCGACGGCGCTGGAAGCGCTTGAGGAAAGCCCGCAAGCCTGGCGCGCGAGTGGCGGGAAAATTGAATTTCGCCGCATCTATCTTGAGACGGAGGAGAGCAAGCTGCAGCTTTCCGGCGATCTCTCATTGGATGCGCTGGGGCGGCCTGAGGGCGTTCTCAATGTCGAAGCGATTAATCCCGGCCCGCTTACGCTCACGCTCGCCGAGACCGGCGTCATCAAGCAGAGCGATGCGCAGAAAGTCGCAGCGGCGTTGACGCTCGCCGCGATCGCCGGCGGCGGCAAGGTTTCAGCGCCGCTTGTCTTCGAGAATGGCGCAGCGAGAATCGCCGGCGTCAGGGTCGCCAAACTCAAGCCAGTCTACTGAGAGAAATCGCCGATCAGCCGTAGAGCGCGCCGAGAGCGGGCTCATCGCTGCGCTCTTCGACGATGCGCGCGAAATTATCGACATAGATCGCGCCTTCCGGCGTCTTCTGCACAAGGACGATGCGCTTGTCGTTTTCGTCGCGAACGCGGCGGACATATTTGAGGATCGACAGGGCGTCGAGCGCGCGCGAGATCGCGGGCTTCGGCACATTGAGGTCGCGCGCGAGCGCTCGCACCGTATGCGGACCCGGGTTGAGATAGACCGTCAATAGGATCGCCCACTGGCGCATGGAGAGGTCGGGACCATCCGCCCTCACCGCATCCGCCATGACATCGCGCCACGGGCCCAGAATCTCAGTCGACGCCATCACTCCAGATCGCTCCTCGCGCCGCCCGGAATCGTTTCGCCCGGGTCGGCTTTTGGCTGGCCCCAGCCGCGGGCCTATCCCCGCAGTCGGGAGGGAACGGTGCAACCGTTCGCAGCGCGAGGGCAAGAGGGACTATCGCCGATAGCGCTCGGCGAAAACGGCGTAGAGCGCCCGAATGGTCTGCGCCTCGCCGCCGACGGGCCGGCCCGGCGCAGCCTTGGGCCGCCAGGCGAAAAGGTCGATGTGCGCCCAGCGCTCCGGCGCGAAGCGCTTGAGGAAGAGCGCCGCCGTTACGGACCCAGCAAAAGCGCCCTGTGAAACGTTGTTCATGTCCGCAATGCTTGAAGAAAGCATGCTGTCATAGGGCCGCCAGAGGGGCATGCGCCAAAGCGGATCGGCCTCGCGCATGGCCGCCGCTGTGACATCCCCCGCGAAAGTTTCGTCATCGCAGTAGAAGGCCGGGAGGTCGGGACCGAGGGCGACACGCGCAGCGCCCGTGAGCGTTGCGAGCGTAACGAGGAGGTCCGGCGACTCTTCAGCGCCGAACGTAATCGCATCAGCGAGGATGAGGCGGCCTTCCGCATCCGTATTGCCGACTTCGACTGTCAGCCCCTTGCGGCTCTTCAGAATGTCGCCGGGGCGGAAGGACGTTCCCGAGATTGCATTCTCGACCGCAGGGATAAGCACGCGCAGACGCAGATCGAGTCCCGCTTCCATAATCATCTGCGCAAGGCCGAGCGCATTCGCCGCCCCGCCCATATCTTTCTTCATGAGAAGCATGCCGGACGCGTTCTTGATATCGAGGCCGCCGGAATCAAACGAAACGCCCTTGCCGACGAGAGTCACCTTCGGGGCGTTGGCGCGTCCCCACGTAAGATCGATGAGACGTGGCGCGGCGGCGGCGGCGCGACCGACCGCATGGATCATCGGAAAATTCAGCTCAAGCAGATCGTCGCCGACAATGCTCGTCACCTTCGCATCGTGCCGCGCGCCGATTTCGCGCGCCGCTTCTTCGATCGCGGCCGGAGTCATGTCTTGCGCCGGCGTGTTGACAAGATCGCGCACGAACGCCGTCGCGCGCGCCTGTCGGGAGACCTCATCGACGCGCACGCCCTTGGGCGCGACGAGACGAGCGACAGGCGCTTTCTGCTTCTTGTAACGGTCGAACCGATAGGTCCCGAGAAGCCATCCCAAGGCCGCCTGCGCCGCTTCCCTGTGCTCAAGGCTTTCCGTGAGGTGATAATCGCCTTGCGGAAGCTTTTCTGCAGCGGCCGCCGTGAAGAAGGGATCGCGCCCGTCGCCGACGCCAAGAAGAACGCCGTCATTATTTGCGAGCGCCACGCCCGCTTCCCCGCCGAAGCCGTTCGCCTTTGCGAGAGCAGCAAGAGATTGCGGCGCCGCCTTCAGCGCGTCTTCGCTGCCCTTGTCGCTGATTGCATAGATCGGCCGAGCCGCCGCAGCCGCGGCTTCGTTATATTCTGTCAGGAGGTCGGTGCGCATGAAAGATTCCGTTAACCCGCTATTTCGTTCCGCCGCCAAAGGCGGGCGTTACAGTTAAGCCTTTATTGAACACATTCCGCAATCATGCACGCCAAGAACCGCAATGATTGAGGAATGATCATGGCCGACCGCACCTTCAGGCCCGCCCGGTCGCTGGGAAAATACGCCGGCGCCAGCATTTGCGCCATCCTGCTTGCAAGCTGCGCGTCCACAGGCGGCGGCGGAAAAGCAAATGTCGCGGGCGGCGACGATTATAAGGACGCGATCGGGGCCTTCTCCAATCCGAGCGCCGATCCTTCTTCGCTCGATCCGATTGCGGCCGCCGCTTTCTGGGGCACACGCTTTGATCGCGAACCGGACAACGCCGATGTGGCCGTTCGTTATTCCGCAGCGCTGCGCAAGATCGGCTCGAAAGACGAAGCCATCAAGGTGATGTCGAAAACGGCGACGCGCCATCCCGACAACGCCGACGTCAATCTCGAATACGGCAAGACGCTGGTCGAAGACGGCCGCGCCTTCGAAGCCGTCCGCTATCTCGAAATGGCGGCCGGCGAGAAACATAACGATTGGCGCGCGCTTTCCGCCTATGGCGTCGCGCTCGACCAGATCGGCGAACATGACAGCGCCCGTCAGAAATATGACGCCGCTCTCGCCATGTCGCCGGACGCTGTCAGCGTCATGAACAATAAAGGCCTTTCCTACGTTCTTTCGGGCGATCTCAAGAACGCTGAAGCGACCTTGCGCACGGCGGCGACGAGCCGGCGCGGCGATGCGCGCGTTCGCCAGAACCTCGCGCTCGTGCTCGCGATCAAGGGCGACATGCGCGAAGCCGAGCGCCTTGCGCGCTCAGACCTGCCGCCGCAGGTCGCAGACGAGAACATCGACTATTACCGCTCGCTCCTGAGCCAGCCGGCTTATTGGCAGGAATACGCTTCGGACAAGGTCGACGCGCCGAATTTCGACCCCGCTCCGGCGCCAGCCGCCAAGCCTGACGCCGCGCCCGCGCCCGCGCCGCTGCCGCGCCTCAAGGAAGAGCCGAAGAAAGAAGAAAAGAAAGACAACTCACCCATCGCGCAGAGCGCGCCGGCGCCGCTGACCAATGCGTCGGCCGTCGTCGAAACCAAGTCATGGGGCGAAGCGACTGACGAGAAGTCTCACGAAATCGAAGGCGCGCCTGAAATCAAGAAATAGGCGAAGCGCCGGGACGAATAAAAACGGCCGCTCTTTAAGAGCGGCCGTTTTTTTGCGCCTATCAGGCGTAAGCGTATGGCCCGCCCTTTTCGAGCGCGCGCGCATAGGCCGGGCGCGCGTGAAGCTTCTTCACGAAAGCCGGTATGTTCTTGCGGTTCTTGGCCGCCTCGACGCGCGTTTGCGCAGCCTCCAGCGGAAAGCTCATGATGATGTCGGCGGCGGTGAGTTCATCGCCTGCGAGGAACGGGCGCTTGCCGAGTTCGCTCTCTACATAATCGAAAAGCGCTTTCGTCGTGTGGTTGAGATAGGCTTCACGAAGGGCATTCGTCAGCTTCTTCGCGATAGGCTTCGCAAAGAACGGCATGGGCGCTTCGTCCATGCGCGACAGGAACAACGAAAAGACAAGCGGCGGCATGTAAGAACCTTCAGCCGCATACATCCAATAGCGATAGCGATTGTATTCCTTCGTTCCGCGCGGCGGCGCCAATCTGCCGGCGCCATAGGCCTCAACGATATACTCCATGATCGCCCCGGTTTCCGCGAAGATCTCGCCATTGTCTTCGACCACTGGCGACTTGCCAAGCGGATGAACTTTCATCAGCGCGGCCGGCGCGAGATTGGTCTTCTTGTCGCGTTCGTAGCGCTTCACTTCATAGGGAACGCCAAGTTCTTCAAGCAGCCACAAGACGCGCTGTGAGCGCGAATTCTCGAGATGATGGACGATTAGCATGTGATCGTTCCCCTTGTTTGTTGTCGATGCTCAGTAGAGCGTTGCAAGCGCGTCTTTGGTGAAATCCTTCAAGTCCGCAGTGCGGCCGTCTCGAATTTTCACGACCCATTCCGGGTCGCTGAGAAGCGCGCGGCCAACAGCGATGAGATCGAACTCCCTCTTCTCCATACGCTCGACGAGCGCGTCGAGGCTCGCAGGCTTGGAGACTTCGCCCGAATAAGCGGCGGTGAATTCGCCCGACAAGCCGACAGAGCCGACAGAGATCGACGGCTTGCCTGTAAGTTTCTTCGTCCAGCCGGCGAAATTGAGATCGGAATCATCGAACGCAGGCTCCCAGAAGCGGCGCTGCGAGCAATGGAAAATGTCGATGCCCGCCTCGACCAGCGGCGCCAGCCATTTCTCAAGCTCGGCCGGATTCTCGGCGGTCCGAACATTGAAATCCTGCTGCTTCCATTGCGACAAACGAATGAGAAGCGGAAAGTCGGGACCGACAAGCTTGCGCGATCGGCGAATGATCTCGCACGCGAATTCCGTGCGGCCCTTCCAGTCGCCGCCCCATTTGTCCGTGCGCAGATTGGTCTGATCCCAGAAGAAGCTGTCGATGAGATAGGAATGCGCGCCGTGAAATTCAGCGCAGGCGAACCCAAGTTCTTTCGTCGCGAGCGCGGCGGCGGCGAACTCTTCGATCGCCGTTTCAATCTCGGCTTCCGTCATCGGCTCCCAAAGCTGCTTGCCCGGAACCTTGACGCCTGACGCCGACCAGGAAGGAATATCGGGAAACGCCGACTTCGCCGGATTGCGATAGGGCCCCTCGTGCCAGAGCTGGAGGCCCATCGCGCCGCCTGCTTTGCGAACAGCCTCGCTCACCTTCTTCCAGCCGGCCTTGGCTTCCGGCGCCACGATATTCGGCACGTGCGGCGTGCCGAGCGCCGTCACCGTGTTCGGCGCGACGCCTTCCGAAAGAATGAGCCCGACATCGTTCTCCGCGCGCCGGCGGTAATAGGCCTCGACATCCGCGCCCGGAACGCCGCCCGGCGAGAAAGAGCGCGTCATCGGCGCCATGACGATCCGATTCTTGAGCTGCAGGGCGCCATGGGCGAAGGGCGTGAACAGAATGTCGGTCGAACGGGACATCGGGAATCCTTCTACTGAGGCGGGAGAACGGAGAGGCAGGACTTAGGCGGGAGGATAAGGCGTTTGGCCGCCCCCCGCACGCCCGGAAGGCAGGCGGGCCGCGTCACGATTGATTGTATTGACGTTCACGCATTCGTTGATGCTGGCGCCCCGGGCCCTTTCGGCTATAACGCGCCCCATGAAATTCCTCGATCGCGCAAAAATCTATATTGAAAGCGGCGCCGGCGGTAACGGCTGCCTGTCGTTCCGGCGCGAGAAATTCATCGAGCATGGCGGGCCGAATGGCGGCGATGGCGGGCGCGGCGGGCATGTGTTCGCGGAAGCTGTCGAGAACCTCAATACGCTGATCGATTTCCGCTACCAGCAGCATTACACGGCGAAGAATGGCCGCCCCGGCGAAGGCTCGAACCGCACGGGCGCCGATGGCGACGACATCATCGTCAAAGTGCCGGTCGGAACGCAGATCTTCGAAGAGGACGAGGAAACGCTGATCGCCGATCTCGACACGCCGGGCGAGCGCGTGCTCCTCGCCAAAGGCGGCAATGGCGGCTTCGGCAATGCGCATTTCAAATCCTCGACCAATCGCGCCCCGCGCCGCGCCAATCCCGGCCAGGCGGGCGAGCTGCGCACCATCTGGCTGCGCCTCAAGCTCATCGCGGATTTCGGGCTGATCGGATTGCCGAACGCCGGCAAGTCGACTTTCCTTGCAGCGGTTTCCGCGGCCAAACCGAAGATCGCCGATTATCCGTTCACGACGCTTCACCCGGGGCTCGGCGTCGTGCGCCTCGCCGAGGGAGAAAGCTTCGTCCTCGCCGACATTCCGGGGCTCATCGAGGGCGCGCATGAAGGCGCGGGGCTCGGCGATCGTTTCCTCGGCCATGTCGAGCGCTGCGCAGCGCTCGTCCATCTCGTCGACGGCTCGCAGGAAGACGTCGCCGGCGCCTATCGCACGGTGCGCGAAGAACTCGACGCCTATGGCGAAGGCCTCGAAGACAAACGCGAGATCGTTTGCCTCAACAAGATCGACACGCTCACTGACGAAGAGCGCGAGAAGAAACTGAAAGCGCTCTCGCGCGCCGCCGGCGCGCCGGCGCGCGCAATCTCCGGCGTCACCGGCGCGGGGATCACGCCGCTCCTGCGCGATTTGATGCGCATCAAGACTAATCAGCCTGCGGACGCTCTTCCCGAACCGGAGGAAGAGAGCGACGCCGATCAAGACGCGCCATGGACGCCGTGAGTCCGGCATGGTCCCGCAGCGTCACGATCATTCCAGAATTGGCCTGCTCGGCGGTTCGTTCAATCCGGCCCATGAAGGCCACCGCGAGATTTCGCTTGCGGCGATGAACCTTCTCGGACTTGAGGCGGTGTGGTGGCTCGTCAGCCCGCGCAATCCGCTGAAAGACCCCGAAAGCTACATGCCGTATGAGGAGCGGCTTTGGCGCGCGCGGCGCATGGCGCAGCATCCTTCCATCGTCATCTCGAATTTCGAAGAGCGCCGGCGCCTGCTCTACACGGCTGACACGCTGGAAGCGCTCACGGAGCTCTGGCCGGACATGCGCTTCGTCTGGCTGATGGGCGCCGACAGCCTGGAGACCATTCACGAATGGAAAGACTGGCGGCGTATTTTCGAGCTGATCCCTATCGCTGTCTTCAATCGCCCCGGCCATGAGACCGCGCCGGAGGCGAGCGTCGCCGCAAAGGAATTCGCCGCCTTCCGCCGCGAGGGCGAGGAGGCCCGCGCCCTCGCCGACGCCGAGCCCCCGGCCTGGGCCTTTTTCGCGGAGACGGCCAACCCCGCTTCGGCGACCGATTTGCGCGCCCGCTGGGGCATCTAGTCCGGCGCCGGGGCTTTCCCAGTGAACAACAATGGCTTGTGGACCGGCCGGGCAGTCCCGATATGGGAGTTGCAGACCGCGCCACGTGCCATTTGGGCAACACGGGCGCACACAGGGCGCGCTTGGCCGAGGGGCTGAACGAGCCTATTATCGATGGTGCGGGGGACTTCCCCGCGGTGACAAGGAGGAAGGCGCTGACCCCTCAGCATGGTGTTGCGGCGAACCGTAAGGCCGCTTTGAAACTGGTGACTGACGACGATCAGAGTACGATCGCCGGGCGTCATGCGGATGGCGAAACGGAAGATGGCGAGCGCTCGGGCGCTGCGCCGGCAAGGCTTGAAGGCCTTTCCCCTGAAGAACGCTCCCGCGAGATTCTCAACCTCATTCTGACCGAACTTGACGACGACAAAGCGGAAGACGTCGTAACGATCCCGCTCGCCGGCAAGTCAGAGATCGCCGACGCGATGGTGATCGCCTCCGGGCGTTCGCAGCGCCATGTCGGCGCGATCGCCGACAAGGTGATCCGTCATCTGAAGGAGGCTGGCTTCGGCACGGCCCGCGCGGAAGGCATGCCCGCCTGCGACTGGGTGCTGATCGACGCCGAAGACGTGATCGTCCATCTCTTCCGGCCGGAAGTGCGCGCCTTCTACAATCTTGAGCGCATCTGGTCCGAAGCGGCGCGCGCGCCGTCCCAGACTGACGCCTAACTCCTGACGCCGAAACGGGAGCTGCCTGATGCGGCTTGTGATCGCCGCTGTCGGGCGGCTCAAATCCGGCCCTGAAGCCGATCTCATCGCCGATTACGCCGCGCGGATCAAAGCAGGCGGAAAGGCGCTCGGCATTACCGATTTTTCAATCAGCGAAGTCGAGGCCCCCAAGGGCCTCGAAGGCGTGCAGCGCCAGTCGCGCGAGGGCGAACTCCTCGCTGCGGCCCTGCCCGATTCGGGTTGGCGCATCGCGCTCGACGAGCGCGGAAAAGAGCTCGGCAGCGCCGAATTTGCAAAGCTTATCGAAACGAAGCGCGATCAGGGATCACCGGCAATCTCTTTCATCATCGGCGGCGCCGACGGGCTTGTTCCGGCGATTCGGGACAGCGCGAATTCGACCCTTGCATTCGGCAAAGCGACGTGGCCGCACATGCTTGTCAGAGCGATGCTATGCGAGCAAATTTACCGCGCCATGACGATTCTCGCCGGCCACCCCTATCATCGCGCATGAGAGCGATTTCCGCCGCGATGCTGCTCGCCCTCATTGGAGGCGCGTTCCCGGTTCGCGCCGCCGATCCGCGCGCCGATGAACTCGCCGATGTCGAACAGCGGCTCAAGGATCGTTCGGCTGACGAATCGCGCCTCAAGAACGAAGTCGAGGCGCGCGAGAAAGAAGTCGCTTCGCTCCGCCGCCAGATGATCGAGACGGCGAACTCGCTGCAAGACTCTGAAAAACGCATGAAAGAAATCGTCGATGAGCTGAAGCGCATCGACACGGAGACGCGAGACCTCGAAGCGACCCTGATGACCGATCAGGAGTCATTGAGCGACGTTCTCGCAGCCCTGCAATCGCTCGAAATGTCGAAACCGCCCGCCCTGCTCGTCTCACCTGACGATGCGAACAAGGCCGCACGCGCCGCCATTCTTCTGTCGGACGCAGCGCCCGAGCTTGAAGCGCGCGCGAGCGCGCTGCGCGCCAATCTCGAAAAGCTGACGGCGCTCCGCGAGGACCGCGACCGCGAGCGCGCGGCCTTTGAGAAAACCGCTGAAGAAATCGCATCGCGCCGTTCGGTCCTCGCTGAACTTCTGAAAAAGAAACAGGCCGAGCGCGACGTCGCGGCGAGCCTCGCCGCCGCCGCCCAGAAGGAGACCGCCGCCCTCGCCGCGCGGGCGACCTCGCTGAGGGAAGTCATCCGCCGCCTCGAAAGGCTCGCGACCGCCATCGCGCCGCGCCTCAAGCCTCCTCCGCCGAAGCCGGACCAGATCGCCCCCACGCCGTCGCAGAAACCGGTGGCGCGCCCCGCCGAACCCTTCAGGCCTTCCTCGCCCTTCGCCTCGGCCCGCGGCGCCCTGAAACCGCCGGTAGTCGGCCAGGTGACGGGCCGGTTCGGCTCGCCCCGGCCGGATGGCGGCAAATTCGACGGGCTCCGGTTTTCGACGCGGGATCAAGCGATTGTCACCGCCCCCTACGAGGCGAGCGTCGCCTTCGCCCGGCCATGGGAGCCCATCGGCAACCTCATAGTGTTGGATGTGGGCGGGGGCTACCATATACTATTGATAGGCGTCAGCACGATCCTGGTTCAGGAAGGCCAGCGCGTAACCGCCGGCGAGCCGATTGGCGCTATGAGCGCCGGGCCGGGCGGAGCCGAAGGAAGTTTGGATCTTGAGATCCGCAAGGACAGCGAGCCCGTTAACCCATCCTTGTGGCTCTCAGGCAAGAGTACGAAGGAAACCGGGTTCTGACGCCGGCGATCCGAGGGACTTGGTTAACGTCCGCGCGAGCGCGATCAACCGAGCGCGAGGAGCGACGGAACGGGGTCAGGAAGGCCCGCGTTATGCTATCTAGTTCCCTTGGGGCTGGTGTCTTGAGATCGAAGTCGGCGCAGTTGTCGAAAGGTGTTAAGTGATGAACAAGCCTAAAATCCGTCGGGCCTCCAAGAAGGCGATGAGTTTCGCCGTCTCCACCGGGGCGCTCGCCGCCGCCGCGATCGCCGGCGCCGCAGTCACCGCAGCGCTTTTGAGCGCCGGTTTCGCCCGCTCGACGATTTCCGCCGACACCTTCCGCCAGCTCGACCTCTTCGGAGAAGTCTTCGAACAGGTGCATGAGAATTACGTCAGCGAACCCGATGACGGCGAGCTCATCGAAGGCGCCATCAACGGCATGCTTTCCGAGCTCGATCCGCATTCGAGCTATATGAACGCCGAAGACTTCGAGACGATGCAGGAGCAGACGCGCGGCAGCTTCGCCGGCCTCGGCATCCAGGTCGTCATGGAGAACGAAGGCGAAGACAAAGGCTTCGTCAAAGTCGTCGCGCCGATCGACGATACGCCCGCTGCGAAAGCCGGCATGCAGACGAACGATCTCATCGTCGCCATCGACGGCGAGCAGGTCCTCGGCATGACCATCGACGAAGCAATCTCGAAACTCAAAGGCCCGAAAGGCACGAAGGTCGAGATCTCGGTGGTGCGCGACCGCGAAAAACCGCCATTCGACGTTTCACTGGTGCGCGACATCGTCAACGTGCCGTCGGTCGTCTCCCGCGCCGAAGGCAACTTCGGCTACATCCGTATTTCGAGCTTCAGCGAGCAGACGGAAGACGGTCTGCTGAAAGCGCTGAAAGAGCTCGACAAGGAAATCCCCGGCGGCGCGAAGGGCCTCGTGCTCGATCTGCGTTCCAATCCGGGCGGCCTGCTCGATCAGGCGGTCGCGGTTTCCGATGCATTCCTCGACGGCGGCGAGATCGTCTCGACGCGCGGGCGCCGTCCGAAGGACACGCTCCGCGAAATGGGAACGCCCGGCGACCGCCTTAACGGCAAGCCGATGATCGTGCTCATCAATGGCGGTTCGGCCTCGGCGTCGGAAATCGTCGCGGGCGCGCTGCAGGACCGCAACCGCGCGCTCCTTCTCGGCACCAAGTCCTTCGGCAAAGGCAGCGTGCAGACGGTCATCCCGCTGCAGAACGGCCTTCAGGGCGCCCTGCGCCTGACGACGGCGCGTTACTACACGCCTTCGGGCCGCTCCATTCAGGCGCTCGGCATCGAGCCTGATGTCGCGATGCCGGTGATCTATCCGGGCCAGGACGAAGCCGCCCAGCGCCCGAAAGAAAAAGACCTCCCCGGCGCGCTTGCCGCGGAAGGCGCGCCGAAGCCCGCCACGGAAATCGAAGCCGAGGGCGAAACCGATCCGGCGAGCATCGTCGAGCCGGTGAAGTGCGGCCTCAAGGAAGACGGCGCGCCGATCGATTGCCAGCTCAACCGCGCCCTCGAAATCCTCGCCGACTCGGCCGGCTACCGCCGGGCCCTTGCTGACGCGAGCGCGGCGCATTCGGAATAAGCTCTGAGGAGCCTGACCAACGAAGCCGCCCGGGGAACCCCCGGGCGGCTTTTTCTTCGCCTTCAGGGGCCTTCGGCCCCGGCTGTTACCAATCCGTTAACCTTGAACTTACTAGGGTCGCGTCACGATCCATTCGGCGGCGCCTCTCGGCCTTGGCGGCCGGCGCCCCCTCGGGACCGATGACGACGCGCATGGGCACGAAGATTCACCGAAAATTCCGCCTGCCGGTCCTGAGCCGGCTCACTTTGGCGTGGGTCTTTTTCGCCGCCGCTGGCCTTCTCTTCAGCCTCTATTCCGCAACGGCGGGCAAGAAGGTTGAAAGTCCGGCGCGCATCGCCGTCGCGCTGGGAGGCGACATCGAAACGCTCGCGCGGCCGGAACAGAGCGCCCCGAAGACGGCCTCTGTTCTCACCGAGAGCCAGCGGCTTGAGGCGTCTGCGAGCGCCGCCGCGCCTGCGCTGCGCGAAGGAACGACGGGCGAAGAACCATTCTCCATCGCCGCCGAAGACACTCTTGCTTATGCGTCGACGTCCGGCGCTCCTTATGCGGAAGATCAGCTCGCGATCGAGCCATCCGACATCGTCATAACCATTGACGGCGCGCCGGCGGGAAATGCAGGCCGCCAGGTGATCGCACCACAGGCCGCATCGCTCACGCGCACGACCATCGCCATTCCGGACCCCAACCCGGCGCTGCTTCAGAAGTCGCCCTTCGGCAAGATACCGGCGGTCAGCTCGGACGGGCGCGCGCCCGCGCGTTATTACGCGCGTCCCTTCGAAAGCGGAAAGGAACCGCGCGTCGCGATCATCGTCGGCGGGCTCGGGCTCAACCCTTCCCTGACAGAGCGCGCTATCGAAGAACTCCCGCCGGAAGTGACGCTCGCCTTTGCTCCTTATGCGAAGGATCTCGACATATGGACTGCGCGGGCGAGGAAAGCCGGCCACGAAATCATGCTCGAACTGCCGATGGAAGGTCACGGCGGCGGCAACGACGCGCTCGGGCCCGCCGCGCTTCTCACTGAACGCACGACGGCGGAAAACCTGCAACGGCTCGACTGGCTGCTCTCGCGGTTTGGCGGCTATTTCGGCGTCACCAATTATCTCGGCGGCAAGTTTAGCACGGATCGCGAAGAGATGGGCGCTGTGCTCGCGCGCCTGACTGATCTCGGCCTTGTCTATATCGACGATACGGGCGCGGCCCGCCGCGCGCTTTCCGATAGCGACCAGATGATCGTCGTCAATCGCATGATCGGCGCTGGCAATGACAATTCTGTCGCCAAACGCGATCTCGACGCTCTCGAAAAGATCGCAGCGCGCGACGGCGAGGCGCTCGGAAAAACCTACGCCTATGACGCGACCATCGACGCGATCGGCGCCTGGGCGAGCGATCTCCAGTCACGCAAGATCATGCTCGCGCCGGCTTCCTCGGTCTTGCGCACGCGCGGCGCCCGCGGTTAAGACGGCCTCCGGAAGGAAGGCCCAGCCGCGATGAATATTGAGGACTATCTCAACAGCTACCGCCCCAATATCGGCATCCTCCTGTTCCGGGGGGATGGCCGCGTGTGGCTCGGCCGACGCGTGATGGATTTTTCCGACCTCACCGAATTCGCCGACAAGCCGAATGAATGGCGCTGGCAGTTTCCGCAAGGCGGCGTCGACAAGGGCGAGACCTTTGAAGAAGCGGCCTTCCGTGAGCTGAAGGAAGAAACGGGCGTGACGAAAGCCCGCCTTCTCACCATGACGCCCGGCTGGCTCGTTTATGACTTTCCTCCCGGATACAGGAAAAAAGACTGGAAGGGCCAGCGCCAGAAATGGGCCGCCATGCTCTTCGAAGGCGATGACAGCGACGTCGATATCGCCGCCGACGATCATCAGGAATTCGACGACTGGCGCTGGGCCGACCTCGAAGAAACGCCGGGGCTCATCGTGCCGTTCAAGCGGCCTATCTACGATGAACTCGTCCACGCTTTCGCGCCCTTGCGCGATTTTCTCCGCGCGACTGCGCACGGCTGACGATGGGCCGCTTTCCGCCTGATTTTCTTGAAAGCCGCCTCCTCTATCGCGATGGCCTCATGCTCGTGATCGACAAGCCCGCCGGGCTGCCCGTCCACGCAGGCCCAAGCGGCGGCGAAAGCCTTGAAGACTATTTCGACGCACTTCGCTTCGGCCTGCCCCGCCCGCCTGCGCTCGCGCACCGGCTCGACCGCGACACGACGGGTTGCCTCGTGCTCGGCCGGCACCCGAAAGCGCTGCGGAAACTTGGCAAGCTCTTTTCCGGCAGCGACGTCGAAAAGACCTATTGGGCGATCACGCGGGGCGCGCCGGAAAAGCTTTCGGGAACGATCGAGGCGCCTTTGAAGAAAGTCCCTGACGGCAAAGGCTGGCGCATGATCATCGCGGATGACGGACAGAGCGCAGTCACCACCTACCGAACGCTGAAGACGAGCGCTGGCCTTTCCTTCATCGAGGCGAAGCCGAAGACGGGCCGTACGCACCAGATCCGCGTCCACCTCGCCTCCATCGGCGCGCCGATCATCGGCGATCCTGTTTATGGCGAGCTTTCGCCGGAAGACCGCAAGCAGCCGATGATGCTGCACGCGCGGCGCATCGTCGTTCCGATTTCGAAGAACAAGCCGCCAGTCGCCGTCGAAGCGCCCCCGCCCCCAACGATGGCGGTGTTATTGAAGACATTCGGGCTTGAGCCTTAAGCCTTGCCCGGGCTTGGTTCGGCGTCATTGATGCGGCGCTTGCCGAGAAGCCGCAACGCGAGATTGCGGCCTGCGCGCAAGGCGGGATAAAGCGCCTTCGCACGCTTCTCATTCCTGAAGACCCAGAAATTGAAGCGATTGAAGAGGCCTGACGGTCCGCTCAGCAAGGCGAGCCGATGCACGCACTCATCGCCATGATAGATCGCATCGCCGATCTTGAGCGCCATGCCTTCATCGAGATCGAAGCCTTTGGCTTTCAACTCTTCGACGACGGGGTGGGCTTCGCGCGCATCGAGGAGATGCACGTTCGAAAGCTTCCGTAGGCGGACCATGCGGACATAGGCCGAGCAGAACGGACATTCGCCGTCATAGACAACCCAGATATCGTCCTTGTCCGCCATTACCTTGCTTCCAGCGCCTCCGGGCGCGGCAGGGGAAATTCGCTGCGGGCAATAACGTCGCGCTTCAGGCGGCCGTTTTCAAGGCCGAGGCAGACCGATTCCACGACATAGCGGTAGCCTTTGATCGCGCGCTTGTCGGCGTCATCGAAGGGCTGGCGCACGAAAAGCGAGGGCATGTGGTGGTGCATATAAAGATAGTAATTCCGCCGGCCGTCAGGCCCCGCTTTGGCGGCCGCGATGTCCTGATTGAGCCAGACATAGGCCGCGAGCCGGTCCAGAGGGCCATATTTTTCAGGCGGAAGCGCGTCGCCTTCAGGCGGCTGGCAGGCGCGGCCCGCATCAGCGTCGGCCTTGTGAAGCACCGAGCCCCAGATCGAAAAATTGAAGCCGGGCGCGGAAGGCGCGTAAAGCCGCGCCTGGCTCACTTGATATGACGCCGAGTTGAAATAGGCCGGCGGCACGCGCAGCCATTCGCCGTCGGCCGTCTCCGCTTCGAAGAAGGCCGACGTGAAACCCGGCGAATCGTACCATGCGAGCGTCGCCGTCTTGAAAAGGGCCGCGCCAGCAAGCGCGGCGGCGAGCCCAGCATAACGTACGCTCTTCCATTGTTCGTCCGTAATCTTCGCAAGCGTCGCAAGGATGACCGTGTTGAGACAAATCCATTTCCAGAAGATGAGCCCCATCGTGAAATAGACCGCGAGATGGAATGCGTCGAACACGACGGTGAGCGCCATCACCCATTTGCGGCGGAGAATGGCGATGACAGCGGCGAACTGCGCGACGAAAGTGAAAATATGGAGCGGCAGGTTCAACGCCTTGATCGCGTCATATATGGCCTGCGTCACCGCAGGCCACGCGGCGAAGGGAAACGTCCAGCGTTCAAGCGCGCCGAGCATGCCGTCATAGAGGCGATTGTCGAAGATCCACGAGAGCGGCCCGCCATCGAGCAGGAGCTTTGCTATCGCCGAATAGAAATAATTTCCCAAATGACCGCCGACGCCGATCGCGATTGCAATAAGCATTGCGCGCTCGCCCGTCGCCGCGTCGATGCCTGAAAACGCCCGCAGCTTCGCGTTTGATTGCATCATGCCGACGCAGCAAATCCCGACCGAAACGAAGGCGAGCACTTCGGCGACATTGCGAATGTCGAGGATCGAGAAATAGAATCCGGTGACGGCGCCGTTGAGATCGCGCAAGAGCCACAAGGTGAACGCGCCCGCAAAGAGCGCAGCAGGTCTGCGCCAGGCGAGGACGCCGAGCGCGACGCCGATCCATCGGCCAGCGTGCTGAAGCAGGACGGCCGGATGCCCCGGCCCGACGCCCGCCGGCGGAATCGTAAACGGTTCCGAGAGGAAATAGAGCGCCAGAAACACGCCAGCCGCCCGACCGAAGCGGCGCGCGAATGTCGCTCGCTCATCGTAGCGAAGCCCCGAGAATACAGCAGCGGCCGCGAGCAGCGCCGCATAGCCTGCAGGTGCAAGGCCAGGCGCAGCGACAAGACCGGCGATCGCAAGCCGCGCCGCGAAATAGACGAGCAGCGTAAAGCCGACAGCGATGAATAGCGCTCGCGGTTCGCTGGCCGCCTTCTCCTCGCTTTCGCTGGCGCGATACGCAACTTTGGATAACGACATCTCGATGACCGAGTTCTCAAAGTACTGACTGATAAAAAATCGCGAAGGAGCATTTCGCGTAATTGAGACGGATCAATCCGATGCTGTGAATTCTGATTTCATCTTTCCTTCATTGCATTGGAGAGACACAAGGACCCGCGCGACGGCGCAGCTTTGACTGCGCGACGTCGCTTCCGCGCCAGGACGAATTCCGGCGCGTTCCCCTTAGAAACGCGGCGGAAAAGAGATTCCGTCACTCAAAAGCACGCATTTGAGGCTGATGCAGCTGTGCGCCGACGAATGAGGTTAACGCCGCCTTAAAGCGCCTCGCGCTACCATGCCGCTCTTGCAGCCGAGGCGGTTCGACCATTGACGACAGCAAGCCCGATTGAAGGCGCCGCGGCGCGACGCGTGGACTTCGCCCGCATCGCGGACGAGGCGGGCGGCGCGGTATTTCTCGTCATCGTCATTCTGGCGGCGATCTTCGTCGCTTTCCTCTTTGGCCTTCGCGCGGAAAAGATTTTCTCGCTGCCGGCGACGATTGACGGCGCCTCGCGTGAAGATGTCGCCGCCTTCTGGCGCGCGGGCCGCATGGCGATCGAAGGCGCGGCGGCGAGCGCCTATGACGCCGAAACCTTCCGGGCAGGCCTACCCGCGCCGGACAAGGGGCTGCTCTGGCTCAACCCGCCGCATTTCCTGCTGATCGTCGCGCCGCTTGGGCTTCTTCCGTTCCCCGCCGCAAAAGGCGCCATCATCGCCGCCAGCATCGCCAGCCTGTTGCTCATGGTACGGACGATCAATCCGCGCCCGCTCTTTTACGCTGCAATTCTTCTCTCGCCCGCAGCTTTCGCTTCGGCGCTCGTCATGCAGACGGGTCCGATGATCGCACTTGGGCTTGCGAGCGCGCTCGTCTTGTCAGAACGCCGTCCGGTTCTCGCAGGACTCATCCTCGCTGTACTGACGATGAAGCCTCAATACGGCCTATTCGCGCCGATCTTTCTCGCTGCGAGAGGCGAGTGGCGCGCCTTCGTGGTCGCAAGCATTGGCGCGGTAACGCTCGCGGCCCTGTCGGCGGCGCTTTTCGGCGCTGAAGTCTGGATGACATTCTTCCACGCAGTGTCTGGCGGAGAGATTGCAGCTCATGGCGCGCGCCTTCACCGCGACATGGTGACGATCCACCAGACGATCGGAAAGTTGGGCGGTTCGGAGGCCCTTCGCGCCACCGGGCAGCTCGCGGCGATGGCGATCTCGGGCGCCGGGGTGTTCCTTGCAGCAAAACGCTGGCCGCGCGACGCCGCTATCGGCTTTACGCTCCTCGCTTCGGCTTTCGCCTCGCCCTCGCTCTGGATTTATGACTGGCCGCTTGTCGCGGCGGGGCTATTCATGCTGGCGCGCGCGGGCGCGCCCTTCCCGCCTGCGTTACAGCTTCTGGCCGGCGCGCTCTGGATCGCGCCGCTGATCTCGCTCGGGTTCACGACGATGGAAAGCGCGCTCGCGGCGCCGGCGATTTTCGCCGCGGCGCTGGCCGCATTCTGGTTCTGGGGCGAAAAGCTGACGTGCAACGCAGCGCTCTAGAGCGCGGCTTGCAGCTCTTTCAGTTCGGAAAGTTCGGCCTGCGCGCGCTCGCGCGTCGCTTCGGTCGAATCCTTGTCGGCGAGGTCCTGCTCGCAATTCTTGATGCGCTGCGTGATCGCCGCCGCATCGAGTTCCTTCACCGGAACCGCTTCCTCGGCGAGGATGGTGAGGCCGGCGGGCGTCACTTCCGCGAAGCCGCCGCGCACGAAGATCCGGCGCGAGTCGCCGCCATTGCGGATCGTGACGACGCCCGGCTTCAGGTTCGTCATCATCGGCGAGTGCTTGGCGAGCACGCCGAACATGCCCTCCGCGCCCGGAACATCGACCTGGTCGACTTCTTCCGAAGCAAGCTCGCGCTCCGGCGAGACGAGATTGAAGTGAAGTTTGTCAGCCATCTGCTCTCCGGCGACGGTCAATAGGCAATGGACGACAGGGGTAAACCGATCGCTATCGCCTTTTGCCTATTGCCTACTCCCTGATTAAGCCGCTTCAGCCGCGAGGCGCTGCGCTTTTTCGATCGCGCTCTCGATGGAGCCGACCATGTAGAACGCCGCTTCCGGCAGGTGGTCGTATTCGCCTTCGATAAGCCCCTTGAACGAACGCACCGTGTCTTTCACGGGCACCTGAACGCCCGGGAAGCCCGTGAAGACCTGCGCGACGTCGAACGGCTGCGACAGGAAGCGCTCGACCTTGCGGGCGCGCGCGACGACGAGTTTGTCTTCTTCCGAAAGCTCGTCCATGCCGAGAATGGCGATGATGTCCTGCAGGGCTTTGTAACGCTGAAGGATGTTCTGAACGCCGCGCGCGACATTGTAGTGCTCTTCGCCGACGATGCGCGGGTCGAGAATGCGCGAGGTCGAGTCGAGCGGGTCGACGGCCGGATAGATGCCTTTTTCCGAGATCGCGCGGTTAAGAACGGTCGTCGCGTCAAGGTGCGAGAACGACGTCGCCGGCGCGGGGTCGGTCAGGTCGTCGGCCGGCACGTAGATGGCCTGCACCGAGGTGATCGAGCCTTTGGTTGTCGTCGTGATGCGCTCCTGCATCTGGCCCATGTCAGTCGCGAGCGTCGGCTGATAACCGACCGCCGACGGAATACGGCCGAGCAGCGCCGACACTTCCGAACCGGCCTGCGTGAAGCGGAAGATGTTGTCGACGAAGAAGAGCACGTCCTGGCCCTGGTCGCGGAAGTGTTCCGCAACGGTGAGGCCCGAGAGCGCGACGCGCGCGCGCGCGCCCGGAGGCTCGTTCATCTGACCGTAGATCAGCGCGCATTTGGAGCCCGCCGCCGAACCCGTTTTATGCGGGTCCTTGTTCACACCCGACTCGATCATCTCGTGATAGAGGTCGTTGCCTTCACGCGTGCGCTCGCCGACGCCGGCGAACACGGAGTAACCGCCGTGCACTTTCGCGATGTTGTTGATGAGTTCCTGAATGAGAACCGTCTTGCCGACGCCCGCGCCGCCGAACAGGCCGATCTTGCCGCCTTTCGCGTAGGGGCAGAGAAGGTCGACGACCTTGATGCCGGTGACGAGGATTTCCGCTTCCGTCGACTGTTCGACGAAGGGCGGGGCTTCCTGGTGGATGCCGCGGCGCGTTTCGGAAACGATCGGGCCGGCTTCATCGACCGGCTCGCCGATGACGTTCATGATGCGGCCGAGCGTGGCGTCGCCAACCGGAACCGAAATCGCCGAACCGGTGTCTTTCACCTTCTGGCCGCGCACGAGGCCTTCGGTCGAGTCCATGGCGATCGTGCGGACAGCGTTCTGGCCGAGATGCTGCGCGACTTCGAGCACGAGACGGTTCCCGTGGTTCTCGGTTTCGAGCGCGTTCAAAATCGCCGGCAGGTGGTCGTCGAAGACGACGTCGACGACGGCGCCGATAACCTGGCTGATGCGGCCTTCTTTGCTCATGGTTAGTTCCTTCGCTTAATCGTCAGTCTACAGCGCTTCAGCGCCGGAGATGATCTCGATGAGTTCTTTGGTGATCTGCGCCTGGCGGGCGCGGTTATATTGAAGCGTCAGCTTGTCGATCATGTCGCCGGCGTTGCGCGTGGCGTTGTCCATCGCAGTCATCGACGCGGCCTGTTCGGAAGCGACGTTTTCGAGAAGCGCGCGGAAGATCTGCACGGCGACATAACGCGGCAGCAGCGCTTTCAGAATTTCGCCTTCGTCCGGCTCGTAATCGTAGACGGCGCCTTTGAGATCCGGCGTCTCCAGGCCCTCCGGCGCGATCGCCGGAATGATCTGCTGGGCGGTCGGGATCTGCGAGATCACCGATTTGAACTTGCCAAAGAAGAGCGTCGCAACGTCGAACTCGCCCGCCTCGAACATCGAGAGGACGCGCTCGGCGATCTCATGAGCTTGCTGGAAGCCGATCTGGCGGACGTCGACGAAGTCCATCTTCCAGACGATGAGCTCGCCATAAAGCCGCTTCAGCTGGTCGTTACCCTTGCGGCCGACCGTGACGATCTTGACCTTCTTGCCTTCACCCTGAAGCTTGACGATGCGCTCGCGCGCAAGACGCACGATCGAGGAGTTGAAGGCGCCGCAAAGGCCTTTGTCGGCCGTCGCGACGATAAGGAGATGCGTCTTGTCTTCGCCTGTGCCGCGCAGAAGCGTCGGCGCGTTCGGCGCATCTTTCGCCGCCTTGGCGAGGTTGGCGAGCACCGCCTCCATACGTTCCGTATAGGGACGGGAAGCTTTCGCCGCCTCTTCCGCGCGGCGCAGCTTCGCCGCCGCGACCATCTGCTTGGCGCGCGTGATCTTCTGCGTGGATTTCACGCTCGAGATGCGGTTTTTATAAGCCTTGAGGCTGGGCATTGAAGCGCTTCGTCCTTACGCGAACTTCTTGGCGAAGGCGTCGAGAATGCTGATGAGCTTCTTCTCGTTCGCTTCCGAGAGAGCTTTCTCGGTGCGGATCGCTTTCAGAAGCTCGGCGTGATCGGCGTGAAGGTGGCGCAGGAACTCTTTTTCAAATTCCTGAACGCGCGCCTTGGCGACTTTGTCGAGATAGCCGCGAACGCCCGCGAAGATCACGCAGACCTGCTCTTCGACCTGAAGCGGCGAGAACTGCGCCTGCTTCATGAGTTCGGTGAGGCGGTCGCCGCGCGCGAGAATGCGCTGCGTCGTCGCGTCGAGGTCGGAGCCGAACTGCGCAAAGGCCGCAAGTTCGCGGTACTGCGCAAGCTCGCCTTTGATCTTGCCCGCAACCTGCTTCATCGCCTTGATCTGGGCCGAGGAGCCGACGCGCGACACCGAGAGACCGACGTTCACCGCCGGACGGATGCCCTGATAGAAGAGGTCGGTTTCAAGGAAGATCTGGCCGTCGGTGATCGAGATGACGTTCGTCGGAATATAGGCCGACACGTCGTTCGCCTGCGTTTCGATGATCGGCAGCGCCGTCAGCGAGCCCGAACCGTTGGCGTCGTTGAGTTTCGCCGCGCGCTCGAGAAGGCGCGAGTGGAGATAGAAGACGTCGCCCGGATAGGCTTCGCGGCCCGGCGGACGGCGCAGCAGCAGCGACATCTGGCGATAGGCGACGGCCTGCTTCGAAAGGTCATCATAAATGATGAGCGAGTGCATGCCGTTGTCGCGGAAATATTCGCCCATGGCGCAGCCCGCGAAGGGCGCGAGAAACTGCAGCGGCGCCGGCTCGGAAGCCGTCGCGGCGACGACGATCGAATATTCCATCGCGCCGTTGTCTTCGAGCGTCTTCACGATCTGCGCGACCGTCGAGCGCTTCTGGCCGATGGCGACATAGACGCAGTAGAGCTTCGTTTTCTCGTCGCCCGCAGCGTTCACGTCTTTCTGGTTTAGAATGGCGTCAACGCAGATCGCAGTCTTGCCGGTCTGACGGTCGCCGATGACGAGTTCGCGCTGGCCGCGGCCGATCGGGATCATCGCGTCGATGGCTTTGATGCCCGTCTGCACCGGTTCGTGCACGGATTTACGCGGCAGGATGCCCGGCGCTTTGACGTCGACGAGGCGGCGTTCGGTCGCTTCGATCGGGCCTTTGCCGTCGATCGGGTTGCCGAGCGGGTCGACGACGCGGCCGAGAAGACCTTTGCCGACCGGCACGTCGACGATCGCCTTCGTGCGCTTGACGGTGTCGCCTTCTTTGATCTCGCGGTCTTCGCCGAAGATAACGACGCCGACATTGTCGCTCTCAAGGTTGAGCGCCATGCCTTTCACGCCGTTGGCGAATTCGACCATCTCGCCGGCCTGAACGTTGTCGAGGCCGTAGACGCGCGCGATGCCGTCGCCGACCGAGAGAACCTGGCCGATCTCGGAAACTTCGGCGTCCTTGCCGAAGTCTTTGATCTGCTGCTTCAGGATCGAAGAAATTTCTGCCGCGTTAAGCTCCATGGCTTCAGGCCTCTTTCATCACGGATTTCAATCGGTTGAGTTTGGTTCGAAGCGATGAGTCGATCATCGTCGAACCGACCTTCACGATGAGCCCGCCCAGAAGGTCGGGGTCGACGCGGGTCGAGAGATTCACCGCCTTGCCGACGATCGTTTCGATCTCGGAGCGAAGGCGTTTCGTCTGGTCGTCATTGAGCGCGGCGGCTGAAATCGCCTCGGCGCTGACTTCGCCGCGATGAGCGGCGAGGCGCTGCGCGAAAGCGACAATCATGCCTTCAAGCGCGAAGAGCCGGCGATTCTTGGCGACGAGGCTGACGAAATTGCGCGTCAGCGCAGAGAGCCCCGCTTTCTCGGCGATCGCGGAAATGGCGCGCTCCTGCTCGTCGGCGCCGTAGACCGGGCTCGACAGGAATTTCTTGAAATCAGGCGAGGCGTCGATCGCCGCGCGCAGGCCCTTGAGGTCCGCCGCGACAGAATCGAGCGCGCCGCCTTCAAGCGCGAGCTCGAAAAGCGCGTCCGCGTAACGGGCGGCGATTCCGGAGACGACGCCCCCGCCGGCGCTCGTCTGGGCGTTTTCTGTCGATGCCGTGCTTGCAGCCATCGGGGCGAGATGCTCCTGTCCGCAGAACGCCCGACGTGTCGGAGCGCATAAGGGGTTGATTTTACAGCGATTTGGGGAGCCATTAGGGCGCGCCAACACCCCCCGAATACGAAGTTCGCGCGGGATAGCACGGCCCTTTCCGCAACACAATAAGCGGGCCTGCGGCGGAATGGCTAAATCGGAAGGACGGCTGCCGCTAGCTCAGAGCGCGCCCGCCAACGCCGCGGCGCGAACGCTCCGGAACGGCAAGTCGGGACCGGGATCGCAATTGCACAAGACGGCGATAGTGAGCTGGGTGCGCGTGTAGGTCTGAAGCATCGACGAAAAGCCGTCGATATACCCAAAGTGCAGCAAGCTTGGATTGGCGTCGTCGGGCGGCGAAACGAGCAGTCCGCACGCGTATTGAACTTCGCCGTAACTCGCATCTTCCGGCGCAAACCGATTGGCCCCGCTAAGGCGTCCGTCACGCAGCCTGCCCGGCGCAGTCATCAGCTCAACGTAACTTGCGCCGAATAGATGTCCCCCGAGCAGCGCCCTGTGCCACTGGCAGAGTTCATCCGCAGTAGAAAGGAGCGCGCCAGCGCCGCCGGCCTGCGCGATGGCCATGGGCGCCGCCGTCACGAACTCGCCCTGTTCGTTGTAGGAGTAGCCGGTGACGCGATGGGGCGCGACCACGCCGTCGCCGTCCATTCGGGTCCGTCGCAGCCCGGCCGGCGCAAAGACGAGATCGTGAAGCGCTTCGGCCAGCGGCTTCTGCGTCACCGCCTCGATGATGGCCCCGAGAACGATGTAATTCGCATTGCTGTAGAGCCAGGCTTCGCCGGGCGGAAAATCGAACGGCTGTTCCTGCGAGGCGATCGCCTGCGCCAAATCGATTTGCGACGGGTTTCCCGCCAGCGGCTCCCCGGTCTCATCGCTCCGCAATCCCGAGGTTTGATGCATGAGTTCGAGCGGCGTCGTGACTGGCAAGGGCGCCATGAACGGCAGCCACGTGGAAATCGGCGCATCAAGATCCAGCTGCTGGTCCGATGCGAGCTTGATGGCCGCCGCGGCGGTGAATTGCTTGCTGAGCGAACCGATGCGGAAGACGCCGTTGCGCCGCAGCCTTGTCCGGTTTTCGATGTCAGCGAGCCCGAACCCGCGCGAATATTGAGTTCGCCCGTCCCGGGCCAGCGCAACCTGCACAGCCGGGCACGCCCCTGCCTCTATTGCGCTTCGCACCGCCGCCGCGATGGCGTCATCCGCCGCCATCGCTTCCGGCGACAGAGCAAGCAAGCTCGAACAGGCTGTCAGAAATCGCCGCCGGTTCAGGAGCGCAGCATTCTCGCGTGAAGACATATGCACCGTCACATAGGCCTCTCAGCCATCATCCACCGGCTCATCTAGCGCCAAACCGGGCAGTGTCTCAATCGGGCCAAACCGTTCATCCCGATTGATTATGGACCCTGGCTTCATCGTAAGGTTACAATTGCAATACAGTGGCGATCTATGAAAGTAGTTTGCCTAATAGATTGCCAAAGCGGGGGTGGAGTATGGGGGCGAGGTTTACGAGGATCACTGGCGTGGCTATCGCCGTGATTTTGGGAGGATTGGGGACGGCGCATGCGAACGGCTCCCCTGAGGTTTACGGCGCGATCCCTGATGTTTCGGAAGTCCAGATTTCGCCCGACGGAGCGACCATCGCCATGCTTCGAACGGTCGACGGAACGACATCGGTCGTCTTCTACGATCTCGACAATTCAGACCAGATGCCTTTCGGAGTCAGCCTGAAGAGCGGGGAAGCGCGCGACCTCGTCTGGGCCGACAACGATCACGTCTTGATGCTCGCTTCCGATCTCGGCCGGATGAGCACCACCAAGGGTCTCAAGGAAATTGAATTCTTCCGCTGGTTCTCAGTCTCAAAATCCAAGGCGAAGCCAGTCGTCCTCTTCGGAAATGAGGGCGGTTATTACATCCCCTCCTCCGGCGCCCTCTTGTCGACCTTGCCTCACGCTGACGGGGAAGCGCTGATCTCGCGCTATTCGGTCTATGGCGGCTCTTACGACGTCTTCCGGGTGAACCTCGACTCCAGCCGGGCCAATCGCGACGAAGGCGGCGGCCAGAACACCGTCGACTGGATCGCCTCGATGGATGGCGAGATCATCGGTCGCGTCGACTACATGGACTCGCAGGAGCGCCGCCTCCTCCTCACCCGCGCCGGCGAGGGCGAGCCTTACCGGAAAGTGTTCGAGATCCCCGAAGGACGCGGCGACGAGGAGGCGGTCTGGTTCTATGGCGAATCGCCGGGCCGAACGGGGCTCCTCGCCTCCACTCGAAATTCAGCTGGCATGCGGTCCGTCGTCGAGGTTTCGCGCGAGACGGGCGAAAAAACGAAGACGATTTACGAAAATCCGGAATATGACGTTGTAGACGCCGTTCTGGATTTCGCCAAAGCGACTGCAGTCGGCGTCATCTATGTCGATGACATGCCGCGCACTGTCTTCTTCGATCCGGCCGACCAGAATACGCAACAGGCGCTTGAAAGAGCGATGCCCAATGCGACGCCGATGGTCATCTCGTGGTCGAACGACAAATCGCGGATGATCGTGAAAGCCATCTACTCGCACCATCCGCCGCAATATTTTCTCTACGACAAGGCGGCGAAGTCTCTCTCCATGGTGGCGGCGAGCTATGCGGCGCTCGATGGAAAGCCCGTCGCGCATAAAGAAAAATTCGACTACGTCACCGAGGACGGCCTGACGATCCACGGCTATCTCACCGTACCGGATGGCGCCTCCAAAAAGAAAATGCCCCTGATCGTTCTCCCGCATGGAGGACCGCAAGGCCGCGATGACATGGCGTTCGATTGGTGGTCGTTCTTCTACGCGGCGAATGGTTACCTCGTTTACCAGCCGAATTTCCGTGGCTCTGATGGATATGGCTGGAATTTCGTCGAGGCGAGCTTCGGCGAGTGGGGCCGCAAGATGCAGGACGACCTGACGAACGGCGTCATCAAACTCATCAAGGATGGAATCGTCGACAGGGACAGAATCTGCATCGTCGGCGGCAGCTATGGCGGCTATGCAGCGCTCGCCGGCGCGACCCTCACACCGGATCTATATGCCTGCGCCGTAAGCGTTAACGGCGTCAGCGACCTCGCGGCGATGATCGGACGCAGAGCGCAGTGGAGCAGGGCTGCACAGGATTACTGGGATATCCGCGTGGGAAGCCGTTTCCGCGACGAGAAAGAACTTCAACAGGTCAGCCCGTCGAAAATCGCCTATCGCGCGGGCGCGCCTGTTTTGATCATTCACGGAAAAGACGACACGGTTGTTCCGTTCTCCCATGCGCTCAACATGCGGACAGCATTGGAGGTTGCGGGCAAGCCGGTTGAGTTCGTCGAGCTCGATGGCGAGGATCACTGGCTGTCGCGCACGCAAACCCGCACGGAAATGCTCGCACGGTCGATCGAGTTCATCAGGAAGAATATCGGCTCAGGCGGTGAAGCCGCCGCCGACTAGAAGCGCAGGCCGAGGCGGATCCCGAGATTGTCGAGGCCTTCATTCTCGCTGCAAAGGCCGGCGTTCGAAATGTGGTCCATATGAAATGAGACGCTCGCCCGTTTTGTCAGCATGTAGCCGACATCGCCGCTGAGCCGGAACAGGGCGCGGCAGCCGAGATATTTGGTCGTCGCGATATTGGGGTCCATCGGGTCGAAAGAAGTCTCGCCGTCATGGACGGCGATGCCGGCGCCGGCGTCGACGAAGAAGCGCGGCGTCAGGTGCTGCTCCCAGGTGAGCATGCCGTAGATCTGGCTTGTCGCGCCGTCCTCGGTCGCGATCGAGGCGCCGAAGGTCGGGCGCGGCGCGCCGATCGTCGACAGGCCATAAAGCGGACGCAGCAGCACCTCGGCGTTGATATCGGCGCCCTTTTCCTTGCGGTCCGAAAACGGCCCGAGGCCGTGCATGAGCGCGCCGACGCGAACTTCGTCAATGACGCCTTCGGCGCCGGCAGGCACGGGCGCGAGAAGCGCCGCCAAAGCGGCGCAGCCCGCCAGCGCGTGATGCAACTTCGCCATGCCCGTCTCTCCCCTCTGCGTTCCGGCGCCCCTCAGCCCTCCGGATTAAGGGGTAAGTGTGACGGATTAGAGTTAACAAAATCTCGCCTGGCGGTCGGTTGCGCGGAAAGGTCCGCCCCGCCATTGTCGGCGCGCCATGACGCCGAGCCCCGCGCCTCCTGAAATCTTCTCCCGCGCCGCGGTGCGGCGGGCGCGCGCCCGCGCCGCGAGTGGCTTTTCCGAACACGATTTCCTCCACCGCCGCGCGATGGCGGATATCGTCGACCGGCTTGAGACGACGACGCGGCGCTTCGAGACGGCTCTCTTCTATGGCGCGGGATCGCTGACGGATCTCCTTACGCCGGCCTGCGGCGTCGGGCGCATCGTCAGCGCCGACCTCGCGCCCGAACGCCTTGGCCCTGGCGCGGACGCACTGGCCTTCGACGAGGAAGCCTCGCCTCTCGCGCCCGAAAGCTTCGACCTCATTGTCAGTCTGCTGACATTGCACCGCGCGAACGATCTCGTCGGCGCGCTCGCCCAGCACCTGCTGGCGCTGAAACCGGACGGGCTCTTCATCGGCGTGCTCTTCGGCGAAGAAACGCTTTCCGCTTTCAAAGCCTCGCTCTTCGAAGCGGAGGCCGCTGTCACTGGCGGCGCCAGCGCGCGCATCGCGCCCTTCGGCATGCTGAAAGATCTTGGCGCAGCCCTGCAGCGGGCGGGCTTTGCGCTTCCCGTCGCCGATATCGACCGCGCCGTGGTCGATTATCGCGAACCGGCGCGGCTTTTGTCAGATCTGCGCGGCATGGGAGAATCGGGCGGTCTGAAATCAGCGCCGCGCGGGCTTCGACGCGATGTTCTCGGCGCTGCGCTCGCCGCTTTTGCAGCGCGCGGCGCGCGGGCGCAGTTCGATATGATCTATCTGACAGGCTGGGCGCCGCATCCCGATCAACAAAAGCCGTTGAAACCGGGTTCAGCAAAAGCATCGCTTGCGGAAGCGGTGAAGCGCGCCCGCGATGCGTGACGCGGTATGCGTCAGCCGTCGATCGCGCTCGAAATTTCCGAGTACATTTCCGAGGTCGAGTTCACGTAGCCTTTGACCGCGCCGACAATCGCAAGAAAGATCAGCGAGACGATAAGGCCGTACTCAATCGCCGTCGCGCCGCTCTCATCGCGCGCGAATGCACGGAGCGCGCCGTGCGGCGAGTGCAACTTAGAACCCTGCAGCGACTGCCCGCCCCTCATAGGAAGTCCCTCAACTGCGCCGCGAGCGGCCTGTCCGCGGGCGGCATTTCGAACCGGGAGAAATCGCCCGGGCGCGCCCAGGCGAGCTCTTCCGCCTCCACCGCCTGGGGTATCCCAGACCATTTCCGGCAGAGGAATAAGGGCATTAAAAGATGAAAACCGGCTGAATCGCCGCCGCCCGCCGCCTGAACCGCCTCCGACGCAAAGCCGAAAGGCGCAAGGCAACGGGGGTCGACATCGATGGCGAGCTCTTCCTTCAGTTCGCGCACGAGCGCGGCCTCAGGTGTCTCTCCTTCGGCGACTTTCCCGCCCGGAAATTCCCATAGGCCGCCCATCGGCTTCCCCTTCGGCCTCTTGGCGAGGAGCACCCTTCCATCGCCGTCGATCAATGCGCACGCTGCGACCAGAAGCAGCTTCGCCATGATTTCGCCCCAATTGTTACCGGCCGCCCGTTACGCAGGCCTTTCGCAAATCATTAAAATTGTCTGCAACCAACCCGGCCGCTCAGCCGCCGGGCGTCTTTTCCTCGCCTGTGCGCAGCTCGGGCGGCGCGGACGCTTTCTCAGCGGGCGGCGCAGCCTGATAATAGACGACCTCGTTCTGCTCTTTCAGCGCGGCGAGCGTGTCGGCGATGGTGCGGCGCCTCAGGAAACGGCGAATATTGTCTTCGACCGAGCCGAGGGGCACGCCGGCGGTCGGCCGCCGGTCGACGACCTGAATGACATGCCAGCCGAATTCCGACTCGAAAGGCGGCGCGTATTCCCCGACGGGCGTTGCGAAAGCTGCGCTCGCAAGCGCGGGCGTCATCATATCCTTGGTGAAGTAGCCGAGATCCCCGCCGATCGTCGCTGTCGCGCGGTCGATGGATAATGAGCGCGCCAGATCCTCGAAAGAGCCGCCGGCCTGAAGCGCAGTCATGACGGACTGCGCCTCTTCGCCGGTCGCAACGACGATCTGACGAGCGCGCACTTCGTCGCCGAGGCGCGTCACATCCGATTCGCGATCGTAAAGCCGTTTCACGGCGTCGTCGGTGACGACCGCCTTGATGCGATTTTCCATATAGGCGGCCGCGAGAATGCGATCGCGCGCCGCGCCGAGCTGGCGCGTGACGTCCGGCGACCGCGCGAGCCCGTCATCGATCGCCGCGCGGGAAAGCAGGCGCTGTTCCACATAAGCCTCGACCAGTTCGCGCCCGAACGCGTCCTGCGGCGTTAACACTTCATCGTCCCGCAGAGCGCCCGAGGCGACGGCGGCGGCCCGAACCTCAGAAAGGTGGACATAGCGCCCTTCGATTCGCGCAAGGATCGGGTCCTGAAGGTCGACCGGCGCGCGCGGCGTATCTCCCTGACCGGCGAGATCGGAAGGGCTCACTCTCAATTCGTCGGCGATCGCGAGAAGCGCGATGACGAGAACGAAAGCCGAGAAGGCGGTGTAGGCCCGGCCCGACCGGCTCGGCAGCCAGCGCAGGAGATCGCGTCCGGCGGCGAACATCAGCCGGCCGATGAGGCTGAGCAGCCGCCACAGCCAGTGCGCGAAAAGCTTCGTTCCCCGCCAGAGCGCCGAATCGAGGGCGCCAGCGAGCCGCCAGATGGTCGCGATGACCTTGCCGATCCCGCGCGCGACGAGAACGGTGAAGCGCCAGATTTGGCGCGAGGCCGCCTGCGCCGCCACACCCGCTATGGCGAGCGGGCGATTGGTGGCGCCTGCGTCGAATTGTTTGCCGTCAGGCGTCTTCATGGCCAATCTTCATGCAGAAAGCCGTCTTCATGCAGCAAGAGGGCGGATCATAAGCGGGAGCGCCTTTGCGCTTCGTTGACAGTCATACCGCCCCTGCTTATCTCTCCCGGGCCCTCGACAGGGCCTAGCCTTCCAAGTCTCAGCGCGCGATCACAACACCGCGAACTGGCGGTCCTGAGGCGGTTCTTTTTCAGCAAGGGGCACCGTTCATGGCGCTACTCGGTCTCGCAAAAAAGATTTTCGGTTCTTCGAACGACCGCAAACTAAAGCCTCTATGGCGCCGCGTCGAAGCGATCAATGCGCTGGAGCCGGAAATCGCCGCCTTGACCGATGACGCCCTGAAGGCGCGCACCGACGCCCTGCGCCAGCGCTGCCAGAGCGGGGAAAGCGTCGACGACCTCCTCGAAGAGGCTTTCGCCGTCGTCCGCGAAGGCGCCAAGCGCGCCCTCGGCCAGCGCCATTACGACGTCCAGCTCCTCGGCGGGATGATCATGAACGCCGGCGAAATCGCCGAAATGAAGACGGGCGAAGGCAAAACGCTCGTCGCGACCCTGCCCGTCTATCTCAACGCGCTGACCGGCAAGGGCGTTCACGTCGTCACCGTCAACGACTACCTCGCCAAGCGCGACGCCGAGTGGATGGGCCGCGTTTACGAGCGCGTCGGCATGTCGACGGGCTGCATCGTGCACGGCCTGACCGACGCCGAGCGCCGCAAGGCCTATGCCTGCGACATCACCTACGGCACCAATAACGAATTCGGCTTCGACTATCTTCGCGACAACATGAAGTCGTCGATCGAGGAGATGGTCCAGCGCGGCCACCACTTCGCCATCGTCGACGAAGTCGACTCGATTCTCATCGACGAAGCGCGCACGCCCTTGATCATTTCGGGTCCGACCGATGACAAGTCCGAGCTTTACCTCACCGTCGACAGCCTGATCCCGCAACTCGCGGATGAAGACTTCGAAATCGACGAAAAAGCGCGCTCGGTCGTTCTCACCGAATCCGGGAACGAAAGGATCGAGGAGCTGCTTCGCGCCGCGGACATGCTCGAAGGCGACAGCCTTTATGACGCTGTGAACATTTCGATCGTCCACCACGTCAATCAGGCGCTCAAGGCGCACAAGATCTTCCAGAAAGACAAGGACTACATCGTCCGCAACAACAAGGTCGTCATCATCGACGAGTTCACCGGCCGGATGATGGACGGCCGGCGCTGGTCGGACGGGCTTCACCAGGCTGTCGAGGCGAAAGAAAAAACGCAGATCCAGCCCGAGAACCAGACCCTCGCCTCGATCACCTTCCAGAACTATTTCCGCCTTTACGAAAAGCTCGCTGGCATGACCGGCACGGCGATGACGGAAGAGTCGGAATTCGCCGACATCTACAAGCTGAACGTCGCCGAAATCCCGACGAACAAGCCGATCGCCCGCCAGGATATGGACGACGAGCTCTACATGACGGCGGCGGAGAAATACAAAGCCATCGCCGTACAGATCGCGGATTGCGTCAAGCGCGGCCAGCCGGTGCTCGTCGGAACGGTCTCGATCGAAAAGTCCGAGCACATCTCGATGCTCCTGCAGGACAAGAACTTCTTCCGCGACGTGGCGAAAACCCTGCGCGAACGCGCGAAGGGCATGAAAGACAAGGAAGCCGACCTCAAGAAAGAGCTTGAGGAAAAGGCCGCCTATCTCGACAGCCTCGCCCAGAAGAAGACGCCGATCCCGCACAACGTTCTCAACGCGCGCTATCACGAGCAGGAAGCCGACATCGTCGCTGACGCCGGCCGCCCCGGCGCTGTGACGATCGCCACCAACATGGCCGGCCGCGGCACCGACATTCAGCTTGGCGGCTCGGTCGACAAGCAGCTTCTCGATCACCTTGAAGAAGGCGACGACGAGGAAACGATTGCGCGCAAGCGCTCCGAAATCGAAGCGCGCGTCGCCGATGCGAAGAAGAAAGCGCTCGAAGCGGGCGGCCTTTTCGTTCTCGGTACGGAGCGCCATGAAAGCCGGCGCATCGACAACCAGCTGCGCGGCCGTTCAGGCCGTCAGGGCGACCCGGGCGGCACCAAGTTCTACCTGTCGCTTGAAGACGACCTGATGCGCATCTTCGGCGCCGGCATGGAGAAAATGCTGAAGCGTTTCGGCATTCAGCCGGACGAGTCGATCGAGCATCCGTGGTTCACGAAAGCCGTCGAGACCGCGCAGAAGAAAGTCGAACAGCGCAACTTCGACATCCGCAAAAACCTCATCAAATTCGACGACGTCATCAACGACCAGCGCAAGGCGATCTTCGAACAGCGCATCGAGTTCATGTCGACTGACTCCGTTAGCGACATCATCAAGGACATGCGCGAACAGCTCGTCAGCGATCTCGTCGAGCGCCGCATTCCGGCGAAGTCCTATGCCGAGCAGTGGGACGTCGAAGGCCTGTCGAACGACATCGAGGAAATCTTCGGCGCCAAGGTTCCGGTCGCCGATTGGGCGAAGGAAGAAGGCGTCGCCGACACCGAGATCATCGAAAAGCTGGTCGAGGAAACGAACCGCCTCGCCGCCACGCGCGCGGCCGAAGTCAGCCCGGAAGTCATGCGCCGCGTCGAAAAGGCGTTCCTTCTTCATGTGCTCGACACGAACTGGCGCGAGCACCTGCAGATGCTCGACCATCTGCGCTCCGTCGTCTGGATGCGCGGCCATGCGCAGCGCGACCCGATCAACGAATTCAAGACGGAAGCCTTTGCGCTCTTCGAAGCGTTGCTCGACGGCCTGCGCCGCGACGTGATCCGCATGATCATGCATGTGCAGGTGCGCCCGGCCGAAGCGCCGGCCGAGCCTGCGCCGCGCGCCGTGCCGATGCAGGAAGTCCATGCCGACCCCGTCACCGGCGAGAATGAAATGGAATTCGCGGATGGCGGCGGCGTTGTGCGCGGCTCGCGCTTCGGCTCCGCAGGCGTTGCGACAATGAATGCGAAAAGCCGTGCGCAGGGCGTCGACCCGATGAATCCCGAAACCTGGGGCCGCGTCGCGCGCAATTCGCCCTGCCCCTGCGGCTCAGGCCAGAAATACAAGCACTGCCACGGCGCGATCTAGGCGCCGCCCCTTCCCGATCGCCGGCCTTTTCCCGCGCATGCGTCGCTGAGCCGCTTTTACTGCTAATTGCAAATCGTTCGCAAAAGTGACAGATAGCAGGAAAAGGGAGGTTCAATGCGCCTCAGCCTGTTGAGCAAAGGCCGGCCGGCGAAGGTGGTTCGCGTCGAGTGCGAAGATCGCTCGCTCGAGGCGAAACTGCGCGAAGTCGGCTTCGCCGAGGATGACGAAATCGAAATCGTTCATGTCGGCCCGCTTGGCGGGCGGCCCATCTGCGTGCGCCTGAACCAGACCCTGATCGCGCTGCGCCCGGAAGAGGCTGCAGCGATCGAAGTGGAGCCGCGTCAATGACAGCGCTGCGCCTTGCGCTTGTCGGCGCGCCGAATTGCGGCAAGTCGACTCTGTTCAACGGTCTCACCGGAGGTCGCGCGAAGGTCGCCAACTATCCGGGCGCGACCGTTGAAACGCGAACCGGACGCTTCAAAACGCCGGAAGGCCATGATGTCGATCTCATCGACCTGCCCGGCATTTACGGCCTGACGCCGCGCTCGCTCGACGAACGCGTTTCGATCGAAATGCTCACCGGCAAGTCGCATGGCGAGAGCGCGCCCGACATGCTGCTCGTTCTCATCGATGCGGTGAACCTTCGAACGCACCTGCACTCTATCCTGCAGCTCAAGGCCCTCGGCCGGCCGATGATCGTCTCGCTCAACATGATCGACCTTGCGGCGCGCGACGGGCTTGTCGTCGACGTTTCGAAACTCGAAGAGCGCCTTGGCGTGCCCGTCGTGACATCGAATGCGACGCGCCGCACGGGCCGCCAGCACCTTCTCGAACGGCTCGACCACATTCTCGATTCCGGCGCGCTTCACCCTGTTCTGCATCACGACGAAAAATCCCTGAAGGACTTGCAGAAGGAAGCGCGCGCGATGGCGCGCGAGGTCATCGTCAGCGAGCCCGTGATCAACAAGGTGACGCGCTCGGTCGACCGCGTGGTTCTGCACCCGGTCGCAGGGCCGATCGTTCTCGCCGCGATTCTGTTCCTGATGTTCCAGGCGGTCTTTTCCTGGGCGACGGGACCGATGGACGCGATCGAAGCCGGCGCCGGCGCGCTTGGCGATCTCGTCTCCGGGCTTCTTCCCGACAATTGGCTGCGAAGCCTCATCGTCGATGGCGTGATTGCAGGCGTCGGCAGCGTCGTCGTGTTCCTGCCGCAGATCATCACGCTGTTCACGTTTATTCTGTTGCTTGAAGCGTCAGGCTATATGGCCCGTGCGGCCTTCTTGATGGACGAACTGATGATGCGCGTCGGCCTCAACGGGCGCGCCTTCATTCCGCTGCTTTCGAGCTTCGCCTGCGCCATTCCGGGCATCATGGCGGCGCGCGTCATCGAAAACGAACGCGACCGGCTGACGACGATCCTCATCGCGCCGCTGATGACGTGCTCGGCGCGCCTTCCCGTTTACACGCTGATCATCGCGGCGTTCATTCCGCCGGACCCGGTGTGGATCTTCAACCTGCAAGGGCTCGTCATGTTCGGGCTCTATATCGTCGGCGTCATCAGCGCGGTGACGGTCGCGTTCGTCCTCAAACGCACCGTGACGAAGGGCCGTCCGCAGCCTCTGATCATGGAGCTGCCGACCTACAAGCTGCCGGATGCGCGCGACTTTTTCATCGGGCTGTGGACGCGCGCGGCGGCGTTTTTGAAGCGCGCCGGCACGATCATTCTCGGCACGTCGATCGTGTTGTGGATTCTTGCAAGTTACCCGGCGTCGGCGACCACCTTGCGCGAGACTTTCGCCGGCAAGATTGGCGCCGTGCTTGAACCGCTCCTCGCGCCCATCGGTTTCAATCTGGAGATTTCGATTGCGCTCATTCCGGGGCTCGCCGCGCGCGAAGTCGCTGTCGGCGCGCTCGGCACGGTCTATGCGATCCAAAATCCGGAGGACAATGCGGCAGGCCTCGCCGATGTGCTGCAGAACGCCTGGCCGCTCTCGACGGCGCTCGCCTTCCTCGCCTGGTACATCTTCGCGCCGCAATGCTTTGCGACGCTCGCAACGATCCGTCGCGAGACGAATTCATGGCGCTGGACGGGATTCGCCTTCGGCTATCTCATCGTGCTCGCCTATGTCGCGGCGGGCCTGACGCACGCCGTCGCTGAGGCGCTGCTTTAGCTTTTAGCGAGCCTAGGCGAGACCGGCGCGGCCGATCGCCATGAATTTCTGGCGGCGATGGGCGCGAAGCTCTTCCGCGCTCATATGCTCAAGCTCATGGATCGCGGCTTCGACCGCATCGCCGAGGCGCTCTGCGGCGAGTTCCGGATTTCTGTGCGCGCCGCCGACCGGCTCCGGCACGACGCCGTCGATAACGCCGAGCCCGAGAAGATCTTCGGCGGCGATTTTCATCGCTTCAGCCGCATCCGGCGCTTTCGATTCGCCTTTGCCGGCGGCGTCCTTCCAGAGGATCGACGCGCACCCTTCGGGCGTGATCACCGAATAAACGGCGTGCTCAAGCATCAGCACCTTGTTGCCCGAAGCGAGCGCCACGGCGCCGCCAGAACCGCCCTCGCCGACAATGACGGAGATGAGCGGCGCGCCAAGGCTGAGGCAGCGATCCGTGCACGCAGCAATCGCTTCCGCCTGGCCGCGCTCTTCCGCGCCGCGCCCCGGAAAGGCGCCGGGCGTGTCGACGATCGTCACGACCGGCAGCGAGAAACGCTCGGCCATGTCCATCAGGCGGACCGCCTTGCGATAGCCTTCCGGATTCGCCATGCCGAAATTGTGTTTGATGCGGCTTGCGGTATCGGCGCCCTTTTCATGCCCGATGAGCATGATCGAGCGGCCGCGAAAACGCGCAGGACCGCCGACGATCGCGAGGTCTTCGCCGAAGCTTCTGTCGCCTGCGAGCGGCGTGAAGTCTTCAACGAGAAGGCGCACGTAATCCGAAAAGTGCGGGCGCGAGCCGTGGCGCGCAACCTGCGTCTTCTGCCAGCGCGTCAGCTTTGAATAGGTGTCGGCGAGCAGCTGGTCGGCCTTCACCTGCAGCTTCTCGATCTCGTCCTTGACCTGAACGCCAGCCTCCGAGTCGACCTTTTTGAGGTCCTCGATACGGCCTTCGAGTTCGGCGATCGGTTTTTCAAATTCGAGATAAGTGCGCATGGAGGTGCCGGGATTAGGGATTAGGGACTAGGGATTTGGGACTCGTTGGCAGCTGGTTTTAGGCTTACTCGGAGCGATATCAAGCCGCACGAGAGCATGAATTCGCGATCTTTCCGAATCCCTAATCCCGAATCCCTAGTCCCGCTTGGCTTTCTTCGCCAAAGGATGCTTCGTGAACACCAGATCCCTCAGCCTGTCCTGCGCGACATGGGTGTAGATCTGGGTGGTCGTAATGTCCGCATGCCCAAGCATTTGCTGCACGGCCCTGAGGTCCGCCCCGCCGTCGAGGAGGTGCGTCGCGAAGGCGTGACGCAAGACGTGGGGCGAAACGCGCGACGGCTCGACGCCCGCCGCAACGGCGAGATCTTTCAGCATCTGCGCGAAACGCGCGGCCGTGACATGGCCCGTCTTCCCGCGCGAGGGGAAAAGCCAGGGCGAGACCGCGCCTTCGTTCAAGAAAACGCCGCGCACGGAAAGATAATCATCGAGCGCCGCCGCAGCGGCGCCGCCCAACGGCGCAAGACGCTCCTTCCCGCCCTTGCCGCGCACGAGCAGGTAAGGCTCGCCAGAGCGATAGGCGGCGAGCGGCAGCGAGACAAGCTCGGAAACGCGAAGGCCGGCCGCATAGAGCGTTTCGACCATCGCCTTCAATCGCAATGCCTTCGGTCCTTCCTCTTTCGCCGCCGCCTCGACGATGCGGCGCGCCTCATCGACGGAGAGAATCTTCGGGAGCGGACGCTTCGTCCGTGGGCGGTCGATCGCCGCCGTCGGGTTGTCGCCGCGAACGCCTTCGGCATAGAGGAACTGATAGAACTGGCGCAGCGCCGAGACTTTCAACGCCGCCGTCGAGGCGGAAAGGCCTTCGGCTTCGAGCGCGCCGAGCCAGGCGGCGATATCGTCAGCGCCTGCACTATCGAGCGTCTCGCCCCGCTTCTTCGCATAGGCTGCAAAGCGCTCGAGATCGCGTCCGTAATTCTTCAGGGTGTTTGCGGCGGCGTTTCTTTCAACCGCCATCATTTCAAGGAACAGCTCAAGCGAGCCGCCGCCCGCTCGCTTGCCAGCCTTTTTCGCTGTCGCAGCCAAGTGCGTTCGCCCCTCTTGCGTGGGTTCGCCGCCTCAGCCCTCGCTGCGCGGCTTAATGCGCGGCGTGAGACCGCTTTCATCTTCCGCCGGCGCGGCCGGAACGGGCGCCGCCTCAGGCGCGGCGACATCGGTCCCGGTCGACGCAAATCGCGCTCGCCAGACGGATTCAAATTCAATGCGCCGGCGCAGATCATTGAGCCCGGCGGCGCGCAGCGACTGGTCGATGACGACGTCGCCTACGGGATCGGCCGGCCCGCTCATCGCCGACATCGCAAGCGCGGCAAGGCCCGCCTGCCCCGGAATGTCAGCGATCGCAGCGTCGAATGCGGATTCGATGACGCGCATGCGCAGCGATTCATCTTCCGCGCCGATCACAGGCGCCGCCGCGCGCTCGCGCGGATCGCTCACCGAAACGCCCGCAGCCTCGGCGACAGCCGCCGCCGAAATCGGATCGAGCACGGCGAGATGATTGACGAGATCGATAAGCTCCATCGTGTCGCTTTCCTCAAGCGAGGATGCGCCGCCCGAACCGAGCATGGCGAAGAGCCAGCGCGCCGCGCCGTCGCCATCGCCGATCGACATGCGCGCGACAGCAAAGGCGCCCGCTTCGCGCGGCGAGATGAGCGCGCCTTCCATGGCGTCGATTTCATCCGCATAAAGAAGGCTCAGCGTGACGATGCGCTCGAACGAATGCGCGGCGGAGATCGCCTCGGCGATCCGCGCCGCCTTGTCTCGCAGGAATTCCGGCGCCGTCATCTGCCGCACCGCCTGATAGACGATGACATCCGTCATCGGATCGTTCGGGCGCGCGTGTTCGATTTCACTGACGCGGCCAAGATCGGCCGAATCGACGCTGAAGCTCTCATAGAACGCCGCAAGGTCGCCGCGCGAGACGACGCCCATGGCGGCGGCCGCATTCGCCGCAGCAATGCGGCTCGCCGGATCAGCGGCAGGATCGCGCGCGATAGCCTTCAGGACGCCGCCATTGGCGCGCGTCAAAAGCCCCGGCGCGAGCGGCAGCGCGAGTTGCCGGAAAGCGGCGAGATGCAGCGCATTTTCCGGCGCCGGAAGGCTCTTCGGGCTCGCGCCGACAGTAAGCGCGCCGAGGAGCGCGTCATCCGTATCGGAGAGCGAGCCTTTTTCGCGCAAAAGGTTGAGCGTCAGATCGGCGGCGTCGCGTTCGCCGGCCGCGACGTAACAGATGACCCTGAGCTTCACCCAGAAGTCGGCGTCGCGCCCTGTCGTCAGCCCCGCATTGCGCTGGCAGGCGGAGTTTAGATCGCCCTGCAGAATATCGGCGGACGCAAGCGCCTGCGCCACAAAGAGATCGTTCTTCGGCGCGCTCGAAAGGCTCGCGATCGTGCGCGCTTCATCGGAGAACCCGGCGCGCACAAGCGCGAGAAGCCGGCGCCCGCCGAGCGAGGGCGTCGCCCCTTCGGGCGACTCGCCTGGCGAAAGAAGCACGCGGCGCAGAGCCTCGCCGAGGGCGGGCCCCGCAAGGCGGCCCGGCGTCAGGGCGAGGAGCGCGTTGAGACGGCCGACATTGGCCCCGCGCCACAGATTGGGCGCGAGCGCGCCTTCGCCGCGCGTCAGCGTTCCCGTGGCGAAAGCGTCTTTGACGAGCGCGGACTGTTCGACAGGCGCGGGCGGCGCTACCTGCGCGCCGGCGCTGGGAAGGGTGAGCGCAAGAAGGCTCGCCCCGAGCGCGAAAGCTCTATGCGCCCGCACTGATGGCCTCCTGCTCGATCTGACGGGTCTCAGGCTGAAGCATCTTCCCGTAGAGATAGAGGCCGATGATCGCGACGACCGCGACCGCGAGCAGAACCAGGACAAAACGCACGTTATCAGCTCCAGATTTCCCCGCCGCCAAGCGCCGCAGCAGGCCGCCACCATAGCCTATTCGCCCCTGAGGGGCGAAGCCGAACGCCGCCGGGCCGCCAAAAAAAGCGCTCGCGGGGGCGGCATTCCGCCCATCCGCCCGCTCATTACGGCCTGCCGTCTGGCGCTGGCCCCCCTCGTTCTCTACATCTAGCGCCCATGAATCAACAGCGCAAACGCCCAGCCAGGAAGCGCCCTGAGCTCGCCTGCCCGCGAACTGTCGCCCTGATCGGGATGATGGGCGCCGGGAAGACGACGATCGGCCGCCGGCTTGCGCCGCGCCTTGGCCTGCCCTTCCACGACGCCGACGCGGAAATCGAGGCGGCGGCGGGGATGAGCGTCAGCGACCTGTTCCGCGAGCATGGCGAGGAAAGCTTCCGCCGGGGCGAGGCGCAGGTGATGGCCCGGCTTCTCGAAGGCCCGCCCATCGTGCTCGCCACCGGCGGCGGGGCGATCCTCGATCCCGAGACGCGACGGCTCCTCAAGGAGCGGGCGATCACGGTCTGGCTCAAGGCCGACACCGACACAATCGTGAAACGCGCGACCCGCCGCAATACGCGGCCCCTGCTGCGCGAGGGCGACCCGCGCGCGACGATCGAGCGGCTTCTGAGGGAGCGCGAGCCCTATTACAGCGCCGCCGACTTCGCGATCGAAAGCGCTTCGGGCCCGCATTCGGAAACGGTGGGCGCGATCATCGAAGCGTTGCGCCCGCTTGTCGGGACGGAAGGCGGCGAAGAGCCGGAAATTCATCAGAAGGCGGCGGAATGAGCGAGGATCGCGTTACAGTCGGACTGGGCTCGCGCGCTTATGACATCGTCATCGGCGAGGACGCGCTTGACCGCGCCGGCGCGCTCATTCGTCCACTGATGAAACGCCCGCGCACGGTCATCGTAACGGATGAGAATGTGCGCGCCGCGCAGGGCCCGCGCCTTGAAGCCTCGCTCAAGAGCGCCGGCATTGCATTCGAGACGATCGCGCTCCCGCCCGGCGAAGCGACGAAGAGCTTCGAAAACCTGCAAATGCTGCTCGGCCGCCTGCTCGACCTTGCGATCGACCGGCAGGATGTCGTCATCGCCTTTGGCGGCGGCGTCATCGGCGACCTGACGGGCTTTGCATCGGCGGTCTTGAAGCGCGGATGCCGCTTCGCGCAGATCCCGACGAGCCTGCTTGCGCAGGTCGACAGCTCCGTCGGCGGAAAAACCGGCGTCAACGCGCCTCAGGGCAAAAACCTCATCGGCGCGTTCCATCAGCCTGTCATCGTCATCTCCGACATGCGCGCGCTCGACACTTTGCCGCCGCGCGAGCTTGGCGCGGGCTTCGCCGAGATCGTCAAATATGGCGCGCTCGGCGATGCGGCGTTTTTCGGCTGGCTCGAAGAGAATGCGAAGGCGGTCTTCGCGGGCGACAGAGACGCGCGCATCTACGCCGTCAAACGCTCCTGCGAGATGAAAGCGAAGATCGTCGCCGCCGATGAGCGCGAAACCGGCGAGCGCGCGCTCCTCAATCTCGGACACACTTTCGGCCACGCGCTCGAAGCAGCGCTCGGCTACTCCGCCAAACTCCTTCACGGCGAAGCGGTTGCGGCGGGCATGGGCCTCGCTTTCGATTTCTCCGTTCGTCAGGGCGTTTGCGCAGCCGCAGACGCCGAGAGGGTCAAGCGGCTCCTGAGAAGCGTCGGCCTTCCGGCGGGCATTGCGGACGTGCCGGCGCTGAAGGGCGTTTCAGGCGAGCGCCTTCTCGACCTGATGCGCCAGGACAAGAAAGTCGACGCCGGTGCGCTTACATTAATTCTCGCCCGGAAGATCGGCGCGGCTTATATCCAGAAAGACGCGCCCGCGGGGGAAATCCTGGCCTTCCTCAACGAAAACACCGCCTGAATTGGACCGTAGAGAGCAGAAATGAGCGAGACTGATCTGTCTGTCTATCTGACAGCCGGCGGCATCATCCTATTGCTGGCGATGTCGGCGTTTTTCTCAGGATCTGAAACAGCGCTGACCGCGACGTCGCGCGCGCGCATGCACAAGCTTGAAAGCGACGGCGACAAGCGCGCAGCGGCGGTCAGCCTTCTGACCCGCGACCGCGAGCGGCTGATCGGCGCGATCCTGCTCGGCAACAACATCGTCAACATTCTCGCCTCGGCGCTTGCGACCTCGCTCTTCCTCGATTTCTTTGGCCAGAAAGGCGTCGCCTTCGCCACGATCGTGATGACGGTCCTCGTCGTCGTCTTCGCCGAAGTCGCGCCGAAAACGGCGGCGATCGCGCGGCCCGATGCGATCGCGATGGCGGTCGCGCCGATCATGCGCGGGCTCGTGTTCGTCTTCGCGCCGGTGACGCGCATCGTGCAGGTGATCGTGCGCGGCGCGCTGCATCTCATCGGCCTCAATGTCGACCGCGACAGCGCCGTCCTCTCGGTCACCGAAGAACTTCGCGGCGCGATCGACCTTCACCATGTCGAAGGCCGCGTCGACAAGGATGCGCGCGACCTCATCCGCGGCGCGCTCGACCTCGATGAAATCCGCCTTGAAGAAATCATGCTTCACCGCAAGTCGATCGAAATGCTCGATCTCGACAGGCCCGTCGAGAAGATCATCGACGACGCGCTCAAAAGCCCGCATACGCGCCTGCCGCTCTATCGCGGCGACCCCGACAACATTGTCGGCATTCTGCATGCGAAGGATCTTCTGCGCGCGATCTGGGACGCGGAAGGCGACCCCAACGACATCGATCTCGTCTCGCTCGCGCGCAAACCCTACTTCGCGCCGGAAACGACGACACTTCAAGAGCAGCTCGACGCGTTCAAACGCAAGCGCGAGCATTTCGCCCTCGTCGTCGACGAATATGGCGCGATCATGGGCCTCGTCACGCTCGAAGACATTCTCGAAGAAATCGTTGGCGAGATCGAAGACGAATATGACAGCCCCGTTCAGGGCGTTCGCCCGCAGCCGGACGGCTCCATCAATGTCGATGGCGACGTTTCAATCCGCGACCTCAACCGCGCAATGGACTGGAACCTGCCCGATGACGAAGCCGTGACCGTCGCCGGTCTTGTCATTCATGAGGCGCAGTCTATTCCCGATGTCGGGCAGACCTTCTCGTTCCACGGCTACCGCTTCCGCATCCTGCGTCGTCGGCGCAACCAGATTACGGCGATCAAGATTACGCCCATCGACAGCGCCCCGCGCGCCTGAGCAAAGAAAGTCCCAGTTTCCATGACCGCGAGAGCGCCAGGCCGCAACGCCTTTCTGTTCATCTTCATCACGGTCATGATCAACATGATCGGCTTCGGCATCATCATGCCGGTGATGCCGCAACTCATCATGAACGTGACGGGCCAGGATCTTGCGCACGCCGCGAAATGGGGCGGCATTCTTTCGCTCGTTTATGCGCTGATGCAGTTCTTCATGTCGCCGATCATCGGCGCGCTTTCCGATCGTTACGGGCGCCGGCCTGTCATTCTCGGCTCGCTCACCGCCTATTCGCTCGACTTTTTCCTGATGGGCGTCGCGCCGACCATCGGCTTTCTGCTTGTCGCGCGGCTTCTCTCGGGCGCTTTTTCAGCGACCTTCGCGACCGCCAACGCCTATATCGCCGACATTTCCCCGCCTGAAAAACGCGCGGCCAATTTCGGCCTGATGGGCGCTGCCTTCGGCCTCGGCTTCATCATCGGCCCGGCGATCGGCGGTCTTCTTGGCGACCATTTCGGGCCGCGAGCGCCATTCTATACCGTCGCCGTCCTCGGCATTATCAATCTCATCTACGGCTATTTCTTCCTGCCGGAGACGCTGCCGAAAGAGAACCGGCGCTCCTTCGAATGGAAGCGCGCAAACGCGCTCGGCAATTTTCTGCAGTTCCGTCAGTACCCGGTGCTTCTGCCGATCGCGGGCTGCATCTTCCTTTACCAGCTCGGTCACTGGTCGATGCCGTCGACCTGGGTCTACCTCGCTGAAGAACGCTTCAAGTGGACGCCGGGCGATATCGGCTATTCACTGATGGCTGTGGGCCTGGCCGCCGCCTTCGTGCAAGGGGGCATCACCCGCTTCGTCATCCCGAAGATCGGCGAACCCGCCGCGGCGGTCACCGGTCTTTGCATCGCTGCGTGTTCTTACTGGGCCTATGCCTTCGCATCGCATGGCTGGATGATCTACGCGATCATTCCCGTCGGCGCGCTCGCCGGGCTTACGCTGCCGGCGCTGCAAGGCATCATGTCGCGCACCGCCCCCTCCAATGCGCAAGGAGAGCTTCAGGGCGCGATTGCGAGCATTGCGGGCCTTTCGATGATCATCGGGCCATACATGATGACGCAGCTCTTTTCAGCCTTCGCCAAGCCCGGCGAACCTTTCAAGATCGGCGATGCGGTGATCCTGCCGCATGGCGCGCCGTTCTATTTTCCGGGCGCGCCTTTCGCGCTGGCAGGCGTTCTGACTTTGCTCAGCCTCATTCCGCTCTCGGTCGCGCTTGGCAGAATGCGCCGGCCGCAAAGCGAAGCCCCGGCCGAAGCCGAGCCGAGCAGCGTCTGACGGTTTCGATTAAGGCTCGCCACCGAGGCGCAGCTTTGCGCTCGCCTCAACAAGGAAGGCCGCGGAGAGACCGAAGAGCAAAAGGCCGTTCGCAGCAGATGCGCCGGCGAGCAATCCCCACCGCTCGGGCAACAGAACGTCGCCAAAGCCGAGCGTCGTGTAGCTCACCGCCGAAAAATAGATCGCCTTCTCCCATGTCGTGAAAAGGTCGAGCTGGATGAAGGCCGCCGCCCACATCACGATCTCGATGAAATGCGCGAACATAAGAAGCAGCGCGAGCACTGATAGCGCCAGAGAGTCGCGCACGAAGCGGATCGGGCCCCACATTCTCGCAGAGACGCCGCGAAGGATCGCCGCGCCGAAGGCGACGAAAATCGCATGCAGAAACGTCGTGCCCGCAATCAGAATACTCGACACGGTGAGCTGGATCATCAACTGCGTATGCGCGGCCAAGGCTTTCCCCCTCGAAAAGTCAGCGCGTCACGATCATTTACGCCGGGCGCGGGGCGAGAAGCAATCCGGCGCGGGCGGTTAACGCAGTCGCGAGTGAAAGGGATCAACGCTCGCCGGCGGCGCGCTGGACCGCGCGAATGACGAGCTTCAGGCGCCCATTCGCGCGTTTGACCGATTGATCGAGGGCGGCGAGCTCTTCGGAGAAAGCTTCGGCCTCTTCTTCCTGCGCGTCGAGAAGCTCGTTCGCCTTGCGGATTTCTTCTTCGAGCGCAGCAAGCTCGCTGACCGGCGGCTTGGGAGCCGCCGGCTTTTCCGCGGGCTTTTCGGGCGCGCTCTCGCTTGAAGACGGTTCAGCGGTCTGGAGCGCGGATTCAAGGCGCGCCGCCGCAGCGTCCTCATTCGAGACGCCGCGCCGCCCGCCCCAGATGAGCCAGCCGGTCGCAATCCCGAAAAGATAAGCCGCCGCGTAAGGCGCAAGCTGCGTCAACGCCAGGCCGGAAAACACGCTCTCACCCATACCACCCCGCTCGCGGGCGCCGGACCATCCGGCGCGCCGGGCCTGCCGAAGCAGGACGCGCGGCCGGACGCGGAAAGCGCCAAGCCGCCGACTTCAGGATGATTTTAAGCAAATGAGGCGCCAGCGCCAGCGAGGCAAGGACGCCTAATGCGGCTCGACAAGGTGAGCGAGGGCCACAAAGAGGGGTGAAAAGCCAAGGAACGGCGTGCCGACCGCCAACACGACCATCGCCGCGGCGCCCCAGAAATAAGCGGGATGGATGCGCCCGCGCGTGATGAGATCGAACCCCATTCCGACGCTGATATAGCCGAGCTGTGCGCCCATGATCGCAAAGCCGCCCGCCGGCCCGAGGGCGGACATGGGAAGGACGCGGCCCCACGCCGGCGCCATCAGTGCGATGATCCCGCATAGCATCAGCCGCTTGTGCCAGTCCGAACGCCGCCGCAGGAGGACGGCCGCAGCCGTCAGCCCGGCGAACGTCAGAAGCTCCATTGCGCTCAGCCCAAGGAAAAGGCTGTTGACGAAAAAGGGCGGGACTCGCGCTTCGCGAACGCTTTCCAGCGCGACTGCGGCGCCCATCACCAGCATGACGCCGGCGTAGAGAGCGGCGAACGCTCCGAGACGCCGGTGCAAATCGACCGATCCGCGAACGATCAGAATGGTCTGGGTAAGGAATATCCCTACCCAGCCCATATACATGAGCGCATGAGCATGCACGAGCAGCGGCGCGGGCAGGACGACATAGCCTCTGAGCGCCCAGGCGCCGAAGCTGGCGACGATCGTCGCAGCGATCGCCCCCGCCATGACTGCAAAGAAAACCCGTTCACGACCGGCCAGATCCGCCGTCTGCAATGCATCCGACATATGCTCCCCCGCGCGCGTGCCCGATTCCCTTATCCAAAAGGCATGTCGCTGTCCATCGCGCGAAAGCCATCCGCGCGAGGATGGGGTATGTCCGGCGATAATTTGGGGGTGGCGAGACGAGCGCGCGCCGCCGTTCCTAACGGGGCGCGAGCACCATCATCATCTGTTTGCCCTCGAGCTTGGGCATTTGCTCGACTTTCGCGACGCCGTCGAAATCGGCCTGCACGCGCTGGAGAAGCTCCATGCCGCGTTCCTGGTGAGCCATTTCCCGGCCGCGGAAGCGCAGGGTCACCTTCACCTTGTCGCCTTCGTCGAAGAAGCGGCGCATCGCCTTCGCTTTGACCTCGTAATCGTGGTCATCGATGTTCGGGCGCATCTTGATCTCTTTGATCTCGACGACCTTCTGCTTCTTCTTGGCTTCAGCCTTCTTCTTTTGCTGCTGGTATTTGAATTTGCCGAAGTCGAGGATCTTGCAGACCGGGGGCTGCGTGGTCGGCGATACTTCGACAAGATCGAGGCCGGCGGACTGGGCGAGCTGGATTGCTTCATCCGTCGTCATGACGCCGCGCTTTTCGCCGGAATCGTCGATAAGCAGAACCCGCGGCGCGGTGATCTCCTCGTTAATTCGCGGACCGTCAGATGACGGCGGCGTCGGTTGCATTGGTCTGCGGGCTATGGACTCATCTCCTTTGGTTGCTGACGCTCAAATAGCCTCAGGCGGTTAACGACTGCCACAAATGGCGAAGCGGCCGCCTGTCCGTCTCGCCCATGAAGGAATTCCCCCATGCAAAAAACCGCCGTTCCCGGAATCGGTCCGTTCGGACCGGGGGGCGTCGGCGGAGCGCGGAATATAGTCTAAAGAGGCCACGGATCAACGGGCTGCGGCGCGGCGCGGCGACTTCTCGTGGGGAATAAGCCCCATATTGTCGAGCGTGCGCCACACAAATTCCGCGCTCGCCTCGCCGAGGCCGTCGCTGGTCGTCAGGGTGACGATGTGGCGGCCCTCAAGCCATGCGCGCGGGTCCGACGCCTTGCGGATGACGACGCCCGAACAGCCAATGCTGGCGACGAGGCAGACTTCCTCAGCCGAATCGCTGACGAAAAAGGCCGCTTCCTGCGCGAGCGCAGTGAGCTGGAGGTGGTCGCATTTGCCGGAAAGATCGACGATCTCCGGCGCTTCATGGGCGATTTCATCGCCGAAGCCGTGAAGTTCTTTTCCGCCCGCCATCACCGGCATGATGTGCGCCTTCGCCATGCTGCGCGCGAGCGCGGCGTAATTCGCCGCCGGCCAGCGGCGCGACGGATCGAGCGACGGCAGAAGTAGCCCGAAGGCGCCGGCGATGCCGAACCAGGCGGGCTGCATGTTCGCCGAATCCTTGCGCGCGGAGCCCGCCCAGCTGAAATCCGGAAGCCGGCTCGGCTTTGCAAGACCCGTCTCCGCAAAAAAACGGCTGAAATCCGGGAGCGCGGCTTCGGGCGCTCCCTTCGCCTTGCGCTTCGGCGCCGGATCGACCGAGCGCCATTTCGGACGGAACGGGCCTAGCGAAGAATAAAGCTTCTTCGCGTCCTCATTCGCCGACAGATCATAGACGCGCGCGAAATTCGCGGACTTCAATTGCCGGATGAACGCCTTGCGCGCTTCGGGCACCTGAAAATCAGGAAGCGCTGCGACCTGATCGAAATAAGGCGCGGCGCGCGCGACGCGCTGCAGACGCGGTTCCGTCAGCAGGCTGATCTTTGCGCCCGGGTTCGCCTGACGGATCGCTTCGAAGACCGGCTCAGCCGCGACGAAAGCCGCAAGACCGTCGGTCTTGATGATGAGAATGTTTTCCGATTTGCGTCCGAACATCGCCCCGTCCGAGTTCTATGCAGTCAATTCAGTATAAGCAGCCATCGTCGAGCGGCACATCGCCTCCGACGAGTAAATTCTCTGAACGCGCGCGCGCGCCCTTGCGCCCATTCCCTGACGCGCCACCGCGTCCAGCGCCATCAGCTTTTCGATCGCTTCGGCGAGCGCCTTCGCATCGCCCGGCGGTGTGAGAAAGCCCGTCACGCCGTCCTCGATCGTTTCGCGCGCGCCGCCATGATCGGCGGCGATGACCGGCTTGCCCATGGCGCCGGCCTCAACCGCGACGCGCCCGAAAGCTTCGGGCCGGGTCGACGGGCTCAGCACCGCATCGGCCCAGGCGATCGCCGCTGGCATGTCGGCGCAGTGGCCGACAAGATGAACCATATCGCGCACCCCACGCGTTTCGATGTCACGCCGCAGGGCTTCCGCATATTTCGTGCGGCCCTGAGCGTCCCCAGCCAAAATTAACTGCAATTCCAGCCGCTGACCAGAGGCGCGCCGTGCGCTTGCTATTTGCCCGATCGCCTCGATCGCCACCGACTGGCCCTTCCAGGGCGTGAGCCGGGCCGGCAAGAGAAGGCGGAAGGAGCGAACGTCGTTCCTGACGCCCCAGCGGCGGGTGAGCGCGTCGATGCGCGCATGCTGGACGCCCGCCGGATCGAAGGCCTCAAGATCGGCCCCGCGGGGGATGATCTTGATCTTCGCCCAGTCGACTTCATAGGCCGCGCGGATGGCGGCGGCTGTGAAAGCCGAGTTGGCGATCACGAGATCGCCCCGGACCATCGCAGAATTATAGAGCTTTTTCAGCGGGTTGGTCGCGCCGTAAGCGCCGTGATAAGTCGCGACCAGCTTCTTGCCGGTCGCCTCAGCCGCCCACAGCGCGCTCCAGGCAGGCGCGCGCGAGCGCACATGAATGATATCGACTTTCTCTTTCTCGATGAGATCGATCAGCCGCTTGCGGTTCGCCCAGATGACGAAAGGGTTCTTCGAGTGGACGGGCATGGGGAAAACTTTGCCCCCCGCCGCCTTGATGTCGGGCGCAAGCCTTCCGCCCTTGGTCGCGACGAGCGCCCGGCCCCCTTCGGCGACGATGGCGCGCGTCATCTCGACGGTCGTGCGCTCGGCCCCGCCGGCGTCGAGCTCCGGGATGACCTGCAGCACTGTCTTGTCGAAGGGCATGCGCGAGAGACCCGAGGGGAAATTGCAGCGATCCTTCGGGCTTATACCGCTCGCCGCCTGCACGCCACGTCTTTGCGCTTTAACTCCCGGAAATGCGCGGAAGCGTTTCATCCTCTGCGCCGGCGCCGTTATGGTCGCGCCATGACGAATGCAGCTTCTCCCAAATTTCTGAAAGGCCCGAACGGGCGCATCGCTTATCTGTGCGAGCATGGCGCGGGGCCCGGCCTTGTCTGGCTTGGCGGCTTCAAGTCCGACATGACGGGCACGAAGGCCGCCTTCCTCGCCGAGTGGGCGAAAAAACGCGGGCGCGCCTTCCTTCGCTTCGATTATTCCGGGCACGGCGCATCTGACGGCGCCTTCGAAGACGGCTGCATTTCCGACTGGTTCGCCGATGCACTCGCAGCGTTCGATGCGCTAACGGAAGGCCCGCAGATCCTCATCGGTTCATCGATGGGCGGGTGGATCGCGACGCTTCTCGCCTTGAAGCTCACGCCGCGTATTGCAGGCGCCCTCTTCATCGCGCCTGCGCCCGACTTCACAGAAGAGCTGATGTGGCCGGATATGAGCGAAGCGCAGCGCGAGGCCCTGATGCGCGACGGGCGCATTGAAGAGCCTTCGGAGTATTCGCCCGAGCCGACGGTCATTACGAAGAAGCTGATCGAAGACGGGCGACAGAACCTCGTCCTCTCAGGGCCCCTCCCGATGCCTTTCCCCGTGCGCATCCACCAGGGCATGGCGGACCCGGACGTGCCCTGGCGCCACGCCTTGCGCTTCGCCGAGGCGATCGACGGAAGCGATGTCGAAATGACCCTCGTGAAAACCGGCGACCACCGCCTGTCGACGCCGGCGGACCTTTCCCGGCTGGCGACGACACTCGACACCCTTTCCGCCTAACGGTTCCTCTCAGGAAACACTCGCTTCATCGCAGCGGCGGATTCCGTCGTTGCTACAGTTGTAACGTCATGCTAGGAATTGCCGTGTTACATTTGTAGCGCAACCCTCAATGGCGGGCGGGGAAGCCTCGTCGCCCAGCGAGGGAATCCGCGAGAGTGAGAGAGCATCCATGTCGGCAGACGCGTCCGCCCAACCCACCAGGCCTGAGCTTGAAATCCTGAAACTCCTGTGGCGGCGCAAGGCGCTTTCAGCCCGCGAGATTTCGGACGAACTCGCCGAACCGCTTGGCTGGTCCTATTCGACCCTGCGCACCGTACTCGAGCGGATGTGCGACAAGGGCCTCCTCAGGAAGCGCCCCGAAGACGGGATCAACACCTACGCCGCCGCCGTCGGCAAGGTCGCGCTCCTCGGCCGGATGATCCAGGATTTTTCGAGCCGCGTCCTCGAACTCGACGCCGCCCCGCCCGCGCTTCTCTTCGCCCAGTCGAAACTCCTCACCGATGAAGAGATCGAGGAGCTGGAGCGCGTTCTGCATACGGAGGAGAATGAATAATGTTTGAGCTCGATCTCGAACCTGTCGTCTTCTGCCTCTTCGCATCGATCGCGTGGGCGCCGGTCGTCTACCTCGCCGCCATCGGCCTTGATCGCGGCCGCGAGCCCTCGGCGTCGGAAATGATCTGGCTCGCCGCGCTCGGCGTCGCCGCGCTGCCGACCATGCTCGCGCCTGCGCTTGGCGCAGCCGGCATCTCGCTGCGGCGCGCCGCGGCGGCCGCCCCGCAGGAATTCATCGCTGCGCCCATCGATTATCAGCAGGCGGAAGCTTTCTACGCCGCCTCGCCTGCGCCAGCTCTGGCCCCGGCGCTGACACCGGAAGTCTTCATCAACGCGCTTGGGCTTCTTTACATCTACGGCGTCATTCTCGCCGGCGGCGTCTGGCTCGTGCGCTCGCTCGTCTTCTCCGCGCATGTGCGCAACTCGACGCCCGTCAAGCACCCCGAACTCGTCTATGCGCTCAATGACTGGGCCGCGCGCCTTGGCCTCGACCATCGCTGCGCGCCGCGCCTTCGCAAGTCGGATGCGATTTCGAGCGTGTGCGTTTACGGCGTCTTCCGGCCGATCATTCTGATCCCGACGACGCTCGATGCGCGCGTCTCCTTCAAGGATCTCGTCCTCATGGGCGCGCATGAACTCGCGCATGTGAAGCGCGGCGACGGCGTTTTCTTCGCGGCCTGTTCATTCGCGCGCGTGCTCTTCTGGTTCAATCCGTTCGTGAAGCGGCTCGCCGCGCGCGCCGAACTCGCGGCCGAACAAAATGCGGACCGCCTCGTTCTCGAAGCCGGCGCCGACCGCCGGGCTTATGCCGCGTGCTTCGTCGAAGGCCTTCGCTTCGCCGCCGAACGCGCCCGCGAAACGCGCGTCGCAGTTCCTTCTTTCACGCCCTTCGACCGCAAGAGCCGGCGCGATCGTCTCGACGCCATTCTTTCCGGCAAGGATGAGCGCACGCAGCCTTCGAAACTTCTTCTGGCGACGGGTTTCTTCATCGCCGCCGCTCTCGCCTTCGCGCAGGCCGCCTTCGCCGTCGCGCCGGCGCAAGCCGAAACCACGCCTGACGAAGCGGAAACGACAACGACTTTCGTCGTCGCGACCGCTGATGAAGCAGCGTCCGTGAGCGAACCGCTCGTGACCGCCAATGACGGGTACGAACTCCCTGTCGAAGGCGAAGTGACGCTTGCGTTTGAACAATCCGCGGACGTCTTCGGCGATGGCCGCAAGGTCCATCAGGGCGTCGATATTCGCGCCGCTAAGGGAACCCCGGTGAAATCGCCGGCCGATGGCGTCGTCGTTGATGCGACAGACATCTATCAGGGTAATCCCGCCTGGGGCAAAGTCGTCGTCATTCGTCACCGCGACGGTCTTATTTCCCGCTTCGCCCATCTCGACAGCTACACTGTCAAACGCGGCGACCGCGTGAAAAAAGGCGAAGTCATTGCCGCCGTCGGCGCAACCGGCAAAGTCACCGGCCCGCACCTGCACTTCGAAACGCTGCGCGACGGCGAGCGCGTCGATCCGATGCTCACCTTCGCAAAGCCCGCGCCGGCGCCTGTCCCTGCCGTAGCGCCCGCTCCGACCCCGCTGGCCCCGCTCTCACCGGAGCCTGCTGATGTCGCCGAACCTGCGGTCGCGCCAGTTCCGGCCGTTCCTGCAACGCCTGCCGAACCGGCGACACCCGCCCTCGCGCCGGAATGGCCGGAAGCCTCTCTTATCGGCGAGGGCAAGGCTGTCTTCAGAATTCGCTCCAAGGACGGAAGCGGCAAAGAAGACGTCGTCATTCTCGCTGGCGGCGATAACAACTCCTCTTTCGCACGCACGCTCACGCCGGAAGAACGCAAACGCTTCGAAGCCGATCTGAAGAAAATGAAGCGCGACCTTAAAGACGCGCAAAAGAAGCATGCCGACGCGATGAAGAAACTCGGCAAGGAAATGTCGTCCTCGCAAAGCTTCGCGTGGGCCACGTCAGACGATGGCTTCAAATTCAGCGGAATCAATTTCGACGGCCTCGACTTCGACGGGTCGGAATTCGAGAATTTCCTCAGCCCTGACAGGGTTGAGGAGATTCAGGAAGAGGCGGCGCGCGCCGCGGAGGAAGCGGCCGCACGCTGGGAAGAAGCCCAGAACCGCCAGCAGGAACTCGCCGACCGTGAGCGCGAACGCGCGGAGCGCCAGGCCGAACGCGAAGCCGAACGCGCGGAATTGCTCCGCGAAGCTGCAGAACGGCGCGCCGAAGAGCAGCAGTTGCGCGCAGAAGAACAGCAGCGCCGCGCGGAAGAACAACAACAGCGCCTCGAAGAACAGCGCCAACGCGAAGAGGAACGCCGCCAGCGCGAGGCCGAGCTTCGTCAGGACAGAATCGAACGCGAGATCGAAGTGCGCCAGGCCCGCAACGAGCGCGAAGAGGCGCTTCGTCAGCAGGCTGAAGCGATCGCAGATGCGCAGCGCGATCTCGAAGAAGAACGCGCGCGCATCGAGAAAATGCTCGCTGATTTGCAGCGCGAAAAAGCCTCGAAAAATACCGATAAATAGCGGCTTTGCGACGAACCGAGTTCGAATGGGCTCGGCTCGCCGCAAGAGGCTTTCACTTAATCGAATCGGCCCCGCCGAGCGCTTGAATTTGACCCCTATCCGTCGTCCCCTCACGCTCGCGGCGAGGCGACTTGACGAACAAGAACGAAAGAACCGCCGCCCGAGAAATTAACGCCTCGAAGTTAACAATCTTAAGGATCGGCGCGCCATGGGTCTGACGAAGCTCTGCCTCAAGAATCCCGCAGCTGTCGCGGTCGTTATCGCGCTTATCGGCCTGCTTGGCGTGCTCGCTGTCATGCGCCTTCCGATCCAGCTCTTCCCCGACATTGAGCGCCCCGTCATCGGCATCTGGACGGGATGGCGCGCGGCGAGCCCGCGGGAGGTCGAAAGCGAGATCATCGAGCCGATCGAGCGCGAACTGCGCGGCCTTCCCGGCCTCAAATCGATGGTGTCTTCGTCAAACGCCGGCGGCGGCTGGATCGAGCTCGAATTCACGCTCGGCACCGATATGGACAGCGTACGGACGGAAGTGACGAGCCGCCTGCAGCGCGTGCGCGGCCTGCCTGCTGACGCCGAGCGTCCGCAGATGAACGGCAATGGCGGCGGCGATTCCGGCGAAACGCTGATCTTCCTGTTCCTGCAGCGCCTGCCCGGCTTCGACAACAAGAACGTCCGGATGAGCGACTTTGCGCGCACGCGCATCGCGCCCGAGATCGAGGCGATCGAGGGCGTCGCGGGCGTCGACGTCAACAGCGATGACGGCGAAGACATCGTGCGCATCACCTTCGACCCGTTCCTCGCCGCCCAGCTTGGCGTGACGATCGACGAAATGGCCGCGACCGTGAACCGCTCGTCGGACGTTACCGGCGGATCGGTCGAAGTCGGCCGGCGCGACTACACGCTGCGCTTCGAAGGCCGTTTCACGGCGGCGCAGCTTTCGGAAACCATTCTCGCCTGGCGCGACGGCGCGCCGGTGCGCCTTGGCGATATCGCGACCGTCGATGTCGGCCCCGACCGCAATGGCGGCGTCGTCTTCCAGAACGGCAATCCTGCGATCGGCATGCGTATCCTGCGCGAACCCGGCGCCAACACGCTCGCCGCCATCGACGCGCTTACCGAGAAGATCAACGAACTCAACGAAGGCCCGCTCACCGAGATGGGCTACACGATCCAGAAGAGTTTCGACCCGTCGGTCTTCATCAAGCGGGCGCTTTCTCTCCTGACCGGCAACCTCATTGTCGGCGTTCTTCTTGCGGTCGGCGCCCTCTGGTTCTTCATCCGCCGCACGACGGCGACGCTCATTATCGCCTCCGCGATCCCGATCTGCCTGACCGCGACCGTCGTCTTCCTCAATCTTTCAGGCCGCACGATCAACGTCATCTCGCTAGCGGGACTTGCTTTCGCGACCGGCATGGTGCTCGACGCGGCGATTGTCGTTCTCGAGAATTTCGTGCGCATGCGCGAGGAAGGCCACGACCCGAAAGAGGCGGCGAGCGCCGCTGTCGGCCAGGTCTTTGGGGCGCTCTTCGCGTCGACCGTTACGACCGTCGCGATCTTCATTCCGATCATGTTCTTCGAAGATGTCGAAGGCCAGCTCTTCGCCGACCTCGCTTTGACGATCGCTGTCGCTGTCTCTTTCAGCCTCGTCGTCGCCGTAACGGTGCTGCCGACGGCGGCCTCGCTCTTCATGAAGAAGAAAGATGTGACGCTTGAGAAAAGCGGGCCCGCTTTCTTCGACCGCATGGCCGACTTCATCATGATGCTGACGGCGACGCCGCGCCGACGCCTCGCCTGGATCGCGGGCCTGACCGTCATTCCGGTCGCGGTTGGCTGGATGCTTTTCCCGTCGCTCAACTATCTGCCGCCCGTCAAACGCGATGCAATCGACGGCTTCATCTCCTTCCCGTCCGGCGCCAATGTGAACATGATCCGCACGGAGTTCGCCGAGGTCGTCGTCAAGCGCCTCGACCCTTACATGAAGGGTGAAAAAGAGCCCGCGCTCCGGAACTATTATCTCTATACGGGCCCCTGGGGCGCCAATATCGGCGTGCGCGCGAAGGACCAGTCGAAAATCGAGGATCTCAATCGCCTCGTGAACGATGAAATCCTCGCCGGCTTCCCCGACACGCGCGTCTTCGCTCAGCAAGGCGACCTCTTCGGCGATTTCGGCGGCGGCGGGCAGCTCGCGATCAGCCTTCAGTCTGCGGACTACGAGAGCCTTTCCGACGCTATTCCGGCCGCGATCGACATCATCACCGCCGCCATTCCCGGCGTTAATGTGTGGCCGAACCCGGACCCGCAGATCGTCTCGCCCGAGATCCGCGTTCTTCCGAACGATCGCCGCCTTGCGGAAGTCGGCATGAGCCGCGCGGAACTCGCCAACGCCGTGCGCGCAATGGGCGATGGGATGTGGCTCGGCGAATTCTTCCATGAAGACGGCCGCATCGACATCTATCTCGAAGCCAAGGAATGGGGCGCGCCGGAATACCTCGAAAGAACGCCGCTCGCCACACCTTCAGGCGCTGTTGTCCCGCTCGGCGAGCTCGCCACGATCTCGCGCGGCGTCGGCCCGCAGCGCATCTTCCATGTCGATGCGCGGCGCAGCATCACGCTCGGCATCAATCTGCCGAAAGAACTGCCTTTGAGCGAAGGCATGGAGATGCTTAGGAACAACGCAGAAAAGCAGCTCTATGAAGTGTTGCCGACGGGCGCTTCGCTCAAATATGTCGGCGAAGCCGACAGCCTCAATCGCGCGATCAAGAATCTTGGCGGCAACTTCCTTCTCGCCATCGCCATCCTTTTCCTCATCATGGCGGCGCTTTTCAAATCCGTGCGCGATGCTTTCCTCGTCATCGTCGCGCTGCCGATGGCGGCGGTCGGCGGCGTCATCGCAATCAGGCTCCTCAGCCTCGTCAACCCGACGCCGCTCGACCTTCTCGGCATGATCGGCTTCATCATCATGCTCGGCCTCGTCGTGAACAATGCGATCCTGCTCGTCGAACAGACGCGCCAGTCGGAAGCGGAAGGCATGCGCCGGCGCGACGCCGTGCGCGAAGCGCTTCGGCTCCGCATTCGCCCGATCCTCGCCTCGACCTCGACCTCGCTGATGGGCATGTTGCCCCTCGTCGTGGCGCCGGGCGCGGGCAGCATGATCTATCGCGGCCTTGCGACCGTCATTGTCGGTGGCATGACCATTTCCACTCTTTTCACCCTTGTGCTGCTGCCGGCGCTCCTGCGCCTCGGCACGGCGCGAGCAAGCGAAACCTACGCGCCGGATGCGATCCCGCAGCCTGCTGAATGAGTAATGGAACGAAAGCCATGACCAGAACGCGTTTTGTCCTCCTCGCCGCCGCCGCCGCAGGCGCGCTCGCCGTCGCCAGCGGCGCGGCTTTCATCGCCGGCGGCATGAAAGGTGCGGGCGAGGCGAAAGCCGCCGACGCGCAGGCCGAAGCCCCGCAAGGCCCGCCCCCGGCGATCGTCCGCGTCGCGGAAGCGGTGAACGCAGAGCTCGCCCCGCTTTCGGAAGCGCCGGGTTCCGTCGTTTCGCTGCGCGACAGCCTCGTCTCCGCCGCGACAAGCGGCAAGATCGAGTGGGTGGCGGAAGTCGGCGCCGAAGTCGAAGAAGGCGATGTCATCGCGCGTATCGACCCGGCGGACGCGACCTTCGCGCAAGGCGAAGCGCAAGCCGAGGTGCGCCGCCTGCAATCGCGCGCCACTTATCTCAGCGATCTTTACGAGCGTTATGCCGGCCTTGGCGATGAGTCCGGGGAATCCGCCGCCTCGCTCGACGAAATGCGCGCGAACCGTGACGAGGCGCGCCAGAACCTTGCGCGCGCTGAAGTCTCGCTGAAACGCGCCGAGACCAATCTCGAACGCACCGAAGTGCGCGCGCCTTTCGGCGGGCGCATCGTGCGGCAGGAAATCCAGATCGGCGAATATGCAGCGCCCGGCGCCGCGATCGCGCGCGTCACCGATACGCGCCATCTCGAAGTGACGGCGCAGGCGCCGGCTGCGCTTCTCAGAAGCGTGAAACCCGGCGACGAAATCGCCCTCGCCTATGGCGCGGAAACTGCGACGGCGCCGATCCGCGCGATCGTGCCCGTGGGCGATGAAAGAAGCCGCACGCTCGAATTGCGCCTCGTTCTCGACGATGTCGACTGGCCGATCGGTTCGGCCGTGCGGGTGAGCCTGCCAACGCAAGCCGCAAAGCGCGTTCTCGCCGTGCCGCGCGACGCGCTCGTCCTTCGCGCCGAACGCATCAGCGTCTTCGCGATCAATGACGAGATGAAAGCGCGTCAGGTCGACGTCGAACTCGGCGTCGCGCAAGGCGATCTCATCGAGGTCATCGGCGACATCAAGCCGGGCGAAAAAGTCGTCATCCGCGGCGGCGAACGCCTGCGAGACGGCCAGGCGGTGACCATCTCGCAGGGCGTCATCGCCGACGCGGGCGTTTAACGCCTGTCAGCATCCATTTTGTCATTCCGGAACGCGGGCGCGAGCCCGCGAACCCGGAATCCAGAAACTGAGTCAGCGTCTGGATTCCGGGTTCCGCCTCAATGAGGCGGCACCGGAATGACACGATTGGATCCGGCGCAATTTAACGTGAACGCGGTCGACAGCGTAACGCACCGACTTCCGCGAAATCCCGCAATGTCAAAGAGCCGCGCATAGGTCACGCGTCGCCCGCATGCGGCGTGAAATCCGTACGCGAACGATGACGCTCACTATAAGGCGGTTCTAAAGGTGTGGGATAACTTGGAACAAAGCGGGATCGTTAACCATAACCAACGATGATTATGCTCATGAATATTAAATTCTGTCATATTCAACTTATTGGAAAGCGCCCCATTTGCTTCACCGCAACCAAGCCACCCACATTCTATTGAAGCTCGTATGTAAGCGTCACTTCTACGTCGGTTCTTGCTCCACCAGGTCCGTATCGCAGATTCGCTATAAACCTAGCTGAATGTTCGTCGAAACATGAGTTAGTCGATTTGACGATTCTTATATTCTCCGTCTCGCCGGATTCAGAGATGTCATAACGAAGGGTAACATACTCGACCTCTTTTGCGCCTTTCGCGCAATTTGTAGGATAGCCGGCCATTACCGGAAGAAGTTCATCAATGTTGTTCTCAACGCGACCACGTGCAGCAAACGTGATTCTGGTCGCCCTGTCGTATTCAGGCGAAGGCTTTCCATTAACAGTTCGCGGTTCAAACCGCCACTTCCGAACAGCATCAACTGCAGCGTTATCGAAGCAACTGTCCGTCGACCGCACAACCCGGATATTTTCCGTGGTCCCTTCGCTGGTAATGTCATACATCACATCTACCGTCTGATCCGCGGTGGACGGGCACTCTTCTGGATATACCACCTTCGCCCTTTCGAGCGGCTTGGCGGGCGCCACGCCAAACTGAGCGCGCGACTGCACTGGCATTACCGCCGCGACGAGCAATAGCGCAAGCACAACAATAGGACGCATAAATCCCCACCCTGCCAGCTTGGGCGAGTATAGAGAAATCAAGCTAGAAGTATAGATTTTGACTCAGCTATCCATCTTAAGCGCTTTGATGAACGCTTCCTGCGGGATTTCGACCTTGCCGAACTGACGCATCTTCTTCTTCCCCTCTTTTTGCTTTTCGAGGAGCTTTCTTTTACGCGTCGCGTCGCCGCCATAGCATTTGGCGGTGACGTCTTTCCGCAAAGCGCTGATCGTCTCGCGGGCGATGACGCGCCCGCCGATCGCGGCCTGGATCGGGATCTTGAACATGTGGCGCGGGATGAGGTCTTTGAGCTTTTCGCACATGGCGCGCCCGCGCATCTCCGCTTTTTCGCGGTGAACAATCATGGAGAGCGCATCGACCGGCTCGTCATTGACGAGCACCTGCATCTTCACGAGATCGCCCGCGCGATAGTCGAGAAGGTTGTAGTCGAAGCTCGCATAGCCTTTGGAGACCGACTTCAGGCGATCATAGAAATCAAACACGACTTCGTTGAGCGGCAGCTCATAGACAAGCATTGCGCGCGCGCCGGCATAGGTGAGTTCTTTCTGAATGCCGCGGCGCTCTTCGCAGAGTTTCAGGATCGCGCCGAGATGCTCGTCCGGCGTCATGATCGTCGCTTTGATCCATGGCTCTTCAAGATGGTCCACGCGCACCGGGTCCGGCATGTCGGCCGGATTGTGCAGCTCGATCATTGAGCGGTCGGTCATGTAAACCTGATAGACGACCGACGGCGCCGTCGTGATGATGTCGAGATTGAATTCGCGCTCGAGCCGTTCACGGATGATTTCGAGATGAAGAAGGCCGAGGAAGCCGCAACGGAAACCGAAACCGAGCGCCGCTGATGTTTCCATTTCATAATGGAAACTCGCATCGTTCAGGCGCAACTTGCCCATCGCGTCGCGCAGATCTTCAAAATCATTGGCGTCAACCGGGAACATGCCGCAGAAGACGACCGGCTGTGACGGCTTGAAGCCGGGGAGCGGCGAGGCGCACGGACGGCGCTCTTCCGTGATCGTATCGCCGACGCGCGTGTCGGCGACTTCCTTGATGGCGGCGGTCATGTAGCCGATCTCGCCCGGTCCCAAATCGGCGACAGGCGTTTTCTTCGGCGTCGACACGCCGACCTGATCGATCGTGTAGCTCGCGCCCGCGCCCATCATGCGCACGCGCATGCCTTTCTTCAGCACGCCATCGAAAATGCGCACGAGCACGACGACGCCGAGATAGGGATCGTACCAGCTGTCGACGAGAAGCGCTTTCAGCGGCGCGTCGCGATCGCCCTTCGGCGCGGGCAGGCGCGTGACGATCGCTTCGAGAACATTCTCGACGCCGAGGCCCGTCTTTGCTGAAATCTCGATCGAGTCCGACGCGTCGATGCCGATGACGTCTTCGATCTGCGCTTTCACGCGATCGGGTTCGGCGGCGGGCAGGTCGATCTTGTTGAGGACGGGCACGATCTCGAGATTGACGTCGATCGCCTGATAAACGTTAGCGAGCGTTTGCGCCTCAACGCCCTGGCTCGCATCGACAACGAGGAGCGCGCCTTCGCAGGCGGTGAGCGAACGGCTCACTTCATAAGCGAAGTCGACATGGCCCGGCGTGTCGATGACGTTGAAAACGTAAGTCTGCCCGTCCTTGGCCTTGTAGTTCAGGCGGACGGTGTTCGCCTTGATGGTGATGCCCCGCTCGCGCTCAAGCTCCATGGAGTCGAGCACCTGCTCCTTCATCTCACGCTGGGTGAGACCGCCCGTCATCTGGATGATGCGGTCGGCGAGCGTCGACTTCCCATGGTCGATATGGGCGATGATCGAAAAATTACGGATGTTTGCGAGCGGCGTCATGGCGGCGGGATATAGAGGGGCCCGCGCTCGGGGACAATGGCCGCCACTCTGCGAGAAAGCCGCAGCCGGACCGGCTTTTGACCGGCCCGGCGAAGTCGTGCGGGCGGCTTAGCCTTTGGCCTTCAGAAGGTCCCGGATTTCGGTGAGAAGCTGCACGTCAGCCGGCGGGACGGCCGGGGCCGCGGCTGCCGCCTCTTCCTTCTTCTCGAAGCTTTCCCGGGCTTTGTTCATGCCTTTGATGACCATGAACAGCGCCCAGGCGACGATCAGGAAGGCGATAACCGCGTTGATGAAGTTGCCATAGTTGATGGTGACGGCGGCGGCGTCTTCCGTCGCGGGCTTCAGGGTCACCACGAGTTCGGAAAAATCGATGCCGCCGATGGCGAGGCCGACGGGCGGCATGATGATGTCATCCACCAGCGATTTGACGATCGTGCCGAAAGCGCCGCCGATGACGATGCCGACCGCCATGTCGACCACATTGCCCTTGAGGGCGAAGTCCTGAAATTCCTTGAAGATGCCCATGCTCTTTAATCCTTCTCCATCGCCCATCTGGCGCAATTCTTTCGCCCGGCCGGGTGTGAAAACTAAGCCGATTTGCCAGCTTAGAAAGCTGAAAGAGCTATGATTTTAGCAGTTTGTGGAATGCTTGAGGACCTCTGGCGCCAGGAAGCCCGGTCAGCAGAAGGCCGCAAGCTCCGCCTGCGCCTAGCGACAGGCGTCCCGCACCCGGTCGAGGGCGGCGGAAACGCCCTGCAGGGAGATCAGATAGCTCGTCGCGGTGCCGCGGGCCGAAACCGCCGAGATCCGCATGTCGGCCCCCCGGCGCATGGCGCTGATGAGCGCCTGCTCATCCTTGGCCGCCTCGATGAACGCCTCGTTCTGGTCGACATACATCTCCCATTTGTCGGAGCCGACGCGGAGCGTGGGAGGGGGCGCGTCTTTGAGGTTATATCCCGTCATCAGGCTCGGCTGATTGGATGCGGCGCCCGACTTCCAGGTTGCAATCAGAAAGAACACATCGCCGTGGTTGACGGATTTCGGCGCCTTGTCCTTCGCTTCTGTCGCGGCGAAGCAGATGAGGTCGCCATCGACCTGGCGCGTGAAGACGCTCCAGTCCTTGAAGGTCGCGACTGGCGTCGGCTCGGCCGCGAGCCCTTGTCCGGCGAGCGGTCCTGAGAGGAAGAGGGCCGTTAAGGCCGCGATAACGATACGCCTCATCTCGAACATTCCGATACCTTACAACCGAAAATCAGACTGAAGTTCCGGGCCGGCGGGCGGTCCGAAGTCTTTCTGGTCGCGGGATTCGCCCCTTCGCGGATAGCATATTTCGATTCGGATCGCGAATTGGCGCCATGCGTCCTCGCGCCGAATTGCGCGTCGGCCCCCATTGCGCCATAAGGGCCCCGTTTTTCAAGCCATTGCAAGTGACGGAGGCCCTTAGTGATCCCGGGACGCGACTCGCTGAAGACGAGGAAGACCCTTTCTGTCGGCGGTAAAAATTACGCAATTTTCAGCCTCAAGGCCGCGGAGGCCAAGCTCGGCGACGTTTCGCGCCTCCCCTTCTCGCTGAAGGTGCTGCTCGAAAACCTTCTGCGCTTTGAAGACGACCGCTCGGTGACGACCGACGACATCGCCGCGTTCGGCGACTGGCTGAAAAACGGACGCACCGATCGCGAGATCGCCTATCGCCCGGCGCGCGTTCTGATGCAGGACTTCACCGGCGTTCCCGCCGTCGTCGATCTCGCCGCGATGCGCGACGCGATGAAGCGCCTCGGACAGGACCCGGAAAAGATTAACCCGCTCGCGCCGGTCGATCTCGTCATCGACCACTCCGTCATGGTCGACAATTTCGGCGGGCCGCTTGCGTTCAAGAAAAACGTCGCGCGCGAATATGAGCGCAATGGCGAGCGCTATCAGTTCCTGAAATGGGGCCAGGGCGCGTTCGACAATTTCCGCGTCGTTCCGCCCGGCACCGGCATCTGCCACCAGGTGAACCTCGAATATCTCGCGCAGACCGTCTGGACAGCCGACTATAAAGGCGAGACCTACGCCTACCCCGACACGCTCGTCGGCACGGACAGCCACACGACCATGGTCAACGGTTTGTCCGTACTCGGATGGGGCGTCGGCGGCATCGAAGCGGAAGCGGCGATGCTCGGCCAGCCGGTTTCCATGCTCATTCCGGAAGTCATCGGCTTCAAGCTGACGGGCAAGCTGCCCGAAGGCGCGACGGCGACCGACCTTGTTCTCACCGTCACCCAGATGCTTCGTAAAAAAGGCGTCGTCGGCAAGTTCGTTGAATTCTACGGACCGGGCCTCGACCACCTCGCGCTCGAAGATCAGGCGACCATCGCCAACATGGCGCCGGAATATGGCGCGACTTGCGGCTTCTTCCCGGTCGACTCAGAAACGATCCGCTACCTCAAAGCCACCGGCCGCTCGCCGGAGCGCGTCGCGCTGGTTGAAGCCTACGCCAAAGAGCAAGGCATGTGGCGCGATTCCTCGACGCCCGATCCGGTCTTCACTGACACGCTGAGCCTTGACCTTTCGACCGTCGGCGCCTCGCTCGCCGGTCCGAAACGCCCGCAGGACCGCGTCGCGCTCGGCGATGCGCCCGCCTCCTTCGCGGCGGCGCTCGACAAGGAATATGGAAAGGCGAGCGAAGCCGGCAAACGCGTCGCCGTCAAAGGCGAGAAGTACGATCTCGGCCATGGCGACGTGGTGATCGCGGCGATTACGTCGTGCACCAACACCTCGAACCCGTCCGTGCTCGTCGCGGCGGGCCTCGTCGCGCGCAATGCGCGCAAGCTCGGCCTCAAGTCGAAGCCCTGGGTCAAAACCTCGCTCGCGCCGGGCAGCCAGGTCGTCACCGACTATCTCGCCAAGGCGAACCTGCAGGACGATCTCGACGCGCTCGGCTTCAACCTTGTCGGCTATGGCTGCACGACCTGCATCGGCAATTCGGGCCCGCTTCCCGACCCGATCCACGATGCGATCAACGAGAATGACCTTGCGGCCGCCTCGGTTCTTTCGGGCAACCGCAACTTCGAAGGCCGCGTTTCGCCGGACGTGCGGGCGAACTATCTCGCCTCGCCGCCGCTCGTCGTCGCCTACGCCATCGCCGGTTCGATCAACATCAACCTGACGAAAGACCCGATCGGCAAGGATAGTCAGGGCAAGGACGTTTACCTGAAAGACATCTGGCCGACGAACAAGGAAATCGCGGAAGTCGTGCGCGCCTGCGTGACGCCGGAAATGTTCGCATCGCGCTACGCCGACGTCTTCAAGGGCGACACGTCGTGGCAGGCGATCGACTCGGGCGACGGCCAGACCTACTCCTGGCCGCAATCGACCTATGTCGCGAACCCGCCCTACTTCCAGGGCATGACGATGGAACCCAAACCCGTCGAACCGATCGAGAGAGCGCGCATTCTCGCGCTCTTCGGCGACTCCATCACCACCGACCACATCTCGCCGGCGGGCGACATCAAGGAAGACGGCCCTGCGGGCGAATATCTGAAATCGCATCAGGTGCCGGTTTCGGAGTTCAACTCCTACGGTTCGCGCCGCGGCAACCACGAAGTGATGATGCGCGGCACGTTCGCGAACATCCGCATCAAGAACCAGATGCTCTCGGGCGTCGAGGGCGGCTATACGAAGCACATCCCCGACGGCAAACAGCTCGCGATCTACGACGCTGCAATGAAGTATAAAGAAGAGGGCACGCCCCTCGTCGTCTTCGCCGGCAAGGAATACGGCACGGGCTCGTCGCGCGACTGGGCGGCGAAAGGCACGATCCTTCTCGGCGTCAAAGCGGTCGTCGCCGAAAGCTTCGAGCGTATCCACCGTTCGAACCTCGTCGGCATGGGCGTCCTGCCGTTGCAGTTCAACGACGGCGACTCGTGGAAATCGCTCGGCCTGACGGGCGACGAGAAAGTGACGCTCCACGGCGTGCCGGAAGTCGAACCGCGCATGACGATGAAGGCGACCATCGAATCCGCCGACGGCAAGAAGAAAGACATCGAACTCAAAGTCCGCATCGATACGGCTGACGAGCTCGACTATTTCCGCAATGGCGGCATCCTCCATTACGTCATCCGCAAGCTCGCGGCGGCTTAGGCGGCGAAAGCCATCTCAGGCGTTCTTGAAAGGGCCCCTTCGCGGGGCCCTTTCTGCGTCCGGCGGTTTCCGGGCGCCGCCGAACGGGCTACTTCTTTGGAAAACAAATTGGAGGGAGGCAGGCTATGATCGACGATAAACGCGCAATTCCCATTCTCTGGCTCGGCGTCATCGCCTGCGCGAGCTATCTCGCGACCATCTTCGTCGAAGCCCCGGTCGCCATTGAAGCGCCGTGGAAAGCCTCCGGCATCGTCCTCTTTGCGGTCTTCGCTTTGCTGCGCGGCGCGCCGATTGCGGGCGCGGCGCTCCTCGCTTCTGCAGCCGGCGACGTCGCCCTCGCCTTGCGCCCGCCGGTCTTCGAGGCCGGGATGGCGTTCTTCGGCCTTGCGCACCTTCTCTATATCGCCGCCTTCGTCTCGCTCATTCGCAAGGGCGGCGCCGACAAAAGCCTGGCTGTCTCCGCCGTGCTTGTTGTCGCCGCTTCCGCCGCGCTCGGCGCGTGGTTTCTGCCCGATATGGGAGCGTTGACGGCGCCGGGCCTTACCTATCAGACGATCATCACGGTCATGGTCGCGACCGCGCTCATCTCGCCAGCGCCGATGCTCGCGCGGCTCGGCGCGCTCGTCTTCATGATCTCCGATACGCTGATCGCGCTCGGCCTCTATAAACACATCGCCGTTCCGCCCGGATCGGTATGGATAGCTTACGCGGCCGGGCAAGCGATGCTGGCTTACGCCTTATCCTCCAAAAAGTAGAGCCGACCTTTATTGTCTGGGTATTCACACGCAGACTCGACGAAATTTCCTTCTTCATTCGCGGCTTAAATTCTTTATTTTGTTCGTGGACGAATCAATTTTTTGCGATCGATTATCATTTTCATTATTAACTCCCCATACGGACGGAAATCTATTTTTCCCCACAACGTCCGCGAGCGGAAAAAAGCACGAGATAGCGCTGAGCGCATTTAATACGCGACTTTATCGCGTCTCATCTTCCAACGGATTGTCGGTGCGCAGCCTCATGCTAGCGTCCCCGCTTCTCAGTTCTTTGGAGGGAGAAAAAACAAATGAAACTGGGCTCACTCTTCCTGACTGCTTCGCTCGCCGCCGCGGCGCTGACCTCGTCAGCCTTCGCAGATGAAGGGCGCTACGTCATCCTGATGAAGAAGAATTCGATCCCTGCCGATCTTGGGGCGAAAGTCGCGGCGGCGGGCGGATCGCTCGTGCGCACGATCCCGCAAGTCGGCATCGCGATCGCGACGTCATCGGATGCAAGCTTCGCTTCGAAAGCCAGCGGCATCAACGGCGTGCAAAGCGCCGGACTGCAAACGGCTTCGACGCTTCCCGCGACGACCGATGCTGCGGCGCCGGAAGCAGGCGGCGCGGCTCTTTCTGACGCCGGTCTTCTCTGGGGCATCGACCGCGTCGGCGCGCCAGCGGCCTGGGCGAACGGTCACACGGGCTCGCATGATACTGTCATCGCGATTATCGACACCGGCATCGCGTGGAACCACCCTGACCTCGCTTCGAACGTCGTCTATGTCGATTGCTACACCTCCGCCGGCAGCTTCGGCGATGGCGGCTGCAATCCTTATCCCTCGCAGAGCGATCACGGCACGCATACGGCGGGCACGGCGGCGGCGAACTTCGGCGGAAACGTTGTCGGCGTTGCGCCGGAAGCGGGCCTCGCGGGCTACAATGTCTTTGAATCGATCCCCGGCTGCGGCGTGTGCGCCTATTCGGACTCACGCTGGATGGCGATGGTCGATGCCGCCGATCGCGGCTTCCAGGTTGAATCGATGAGCCTCGGCGGCGTCGGTCAATATGGCGGTCCGGGCACGAATGACCTCGCCACCTATGTTGCGGCTGAAAAACGCGTCGCGAACTATGTGAACAAGAAGGGGACCGTCATGGTCGCCTCCGCGGGCAATGAGCAGCTCAACACCAACGGCACGATCGTGCATGTTCCCGGCGACATTCCGCAGATGATCAATGTCAGCGCGACGGGCGTGCAGCCGCTGCCGCGTTGGCCGCAAGACCCGGCGGGCTTCGACATTCTCGCCTTCTATTCGAACTACGGCGCCGCGGTGACGGTGGCCGCGCCTGGCGGCGATTGCGGCCAGATCGGCATTTGCGACCCCGCGACGCGCCCGGCCAACTGGTTCGAATATCTGATCCTCAGCACCATCGTCGCGCCGAACGCAGCCTGCGCGGCGACGTATAGCTGCCCGGTCGGCTATGGCTGGAAAGGCGGCACGTCGATGGCGACGCCGCATGTCGCCGGCGTTGCAGCGCTCATCATGGACGCAGACCCCGGCAAATCGCCGAACCAGGTCGAAGCGAAGATCAAGCAATCGGCCGAAAACATCGGCAGCCGTCAGGAATTCGGCCACGGCATGGTCCGCGCCGATCTCGCGACGGAATAATCCGGCCTCGGATCGATGAATGGAGCGGGCCCCTTCGGGGGCCCGTTCTTTCTTTTTTGTGTGCTATTCGCTCGCCGGCGTCATGAAATAGTCGACATGCGAGATGTCGCCGTCGGTCTTCGCCGGAACGACGCCCAGAATGTTCGCGATCATGCCGTAGACTTCAACATTGTCGAAGGGCTCGACGGTGACGTGATCCGCAAAACGCGGCCCGTCAGCGATGAAGGTCGCGCGCATCGATTTCAGATGGCGATCGAAGCCGTGAACGCCAATCGACGGCGTTTCATATTTCGGCGTGAGCGATGCGCCGAAGAGCACCCAGCCCTCATCCGCGACGACGACGACATCGCCGGTGCGGTCAGGATTGTTGAGATGCCAGCGCGCCGGCAAATGCTCGCGGCGAAAAGCCGTGCAGTGCGAATGACCGCAACCATTCGAAAGCGCCTGATAGACGCCGTCAATGTCGCCGTTCTCAACGAACACATGAACGAGCGGACTCATGCTGGCGCCTTCCGGCCCTTCGAACGCCGGAATGAAAACGTCGTCGAACGAAATGAAATCGTCGAGATTGATGACATCGCTTCGCTTCACATTCGTCATGCCGTGATCGGCGACGACGATGAAGTTCACTCTGTCTTCAAGACCGAGCTTCTTCACGCCCTCGACAAGCGCGCCGACCTCAGCGTCAACCTGCGCGATCGCATCGCGCTCCTCGGGGGAGCCGACGCCCGACATATGCGCGGCGGAGTCGACAGCGTGGAAATAGACAGTCGCAAGGCGCGGGCGCTCGGCCTCCGGCATTGCGAGCCAGGAGAGCACTTCCGCCGTGCGCTCAGGAAACGGCTTCATATGATCATATGGCAGCCAGATACTCGGCCGTGCCCCGGCGATCTCCGCTTCGGAGCCGAGCCAGAACATGGTCGCCGTTTTGACGCCCTGCTTCTCGGCCGTCGACCAGATCGGCTCGCCGCCCCACCATTCCGACGCCCCGTGCTCGGTGCGCAGCATGACGCGGCCGAGCGAGCGGCTGTAAGCGGAATTCGACACGATGCCGGTATGATCGGCGTAAAGGCCCGTCGCGATCGAATAGAAATTGACGAAGGTGACGCTCGGCATGGCCGGGATCATGCCTGTCGCACGCACGCCGCGATCGGCCATTGCGCGCAAATTCGGCGCCGCGTCCGGAAATCTGTCGATCGCGTCGGCCCGGAGACCATCGAGCCCGACAAGAACAACGATCTGTTTTGACGCAGCCTCGCTGACGGCGGGAGCCGTTACGGCCGGTGCGGTCTCAACGCTCGCGCAGGCGCCAAGCGCCAGCGCGGCGATAGCGACGCAGAACCGGATTCCATAAAGAAATATTTCCATGGATCGGCCCTACCACCCCCATATGACGAATTGGCGACCGCCCAGAGGGAGATCGCCAATTGGTCCGTCAGAAAATAGACGCCGTGTCGGCGCTTAGACCTCTGCGGGCGTCTCCGCCGCTTTGTCCTTCCGCTTGGCCCGCATCGCGTCGAACGAAGCCCAGACGCCGCTGTCGCCGTGCCAGTCGCCGCGCGTCGCGGCCTTCGAATATTCGGTCGCGCGCGCCTCGAAGAAGTTCGCGTGCTCGACGCCATTGAGGATCTCGGTGAGCCAGGGCAGCGGGTGCTTTTCAACGCCGAAGATTTTCGGCAGGTCGAGCTGGCCGAGACGCCAGTCGGCGATGTAGCGGATATATTGCTTGATGTCGGCGGCGGTCATGCCTTCGACCGGGCCCATCTCGAAGGCGAGGTCGATGAACTTGTCTTCAAGGCCGACGACCGTTCGGCAGCAATCGACGATATCGTCCGCGACCGCTTTCGTGACGCAGCCCGTCTCGCGCGCGAAGGCGTGATAGAGCTTCACCATGCCTTCGCAGTGAAGCGATTCATCGCGCACCGACCACGACACGATCTGGCCCATGCCCTTCATCTTGTTGAAGCGCGGGAAGTTCATCAGCATCGCGAAGGACGCGAAGAGTTGCAGCCCTTCCGTGAAGGCGCCGAACATCGCAAGCGTGCGGGCGATATCCTCATTCGTCTCAACGCCGAAGCGCTGCATGTAATTATGCTTGTCGGCCATCTCCTTATATTCAAGAAAGGCCGTGAATTCCGATTCCGGCATGCCGATCGTCTCAAGCAGCAGCGCATAAGCGGCGATGTGGATCGTCTCCATGTTGGAGAACGCCGAGAGCATCATCTTCACTTCGGTCGGTTTGAAGACGCGCGCATAGCGCTCCATATAGTTGTCGTTCACCTCGACATCCGACTGCGTGAAGAAGCGGAAGATCTGCGTTAGAAGATTTCGCTCCGCATCGGTGAGCTTCGACGCCCAGTCCTTGCAGTCCTCGCCGAGCGGGACTTCCTCCGGCATCCAGTGCACCTGCTGCTGCTTCTTCCAGAAATCGTACGCCCACGGATAACGGAACGGCTTGTAAGCGTGCGACGACGTCAGAAGGCCGGGCGTGGACATCGGAGCGGAAGCGTCAGGCATGGCGGAAGGGACCTCCTAAACAATCGGGCGAGTCGAGCTGGAACCGAAACAGAGCCGGAGTCGCGCCTGCGCTCCAGCCCCTACTGAGCCACAATATCTTGTGTCGGCCTGCCGGCAAGACATCTAGACCCTGCGTTTTCCCGAATTTTTCCACCGAACGCATGTTACAAATGTAGCGCGAACCGCTCGCCTCCGCTACATTGGCGCCACGACGCGCGGATTAGCTCCCTCAGAACAAGGATTGCGACGATGCCGAAACGACTTCTCGCCCTCTTCGCCGTCCTCGCTTTCGCCGCGCCGGGCCCCGGCTTTCCACAATCTGTCGCAGCCGAAACCGCCGGCCCGACCCTGACGGCGAAGGTCGACGCCATCGTCGATGAAGCGACCGAACGAGGGTTCGCGGGCGGCGTCGCCATCATGAAAGATGGCGCGCTCATTTATGACCGCGTCGCCGGCTATTCGGACAACGCCAAAACGGCGCCGGTGACCGAAGAAACGCTCTTCCATGTCGCGTCGATTACGAAATATCTGACGGCGGCGCTCGTCATGAAGGCGGCGGAAGAAGATCTCCTCTCGCTCGACGCGCCCGTCTCTGACTATCTCCCGGAGATGGCCTTCGCCAAACGCGGCGCAACGATCAGCGACTTGCTCGCGCACCGCTCCGGACTCGGGTCGAGTTACGCCGCAGAAAAACATGCCGACGCAGCCGGCGCCATCGCTGCGATTGACGCTGCGCCTTTCGACGAGAGCAAGGTCGGCCAGTTCAAATATTCGAATGACGGCTATGACTTGCTCGCGATCATTTTGGAGCGCGTTTGCAAGAAGCCTTATGAGGATGCCGCAAGAAACCTTCTGCTGGAACCCGCGCGCCTTTCCGGAACGGGTTTTTGGGGCGAGACTAATACGAGCGATCCGCGCCGCGTCGGCCAGCCGCTTGAAGTCCTTCCCGAAACGCTTCGCGCGCGCAATTACGGCATGATCGGTTCTGCAGGTTATCTTACGACCGCGCGCGATCTTGCGCGCCTCGAAGCAGCGCTCGCCGATGGCGAAACATTGAGCGCGGCGTCATATGAAGCCCTGCATGCGCCGAGAGGTGAGATTTCGATTGGAAGCGCAACTTACGGCGCCTTCCTGATGCGAAACGAGGCGCTCGGACCCTATTACAGCGCGCGCGGTTTTGAGGATTGGGGCGATAACGCCATCCTCAATCATTATCTCGACAGCAATGTCATCATCGCCGTCGTGACGAGCAAAGGCCCTGCGGAAGGTGAAGGAAAGCCCTTCCGGGATACGATCTCAAAAGCGATTGAAGACGAGCTTGCTGCGCAATAGCCCGTGCGACTGAACGAAATATCTTATTGTTCGCGAAGCGCGCGGCTCTTCACATCCGCAATCGGCTTCAGGAGATAGGCGAGTACAGTGCGCTTGCCGTTCAGAATGTCGACTTCCGCCGCCATGCCAGGAAGAATCTGAAGATCGCCGGATTTCGTGCGGATCGCTTTCTTGTCGGTGCGCACCTTGATGAGGTAGTGGCGCTCCTTCTTGTCCGCGTCTTCGATCGCGTCGGCGCTGATCCATTCGATCTTGCCGGTGAGCGAGCCATAGATTGCTGAATCATAGGCGCTGATCTTCACGCGCGCTTCCTGGCCGACGCGCAGGAAGCCGATATCGGCCGGCTTGATCTCCGCCTCGACAAGCATCGTATCTTCCGACGGCACGATCTCGACAATCGTCTCGCCGGGCTGAACGACGCCGCCAACGGTTGAAACGAGCACACGGTTGACGACGCCATCGATCGGCGATTTCACATCCGTGCGCGCGACCTTGTCCTGCAAGGCGGGAAGGCCGCCGGAAACATCTGCAAGCTCAGCCTTCGCTTTCGAAAGCTCATCGGCGACAGAAGCGGCGAAAGTTCTCTTGATCCGGATGATCTCGTTTTCGGCTTCCGAAACTTCAAGTTCTGCGCGTTGGGCGGCGATCACCGCCCGTTCGCTCTCGCCTTTCGCCGTCGCAGCGCGCTGGCGCGCGCGTAGAAGCTCGATTTGCGGCTCAATGCCTTTTGCGACGAGCGATTCCATCATCTTCAGTTCTTCGCTCGCAAGCTCTTCGCCCTGCCGTGCATATTCGACAGCGACACGCGCCTCTTGTAGCGACTCCCGGCGCTGAGCGAGCTTTGCATTCTCGACATCAAGAGAGGCTTGCAGCTCAGCCATGCGCGCATCGTAGAGATTGCGTTCATCGGCGACGACTCGCGGCGCGGCGCGTTCGAGTTCTTCCGGAAATACGAGCGGTTTCTGCGATGCGATCGCTTCAAGGCGCGCGGTTTTCGCATAAACGAGGTTGAAGCCCTCGCGATTCTGCGCGAACTGCGCGCTGAACTGCGTCGGGTCGAGCTTAACGAGAACCTCGCCGGTTTTCACATTGTCGCCGGCCTTCACCAGAATCTCTTTGACGATGCCGCCTTCGAGATATTGCACTTCCTGCAACTGGTTCGACGGAACGACGCGGCCCTGCCCGCGCGTCGTACGGTCAAGATTGGCGGTCGCCGCCCAGAGAAACGCGATAAAGAAGAGACCCGCAATCGTATAGAGCAGATATTGCGCGGCCTTCGCCGGCTCAATCGGCATCGCCGTATCGATCTCAAAGCCTTCCTCGTCGAACTCCGCCGGCGTCACGCTCATTGGATCGCCCTCAGTTTCGGAGAAGCGGGCGCGCCTTCCTGCGGCGCGCGAACGCCGCGCGCCGACCGCGCATTGGTCATCGCGCGCACGATTTCGTCCCGTTTGCCGTCGAGCACGACGCGGCCGCGATCGAGCACGATGACGCGGTCGACAAGGCGCAGCATCTGCGTTCTGTGTGTGACGATGAGCAGCGTCTTGCCGCGCATGACGCTCTCAAGCTTCCCAATAAGCTGGGCTTCCGACTGTGCATCGAGCGCGCTCGAAGGCTCGTCGAGAAGCAGGATCGAAGGATCGGGCGCGAGCGCACGTGCGAGCGCAATCGCCTGCCGCTGGCCGCCGGAAAGTCCTTCGCCGCGTTCTGTAAGCACGAGATCGTAACCTGCTTCGCTCGCGCCGATGAATTCATGAACGCCCGCAGTCTTTGCGGCGCGCAGCACATCTTCATCGCTCAGATGCTTCAGGCCGAGCGCAATGTTCTCGCGCACCGTGCCGCTGAAGAGGCAGACATCCTGCAGCACCGCGCCGATATTCGAGCGCAAATCCTGCGCGTGAAGTTGGCGAATATCTGTATCGTCGGCGAGAACGGAGCCTTCCGTCGGCTCGTAAATGCCGGTGATGAGACGAACGATCGTCGACTTGCCCGACCCATTGCGACCAAGAATGGCGACGCGCTCGCCCGGCTCGATCGTAAAAGAAACATCGTCAAGCGCGCGCGCTTTCTGACCGGGATAGCAAAAGCTCACTTCACGGAACTCGATTTTTCCAGAGAGTTTCTTGCGGCGCAGATATTCCCGCTGCGGATCGACTTCCGACTGCGCCGACATCAATTGATCGAGCGCCTTGTAGGATGCAAGCGCGCCGTTGAGACGGCCGAGAAGGCCTGCGACCTGTGCAAGCGGGCCCATGGCGCGGCCCGTGAGGATTACGCTGCCGATGAGCGCACCCGTTGAAAGCCGGCCATCCGCGACGAGGAAAACGCCGATAACGACGACGCCGACCTGCGAAATCTGCTGAGCGAAGCCGACGAAGTTGACGGCGGCGGAATTGACGAAACGACCGATGGTCGAAACTTTCGCCTGCTTCATCACGCCTTTGCGCCAACGCTCGCGCATAAGATCGCTCGCAGCGACGCTCTTGACGGTCTCAAGGCCCGACAGTGTTTCGATGAGCACGGCGTGCTTCGTATGGCCTTCGCTCATCGCATCACGCGTATGGCGCATGATAAGCGGCTGAATGATGACGCCTGCAGCAAGCGCCGCCAGCACGCCGACGAGCGGCACGAGAGCAAGAACGCCGCCCATTAACGCGATCGTTGCGATGAAAAGGAAGATGAACGGAAAGTCGACGACGGCGACAAGCGTCGCCGACGAGAAGAAGTCCCGCAGATTGTCGAACTCGCGAATGAGCCCGGCCGTCGCGCCGGTCGCGCCGCGCCGCGCATCGAGGCGCATCGCCATGAGGTTGTCGAACACGCGCGCGCCGACGACGGAATCGAGCCGCTGGCCCGCTATGTCGACGAAATAGCCGCGCAGCGACTTCAGCAGAAAGTCGAAGATATGCGCGATGAGAACGCCGACCGTGAGCGCGATCAGCGATTCAATCGCCTGATTGGGCAACACGCGGTTATAGACGTTCATGATGAAGAACGACGAGACGAGGCCGAGCATGTTGACGATTAGCGCGGCGAGAATCGTCTGGCCGTAAATCTTCGCGTTATCCCGCAAGGGCCCGAAGAGCCAGTGCGAAGTCGGGGCGAGATCTTTCAGGAAGGAGCGCGGCTTAATCATTCGCTGCGTCACCATTCGCGTATTCAGGTTGCGGCGAGAAATAGCGCAGGAGATCGCCCGTGTGCTCCATCAGCGCGTAGGTCGACATGTCCCGGTCTGCGAGACCGCTGAGATAAGCGACGCCCGCTTCGAAGTAATCATTCTCCGATTGGAGAACGTCGATGAGCTCGCCGCGCGCCACGCGGAAACGCTCAGCGATCAGCGCGCGCGCCTGATAGTTTGCAACGAGTGAATCGGCGAGCGCATCAAGACGTTCGTTCGCTGAAATTCGCTTTTCGTAGGCGATCGCCGCATCGCGTTCGACATCCTGACGCACACGGTCTTCATCGAATTGCTGCTGACGCGCCAGCTCGGCTGCACGCTTGATCGCGGCGCCGCGCGCCCCGCCTGAGTAAAGATCGTAATTCATGTTGACGCCGGCGCGCACATCGTAGTCGCTATTGCCGTTGGAATTGCCGAAGAGATCGTATTTGACGGCGTTCACCGAAGCGCGCACTTCCGGCAGGCGCGAGGCCTTCTCGGCTTTGTATTCGGCTTTCGCCTTGTCCGAGCGCGCCGCTGCGGCGGCGATTTCCGGATGATGGAGAAGCGCCATCGCCGAAGCTTCGCCGCGCGAGCCGACGGCTACCGCATCAAAGGAAGGCCGCGATAGAATGCCGGGTTCGGTCTTGAAGAATTCTTCGTAGCGGATTTCCGCAACGCGCATGCTCTCGCGGATCTCGGAAACGCGCGCGCGCGCCGCGGCGAGGCGCGCTGTCGCCTGCATGACATCGGCTTTTGTGCCGGCGCCGAGGCGTTCGCGTTCCTTCACATCTTCAAGAAGCGCCTGGTGGCGCGCGATATATTCCTCGCCGAGCTTCAGGATCGCCTGATGCGCCTCAAGGTCGTGATAGGCGGATAGCGCCGCGAGCGCGAGCTCGTTGACCCGCGCATTGATCGACTGCTGCTCTTCGCGGTCATGCGCCTTCGCGCTCTTGATGCGCTGGAAGGCGGCGCCGCCGTCGAAGACGAGCTGCGAAACTGAAAGCCCCGCATTGAACTGCGCGTCTGGGCGCAGCGATTCAACGACATTGTCCGTATTCGGGTCGAAATCGCGCGAGATGACGTAATCGCCGGTAAGGCTCGCCGAAAGGCGCGGATAGAGCGCGGCGCGCTCCGAGCGGATGTGCCCCCGCGCTTCCTCACGCTTCGAGACTTCCTGATGCAGCACCGGATGGATGCCGATCGCGCGGCGGATTTCTGCGCGGAATTCTTCGCTCTGGCCGATATCGTCGAGAACATAGCGCGCCGACCCGAGGGCTTTGGCGAGCGGGCTGTTATCGCGTTGCGCAGCCGAAGGCGGATAGAGCGAACCTTCGGCGGCCTTCGCTTCCGCGGCGAGCGCGCGCCCGACCGTTCCGGACCCGGCGAACGCGGCTGTCGCCGCCAGCAACGCCAGATCAAGCCTCAGCTTCATAAGACCACCTGTCCGACTACGCGCCAGGAAGCGCCCGGCTTGGGGCGTTCCATGGTTAACGCGATCAGGATTAGGGACCGGCCTTTGACAAAACCTTAATCACTTCGCGCAAAGCCACTATTGGGACGTAAATTTTTGGTCAGGCTGACAGCGCCGCCCGAGAGGGTTAATGACAGGAGCGCCGGGGGCCGGCTGAGACCGCCCCCTTCAGGGGCGAGAGAGCCGGAAGACGCGAGAGACAAGGTGCGCACCGTTCACTATGTCGTCGGCTGGCCGGCGGACCAGTTTCCAAGCGGGATCGTGACCGCGACCGACGCCGTCACCGGCGCGCTGCGCGAGGCCGGCTGCGATGCGTCGATCCTCGCCATGAACGGGCAGGCCAGAGCGGACGAGCGGCACATCGCTTTCGTCAGCGACGCACGGCCGGAGCCATTCCTCGCCAAATTCAGCCGGCGTGTGAAAACGCGCCTGTCGCCTTTCGCTGCAAGCCTCGACAACCCGGCGGACGCGATCGCGCGCCGCCTCGTCGAACTTCAGCGCGAAAAGCCTTTCGACGTCGTCGAGATGGAAGAGAGTTTCGGCTGGAGCGCCATTGTCGCCCGCTCGGTTCCGGCGCCGGTCGTCACGCGGCTTCACGGGCCTTATTTCCTGACGGGCGCGGCCGCGACCGGCGGCGTTTTCTCGGCGCTTGAAGAAGAACGCATTCGGCGCGAAGGCGCGGCGATCGCCGCCAGCCCGCTCATCACCGCGCCGTCGCGCTTCGTGCTCGACGCCGTGCGCGACCATTACGGCCTTGCGCTCGATGACGCCGTCGTCATCCCGAACCCGTCTCGTGCGCCGGAAGAAAAATGGGTCTGGCGGCAGGACGCCGCCGATCCGAACGAGATTCTCTTTGTCGGCCGCTTCGACCGCATCAAGGGCGCAGACATGCTCCTGCGCGCATTCGCGGCGCTCGCCGCCGAACGCCCCGCACTGAAGCTCACTTTCGCAGGCCCTTCGGATAAGCCTATCAATCTCGACGGGCGCTCGCTGACGCGGCAGGAATTTCTCGCCGAGACAATGCCGCCGGAAATTGCGGCGCGGATCGATTTTCGCGGCGTCGTCGCGCGGGGCGAACTTGGCGACCTCCGCGCAAGCGCTTTCCTCACCGTCGTTTCATCGCGCATCGAGACATTTGCGAATGTCGCGCTTGAGGCGATGGCGCATGGCTCCCCGCTCGTCGCGACGGAAGTCGGCGGCATTCCGGAAGTCGCGCGCAAAGACACCGATGCGCTCCTTGTCCCGTGCGAGGCGGAAGCGCTCGCAGCCGCGATCGCAGCGCTGCTCGACGATCCGGCCCGCGCCGCCGCCCTTGGCGCATCGGGCCGCAAGCTCGCGCTTTCCGAGTATGCGCCAGCGCGTGTCGCGGAGATGACGCTCGCCGCTTATCGCGGTTTGCTTGCTCGCCAGCACGCGGGCGCGCCCATGCAATCGAAGGCGGGGTGACGCATGGGAACAATCATCGCCGCCAGCCTCTTTACGAGCATCGCGATTGTCGCGGCCTGGTTCATCAGGCCTCGCTTCGCAGACTCGCCGGCGACAATGCGCGCGTGCCTGTTCTGGCTGATATCTTCGCCGCTCCTGTTCCTGATCTACCCTCTGATGGGCGAGCTTCTGCTTTGCGCGATCCTGCTCATCGCGCTGACGCCGAAGGATATGGATGCGCGCGCGGCGTTTTACATTCTCGCTCTCTTCGCCATTCCCTCGCCGGTGCAGGCGCCGGTTCCGTTTCCAGGGATCAACTATCTCGTCGTTCTGAACTTTCCGATGATCGCGTGCTTCGCGCTGCTCGCGCCGACGCTCGCTTTCCCCCGAGCACCAGTCGCCGCACGCTATGCGCCCGTCACCGGCGTTCTCGTCATCCTGCTGACGCTGCTGGTGGCCGCGCAGGAATTTCGCGCGGAGAACCTGACGAACGGTCTTCGGTTCGCGCTCGATGATTTCATCCTTTACGCGCTGCCATTCATGGCGATCCTCAGGCTCTCGCAAGAACGGGCGGCGACGGAGAATGTGATCTCCGCTTTTCTCACGCTCGGCCTCATCATGGCGTGCCTCGCCTTCATCAGCGAGGCGGTCGATTGGAACTTCTACACCTTCATCACCGAACGGCACGGCATGGCCGCGCTCGCCGATTTCCGTCAGGGCATTCTGCGCGTCAGCGCGACTGTCATCCCCATTCTCGTCGGCTTCGTCGCAACACTCGGGCTCATCGCCGTCGACTATTATCGCGACGAGAAGAAGGGCTCGATGGTGATGGCGTGGTTCTATCGCGCGATCCTCGCCGTCGCTATCATCTTCACTTTCGCGCGCGGCGCCTGGCTCGCGGCGATGGTCGCGTGGTTCACCTATTTCTTCTTCACGAAATTCCCGCGCGGCGTCAGGCCGATCGCGATCGCCGTGGGCCTTTTCGTCGTGGTGCCGGCGGCCATCGCCTTCGTTCTCAACGCCGACCTCGGCCGCTACGACCCCTATGGAACTTTCGAATATCGCCGCGAGCTTCTGAACGCCTCGGTCGTGCAATTCAAACAGCACCCGATATTCGGCGAGCCGCATTACCGCGACAGCGGCAATTTCGAACACCTCTATCAGGGTCAGGGCATTATCGACATTGTGAACCATTACGTTCACATCCTGCTGAAGCATGGCGCAGTCGGCTTCGCGCTCTACATCGGCGCGTTTGTGAGCGTCATTCTGGCCCTTCTGAGCCTCGGCAAGATCGTCCGCCGCGACGACAACAAGACTCTCGAGCGACAGCGCGCCTTCCTTCTCGCGGCGATCATTTCCTATCTCGCCATGATCGCGACGGTGAGCGGCGTCTCCGTCATTCAGGAGACTGGCGTCTTCCTGATTGCGGTCGCCACCGCTTTCGTCGCAGCAGCTCGCAAAGAGAGCATGGAGACAGCGCCTGCGACGAGCGGCGGAGATGGCGGCGAGACTCCGGATCCGGAAGCAGAAAAAGAGGAAGCCAGTCCGGAATTCACGAAGACTGCGCCTCATCGGCCGTTCAGGCCGGGCGCGCCTTATTCGAATCCGTCAGCGCCAAACAGCGGCGCGCCGGGAGATACGATGGGAGATCTCTTTGGCTGATGCGCAAGACGCTCCGGGCGGCGGCCTGAATAATCGCCTGCGCGCTTTCGCTTCGGCGCTCTCGCCGACATCCGTTCGCTCGGCCATGGCGCGCAGCGGCCTCGCCGTGCTGATCGGATCGCTCGCAGCGACGAACATCCTGCGGATCGGCAACAATCTCATCCTGACGCGCCTCCTCGCGCCGGAAGCCTTCGGCATTGTCGGCGTCATCACGTCGATCAGCGTCATCCTTACGCTCGTGACTGATCTCGGCTTCAACGTCTTCATCGTGCGTTCGCCGAAATGGCAGGACGTGCGTTTCCTCAACGTCATCTGGACGATCCGCCTCATCCGCAGCGCCGCGCTGACGGCGGTGATGTTTGTCGGCGCGGGCCTGTTCTCCACAGCTTTCAACAAGCCCGAACTGACCGCGCCGATCATGGCGACGTCATTTCTGTTCCTGCTCGAAGGCCTGCGCTCGCTTTCGCCGCTGACTGCGCTGCGCGAGAGGCGCGTCTCCTTCATCTCGATGTTCGAATTCGCGGTCTTCATCATCCAGATGGTGGTGACGATTGCGGTCGCGCTCGTCATCAAGTCGTTCTGGGCGATCATCATCGGCATGTATGCAGGCGGGATAGCGCACGCTGTCCTCTCCTACACGCTTTTTCCAGGCTATTCGCACCGCATCGCCTTCGACAGGGAGATCGGCCGGGAGCTCTGGGCGTTTGCGCGCGTCGTCATCGTTTCGAGCGTCATCACCATCATTATCGGGCAGGCGGACAAAATCTTTATCGGCCGCGCGCTGAGCCTCGATCTTCTCGGCCTCTATATGCTCGCGGTGAACCTGACGACGTCCGCGCTGCAGCTTGTGGCGACCTACGTTCACCGCGTATTGCTGCCGGAATACTCCCACGCCGCAGAACAATCCGTCGCTACGCTCCGCTCGATCTATTACAGGGCGCGCTGGCGGCTCACTCTCGCGCTCGCCTTCCTTCTCGGCGGCGGCATTGGCGGGGGGCATCTCATCGTCAGAATTTTGTTTGACGAACGTTATCTCGGCGCAGGCGTCTTCGTGTCCCTGCTTTGCCTTGCGCCGCTCTTCAGCCTCGTTACGAAGCCGGCCGAACAAGCGCTCATCTCACTCGGCAAGGTCAGGAGCGCGCTTGAAGCCAATGTCGTGCGCCTCGCCTGGATCGTCATCGCTGCGCCGCTCGGATATCACTTCTTCGGCGTCGTCGGCATGGTCGCAGCATTCGCTCTGATCGAGGCGGCGGCGGCGCTCTATTGGTGGGTGCGTCTGCGCATCGCCGGACTGTTCGACCTCAATGGCGAGCTCGCGCCGATGGCTCTTGCGGTTCTCGGCGCCGCAATCGGGCTGGCCGCCGACAAAGGGGTCGACTGGCTGATCGCGCAGAACTTCATCCCGAACTTTTGAGCCTGGCAAGTAGACACCGATCGGGAGATCGCGCGGGGTTCATATTTCGGAATGGTACCGCCTCCCGGGCTCGAACCGGGGACCTCTAGATCCACAATCTAGCGCTCTAACCAACTGAGCTAAGGCGGCGCGTTCCGGCGGCGTCAGGCTTAATCGCCTGCCCGCGGAGGCGCGGAACCTATATCCGGGGCGCGCCTAACGCAAGCGGGCGGGTTGCCTTGCGGGTCAGCCTGTGAGAGCGTCCGCACGCGCTGAATTTACCAGCTAACGCCTTGATTCGGAGGGACTATGAAGAAAGTTCTGGAATCCCCGCTTTCTCGTCGTTCGCTGGTTATGGGCGCTGGCGCAGCCAGTGCGGCGTCGATCGGCGTCGCCATGCTTTTCGCGCCTCGCCGGCGCACTCCTTCCCTTGGCGAGATCGACGAAGCTGAAATCGCCCCGATTGGAGATGGCTTCTACCTTGCGGGCGGCTGGGTGCTCTCGGAAGACGATTTGCGCGCCAGAGGGCTGACGCCGCCAGACGAGCCTGCGCGGGAAGCGCGCGCCGACTAGTCCGGAAACGCCTGCGCCGAACTCGCAGGTTCCTATCGCGTAACGCCCAGTGACCTCATGTGGACCGACCTCAATCTCGAGAGCGATTTTCGATTCGGCGACGGTTATGACGTCTGCGTCTGTGGTTCAGGACCGGCGGGCATCACGATCGCGCGCAAGCTGAAAGAGTCGGGCGCGCGCGTTCTCCTGCTCGAAGCGGGCGGCGAAGAGTGGACAGAAGAATCTCACGAATTCTATCAGGGCGAGTCCGTCGGGCCGATTGAATATTACGGCGTCGAATCCGGCCGGCTTCGTTTTTTCGGCGGGACATCGAACCACTGGGCAGGCTCGTGCACCCGCTTCGAACGCGTCGATTTCGAACGCAAACATCCGTGGAAGGCGACCGGCTGGCCGATCAGCTTCGACGATATTTATCAGTACGAAGATGAAGCGCGAAGGATCGTCGATATTGACGAACAGTCTTTCGAGCGCCCCGATGAACCGGCCTGGAAGAGCGAGCGCTTCGAGACCGCACGTTACGCAAAAAGCCCGCCGACGCGATTCGGCGAGAAATACAGGGCCGAGCTTGAGGACGCGAAAAATGTCGACGTCGTCCTCAACGCCAATGTGGTCGACCTTCGCCTTAACGCCGACAAACGCGCCGTCGCCGAAGTCGTTGTCGCCGACTACAAGGGGCAGGAATACACAGTCGCGCCGAAATTCGTCGTGATCGCTTTCGGCGCGCTCGAGAACGCACGCTTTCTCTTGAATGCGCGTTCCGATTTCGACGCCGGCCTCGGCAATCAGCATGACCTTGTCGGGCGCTATTTCATGGAGCACTTCGACGTCACGCTCGGCCGCTTCGTCAGCCTTGGCTCGCCTTTCTGGCAGGCCAGGGGCGGCTTCGGCCTCAACCCGACAGCAGCGATGATGCGCGACAAAGCCATCGGGAACTGCTTCGTCTCGCTGACGCCCGGCGCAAACCCGAAATTCTACGGACGCCTTGCGCCATTCAGGAGATTGATGCGCAAGATCACATGCTCCTCGGACATTTTGCTTGAGCGCGCGCGCCGCGAAAACACCGTCCTGTGCGAAGGCGACGGCGTCGTCACCACCATCATGGAGCAATCGCCGGACCCGTCATGCCGGGTCATGCTCGACCCGGATGCGCAAGACCGCTTCGGCCGCGCGCGGCTGATGCTCGATTGGCGCATCAACGATATCGACCGGCGAACGATTCGCACGCTTGCGGAGGAAGTCGGCAAGGCGCTCGTCACCCAGCGCGCCGGGCGCTTGCGCATCAACCGGGACATTCTTGAGACCGGCCTGCCCGATCTCGGCATGCACAACCATCATATGGGAACGACCCGAATGGCAGGCTCGCCGCGCCATGGCGTCGTCGATGGCGACTGCCGCCTGCACGGAATCGATAATCTCTATATCGGCGGCAGCAGCGTCTACCCCGTCGGCGGCGGATGCAATCCGACCCTGACGATCGTTTGCCTTTCGCTGCGCCTTGGCGATCACCTGTCGCGCAAGCTCGGCAAAGCTTAGATTAAAGGAGCGCGATTTCGCGCTTCAACTGCGCAATGCGCGTCGCGTCCGACGGGTGCGTCGAGAGGAATTCCGGCGGGCCGTTCTTGTTCTGCGCGGCCATGTTTTCCCAGAAACGAAGCGCTTCATTGGGGTCGTAGCCAGCGCGCGCCATGTAGCGAACGCCGAACTTGTCGGCCTCAAGTTCGTGACGGCGCGAGAACGGCAGGATGACGCCAAGCGTCGCGCCGGCGCCGAGCACGCCGAGAATCTGGCTCTGATACTGGCTGCCCGAAACGGCGACCTGTGCGACCGTGAGCCCCGTCTGAGCGAGCGTCGACTGGCTGTAGCGCTCGCCGGCATGATTGTAATTCACATGCGCGACTTCGTGGCCCATGACGGTCGCGATCTGCGCATCATTTTCCATGATGTCGAGAATGCCCGTGTAAAAGCCGATCTTGCCGCCCGGCAAAGCAAACGCGTTAAGCTCCTTCGAGTCGAACACCTGCACTTCCCAGTCGGCAGGATTATTGCCTGACGCGGTGATGATCTTCGGCGCGACGCGATTCATGCGGTCGGTATATTTCCGGTTCTTCGTCGTCGGCTGTTCTTTCTTCAGATCCGTCCACGCAGTCGCCGCGAGTTGCGCCATCTGGCCGGAAGAAACGAAGAGAAGCTGACTGCGGCCGAGCTCTTCATTGTAAGCGCAGCCCTCTGCGAGCACGACGACAGAGCCGGCTGCGAGCCCGCGAATTATTTCGCGGCGCGACATCGTCACCGTGTGATTGATCAGCTTGAACGTTTGCATGCGCGAGAACCTCCCCTGGCTGGCGTCGCACCCTCAGCTTCAAGCGGTCAATCTACGCGAAGGAGAGCGGCGGAACAACGCCGCATCCGCCAGCAAAAGCGCATAAATTCCAGACAGGATCAGGGTTCCAGCTCGGAATCCCAGTAAAGGAAGTCCTGCCAGCTTTCATGGAGGTAATGCGGCGGAAAAGCGCGCCCGTTCTCGTTCAGCTCGAACATTGTCGGCCGCACGGGCTTCTTCGCCGGGAACATCTTCGCCTCATGCGGCAGGCGCCAGCCCTTCCTGAGATTACACGCGCTGCACGCAGCAACGATGTTCTCCCAAGTCGTACGCCCGCCTTTTGACCGCGGAATGATGTGATCGAAGGTCAGGTTTTCGCGGTCGCCCGCGCCGCAATATTGGCACTCGAAACCATCGCGCAGGAACACGTTGAACCGGGTGAAGGCAGGCGTGCGCGCGTGATTGACGTAAGTTCTGAGCGAAACGACCGAAGGCAGACGAATTTCAAAATTCGGGCTTCTCACCGTCGTTTCATATTGCGCGACGACATCGACGCGATCGAGGAAGACGGCTTTAAGCGCGTCCTGCCATGACCACAGAGATAGCGGAAAATAACTGAGCGGCCTGAAGTCGGCGTTCAGAACCAGGGCAGGACAACCGTCGGGCGCGCGATTGAGAATTTGCATCACATCGCCCCCCGAATGACGGACCGTTTAACCGGCGGTGCTCCGAGTACGTTACAGAACGCTGCGACTCCCTTGCTACAAGTCAAAGATAGCCCAAAGCCTGTGGAAAACCCAATAGCTGATTCCCGATGACAGGAGTGTGAACCTTTTCCGAGAAACGCGCGAACGTTTGTCGCGGCGCGTCAAATCGGCTGGCGGCCACGCAGATGAGCGTAATAGGTCCAGAGTATATGGGCGGCGAGCCCGCGCCAGGGGGCCCATCCGAGCGCCGCTTCGTCGAGGAGCCGCGCCTCTATTTTCCCGTCCAGCCCCGCCGCTGCGCCATAGGCGGCCTGCAGTGCGACATCGCCCGGCGGCCAGATGTCGAGCCGCCCTTCGCAGAAAAGAAGGTAAATCCCCGCGGTCCAGGGACCGACGCCTTTGAGCGCCTGAAGAACACTGCTCGCGCGCTCGTCGTCATGCGCTCCAAGGTCTTCGAGGCTTAGCTCTCCGGCGCGCACCCGCTCGGCGAGAGCGAGAATGTAGCGCGCCTTGGGCGTTGAAAGACCAAGGCCCTTGAGCCCCGCCTCCCCCGTTTCAAGAACCGCCTCGGGCGAGACGTCGGGAAGGCCGGCGTTGCACCGCGCGAGGATCGCCTGCGCGCTCGGCACCGAAACCTGCTGTTCGACGATGATGCGGAACAGCCCCTCGAAACCGCCGGGCCTACGGCGGATATGCGGCCTGCCGATCGCCTTCAGCGCGACTTTCAGCGCCGGGTCTCGCCACGCAAGCGTACGGCATGGCGCCGAAACATCGCCGAATACGTCAATGCGCCGATCGCCATCCGGCATTTGAAGCCTTCAATATTTGCACTCTTCGAAGAGCTTCTTCGCATCGCCTTCGAGCGCGCCGAGAAAACGCTGCGCCGTATATTCGCCCATGGTGACGCCGCTTTTCGCAATGTCGAAGAGGGTATCGAGATAGGTCGTCTCGTCTTCCTTCAAATTGCCCATGCGCGCGCGTTTTCTGAGACCTTCGCGGGAGATTTCGAGAACTTCGAGCGCGACATCCTGCACGGTGCGCCCGCCGATTTTCGCCTTCAACCCGAATCTTGCGGCGTCATCACGAAGCTGCTCGCGCATCTCCGTCGTCCAGTCCTTGGCGACGTCCCAGGCCGCGTCGAGCGCCGTTCCGTTATAGAGAAGCCCGACCCAGAAGGCCGGCAGAGCGCAGATGCGCGCCCATGGCCCCGAATCCGCGCCGCGCATTTCAAGGAAAGTCTTGAGACGCACTTCGGGGAAGGCCGTCGAGAGATGGTCTTCCCAATCTTCCATCGTCGCGACTTCGCCCGGCGCAGCCGGAAGTTCGCCTTTGAGAAGATCGCGGAAAGACTGGCCGGCCGCATCGATGAACTTGTTATTGCGGCGAAGGAAATACATCGGCACGTCGAGCATGTAGTCGCGATAACGCTCGAAGCCGA
>JACKIL010000008.1 GCA_020638525.1 Caulobacterales bacterium | reverse complement strand
GGAGGCGCCGCGCGCAGCCGGTCCGGTAGGCGAGGGCGTTGGCGGCGACCTCGTTACGGAAATCGTCCGTCTGCGGTATGTCGATGCGCGCGAGGCTGCGGCGAATCTCTCGCAGATCATCAATGAGCGCGGTGTCGCCGCGCCCGTCAGAACCGGCAATGCGATCATCCTCGTCGACACGGCGGACAATGTCGTAAGGCTCAAGGAAGTTCTTGCACGGATCGATCAGGATACGACGGTCTATCGCACCATCCCGCTTAACAATGCTGCGGCTTCCGACGTCGCGCGCGTCGTCTCCGGTCTTGCGCAGGAAATGTCTGAAGAGGGCGGCGTCAAGACCGGACAGGTCAGCGTGGTGCCGGTTGAGGCGAGCAACTCAATTCTCATTCGCGCCGAGCCGGCGATGATCAACCGCCTTTCCTCGGTCATCGCCGAGCTTGACCGTATTGGCGAAGCGAAGTCGGACCTTTCGGTTGTCTTCCTCAGCCATGCGAACGCCGAAGAGCTTGCGCCGCTCCTGAAGGAGATTGCGAATTCACAGAATGGCGGGGCGTCTGCAGCGTCCGGCGACGGCCAGAATTATTCGACGGGGCGCCAGCGCGCGGCGATCTCGTTCCATAAGCCGACCAACTCGATTATCATCAGCGGCGACGCCGACATTCAGCGCACGCTGCAAAATGTCATTTCCAAGCTCGATATTCGCCGCAAGCAGGTGCAGGTTGAGGCGATCATCGTCGAAGTGTCGGACAAGACAGCGCGCGAGCTTGGCCTGCAATATTTTATCTCCGGTTCGGAAGGCAGCCGCGTTCCCTTCTCGACGACGAACTTTTCAAGCGCGCAGCCGAACATCCTTGCCGCCGCCGGCGCGACGATCCTGAACGGTGGTTCGAGCTCGAATGAAGATAACTCCGATACGACGAGCAGTTCGAACTCATTCAGCGGCGTCGGTGACACGCTCGCGGAAACGGCGCTAGCTTCTCTTCTTGGCATCAACGGGTTTGCGCTTGGCGGCGCCGGCAAGACGAAAGACGGAACGCTTTTCGGCGCCATCCTGACGGCGATCAAGCAGGATACGGGCTCGAACGTCCTGTCGACGCCGTCGGTCGTCACGCTCGACAATCAGAAGGCGACGCTTTCGGTCGGTCAGGAGATTCCGATCACGACGGGCGAGGCTGTCGGCGATAATCTCACCAATGCGTTCCGCACGGTCTCGCGCGAGGAAGTCGGCGTCATTCTGGAGGTCACGCCCCAGATCAATGACGGCGGCACGGTTACGCTTGAGATCTCGCAAGAAACGTCCAGCATCGCCGGTCAAATCATCGATACGTCTACGGACCTCATCACCAATAAGCGCCTCATCACGACGACGGCGCTCGTCGATGACGGCGACATTCTCGTCATTGGCGGCCTTGTCGATGAAACGACGGAGTCATTCCAGGACGCCGTTCCTCTTCTCGGCGATATTCCGGGCGTCGGGAACCTCTTCAAAACGCAAGGCAAATCGAAGACGCGCCGCAATTTGATGGTGTTCATCCGGCCGACCATCCTGCGGGATCAGGACACAGCGCGGGCCGCGACGCAGAAGAAGCTCGATTACGTGCGCGCGAAAGAGCTTCTCTACACCGGCCAGTCGAAGTCAGATCTCGATCGTCTGATCGAGCAGGTGACGGGGATTGACGGCGCTGCGCCGAACGGGTCTGGCGGAAACCAATGAGCGAGCAAGCGACATCAGGCCAGCCAGCGTCGGCGGCGGCCAATGTCAGGCTGACCTACGCGTTCGCAAAGGAGCGCGGCCTCATCGTGCTCGATGCGGCGGCGAGGCCCGCCGTCATCGGTGCGCGCGGCCGGCCGGACCCGTGGTCCGTGATTGAAGCGCGCCGCGCGGTTAACGCGCCCATCCGTATCGATGAAATGCCGCCGGAAGCCTTCGAGCGCCGCCTTTCAGAAATCTATTCTGTCGAGGGCATTCGCGCCGACGATTTCTCGATGGAAGGCGATGAAGGCGATCTCGCCTCGCTCGCCGAAGGCTTGCCGCAGACGGCCGACCTTCTCGACTCGCAGGACGATGCGCCCGTCATTCGCCTCATCAACGCGCTGATCGCAGAAGCGGTGCGCACCAAGGCGTCGGATATTCACATCGAGCCTTATGAGAAGACGCTTTCAGTCCGGCTGCGGATCGACGGCATTCTGCGTGAAGTGCTTTCTTTCCCGTCGCGGATGACGCCCGTCATCGTCTCACGCGTGAAAGTCATGGCGCGGCTCGACATCGCAGAAAAGCGGGTGCCGCAGGATGGGCGCATTTCGATCGCGCTCGGCGGCAAGGCGGTCGACGTGCGCGTGTCGACTCTCCCGGCGCGCTTCGGCGAACGCGTCGTCATGCGTATCCTCGACAAGGAGGCCGCGCGGCTCGACCTTGACGCTCTCGGCATGCCGCTTGAGACTAAGGAGCGTTTCAAGCAGGCGCTTGCGCAGCCGAACGGCATCATCCTCGTCACCGGCCCGACGGGTTCGGGTAAAACCACGACGCTTTATGCAGCGCTCACATTGCTCAACGATCCCTCGCGCAACATTCTCACGGTCGAAGACCCGGTCGAATATGCGCTTGATGGCGTCGGTCAGACGCAGATCAACCCGAAAGTCGGCATGACCTTCGCGACGGGCCTGCGCGCCATTCTTCGTCAGGACCCGGACATTGTCATGGTCGGCGAGATCCGCGACGTCGAAACGGCGGAGATCGCCATTCAGGCCGCGCTTACGGGCCACCTCGTGCTTTCGACGGTGCACACCAATTCGGCCGCCGGCGCCATCACGCGTCTGAAAGACATGGGCGTCGAGCCCTTCCTGCTGTCATCTACGATTACAGCCGTGCTCGCCCAGCGCCTCGTGCGCCGACTTTGTCCTTCCTGCAAGACGCCTTATTCGCCGGACGCCGCCGAGCGCGCGCTCCTCGGCGCAGGGCCGGATGCAATCATCTACAAGCCGTCCGGGTGCGGCCGATGCGGGCAATCGGGCTATGAGGGACGCGTCGGGACTTACGAACTCATCGTGGCGGACGACACGCTTCGCCGTCTCATTCACGACAATGCAGGTGAGCAGGAGCTTGCGGCGCATGCGTTCCGCCGCGCCGAGTCCCTTGCGCAGTGCGGGTTCAACCATGTCCTCGCCGGGATGACGTCGCTGGAAGAAGTGCTGCGGGTCGTCCGGCTGGAGAGCGAAGATGCCGGCGTTTGAATATGAGGCGCTCGATGCTGGCGGCCGCGCGCGGCGCGGCGTCGTCAACGCCGACAGCGCGCGCTTGGCGCGCCGGGAGCTGCGCCGCCTTGCGCTAACGCCGGTGCGCATCGCCGCGCCGCGCGAAAAGCGCGACACGCTGCTCGGCGGGAAGAAAGAACCGCGCCTCTCGCCCAATGACCTTGTGATGATGACGCGCCAGCTCTCCGTGCTCATTTCGGCCTCGACGCCGCTTGAGGAAGCGCTCAACGCCGTCAGCATGCAGACGGACAAGCCGGGCGTTCGCTCGCGCATTCTCGCCGTGCGCGAACGCGTCGTCGAGGGCTGGCGGTTCGCGGATGCGCTCGCCGAAGACCCAAAATCCTTTCCGACGCTCTATTGCGCGGTCGTCGCAGCCGGGGAAGCGTCGGGCGATCTCGGCGGCGTTCTCGAGCGACTTGCGACGATGCTCGAGAAGAACCGTTCGATGAAGAACAAGGCGCTCGCCGCGCTGATCTATCCGGCGTCGCTCGCGCTTGTCGCGGGCGGAGTCATCACGACATTGATGACGCAGGTCGTCCCGAAGATCGTTGAACAATTCAATACGTTCGAAGCCAAGCTGCCGGTCGTCACGCAGATCGTCGTCAGCGTGTCGGATTTTCTCGCGAGCTATGGCCTGATCTGCCTTGGCGGCGCCATTGTAGCGGGGCTCGGCTTCTGGCGCGCGATGAAGCAGCCGGCCTTCAAGCGCGAAGTCGACCGGCGCATGTTGATGGTTCCGGCGATCGGCAAGCTCTTGCGGGGCCTCGACGGCGCGCGTTTCGCGCGCACGCTTTCAACGCTCTTCGCCGGCGGCGCGCCGCTGCTCGATAGCCTGAAAGGCGCGGAGCGGACGATTTCGAACGACTTCATGCGCGAGCGCGTCGACGGCGCGATCGTCATGGTGCGCGAGGGAACAGGGCTCGCCTCTGCCTTGAAGCGCGCGAACGTATTGCCGCCGATGATGATCCACATGGTCGCGGCGGGCGAGCGGGCGGGCGAAGTCCCCAAAATGCTCGACAAGGCGGCGATCCAGCTTGAGGAAGAATTCGACACGGCGTCCACCGTCGCGCTCAGGCTTCTTGAGCCTGCGATCATCATCGCCATGGGCGGCATCGTGATGATGATTGTCATCGCCATCATGCTGCCTATCCTGAGACTGAACTCGCTGGCGGCCGGCTAAGCCGAATGAGGAAACGGAGCCCAAATATGAACAAAGAGAACGTCCGCCGTCTTCGCGCCCGCGCGCGCCAGCGCGGCATCACGCTTATCGAGCTTCTGGTCGTGCTCACCATTCTGGCGTTCATCTCGGCGATGGTCGTGATCAACGTGTTGCCCGAGCGCGACCGCGCGGCGGTGCGCAAGGCGCAGATCGACATCAAGACGATCGAAGCCGCGCTCGATCAATATCGCCTCGACATGATGGTCTATCCGACGGGCGATCAGGGCCTTGACGCGCTCGTCTCCGCGCCGAACGATGCGCCGCACAAGGATCAATACCGGCCCGGCGGCTATATCCGCAAAGGCGCGAACCTCGATCCGTGGGGCAGGCCTTACCAGTACCGGATGCCGGGCGAGCATGGCGTCTTTGACGTCTATTCCTATGGCGCGGACGGCGCGCCGGGCGGCGAAGGCGTCAACGCGGATATCGGCAATTGGACGGAAGACAAATAAAAAGCGGGCTTCGGGCGCGCACGCATCGGCAACGCGGCCTGACGCTCCTTGAGCTTCTGGTCGTGGTGGCGATTCTCGCGCTGGTGACGTCGATTGCAGTTTTTAATGCGCCTGCGGTGCGGTCGAACGCGCGCGTTGAAGCCGAACGGTTCGCCGCTCGCACGAGCGCGGCCTTTGAGGACGCTGTTCTCGAAGGCTCTGTGATGAGCATCGAAATGACGCCGGCGGGCTACAAGGTTCTGCGTTTTGGCGACGGGAAGTGGAACGCTGTCGAGACGCGAGGACGCGCCGCGGAGCGGGAATACCCGAAAAATGTGCGCGTCACGCTGACGCTTGAGGACGCCGCGCTGAAGAACAAGAGCAAGATGGAGCGGCCAAGCGAGAAGGACGAGCCGCAGCGCATCATCATCGACCCAATCGGGCTGACCGCGCCGTTTACGGTCGAATTCGCCGATGGGCGCGATACATGGAGCGTCATGGGCGGCGCCGGCAAGGTGAAGGTCGAGCATGATGCGCAGACCCGCAAATAGCCGGCGGCAGCACGGCATGACGCTGGTTGAAGTGCTGGTCGCGCTTGCGATCGTCTCCGCCGTTGCAGCGTCGATCATGGTGCTGATCGCGCAGAACACGCGCTTCGTTGCAGCGTCTGAAGCGCAGCTCCTCGCCGGCATTGCAGTCGACAAGGTGCTGGTTGACGCGCTTGCGCGCGTCGACAATCTCGACCGCGGCGTCGATCAGGAGGAGGTTGAAGTCGGCGGTCACGTGTTCTTCGTGACGAAGACAGTGACAGACCTTGGCGTTGAAAAGCTCGTGCGGATCGATATCGCGATCAGCGACCGCGAAGGCGGGCAGACGCTCGCTTCGGCGACGACGATCAAATCGGAAGACAGGTCATGAGCGCGCGCCAGAAAGGATTGACGCTCGTTGAACTTCTCGTCGCGCTCCTCGTCTTCTCTTTCGTGACGAGCGCAGGCGTTTACGCCTTGCGCCTTGGCGTTGACGCGCGCGACCAGCTCGGCGCGGCCGATGAGCGGCTAGCGGAGATTGAGATCGCGCGCCTGATGCTGAAGGAGGATCTCGCCCAGATTGTCGATCGCACGGTGCGCGATGAATTCGGCGACAGAACAGTCGCCTCTTTTCGCGGCGGCATCGAGATCAGGCCGCGCACGCCGGTTCCGGGCGAAACGCTGTTGATGGGATTTGTACGCGGCGGCTGGGCCAATCCGGGGGACGACGCGCCACGCTCGACGCTGCAATACGTTGAATATCTTGAGAAGGACGGCGCGCTGGTGCGCCGCATTCGTCCGTTCCTCGACGATGCGCGCGACCAGCCTCGCTATGATCGCGTACTCATTTCCAAGGCGGATAACGTGAAGGCGCAGTTCCTTGTCGGCATTGCGCGCGGCGAGCTCGACTGGGTCGACGCCTGGCCTGTGCCGGCGGGCGGTTCCGGCCCGCCGCAGGCGGTTTCCCTGAGCTTTGACAATGAGCGCTTTGGCGCGTTGACGCTCTATGGCTGGATCGGAAAACTCTCGGGAGAGAGCGGATGAGCGGCGCAAAAAGAAGCGCCGAACGCGGCGCGGCGCTCGTCATCGTTCTGTTGCTCGTCGCGACGCTTTCCTTCATCGCGCTCGCCATCAGCGAACGCACGGCGCTTTCAGCGAACCGCGCGGTCAATGCGCGCTCGCGCAGCGAGCTTCTGTGGCTCGGGCTTGGGGCCGAAGCGCTGGCGCGCGGCGCGATCAAAGCATCGCTCGGCGCCGACAAGAGCGCGATGACGCCGGAAGCGGCGCTCTTCGCAAAGCCGGCTGAACTTCCGATCGAAGGCGGCGGCGCGATCATGACTTTCGCTGACCGTACGCGCTGTTTCAATGTGAACAGCCTTGTCGCGAAAGGCTCCAACGAACAGGCCGTTCCGAATTCTTCCGCCGTCGAAGAGTTCAAAGTCCTGATGGACGAGAAGGCGGTTTCGAGCGCCATGGGTGACGCTGTGATCGCGGCGATCATCGACTGGATCGATGAGGACGCCAATCAGCAGCCGCGCGGCGCCGAAGACGGCTATTATGTGGGCCTGCCCGCGCCATACCGAACAGGCGGGACGCGGCTCGCGGATGCGAGCGAGGTCCGCGCAATGTCAGGCGCCGAGCGGGACATATACCGGGCGATACGGCCCTATATCTGCGCGCAGCCGAACGAAGATGGCTCGCCCGTTAACATTAACATGCTGACGGCGGACGATGCGCCGATCCTTTCGGCGCTGACGCAGGGCCAGATTTCCGAACAGGAAGCGGCGAGCATCATTCAGGATCGCCCGCCGGGCGGCTATGAAAGCGTTGAGGCTTTCTGGGCGCAACCGGCGTTCAGCGGCAAGACGATCGACGAGACGATGCGCGGAAGGGTCAAGTTGACGTCCCGATATATAGAGGCCTACGCAGTCATGAATTTCGGGGCGGCGTCGGCTAATCTGAGCATGCTTTTTGAAGTGCCGGATTCCGGGGCGCCGCGCCTCGTTTCGCGGCGGATTGAACGGTTTGATTAACGCGATGAGCGACCTGCTTCTCCTCCTGCTCGGCCCGTCGCCGGAAGCGCCCTTGAGATGGGGCGTCTTCGGCGAAACGCGCCTTATTGAGGGCGGATGGATCGAAAGCGCAGCCGAGCTTGGCGATCTGCCAGCGCCGGCGCTTTCGGCGGCGCGCACGGTCGCGCTTCTTCCGGGCGAACAGGTTGCGAGCAGGCCCATGCCGGCTGCGCCGCGCGGCGCTGCGAAACTCCAGGCGGCCGCCGGCTATCTGATGGAAGACGAGCTTGGCGAGAGCGCAGAAGCGCTGCGCATCGCGGTCGCGGGCGAACGCACGCCGCCGCTCGCCATTGCGGCCAAGGCGGCCATCGTCGATGCGTGGGCGGACGCTTTCGCCGCGGCGGGCGTTGAATGCGATGTTCTGAGCGCGGATTATCTGGCGCTTCCGTCAAGCGCAGAAGCAGCGATGATCGTCGCTGAAGGCGGGCGTGTCGTCGCCGCGTTCAACGGCGCGGGCGCGAGCATGGAGCGTGACCTCTTCGTAGACATTGGCCCCGCGCTCATCGGCGCGCCGGCACGCCTCACCATTGTCGGCGATGCAGGGATTGCGAGACTGCTTCCCAATCGCGAGCCGGACGAGTGGCTGGGCGAAGCGAACGATGCGCGGCTGCTCTCGATCTTTGCGGATGCGGTCCGCGCCAGCGCGCCGCCGAATTTCCGCCAGGCGCGGATGTTCAATCGCAGGGCGATGCAAGCGGCGATCGCGCCGTGGCGGCGGGCGGGTCTGCTCGCGGCGGGCCTCGCCTGCCTCTTCGTGCTCGGGTCGGTCGTTGACGGCGTCCGCGCAGCGCGGATTGCGGACCGGTGGGACGACGCCGCGCATGCCTTGCACAGGGAATATCACCCGGAAGATGCGACCGCCGATCCGGTCGCTTACGCCCGCCGGCAGCTCAATAGCGGCGCGGGCGGGGCGTCTTTCCTCTTCCTGTCCGCGAAATTTGCAGATGCTCTCGAAGCAAACGACGCTGTCGAGATCGATCGCATTCGTTTTAATGCGGCGCGCGGCGAGTTCGTCGTGAGCGTGCGCAGCCAGTCGGACAGCGCCATCGAGGCGCTGAAGGAAACGCTTTCCGGGGCGGGCGTCGTTGCGGAAGATGCAGGTGGCTATCGGAATATCGGCGGCGTGTGGACCGGCGAACTGACGGCGAGGGCGCAATGAACGCTTGGTGGCGCGGCCTTACAGTCCGGGAACGGATCATCGTCGCAGCGGGAGCGGGGCTCCTCGCTCTGCTCGCCTGTTTCCAGTTCGTGTTTTCGCCGATCATGAGCTGGCGCGCCGAAAGCGAAACGCGGGCGGAACGGGCGGCGGCGGATTACCAGCTTGTGCGCCGCGCGGCGTCGCTCGCCCAGCCGGGCGGCGAGGCGCCGACGAGCGATACGCCGATCAGGAATGCGCTGACCGATCTCGCTGCGCGTTACGGCGTGCCGCTGGTCTTCGTGAACGCCCTTTCGGATGGCAGCGTCGAGATGCAGGGCGGCCCGGCCGATCCGGCGGCGGTGTTTGAACTCTTCGCCACGCTTGAGAGCGAAGAAGGCGTGACGGTCACGGTCGCCGATATTGCGCGCGCGGTCGACGACCCGTCGAAGGTCCGCCTGCAGGCGACGCTGGCGCGGCCCAACTGATGCGTCAGGCGGAGACGAAGTCACCTGGCCTGCCGCGGCGCATGCTCATCCTGATCGGCGCTTTCGTCGCCTCGTTTCAGGTGGTCGCACTTGCTCCCGCGTCCTTGCTGCCGCTTTTCGGCGACTTCAAAAACGCCGGGGTACGCTACGAGGCGGCTGAGGGGAGGCTCTGGGGCGGAACTCTACGCGGCGTTGCGATCAAGGGCGTTTCGCTGGGGGATATCGCGTTCGAACTTGCGCCGCTCTCTTTGCTCACGGGCTCGCCGAGTTTCACTTATCGCGTCACGGACGGCGCCCTGTCGGGCGGCGGCCGCGCGCGGCTCTCGTTCTTCGGCGAGACCAAACTCACCGACACGCGCCTTATCTTCAATCTCGGCGCCGCGACGCAATTCGCCTTTATGGATGCGCCGCTGGAGGGCTCGCTGCGGCTGGAGACGGCTCGCCTCGTGATCAACAAGCAAGGGTGCGCCGAAGGAGAGGTTCGAATGATGACCGACGTTCTGCAGGCGCCCGCCCGTCAGCTTGGAGCGGCTGGTTTCGATCTCGCCGGCGCCGGCCGCTGCATCGCGAATGATTTTGTCGCGGAACTCGCAGGCGAGGGGGCCGAGGGCTCGGCCACTATGGTCGTCAGGATCACGCCTGGGCTCGATTACGCCTTTTCCGCCACAGCCGCGCCGACGAGGAAGGAAGTGGCCGCCGCGCTCGAAGCGTTCGGCTTCCAGCGACAGGCGGGTGGCCTTACAACCGCGGCGCGCGGGGTTATAAAGGCGATCGGATCATGAACCGCACATTGCTCACATTCCTGCCTGCGGCGCTTCTTCTCGGCGCTTGCTCGACTTTTGGCGGCGCCAAGAAAGAGGTAGCGCCCACTTATGCCGGCCCGGCGGTCGAGGGCGTTGTCCTTCGCCCGATCGCGGACTCGGCTCTGCCCAAGGGGACTTGCGGCATGGTCCTCTGGACGCTCGACGAAGAACGGCCCGCGCCGATCTTCCGCTATGTGGCGGGCCAGCAGGGCGAGGTCGCCATCGACGGCGCGCCAGTCGCGCTGACGCGGGTCGAGGTCGAAGGCGACAGCGCGTTCGGCATATTCGAAGAACAGACCTTCATCACCGAAGACGGTTTGAAGCTGAATGTGAAGGTCAAGTTCAGCCTCGGTTTTGACGGCGGAACCTATCTGGAACGCGGGCTGGTCAGCGTCGAGACGCCGTCTGGCTGGCGCACCGTGCTGCCTGCGGCCGGACTCGCCGGCTGCCGCAGCAAATAGGCGCCCCTGAAAACAATCAGTGTCCGGCGATTTCCCGGAAGGTGACGGCGGCGAGGGCGATCGCCGCGCCGATCCCGGCGGCGAGATAGCCGCGCCGGTGCGGCGTCAGCCTCGCATGCGGCGCAAGGTGCAGGAAGATGATGTAGATAAGGCCGCCGGCCGTCAGACCGAGCGGCGCGGTCAACGGCACATTCTGAATGTGTTCGATGACGAGGGCGGTGACGAGCGCGCCGCCAATGGTTGTCACTGACGCGACGACAAAGGCGAGGATCGCCGCCTGGAAGCGCAAGACGCCCGCTTCGCGCAGCAGAACGAAAGCGATCACGCCTTCCGGAAATTCGTGCAGGAGGAGAGCGAAGGTCGAAAGCGCTCCCGTAAATGGTTCATCCTGGAAGGTGGTCACATAGATGACGCCGTCGAGGATCGAATGCGCGCCGAGCACAATGACGGATGCGTAGCCGAAAGCGCGGTCGCCGCCATCGGCGCGCTGACTAGACGAAATCCGCAACACGGCGCCGATCAGCGTCATGCCAAGGAGGCCGCCGATGATCCATCGCCACGCGTCAGGCGAATAGCTGATCGCTTCCGGAACGAGATGGAGGAAGACGGCGACAAGCAGAAAGCCGACGGCGAAGGCGGAAAAGTAGGCGCTGTTGCGATGGCCCCAATCGCCGACAAAGGCCATCAAAAGCAGGCCCATTGTGCTCACGCCGGCGGCGGCGAGCGCAGCGTAAAGGCCCCACAGTTCCGAGTCCCCGATAACCAAACGAATCCCCTCGATGCCGCCATGGTCCCCGCGGCGCCGACGCCAGGCGGCAGCCCGGTCGGACATTAGCAGCTAAAATGTTATAGCGTCACCATATCAGCCCCTGCAATTCGATGAAATTGCCCACTTTAACCAAGAAAGAGCAACCGGGCGGTGTTTCCGTTCCCCTGAAGCTTGCGAAGCTGTCTGACCACAGCGTAAGGTGTATAGGGAACAATGTTTGGCATCCGTAATTCCAACGAAGGGCGGCTCAAAGGCGACCCGTGACGGAGTGCGCACATAATCATACGTCGGCGGGTGACGCTCAAGCCCACCGAGATGAGCCGGTCAGCAGCGCGCGCCGGCTTCTAGCTGCGTTCGTCGTCATCACTATCTTCATGGTGGTGGAGGTCGTCGGGGGCATCATTTCAGGCTCCCTCGCGCTTCTCGCCGACGCCGCGCACATGCTGACCGATGCGATGGCCCTCGGCCTTGCGGTCAGCGCTCAATTTATCGCTCTGCGGCCCGCCGATGAACGGCGCCATTTCGGTTATCACCGGGCGCGGGTTCTGGCGGCTTTCGTCAACGGCATCCTCCTGATGTTCCTGCTGGCGTGGATCGCGATCGAAGCGATCCATCGCTTCACGGCGCCGTTCGACGTCAATGCGAAAGTGATGTTCTCAGTCGCGGTCGCAGGCCTCGCCGCGAACGCCATCGCTTTCGTCATTCTCCACGGCGGCGACGTCAAAGATCTCAATGTGCGCGGCGCGATGCTGCATGTCGTGAGCGACCTTCTCGGATCGATCGCCGCGATCATCGCCGCCATCATCATCCTGACCACTGGCTGGACGCAGATCGACCCGATCCTCTCAATGCTCGTCGTCTTCCTCATTGGCCATTCGGCATGGCGGCTCCTGAAGGAGACTGCGCACATTCTGCTCGAAGGCGCCCCGAAGGACATCGACATTCACAAGCTGGCCGATGAAGTGAAACAGTCAGCGCCCGGCGTTGAGGATGTTCACGAGATCCGCATCTGGCAATTGACGCCCGATCAGTCGAGCCTGACGATGCACGCGCGCGTTTCTGACTCTAGCCTTACCGACAAGGCGCTGGACGACATCAAGCAATTCCTCGAGCGCCGCTATGGCATCACTCAGTCGACCGTCCAGATCGAAGTCGGCGACGGATGCCCGGATTGCTGCTGCAGCTCAGACGAGCACACGGTGACGGATATCGATTCCGCGAGGGGCGATCGCTTCCATCACCATCAAGGCCATGTCCACGCGCATGCTCACGCGCATGGCGGGCGCGGCGCCGCCGCCTTCTTGGCGCACGACTGACGCTGGTTACTCCCTACTGATTGTGCTTACGAGCGTCCGCGGGCGGCGAACCGCCACGACGGTCCGCGCTGGTGCGCCACCTTCACCGTCGTCGCAGCGGGCGCCTTCGCGTTTGAGAGCTTCAGCGCCGCCGCAATGAGCGCGATGATGATGAAATAGCCGTCCCACATTTCGAGCGAGACCGCCGCGCCGCCGACGCCGAAGACGACGAGCGACATCTGCGCGAAGTAGCCGAACTGCGGAATCCACGGCTCAATGGCGGGATCATTGCGGCGCAAATGCAAGGAGAGCGCGGAGAAGAACGCCGTCGCCAAGAGGCTCAGATAGATCGCAAGGCCGACAAAGCCGGACCCGCCCAGCATCTCGAAATAGATGCTATGCGCGGCCTTGGCGCGTTTCGAACGCTCGATGTCGACCGTCGCCGCGATCTCCTTCTGGTAGGAGTTGCGAAGCCCTGCGCCGGTGAGCGGATATTTGAGCGCCAGCTCCGTGTTGATGAACCAGGCGTCGACGCGTCCCATGAAGGAGGCGTCGTCTTTCGCGTCGGCGATCGACTCCATCCGCTCGGTCCACTTGGACGGCATGAAAGCGATTGCAGGAACGAGCACGAGCGCAAGCGCGGCAAGAATTGAAACCTTGTGCTTCGAGCGCATCCAGAAAAAGCCGCCAAAGACGATGAGCGCGATGAACGCGCCGCGCGAATGCGTGCCGATGATCGCAAGGATGGTCGCGATGAAAAGGCCGAAGAGGCCGGTCTTGACGAGAGGGTTAGACGCGACAGAGCGCAGATAGAGGATCATCGGCAGGATCGTCGCGAGCGCCGTGCCGAGATGGTTGTTGTCGGACAGGACCGTATTGTCGATGCCCTGAACGCGGTACTGGCCGAGCGTTGCGACCGTGAAGAGAGCGCCCTTGAATCCGAAATAGCCGATGCCGACGACGAGAATCCACAAAAGCGCATGGAAGCGCAGCTTGTCCCGCGCCGTCTGCACGCACAGCACGACGAAAACGAGCGTCTTCACATAGCGGTCGTAATATTGCCCCGAGTTTTGCGGATCGAGCGAGAACATCTGCGAAACGGTCAGCCACATGGCGAGGAGGAGAAGGAGCGCCGTGATCCGGTCGAACGAGAAGCGGGCGAAGGAGCCGGATGCGACGAGCGAAAAGATGGTCGCGCCAGCAATGAGAACGTTGAGCGGCAAACCGTAAACGCCGTAGGCGAGCTGATGCGGGGTCATCAGCGAGAACCACGCCCAGGTGAGAATGCCAACGAACGGGTAGCGCAGGGTCGCGACGAGCGCGAAAATCACCACCAGAAGAAGAAGGCCGTCACGCATTTCCCGTCAGTCCGATCGTCTCAAGCCGCTTCCGCCCAGGCGCATGTACTCTGCCGCATGTTCCATTCCGGCACGCCCGCTCGCCGGCCGCGATGCGCCCCGCCGGGGGCGCCCGCGCGCCAAGGCCCATCATAGCCTGCCGATAAGCCGGACTTACAAGAATTGAGCCGATGGGCCCAGCGGGGCGGAGGGCAGAATTCGGCCGCCGCGCCGCGGATTTCGGACTTTCCGGCACCCTTCGGGGTTTATTTATGCGCTGGCGGAGGAAAAATGTTTGAGGGTTTGCGCGCCTCGTCCCTCTCATTGACAGCGGACCCACGGCCGTGGAACCGGAAGGCAGGCCTATGTCAGATTCTGAGTCCAGGATTGTCGGCGAATTCCTGAAATACAGGAAGCTGCTGATCCGCGTCCTGCTGCGCCTTTCCGTTCAGCCTTCCGACGTCGACGACATCTTGCAGGAGTCCCTCGCCAGAACGCTCGCGGCCGACCGTAAGAAGCGGGTCGAGTTCCCCAAGAGCTATCTCTACATGATCTCCCGGAACATGGTTTTCGAGGAGAACCAGCGCCGCTCGCGCGAGGTGCAGTGGGAGATCGACGAGGCGATCCTCGAGGCGAGCAATGCGCCGGCCGACGAAGCCCTGCACTACAAGCAGATGATGGAAACGTTCTGGGAGGCGCTTGAGACGCTGCCGACCTCGCACAGGCGCGCGATCCTCCTGCGGCGCGTTTACGGGCTCTCCCACAAGGAAATCGCGAAAAAGATGGGCGTATCTGTGAGCTCGGTCGAGAAGTACTTCGCGCAGGGAATAAAGCGGTGCGAGGACATCATGTCCGGGCGAGGTTATGGAGTGGAGAAGATGATTGCGGCGGGTCGGGGCGATGCGCGCGGCGAGAAGCGCGCCTCAAATCGGGAGGACCGTTCCCATGACTGACGAATTGCGCCCCGAAATCGTGCCGCTGCCGTCGCGCGGCGAAGAAAAGCTTGAAGCGGCGGACTGGCTCGCTAAGCTCGACAGGGGCGGCCTGACTCAGGAAGAGCGCGCCGCCTTTTCGCGGTGGTTGAGCGAGGACCCGCGCAACAAGCTCGCCATCAAACGCGCCGCGGATTTCTGGTACGGCCTCGATGCGCCGCTCAGCGAACTCAGCGCGCAAGAGATCAGCGCTCGTGGCGGCGAGGCCCCGGCGCGCGCCTGGAGCCCGGGCGCCGGCGTATTCTCCTATGCCCGCGTATTCGCCGGCGCTGCCGCCGCGCTGGTTCTGTGCTTTGTCGCTGTCTTCTATTTCGGCGCGCGCCCGGTGACGGAGACGGAATATTATTCGACGAAGATCGGCGAGACGCGTGAGCTCGCGTTCAGCGACGGTTCGCACGTGACGCTCAACACGAATACGATTCTCGAGCAGGAATTCTCGAAGCGCACACGGAAGATCAGGCTTGTTTCCGGCGAAGCCATCTTCGACGTCGCTCATGACGAGAAGCGCCCATTTCTCGTCTATGCGTCCGACGGCGTCATCAGGGCGGTGGGAACGCGCTTTTCCGTCAGGGTCCAGCCCGACGCTGTGAAAGTAACGGTCAGCGAGGGCCTTGTCGCGCTTCGCCAGCGCTCGCCAGTGAGCGAAAAAGCCGACTCTGCGCCGCCGGAAGAGGCGCCAGCCGTCATGATCGGCAAGGGAGAGGCTGGCGAGATCGAGCGGGAAAAGGGCGCCGTAAAAGAAGAGATCACAGACCGCGACCTCACCGAACGCATGTCGTGGGCGCAAGGCCAACTTGTCTTCTATGATCAGGCTCTTTCCGATGTCATCGGCGAAGTCGCTCGTTATACGACGACAGAAATTCAGATCGACGATCCGGTGTTGAGATCGCGAAAAATCACCGGCATTCTTCAAATCGGCGATGTCGACAGGATGCTCGAAGGGATTGAGGGGTCCCTCGGCGTCACGGCGCGAAGGGTGTCGCCAGATCTTGTCGTGCTGAGCGCGAGTTAAAGCGCCGAGGGGAAAACGAACACATGGCGACAAAAAAAGTTCAAAAAAGTTTTACGGATATTCCGTTCCCGGACCTCCCATAGAAAGGTCGTAACGGAATGGAGGGGGCAAGGCGACGAAAGAGGAATGGTGCGGACGGCGTTGCGCAGGGCGCAGTGTTCGCCGCGGCGATCCTAGCATGCGCGCAGCCCACGGGGGCGGCGAGCGAGGGGCTGCGCGACGAACGCTACGAGCTGAATATTCCGTCTACAGATATAGATATGGCCTTGTTCACGCTTGCGCGCGAAACAGGGCGATCTCTCGTCATTCCCTCTGAGACCGCAAAAGGGCGCTCCAAAGCGCTCAACGGGGTCTACACGTTGCCTGAAGCGCTTTCTGCACTGCTCGAAGGAACAAACCTTTCCGGCGGCCTGACGGACAGCGGGGTCATCACGATCTCGGCTGGCCGAAATGGCAATGAAGAAAACCGGGAGTTTGATATGACGGGCGACAAAATGAAAAAAGGGTTCCTCGCGGGCGTTTCAGCGCTCGTTTTCGGAGCCGGAGGGGCGAGCGCTCAAGACGTGCAGCGCGATGAGCTGGCGGCCGATCAGGATACGATCATTGTGACGGCGAGCCGGCGCGAGCAATCGCTGCAAGACGTACCGGCGGCGATTTCGGTCGCGCAACCGGCCGACTTCATTGAAGCGGGCCTGACATCCATCAGCGACGTGGCGGATTATACGCCGGGCGTGACCTTCAGGAACGCGCAAGGTGCGGCGGGCCAAGGCTGGATCATCATGCGCGGCGTCAGCCAGGAATCGGCGACCGCCGTGACCGCCGTCTATCTCGACGATGTTCCGATAACGTCGTCCGGGCCGTTCTCGATGGGCTCGGAGGTGCTTCTCGACGGATTGATCGGCGATGTCGAGCGTGTCGAGATTTCGAAAGGGCCGCAAGGCACGCTGTTCGGCGCGGGCGCGCTTGGCGGCGTCGTCAGGTATATCACGCGCGACCCAGCGCTTGATGAAATGCGCGCGACTTTTCTTGCGGATGTGTCGACGACGCATGAGGGCGGGGTTAGCCAGCTCTATCGCGGCAATGTCAGCCTGCCTCTGATTGAAGACAAGCTTGGCGTCACTATTGGCGGATTTCACAACAAGAAGGCGGGCTTCATCGACCGGCTCGATCCGTTTACGCAGGCTGTCGTTGAAAAGGATTACAACACTGCGGAAATCAATGGCGTCAACGTTGCCGCTCTGTGGCAGGTCACGGACCGCGCACGCTTAAAGGTGACGGGCCTTCATCAGAAGACGACCGTGCGCGGAACAAGCGCAGTCGCCTTCGGCGTAGCGGACGTTACGGCGCCGGATTTCGTGCCGCTTGCTGGCGAGCTTCACTTCGCGGGCTTCGATCCTGGCTCGGAAGTGATCGAATATTATAAAGCCGATGCGACGCTCAACATCGATTTCGATTGGGCTGAACTCACCGCCGTTTCCGGTTTTGCAAAATACCAAAATCCGACCAATACGGATCAGGCGAACTCGCCCGGCCTCACCGATCTCATGGATATTCTCACCGGTTCGGCGCCGGGAACGACGACGAACATCCCGACTTACATCTATGGCGAAACGCGCCGCTTCGTCGAAGAAATCCGGCTCGCCTCGCCGAACAATGAAACCTTCGAATGGCTTGTCGGCGCATATTATGCGCGCGAGAACGCAAAGAACGTTCAGGACATCGTGGCGGCGCCCCAACAGATTTCGCTGGTCGATGTCTCGTTCCCGTCCGTCTATGAAGAATTCGCTGTCTTCGCGGACGCGACTTATTACATCACGCCGGAATTCGACGTGACTGCCGGCCTTCGCTACAGCGACAACTCGTTCGAGTCCGAATTCAACTTTGCGGGGCTCCTTATTCCCGCGCTTCAGCAGTCGAACAAATCGCAGGACGGCACCTTAACCTATCTCTTCAATGCGCGCTGGCGCCCGACAGATGATCTCTCGCTCTACACGCGGGTTGCGAGCGGCTTCCGTCCGGCTTTCGTCAACGTGCCGGTGATGGACCCGCTCAGCGGAAACTCGACGTCGACCATTGTCGAGGCCGATAAGCTCTGGAGTTATGAAGTCGGCGCGAAAGGCGGTCTCCTCGAAGGGCGGCTGCAGTACGATCTCGCGCTCTGGTACATCGACTGGGACAACTTCCAGGCGACGCTCGTCATCAACGGTCTCAACACCGGTGGCAACAGCACAGCCGGCATGAAGTCCCGCGGCTTCGAGGCGAGCCTGCGCGCGCATGTGACGGATGCTCTGACAATCGACACAAACGTCGCTTACGCGAAGGGCGAGCTCAAAGCGGACAGCATCGAGATTGGCGCGCTTAAGGGCGAGCCGACCCGCTTCGTTCCCGACTGGACGGCTTCGGTGAGAGCGAACTACGCGTTCACCCTTGGCGGCATTGATGGTGTCGCGCGCGTTGGCGCGCGCTATGTCGGCGATTACAGCACCGCCTATGTCGGCGGATACAGCCAGACCTTCGGGCAGAATGTCGGCTTCGGCGATATTCGCTTCCCGATCGAAGACTATACGCTGGTCGATATCGGCGCGACCTTCAGAAAGGGCAATGTGGCGCTCAACCTCTACGCCACCAACCTTCTGGACAAATACGCCTATGCGAATGGCGGTGTGACAGTTGCGGGCCCGTCCGCATCGGCGACCGGCTATGTCGTCGAACCGCGCCGGATCGGCGCGGCGCTGGAGTTGTCGTTCTAACGCCAGTTCGAAACGTCTCGCATTGGTTCGTGACCGCGTGCGTGCGCGGCTCACGGACCGGTGCGGGCGTCGACGCAATCAACAAATTTACAACGCCATACGCGAGGAGGGTGAAAGCCCGTGAAAGCGCTGAAATGGATCGGACTGGCCTTGCTGGCGATCATCGCAACGCCATTCTTGCTCGGATTGACATTGCGGGCGGTAAAGCCCGCGCCGCCGCCGCCCGGCGAACTGATCGACGTCGGCGGTTATGCGCTTCACCTCAATTGCACCGGCCCTGAAGACAGCGATTACACGGTCGTCTTCGAAGCGGGCGCAGGCGTTTCTTCGCCGAATTATTATTGGATTGAAGCCAACGTTTCAGAAGTCGCACGCTTTTGCATTTATGACCGGGCAGGGCTCGGCTGGAGCGAGGAAAGCGGTCTTCCGAGAGACTCCGAGACCATTGCGAAGGCGTTGCACAGGCTTCTGGACGAAGCGGGGGTAAAACGCCCGTTCGTCTTCGCTGGTCATTCGATCGCCGGTCTTTACTCGCGCTATTACATCCATCTCTATCCGGACGAAGTTGCGGGACTTGTCCTGCTCGACCCGAGTCATCCGAACCAGACCGAGCGGCTCGGCTTTTCGCCGGATGCTGCGTTCGAAAAGCTCGCGGCGATGATCCGCATGATGCAGTTCCTGCTGAAGTCCGGCCTTATCGAACTCTACGATCCGCGAATGACGGAAGCGGCGGCGCCGTGGCTCAGCGACTTCCCGGCTGAGGTGCAGGAGCAAATTCGCTGGACGGCCAAGCGGCCTTCCAACTTTGAAGCATGGATTCGCGAGACGGCGGACTTCGAGAAGGCGGCTGCGCAGGCCGCCGCGAACCGAACGCTCGGCGATCTGCCGCTCATCGTCGTCTCGGCGACCAAGCCTCTTCCCGAGGGGCTTTATCCAAATGGAGCCGATACGAGGACGACGCAGGAAGCGATCGTCGCCATGCACGAGGACATCGTTTCCCTTTCGACACGCGGCGAACATTTCGAAGTGCCGACCGCAGAACATATGTCGCTCGTGCAGGAGCGCGCCAACGCCGAGATTGCAGCCGGCTATATCCGCCGCCTTCTCGACCGGCTCCATGAAAACAAAGACGGGGAGTAAGACCATGAAGCCCGTTCGATTTGCCCTTGGTGTTCTCGCTGCGGCTCTTGCTCTCGCCAGCGCCGTCTTCGCACAGGAAGGAAGAGAAGAAGCAAGCGCAAGCGCGACAGGCGAACAGGAAGCGTTTGCGCATGATGCGGAACTTGTCGCCGACTCGGTAATTTCGTCCTTCATGCGCCAATACCGCCCTGCCGGCGTGACGCTCGCCATTGTGAAAGATGGAAAGCCAATCGTCCTGAAAGGCTACGGCGTCGCCGATCCGGAGACAGACAACCGGCCGATAGACCCGCGGAAGAATCTTTTCCGGATTGGCTCAATCTCGAAGACATTCACCTGGATTGCGGTGATGCAACTCGTAGAGCAGGGAAAGCTCGATCTCGATGAGAACGTAAATTCCTATTTGAAAGCGTTTCAGTTGCCTGAGCCGCACGGCGTTCCATTGACGTTGAATGACATCATGGCGCACCGTTCCGGCTTTGAGGATGGCGGCGCCGGATACATGCTCGTTGGCGACCCGGCGCGGACGCAGATTCTCGAAGAATTGCTCCGTACCGAAATTCCGGCGCAAATTTATCCGCCCGGTACGGTGACGGCGTATTCAAATTACGCTTCGGCCCTTGCCGGCCATATCGTCGAGAACGTCTCCGGTATGGCGTTCAACGACTATGTGGACGAATTCATCACCGGTCCGCTTCAGATGAACCATACGACCTTCCGCGAACCGGAAGGCGCGGTCGCGAACGCTGATGGTCCCATGGATCCGGCGCTCGAGCCTGACGTCACGCCTGGGCATGTCTTTGCAGGCGGGCGGCCAAAAGCGATTGGCTTTGAATATATCCAGTCAGTCGGCCCTGCCGGCTCCGTTCACAGCACGGCCGCCGACATGGCGCGCTACATGATCGCGCTCTTGCACAAGGGCGAAATCGACGGCGTCAAGATCCTGCGCCCTGAGACTGTCGAGGAAATGCGCAAGCGCGGCTTTTCGGATAGGCCGGAAGCTGTCGATTTTGCGCACGGCTTCTTTAACGGGAAGATGCACGGCTACGAATATTTCGGTCATGGCGGCGGCACGAGCGGCTTCTTCTCCATCATGGAGTTTTCGCCTGAGCTCGATTTCGGTGTTTTCGCCTCCGTCAATACGACTGTCGGGTTCTCGCAATTCAAGGACATTCCTTCGCTGATCGTGGGAGAGCTGTTCGGCGACAATCCAGCGAGCACGAACGAGGAATTCATGCTGTCTGCGGAGGAGATGCAGAAATTTGCGGGCGAGTATATCGATAACCGCCGCAACTTCAGGGGCGTTGAAGCGATCCTCAATTTCTTCAATCCGGCGTTGAAGGCGACGATTTCAGTATCGCCCGATGGCCTGCTGATCCGGCGAATGGGCGCTGAAGGCAGCGCGTGGAAGCCAGCAGGGCCTTTCGCTTTTCGCAATTTCTCTAATCCTGACGAGGTGATGACTTTCGCGCAGGACGACAGCGGAGAGATCGTGCGGTTCAATTCCGAACTGGGGCACAAATCATTCGAGCGATCGACCTACTTTGCGAAGCCGGACTTTCTTTATCTTTCGGCTCTCACGTCGCTCGTGCTGACCTTTTCGACATTTGCGGCCGCCTTCATGAGGAGGCGAACGAACAAAGGGATGAACGTTTCTCCCTATTCGGCGCTGGCGCTTTATGCGGGATTTCTTTGCATTGTCATTATCGTCATGGGCGTCTCTGCGATCCTTGAGATCGCGGGCGCCGGCGTCAGGGTGACGCAGGAGTTTCCGCTCGATGGAACGCGCGCCTTTCTCATGGCGACGCCGGTTGCGCTGATTTCATGGACGGCGATGGCGCTAAGCGTGATTCCCGTTTGGATTTCCACGAATTTCACCTTCTGGCGCAAGGCGCATTATTCGCTGCTCGCCGCAGCGCTCGCGGCATTCGGGATCATGCTGTGGAACTGGCATCTGGTTGGCGCCTGAGGAATAGGGAACTCTGAAAATGAAAAGCTTGATCACGGCGACAGCATGTGCGCTCGCCGCTCTCGCGGGGACGTTCTCCTCGGCGCACGCCGGCGAGCGGGCAAAATACGATATCGTCATTCGCAATGGGCGCGTTCTTGATGGCGCGGGAAATCCGTGGGTTCGCGCCGATGTGGCGGTGCGTGGCGGCAGAATAGTCGCCGTCGGCGTCGTGCCGCAAAAAGGAAAGACCGAAATCGATGCGGCGGGAAGGTTCGTCTCGCCCGGATGGATCGATTCCATGGATCAGTCCGGAGATGTCTTGCGCAGGCAGGGGCTTGCGGCGAACAAACTGCTCATGGGCGTGACGACCGTTATTGCGGGCGAGGGAGGAACGCCGGTTCCGGCGGCCGAGATCTCGCGCTATTTCGCCGCCCTTGAGAAGCAAGGCATCGGCGTCAATTTCGCGACCTATTACAGCGCGACGCAGGCGCGTCGAAGTGATCGGCGACAGCGCGAGGGCGCCGAGCGCCGACGAGCTGACTGACATGAAAACGAGGATCGACACGGCGATGCGCGCGGGCGCGCTCGGCATTTCAACGGCGCTCATCTATCCGCCCGGCGCCTATCAATCGACCGAAGAACTCATCGAGCTTGCAAAGGCCGCAGCGCCTTATGGCGCGATCTACGCAACGCATATGCGCGATGAAGGCGTTCGCCTTGGCGACGCAATCAGCGAAGCAATCGAGATTGGCGAAAAGGGCGGCGTCAAGGTTGAGATATTCCATCTCAAGGCCGCCTATAAACCGATGTGGGGCGCCCTGATGGAGGAAGCGGGCGCGCTGATCGATGCGGCGCGGGCGCGCGGCCTCGATATCGCGGCGGATCTATATCCGTACACGGCGGGCGGGACGGGGCTCGAAATCGCCTTGCCGCTTGAAGTGTTCGCAGATGGGCTGGACGCCGCCATCGAGAAGCTGAAGGGCAAAGAGTATCGCGCCGACCTGATCAAGAGGATCGAGAACGAAGAATTCGGCGAATGGTCGCGCATCAATCTCGTAGTCGCTTCCGGAGGATGGGACGGCGTCGTTCTCGCGAACGCTTTCAAGCCTCCCTACCAGCAATATCAATATCGAAGCATTGCCGACATCGCCGCCGAACTGAACGTCAATCCGTATGATCTCGTTATCGACATCATGCTGAATGCGCTGCCGAACCGGGCGTTCGCATTTTATCACATGATCGGCGAGCAGGATGTTCGAACGGCGCTGCAGTTCCCGTGGACGAGCATCGGCACAGATGCAGCGGCCGTGGAAGAACTTGGCGGTGTCGACGATCTGGGTCTGCCGCATCCGCGCTCATACGGAACGTTTCCGCGCATTCTCGCCAAATATGTCCGCGACGAACACGTGCTGACTCTGGAAGAGGCCGTCCGAAAGATGACTTCATGGCCAGCCTCGCGTCACGGTTTCGAAGACCGCGGCGTGATCCGGGAAGGGCTGTGGGCCGATATCGTCGTATTCGACGCCGACAAGGTGCAGGACAACGCCACCTGGGAAAACGGCACGGCGACGCCGACCGGCATCGACTATGTATTGGTGAATGGCGTGCTCGCCGTGCGCGAAGGCGCGCTTACAGGCGCAAAAGCGGGCCGGGTTTTGCGCGGCGCCGGCGCGCAATAATCATTTGTGGCGCACTCAGGCGGCGATCCATTCATGCGCCGCCGCCGCGCCTGCAAGCGGGAACACTTTGACGGGGCATGGCATCAAAAACCTGAACGCGTTGACGCCATGCACGATCCAGGCGGCGTCGGTTATGACAGCGCACCGTTCCCAGTGCGCAATCTCTTTCATGCCGATGGCGAAGTCCTCCCACATGGCGCCTGCATCCATGCCGGTGAAGTCAGGGCCGAACTCATAATACATGCGGACCTTGCCGTGTTGCTGGACGGCTGCTTCGACTGCGGGAATGAGGACATCCTCATAGTCTTTTTTTGTCACAAGTCCGCTTGCACGGACGCCGACAATCTTGCCGGAGAATTCTTTCAGGAGTTCAAGCATGGCGCTCTCCTTGGGGCGGGAGGATGGTGCTGTTTTCTTCGCCTGCGAGGCTGGAGGAAACATGGGGCGACGCGCAATTCATCGCCGAGGTCGATATGGGGCGGGAGTGACGACGCGCCAACCCGACATGGCGACTCTTCGCGCCCGCACTCGCCCGGATCGAATGGCGTTCCCGACAGGATTTGAACCTGTGGCCCCCAGATTAGGAATCTGGTGCTCTATCCTGCTGAGCTACGGGAACGCGCGGCGACGTTGTTACACGAGCCCGGTCCTGATCGGAACCCGTTAAACCGGCTCGCGAGCGGCGGGCGCGCCAACTCCCTGATCTGGAATCGGTTTTTCGCGTCGGGCTGGTCGCAGGCCGCCAGCCGGAAAGGTCGAAGGCGAGGCAACTTTACCACCTAAATTTCTGATTTTGGCCTCGCAATCGTTTTCGAACGATCAATTAAGCGCCATAATCGGGCGGTTCTATTGCGGTCGGCGCCCGGGGACGGCTGTTCCCCGGGGGCGATTTTTTGTAACCGCTCATCTGTAGACGCTCAGGCGGCTGGTGGGAGAAGGGGAGACGTCCATGGCGCGCAAGAATGCCGTGATTTTTGCTGGTGGCGTGTTGGCTGCATTCGCAGCCGGGTTGCTGCTCGGGCGGGCGGTCATTCCCGGCGACCAGGCCGCCGACCACGCGGCGGGCCGCGCGCTCATCTCTCCGGAAGCGCGCAGCGGCGCCGGCGAGAGCAACCAGCTTCGGGATTTCCAGGCGCCGCGCGGCGAGAATGCGCGCCGACCCGGCCCGGCCCTGCCTGAGGGCTTCGCCTTTCAGCGCCTCGTCCTCGACACGGCGAGCGACACGCCGAAGGCCTGCTTCCAGTTCACTGAGAAGCTCGATGCGAGCGGCAAGACGAATTACGCGGACTATGTTCGCCTGTCCCCGGCGGTGAAGCCGGCGATCAATGTCGCTGGCCAGAACCTCTGCCTCAGCGGTCTTGATTTCGATACGGATTATCGCGCCACCTTGCGCGCCGGGCTTCCGAGCGCGAAGGGCAAGCGCCTTGAGCGCCCGACGGAAGTCGCGATCGCGTTCGGCGACAAGCCCGCTTATGTCGGCTTTGCTGGCGACGGCGTGATCCTGCCGCGCCTTGAGGCGGACGGCGTCGGCATCGAGACCGTCAATGTCGAGAAGATCAAGATCGAAGTCCGCCGCGTTTCCGACCGGTCGCTGGCGCGCAAACAGATCGTTGCGGGCGAATCCGTCGGCGAAGACGAATATTACTACGCCTATGGCGACGAAGACGGCGAGGATGTCGGCGCGGTCATCTATAAAGGCGAAGTCGATATCAAAGCCGACCGCAACCAGACGGCGACGACGGTGTTCCCGCTTGGCGCTGCGCTGAAAGACCTCAAACCCGGCGCCTATTTCGTTCAGATTCAGGACGCCTCGCCCGGCGTCGATGATTATCGGATGGCGCGCGCCTGGCGCTGGGTCGTCTTCACGGATATCGCGCTCACGACTTATTCGAGCAGCGAGGGGGTCGACGTGTTCGCGCGTTCGATCACGACGGCGCGCCCGCTCGCCGGCATCGATCTGTCGCTGATCGCCGCGAATAATGACGAACTCGCTATCGCCATCACCAATGCGGATGGCCGCGCGCATTTCGGCGCTGCTGCTATCAACGGCGAGTACCCGCTGACGCCGCGCATGATCATGGCCTACGGCCCGCAGGATGATTTCGCAGCAATCGATCTCAACCGCGCGCCGCTTGATCTGTCCGACCGCAATGTCGATGGGCGCGCTGCGCCGTCCAAGGTTGACGCCTATGTCTATTTCGACCGCGGCATCTACCGGCCGGGCGAGACGGTGCACATCTCAGGCCTCCTGCGAAACGATGCGGGGCTCGCGATCGCCGACCGTCCGGTGACTGTCACCGTGCGTCGCCCGAATTACACGGAGGCGGAGAAGTTCCGTATCGAGAAATCGGAAGTCGGGGGCTTTGCGCAGGACTTCGAAGTGCCGTCCTCGGCGCCGCGCGGCGTGTGGTCGGTGCAGATCGAAGCTGACGGCGCGGGCGTTGTCGGTTCCGATACGTTCTCGGTTGAAGATTTCGTGCCGCAGCGTCTCGAAGTCTCCCTTGATGTTGATGAGAAGACGCCGATCCGTCCGGGCGACACGCGCCCTGTCACGGTGAAAAGCCGTTTTCTCTACGGCGCGCCGGCGGCGGGTCTTGAGGTTGAATCGGAAGCGCGCCTGCGTCTCGATCCCAATCCGTTCCCGGATTTTTCGGGCTATCGCTTCGGCGCGGTCGACCAGAGCTTCGACGAGCGCTTCCTCAAACTGCCGAACGTCAAGCTCGATGCGAATGGCGAAGCGGCTGTCGATCTCAATGTCGACGATGCGCCGAAGGGTGTCGGCGCGCCGCTGCGCGCGGACCTCGTCGTCGGCGTCGTCGAGCCCGGCGGGCGCGTCGTGCGCGAGAGCGCGCGCATTCCGGTGCGCCCGGATGAGCATTATGTCGGCCTGAAGCTCGATGCGGAAGGCGGCGGCGTCGGGCAGGACGAACCTGTCAGCGTCAACGCCGTGCTGATCGGCTGGGACGGCGCCGCGACGAGCGGCGATCTCGAATGGCGCCTCGTCGAGGAAGACTATTGGTTCGACTGGTATCGCGAAGACGGCGAATGGCGCTGGCGGCGTTCCTTCAAGGATATTCTTGTCGGCGAAGGAAAAGCGAAAGCCGAAGGCAAGGCGCCGGTGAAGATCACGCAGCGCCTTGATCCCGGCTCCTATCGCATGATGGTGACTGACCCGGCGACGGGCGCGCGCTCCGACATTCGCTTCTATGTCGGGTGGCGCTCCTATGCGGCTGGCGCCGACACGCCCGATCAGGCGTCGATCACGCCGCCGACAGAGAAAGTGACGCCGGGCGCGCGCGCGCGGCTCGTCCTCAATCCGCCTTACGCGGGCGAGGCGATTATCGCGGTTGCGACGGACAAGGTGCAGCTTGTTCAGCGCGTGAAAGTTGAAGAAAAAGGCCGCGAGATCATCATCGACACCGACCCGTCATGGGGCGCCGGCTTCTATGTGCTCGCAACGATCGTGACGCCGCGCGATGTCGTGAACCGCCCGGTTCCGCGCCGCGCGATGGCGGTCGCCTATGTGCCGTTCGACATGTCGGCGAGAAAACTCGACGTCACGGTCGACGCGCCGGACCTGCTGCGTCCGCGCCAGAAAGTGACGATGCCGGTGAAGATCGCGGGCGCGCAACGCGGCGAATCCGTCATGCTGACGCTCTCCGCTGTCGATGAAGGCATTCTTCGCCTGACGAAGTTCGCCTCGCCGGATCCCGTCGACTATTACTATGGCAAGAAGCGTCTCGGCGTCGATATAAGGGACGACTACGGACGAATCCTCCACGCCAACCTTGGCGCGCCGACCCGTTTCGGCGGCGACCAACTGGGCGGCGAGGGGCTGACCGTCGTTCCGACGAAATCGGTCGCGCTCTATTCCGGCCTCGTCACGGTCGGCGCCGATGGAACGGCGCAAGTGCCGGTCGAGATTCCGGATTTCAACGGCGAGCTTCGCCTGATGGCGGTCGCGTGGAGCGCCGACAAGCTCGGCTCCGCCGCGCGCCCGCTCACAGTGCGCGATCCAGTGCCGGCCGAACTTGCGCTGCCGCGCTTCCTTGCGCCCGGCGACAAGGCGGACACGACGCTCCTCATCGACAATGTCGACGGCGCGGCGGGCGATTACAAAGTCGCGGTCAAAGGCGCCGAGCCCGTTCAGCTCGATGCGAGCCAGACTTTCTCTCTCGCCAAGAGCGAGAAAGAAATGCAGCGCTTTTCGATGACGGCCGGCGCGACGGGCATCGGCTCCGTCTCGCTCGACGTCGCGGGCCCGAGCAATTTTACGGTTTCGCGCAGCTATCCCATTCAGGTGCGCACGCCTTACTTCCCGGTGACGAACACGAGCACGGCGAGCCTTGCGCCGGGCGAAGCCTTCGTCGCGAATGCGGCGCTCATCCAGCCATTCGTGCCCGGATCATCGGAGGTCACGGTTTCCTTCTCGCGCCTCAGGGGCGTTGAGCCGGGCCCGCTCCTCGATGCGCTTTACCGTTACCCCTATGGTTGCTCGGAACAGCTGACGAGTTCGGCGATGCCGCTGCTCTTCATCGACCAGCTCGGCGGGGAAGTCGGGCGCGGGCCGGAGCGTGCGGTGCGCCCGCGCGTTCAGGCCGCCGTCAACAAGCTCCTCGACCGCGAAGGCTCCGACGGCGCTTTCGGCCTCTGGCATGAAGGCGATGGCTGGGCCTCGCCCTGGCTCGGCGCCTATGTGACGGATTTCCTCTATCGCGCGCAGCAGCAAGGCTACGCCGTGCCGGAGGAAGCGCTCGACCGCGCCTATGATGCGCTTGCGCAGATCGCGCGGATCGATCGCTGGACGTCGGTCAGCTACACCATGCGCGCGGCGACGGGCGACTGGTCGAACGACACGAACGACTATCTGCGCCGCCGTTCCGCGGCGTATGCGATGTACGTTCTCGCTCGCGCGGGCAGGGCGGACATTTCCGATCTGCGCTACTTCCATGACGCGCTCCTCAAAGAAACGCCGAGCCCGCTCGCCCGCGCGCATATCGCAGCCGCGCTTGCGCTTATGGGCGACCGCGCGCGTTCGGCGAGCGCCTTCGATAAGGCGGTCGAAGCCATCGGCTGGAAGAACACCGGCGACTACTACCAGACGCCGCTGCGTGACATCGCCGGCATTCTCGCCCTCGCGGCGGAAGCTGAGCGGAATGAGCTCGTCGAGAATATCTCGGCGCGCTTCTCCGACATGATGCGCGATCCGGAGAGCCTTCATACGCAGGAGAAAGCTTTCGTACTCCTCGCGGCGCAGGCGCTTCTGAAACAGTCCGGGCCGGTCGCAATCTCTCGGAATGGCGCGAAGTCGAATAACTCGCCTGCGCCGAGCTTCGCGCTCAACGCGGGCGACCTCGCCAAGGATGTCACTTTCCGCAACGATGGCGACGGGCCGATCTTCCGTACCGTGACGGTGTCGGGCGCGCCCACATCCGCTCCGCCGCCGGTCTCGGCCGGCTTCACGATCATGAAGCGCATCGCGACCCGCGACGGCCGCCCGGCTGACCTTGCGAGCGTGAAGCAGAATGACCGCCTCGTCATCGTTCTGACGGGCGCAGCGCAGGCCGACCGGCTCCACCCGGCGGTGATCGCCGACCTTCTGCCGGCGGGCTTCGAGATCGAGACGATCCTCTCGCCCGAAGATGGCGCAGGCCGGGGCAACTCAGGGCCCTATAATTGGATCGGCGAGATCAGCGATTCGAAAATCGCCGAAGCCCGCGATGATCGTTTCGTTGCGGCGCTCGACCTTTACAAGCAGCGTTTCACGCTCGCTTATGTCGTTCGCGCCGTAACGCCTGGCAGCTTCGTCATGCCCGGGGCGGTCATCGAAGACATGTACAAGTCAGGCGTCGTCGGGCGCACCGCGGTCGGGCGCGTTTCGATCGCCGCGTCCGAATAGGCTGAGGCGCAGATGCGCATCGAGAAGATCCCGGCGATAGCAGCGCTCCTCGCGGCGCTGCTTGTCGCCGCCGATTTTCTCTTTCCGCCGCCGCTCGGACGCGCGAATGAGGCGAGCGAGCTCGTGCTCGACCGCGAAGGGCGCTGGGTTCATGCTTTCGCAACGCCCGAAGGGCGCTGGCGCTTCGCGGCGAAGCTCGATGATGTGGACCCGACTTTCGTCGAGCGCGTCATCGAGATCGAAGACAAGCGTTTCCTTGATCATCGCGGCGTCGACATCGCCGCCGTCGCGCGCGCCGGGTGGAGCGCGGCGAGCGCCGGCCGCATCGTTTCCGGCGCATCGACCATCACCATGCAGGCCGCCCGATTGCTTGAGCCGCGCCCGCGCACGCTCTTCTCGAAAGCGATCGAGATGGTCCGCGCACGGCAGATCGAGGAGCGGCTGTCGAAGCGCGAAATCCTCGAGCTTTACCTCACGCTTGCGCCTTATGGCGGCAATCTTGAAGGCGTGCGCGCGGCGAGCCTTACCTATTTCGGCAAGGAGCCGCTGCACCTGACCGACGCCGAGCAGGCATTGCTTATTGCATTGCCGCAGGCGCCGGAAGGGCGCAGGCCAGACAGGAAGCCCGAAGCCGCACGCGCGGCGCGCGCTGACATTCTGAACCGCCTCGCCGCCAGCGGAACGCTGACGACGCAGCTCGCCGAGGAAGGGGATGCCGCGCCGTTGCCGAGCGCGCGCACCGAAATGCCGCGCGCCGCCTATCATCTCGCGCGCGAACTCGCCGCTGAAAAACACGAGCGCCACATCGTCCATTCGACGCTCGACCTCACCCTGCAAACAACTGTCGAACAGCTTGCGCAGACTTATGCCAACAATCTCGACGATGGCGCGACGACCGCGCTCATGGTCATCGATAACACGACGCGCGAGGTGAGGGCGCTTGTCGGCTCATCGGGCGTCGACGCTGAAGGCGGATGGATCGATCTCACGCGCGCCGTTCGCTCGCCGGGCTCGACATTGAAGCCCTTCATTTACGGCCTCGCTTTCGAAGACGGGCTTATCGGGCCGAACACATTGCTCGACGACATGCCGCAATCCTTTGGCGGATACTCGCCGGAAAACTTCGACCGAACTTTCAAGGGCGAAGTGAGCGTGACCGAAGCCCTGCAGCACTCTTTGAACCTGCCGGCGGTGCGCGTCCTCGATCGTCTCGGCGCGGATCGTCTCGCGGCGGTGCTCGAAGCGGCGGGCGTCGCGCTTGCGGGGCCGAAGCGAGCGGACTCGCGCTTCGGCTTGACGCTTGCGCTCGGCGGGGCGGGCGTCACCATGCGCGATCTCGGCGCGCTTTATGCGGGCCTTGCGAATGGCGGCGACATCGCGCCGCTCGCCTTCACGGACGACGACAAGGCGCGCGGAAAGCGCCACGAAGACTTTCAGATTTTCTCGACGGAAAGCGCCTCGCGCATCAGCGCGATCCTCGCGGGCGCGCCCGCGCTCGAAGGGCGCGCGCCTTCCGACCTGATGCAGTCGGCGCCGCGCGTCGCTTTCAAGACCGGCACGTCTTATGGCTTCCGCGACGCCTGGTCCGCCGGGCACTCGAGCGCCTTCACGGTTGTCGTTTGGGTTGGCAGGGCGGACGGCGCCGCGCGCCCCGGCGAAACGGGCCGGAAAGCAGCGGCGCCCTTGCTGATGGACGTATTCGACGTGCTCGCGCGGCTCTATCCGGACGCGCGCGGCAGGGAAATTCCGCAAGCGGATGATGCGCCGATTGCAATCGCGCGCCTTTCCGCGCCGCGCCGCGCGACGCCGCCGGAGATCACCTTTCCGCGCAATGGCGTCGAACTCTATGGCGACGGCGAGAATGGCCGCGGCTTCGCGCTCGCTGCGCGCGGCGGGGCGGGCGATTATCGCTGGTATGTCGGCGGCGAGCCGGTGCCGGTTGAGGAAGCGGGCGGGCGCGCCGTCTGGCGGCCCGAAGGCGCAGGCTTTTACGATGTTGTCGTGGTCGATGCGGCAGGACGCAGCGCGCGCGCCAAAGTTCGGGTCGCCGCCGGCGGATGAGAAGACGCAAGTTCCTGATCGCATCGGGCGCCGCCATCATTTCACCGCCTGCACTGGCGAGCGGCGCACGGGAGGTCCTTTCCGGCGACGCTTTCCGTCAGGGCGAAGAAGAATTTCGGTTCGCGGACATTCTCTCGCCGAGCCTTGCCGCTGCGGCGGGAAAGCCGCCGCCCTTCGCCTATGAGGCGCGGGACATTCTGGCGGGCCTTGCCCGAAACATCGTCGCCATTGAAGACGCCGCGCCAAAGGACCGCTGGGGACGGCGCGTCATTCGCGCGACGGACCGAAATGGCGTTCGGATAGAAGAAGAATTGTTAAAGCGAGGCGCGGCGCGCGTTTATCCGGAAACGGAGGATTTCGAGGTGATCCGCCGCCTTCTCGCTGCTGAAAGCGAGGCGCGTGAAGCAGGGCGCGGGCTCTGGGCGATTCCGCTTTATCGGGTGCGAGACGCCGCACGTCCGGAAGACTGTGAAGACGCGGTCGGCGGCTATCATCTCGTCGAGGGAATAGGCGTGGGCGCCGGCAAGGGCGGCTCTCGCGTCTATCTTAATTTCGGCGAGGACTACCGGACGGACGTGACCGCGAGCGCGACGTCAACAATTGCGCGCCGCTGGAAAAGCGCCGGGACGATCGATCTTGAAAGCCTTGGCGGCGCGCGCCTGCGCGTTCGAGGGTTTGTCAGCCCGGTCAACGGTCCGTCGATCGAGCTGACCCATCCCATGCAGGTCGAGCTGCTTTAGGCGCGAAGGCGGGGCTAAGCCGCCTTGCGCTGCTGAAGCGTGTTTTCGAGAAGGCCGATCGCCGCCGCCATGTCCGTCTTGTTGATGGCCGCGACTTCGCGCGCGAGCCTGTCGAGCGCTGCTTCGAAAAGCTGGCGTTCGGAATAGCTCTGCTCCGGCTGGTCCGATGCGCGGAAGAGGTCGCGAACGACTTCCGCCACCGAGATGATGTCGCCGGAATTGATCTTGGCTTCATATTCCTGCGCGCGGCGGCTCCACATGGTGCGCTTGATCCGTGCACGGCCTTTGAGAAGCTCGATCGCTTTCTTGATCTGGTTCGCGTCGGAAAGCCCGCGCATGCCGACAGCTTTCGCTTTGCCGGTCGGCACGCGAAGGCGCATTTTCTCCTGCTCGAAGTCGATCAGGAAAAGCTCGTTCGTCACGCCGGCGATAAGCTGCTTTTCGATGCCGACAATGCGGCCGACGCCATGCGCCGGGTAAACGATGTAATCGTTGACCTTGAAGTCCTGCTTGGCTTCAGCCGAAGGCGGAGACGCCGTCACCGCTGCGTCTGCGATCGGGCCGGTGGCTTTCGTCGGGCTCGGCGGGGCGGACGGGGCGAGCGTTCCGTTCGCCTTGTCGCCGCGCGGCTTCTGGCCGACGAGCATTTTCTTTTTCGGCGCAGCCTTGGCGGGGGCCTCAGCCTTTTTCGCGGCCTTGGTCGCCTTCGCTTTGGGCTCGGCGGCTTTTACGGCCTTCTTCGCAGCGGCCGGCTTGGCGGCGGCTTTTGCCGCCGTCTTTGCGGCCGGCGCCTTGGTCGCGGCGGGCTTTGCCGGCGCTGCTTCAGCGGCCGATTTCGCCGGGGCTTTCGTCTTCGCCGGCTTGGCGGCTGCTTTCTTCTCGGGAGCGGGCTTCTGAGTGGTCGATTTTTCGGGGGCGGGCGTTTTTTTCACCGTCGGCGCCTTCTTGGCGGCTTTCGCCGCCGCGGCCTTCGGCTTGGCGGCCTTCTTTTCCGCCGGCTTGTCGGCGGCCTTGCCGGCCGATGCTTTCACGGTCTTGGCCGCGCTCTTCTTCGCCGTCTTGGCGGGAGCCTTGGCCGGAGCTTTAGTCGCCTTTGTCGATTTTGCAGCCGTTTTGGTCGCCATCAGTCACTCTCTCAATCTCAAGCCGCCAGCCCGTAAGGGCCCGAAGGCGGACAACGCCAAATTGCGGGATCGGAGAGCGCCGCAGCCGCCCTGGCCGCGCTTTGGGAGCGCCCCAAGGGGAGGCTGTTCGAACTCAGTCGCGTGTGGGCCAGATCGCTGAAATAGCCGGAATACCGCACATCACCGGTTGCGACAGCCGAGTCTGCCACCCGGTTACCGCGTCGCCCCAATGAGCGGCCTCTTCCGAATTTTATCACGCTATTTCAGCGGCTTGTATCTGGTCCTTAACCCTCTGGTCTAAAAGCCGCGCGGCGAATCTTCACCGATCTTTGGATTAAGATAGCATAAAATTCCCCCGCGCGATAGGGACATCACGCGGTTGCGAAACGCTCACGATAAAGCCGCCGCGGGAAGCCCCACGGCCCCGGGGATCAGTCGCCTTCGCCGGGGTTCGCGCTGAAATACTTGTCGAACTTGTCCGGCTCGCTGACGAGGTTGTCGGCGTCCGGCATGGCCTCTTTCTTCTGGGTGATGTTCGGCCAGCTCGTCGCGTATTTGGCGTTGAGCTCCGTCCATTTGCCGTCCGAGTCATCCGTATCGGGGATGATGGCCTCGGCCGGGCATTCCGGTTCGCACACGCCGCAATCGATGCATTCGTCGGGGTGGATGACGAGCATATTCTCGCCTTCATAGAAACAATCGACGGGGCACACCTCAACGCAATCGGTGTATTTGCATTTGATGCATGCTTCAGTGACCACGTACGTCATAAGCGATTTATCCTTCGGCCCGACACTTCGGGATTCTTCTTAACCGTTTGTCCGGACGGCGCAAGCGCTACCTCCGTGAGGAAAGCGCGGCTTGCGCACGCTGGCGCGCCGCGCCGCTCTCCGGGTCGCTCACATATATGAGACCGCACACCGAACGCACGAGCGTATCCTCATGCGGATCGCGGGTTCCGTCGGAGAGCACTATTATCCACAGACGCTCGACGAGCGCGATCTTCTCACTGGCGGGCATGTTCTTCGCAACCTTCGTGAACTGATGAAGATCCATCGCCTCGGCCTGCGCGGCTTCCGCCTTTTGCCTGAGCGCTGCGGCGTCTTCCTTGCTTAACGCGAACTGTTCGCAGAGGGCGGCCTCGACCAGCGCCTTCTCGCTGTCTGTGTATTGTTCATCGGCGCGCGCCGCTTCGATGAGAAGCGCTGCGACCGCCAATTCGGGCGAGGGGGCTTGGGAAGGCTCCGCCGTCTTTGGCGAGAAGAGCGATTTCAGGCGGTCGAACATGGTGATGTTTCCTCTTGGTCTCGTCTTGCGCCGTCAGGCTTCTTCGGTTTTCAGACGGTCCGTCGCGCGGCGGTCTTTCTTTGTCGGTCGCCCGGCGCCTTTCTCACGCATTGCGGGAAGGAGCGCATCTTCCTTTGGGGCAAGCGGCGGCGAATGATCCGTGTAAAGAAGGCGCGCTTCGCTTGCCGGGCCGCGCCGCTCGCCGAAGCCCATTATTTCAACGACATGCATTCTCTCGCCGATGAGGAAGGCGAGTCTGTCGCCGACGCGCACAGATGTGCTCGCCTTTTCGACTCGCGCCGTTTCGAAATCGCGGGTGAGGCGGATCGCGCCTGAGGTCGCGAATTTGCCGGCGAGCGTGCGCGTTTTCGCAAAACGCGCGCACCAGAGCCATTTGTCGATGCGTTGCGAGGTCGTTGCGGCCCCGTTCGAAGCGCTCGCCTTTTCAGGCTCGCGGCTCACCGCGTGGTCTCGCCCTTATCCGTGTCGTTCGATCCGCCTTGCGCCTTGGTGAGATCTTCCTTGAGACCGAGGAGAACGGCGAACGGCGAATTCGGGTCGGCGACTTTGCGGTGCTGCGGAGCGTGCAGCATTTGCGGGCGTTGCGGCGGGGGACCGCGGCGATCCTGCGGGCGCCCGCCTTTGCCATGCGGACGGTCGCCGCGCCGGTCGTCGCGACGGTCATCCTTGCGCGCTTCGCGCGGCTTGCCGCCGCGGCGCTCGCCGTCATTTTCGCCGCGCTTTTCGTGCCTGCCGCGGTCGCGGCGCGGGCCGCGCTCGCCCTGATTTTCACCGCTGCGGGCTTCTGCGCCGCGCGCTTCACGCGTCTCGCGCGCGGGGCGTTTCGGACGCGGCGGACGGCGCGGCGCCATGCGCCAGACGACAACGTCGCGCTCTTCTGTCGAGGTTGCGGCTTCTGCACTCGTGTCAGTGGACGCGGCTTCGGAAGGCGCGGCCTCGGCTGCGGGCGTTTCTTCGATAACCGGCGCCTCGGGCGCAGCTTCGGCTTCAGCTTCGGGAGCCTCGGCCTCCGCGACATCCGCTTCGGGGAGTTCTTCGGTTTCGGCCGGCGCGGCGGCCGCTTCTTCGACGGGCGTCACTTCCGCCACCGCCGCCGCTTTCACCTTCAGCGTCTGCTTGCGATAGCCGAGCGAGGAGAGAATCGATTCGAACTCTTCGCCGGAGCAGCCGACGAGAGACATCATCTGCTGCGAGGCTTCGAAGCCGCCACGATACTCGTCCTTGCGGGCCGAGCGGATCTGTCCGGCGAGGCGTTCCAGCATGTCGATGCGGACAGAGCGCGCGCCCGAGGGGCGATAACCCGCCGCGTAATAATACGCATGCGGAACTTCCTGATTGGTGATGAGCGAGACAAGCCCCGCCTTGGGCGGCTCAAAGCCTTGCGGATCGCGATCGGTCCACAGCGCCCAGAGGAGCGTCAGCATCTTCGCCGGCGCTGGTTTCAGGAGCTTCGGCATGTAGAGTGTGAATTCGCCGAAACGAACGCCGAGATTGCGAAGCTTGGCGCGTTCTTCCTGATTGAGCTCTTTCAGCTCGTCGCCGAATTGCGAGCGCGACATCGCGCCAAAATTCTCGACAAGCCGGAAGGCGACGCCGCGCGCGAGCGCGCTGAGGGTTCCGCCTTCGCCGGCGTTCGCCGCCGTATTGAGCGCGATAAGTTCGCTGAGGAGCACTTCGATGCGCGCGGCGACGAAGGTCAGAACGCGTTCATAGATGCGTCCGCGCAAGTGCGGCGAGAGCGCATCGACGCCGAGCAGGACGAGATTGGGGCGGAGCGGTGCAGGGCCTTTCTCAAGGCGCGCGACAGGGGCCGATCGCCACATGACGACGCCGTCGCCGCGCAAGGAGAGGTCGTCGGCTTCTGCATTGGCGAGAAGCGCGGCGCGCGCTGCGAGTTCAGGCGCGAGCGCGCGCTCTGCGGCTGCACGCGCGCGTTTTGCGTCTTTCCCGCTCGCGCGCGGATCGACGATGAACTCAAAGCCCAAAAGGCGGCCGATGAATTGGCCTTCCACGATCACTTCCCCGTCTTCGGTGACGCCTGCAAGGAGCGGTGCGTCGTCTTTCAGTTTCTTCAATAGCACCGAGGTGCGGCGGTCGACGAACCTCTGCGTCAGCTTTTCATGCAGCGCATCGGAAAGCGAGTCTTCTATAGACCGCGCCTTTTCTTGCCAATACGGAGCATTTTCAAGCCAGTCGGCCCGATGCGAGAGATAGGTCCAGGTGCGCACATGCGCGATGCGCGCGGAAATGGCGTCGATATCGCCATCGGTGCGCTCGAGCCGCGCGACGCGGGGCGCAAGCCAGTCATCCTTAATCCGCCCGTCTTCAGCCAATTGTAGGTAAATGTCGCCGAGCAGGCGCGCATGCTGGTCGAGCGCGGTCTTCCTGAAATCGGGGATCTGGCAGACATCCCAGAGAAGGCGCAGCGCTTGCCCTCTCGGCTCCATCTGGCGGATTTCGTCATAGTGAGAAAGGCGGGCGAGGGCGAGTTCATCTTCGCCGGGCCGCGCGCGTTGAAGGCCTGCGCGCTTCGGCGGTTCGGCGAGAGAACGCGTCAGCGCGTCCATGCTGGTGAAAACGAGGTCTTCGCTGCGCCATTGCAGCGCGCGCACCGGATCGAAGCGGTGATTTTCGATCGCTTCGATGGTTTCATCGTCGAGCGGACCGCAATCGCTGGTGACGCCGAAAGAGCCGTCGCGCATATGCCGGCCGGCGCGGCCGGCGATCTGGGCGAGTTCGTCATTCCTCAAATCGCGCGCGCCGCGGCCGTCGAATTTGCGCCGAGCCGCGAAGGCGACATGGTCGATATCCATGTTGAGGCCCATGCCGATCGCATCGGTCGCGACGAGATAATCGACTTCACCCGATTGATAGAGTTCAGCCTGCGCATTGCGGGTGCGCGGCGAGAGCGCGCCAAGAATGACCGCAGCCCCGCCGCGCTGGCGGCGAATGAGCTCCGCGATCGCGTATACCGTGTCGGAGGAAAAGCCGACGACCGCCGCGCGGCGCGGAAGGCGCGTCACTTTCTTCTGGCCGGAATAAGAAAGCGTCGAAAAGCGTTCGCGCGAGACGAAGCTGATATCCGGAAAGAGGTTCCGGAGGATCGGCCGCATCGTGTCCGAACCGAGGAGGAGCGTTTCCTGCGTCCCGCGCGCCTGCAAGAGCCGCGAGGTGAACACCCGCCCGCGCTCCATGTCGGCGGCGAGCTGAATCTCGTCGATGGCGAGGAAGGCGACGTTCCGGTCGACCGGCATCGCCTCGACAGTGCAGATCCAGTAGCGGGCGGTCGGGGGGATGATCTTTTCCTCGCCCGTGATGAGGGCGGCAGAGCCCGGCCCCCTTGCGGCGACGATCCGGTCATAGACCTCCCTGGCCAGAAGCCGCAGGGGCAGGCCGATGACCCCGCTCTCGCGGGCGAGCATCCGCTCGATGGCGTAATGGGTTTTGCCGGTGTTGGTGGGCCCGAGGACGGCTGTCGGCGCCGCGGGGCCTTTGCGTCCGTCCCGGCCGAAATTACTCGTATTGATCTGCATGGCGGGGCGAAGGCGGCTCTGTCTCAGGCGGCGCGAAAAGCGCCGGGCGCCGGCCGAAAACTGGCGGGCAAGTCGGGTTCGCCCTAGAGATAGGGCGGGTTGAGCGAAAAAGCAGCGCTCCCGGGGCCAGAAAGGCCCAATTTGGCGCGCCAAGCTGCCTTGACTGGCCCTTTGGGCTTCGCTAAACGCGGCGGCTCAAACGAATTCTCGAACCACCCGCTGGCGCGCCGAGATACCGCGCGCCGCTTTTTGATTAAGGTGACTGCCATGGCGCGCCGCTGCGAACTGACAGGTGTTGGCCCGATGACGGGGCATAACGTGTCCCACGCCAATAACAAGACGAAGCGCCGCTTCCTGCCGAACCTGTGCAATGTCACGCTGCACAGCGACAAGCTTGGCCGCGGGTTCCGCTTCCGCATCACGGCGGCGGCGCTGCGCACGATCGACCATGTCGGCGGTCTCGACGCGTTCCTTGGCAAAGCGAAAGACGACGCTCTTTCGCCGCGCGCGCTCAAAGTGAAGCGCGACCTCTCCAAGGCTTCCTAACTCTTCCTAAGACGGGCGACCCAAATTAAGACTGTGGCCTCGGGCCGCGCTCTTGCATGGGGCGTGGGGGCGTTTGCGCGCCTTTAGGAATGGAGCCGGGGGGGCGGAACTGGTGACCGGGCCAGAAATTACGATGGAGATATCAGCGGCGGTCGAGCAGCGCCGTCCGGTGCGTGAAACGCCGGCGCAGCGGCTTGCGCGCGACTTCGCGAATTTCGTCAAAGGCTTTTTCCGCATGCTGGCGCTGGCGGGCCTCCTCGCGCCGGTGCTGCTTTTCTCATTCCTGACAGTCGACCTGCCGGTGCGCGGCTTTGACCGCCTTTTTGACCTGCCGGCGCTGAAGCCTTCGAACTGGCTCTCGGTCGGCGGATTCATCATGGCGTGGGGCGCGCCGCTGGTCGTGCTCTTTGCGCGCCGTTTCGGCGGCGATGAAGCCTCGCGCGCGGTGACGGCGGCGTGGGGCGTCGCGGCGGTCGCGACCTTCGCCGAGCTTTCCTATCTCGCGCCGGTTCTTGAAACTTCCGATTTTCCGAGCGTGCGCTTCGTGGTCGCTTTCGTCGCGAGCGCGATGATCGGGCAATATATGGCGATCGGCGTTTACGACGTGACGCGCGGCGGCGGCAAATGGTGGCGCGCGCCGTTGATCGCGCTCCTCTCAGGCTACGCCGCGCACGCGCTCATCTATTACATCGTCGCTTATTGGAAAGCAGCGGCGCCGTGGTTCAACTGGATGATCTCAGACTTCGCCGTCAAAGCCGCCTGCGCTGTGGCGTTTCTTCCGGTTTACCGGTTTCTGCAGAAAGCGCTCCGCCCGACGGGCGGCTATGGCGGGCGGTGATTTCTAGCAGACGCCGATTTCTGTCATGCCCGGGCTTGTCCCGGGCATCCATGGGACTCTCTGTGATACGAAGCATCCGTAGATCGCCGGGACAAGCCCGGCGCTGACAAGCGATTGGTTTGTGATGAGCAGGCGAAGCTATTCCTGTTCCAGCTTCTTCGCTTCGACCCAAAGCGCTTCCATCTCGTCGAGGCTCGCCTCGTTGATGTCGCGGCCCGCTTTCTTCATGCTTTCTTCGATGTAGCGGAAGCGGCGGGAGAACTTTTCATTCGCGCGGCGCGTTGCGGCCTCGGGGTCGACTTTCAGATGCCGCGCGACATTGGCGATGACGAAAAGAAGATCGCCAAACTCGTCTTCGATGGCGTCTTCGTCTTTCGACTGCGCAGCTTCCGCCAATTCGCGGACTTCCTCATCGAGCTTTGCGAGCACGTCTTCGATCTGCGTCCAGTCGAACCCGACGCGCGCCGCACGCTTTTGAAGTTTCACCGCGCGCGTCATGCCGGGCAGGCCGAGCGGAACATCGGCGAGGAGGCTTTGCTCGCCCTTGGCGGCGCGCTCATCGGCCTTCTGTTCTTCCCACGCCTTCGTCTGCTCGTCGGCGCTGCGCATGTTTTCATCGCCGAAGACATGCGGGTGGCGGCGGATCATCTTGTCGCTGACGGCGCTTGCGACGTCTTCAAAATTGAATGCGCCTTCTTCCTCCGCCATGCGCGCATGGAAGACGACCTGAAAGAGGAGGTCGCCGAGTTCTTCTTTCAGCGCAGGAAGATCATGCCGCTCGATCGCGTCCGCGACTTCGTATGCTTCCTCGACCGTATAAGGGGCGATCGTCTTGTAAGTCTGCTCGACATCCCACGGACAGCCATCGCCGGGCGTCCTCAGCTTCGCCATGATGGCGAGGAGGCGGTCGACGCCTTTCTCCGGGGCGTTCGTCATGGCGGTTACGGCCTCGTCTGTCCGGTTCCGCGCACGACGTTCTTGTAGGTCGTGAGCTCGCGCACGCCGACAGGCCCGCGCGCGTGGAGGCGGCCGGTCGCAATGCCGATTTCCGCGCCAAGGCCAAATTCGCCGCCATCGGCGAACTGTGTCGAGGCGTTGAGCATGACGATGGCGCTGTCGACGTTATCGAGGAAATAGCGCGCGGCGGCTTCGCCTTCCGTCACGATCGCGTCCGTATGGCCGGTGCCGTATTTCGCGATGTGCATGGCCGCGCCCTTCACGCCATCGACGGCAGCGGCAGCGATAATCGCGTCGAGATATTCTGTGTAGAAATCTTCTTCGCTCGCTGGCTTTGCATCTGCGTCGATCTTGCGGATCTCCGCGTCAGCGCGGATTTCGCAGCCTGCCGCGCGGAGGGCTTTCGAAATCGCCGGCCAGTGCGAGCCAAGAACCTTGCGGTCGATCAGCACCGTTTCCGCCGAACCGCACACGCCGGTGCGGCGCATCTTGGCGTTGACGACGATCTTCACGGCTTTCTCAATCTCCGCGCCGCCATCGACATAGACATGGCAGACGCCTTCGAGATGACCGAGCACAGGCGCGCGCGCCTCGCGCTGGACGCGTGCGACAAGCGTCTTGCCGCCGCGCGGTATGATGAGATCAACCGCGCCGTCGAGCCCGGCGAGAATCTCTCCCACCGCTGCGCGATCCGTCGTCTGAACGAATTGCACGGCGTCGGCGGGAAGGCCTGCCTTCGCGAGACCTTCGACAAAACAACGATGAAGCGCGGAAGACGTTTCGAACGCCTCGGAGCCGCCGCGAAGGATGACGGCGTTCCCCGATTTGACGCAGATCGAGGCCGCGTCCGTCGTCACATTCGGGCGGCTCTCATAGATCATCGCGATGACGCCGATGGGCGTTCTGACACGCGAGATGTTGAGGCCGTTCGGACGCTCCCATGACTCGATCGCTTCGCCGACCGGATCGGGAAGGGCGGCGACATCGCGGATCGCCTGAACGACGCCCTCAAAGCGCGCGCCGTCGATCTTCAGCCGGTCGAGCATTGCGCCGGAAACGCCGTTTGCTTTCGCGGCTTCAACATCGCGCGCATTGGCGGCGAGGATTTCGTCCTTGTGCGCGGCGACAGCGTCCGCCGCCGCGTTGAGCGCCGCATTTTTCTGCTCAGTCGTCGCAACACGCAGCGCCGTCGCCGCCTCACGCGCGCGCGCGCCGACGCCAGCGAGAATTGAGGTGTGGGACTCTTGAGGTTGCACGGTCGCCATAAGCTCTGCCTTTAACTCTTTACGCTCGGGTTCCCCAAACTCCGTTCTTCCCCGCGCAGGCGGGGAAGAACGGTGGGGAATGCCGAAGATGAAGCCCGGCAAACCCGTTCAGTCCTTATCCTTGCCGCGCGCATCAATCGCAAGGTCGTCGCGATGGATGAGCGCCGCGGGGCCGCGATAGCCGAGGATCTGCTCGATTTCTTCGGACCTCTTGCCGACGAGTTTCCTCGCTTCCGGGGCGTCATAGGCGATGAGGCCCCGCCCGAGCGTGCGGCCCTCAGCCGAGACGATGCTGACGGCGTCGCCGCGGCGGAAATCGCCCTCGACGCCCGTAACCCCGGCGGGAAGAAGGCTCGCGCCTTTCTTGAGCGCATTCTCGGCGCCGGCGTCGATGGCGATGACGCCGGCGGGTTTGAGCCGCCCGCTGATCCAGGAGCGGCGCGCGCGGTCGGGCGTTGAATGCGGGGCGAACACGGTGACGGGCGCGCCGTTGAGGATCGCCGCGACGGGATGGTCCATCTCGCCGCGCGCGATGACGACGGCGCAGCCCGATCCGGTCGCGATTTTCGCCGCGGCGACTTTCGTCGCCATGCCGCCGGACCCGACGCCCGCGCCGGCGTTCGCGCCGCCCGCCATCGCCTCGATCTCGGGCGTTACGTCTTCAACGAAAGCGACATGCCTGGCGTTTTGATCCCTACGCGGATCGGCCGTGTAGAGACCGTCTATGTCGGAAAGCAGGATCAGCATGTCTGCGCCCGCCATCTGCGCGGCGTGGGCGGAGAGGCGGTCATTGTCGCCGTAACGGATTTCCGACGTCGCGACGGTGTCGTTCTCATTAATCACCGGCACGGCGCCGACCGACAGGAGGGCGCCAAGCGTTGCGCGCGCATTGAGATAGCGCCGGCGGTTTTCCGTGTCGTCGAGCGTCAGGAGAAGCTGCGCGGCGACAAGTCCGTTCGGCGCGAAAGCTTCCTGCCAGGCTTCAATGAGCCGCGCCTGTCCGGCGGCGGCCGCCGCCTGCTTTTCCTCAATGCGAAGCCGCCCTGAAAGGCCGAGCCGCTGGCGGCCGATGGCGATCGCCCCGGAGGTGACGACGATAACGTCCGCGCCGCGCGCTTTTAGCGCGGCCAAATCGGCCGCAAGCGAGGCGAGCCAAGAAGAGGCGATTATGCCATCTTTCCGGACAAGGAGGGCCGATCCAACCTTAACGACGATACGCCCTGCCGCCTGGATGCGAGCGGCTGCATTTTCCTTGCGCATTTTCTCTGTCATCGTCTTCAGGGCCCGAATTCGGCAATCTTGACTGGGGTTCGGCGATAGGCCAAAGCGGCGATGCCGCTGCATCGCAATAACTCGTAATGCCGAACTTTGCTCGGCTAAAACAAGGTTGCCCGGCGAAAATCAACGGCGTTCGCGTCGCAGGCGAGCGCCTGGTGGAGGACTTATGGCGATACAAGAAGCAAAGCTGATCTGGCGCAATGGCGAACTCCTGCCCTGGAAAGACGCCACGACGCACGTAATGACGCACGCTCTCCACTATGGTTCCGCCGTATTCGAGGGCGTTCGCGCCTATGACACGAAGCACAAAGGCGTCGTGGTATTCCGCAACCGGGAGCACACGGAACGCCTCTTCTTCTCGGCGAAAGTTTACAAGATCAAGATCGACTACACGGTCGAGCAGGTCATGGAAGCCTGCCGCGAGGTCGTGCGCGTTAACGATCTTAAGTCGGCCTATATCCGTCCGCTCGCTTACCTCGGCTATGGCGAGATGGGCCCGGCCTCGCAGAACTGCCCGAGCGACCTGATGATCGCGGCGTTCCCGTGGGGCGCCTATCTCGGCGAAGACGGTCTGAAAAACGGCATCGACGTGTGCGTGTCGAGCTGGCGGCGTCCCGCGCCCGGAACGATCCCGGCGGGCGTGAAAGCGGCCGGCAACTATCTGTCGAGCCGCCTCGTCGGCATGGAAGCGAAAGACCGCGGTTTCGCCGAAGGCATCGGCCTTGCCCATGACGGCACGGTGAGCGAAGGCGCGGGCGAGAACATCTTCGTCATCAAGAACGGCCGCATCACCACGCCGCCGCTCTCGTCGTCGGTCCTGTCGGGGATCACGCGCGATACGGTGATGACGCTTGCGCGTTCGCTCGGCATCGAAGTGGTCGAGCAGTCGCTGCCGCGCGAAGCGCTCTACGCCGCCGACGAAATGTTCTTCACGGGCACGGCCGCCGAAGTGACGCCCGTCCGCTCGGTCGATCGCATCGCCATCGGCGACGGCAAGTTCCCGGTGACGAAAAAGATCCAGGCCGCCTTCTTCGGCCTCTTCAACGGCGAAACGGAAGACAAATGGGGCTGGCTCGATCCGGTCAACGGGTAAGCCCTTCGACATACTTCAAGAGAAGCCGCCGGAAAGTCATTCCGGCGGCTTTTTGCGTCTGCAATAGACGGTTGGCCGCAGCCCTGCCGGATAGCCAAGCCGGGCGGAGCGTCTTAGATTCCTGCAAGTCCAATGACTTGAGGAAGTAGAGCTCAGCAATGGCGAGACCTGTTCTACCCCTGATCGCCGCCTTCGCTTGCCTTGCGGCGGCGGCGGCGCCCCCGGCGCAGGCGCAAGAGGCGCCGGCGGAAGCGTCCGCGAGCGAGGCGACCTTCACGGTGAAGTCAGTCGATGTGGTCGACTGGAAAGCCGTCTTTGCGACTGTTGAGAGCCAGAACGTTACGCCTGCGCGCTCGCGCATTGGCGGCACGGTCGCCCGCCTTACCGTCGACGAGGGCGACCGCGTGAGCGCAGGCCAGGCGATCGCCATTGTGACGGATGAAAAGCTTTCCTTGCAGGAAACCGGCGCGACCGCGGAAATCCGCGCGCTCGAGGCCGCCCGCGCCAACGCCCAGATTGAGCTTGAGCGCGCAAAGAAACTCTTCGCGGACGGATTTGTCGCCAAGGCCCGCCTTGACACCGCGCAGACGGCGTTCGACCAGGCTGACAGCCAATTAAGCGCTGCGCGCGCCAACCGCTCCGTCATCTCGCAGCAGGAGCGGGAAGGCGAAGTCATCGCGCCGTCCGCCGGCATTGTTCTCAACGTGCCGGTCGTCGAAGGTGCAGTCGTTACGCCCGGCGAGACGATCGCCCAAATCGCAGTCGAGAATTACGTGCTGCGCGTTTCTCTTCCGGAACGCCACTCGCGCGACCTTACGGTCGGCGCGCCGGTGCGCGTCACGGGGGCGGAGCTTTCGGACAAGGAAGGCGGTGTCGCGGAAGAAGGCCGCATCATCCGCATTTATCCGCAGATCGCGGATGGGCGCGTCTTCGCAGACGCTTACGTCGAAGGCCTCGGCGACTATTTCGTCGGCGAGCGCGTGCGCGTGCTCGTCGGCACGACGACGCGCAAGACGCTTGTTGCGCCCGCCGGCTTCATCTCAACGCGTTTCGGCGTCGACTTTGTCACGGTCGAGCATGAAGGCGGCGAAAAGCGAGAAGTCGTCATCCAGCGCGGACGCTCAACCCTGACGGCGGCGGGCGAGGAGGATGTGGAGATCCTCTCCGGCGTCTTCGAAGGCGATAAATTGGTGAAGCCGTGAGCCTCGGATTTTCCGGCCGCCTTGCGAAAGGCTTCATCGCATCGCCGCTGACGCCGCTCATTCTTTTCGCGGCGCTCGCAATGGGTTTCATCGCGCTCAATGCGATCCCGCGCGAGGAAGAGCCGCAAATCTCCGTGCCGCTTGTCGACGTGCATGTGCATGCGGACGGCCTCAAAGCGACGGACGCGGTCGAGCTTGTCACCAAGCCGCTCGAAATCATCCTCAAAGGCGTCGACGACGTCGAGCACGTTTACAGCCAGACTGTTGATGACGGCGCCGTCGTCACGGCGCGCTTCAAGGTCGGCGTCGATTCCGATGACGCGATCCTGCGCGTGCACGAAAAAATCCGCGCTAACATCTCCGATATTCCGGTCGATATTCCCGAGCCAGTCGTCGTTGGGCGCGGCATCAATGACGTGCCGATCCTGACGCTCACTTTAAGTCCGTCGCCGGACGAAGCGGACCACTGGAACGACAATCAGCTTTACAAGCTCGCCGAGCGGCTGCGCGAAGAGTTGATCAAGACCGACAATGTCGGCCTTTCCTTCATCGTCGGCGGGCGCGACGATCAGATCAGGATCGAGCCGAACCCGGAGCGCCTTGCGCTTTTCGGCGTCACCCTGCAGCAGCTCGCAGCGAAAATCCGCGGCGCCAACATGTCGTTCCAGGCGGGCCGCATCCGCATGGATGGCGACAGCATCGTCGTCGAGGCGGGCCAGACCATGGACGGCCTGCCGGATATCGGCCTTCTCCTGCTGACGACGCGCGACGGGCGGCCCGTCTATGTGAGCGATGTCGCGACGATCGTCTTCGGCTCTATCCCGGAAGAGCACCGCGTTTGGACGATGCGCCGTTCGGATGAGTTTAAGGCGCTGCCCGCGGTTACGGTCGCCTTCGCCAAACGCAAAGGCGCGAACGCCGTCGTCGTCGCCGAGAGCCTGCTCGAGCGGCTCGAAATCCTTGAGGGCTCGCTCATCCCCGCAGGCGTCGATGTGGCGGTGACCCGCAATTATGGCGAGACGGCGAGCGAGAAGTCGAACGAGCTTCTCTTCCACCTCGCGCTCGCGACGGTTTCGATCGTTCTCCTCATCGTTTTCGTTATTGGCTGGCGGGAAGGGCTCGTGACGCTCGTTGTCATTCCGACGACCATTCTGCTCACGCTCTTCGCCTCCAACATGCTCGGCTACACGATCAACCGGGTGAGCCTCTTCGCGCTCATCTTCTCGATCGGCATTCTCGTCGACGACGCCATCGTCATTATTGAAAACATTGCGCGCCACTGGGCGATGCATGATGGCCGTTCGCGGCAGGCGGCCGCTGTGGACGCCGTCGCTGAAGTGGGCAACCCGACTATTGTCGCAACGGCGACCGTCGTCGTCGCCCTGCTGCCCATGCTCTTCGTTTCGGGGCTGATGGGCCCCTATATGGCGCCCATCCCGGTCAACGCCTCGGCGGCGATGATCTTTTCTTTCTTTGTCGCGGTTATCATCACGCCCTGGCTGATGATGCGCATCGCCGGCAAAGCGCATGCGCATGATGCGGAAGCCAAAGAAGGCGCGCTCGGGCGCTTTTATCGCCGCGTTGCGCGGCCCGTCATCGCGACGCGCAAGCGGGCGATGACGTTCACCATCGCCGTCGCTGTCGCGACCGTGCTCGCCTGCATGCTCTTTGCGACCAAGACGGTGACGGTGAAGCTCTTGCCGTTCGACAACAAATCGGAATTCCAGATCGTCGCGGATTTGCCCGAGGGCGCGAGCCTTGAGGAAACTGAGCGTGTCTTGATGAACGCGGCGGACCGCCTTTCCGCCATCGATGAAATAACCTCGATGGAGGTTTACGCCGGAACGGCTGCGCCCTTTAACTTCAATGGCTTGGTCAGGCATTATTACCTGAGGGCTGCACCGGAGCTTGGCGATCTTCAGGTGACGCTTGAGGCCAAGCATCATCGCCACCGATCAAGCCACACGATTGCGCTTCAGGCGCGCGAACTCCTGAAAGACATCGACGCGCCGGAAGGAACGTCGATCAAGGTCGTCGAGGCGCCGCCGGGCCCGCCGGTGCTCGCGACATTGCTCGCCGAGATCTATGGTCCGACGGCGGAAGAACGGCGTGAAACTGCGCGCATCGTGCGCGAGCTTTACCGGAAGGTTCCCTACATCGTCGATGACGACCTCTTCATGGGCGAAGCGCCGCCGCGGCTCCGCGTTTCCATCGATCAGGACAGCCTGGAATTCTACAAGGTCGAGCAGCAGGACGTTTACGACACGCTGCGCACCCTGTTGCAGGGATCGCGCGTCGGATATTCGCATCGCGGGGAAGGTCGCGATCCGATTGAGATATCGGTGCGGCTTCCGAAAGAAGACCTGACGTGGACGGAGCGTCTTCTCTCGACGCCTATTCCGGCGAACGCCATTCCCGGCGAGCGCGGCGTCGTCGAGCTTGGCGATGTCGTGCGCGTGACGGAGGAGAAGGGCTCTCACGTCATCTACCGGCGCGACGGCCGCTTTGCAGAGATGGTGCTTGGCGAGCTTGCCGGCCAGTATGAAGCGCCGATTTACGGCATGATGGCGGTTCAGGACGAGATCAAGAAATTCGATTGGGCCGCCGCTGGCCTCGATGCACCGATGGTTAAGCTCTACGGCCAGCCGGTCGATGAATCGCATCTGACCTTGCTCTGGGACGGCGAATGGGAGATCACTTGGGTGACCTTCCGCGACATGGGCGCGGCCTTCATGGTCGCGATCATCGGGATTTATATTCTCGTCGTCGCGCAGTTCGGCTCCTTCAAGCTGCCACTCGTCATCTTGACGCCCGTGCCGCTGACGCTCATCGGCATTATGCTGGGGCACTGGCTCTTCGGCGCGCAGTTCACGGCGACGTCGATGATCGGTTTCATCGCGCTCGCGGGGATTATCGTCAGGAACTCGATCCTGCTTGTCGACTTCATCCGCCACGGTGCGCAGGAAGGCGCTTCCTTGCGAGAGACCTTGCTCACGGCAGGCGCGGTGCGCTTCAAGCCTATCCTCCTCACCGCCATTGCGGCGATGATCGGCGCGTCGGTCATCCTGTTCGACCCGATCTTCCAGGGCCTCGCGATCTCGCTCCTCTTCGGGCTTGCGAGTTCGACAGCGCTGACGCTGCTCATCATCCCGGCGATCTATGTGATCGCGCGCGATGACGGCAAGTCGTTGAAGGATGGAAAAGCGAAGTCGTAAGGCTCCGAACTTTCCGTATGCGCAGGAATAATCCCCTCCCTTGAAAAGGGAGGGTTAGGGAGGGTTCAAAGCTGCACGGATTGAGCGCGCCGCCTTGAACCCTCCCTTTCGGCCAACTCCAGTTTCGTCTGCGACGAAACCGAGGCCTCAAGCCCTCCCTTTTCAAGGGAGGGAAAGGACGGAGTTAGAACGACCGCCGCGCGCCGACGAAGACGTTCGTGTTGTCTTCGAACTGGCCGAAAAAGCTCTGCGTCTTGCCGTAGAAGATGTTGAAGCCGCCTTCGAGGAGCCAGTCATCCGTCAGCTTGTAGCTCGCGCGCGAACGCACATAGCCGTCATGCTGGTTCGGACTCCAGAAGTTGAAGAGGCTCAAGGTAAGGTTCTGGTTCATCGCGAGTTTCGTGAGCCGCACGGTCACGAGGTGGCGCGTGCGGTCGCTCGTCGAGGGGCTGAGATCGTAATCGAGCGTGCGTTCGGCGTAATACTGCACGCCGACGGTGAGGTTCGTCATCGCCTCGCGTTCATAGCCGATGAGATAGCGGAACTGGCTGTTCGGCACGAGCGGATTGACGCCTGAGCGGTCCTCGCGGCTATCGTAATAGCCGACTTCCATATTGCCGATGCCGCCGGCGACCGGCCCGCGCAGGCTTGCGCCGTAGACGGAGAGTTCCGGGAAATAGGGCAAGCCCAGCGCCGTCATGCCCTGCGGGCTCTTCCAGTAACCCCGATAAGCATAAACCGCCGCCTCGTAGGCGCCGATATTGCGCGAGGCGCGGGCGGCGATTTCGTCGTCGTCGAACCACTCGTCCGGCGTCAGCGGGTCCATGACTGCATTGCGGCCGGCGCGCTCGCCAAGCAGCGGGTTGAAATAGGAAATCCGCGAACCGTCGATATAGCGGTCAGGATCGAAGCGCGGCGTATAGGCGACATCGAGATTGAAGAGCCTAGTGAAGAAGGAAGCGCGCACCGCATCCGACGGCGCTTTCAGATATTCATCGTCGCGCCCGATGAAGAAGGAGCGGTAATCCTTTGGGAACATGTCATTGATGAAAACGAGATCGCCTGTGCCCCAGGTGAGGATCTGGCGGCCCGCCTTGATGTCCATGAAACTCGTGGGGCGGAGGACGACATTCGCTTCGCGCAGGTCAATGGCGCCGCGGCCGGTTTCGAGATCGACCGCGTAATCATCCTCAACGGGGTCGAAGATGAAATCGCTCGTTACACTGAAGACGGCCGGTCCCGCTTCCCACTCGCCCTCAAGCTGAAGGCGTGTCTCGCCGATCGACATTTGCTTTTCGTGCGGATCGTCCTGCGTTCGAACGCCGACGCGGCCCTCAATGAAGCCGGAAATGTTCTCGGGCAGAATGCGCCCGCTTGCCTTCTTCTCCGGTTTATCTGTTGTCGAAGCCTCCTCATCCGACGCAGCGCTGAGCCCCATAGGCAGAGAAGGAAGGGAGGAGGCGCTGTCAGTTTCTTCCTGCTCCTGCGCATCGCCGCCGAGTCCTGCGGGCAGCGCCGGCGCCGCTGCGAGCGCAGGCAACGACGCCGTTGAAAGCAGGAGGCTCGCAAGCAGGCGTTTCATCCTCGTCTATCCCCTCAGTTCTTAGCGGACGTATTCGCGGGGCGGCGTGCGCAGATAGCGCTCCGTGAAGATATCTTCCGGCAGGCCGAGATCGTATTCGACGGTCGTATAGCTCATCGTCGTCTTGCCGCCGATGCGCTTGTCGTCCATCTCCGAGGCGGTGACGGTCGGTTTGCCGGCGATCACGTCGACTTTCGTCGCCGAATAGACGCGATAGACCTCGCCATTCGCGTCGTAATATTCCGTCTTCACCGGAATGAACGTCGCCTTGTGGATGTAGTTGCGATATTTCGCGAACTCGACGGCGCTGGGATTTTTCGGCGTGGAGTCGAGAACGTAATAGTCCGGCGTCGTCTCAATGAGCACATGCGTGTCCTCGCTCGGAGAGCGGCCCGAAACGTCTTCGTAATAGAAATGCGAGCCGACAAAGCTCGTGCGCTCATCGCTTGCGGCGATGCGCTTTACGAGATCGAGCGCCGGAAGGTAGAGCCAGCGGTCATCGTCCTTGTCCTCGTGCTTCCACACCATGAAGGCGGTGCCTTTGACGTCGGCGGGGCGCGCGAAGAGCACATAGAAGCGCTGCTCGCCATTATCGACATCGCCGACATCGGTGCGAAGAATGGTGAATTCGCGGTCGCGCTCGCGGCCTTGCGAGTCGGTGATCTTCATCGAAACGACCGCCTTGCCGTCCTTGCCCTGATAATAGGACGCGGCGGACGCCTTGTTGGCGATATCCTGCGCGGCGGGTGCGTCTTCAGCGTTTGCGATGGAAGCCGTGAGCGCGAAGGCGCCGGCGATGAAAGTGGTCAGAAGAGGGATGCGGCGCATCAGGCGCTCCTTTCTTTAAGCGGTGCGAGTTTTTTCTGCGGGAAGAACACGCCCTGCATCACGCTCATGATGGCGGGCAGGAGGAAGAGCGTGCTCACGCCGGCGAGGACGAGGATCGCCGAGATGAAGACGCCGACAGTCTGATAGGGAACGAGCGGCGCCAACAGCAGCGGCAGGAAGCCGGCGCCGATGACGATCACATTGCGCGCGATCGCGCGGGCGGGCTCGCCGAAAACGGCCTGAACCGTGTCGTTCCAGTTTCCGGCGCGCAGGAAGGCTTCCCGCGTGCGAGCGTTGAAGTGGATCGCATAGTCGACCGCAAGGCCGAGGCTGAGCGAGGAGAGCACGGCGATCGGCATGTCGTAGTCTTTGCCGATCAGGCCGATAAGCCCGTAAATGAAGAGGATCGTCACCGTCAGCGGCGCCATGGAGAGAAGGCCCCATGCCGGCGAGCGGAACAAGAACACCATCAGCACCAGGACGACCGCGAACGAGCCTGCAAAGGACTTCGCCATGCCGAACACCATTTTGTGCTGCCAGACGGTGTTGATGTAGGTGAGCCCGAACCATTGGTGCTGAAGCGCGACCGGCGCATCGTGTGAGGCCATATAGGCGTCGACCGCCGCGACGACCGCATTCATGTCCTTGTTGTCGCCGCTCTTCAGCTGGATCCAGAGATTCGCCTTGCGATAGTCGGGCGTAACGAGCTTGTAGAGATCCTGCGGGCGATGGCTGTTCTCGAAAGTGAGCAATGTCTGCGCGACCGCCGGCGTCGTGTCGGGAATGCGAAATTCTTCCGGCGCGCCGAGCAGGAGTTCGCGGTGAACCGTCTTGACGATGTCAGGCAACGCGTTCGATTTGCCGACAAGACCTGTTTCAATGAGGTATTCCTGCAGGCCTTCGACGAAGTGGAGAACATCCGGCCGCTTGAAGGTTTCAGTGTCCGCAACGACGCGGCCGATGGCTGAGGAGATATCGTCCCACGCATAATAATCTTCGTCGGCTTCCGCCGCATCTTGCGCGGTCGCAGCGTCGTCGCTGAGGCGCGCAAGGAATGCCTCGCGCGTCTCAGTCGCGCTCACTGCGTTCCGAATCGCGCGATCGAGATCGACGGCGACGGAGGGGGTGACGAAATCGGCGCAAGCTTCCACTGTCACGGAGCTAAAGCCTTCGCCGCAGATAGACATCACGACATCGGCGGCGGCGCGCGCCGGGCTGTCCGTTTCCGGATCGGCTTTAGGCTCGAGCGTGAGGTAGGCCATGTATGTGCCGGCGAATTTCTCGTTGAGCGCGGCGTCCGCAATGCGAATATCGTGATGCGGCGAGAACCATTTGACCGGGTTATCGTTGATCTGGATGCGGCTCACGCCATAGAGCGCGACGCCCATGCCCACGATGAAGACTGCGAGGACGACGCCGGCGCGCTTCGTCGCGATATTGCCGGTCGTGTGGAGAATGCGGCTCATCAGCGTTTCATTCGCTTCGACATCAGGTTTCGCCGCGAGGCCGAAGCCTTCGAAGGATTTCTCCGGCAGCAGCATGACGTAAGCGGGAATAAGCGTGACCGTGAAAATCCAGGCGAGGAAGACGCCGAGGGCGACGAAAATGCCGAACACCTGCACGGGCGGGATTGGCGTCAGCGCGAGCGAGGCGAAGCCCGCGCAGGTCGTCAGCGTCGTGAAGAACATGGGCTGCCACAGCTCGTCCATCACATGGCGCATCGTCTCGCGCTTGTCGCGATAGACGGGATAACGGTCATAGAAATCCGAGAGGATATGCACGGCGTCGAGAACCGCGATCGGCATGACGAAGATCGGGATCATCGAACTCATGATGTGGACAGTGTTGCCGGTGATCACGAGCGCGCCCATCGCGCCGATGACGGAAACCATGGCGACGATCATGGGCGAGGTGATGAGCGCGAGACGGCGGAAGAATAGCCACATCAGGAAGAAGATGAGCGCCATCGCGGCGGGCGCCGAGATAGCCATCTGCTTGAACATTTCAAAGCCGAACTGGTCCTGCGCGATCGGCAGGCCGGTAATGTGATAGGTGGCGCCGTCGTCGAATGTCGCGATCTTTTTCTTGAGCGCGGAGGCGACCTTGTAGCTGAGATCCTTCGACGTGATGGGCACGTAAAGCGCGATCGCTTTCCCGTCGCCGGAAACGAGCGTGTCGTTCAGCGTCGGGATTTTCTGCGCCTTTTCGCGGACGGCGAGGGCTTCATCATCCGTTTCAGGCGCGGCCGGCATCAGCCAGGAAAAGCTCACCGAACCGAGGCCCGCCTGATCGATCGAGTCGACGGTCGACGGCGCGATCAGGTCGACGCCGATGACGCCTTTCGTCTCGCCGTCTTCCTCCCAGCGCAAGGTCTTGGCGAATTCGGCGAGCGCATAAACATCGGAAAGCGTCTTCGCGTTGAAGACGCCGTTCTCATGCGCATTGTCGATGACGCCGACGACGACGAGATCGTTGAGCCCGAACTCCTTCTTCATCGCGTTGTGATAGACGCGCACCGGTTCTTCCGCCGCGAGCATGTTCTCCGGGTCCGTGTCGATCTTCAGCGCATGGAGGAAGGGCAAGGCGCGCGGCGCCAATGTCGGCGCGGCGACAAGCGCGATCATCACAAGGCTGAAAAGCCCCGCAAACCACATCAGGGCTGAGGGGCGCTTCATTGAAGCTTCGACAATAGGATTCATGGCTCGGGTTCCGTTGCAACGGGCGCCGGGGGAAGCGCGTCGGGCGGAGGAGGGGCGGGTTAAAGCGTCAGCAGGCGGAGCGTCTTACTTGAAGGCGCATCCGCTCTGGATGCCTAGCGCCTTGAAGATCATCGCCGCCGGGCAGAAGCCGGTGAAAGCGGCCTGAAACATGTTGACGCCCGCAAAGGCGGTGAGCAGCAGCCAGTATTGGCTCACCCAGACCCCGAGGGCGAGGCTGACCATGATGATGACGCCGGCGAAGGCGAAGACAGCGCGGTCGATGTTCATTGTTGTCTCCCTTTGTTTCGCGAATTGGTATATTCGGATTCCATGATGTAAGAAGCAAAATTTTTTACTGCACGCGCGCGCGCCGCGAAGGTTTTGCAGCGCTGGCGCAGAACTGATTGTAAAGAAGTTCGATCACCTTCTGCGCGCTTTCATTGGCGACAGAGTAGTAGACGGTTTGCGCTTCCTTGCGCGCTTTGACGATGCCGTCGCGGCGCAGAAGCGCGAGTTGCTGGGAAACGGTGCTCTGGCGCGCGTCGAGCGCATCACAGATTTCACCGACGCTCTTTTCCCCGCCGGCGAGCTGGCAAATGATCATCAGCCGCTTCTCGTTGGCGAGAGAGCGGAGAAATTCGGCCGCGCCGGCGGCGGATTTTTGCATGAGTTCTATATTCATATATTCGAATATAGAGGTGTTGAGATGGATGTCAAGCGCGGCCCGCAGGCGAGGCCGGGCGAGAAGGGGGTTTCCCGCCCGGAGCAAGGGGTTAGCCCGCTATTCTTCCTTCATCTTGGTGATGCCGAGGAGGTCGAGCGTCATGCGCTCATAGAAAGGCTCGCTCACGCCGCGCTTCATCTTGCCGATGAAATAGCTCTCGAACGCGGCCTTGGCGAGGTGGACCCATTTGCCGTCGGCCGCCCAGTTGACGTTGCGCGGCGGGATTTGCGGCATGGCGACAAAGGCGACGCCGCCATCGCCGAAGTCGGCGATGCAGACGGCGTTCCAGGTCGCTTCGTGCGTGGTCGGTTTTCCATCGAGCAGCGCGCGAATGTTATGCGCTGTCGCGCGCACCATCGACTCGATCATGAAGCCGGTTTTTGGCACGCCCACCGGCACCGGATAGGTCCCGACCGGTGGAATGGCGACGCAGACGCCGACCGAGAAAATGTTCGTGAACTTCTTGTTCTGCTGCGTCTTGTCGACGAGCACGAAACCGCGCGGATTGACGAGGCCTTCAATGCCCTGAACGGCTTTGACGCCGCGGAAGGGCGGCAGCATCATTGAATATTTGCAGGGCAGTTCGTGCGTCTGCTTCACCGCGCCGCCTTCGGCGACTTCCTCGACGATCATCTTGTCGGCGAGCACCTGTTTGACGCGCGCATTGGTGATGAATTTAACGTGGCGGTCGCGCATTTCGCTTTCGAGAAGGCCCTTGGTGTCGCCGACGCCATCGAGCCCGAGATGGCCGATATAGGGCTCTGACGTGACGAAAGTCATCGGCACCTTGTCGCGGATTTTGCGGCGGCGCAGGTCCGTATCGAGAATGAACGCAAATTCGTAAGCGGGCCCGAAGCAGGAAGCGCCCTGCACCGCGCCGACGACGACGGGGCCGGGGTCTTTGACGAATTCCATCCACTTGTCGCGGGCGGTGACGGAGTGATCCGCCGTGCAGACGGACTGCGTGAAACCTTTTTCGGGGCCAAGGCCTTCGATCTCGTCGAAGGCGAGCTCGGGGCCCGTCGCGATGATGAGGTAGTCGTAATCGACAGAAGCGCCGCTCGCGAGCGTCACTTTGTTCTGGTCGGGCTCAATGCGCGCCGCCGCTTCGTGAATGAACTCGATACGCTTGCGTTTGAACACCGGCGCGAGATTGACGCGGATCTTTTCAGGTTTTCGCCAGTCGACGGCGACCCATGGGTTAGACGGCGTAAAGTTGAAGTAGGGCTGGTCGGAAATGACGGTGACCGTGTCGCCGCGCCGCGCCTTCTGGCGCATTTCCAAAGCCATGGGGACGCCGCCGAGACCTGCGCCGATAATGACGATATGCGCCATTCGCTCCTCCTTTGCGTGTTCTTCTGTTGCGCCGCGGAAGGAACTTACATGGCGGCGTCTTGCGCGATTCCTGAAAGCAAACATCGGCGCGCGAAGACCCGCATGCAAGCCCGGACGCCGGACTTGATGTGATGGAGACTATATGGGCGGGGCGCGCAATCGCCCAACGCCGCAGTTCGCTTCGCGTGCGGAAAAATGGTCGCAGCCCCGAAAGCCGGGCGCGAGCGCGGCGCAAGGAAGGTTCTATTTCCGTCCGGCGCGCGTCGTCAGACCGAGAGCGTCATTGATGACGTGGAAGATGTAATTCTGCTCGACGACCCCGCCGAAGAGATAGGCTTTCGGGCCGTCGGCGAAGATGAGCACGTCCTGCCCGCCATGCGTTTCGCCCTGGAAAGGCGTAAGCGATTGCTGGCGGTAATTGAGGTCAGCGGCTTCCTGATCGGTCACAAGCGGGCGCCCGCCGTCATTCGTCTTTCCGATGAACACCGAACCCGGACCATTCGCATAGCCGAGCGTCGTATAGGGTTTGCCGTCGAGCGCGAGCGCGTGACCATCAGGGTCCGAATTTTCATCTTCATAGCTCGCCGTTGCGAGGCCGAGAATGTTGCTGCCTTTCTTCGCGTAGCCTGCAAATGTCATCGTGTGGCCGTGGTCGGCGGTCACGATGATGAGCGTGTCGGCGTCTTTCGTGTGCGCGCGGGCGGCGGCGACAGCTTCTGACAGCGCCTGCGTGTCGCGCAGCGCGCGCGCCGCGTTGCCGGCGTGACTGGCGTGGTCGATGCGGCCCGCTTCGACCATCAGGAAATAGCCGTTCTTGTTCTGCGATAGGATATCGATCGCTTTCGTCGTCATCTCGGCGAGCGAAGGCTCGCCCGCGGCGTCATGCTCGCGGTCGGCTTCATACTGCATGTGCGACTGCTCGAAGAGACCGAGAAGGTGGCTCGTCTTTTGCGGGTCGATCGCGCTGAAATCGGATTTGTTCCAGACATAGCTGGCGTTGGCGGATTTCTTCGTCCATTCCTGCGTCAGGTCGCGGCCATCGCGGCGCCGGCCGGAACGTTCCGGATATTCCGGATCATGCTCTTCCGCCGTCATGAAATAGGCGCGGCCGCCGCCCATTGCGACCTCAAGACCGTCCCCATACGGAAAATCGATCAGCTGGCTTGCGATATCCGGGCAGCCGTTCGTCTTGGCTTCTTCCGAAAGATCGGCGTCGGATTCCCACTCGCGGCTCGCGGCGTGCGAATAGACGTTCGCAGGCGTCGCATGCGTCAGGCGGGCCGTGGTGACGACGCCCGTTGCAAGGCCCGCCATTTCCGAAAGCTCGCCGACCGTGAGCGCCTTTGCGCCTATGCCCGATTTGCAGTTGTCATATTCGGCAGCGTCCGTCACGGCGATGACGCCGGACTTGGTTTTGACGCCCGTCATCATCGCGGCCATCGTGCCGGCGGAGTCGGCGACCTGATGAGAAGTCGTGTAAGTCTTCGACATGGCGATGTAAGGGAAGCGCTCGAAGGAGAGGAGGTTTTCTTCGCCTTCTTCGCCGCGCGACTGGCCGTCGAAAATTCGCGACGCCGCAACCGTCGTCGGGTCCATGCCGTCGCCGACGAAGAGAATGACGTTCTTCGCGCGCTTCTTGTTCGGCTTCACGCTAGCGCGCGCCGTCAGCGTCGACTGGCCCGCCGCGAAATAGGGATCGTTCGCCTGCGGCGCCGGCTCAGCGAAGGCGGCGGCTGCAAGCGCGAAGGGCGCGGCGGCGAGGAGGCTGAGGGCGGCGATCTTGCGCATCGGGTACTCTCCGGTTTGGGCGTGAAGCTCGCTCTCCTATCGCGCTTGGATGACGGTCTGACAACGAGGAGCCAAAAGGGCTGAGGCGCCCAATTGATTTGCCAGGCCCGGCGGCGCGCGCGAAACTCACCCCATCCACCGCCCGGGGAGGGGCCGCCGGGCGAAGAAAATCACAAAATATCAGGCGATTACATGAAGAAGCTGCACCTCGTACTGATCGGGCTTTTGGCGGTTGTAGTTATCGCGGGCTGGTATCTGTGGACACCGGCGCGCCAGTTTGACGCGAAGGCCGCGATCGAGGCCGCGAGGGCCTATGACGCGCGCATCGTGCGCGACCGATTCGGCGTGCCGCATGTCTATGGAAAGCGCGACGCCGATGTCGCCTTCGGCCTCGCCTACGCCCATGCGGAGGACGACTGGCCGACGATCGAGGAAGTGCTCTTCTTCTCGCGCGGCGAACTCGCACGGCGGACGGGAAAGAGCGGGGCGATCACGGATTATCTCATCGCCGCTCTCGGCGCGTGGAAAGATATCGACGAGAGATATGAAGGCGATCTCTCGCCGGAACTGCGTGTGGTCGTGGAAGGCTATGCGGCGGGCGTCAATTTCTGGTGCGCCGAAGACGCCAGGCGCTGCGCGCGCGGCGTCGCGCCCGTCACCGGGAAAGACATCATTGCGGGGTTCGCGACGCGCGCGCCGTTCTTTTACGGTCTTGATGATGAACTGAAAGCGCTCTTCGAGGCGGAACCGGAAAAGCAGGCATCGCTCGATCAGGTGCGCACGGCCTTCCTCAAAATCGCTCCGGGTGCGGAACTTGGCTCGAACGCGATGGCGGTCGCGCCCTCGCGGTCGTCGGACGGCCACACGCGCCTCATGGTGAATTCGCACCAGCCCTATACGGGGCCCGTCGCGTGGTATGAGGCTCGCGTCAAATCCGATGAAGGCTGGGACATGATCGGCGGCCTCTTTCCGGGCTCGCCCGTCATTCTGCATGGAACCGGGCCGAAGCTCGGCTGGGCGCATACGGTGAACCTGCCCGATCTCGTCGATATTTACGCGCTGAAGGTCGACGACGAGAAGAAACCGACAAAGTACGAGTTCGACGGCGATTGGCGCCCGCTTGAGATATCTTCCGTGACCTTGCGAGTGAAGCTCTTCGGGCCCTTCACGCTTCCCGTGGAAAGGAAAGTCTACCGCTCCATTCACGGACCGGTCTTCGTAACGAAGAGCGGCGCCTACGCCATCGCCTATGGCGGCCAGCATGATATTCGGGCCGCCGAACAATGGTACCGGATGGACAAGGCGGCGGACTTCGAAAGCTGGCGCGCTGCAATGGCGCTTCAGGCGATCCCGAGCTTCAACACGGTCTACGCCGATCACGCCGGCAATATCGCCTATTTCTATAATGCGGCGATCCCTAAGCGGAATCCCGATCAGGACTGGTCGAAGGTCGCGGACGGGTCTAGCGCAGACCTCGTCTGGAGCGGCGTCATGCCGTTCGGAACGGCGCCGTCGGTGGTCAATCCGGCGTCAGGTTATGTCGTCAATTCGAACCACTCGCCTTTCCTCGCGTCAGGCGAGGGCGACAATCCGGATCCGGGCGCGTTCCCGGCCTGGTACGGGGTCGATGAGCGCGTCACCAATCGCGGCCTCAGGACGCAGGCGCTCTATGGCGGCGATAAATCGATCACGAGCGAGGAGTTCGTCGCATACAAGATGGACGACAATTATGCGGAGGATTCACTCCTCAGGCGGACGATCAAGGCGTTTCTCGACGATCCGGTTTCGGCTTCGGCGACCTTCGACGAAGCGCGCGATATTCTCGCTGCGTGGAACGGCTCCGTCGATCGCGCCGACAGGCAGGCGGCGCTCGCGATTCGCGCCGGGCATCTCGCTCTCGGCTATCAGTTGCATGACGAAGTAGCGGATATTTCCGTCTTTGCGAATGCGGTGACGCAAGCGGCTGCAGAGATCAAGGAAGGTTTTGGCCGGCTCGATCCCGAGTGGGGCGACGCCGTGCGTCTGGTGCGAGGCGAGCTCTCGCTGCCGCTCGATGGCGGGCCCGATACGCTGCGCGCCGTCTATCCGTCCGGCACGCCAGCGCAGGGCGCGCAGGTCGCCGCCGGCGGCGACACTTATATTCTGTATGCGGATTGGGGGCCGGTAGGCTCGCCGGAAGTCCGCACGATCCACCAGTTCGGCTCTGCGACGCTCGATGCGAAATCCGCCTATTACGCTGACCAGGCGCCGCTCTTTGCAGAAGAGGAATGGAAAAGTCCGCCAATGACGCTTGAAGGCGCGCTCGCCGAAGCGACGGCGGACTATCATCCCGGCCCGCGCTAGGCGGCCTTTGTCGCGACGATGGCGAGGCTCGAACCCGCCCCGCCGGCGGAGCGCACGCTTTCAAACCCCGCCTCCTGCAAAAGGCGGCAGGCGTTTCCGAATTCATTGCCGGATTTGCTGATCGGATTGGGAAGCCATTTCGGCGCGCGCTTTGAGTGATCGCGCAGGATGAGCACGAAACGCCCGCCCGGCTTCAGTGTACGGAGGATTTCGTTCGCCGCGCTCTGCGGGTCCGCCCAGAACTGGAAGCAGTGGAGCGCCGCGATGGCGTCGAACGAGCCGCTGTCCCAAGGCAGCGCGTCCGCCGTACCGAGGCGAAGGTCGAGCCGGTCTTTCAGGCGGCGCAGCGCCCCGCGCTTCAGCGCTGTCTCAAGCATCGTCTCTGTCGGCTCGACGCCTGCAAGGCGGGCCTTCTTCACCTTGCGCGCCAATAGCTCGAGCAACTTGCCCGTGCCGAAACCGATTTCGAGAATGCTGGCGCCGGCTTGCGCGTCGATAAGCCTGAACGCGAGCCGATAGGAGGGGGCGTTCATCGCCTCCATCAGGCGGCCGAAAACCCGCCCCCAGAACCCCTGAGGCCGCATCGGCAGTGGTTCTGATCGTCCAGCCATGCGCTCCCCTCTGGCGTCCGTTGGGCAGGCATTCTGCGCGAAATTCGCCCTTTTTGCACTGGGAGCGAGGCGGGGCCTGCGACGAAGATGATACTCAATCGCAATTATCTTGCGAATAGTTATCATTCTTGCTAGTCCCCGGCGGCTGTAGCCAGCCACCCATCATCGAGTTCCGGGGACAGAATGAAAAAGACCGCTGTAAAACAACCGAAATCGCTTCGTTTTCTCGCGCGCGGAACCGCGCTCGCCGGGCTTGCCGGTTCAGGCCTCGCCGCCGGCGCGGCGCATGCCGACGAAACGATCATCCTGGCTGACGCCGGCCCGTTCCGCGGCGATGAAATCATCGTCGAAGGCGAGCGCCGCAGCTCGAATCCCTTCGCGGACCCGGAAGCGCCCTACAAGATCGACCGTTCCGCGTCGTCGAAGTTCACGCAGGACATTCTCGACACTGCAAAGTCGATCGCGGTCATTCCAAAAGAGATCATGAAGGATGCCGGCGCGAAATCGTTCCGCGACATCATCCGGACGCAGCCGGGCGTGACCATCGGCACGGGCGAGGGCGGCAACGCCTTCGGCGACCGCATTTTCATTCGCGGCTTCGATGCGCGTAACGATGTTTACGTCGACGGCGTGCGCGACCCGGGCGTCATCTCGCGCGAGGTTTTTGCGGTCGAGCAGATCGAAATCCTGAAAGGCCCGTCCGGCGCGTTCGCTGGCCGTGGGTCCACGGGCGGCGCGGTGAGCCTCGTCTCAAAGACGCCGCAGCTCAGGAATTTCGGCGATCTCGAAGCGACCTATGGCACGGACGAGACTTATCGCGTCACCGCCGACCTCAATCGCCAGCTCTCCGATACGCTCGCTATCCGCGTCAACGGCGTCTTCCATGACAGCGATGTCGCGGGGCGGGACGAGGTCTTCAACAATCGCTGGGGCGCGGCCGCCGCGATCGCCTGGACGCCGGTTGAAGCGCTCCGCCTGAGCTTCGATTATTATCATCTCGATACGGACGAGCTGCCGGATTACGGCATTCCTTATGACGTCGCGAACAATGAACCGTTCCAGGTAGACCGGAACAATTTCTACGGTCTCGTCAATCGCGACTTCCGTGAGACTTTCGCCAATATCTACACCGGCAAGGTTGAAATTGCGCCGACGGAAAATGCGACGATCAAGAGCATCATTCGTTACGGCAAGACCGGCAACTCATACGTCGTCTCGGCGCCGGAGCGGCCTGACACGACGGATCCGGACCCCGCGAACTGGACGTTGAGCGCGAACCCGAAGAATCGCAACTCCGTCAACGACTATTTCGCGAACCAGACCGATGCGACGATCCGGATTTCGATGGGCGCGCTTGAGCACGCCATCGTCGCCGGTTTCGAGATCAGCCGCGAGACGATCGAGAACCGTCCTTTCGCGTTTCTCGACTCGGAGGTTCCCCCTTCGGATGTCGTGTTTACGGCGCCGACGATCCTTCAGAATCTTTACAATCCCAATCCGTTCACGCCGTGGCCTTTCCCTGTTGCGGAAAGCGGCGCCTATTCGATCGGCAAAGTCGATTCGAAAGCGCTCTATTTCATCGATACGATTTCGTTCGGCGAGAGCTTCAACATCTTCGGCGGCGTTCGCTATGACGACTATTCGATCTCGGTCGAATCCGTCGGCGGGCGCGGCGAGGGCGTGTTCTACAATGACAGCGATTTCGTGAACTGGCATCTCGGCGCCGTCTGGAAGCCCGCGCCGAACGCCTCGATCTACGCATCGTTCGGTTCGTCCTCGAACCCGAGCGGCGAGCAGGTCGACGGCTTCGGCGATTCTTATGGCGGCATCACCGCCGCGACGCAGGACCTCGATCCCGAACGCAACAAGTCCTACGAGATCGGCGCGAAGTGGAACATTCTCGACGAGCACCTTGCGCTCACCGCCGCCATCTATCGCACGAATAAGACGAACGCCCGCGTTCAGTTGACGCCGGGGCCGGGCGGCGCCTTCGGCCTTGAAGGCGAGCAGCGCGTGCAGGGCATCGAGTTCGGCTTCTCGGGCAATCTGACGGAACAGTGGAGCGTCTATGGCGGCGTTTCGCTTCTCGAAGCCGAGATCACGGCCTCGCCGGACCCGACGCAGGTCGGCGCGAAGCTGCCCAACGTCGCCGAGACAAGCTTCACGACGCTCACCCGCTATCAGATCACCGATCGCTTCCACCTCGGCGGGTCGGCCAATTATCAGGGCGAGCGCGCCGGCGGTTCGGTCGCCGATATAGGTACGGCCATTCCAGGCTATTGGCGCTTCGACTTCTTCGGCGGCTGGCGCGTGACCGACCGTGTGGAGCTGTCGTTCAACGTGCTCAACGCGACCGACAAGGTCTATTACGACGCGATCTATCGCTCCTCGACGCCTTTCGTCTATATTGCGCCGGGTCGCTCGGCTCTCTTCACGATCGACGTCGACCTCTAACCTGATGCGAGGCTCGCCGGAACGCCATGCTCCTAGCCATTCCCGACGTCTTGAGCGCGGAAGAGGTGCGGGAGTTCCGGCGCGCGCTTGACGCTGCGGAATGGGTCGACGGGCGCGCAACGGCTGGCTCGCAATCGGCGGAGGTGAAGCACAACCTTCAGCTCCCGGAGAGTTCGCCGGTCGCGCGCCGGCTGGGCGATCTCGTTCTAGACGCGCTCGGCCGCTCGGAGCTTTTCATTTCAGCCGCCCTGCCAAACAGGATTTTTCCGCCGCTCTTCAACAAATATGAGGGCGGCGGCGCTTTCGGCGCGCATCTCGACAATGCGATCCGCGCGGTCAGGGGAACGCCTGTCCGCATCAGGACCGATCTGTCGGCGACGCTTTTCCTGAGCGATCCCGATAGCTATGAAGGTGGCGAACTTGTGATCGAGACGGGCTTCGGCGTGCAGGAGGTGAAGCTCCCCGCGGGCCATCTCGTGCTCTATCCCTCGACCAGCATTCACTACGTCGCGCCGGTGACGAGCGGGGCGCGGGTTTCTTCCTTCTTCTGGATGCAGAGCATGGTGCGCAATACGGACGATCGCACCATCCTTTTCGACCTCGATCAGTCCATTCAGGCGCTTACAGGCGAGCGCGGGGGCAATGACGAGGTCGTACTGACGCTCTCCGGCGTCTACCAGAACCTCCTGCGGCGCGTCGCGGAGACCTAGGCGCTGAGCGTCAGAACGTCGGCAGATCGATGACGATCTCACGTCCATCGACATTTTCGCCGCGCATGAAGTCTTTGATCGTCTCCGTGACCTCCGGCGAAACCATGAAGAGGTTGTGGCCGGCGTTCCTTACCGTGACGAATTGCGTCTTCGAAAGACCGGCGACGGCTTCCTTCTGGCTCTCAATATAGGTTCGCCCATCGAGCGTGCCGGTGAGGAGGAGGACGGGCCGTTTGGAGTAGGGACCCTTTCGGAAATCGTCTCCGAGCTGATATTCGGGCGCTGCGTCGAGGAGATAGAGCGTGTCGTTGAGGAAGGGGCCGAGAAGCGCGGTCTTGGCCTGTTCCTCGACGAGCGCGCGGCGCGCCGGGCTGACGCCGGAGGCGATGTCCATCATCACCGGCATGGCCTCGAACGTAATCGGCGAATTCGGCTGATAGAAACGGAAAACGACAGCGGCGAGCGGCGCCGTGTCGCCCTCGTCGATCGCAGCGTAGATTTCAATCAGCTGGCGCGCAAAACGGTTCGGGTCAGCGATCATCGCGGACGCAAGGCGCTGCATGTCACGGCGCGTGAACAGCATTTGCGCCGAGCCGCCATCTCTTTGTGGCAGGGAAAGCGTTACGGGGTAGCCTTCAAGCGATGCGTGAACGCGACGCATCATCTCCTTTATGTCTGGGTAGCGCGCTTTCGCATCGTCCTGCGTGTCGATGGCGGCCTGCAGCCGGCCGAAATATTCATCCGTGCGCGCCGGATATTTGATCGTTTGATCGAGCCCTTCGGCGCTCGCAAGGATCACGCGATCTATATGCGCGTTCATTTCCTTCAAGGCGGCGAGGGCGAGGTGGGTTCCGTAGGAAATGCCCCACAGGGAGAGCTTTCGCGCGCCTAAATGCCGGCGCAGCTCTTCGAGGTCGTTGACGCTTTGAAGCGTCGTGTAGCCTTTGAGGTCGACGCCTTTGGCGCTCCATTGGCCGATGCATTCGCGCAAAGCCTCACGCTGCTGCGCGAAGAATTCCTCATCGGAAGGCGGGGCCATGTCGTCGACCGGCAGCGATGAGGTGCAAGCCTCTATATCGTTCGAGGCGCCGGTTCCGCGCTGATCGAGCGCGATGACGTCGCCGAATTCGCGCAGCGCCATGAAGAGCGGAAAGCGGAAATTCTGCGCCATCCAGATGCCGGACCCGCCAGGCCCGCCGGCGAGATAGACGATCGGCGCGCCGGGTTTCGAGGTTGTTGCAGGAAAGCGAATGTAATGGAGCGTCAGCTTTCGGCTGTCGGGGTCGTCATAGTTCTCGGGAACCATGAACGCGCCGTCGAACGCCTCGACGGTTTCGCCGGAACGCGCCGTGAAGGTGAGCGGCGTTTCATTTTTCGGCGCGGCGATGGCCGCCGCGCTGAGGCCGATGGCGGCAATGAAGGCGCACGCAGCGCAGAGAAGAGGTTTCATCGGATTTGGCCTCCCGAATGTTCTCAGCAAGGCTGACTCATCGAACCGCGAAAAGCGAGAGATTGGCCGATAAAACGGCCTGATTCAGCGGCGGACCGGGCTCTTCCGACGCTATATCCATTTGTCGCACAATTTATATTGTCGCAAATTATTGGATGGGCCCGCGGGGCCGACCAATGGCGCTCAACGGTCTGATTTAAAGGCGTCCTTGGCGACGTTCGTCACGCCGTCGCCGCCCATCGCGCCGTTTAGGATGGTGTTCAAGAGCTCCTGCGTCTCCTTGCTGCTGTTCACATAAGGATACGGGAAATCTGGAACCGGAAGCCCCAGGAACTCGCAGAGCGGCGCCCAGCCGTCCTTCGCTTCGAAGACCAGCAAGCGCTCCGCCGGAACGCCGGCTTTAACAGCGGCTTCGTGGCGCAAAAAGATCTTCTTCAGATGCGCCGGATCATGCGCTTCGCCTTCGAGAAATCTGTCGATCGTCGCGCGCATGAACGCGCCATATGGGCCTTCCTTGCAGAACGCCCACCATTTCGGACCGAGGATTGTTTCCTGCGTCGACTGCACCCATTTGTCGGCGTCGCGCGTCGTCAAAATGATCTTGGCGTCCGGATAATACGCCATCAGCTCGCGCCAATAGATCGACGCCGGAAAGTCTGTCGTTGCGGAAAAGCCGTCGAAGATCGCTTCCCAGTCCGGATCGCCATTCGCAGCGTCGACCCAGCGCGCGGGATCGCCGGGTTTGGCGAGCGCTTCGCTCATATGATAGCAGCGCCCGATCCCGATCTGCTCGAGCGCGACTTTCAGGCTCGCCGTACCCGTCCGGCCAAGGCCGGCGCCGATGACTTTCAATGTCATTTGATCACTCCCCGAAGCGCCTGTCCGTTTTTGAAAGCTGGCGCGTTAAGAATTGAGCCTAGTCCGCGCCGAAATGTGTTGTCACCCCCTGCGGTTGAATCCGCTGTAGGCCAATGGCCGCGCGGGGTTCAGGCCGATTTTTGAAAACTTATCCCACAGTTCGAAAGCTGACTTATCATTGCTGTCGGGCGGCGCTCTTGAACTTGTCGGGTTTGATATGACGCCGCTCCTTGCGCTCACTGCCAGCGACTATGTCCGCCGGTCGAAAGTTCACCGCCAACGCGGCGCTTTCGCGGCTAACGGACGCCAAAAGGCGCCTTTCGGTTCGCAACCCGTTGAAACTGCTGGCGTGAAGCAAGACCCATGTTTCACGTGAAACATTTTGAGCCCTGCTCAGGCAGAGCCTGTCACGACCATGCCGTCATAAGCGGGCTCGACATTGTCAGGCAGAATTCCCTTCAGCGTCGCATAGTCCATCGTGACGTGGAGATTGGTGAGAACGGCGTGCTTCGGCTTGACGCGCGCGATCCATTCGAGCGCGAGATCGAGATGGGCGTGCGTTCCGTGCGGTTTCATCTGCAGCGCGTCGACAATCCATGTGCCGACGCCTTCGAGCACCTCGAAGCTTTCTTCGGGCATGCCGACGACGTCGCTCGAATAAGCGATGTCGCCCGCGCGAAAGCCGAGCGAATTGACGCCGCCGTGGAACTGCAAGAACGCGGTGACGGGCATCGGTCCGCCCGGCCCGTCAATCGCGAAAGCCTCGCCATAAGCCGGCATGACGCGGTGATCGAGGATCGGCGGATAGAAGCTGCCGGGCTTTTGTTTGAAGCAATAATCGAAACGGCGAAGAATTTCGCCGCCCGTCGCTTCGTCGATGAAAACCGGAATGCGCGCGCGCTGCGAAATCGCAAAGACGCGCAAATCGTCAATGCCGTGGCACTGGTCCGCATGGTGATGCGTGAAAAGAACGGCGTCGAGATGGCCGCAGCGCGCATCCAGAAGCTGGTAACGCATATCCGGCGAAGTATCGATCAGAACGGAGGTTTTGGCCCCTTCTTCATTCGTCCGTTCAAGGAGCAAAGAGCAGCGCGAGCGGCGGTTCTTCGGCTCGTTCGGATCGCACGTTCCCCAATCGCCGGCGCCATCAGGCCCGCCGAAGCGCGGCACGCCGCCGGAAGAACCGGAACCGAGAACGATTGCGCGCAGGTTATTCGAAGCCGTCAACGCCTACTCCGCTTCAAGTTTCGCGCGGGAAAACAGTTTGAAGAAGTTCTCCGTCGTCGCTTTTTCGACCTCTTCAATCGAAAGGCCTTTCACCTCTGCGAGCTTGGCCGCGACATGCGCGACATGCGCCGGTTCGCAGCGCCGGCCCCGCATCGGCACGGGCGCAAGATACGGGCAATCGGTCTCGATGATCAAACGCTCCATCGGCGCCCAGGCGGCGATTTCGCGAATGTCTGTCGCGTTCTTGAAGGTCAGAATGCCGGAGAACGAGATATAGCCGCCGAGATTGAGCACTGCTTGCGCAAGCTCCCTGCCGCCGGTGTAGCAATGAAGCAGCGGCGTGAAGGCGCCGCGCGCGTGTTCTTCTTCAAGCATCTCCTTCGTGCGCTCATCGGCGTCGCGCGTGTGGATGATGAGCGGCAGCCCGGTCTCGCGCGAGGCTGCGATGTGGGCGCGGAAAACCTTCTCCTGCACGTCTTGCGGCGAATAGCCGTAATAGAAGTCGAGGCCGCATTCACCGATGCCGACGACCTTTTCGTCTTTTGCGAGATCGATGAGCGTCTCGGCGGAAAGATCCGGCGTCTCTATCGCGTAATGCGGGTGGACGCCGACCGAGCGCCACATGTTCTTGTGCGCGTCGGTGATTTCCTTGATCGCCTCGGTCGAGGTCAGCTTGTCGGAGATGGTGAGCATGGCGCCGACGCCAGCTTCATGCGCGCGTGCAATGACCTCTTCAAGGTCGTCGGCGAATTTCTCCGAATGGAGATTGACGTGGCTGTCGACGAGCATCGGGACAATAACCGGATTAATCCCTCCCCCGTTTACGGGGGAGGTGGCCCGAAGGGCCGGAGGGGGAAGCGGCGTTTCCTCTTCTTTCGGTGTTTTTCGTTTTTGAGACGCAGCAGCCCCCTCCGTCTCGCTGCGCGAGCCACCTCCCCCGTAAACGGGGGAGGAAATGAACATCCGCATACAGACCCATCAGGCGGCTCTTCCTTTCGCTGCGGCGCGGATGATGCGCGCTGCGGCGGCCAGCATTTGCGCGCGGTCGGCGTTCACCGCTTCGCCGCGCGCGAAAAGCGTCGAGATCGATTGATGTGCGTCGAGAAGCGCCTGCGCGCCGAGCGAAGCAAGGCCCGTTTCGTCTCCGCAGGCGGCGGCGCGCGCTGCATCGCTCAAGGATTCGAGAATGATGCGCTGGAAGACGTCCCATTTTTCGCTCGCCTGGCGGCCCGAAAGCGCACTCGCAAGCCTGCCGACATCATCCCCGGCGCGCGCCGCGCCAAGGAAAGCGCTCGCCGCCGTCACCGCGTCCGCCCCCTCGCCCGCAGCGAGCGACAGCGCAAGGCCCGGCAGGCCCTTGGCGGCTTCAGCAAGGCGCGCAGCCTCTTCGCCTGCGAGACCGAGTTCGCTTTCAAGAAGATTCATAATGTCCGTGGACGGAACAGGGCGAAGGTCGATGCGCCGGCAGCGCGAGCGGATCGTCGCGAGCAGTCTTCCGGGCGCATTGGCGACAAGCAGGATCGCCGTTTTCGGCGGCGGCTCTTCGAGCGATTTCAGAAGCGCGTTCGCCGCGTTCCGGTTGAGATCGTCCGCGCTGTCGACGATTGCGACGCGCCAGCCGCCGGCGGAGGCCGTTCTGTTCAGAAAGGCGTTGAGCTTGCGGATCGTTTCAACAGAAATTTCGGTCGCATAGCGCTCATTCTTTTCGTCATACTCGCGTTCGGCGACGAAAAGGTCAGGGTGCGCCCTGCCGGCGATGAAGCGGAAGACGCGCGCTTCTTTCGGAACCTGAAGCGAGACCGGTTCGCTCAGCGCTTCGGGTTCGAGCAGCGCGCGTGCAAGCCGGTAAGCGAGCGTCGCTTTCCCGGCGCCTTTCGCGCCGGTGATGAGCCAACCATTCGAAAGCGCGCCGCTTGCAAGGCTCGCGCGCAGGCGCGCTTCTTCCTCAGCGCGGCCGACAATGAATTCGCGTTCGTGGGGCGCCGGAAGCTCGCTCATGCCGCGCCTAGCCTTTCGAACGTGATGCGCGCGATGTCGTCCGCGATCGTATCGATGTCGCGCGCTGCGTTGATGACGACGCAGCGTTCAGGCGCGCCTTTCGCGATCTCAAGAAAGGCTTGCCGCACGCGCTCCTGGTATTCGGCGCCTTTCGCTTCGAAGCGGTTATCGCCGTCGCCGCGCGCGCCCGCGCGTTTGAGGCCTTCCTGCGATGACGCATCGAGAACGAAGGTGAGCGTCGGCCCGTCAGCGCCGACGATGAGCGCGCCCAGCGTCGCGACGGCCTCGCGCCCGAGCGCGCCGGCGATGCCCTGGTACGCCATGCTCGAATCCGCAAAGCGGTCGCAGAGCACGACGGCGCCGCGCGCCCGCGCCGGATTGATGGTGCGTTCGAGATGATCGGCGCGCGCTGCGAACATGAGGAGCGCTTCCGTGCGCGCGGACCAGCGATCGGCCGCGCCCTGTACGAGCAGCGCGCGGATCGCTTCCGCGCCGGGAGACCCGCCCGGCTCGCGCGTGACGACGACTTCGCGCCCGGCGGCGCGCAAGCGCTCTGCAAGGCGCGCTATCTGGGTGGACTTACCAACGCCGTCGCCCCCTTCAAACGTGATGAAGGGGCCGCGCCGCTCGTTCGGGGCGGCGCCGGTCATTCACTGAGCCTGCGCGGGCGCGGCGTCAGGCGCGTGTTCGGGCCGCGCGAGCAGCGCATGGGCGCCGAAGAAGACCATGCCGAGGAAGCCCGGTTCTTTTACTGCGCGGCCGGCATAGAGCGGGAATTCGCGCGCATCGCCGCCCGGCGCTTCGACGCGAAGATAGCCGATCTGCTGGCCCTCCTCGATCGGCGCGGCGATCGGCCCTTCATAGACGACCGTCGATTTCACATCTTCCATGCCGGCGCGATAGAGGATCATCGAGACCGGTTCCTTGGTGATCAGCGGAACCGTTGGCGCTGCGCCTTTGAAGACGAGCGCGTCGCCGATAATGTCGCCGGGCTTGTAGAGCGTGCGCGAAACGAAATCGTTGAAGGCGACGCGCATCAGGCGCTGACCTTCGGAGGCGCGCTCTTTCTCGGAGGCCGTTCCGTTGAACACCACGATGCGGCGCACGCCGTTCTGAATCGCCGAGCCGACAAGGCCATAGCCCGACTCTTCCGTGTGCCCCGTTTTGAGGCCGTCGGCGCCGTCGACGAGGTCGAAAAGCGGATTGCGGTTGGCCTGGGTGATCTTCTCCCAGGTGAACTGCCGCTCGCCGAAGATCTTATAATATTCAGGATAATCATGGATGATCTTGCGCGCGAGGATGGCGAGATCGCGCATGCTCATCTTGTGGCCGGGGTCCGGCAGGCCGGAGGCGTTGGCGAAGGTCGAATTCTTGAGGCCCCATTCGCGCGCTTTCTTGGTCATCAGGTCGGCGAACGCTTCTTCAGAACCGGCGATATTCTCGGCGACGACGATGCACGCGTCATTGCCGGACTGCACGATGATGCCGCGCAGAAGGTCGATCACTTTGATCTTGGTGTCGACGCGCACGAACATCGACGAGCCTTCGCGCTCGCGCCACGCCTTCTCGCTCACATAGAACTCGTCGTCAGGCTTCAACTGGCCGGAATGCAGGCGGTCGAGCACGATCGCGACCGTCATCAGCTTGCTCATGGAGGCCGGCGCCGTCGGCGTTTCGGCGTCTTTTTCGAAGAGCACCGCGCCGGTGTCGTAGTCCATCAGGATTGCGTGTTTGGCCGGCGTCGGAATTTCAACCGCGAGAGCCGCGCCGACACCCGTCAGCGAGGCGAAAAACGCAAGCACAGTCAAAGCGATACGGGTCATATTGAAAGAAATATCCTCAAGGGTCCCGGTGAAACGATTGGAGCGAAGGCGCAATCAGAGCGCGCCATCGACGATCCGTGCATCAGAATAGCCTGCTTCGCGAAGCGCGGCCAAGCGCGCGCCAGCCGAATCCGCATCAAAATCAGGGCCGATTTGCAGCTCATAGGCGGTCGCCCCGTCAGCGCCCGGGGCCATCACAATGCGCGTCTCGCCGAAAGACGGCAGGGAGAGACGCGCCGCCTCAAGCGCATTGAGAGACGGGAAAGCGCCGACGGCGATCCAGTATTCCGACGGCGTCACGGCCGGCGCGGAGAGCGCTTCGCCGATGAGCCGGGCCATGTGGTCGTCGTCCTCCCCTGCCGGCGCCGCGCTGGCGGGAGAGGGGGCTTCAGGCTGGTTCCGGGGCTGGCTTGGCGCCGCCGCAGCGACAGTCAGCACCGGCGCTGGCGCAGGTTTGGATTTCGCCGGTTTGCCGCGCCCCCTCTCCTGCGATCCCGGCGCTTCCGCCTTCGCATAGAGATCGGCGGGGCCGACATAACGGATTTTCACGCGCGCAAGGCCCTGATTTTCAAAGCCAAGCTCGCGCGCGGCGGCATGCGAAAGGTCGATCAGGCGGTCGTCTACAAAGGGGCCGCGATCGTTGACGCGGACGGTGATTTTGCGGCCGTTTTCGAGGTTCTTCACCTCGACCAGCGACGGCATCGGCAAGGTCGTGTGCGCGGCGGAAAGGCGGTTCTTGTCGAAGACCTCGCCATTCGCCGTCCGGCGGCCGTTGAACTGGTCGCCATACCAGGAGGCGACGCCGACCGCCTCGTAATTCGGGTCCGCCTCGGGTTTGTACCAGCGCCCGTTCACCTTGTAGGGCGATCCGACCTTGTAGTGGGGCGCGCCGCCATCGGCGGTCGAAGGCCCCTTTCCGCCCGGCGTGGCGCACGCGGCGAGCGTTGCAAGCGCGGCGAGAACGAGTACGCGGCGGAGGAAAACAAGGGATGACGCTGCTGACATTAACCGTCTCTCGGGAAGGTTTTCTGGGGGCGCGAAAGCCAGTCTATACCTCTTACCGAAGGGTTAACGCTTCGGAAACATTTCACCAAGGCGCGCGGAAAAATCCGATTCCCCTCAGGAGCCTCCCTACCGCCCCGTCCCCCAGAGTCATCGTCCGCTCCAGCCGCGCGCCGCGCCTCGCCCATCAAGCGATTGGGGACAAGCCTCAATCCGCGTCGGCTTGCGCCCCGCCTGGCGAGCGCGGACCGCCATCATCGCCGCTCGCGATATTAGTGCGTGTAAGGAGGAAGGCTGCGAATTCGCCTCGCTCGGCGCCCGAGGGCGCGGGCGAGATTTACGGTGAGTTTTGTCCAATACACCCTCGTCGCATCGTCTTACATCCACTCGTTAGTCCTTTCGGACACGGACGAATGCAATCGGGCTCCGTTACAGAGAGCCCGGATAACAATAATGAAAAAGGGGGGTGTTAATGACACACGCCAATGGAATTCTGCGCTTTGGAAAGAAGCGGCTGCTTCTGAGCGCCTGCGCGATCGCCGCCGGTTCTCTGGGCCATGCGCCAGCCGCCCTCGCCGCGCAGGATGACGGCGCGGCGAACAACGCCGGCCTCGAAGTAATCACCGTGACCGCGCGCAAGCGCGCAGAATCCCTGCAGAGCACGCCTGTGGCCGTCAGCGCCTTTACGGGCGACGAGCTCAACACGCGCGGCGTGACCAATCTGCGCGATGTTGCGAACTATGCGCCGAACGTTGAGCTTTTCGCCAACAGCGTTTCAGGCTCAAGCGCCGGACAGGCCTATATTCGCGGCGTCGGGCAGTTCGATTATCTCATCACGACCGATCCGGGCGTCGGCGTATATGTGGACGGCGTCTATCTTGCGCGCAGTCTCGGGAACCTGCTGGACCTTGTCGATATCGAGCGCGTCGAAATCCTGCGCGGCCCGCAGGGAACGCTCTATGGCAAGAACACAATTGGCGGCGCGATCAACGTCATCAGCAAGCGGCCTTCGTCGGAGCCGGAAGGCGCCATCGACGTCAAGGTGGGAAGCTATGACCGTGTCGATGCGCGGCTGCGCCTCTCTGGCCCGATCATCGAAGACGTGCTGGCGTTCAAACTCGCTGCGAGCACGAAGAACGCAGACGGTTTCGGCAAGCGGCCGCTCGCGGGCGACCGGGCTGGCGATGAAAACAGCGACGCGCTGCAGGCGACGCTCGAATGGACGGCCGCCGACAATATCGATGTGACCGTATCCGCGGATTATACGCGCCGCGATGAGGCGATGTCCGTCCACCATGTCGACGCGCTTAACGATCAGGCCATTCTCGCCGGGCTCTACAACGCGCTCGCAGGCCCGCTCGCATCCTTCCACGGGCTGGACCTGCCGCCCTATGACCAGCGCTGGGTGACGGCTGATCCCTACAAGGACAATTCGACCGGTCTCAATTTCAGCAAGAGCGAGATCTGGGGAACCTCCGGCGTCATCACATGGGATCTCGGCGCCGTCAGCCTCAAATCGATCTCAGCCTATCGCAATCTGAAACTCGATTTCGGCACGGACCCCGACGGTTCGCCCGCCGTCGTCATCGATGAGCTCGACCGCAATCGGCAGGATCAGTTCAGCCAGGAGCTGCAACTGACCGGGCAGTCTTTCAACGACCGCTTCAAGTGGGTCGCTGGCGGGTATTACCTCCGTGAAGACGCCCATGCGGAAATCGCAGTTCGCACATTTGAAGACATCTACTATGCGCTGGAGGCGCTGCCGGCGGCGATCATTCCGCTCGCGCCGGTGACCTGTCCTGCACCGTTGCCCGCGCCTTGCGCTGGCGGCGCCGGAAACCCTGTGAACCTCGCGCTCGATGTCAGCCGGTTCATCACGCAGGATCAGACGACGAAAAGCGCCTCGCTCTACGGTCAGGGCTCGTTCGATCTTACGGATCGCCTCAGCGCCTCCTACGGCATTCGTTACACAAACGAGAAAAAGGATTTTCTCTACTCGGCGACCGCCTACGCCTCAGGGCTTGTCCTCGTGCCGCCGACAAGCCGTGATGCGAGCTGGGATGACATCTCGCACAAGATCGGCCTCGACTATCGCTTCAGCGATACCGTGATGACTTATGTTTCAGCCGCCAAGGGCTTCAAGAGCGGCGGCTTCAACGGGCGCGCAAGCAGCAGCGCTGAAATCACCGACTATGATCCCGAAACGATCTGGAGCTATGAAGCCGGCCTGAAATCAGAATTGCTGGATCGCCGGTTGCGCGTGAACGCGGCGATCTTCACGAACTCCTATCGCGACATGCAGTTCACGCTCGTCACCGCCAATCCGGACGGGTCGCAACTGGTGACCGTCGGCAATGCGGCGAAGGCCCGCGTTCGCGGCGCGGAACTCGAATTCACGGCGCTGCCCGTCGAGAATCTCACCCTCTCCGGCTCCGTCGGCTTCCTTGATAGCGAGTACCGGGAAGTCGATCCGTCCGCTGGCATCACGACTTCGCAGAAGCTGATCGGATCACCGAAATGGTCGACGTCTGCGGGCGCAGAATATCGCGTTCCGGTCAACGACCTCTTCGACGTCGCGCTGCGCGCCGATTACAGCTATCGCACCAAAGTCTATTTCGACGCGGTCAACACGGAAGCCATCGCGCAGGACAGCTACGGTCTGCTCAACCTGCGCGCTGCGATCGAGAATGTTGATGGCGACTGGTCAATCGCTGCGGGTGTCACCAATGCGACGGACGAGGCCTACAGGATCATGGGCGTTGGTGTTCTCGACAGTCTCGGCTTCGCCAGCGGCGTCTATGGGCGTCCGCGCGAATGGTATGTCCAGCTCGCTTACAAGTTCTGAAACCCGGAGGAATGAAGGTTATGAAGTTCGCCGCGCTCGCCTTCGGAGGATTGATGTTGATGGCCGCTCCCGCGATTGCGAAGGAGCCCCTCGTCTTGGACATCGACATGTCCACAGACATGCTGTCCCTCGCCGACAATATCCAAAACTTCTTCTTCGACCGGACCATGAGCTTTTCCGACATGCAGGCGGGCGATCTCAATCGGCGGATGCTGGTCGATCCCTTGCGCGATCACCTTGTCGTAACATTCCTTGTACGGATCGACGGCGAAGTCGCCGGCATCGCGACCGAGCAGGAAATCGTCAGCATCGACCCGAAAAGCGGAGAGCCTGTGGCGCGGTCTTCCTGGCTCTTCACGCTCAACCACCCGAAAGCCAAAGGGGTGTTGGCCGTCGCGCAGGAGGAGAACGCCAAACAAGTGGCGAATATGATCCAGCAGGTGGAGGAAAACCGCGACAAGGATTGGCCGGACAAATACGAGCGTTTCCTGTCGACGTCGTCAGATGCGCGCGTCGGCGTGGCGACGGAGGGCCTTGCGCAATATCAGGGCGCGAAGTTCAAAGAGTACAACTACCTTAACCCGGCGGACCTGAAGAATCAGGGGCATTTCAACGGCAAGCTTCAGTTTGTCATTGAGCCTGTGAAATAGCTTTCTCAACGTTTGAGATGCGCAATCAGGGATGAGTTCAATGCAGCGCTGCGAAGCGGCTGGAGTCGAACGCCTCCCCCGCCGCGCCGATCGACTGCCGGAACAGGCCGGGCGGCACGCCATATTGCCGCTTGAAACAGCGGATCAGATGGCTCTGGTCGGAAAACCCTGTCGCGACGGCGATGTCGCTCAGCGATAGCGATGCGCCAAGCAGGATGCGCGCACGCTCCACTCGTACGGCCATTTGAAACTGATGCGGCGTCGTGCCCATCGCCTTCTTGAACAGCTTGATGAAATAGCGGTCGTTGAGATCAAGCTGCTCGGACATCGACTTGACGTCGATGGTGTCGCTATAGCTGGAAAGGATGTGGCGGCTCGCCTTGCTGATCGAGCGGTCGAGTTTCTTGCGAACCCAGTTTCCTTTGGCCGCCGTTATTTCCTCAAGCATCGTTTGAGCGGAGGCGAACGCTTCCTGCTCCGTGCTGCTTTCCGTCAGTGTTCTGATGAGGCCAGGGATAATGTCCGATGACTCATCCGACTGAAGCGTTTTCACGGAGAAGAGAATGTTTTCGGCGCGGCCGCCGAACAGCGTGTCGGGAATGTTGATCTGGAGATATTGCGAGTAATCGCCGTTGAGGAATCCGCCGGAGATGATTTCATTCGGCGAGACGACGCAGGACTGCCCTTTGTTCAGGACGACGTTGATCCCGCGGCACGCCACCTGGCTCACGCCATGGACATTCCAGATGATCGCCATCGAGGTGTGAATATGCGGCGGCACGCGGTAGCGGTGTCGGCCGACATGAATGATTTCGAGCCGGTCGATGGCTGGATGTCGCCAGATGCTCAGATCAGGAAACACCGCTCTTCACCTCTCTTCTTTCCAGCGCGACGCAACTGACTTCACTCTTGGCGCCTTGACCTCCGCCGCTGGATGAGACCCGGCGCCTAACTGATTATAATTGAAAGGCTTGGCCAGGAAATCGATAGGTGGTTTCACCCAATAGCAGGTGCAAAGCGCGCGCCGCCGGCCGCGCCCCTTGATTTGGCTCCCGGTTTGGTCCAGTTCCTGCCGCGGACCGGGCGGCGGGGCTGCAAAGCTGGCCCTAAGCGCCTGATTTCAATGGTCCGGATGGGTGGCCGAGTGGTTGAAGGCACCGGTCTTGAAAACCGGCGAGGCGGCGACGTCTCCGTGGGTTCGAATCCCACCCCATCCGCCACTACGGCGCTTGAACAACGGACCAGCGCGAGCACCGCGAAAGTCGTCTCACCCACGACATTCAAAGTTTTGCGCGCCGAAGGCGCGCGTGGGTTCGAATCCCACCCCATCCGCCAGGCGCCCGAGCAACGGACCGGAGCGAGCCTAGAACCAGTAGGACTTGCGAAGACGCTGGATGAAGAGTGGCACGTTCGACGCCTGCATATCGATCGTCCAGTTCAGCGGCGAGCCGAGGCGCGCCTCTGAAGACTGTTCTTCGATCGTGTAACCGTCGCACTCAATCCGCACCCAGAGCGTTGCGGCCTCCGATCGGGCCGGAACGCCGGCGCGAATGATCAGCGACTTGCCGCGCTGCTCGATAATGCCGCCGCCTGCGCGGAAGATGTTGTAGGTCGCATCCATCTGCTGGTTATGCAGGCGGCCGCGCAGCGTGCCTTTGCGGATCATCGTTTCATATTCGTCAGGCAAGCCGTTCGGGAAGTTCACCGTGATCGTGACTTCATAGGAAGCTGCGGGATCATCCTCCGCCTGCGCGAGGACGACGCGCGCTTCACCGGCCGCAAAGGACGCGTGCTGAACGCCGTCGCCAAGCTTGGCTTCGCGATAGGACGCAGGCTGAAGGCCCGGAAGATCGCCGCCGACGACTGTCTCGAGGCTGCCGGCGAGATCAGACGGCACCGCCGTCATCAGCACGGCGAGAAGACCGAAGCCCTGCGCAAAGGCGCCCTGACGCGTGATCGGCTGGAAGTAGAAGATGGACCCCGCCCCAAGTCCGACGAGGCCTGCAATGACGACCCAAAGCGGCACGTCGCCAAAGCCGAGCATCTTGGCGGCTGCAACCACCCACTGGTTGATCGTGTAAAGCGCGGACGTTTCACCCTGCTGCTGATAGTCCGTCACCACCGCAGCGATGATGCCGACCGCCCCGGCGAGCGCCAGCCCGGCGATGTCGCCCATGCTGTATTCGCCCGTCGACTTGAACCCGCGTTTTGTTCCGTAAGCCATGCCGCCACCCCTGAAGAAAACCCACCAAGAGGGATGTTAACCAGAAAACATGACAAAAGGTAGGCCGTCCTCCCGGATCAGCTATGGGCTGGCCGAGGCCGCGCTCCCCCGAAATCGACCTCGAACAGGTGCTCAAGGCTCGTTCTCGGCAGGCCCCCCTTCACATAGTCGTAGGGCGTGATGTTGAGCGCCTTGATGATCGCCCGCTCGATCTGCACCCCGCCCTGCGGCGCTGGCGTAATGTCGACGTCTATCACGTTGATGCAGCACAGATCCTGCTCGAACGCGCCGATCGAGGCGAGCCCCCCGCCGCAGGCCCAGCCGAGCAGGATGCGGTTCACCCCCTCATGGGCGACGATCAACGCCGTGCGCCAGCTGCGGCCGAGCACAAGCCTGTTGATACCGGCCACGATCCGCTGTTCGGCGTCCGCGAAGGTCTCTCCATCGGGGAGGAAGCGCGCGCCTTCCGAGGCCGCCTCGTCAAAGCAGAAGGCCAGACGAGCCGCCAGCTCCTCGCGGGAGGTCGCCTTGATCCAGCCGCTCTTCAGCTCCTCAAGCCCGGCCTCGACAAGGAGCTTCGGCGCATCGCCATGGGCCGCGAGGACGATCTCGGCAGTCTCTCGCGTGCGCGGCAGGCCCGAATATACAGTGAGATCGAAGTCGATATTGCGCAGCGCGTCCCGTCCCGCCTGGGCCTGCCGCCTGCCCTCTTCTGTCAGGGGCACCATCCGCGGGTCGGTGATATCCGGCGCGAAATAATCCACATGCCCATGGCGCATCAGATAGATACGCCGGCGACCAGTACTCGTCATGCTTGTCTCCGAATTCGCCTTACGCCCTCGCCATAAACGCGCGCGATGACGAGCGCCACCCCGGTCGGCGCCTCGCATTTCCTCAATCGCGGTCTCGATTCATGGCGCCGTTGATGCTAGCCTCCCCTACTGGGGTTGATAGTCGGGCGAGGGGTGTCTCTGGGGCGATGTCGTTGCGTTCGCCATTCATGTTTTCCGCCGCATTTGTGGCGCTGGCGGCGACTTACATAAGCTGGTTCAACGTGGTGGTGCGGACAGATCCTGACGCCGCCATGAGCCGGTTTGAAGCGCTGTGGTCGTCAGGCGAAGCCAAACGCGCCGTTCCCTACGGAGAGCGCGTCCTGAAGATGCGCCGGGAAGGCGGTATCAGCGAAGAAGCGCTGGCGCCCCTGAAAGCCGATCTCGCCTCCGCTGAAATCAAGGCCCGAAAATATTCGCGCGGCGCCTCCCTCATGGAACAGGCCCTCTCTTCGAGCTGGGCGGATTCGCTCAGCGCCTCCTCCCGCGCCGCGATGGAAGACAATCTCGCCCATGCGCACATCCTCGCAGGAGAAGTCGACAAGGCGACAGCGATCTACTTCGCGTTTCTTGAACTTGCAGGCGATCAGGCGTCCGGCGCGGATGACACGGGCGGGAAATCGCCCGAAGGCGATTACGCCGCGCGCATTCTCGGCGCCGCCGATCTCTTTGCGGAATCGCTGAAACTCAAAGGCGGCGGGGAACTCATCAAAGGATCTCCGGAAGCCCGCCTTGCGACAGCGAGCCAGATGGGCGCGCTTGGCGCGTTCTATTCCATGCATGAGGAAGGCGTTTACGCCGCTGCGGGTCTCCTCTCGTCGGCTTATGAAATCCGCCGCGACCTTCTTGGCGCGGAAAATCAGGCGACGGTGCAGATCGCGCTCCTGCTCGGCCCTGTCTTTGCGGATATGGGCCGCCTCGCCGATGCTGAAGCGCTCTATCTCGAAGCGTTTCACGCGCAGGAAAAACTCAAAGGTGCGAATAGCCCCGACCTCAGTCTCTACATCAAACTTCTCGCCGGCATTTACGAACGCCAGGGTCGCGCGACCGAGGCGCAAGCGCTTTATGAGCACATGCGTTCGCTCTTCCGCGACGCCTTCGGCGCGCAGCGTTACGCGGTTAACCGCGCCCGCGACCGCCGCACGGATATCAACCGCCCCGTCTCGCAATACTTCCTGATGCCCGCCGACTATGCGCCTACGGATCTTATTTCCGCGGCTGACTTTTCCGTCCCGCTCAGCAAGGCGGAAGGCATTGACGAGATGAAGCTCCGCCTCGCTGCGGACATCGACGCGGACGATCCGCGCGAAGCGAACCTGCCCGTGCGCCTCGCTCAGCTTATCTCCCTCTGCTCGTCGGAGTCCGGCGAGCGGATCACGCTCCGCTCCGGCTATCGCTCCTACAAGACCCAGCGCGAACTCTACGACCGCATCGGCTATCTCGGCACCGTCACGCCGCCGGGCATGTCGGAGCACCAGACCGGCCTTGCAGCCGATGTCGATGTCAACGGGCGCTTCATGCGTCGCAGCGATTCCGCCTATCACTGCTTTGAGGAGAATGGGTTCCAGTTCGGCTTCATCCTCTCCTACCCGCAGGGCAATGATTACCTGCCGGGGGTGGACAGCTACGAGCCGTGGCACTGGCGCTATGTCGGCGTTCCGACCGCCCGGCTCTATCGCGAGGCCGGGCCGATCGACAAACCCCAGGAATTCCTCGCCGCGCTCCCCTGCTACGAAGAACGCGCCGCGGCCGGAATCTTCCCTAATGCAGGCGAGCAGGACGTCTGTCTTGCCGAGTCCGGCGTCGTATCCGCCTCGACGGAATCCAAGGATCCGGAAACGGCGAAAGCGTCCACAAAAGCGGCCCGCAAATTGAATAACGCCCGTCAAGGCGCGCGGACCCGCTAGAAAGCAATCTTGACCCGCGCCCAGTTCGAACGGGCCGGGATGGAACGACTTCAAAACGATACGCCGCGCGCGCGATTCGCATGGATTTCTGCGGACAGCGGTTCATTTTCGGACGCCTCGGCCCTGTTTCGCCGCGCTGGCTACGCCATCGCCGAACCGCCGGTCGAAGGCGTAATCGATGTCGCGCTTGTCGATGTCCGTTCTAGCCGGCTTACGGTTAAGGGCGCCCAGAAGCTCGCCGAGGCCGCGCGGAGCCGCGCGCCGGAGTGCGGGATCGTCTTCATCGGAGGCGCTAACCTTACTTCCGCCGAGCGCGCGCATTTGCGCCGCTTCGGCGATCTCGTGATCGCTGAAACAGACCTCTCCCCTGTCATCGACATCTGCCGCTACCGGCTGCGCATCAGAAGCATTGCGGAGGAAACGGGCGAACGCCTCAAGAGCGTCGCCGCATCGACCCGGCTCTCCGAGTTTCCGCCGATCGAGACCTCCAGCAAGGCGCCTTCGGTCCTCATTGCAAGCGCGCCCGGCCCGCTCGCTCTCGCCGCGCTTTCGGCGGCGGAAGGCGTCGCTTCCAATTGCGGTGCGGCGCTAACTGCTGGCCAAGCGCTGCGCGCATTGGAAACCGGCCTCTTCGACGTCGCCGTATTTTTGCCGAAGGCTGAAGGCGATCCCCTGATTAGTCTCGCCCGTTCGCTGCGCCGGCATCATCGCTTTCAGGACCTGCCCGTCATCATGGCGGCGCCGGATGAAGGACCGCGCCTCAAGCTTGCGACAGCAAACGCCGCCGAGGCCATGCTGCCGCAACACCTCGTTGAAGACCTTCCGGCGCGCCTCCTCGCCGTTTCTCGACGCGCGCGGCTCGTAGGGGCGATGCGGCGTTTCCTTGCTGCGTGCGCCGGCGACGGCGTTCGCGATCGCTTTTCAGGCGCGTTCACGCCGCAGTTCTTCGCTCAGCACGCTGAGCGGATTTTCGCCCGCGCGGATCAGACCGGCAGGCCGACGGCGCTTGTCTGCATTCGTCTTGCGCCTGCAGCGCCTGAAGACGGCGATATAACAGCAGGCCGAACGCTCACGGAAGCTGCGCGCCTCATCAACCGCGTCTGCCGCGCGGAAGATTTCGTCGGCCGTCTGACACGGGACACATTCATCGTGCTGATGAGCGGCGCCGTGGCGGCGGATGCGACATTCGCCGCAAGGCGCATCGAAGGCGTCATCGCCAATACGATGTTCCGCACCCGCGGCGAGCGCAATCTCTACGCGGTGGCGGCGGCCTCCGCCGCGATAGAACGCACGCCTGGATCGCGCCTCGATGAAACAATCGCGGCTGCGCTTGCGCGGCTCAATGGCGTGGAGCCGCGCACTGCGGAACGCTAGGCGGCCTCGGAAGCGATATCCTGCAATATGCCGAGGATTGAGCGGCATCCCCTGAGACGCAATTTCTCATCCGGCCAGTTCTGACGGAAGACGAGTTTCTGGTCTGGGCGCAGTTTGATGTCGTTAGGCGATGTCGAGATGTAACCCACAAGGCCGGCGGGGTTTGCAAAGACATCGTTCCGGAATGAAATGACGGCGCCTTTCGGCCCGACGTCGATCTTCGCAACGCCAGCGCGGCGGCACATCGCCTTGATCGCAACGACTTGCATGAGATGCTCGACTTCAACCGGAAGCGGCCCGAAGCGGTCGACCAGTTCCGCGCCGAAGCCCTGAATGTCCTGCTCGGTCGACAGATCGCCGAGGCGGCGATAGAGCGCCATGCGCACATTGAGGTCGGCGATGTAGTCTTCGGGAATGAGCACCGATGCGCCAATGCTGATCTGTGGCGACCACGTTTCTTCATCGGCCGCCTCGCCGTCCCTGAGCTCGGCCACCGCTTCCTCGAGCATGTGCTGATAGAGCTCGACGCCGACCTCCTTCACCTGCCCTGACTGTTCTTCGCCGAGGAGATTGCCCGCTCCCCGAATATCGAGGTCGTGCGAGGCGAGCGTGAAGCCCGCGCCGAGCGTATCGAGAGACTGCATCACTTTCAGGCGACGTTCCGCGCCATCGGTGAGCTTCTGGCGAGGCGGCGTCGTCAGATAAGCGTAGGCGCGCACTTTCGAGCGTCCGACGCGCCCGCGGATCTGATAAAGCTGCGCCAATCCGAAGCGATCGGCGCGGTGGACGATGAGCGTGTTCGCCGTCGGAATGTCGAGGCCGGATTCGATGATGGTCGTCGAGACAAGCACTTCAAATTTGCCGTCATAGAAGGCGGTCATGATGTCTTCGAGTTCGCCCGCGCCCATCTGGCCGTGCGCAATCTTGTAGCGGACTTCCGGCACGTTTTCCGTCAGGAACTCGGCGACGCCATCAAGGTCTGCGATGCGCGGCACGACATAGAAGCTCTGCCCGCCGCGATAGTGCTCGCGCAGCAAGGTTTCGCGAGCGACCACCGGATCGAATGGGCCGACCGTGGTGCGGACAGCGAGCCTGTCCACCGGAGGCGTCGCGATGAGCGAGAGATCGCGAATGCCGCTCAGCGCCAGCTGAAGCGTGCGAGGAATGGGCGTCGCCGTGAGCGTCAGCACATGGGTATCGGCGCGGTACTCTTTCAGGCGCTCTTTGTGCTTCACGCCGAAATGTTGCTCTTCATCGACGACGATCATGCCGATATCGCGGAACTTGATCGTCTTCGCGAGGAGCGCGTGCGTGCCGATGACAATATCGACGCTGCCGTTTTCCAGCCCCTGACGTGTTTTCTCGGCGTCTGCGGCGGAAACGAAACGCGACAGGGTTGCGATATTAAGGGGGAAGCCCCGGAAGCGCTCGGTGAAGTTCTTGAAGTGCTGGCGCACAAGCAAGGTCGTCGGCGCGATGACGGCGACCTGACGCCCTGTCATGGCAACGATGAACGCGGCGCGCAGCGCGACTTCCGTTTTGCCGAAGCCGACATCGCCGCAAACGAGCCGGTCCATTGGGCGTCCTTTGGCGAGATCCTCCACCACATCGGCGATGGCGTTGAGTTGATCGTCCGTTTCCGCATAGGGGAAGCGCGCGCAGAACTCGTCATAGGCCCCTGAAGGCGGCGCGATAGGCGAGACGACCTTCATTTCGCGCTTGGCCGCGATCGCGATGAGCTGTTCCGCAAGCATGCGGATGCGCGCGCGCATCTTGGCTTTGCGGCTCTGCCAGCCTGCCCCGCCGAGTTTGTCGAGTTGGGTCGCCGGATCGTCCGAGCCAAAGCGCGAAAGAAGGTCGATGTTCTCGACCGGCAGGAAGAGCTTGTCCCCGCCCGCATATTCGAGTTGCAGGCAGTCATGCGGCGCGCCCTGAATTTCGAGCGTCTTGAGACCGATATACCGGCCGACCCCGTGGTCGACATGAACGACGATATCGCCGACGAGAAGGCTCGAAGCTTCAGTGAGGAAGTTCTCCGCCCGCCGCTTGCGCCCGCGTCGGACGAGCCGGTCGCCGAGAATGTCCTGCTCTGAAATGAAGGCGTAGCCGGGCGTGACGAAGCCGTTTTCAAGACCGAGCACGACCGTACCGATGGATTTCGCGTCGCCCTTCCGCGCTTCTTCCCAGCTTGAATAGTGCTTCACCTTGTCGGCGCCATGGTCGGCGAGAACGGCGCCGGTTCTATCGGCAGAGCCTTCCGTCCAGCACGCGATGAAGACGCGCTTGCCCTCGCCCATCAGCGCGCGCGCCTGTTCGCGCACTGCGTCGAAGACATTCACTTTTTCCGCGGCGCGTTCGGCGGCGAAAGTTCGCCCCACTTTGGCGCCATAGGAAAACGATCGTCTTCCTTCGGGCGCCGCGAAAGGCGATAGCGGCCTCAAGTCAGCTTCCCCAAGACGGGATTTCCATTCGTCAGGCGAGAAATAGAGAGCATCCGGCGCGAGCGGACGGTAGGCGGGGCCGGAGAATTCAGAGTTACGAGGCTTCCTTTCGGTCGCGTCTTCAGCGCGAGCTTCGTAATAGTCCTTGATCGCTGCGAAACGTTCCTCAACGGCCTCGTTCGCGAGGTGCTCGAGAAAGACAAGCCCGTGCTCGGTGAAGTCGAAGAGCGTGTCGAGCCGGTCGTAGAAGAGCGGCAGCCAGTGCTCCATGCCGGCGTGCTTGCGGCCTGCGCTGACAGCCTCATAGACGGGATCGTCGCCAGCGGCGCCAAGCGTTGCAAGGTAGCTTGACCGGAAACGGGAGATCATTTCGTCCGTCAGCAGAATTTCTGTCGCGGCGGCAAGCTCGACGGAGCGAAGCTGGCGCGTCGTCAGCTGCGTCGCCGGATCGAACGCTCTGACGGTCTCCAGCTGGTCGCCGAAAAAATCGAGCCGGATCGGCTCTTCCGCGCCGGGCGGAAACATATCGACAAGGCCGCCGCGCACAGCGAACTCGCCCGCCTCGCGCACCGTGCTCGCGCGCGAATAGCCGCTTGCGGCGAGATAGCTGACGAGATCTTCAATCGATGAGACCTCGCCGATCTCAAGATGGAACCGCGAGGCTTTCACGATCTCTTTCGGCGGCGTGCGCTGCGTCGCTGCGTTGATGGAGGTCGAGACGATGAGCGGGCTCTTGCCGTCATGTCCCGCAAGCACGGCAAGCGCCGCCATGCGCGCGGATGAGACCGCCGGCGACGGCGAGACGCGGTCGTAGGGAAGGCAGTCCCAGGCAGGAAACTCTACGACGGGGATCTGCGGCGCGAAGAAATGAAGCGCTTCGGTCATCGCCGCCGCGCGCGTTCCGTCGCGCGCAATGTGTACGACGAGCCCCGAGCGCGCTTCAGCGGCCTCAGCGATGGCGAGCGCATCGGCGCCGTCCGGCGCGCCATAAACTTCAAGCGCGCCGCGCTTTGTCCACGCTTCTTTCGCGCCGATGATTGCTGTTCCTGAAACCTGTTCGCTCATGGCTGTGCTGAATTCTCTCAAACGCAAAACGCGCGGCCGCCAGATTTGACGGTCGCGTTCAAGGCGAGAAGACCTAGCCCTTCAGCCGGAGCCGTTCAATCTCGCGGAGCGGTAAATTTCGAGACGTCGAATTTCCTGAGGCGCTGAAAAACGGGCCCGGCGACGCCTTCCGGCGGCTCGCCCTCGCCCAGGATCCAGCGATAGAGGTCATGATCGTTGAAGGCGAGCAACGCCTCGAACTCATCAAGGTCAGCCTCGCTCATCGCCCCGAGTTCGTCGGCGGCGAAGTTCCCGATGATGAGGTCGGCTTCCTTAAAGCCCCGGTGCTGGGCCTGATAGAGGAGCCGCTTGCGGCGGGTGGCGGTGTCGCTGGTCATGGGCGGGTCTTAGCGCCTCGGGCTTAGACAATCCATGCGAAACCGCCGATAAAGCGGGCGATGCGGCCGCCCATCCTCAATCCGCTTTTCGCAGACGTGACGACCCTGCCCGGCGTGGGGCCGAAGCTCGCCGTGCTCGTCGCGCGGGCGGCGGGCCCGCGCGTCATAGACCTCATCCTCACCCTCCCGTCGGGCGTCATCGACCGCAGCGCGCGCCCGAAGATCGCGGACGCTCCCTTTGGCGCGCTAGCGACGCTCGAAGTCCGCATCGACAAGCACGATCCGCCGCGCTCGCCGCGCCTTCCCTACCGGGTGATCTGCTCGGACGAGACGGGATTCATCACGCTGATCTTCTTCCGGGGAAAGCCGGACTATCTGAAACGCGCCCTGCCCGAAGGCGAGACGCGCCTCATCAGCGGCAAGATCGAGGAATATGCCGGCGCGCGGCAGATGACGCATCCGGACCATATCGCCGACCCCAAGGACCCTGATGCGATGCCGCTCTTTGAGGCGGTCTACCCGCTCACACAGGGGCTCACCGCGAATGTGATGCGAAAGGCGGTCGGGGCCGCCGTCGCGCGCGCGCCGCGCCTTTCTGAATGGCAGGACGCTGCATGGATCAAGCGTCAGGATTGGCTCGGATGGAACGATGCTCTGATGACGGCGCATTCGCCGACATCGACGGCGGAGCTTTCCGCGCTTCAGCCGGCGCGGCAGCGCCTCGCCTATGACGAGCTCCTCGCGAACCAGCTTGCGCTCGCGCTTATTCGCCGCGTGCGGATGAAGTCGATCGGTCGGTCGATCGTCGGCGATGGAACGCTGCGCGCAAAAGTCAGGAAGAGCCTTCCATTCAAACTGACCGAAGCGCAGGAGAACGCGCTCAAGGAAATCAACGCCGACATGGAAGCGCCTGAGCGCATGGTGCGCTTGCTTCAGGGCGATGTCGGGTCAGGCAAAACGATTGTCGCCTTTCTCGCCATGCTCAATGCGGTTGAGGCAGGCGCGCAGGCCGCTCTCATGGCGCCGACGGAAATCCTCGCGCGCCAGCATTTCGAAACGCTGAGCCCGCTCGCTGAGGCGGCGGGCGTCAGCCTCGAAATCGTCACGGGCCGAGACAAAGGCGCCGCTCGGAGCGAGAAACTCGGACGCATTGCTTCGGGCGAGGCTCAGATCGTCCTCGGCACTCATGCGCTCTTTCAGGAAGACGTCGCCTATAAGGAGCTCGGATTCATCATCGTCGACGAGCAGCACCGCTTCGGCGTCCACCAGCGAATGGCTTTGTCTGAGAAGGGGCCCCGCCCCGACATGCTCGTCATGACAGCGACGCCCATTCCGCGCACTCTGGCCCTTGCCGTCTACGGCGACATGGAGATGAGCGCGATCCGCGAGAAGCCGCCCGGCCGCAAGCCGGTGACGACGCGCGCCGTGCCCGTCGAGCGCATCGAAGAAGTGATCGCGGGCGTCAAGCGCGCGGCGGAAGCAGGTGAGCAGATTTACTGGGTGTGTCCGCTCGTCGAAGAGTCTGAACTCGTTCCCCTTACCGCCGCCGAAGACCGCTATAATGAAATGCGCGAACGGTTCGGCGATCGCGTCGGCCTCGTCCATGGCCGCATGAGCGGCGCGGAAAAAGACGCCGTCATGGAGAAATTCCACGAACGCGAACTCTCCGTGCTCATCGCGACGACTGTAATCGAGGTCGGCGTCAACGCGCCGAATGCGACGATTATGGTCATCGAGCACGCTGAACATTTCGGCCTCGCCCAGCTTCATCAGCTTCGCGGGCGCGTTGGCCGCGGCGTGAAACCCGCAAGTTGTATCCTGCTCTATAAAGGACCGCTCGGCGAAACCGCGAAGGCTAGGCTCAGCATTTTGCGAGAAACAGAAGACGGTTTCCGTATCGCGGAAGAAGACCTGCGCCTGCGCGGCGCTGGAGATGTGTTGGGCGCGGCGCAATCGGGCTTCCCGGAGTTCCGGATTGCCGATATCGCCGCCCATGGCGAACTTCTCGCCGCAGCCCGCGATGATGCGCGCCTTATCATCGAGAAAGATCCGGAGCTGAAGTCAGAGCGCGGGGAGGCCCTGCGCTGTCTGCTTTACCTTTTCAGCCGCGACGATGCGGTCAGGCTGATTCGTTCCGGCTAGACTTGTCGCGCCCGTGTCTGCGTCCGCGCATTGAAAGGCGGAACACAGGTTTCCTTTCAGGAGCGGCCGCTTTCACGATTTCTTCAAGTCGTTTCACCGCTTCGTCCGGATCGACAAACTCCGGCACGACGAGGCCGATCGAGAAGATCAGCTTGGCCGCGTCCTCGACCGTCATTGATAGCGGGCGAAGCGTGCTGCGAGGCACATAAAGAAGAAATCCGGAAGTCGGGTTCGGGACCGTGGGAACGAAGACGGCTGTCATTTCCTCGCCCTCGTCGCGAAGACGATAGGCGATCTCTGCGCGCGACTCGCCAATGACGAAGGACAACGCCCAAGCGCCGGGGCGCGGATATTCGACAAGCGCCACTTCCTTGAAGGAGCGCGCCGATTGCTGCAGCGCCGTTTCGAAAACATTTTTAAAGAAGCGGTAGAGGTTGCGGACAATCGGCACCGCATCGAGGATCTCTTCGCCCGTGCGAATGAAGGCGCGTCCGACGAAGTTCTTCGCAAAGGCGCCGAGAAGCACGATCGCCGCGAAGGCGACGAGCACGCCGAAGAACGGCGTCGCACGGAATATTGCGTTGAAGCTGCTGTCATTCTCGGGAATGACGCGTTTGACGAAGGTGTCGACCTCCGCCATGGGGCCGGTCAGGAACCAGTAGACGAGCGCGACCGTAATCGCGATCGGCGCGACGACGACGACGCCGGCAAGAAAGCTCGACCACAGGTTGGAGAGCAGGCTCTTGCGTGGAGGCCTGATGAGGACACCGTCCTTGTCCTTCTCCGGCCCCGCCTTGCCGGCAGGCTCCCTCGTTTCTTCCTGATTGTCGTTTTCCATACTACTTTGTGCTCGTCGACCGCTTCTGCAGTCCGGTTCGGGGCCGGGCGCGTGACATCGCGCCAAGGCCCGATTATTCACTAGTTAGGCGCCGATCGTGCCCGGACAATCGATTATCAGGCGTAAGGTGAAGATTCTATGGCTAAACGCGGCGCTGTCCGATCAGTAACGCCGCATTTACGGCCGCTTTCCAGCCGCCTGCGCCGAACGGAAGGGCTCGCCCGTTGAACTGGCGAAAGTCGACGCTTCTGCTGGCTTCTGTGGGCCTCCTCACCGCGATCGTCGCGGCGGTATTCGTTTTTCAAGACAATATCGCGCGATTTCGCGCCAACCCGCGAACGCCCTTTCAGATCGCGCCCCCGCCTCCGCCGCCGGCCTATGGCGCTCGGGGCGCCTGGGTGCTCTGGCCGGACAAGGAAGTCGGGACCGGCCAGGCGGATGTCTTCTACGTCCATTCCACGACCTACTATTCCGGCAAAAGCTGGAATGCGCCAATCGGCGATGCGGCATCCGACCTGGTGCTCAAACAGACGGCTGCGCCCAATCAGGCTGGGCCATTCCTAGGAATTGGACCCATATTCGGGCCCCGCTACCGGCAGGCGACGCTCTACGCCTTTTTCACGAACAAGTTCGACGGCGAAGCTGCGCGGCGTTTCGCCTATGACGATGTCCGTGCGGCGTTCAAGGCGTTCCTAGCGACGACCGACGGCAAGCGGCCCCTGATCCTCGCTGGGTACGGCCAAGGCGGGTTGCACGTTCAGGGGTTGCTTCAGGAGTTCTTCCAGAAAGACGAAGCCCTCAGAAACCGGCTTGCGGTCGCATACATCATCAATCAGGCGACGCCGCTCGGCCTTTTTAAATCCACGCTGGCGAAAACGCCGCCCTGCTCGAGCCCCGACGATGTGCGCTGCGTTATCTCGTATATCGATCTTGAGCCGAAGTTTGACGGCGAAATGAAGCGAGTGCGTTTGCGTTCCATGAGCTGGTCAGGTTCTGGCGGCCTCGCGCCCACGGCGGGAGAGCCGCTCCTGTGCGTCAATCCGCTGACATGGACGATCACCGAGGAATATGCGGGCCCGGAAGATCATATCGGCGCCGCCTCAGCAACAGGCATTCGTTTCGGCGGCACGCCGCCTGCCGTAACGCATGCTGTCGGCGCGAAATGCGTAGGCGGCATCCTTGTCGTCGATCGCCCTTCTCAGGACTTTCTCCGCCGCCGGGCGCTCTTCGGAGCGAAATGGCGTGCGCAGAACTATAACCTCTTTTATTTCGACCTCGCCGAGGACGCTCGGCGGCGGGCCGGAAATGTCGCCCAGCGGATCGAGGACGAGTACATGAACCTTGATCCGATTGAGGAAACAATTGATCTGGGTGACAGCCCGATCAACAAGGTGCCGGATTAATCGGCCATTCAACCTGGAACTTCACAGAGACCATTCATGAAACCTGTCCGCAAAGTCGTCATTCCGGTCGCAGGCCTTGGCACGCGCGTTTTGCCCGCCACGAAATCGATGCCGAAGGAGCTCCTGCCCGTCGTGGACCGGCCGCTCATCGACTACGTGGTGGCGGAGGCGCGCGAAGCTGGAATAGAGCAGGTCATCCTCGTAACGGGACGCGGGAAAGGCGCGATCGAAGACTATTTCGATCATGCGTTCGAGCTCGAGACGACGCTCAAGGAAAAGAACAAAACCGCAATTTTGGACAATGTCTTGAAGACGGTGCCTGTCGCCGGAACGGTGACTTATACGCGTCAACAGGCGCCGCTCGGGCTCGGTCACGCCGTCTGGTGCGCTCGCGAGCTTGTCGGCGACGAGCCCTTCGCGGTGTCGCTTCCCGACGAAATCGTTCCGGATCGACCGGGATTTCTGAAGCAGATGGTCGAGGCCTACTCCTCGATTGGCGGCAACATCGTCGCGGTGGAGGAAGTGCCTCTCGAGGAAACGAGCAAATACGGCGTCATCGCGCCGAAAGCTCGCAAGGGCTCGCTCATTGAAATGACCGGCATGGTCGAAAAGCCAGCGCCTGAAAACGCTCCATCGAATTTCCGCATCATCGGGCGCTACATTCTGCAGCCCGAGATTTTCTCTTTGCTTGAAAAGCAGGAACGCGGCGCCGGCGGCGAGATACAGCTCACCGACTCCATGAACGCCCTTAATTCAAAGCAGACGTTCCACGCCTGCATCTGCGAGGGCGTCATTCACGATTGCGGTTCGAAGCTAGGCTGGCTGCAGGCCAATCTCGACCTCGGCCTCAAAAACCCCGAACTGGCGTCAGCATTCAAGGCTTACGCATCCGCGCGCCTCAAAGGCTAGTCTACTCCGAGAAGAAGTGGAGCGACTTGCGGCGCTTGGCGATAGCGTCGAGTTCCATCAATTCGCGAGCGAAAGTTTCGAAGTGGCGTAGCGGGATCATGTTAGGCCCGTCCGACGGCGCCTTATCCGGGTTGGGATGCGTTTCCGCGAAAATACCTGCAACGCCGACGGCGACAGCGGCGCGCGCGAGCGTAGGGACGAATTCACGCTGTCCGCCCGACGCTCCGCCAAGCCCACCCGGTTGCTGTACGGAGTGCGTCGCATCAAAAATGACCGGACAATGCGTTTCCTTCGCCATAATCGGCAGGCTGCGGAAGTCTGACACAAGCGTATTGTAACCAAAGCTCGCTCCCCGTTCGGTCACGAGCACGTTCTGGTTCCCCGCGCCGGTGATCTTTTCGACGACATTCTTCATGTCCCACGGCGCGAGAAACTGGCCTTTCTTCACATTGACGATGCGGCCCGTTTTCGCGGCGGCTTCAAGCAGGTCCGTCTGACGGCACAGGAAAGCGGGTATCTGGAGAATATCGACGACCTCTGCGACGGGCGCGCATTGTTTGCGTTCGTGCACGTCGGTGAGAAGCGGAAGCCCCGTCTTTTCACGGATCTCCGCAAAGATCGGCAAAGACGCATCAAGGCCCATCCCGCGCGCGCCGCGCCCACTTGTCCTGTTCGCCTTGTCAAAAGAGGTCTTGTAGACAAGCCCAACCCCGAGCCTTCCGGCGATCTCCGCCAGCGCAGTCGCGCATTCAAGCGCGTGCGCCCGACTTTCGAGAACGCAAGGCCCCGCGATGAACGTCACAGGCAGGTGGTTGCCGAACTCGACCGGCTGTTTTGAGCTCTTGATCGAGACGATCCGTCCGGCGTGAGACATCTGCCCTGCTCCCGTGGCATTTGGTGCGAATAGCCCTTAAATGGCGCGTGCCTCAGGTAAGGGCAAGCAAGCTTGGTGTCGAACTGATGATGAAATCTGCGTTGGAGATCGCCCGCGGCGTTCTCAGCCTCGAAATTCAGGGTCTCGAAGCGCTCCGCGACAGCCTTGGCGAGGAGTTCGAGCGGGCTCTCGCCCTGCTCCGGAGCGCCAAAGGACGGATCATCGTCACAGGCATGGGCAAATCAGGTCATATCGCCAGGAAGATTGCGGCGACCTTTTCATCGACCGGCGCGCCTGCCCTGTTCGTTCATCCGGCCGAGGCAAGCCACGGGGATCTGGGAATGATCGCTCGGGACGACGTCATTCTCGCCCTGTCAAAGTCTGGTGAAACTGCTGAATTGCGCGACCTCCTTGGCCACGCGTCACGGTTTTCGATTCCAGTCGCTGCAATCACCTCCGGCGCGGGTTCAGCCTTAGCTAAGGCAGCCAACGCTGTGATATTGCTGCCAAAAGTCGATGAAGCTTGCAGCGAAACCCGAGCTCCGACCACTTCGACGACCATGATGATGGCGGCAGGCGATGCGCTTGCGGTGGCGCTCTTGCGTGACCGAGGCTTCACGGCGAGCGATTTCCACGATTTCCACCCGGGCGGCACGCTCGGCGCCGCGCTGCGCCGCGTGCGGGACTTGATGCATGATTTGAAGTCTACGCCACTCTGTCCGGAGGATCAGACAACCGGCGCTGCGATTGAAGCTCTCAACAAAGGCGGCTTCGGTTGTGTCGGAATCATCGACAGGAATGGCAAGCTTGTCGGCATCCTGACCGATGGCGATTTGCGCCGTAAATTCGGCAGCGTCGATGCCGCCTCTCCGGTTCGCGACGCGATGACCCGCTCACCGAAAACGCTGCCGCCAGACGCTCTGGCGGGCGATGCGTTGGCGCTCCTCAGCCGGAACAAGATTACGGCCGTGTTTGTTGTTGAAGGCGGCAAGCCGGTCGGGCTCGTCCATGTGCACGATTGCTTGTCGACGGGCGTGCTCTAGGCGCGGCGCTTCATCACCCTGCGGCGCAGCAGCGCTGACGGAATCGTGGCTGCTTTCTTGGCTTCTTCCAGCGTGCGATCAGGCGCGGCTTCCGCATCTGCATAATCCCCGCCCTGCTCTTCCTCTGCATGGGAGGCTTCGTCCGAGGCGAACTCCGCTTCGCCCTGTTCTTCAGCGGCGACGGAGGGGATGCGCGTGCCGGAACGCCGTGCAGTCGCGCTTTCGACCTGAGCCGTCAGTCTCCGGACTTCGACGGCGAGATCTCCCGCCTCGCCCCGGGCGCGCTTGGCGACGCCAGCTGCTTTGAAGGCCATGGCGCATACGACGATAGAGCAGAGGAAGAGCAACGAGCTCACCAAAGCCAACGCCAATTGCGCTATGAAATAGGCGTCGCCTGCGAACGCGCCGAGCCCCAGTGCAGAAAGAATTCCGTCGATCCCCATAGTCTTCTCACCCCAAACGCAATCCGGCGATACTGCCCGCCCGTAATCTTGATTAACGCATTCGAATTGGCAACGCCATGGCTTCAAAACCCTCAATTGTCCTGTTCCGAAGAGACCTGCGCCTCGCCGATAACCCTGCTTTGCGGGCGGGGGCTGAGAGGGGGGCGGTTATCCCCTTGTTTATACTGGACGATTGCGAACGTCAAAAACTGGGCGGGGCCGCGCTTTGGTGGCTGCATTTCTCGCTTTCTGAGCTTGCAGGGGCCCTTGCTGACAGAGGCGCGCTGCTCGTTCTCCGACGTGGCGATTCCGGCGCTGTTATTCGCTCCCTAGTCGCGGAAACCGGCGCCGACGCGGTGTTCTGGAACCGGCGTTACACCAGCGCCGGGATGGCCGCTGACAAGGCGCTGAAGACCGCGCTGACGGAAGCAGGCGTCGCTGCGCGCTCCTTCAACGCCTCGCTCCTGCGCGACCCCTGGGAAGTGCAGACGAAGAGCGGCGGACCCTACCGGGTTTTCAAACCATTCTGGAATTCGCTTCGTGCAGCGGGGCCGGCCGAGGCGAAGCCGATAGCGCCGCCGGCGAAGCTAACTTCCTGCGACGCCGCGATCCCGTCCGATGAGCTGTCTGACTGGAGGCTTGTTCCGACCAAGCCCGATTGGGCGGCCGAGTTAAGAGGAAAGTGGCGCCCTGGAGAAAAAGGCGCCGACGCCGCGCTTCAGAAATTTCTTCAGTCAGCCGCCGATGACTATGCGGAGATGCGAGACCGGCCCGACTTCGAAGGAACGTCTCTACTTTCCCCGCACCTTGCCTTTGGCGAGATATCTCCCACGGCGATCTGGCGTGCAGCACATGCCGCCGCCGCGCCGGGCGAGCAGATCGAGAAATTTCTCTCGGAACTTGGCTGGCGCGAATTCTCCTGGCATCTGCTCTATCACTATCCCGATCTCAAGACGGAACCTTTGCGGCGCGACTTCGCGGACTTTCCGTGGGCCGACGATGACGCCGCCTTCACTGCATGGACGCGAGGCGAGACTGGCTATCCAATCGTCGATGCAGGCATGCGCCAGCTCTGGCGAACCGGATGGATGCACAATCGTGTACGCATGATTGTCGCCAGCTTTCTTGTGAAGGATCTGCTCATACACTGGCGCCGCGGCGAAGAATGGTTCTGGGATACGCTTGTCGATGCGGACGCTGCGAGCAACGCCGCCAATTGGCAATGGGTCGCCGGTTGCGGTGCGGACGCTGCGCCCTACTTCCGCATCTTTAATCCCGTTTCTCAGGGCGAGAAGTTCGATCCTTGCGGCGACTATGTGCGCCGTTTCGTTCCCGAGCTTGCTGCATTGCCGAACGAGTACATCCATCGGCCATGGACAGCGCCGAAGGAACTTCTCGCGAAATCGAATGTTCAACTTGGAAAGAACTACCCAGAGCCGATCGTCGATCACGCATGTGCGAGAAAACTTGCGCTGGAGGCCTTTGCAGCGATCAAGAAAAGCTGACTGGAAAAGCCTGACATAAGAGACTATATTTCAGTCATGATGACAGTCGTAGAGCGTACTCACTCAAACGCGGTCATCGCAACGTCCGATAACCGCGAACGCCTGCTTGCCGGCGCGCCGATTTTCTTTCGGCTCGTCTGCAACCTTATTTCGCGCATCAAATATGGAAGCGTGACCTTCGTCCTTCCGGATGGGCGAGCCCTGAAATTCGTCGGCGAAGAAGAGCTCGCCTCCGAAAGCATCATTCTCGTGAAAGACTATGCGTTTGCGAGGAAAATCATTCTGGGCGGGGATGTCGGCTTCTTCGAAGCGTTCGCTGAAAACCTGTGGGACACGCCTGATATTGCGGATTGTCTCTATGTCTTTGCGCGGAACGTCGACCTCATTCGCGAGGCGTTTTTCGCCTCCCCGCTGATCGGATGGATCGATCAGCTTCGACACGCCCTTAACAAGAACACGAAATCCGGTTCTCGGCGGAACATCACCGCCCATTACGATCTCGGCAACGCTTTCTATGAGCGCTGGCTCGACAAGACGATGACCTATTCATCGGCGATCTACTCAGATCCATCCGCCGACCTCAGCGCAGCGCAAACGATGAAATACAAGGCCCTCGCCGAGCGTATTGATGCGAAAGCCGGAGACAGCATTCTCGAGATCGGCTCCGGCTGGGGCGGCTTTGCTGAATACGCGGCCAAGAACATTGGGGCCAAGGTCACCGGGGTAACGATATCGCCTTCTCAGCTCGAATATGCGCAATCGCGCATTTTTAAGGAGGGGCTCAACGAAAAGGTCGAACTGCGCTTGCAGGACTACCGCGACATCGAAGGCTCTTTCGACAAGGTCGCGTCGATCGAGATGTTTGAAGCAGTGGGGAAGGAATATTGGCCGGCCTATTTCCACAAAATCCATGATGTGTTGCGGCCGGGCGGGATCGCCGGTCTGCAGGTCATCACGATCGCTGACAGGCTTTTCGATCGCTATCAGCGGTCGGTCGATTTCATTCAGCGCTATGTTTTTCCCGGCGGCATGCTCCCAAGCCCGTCAATCCTGCAACAGCAGGTAGAGCGCGCAGGGCTCGTCTGGAAGCAGGCACACTCCTTTGGGCAGGATTATGCGCATACGCTAAGCGACTGGCATGATCGCTTCATTGCAGCGTGGGACGATATTCGCCCGCTCGGATTCGACGAGCGCTTCAAGAAGCTGTGGCGCTTCTATCTCGGCTATTGCGAAGCTGGATTTCGCGCCGCGACGACGGACGTTCATCAGATCGCGGCGATGCGTGTCTGATCAGTCCAGCATTGCAAGAAGCTTCTGCTCCTCGTCATCGCTGTTCAGCGGGCGGAGCGTGAATTCCTCTCCCTCAGCGATGAACTGAGAGCCGACCCATTCGTCTCCCTTGAACCAGACGTCAACCGAAAGAGTTCCAGTCATCTTGAAGTGGTCAGCGCTTATGCCCGCGGGCGAGACGCTTTCGCCGAGGTTCTCGACGTCGACGTCGATGATTTCTCCATCCTGCATGCTGAACACTTTATGCGCGCCGAGCACAGAGCGGCTCCAACAACTGGCCGGAATGGCGCCGTCTGGAGCCGGACCGCTGTAGGCCGTTCCTTCGACCATCAGGGCGCCGTTCTCGCGCCAGGCGCCGACAGATTTCTCGACGCCGTCATCCGTCGTCACGGAGGCGAGAAACTGAAGCTCGCCGTTTCGCCAGTATTCGACCGCCTGATGAGAGTACCGATAAACGGGAATTGGGCCGAATTTGATGCGCATTTCGACGCGGGTTTCGACCCTGACGCCGTCATCCGTTTCCTCGATATTGACGAGGTGGTACCCGACCGGATGGCCCTTCCACATGATCCTGAAGGCGGCGTCGCGTTCCGCCGCATTGGCCGCGCCTGCGAGGCCGACGGCCAGCCCTGTCGCCGCTATGATCGCTTTCAGCATGGTCGAACCCGCGGTTCTTGCAGTTTCACTTACATATTCGATAGGCATCCGTCATGGTCGCGGGCGCCCAAACGGTCTAGGGTCCCCGCCCTGAATTCCAGAGCATGAACCCCAAGCCTGTCGGAGACGGTGATGCAATTCTATGAGAGCGCGCTTAACGCAATCGGTAACACACCGCTTATTAAGCTTAAGCGCGCGTCCGAAGAAACAGGCTGCACGATCCTCGGCAAAGCCGAGTTTTTGAATCCCGGACAGTCAGTGAAAGATCGCGCTGCAATCGGCATTATTCGCGATGCGGAAGAGCGCGGCGTTCTGAAGCCCGGCGGCACGATTGTCGAAGGAACGGCGGGAAACACTGGCATTGGCCTTGCTCTTGTCGGCGCCGTCCTTGGTTACAAAGTCGTCATTGTTCTTCCGCGCACGCAGAGCCAGGAAAAGAAGGATGCGCTTCGCCTGCTTGGCGCCGAGCTGGTCGAAGTCGACGCTGTTCCTTACGCGGATCAGAACAATTATGTGCACTTTTCGCGGCGTCTTGCGGAAGATCTCGCAAAGAGCGAACCGAAGGGCGCGATCTGGGCGAACCAGTTCGACAACACCGCCAATCGCAATGTTCACTACAAAACGACAGGTCCTGAAATCTGGAACCAGACCGATGGAAAGATCGACGCCTTCACGTGCGCGGTCGGCTCTGGCGGAACGCTCGCCGGCGTGACCATGGCGCTTAAAGAACGCAGCTCGAAGGTCCGCTGCGTGCTGACCGACCCGATGGGCGCGAAGCTTTTCAGCTGGGTGAAGACAGGCGAGCTTGAGACCGAAGGCAGTTCGATCGTCGAAGGAATCGGTCAGGGGCGCATTACCGCCAACCTCGAAGGCATGAAATTCGACGACGCCTATCGCATCGATGACCGCGAGGCGCTGCCGATCCTCTATCGCCTCATTCAGGAGGAAGGGCTTTGCCTTGGCGGCTCGTCCGGCATCAACATTGCGGGCGCGATCCGGCTCGCAAAGGAGCTCGGGCCGGGTCACACCGTCGTCACCGTGCTTTGCGACTACGGCAATCGCTACGCGTCGAAGCTTTACAATCCCGAATTTCTGCGCTCGAAAGACCTTCCTGTTCCACCCTGGATGAAGTGATGGCCGACGCAAACGACCTTCCGACGCCGCTCGTTTCGACTGACTGGCTCGCGGCGCATCTCGGCGCCGATGATCTGGTCGTAATCGACGCCTCATGGCGGATGCCGGGAAAAGGCGATGCGCGCGACGAGTATCAGAAGCGCCACATTCCGGGCGCTGTGTTTTTTCCGATCGATGAGATCGCTGATCGCGCAACGCCCCTCCCTCACATGCTTCCGTCGCCGGAAGCGTTCGAGGAAGCCGTCGGCGCGCTCGGGATCTGCGAAAAGGATCGCATTGTCGTCTATGACGATCAGGGTCTCTTCTCTGCGGCTCGCGTGTGGTGGACGCTCCGCGCGATGGGCGCTGAGAATGTAGCGGTTCTTGATGGAGGCCTGCCGAAATGGCTCGCCGAAGGCCGTCTTGTTTCCGACGCTCCTCCCTCTCCGCACGCCAAGTGTTTCAGCGCCACGTTTGCAGCGCATCGTGTCGCTGACAGCAGGCGCGTCAAGGCTGCGATCGCCTCTGGCTCGGAGACCGTTCTCGACGCGCGTCCATCTGGGCGGTTTTCCGGCGCCGAGGCGGAGCCGCGAGCAGGCTTGCGCAGCGGGCGCATGCCCTGCGCGAAGAGCGTTCCTTCGGGAAGCCTTGTCGGTCCCGACGGGCGGCTCAAGCCGCGCGAAGAGCTTCGGGCGATCTTCGACGCCGCGGGCGTGTCGGTCGAGCATCCAGTCATCACCACCTGCGGTTCCGGCGTCACCGCCGCGATCATCTCCCTGGCGCTTGAAGCCCTTGGCCACGGCCCCCACGCACTTTATGACGGTTCATGGGCGGAGTGGGGCCTCAAAGGGAACAACCCGGAGGATTTCCCCGTGGAGGCGGGAGAAGCCTGAGTGGGTCGCAAGATCGACGTATCGATTACCTATCTGGAGCAGACGCAGCGACCGGTCATGAAGCCTGTCGGCCGCCCACCCCTGAAGATCGCGATCCTCCGGGTCGAGGATCCGCCGGTGCACTTCTATCGCTATCTCTATCGCCTGATCGGCGATCCCTATCACTGGATGAGCCGGCGCCGCCTAAGCGATGAGCGCCTCGCTGCGATCATCAAGGATCCGAACGTCCACGTTTACGTGCTCTACGTCGCCGGCGCCCCGGCCGGGCTTGCGGAGATCGACGCCCGCAACGCTGAAACGGCTGAGATCAAGTTCTTCGGACTAGCGCAGGATTTTCACGGCAAGGGCCTTGGGCGCTTCTTCCTGTCGAATGCGATTGAGCTTGCCTGGGCGCTTAATCCGAAGCGCGTGCGCCTTGAGACATGCACGCTCGATCACCCCGCGGCGCTGCCGCTTTACCAGAAGATGGGCTTCACCGTCTTCGACCAGAAGAAAGGGCAAGTCGAGCTGATCGACGATTGATCCGATGAAAGAAGAAACGCAGCTCATCGCCGCCGGCCGGCCGCACAGCCGCCCCGCTCATCCCGTCAATCATCCGGTCGAACGCGCATCGACCTTTCTCTTTCCGACCTATGACGATTTTCTCGAAGGCGCGAAGAGCATCACCTATGGCCGGCTTGGCACGCGAAACCATCGCGCGCTCGAAGAAGCGGTGAATATCCTCGAAGGCGGTTTTGAAACACGCCTTGCCCCGTCAGGCCTCGCTGCGGTGAACATGGCGATCATCGCCTTTTGCGAAGCGGGTGATCATCTTCTCGTGACGGACAGCGTGTATGATCCGGTGCGCAAATTCTGCGACCGGTTCCTGAACCGCTTTGGTGTTACGACGACCTATTACGATCCGCAGATGGGCGAAGAAATTTCGACCCTTATGACGCCGCGCACCAAGGCGATCGTCGCGGAATCGCCAGGCTCGCTCACCTTCGAGATTCAGGACTTGCCGGCGCTCGCCAAAGCGGCGCGCGCGGGCGGCGCCAAACTCATTGTCGACAACACCTATGGCGCTGGTCATTTTCTGAAGCCTCTTTCGCTCGGCGCGCATGTGAGCATTCAGGCGGGCACCAAATATCTTGCCGGCCACTCCGACTGTTTGATCGGTACGATCTCAAGCGCGGACGAAGCGACCGCGAAGGCTGTCTTCTCCGCTCTGCTGCAACTCGGATCGAATGTCTCCGCGGATGACGCCTATCTCGCTCTGCGCGGCGTGCGCACGCTTGCCGTGCGCATGGCCCGACATCAGGAAACGGGTCTTAAGCTCGCGAAATGGCTGGCGAAACGCCCTGAAGTTGACACGGTGCTTCATCCCGCGCTCAAGACCTGTCCGGGGCATGCGATCTGGAAGCGCGATTTTACCGGCGCTTCAGGGCTCTTCAGCGTGATCCTGAAACCAGTTCCCCTTCCCGCGTTAAAGGCTTATTTTAACGCGCTGAAGCTTTTCGGTATTGGCTTTTCCTGGGGCGGGTTTGAGAGCCTTTGCGTTCATGCGCGCCCCGAGATGAGCCGGACTGCGGAGCCGTGGCAGGAAGAAGGGCCGACGATCCGCTTCCACGCCGGCCTTGAAGACGCAGACGACTTGATCAGCGATCTTGATCGCGCCTTCGCAGCGATGAACGCGGCGAAAGGGTGATCGGATTTTAGGGGGATGGAATGCGGCTTCTTATAGCATGCGCCTTGCTCGCAACAACCGGATGCATGGAGACGTTCAGTGTCGGCGGCTCCGGGATCACGAAGATCGTTACAAACCCTCCCGGTGCGACTGCGCGCGTTGAAGGGTTTGGCGAATGCGAGACCCCCTGCACGGTCTCACTCGACGCGCCTCGCAATGTCACGATCGCCAAAGCGGGTTATCTCGCCAAGCGCATCCGGCTTGAGCCAGGCCATTCGAAAGTGACAGTCGACCTCGAACTCGCCGCGCCGACGGCGGACGTTGAATCGACGCAAATGCCGGAACTCTAATTCCCCGAAGAAAACGCCTGAAGCTACCCGGCATTGCGCGCCTTACTTTCCGAGCACTCTCAGCGCCTCGTCCAGGCACTGCACATCTTGTGCGGCGTCGCCGCCCGATGCGCCAATCGCGCCAGAAAAGCCCGATTTCCCGTCAGCGAATGGCGCCCCGCCCGGAAGCGTCGTCAACCCGAGGAGCAAGAGGGCGTCCCGGGTAGGCTCGTCAGCGCCGGCGACCTGGGTGAGGATCGCTGTCGGCGCATTCGCCTTGAGAGACGTGCGCGCTTTCAGCATCGCGACTTCGGCCGTCGCTGGAGAAGCGCCTTCCTGCCGTTTGAAAACGACGAGCGCGCCGGTCGGGTCGATGACAGCGATGCTGAACGGCGGAAAGCCGGCGCTTGCGGCGCGATCGAAGCAGGCGTCAACCATGCGCTCTGCGATCGCATCATTGCTGTCTTTCTTATTGTCGCCAGCGAGCGATGGGCTCACCCAAGCGAGCACTAGCGCGCCCACGTAAAATGCCGTGAAGAATGCCGCCCTACGCATGGATGTGATCCTTTTACTGACTATTGTTTCACGGGCTCGTGCGGTTTGTTCTGCGGCCCCGGCTGGCTCCTTTTATACTCGCGCCATGCCGCATCCACGATCGCCGCATGAATGGCCTCGACCTCTTCGGGCGTGAGGACGCCTTCAAAAGATCCCATTCCCTTCTCGGCGCGCGCGCCGCGGAGAACGATGTCTTCAAACGCTGCATCTGTCTCTGCGCTCATCCGGCGAAGATCTGGAATCGCGCCGGACGCGTCATTGTTCTTGTGGCACCGGCTGCAGTGGCGTTTCAGGAGTTCGTTTCCGTGGTCGATCTGCGCCTGCGTTCCAAATCGCTCGATGGACGGGCGCGGAAACGCGGAAGCGTGCTCGACTTCGGTCGGCAGCGGAACAACGCCACCGCCGAGCTTGAACGCGACGATCCTGCCGGCGTTGCCGTAGCGATAAGGCGCCGTGCCTTCAGGGAAGGAGCCGCCGAGCGCGCCGCCAAAGCCCGCCATTACTGCGACGTACTGCTCTCCATCGAGCTCATACGTCATCGGCGCGGCCATCATCGCCGTGCCGACATTGATTTGCGCGAGTTGTTCGCCTGTGTCGGCGCGATAGACATGGAGATAGCCGGTCGAACGACCCTGGAATACGAGACCGCCCGCTGTCGTCATGACGCCGCCGCCATTCCAAGTGGCGTTCATCTCGCCGACCCAGCGATCCGAGGTCTCGATCTCCCACGCGACTTTGTTCGCGACAGGATCCCAAGCGCGAAGGAAACCGCGGATCGTCGTATCGGGTTGACCTTTGGCGAGTTCGGAAAGAGGCGGAAGCGCTTTCGCGGCTTCGGACTCAAGCCCCCATGCGCCGGCGTTCTTCGCCGGGAACGCATACATGGCACCGGCGTTCGCGCCGCCCTTCTGATAGATGAAAGGCTCTTCAGGGATCCAGAAAACTGCGCTCGCGTGGACTGCCGGGATGTAGACGAGGCCGGTTCCGGGATTGAACGCCATTGGCTGCCAGTTATGGCCGCCAGCAGGCGCGGGGAACACAAGGCGCGGTCCATCGGAATAATCGGCTTGCGCGAGTTCGACCGGACGTCCTGTCTC
>JACKIL010000007.1 GCA_020638525.1 Caulobacterales bacterium | reverse complement strand
ATATGGCGGTGAGCATGGCGGTGAAGAACTTCAGAGACGAGCACGCGTTGAAAGGAGCTTTTTTGTCCAACAAGCTCCTGAGGCTGGTGGACCTTATCGCGCTTCAAGGTGACGAACTTTTGCGCGATGCGGAGATCACGATTCCTTCAAGGGCGGTCGCCTGCACATTGTTTATCGGAGACAAGGGCCAGGTATCTTTGGCGGATATCGCTGAAGCCCTTGATGAACCTCATCAACTGTCAGCTCAACGTGTTGAGGGTCTCATTCAGCTTGGCTTGCTGGAGCGCAGGGATGACCCAAATGATCGCCGCCGCAAAGTCCTTTCACTGACAAGAAGGGGCAAGGCTCAATATCAACTTTTGCTTGTTCGCCTGGCGGAGATCGAACAGGCATTTATTGATCTGTATACTGAAATAAAAGCTGATCTTCCGACGATCCTGGAAAACGCGATTGGCGCATTGCAGCGCACTCCTTTGCTGGAACGCATTCGCAAGAGCGCAATGAACGCTCGTGAATTAAACAGAAAAAAGAAAGCCACGTAAAATGACGATCCAAAAACCGAGCAAACTGACCGCGTGGATAACCATCACGATATTCCTGATCATTTTGACGGCCATCAGCGCCGTTGGGCATTTCGCCATTGTGGAATTGGCCCCGGCAAGCATTTACGTCGGCGCCTTGATGTGGTGCCCGGCGATCGCGGGCTTTCTTACGCTCAAGATAACAGGGCGGAAAATCGCATCGCTCCCATGGGGCGGCGGGAACTGGCGCGATAATATCCAGTCCTATCTGGTTCCGGTCGCCTATGTCTCGATCAGCTATGTGATCGCCTGGTCGCTTGGCTTTGGCGGCGCCTTCGACGGCGACACGATTTCGGAATGGTCAGCAGAACTCGGCCTTTCCGACACGCCCATTGCGGGGGCTGCGCTCATGGTTGCGCTGCTGGCCACTGTTCAATTCGCAAAATCCCTTGGCACGATTGCGGGCGAGGAGATCGGATGGCGCGGCTTCTTTATCTGGGAGCTGAGAAAAGTCCTGCCTTTCGGCGGCGTGGCTCTGTTCAGCGGGATTGTCTGGTCAGTCTGGCATTATCCGATCGTCATCAAATACGGTTTTGGCGATCCGGTTTTCCAGCTGGCTTGCTTCACTCTGATGATCACCAGCATGTCGGTCATCATGGCGTATTATACTTTCAGGTCGAACTCTTTGTGGCCCGCCGTTATGTTTCATGGCGCGCATAACATCTATGTCCAGAAAATATTCACTCCCCTTACGACGCGTAATGATCAAACGCGTTTCTGGATCGATGAGTACGGATTGATCGTACCTGTAATCGTTACGCTCATGGCCATCTACTACTGGCGGCGCGCGAAAGCGGAGGGGATGTAGGCCGCAGGACGCTCACAGAAGGCGCGCCCTGCCACTGATTGAGGTCGCCTCCCGATAACACACATCCGAGTTAGGAGAACCCATGACAAGCATTGGCGCCTCAACCACCCGATCAGGCGAAACCCGACTTGCTATCATCGCTGAAACCCTTGTTGTTTTTCTGGCGATGCTCGGCTTCACCTGGATTACCAAGTCAGCCGATCTTATTGGGGCAGGCTCCATCGCAATCTGGGGCGCAATCATTCTGGCGACGATTCTGATGAAGAGGCGCGGAGTCAAATGGTCAGACTACGGCCTTTCTCTGCCCAAAGGGACGAAACAATGGATCGGAACAATTGCTCTGAGCGTGGCCGTGATTGTCACCGTATTCGCCTCAATGTTTTTTGTCATTGAGCCCCTGAACGCATTCTTCGGCCTGGAGGAGGCGCCAACCGCCTCTGATCCCTTCAAGTTCTTCCTCGGCAAACCGCTGGTGTTCCTTGCCTTTATCGTTGTCGTGGTTTGGGGCGGCGCGGCGCTTGGCGAAGAGCTCTTCTTGCGGGGCTATCTACTGAATCGTCTTGGAGACCTCTTTGGTCGCACTGCTTTAGGCTGGACAGCGGCGCTCATCATTCACGCCATTATCTTTGGCTCCATGCATGTGTACCAAGGCCTTGCTGGCATGATTGGAACCGGGATTATCGGCTTCATTATCGGGTTTTACTACCTGCTGGGAGGGCGACGGCTCTTTCCGGTAATCATCGCCCATGGCGTCATCAATACAGTTGGACTGACGGCCTACTATCTCAGCGACGGCGCAATCACATAGTGAAGTTGCTGTTGGCGCAGGAGGGCGACATGAGCTTTTTGCCTGCGTCACTGTCCGTCGTCAGGTATTTTGAGACAGAAGGCTGGCTGACTTAAGGAGGGTTTGGCGCATCTGGGTTTGAGTTAAGTGTCCAACCCCAATTTCATGCGCCAAGTTGCAGCAGAATTTCTGGAGCGACCCAGCCATTCGTATCTGGTGATCAATATGCGACCAAATCAATGGCTGATCGAAAGCCTATATCTGGAAGTTAAGCGGAAAATGGCGCACCCGACAGGATTCGAACCTGTGACCTCTGCCTTCGGAGTGAGACGCTAGACTGCTTTCGAAGCGTTTGCAAAGCGCTCGAAGAGTTTGCGGAAATCTCTAAATACGCAATCAACTCAATGCGTTACTATTTCCTCCGTCTTCGATGCGTTTGCGCGCGCTTGGATCGAATTGGAGCCGGTTTTGCCTCACGGTGCTGACATGGTGCTGACTTTTTCGACCGCTGCCTAGCGGCGCGATTTGGACGGGCCTTCGAATGCGGCGTGCTGACTCGCGGCTCCCGAGCGACAAAGGTCGGACGGAGTATTGGCATGTCAGACGAACGAAAGCGACTCACCAAGCGCGTTGTCGACGCGGCGAAACCTTTGGCAAAAGCCTACATCCTTTGGGACAGCGATCTTGCCGGATTTGGTCTGCGAGTCTCGCCGTCGGGCGCCAAGGCCTATATCGCCTCCTATCGCGTCGGCGTCGGGCGCGGCGCCAAGCAGCGCCGCGTCAGCATCGGGCGATCCTCCGCCATGACCTGCGAAGCGGCTCGGCGGGAAGCGACGGTCTATATTGCCGCCGCGCGAACCGGCGATGACCGACGCGAAGAGGTGCATTTCGATGCGGCCTCCGCCGCAAAAGACCTGACCGTCAAAGAGGCGATCGAACTGTGGCGCGCCGAGGCGGCGCCGCGGAACCGGCGCAACGGCAAAAAGCGTCGGCAGAAGAACATCGATAACGACGTCAACCGGCTGAATGCTCACGTCGTCCCGCTGATCGGCAAGCGTTTGGTTTCGTCCCTGACGGCGCAGGATATTGCGAAACTGCGTGACGATATTACCGAAGGGAAAACCGCTTGCGTGGTCAAAACCAAAAAGCACGGGGTCCGGCGGGTGACGGGCGGCGCAGGCACCGCCACGCGCACGATCCGCACTTTCAAGAGCGTTCTTTCCTATTGCGTCGATCGCCAGCTCGTCCCGGCCAATGTCGCCATTGGCGTGAAACTGGCGCCGGACGGACAATCCGAACGCTATCTGACCGTCCCCGAAGCGGCCGCCATCGGCAAGCGTATCACCATTTGGGAATCGCAAGACCGCCGGATGAAGGGAATTCGAATCATCAAGCTCCTCGCTTTGACGGGCGCGCGCACGGGCGAAATGGAAGAACTGGAATGGACGGAGATCGACTTCGATCAATCTTTTCTGCGTTTTGGCGACTCAAAATCGGGCAAGTCGGTGAGACCGTTATCGCCCGAGGCATTGGAAGTGTTGCGCACTGCGCCGCGTCTTCATCCGAAATGGGTGTTTCCGAACAAATACCGGACAGGGCCTTATTGCGGAACGCAAGGCGTCTGGCGCGACCTCAGAAAAGAAGCAGGGCTCAACGATGTTCGAAAGCACGATCTGCGGCACAGTTTCGCCAGCTTCGGATTATCGGAAGGGCTTTCTCTGCCGATCATCGGCACCCTTCTCGGTCATCTCCGGCCCGAGACCACCCAGCGATACGCCCATCTGGCCGATGCTCAGGCCCGTCAAGCGGCCGTCAGCGTTGGCGGTGCTGTCGGCGCTGCTTTGAGGCTATAACAAGTTTATGTGTCCAGGACATAAACTGCTCCTCGTTTTCTTTAAGTGCAGGAACCGGTAGCGGGCTCGAATATCGCCAGTTACCCTTTTTAATTCAATGACTTACGCATCGCAAGCGCCAAGATTGTTACACGAATTGTTGGCGGTTTGTTACACAAAAGACCGCTCTTGCTACATGAAATTGCGGAAGTCAAAAACCTCGTTCACCAGGTTCGGATTTTGCTTGATGATATTAGCGAAAACGCTGGAATAAACCAGCGTGACGGGAAGCTTTTTGTAAAGCGTGTTGTTGTTCCAATCCATCTTGGTGAGGCCGAGAATTCCCGCGCATGTGTCATGCCAGCCGCCGTCGCCGGAAAAGCGCCGAAGCAATACGGGAGACGGCGTCGGTTTAAGAACGCCTTCCTTGTAGACGTTATATCTCGAATTCTTCGCGTGAACGCCGAGTACGCTGCCTTGCGTCCAGAATAACGCTTCATCGGGAGCGATCGGCGTATATACGCCTCGTTCGACGGGATAATTATAGGCTTTCGCCGCGACAGACGGCTCATCCCCCCTGGCGGGTCTGCCTGCGTCATAGCGCATCCCGCGCCAGTCCACATTCTGCACGATCTGGACGAGCTCCACTTCCGTTCGCTCGTTAAAGCTGTCAATGGCCGCCTCAATCTCTTCTTCTTTGAAGGGCGTCGTCTTGTGGATCGTGATCTTCCTTGGCGTCCGACCGACATGGCCTTTCTGATAAACTGCAAGGCAGCGCGACAAGACGGATTGCATTTCATAGTATGAAAGATACGGGTTCTTTTGTTCGTCGCGCGTATATTCCTTGGCGTCATAGGCGACGAACCTGAACCCTGTTCCATCAGGATCGAACATCTGACTGCAACATGTCAGATATTCTTGACCATCGCCTCCCTTCTTTGGCTGCATGGCGTAAGAGATGCCGACAAACGCCGCTGTCGGATCGAGGCCCGTAAGCTTCCACGGCTCTCCGCCCGCCTTTGCGTATAGGGCGACGCTCACGCCCCACATTACATTGGCGCGGCATCGGCGTTCGAAACTCGCCTGGTTGAATATCTGGATCGGCACGCCGATAGGCGCGCAATACGCCTTCAAGTAGTGGTGCAGATCGAACGACTCGCCGTCAAAGCAGGAACTCCAACGATCCGGCAAATAAACGAGCGCGACATCGAACCGGTCGCGCATCGTCCGGAGCTTAGCCACCGCCTCGAAGAGCGCGCGGGCGAGCCCTACGCGGTCGCCTGCCCCCGCGAGCCGGTCAAACTCGCTTCCCAATCCGAATTTCAAATCATCCGCATCGTCTGCTATCGGCGCTCGGAAGACCGCCTCGAAGCCGGGATAATCCGGATAGTAGTTGGTCGCCTCGACCGCCTTTGCGGGGTCCTTCAATTCGCGCACGACATCGACGAGCCGCTGCATGTCCGCTGCCGGGCTCAACATTGCGAATCTCAATCGCGCCGGCACGCCGTATCGTTGGCTGAACGGTCCATGATCGATAAGACCGCGCAGCGGATGTTTATCCGTCTTGCCTGCATTAAATAGAAGATCGGGTTCGCCAACACCGGAATATGCGGGAAGCGTAGGATTGCTCATCTGCGCCTCCAGGAAAAACCCGTCCTGTTGGTGAATACGAATTTCGGATTCGCCGGAGAGTTTTCGCCGTCATAAGCCGTCACCGCGACTTCAGCGCCGGGCTCGGCCTCTTCCATGAGCACGCCCGCCCATGCGGAAACGAGCGCATCATGCTTTGCGTTCTGGCGATCTGCGCGCCGCTTTGACAACCACTCGGTCGCATGTTCTCGCGCGAATAACGGGGTAATCCAGACATCGGGCGTTAAGAGCAGCCAATTCCGTCCGTCGGCGACTGCAAGGTCGATTTTGACGGCCTCCGACCAAAAGACCTTTTCAGTCCCGTCGCCGCGGTCGCTGGGAGGAACGCTAAGGCCGGGAATGAGCCCGGTTGTCTTTCCGGTCTGCTCGAAAACCGTCTGAAACGCAGCCGCATCTACGGCATTCCTTTCGACGATCAGATATGTGCTGGAACCGCGTCGGCGGGACAGAACCGGCCGGGTGCGTTCAAACGCCTTCGCTATCGCATCTTCGAGAAACCGCTGCACATGCAGCCGCCCCTGCTGTCGCCAATCGGTCGGGATCGACGCCGGTTCGATTTTTTGGATGTCGGTCCCGAAAACCTCTCTTGCGTCTTCCTCAGCGCCCCAGCACCAGACCGTCCCGCCGTCCAACGTCGCCACGATGTCGTTTTCCGACTCTCGCATCAGGTCATTGAAGCGTTCCCATGTCATGGGCTTTCGGAACTCGATCGCGTTGCATTGATCCGGCAAAGAAACAACCGGCAGCGCATTGTATCTGAGAAGCGGTTTTGCTCCCTTGTAATCCGGCAACGGTATGGAAACGGAAGCGGCTTTCGCTTTCCGCACTTTCTTGTCGAGGTCTTCAGGGCGGTCGTCGAGAGCACGCCAAATGCGCAGCATGATGGTGTCGAAAGTCTCGGTTTCGATATATTCTGCTGTGATCCCTTTTTTCCTGGCCGCCTCCAGGAACGCGCTAACCGGCGCCGGCGCCGCGCTTCCCTTCATGCCGAGCCAGTAAATGCCATGCGGATACGGATTGTTGCTTTCGAGCGCTGATGCAAGAAGCGACATGATGCTGTCGTCGCGGCCGCTATAGCCGGCGACAACGAAACCAAAGCGGTTTGCCGCGTTAACGAGACACCGCGAGAGTTCGTCATTTTGCGCCTTGAGGTCGGCAGCCAGATTCTTGATGCTTTCGTATCGAAAATCCCCGTGCAGTTTCACATATAACGGAAACTCTTCGTTATTGAGTGCATCGTTGGCCTTAGCGGAGCCCTCCAGATGGTAAGCGGACAATGATTTGCCGGCGACCTCCGCGACGGATTTTTCCACGACGGTGTCGAAATTTGTGGTGAATACGACGCGCGTCGTTCCATTGGAGAGAAGCGCGCCCAAGACACGGTTTCCTATGGCGAGAGAAACTCTTTTCTCGGACAACATTTTCGACAAATAAGCCCGCTGGCGCTCACGATCCTCGCCGAAGATTTTCTCAAAGTGCGCTGTATATTCATCGGGCGCCCAACGGGCGGGAAAGCCGCGCGCCTCCATAAAGGCGTCGACACGCGCCCGCACCGCGTCGTTTTGCAGATCCTTCGTTGTTAAAAGCTGATTTTCTTCGCTGCAATAATAGCGCCGTTTCAGATCGTCGATCACATCTGTCGCAGTCGGCAAGTTTGCTTGCCGAGACGCGCCGGCGCCGAGCAACCAGGCGAAGCCTTGAGGCTTTTCACAAAACCTTCTTATGAATTCAAACTGGTCCATTCATCTTGTCGCTCTCGCGCATCAGGTAAAGTCATGGCTCATAAATTACGCTTCGGGATAGAGTTTCGGAAACAGCGTTTCCAGCGCGTCCGCAGGAAATCGTAACGAGACGGGTGTCTTTGGAGATTCTGACGCTAAGAGGCCCAGCGATACGACATCGTTTAATACACGTCGCGCCGTCCTCTCTGGCAGTCCTGTAATTCGTTGCGCCTCGCCTCGATCGAACTGGCCGCGAAGCATGGCCTCGTGCAAAAGCGCGTAGGCTTCCGGTTTCAGATCGTCATTCTGTTCGACGATGCGTTTCAATCGTCGGCTTAGATTATCAAGATCGAACAGCTCCGACATGAACGCGACCTGGTCGAGACATACGCGCAAGAACCAGCGCGTAAAATCGACTAGAGCGCGAAGCGATAAATTGCCTCTCCCGTCGAGATCGCCCTGACGCGGCGTATCCGCATAATCCATCATCTGTTTGTAGTCGGTTCGGCTTTCGAGCCCGCGCGCGAGCCCCCGCGAAATCGACCAAAGGCCATGGGCGCCGATATCCGCCTTCGCCGCCATGGCGTGACTCATCAAGCGGCTGACGCGACCATTGCCGTCCGGAAACGGGTGAATGTAGTTCAAACGATGGTGAGCGCTCGCCATCGCCATGACGCGGGACGCTTGCCCTAAGTTCTCAAAGCGGAAGCGCCGCGCAAAATATTCCATGAAATCGGCAACGCGATGGCTGGATGGCGGCACATGACGGCCGACGGAAACGTCATGTTCCGGCCTTGATCGCCATTCGCCGGGAACCATAAGGAACTCGGCGTGATCGCTTCTTATCCGAAGCATCGCTTCGGGGGCGTCGCGATAGAATTCGAGATGGAGCCATTTGATAAAGTCGACGGACGCCGGCTCAGGTACAGCGCCCTCGGCGGCGAGCCGGTCGATTTCCGCCTGCACGCGAACATGGGCGGCGGCTTCAAGCTGGAGATTGCGCCGGCCCTCATTGGCGTCGAGGTCGCCCGCGAGCGCGCGTTCGATGTCTCGAGGGCGCGTGTCATGGCCTTCGATGAGGTTGCTGTAATAGGTGTTCATCAACCGCACGAGGGATGCGAGATTCGCGGCCGTCTGCGGATGCAGTTTGGCGCCGAGGACCGCCGACTTGGCGGCGAGTTCCGCCACAAGATCGGCGATCTCCGCTGGGGCGTCTTCAAGCCTTGCGGGCTCGATGCGGCCAGGCGCTTCGATGAGTTCATTGGCCGATGTCATGACCCGTCTACCTTAAGTATTTTCAGGCTTTTTTCGGTTGTTCGATAAGATTTGGCCGATTCGTTGGCCGATCTTACGCCCAAAACCGATCAGGCGGCAATGGCCGATTTTGTGGATTCATATGTAATTGTTTTATATGGTATTTTCTTCATAACTGGCGAATTTTGGCCGGTCACTTGGCCGATCTTGAGCCCCATGCGCCGCTCAGTTCCACCGGCCATGGGACAGCAATATTCCCGCTCGGGAAGATTCCGGGGCCCGGAGCGCGATCAGGCCGGAAATATTCCCGAGCGGGAACATTTGCGGGCGGGGATAAACGGACCCGCCGGTCAGTCATTAGCTTATTCTGCCGTGCAGAAATTAGCTTATTGCGTTGCGCCGCCGTCCGGCTTGCCGCGGCTCCACATCATAACCCCGGTCCCCTCCTCTTCATTCTCGAAGAACGCGGCCCGGATCGGTGCGGCAAAGCTCGGGTCATCGAGCTTCAGGGCGAGATATTCCTTGCCTTCGTCCTTGGATGTCTCGCGCCAGCCGGCGCCGAGTTCGGCTCCGCCGGCATAGACACGATAATCCGGCGCGCCGTCATTGGCTTTGTCCTTGTTGGGTACGATCTTCGCCTTGACGTTGATGGTCATGGTGCGGATCGTGCCGACAAAGCTGTCTTCCGTCTTTGAAAATGTTCCGATCATGGGCATGGTCTATTTCTCCTTCTTTCGTTGTTGAAGTTCCTTGCGCGCCCGCTTGAAGCCGGCGTCGCCGTTCAAAAATGTTTCGAGCATCTCAGGCGCGAGCTGCTCGATGGGCTCGCGCTTGCCATAGGTCGCCTCATAGATATCGGCGTAGTCCTGCAAGGCCGCGAGCTGGTCCGGCGTTAGCTGGATCGTCAGTTTGGACGGCGTGCGGTCAGGAAGCTCGGCGAGGCGCAAGGACATGAGGGCGTTTCCTTATTCGTAAGGGCGGAGGACAAGATCGCGCGTGACGATGACGCGCAGCGGCCAGCCGGACCGTACTTTCAGGGTCGGCTGGATATTGAGATTGCGATCGACAATGCGCTGTCCCGCCTGGTTCGCGGTGTCCTGATAGGAATCGCGAATGGCGCGGGTCAGGCCGTCATCGTCATCGACCGCAAGTTCGGTTCCGATGCCGAGTAGCGACGCAAGCCCGGCTGCGACGAAGATGCGTCCCCAGTGATTATCGACCTTGTCGGAGAGCCCGGCATAGCCGGCCGCGTCGGCGCCCGGCATGGCGTCGATCTGCAAAGACGCGCCGTTGGGAAACAACACCCGGTCCCAGACGATGAGCGCACGGTCCTGTCCGAATGAGACCTGGCTGTCGTAACGGCCGATCAGGCGCGCGCCTTGCGGAATGAGCAAATGCGCGCCGGAAACGGTATCGTAAACCGGCTGCGTCACCTGCGCGATGATCGTTCCCGGCAGATCCGAGTTGAGCCTCGTGATGAGACTCGCCGGAATGATGGTTCCCGCCATCACCTGATAGGGAGAGACAGGATCGACGAGGCCGTGCGTGTTCAGAATATCGCCGTTCTCCGCATCGCGGGCGAAAGCGATTTTGGAATCCTGCTTGTTCGGATCGTTTTCGCCGTCGATGTCGATACCGCCGCCAAGCGCCGCACTCGCTTCCCGAATAGCGGCGAAGGGATCGACCGGATCTGGCGCCGGCGATATGTCCGACGCCTTCCCGGGCGCTTTGCCGTTCACCTTGAAAAAGACAGGCGAAGCGAGACTTTCCTGCGCAAGTTTCGCCTGCCGGATGCGTTCGGCGCGTTCAGCCTCGCTCAGCGGGTCCGGCCGAAAATCACTATAAGCCGTTTCGTAAACATCAGGCTCAATCCCGAGATCGCGTTCCGCCGCAAGCATGGCGCCGCCGAGATCGCCTGGGATGGGCGGGCCTAATTCAATCGCCGGTTTCGGGGGCGGTAACTGATCGTAGCTTGCCGGCAGGATGCTGAGCGCATCGGCCTTCGGCTTGTTGCGCGTGTTGTAAAGCTCGCGCGGTTCGTCATCGCCCGAAATCTTCGGCGGATCGAGCGCGACGGACGCCGCGAGAAACAATAAAACTGCTCCAACACCGGCGCCGGCGATCACAAGTTTGCGGTTAATCTGCGTCACCGGCTTCGGCTTGGCGCGCAGTTTTAAGGCTTCCGCCTGTTCCTCAAATGGAATGGGCTCAGCCACGACCGCCCTCGCCGGTTTTCACGATCCTGACGACGGTCTGGTTCTTCTCGCCATGGCGAAGCTCGGCGCGTGAAAAGAGTCGGTCGACGATGTAGTAATTGTCCTTCACCCGATAGTTGACGAGTTCGGTGCCGCCCTTCCGGCCGACGACAAAGAGCGGCGGCGCATCGGTGGTCGCAATCGCCGCCGGCATCTGGATATAAACCTGACGGCCATCGTCGAAGACGCGCACCGGACGCCAGTCGGGTTTATCGCCTTCGATGCGATAGTTGAAATTCAAGTCCCCTAACGCCAACCCCTTCGCAATGGTGCGCTCGTCGCGCGCAATAGCGTTGCGGTTGCGCGCGCGCAAACCGTCCAGCTCGTCCTGCGGGTACGCCCAAGACAGCGCCGCCATATAGGCGCCGTCGGTGCTCGAAAGTTCCAGATGATAGACGCGCCGGTCTGTCGCGATCATCAGATTGGTGGAAAGACCGGGTCCGATGGGTTTTACGAGGATATGCGCGCGCTCGCCTTCTGGACCGCCCGAAGACGTATCGCCGACCACCCAGCGCACGGTGTCGCCCGCGGAAACGGAGATCAGCGTCTCGCCCGGCTGCAAGGCGATATCCGAGACCTGTCCCGGCGCGGCGTAAAGCCGGTAAAGGGCGCCTTCCGTATAGGGATAGACCTGAACGGCGTTGATATAGCCGTTAAGCGAGGGTTCGATACGCGCCTTTTTCGCGCCTTCGGCGATCGCGTCTTCTGGCGTCGCAGCCGCCGCCTTTGATTTCTGACTTGGCGACGGGATCGCTTTGAGCTGTCCCGGCAATGGCAACGCCTTTGAGGTTTCGACGATCTCGACGGGAAGCGTCGTTTCATCGTCAAAGGCGGCGATAGCGGGAACATAAGCTTCTTGCGGCGGGGCCGGATAGGTTTCACAGGCCGTCAACAACGCTGCGAGACTGGCGGATATCATAATCTTGTTCATTGCTTTTCTCCGGTGTCGAGATCCTCGCTCCAGTTGAGACCATGGATGAATATGCCGAGGGGGTTTTTGCGTAGGGTCGCCGCGTCGCGCGGCGGATCGATGACGATGGTCATCAGGGCCGTGAAGCGCTCCGTTTTGGTGAAGGCGGAATTCTCGAAGGCTCGTTCTATCCAGCGCGCCTGAAAGGTGTCGTCCGAAACCCGCACGACGCTGACAACGTCGACGGTGCGTGACCTGTGCCCGACACTCTCGAACGGATCGTTGTCCCGCGCGTAATCATTGAGGACTGCCGCACCCTTGTCGGTCGTAAAGTCGTAGCCGGAAAGCCAGTTCTGGCGCACGACGATGGGATCGACGGAGAGCCCGCGCACATTTTCAAGGAAGCGCGCCAGATGATGCGCGATCTGTGCGTCTGTCGGATTATATCGCAGGCTCGCCGGGCCGACGGCCTGGACGGCGCCCAGTTCATCGACTTCGACGACGTAAGGCGTGACGGTCGATTGCAGCGAGCGCCAGACGAGGCCCGCCGATGCACCAACCGCAAGGGCGAGACAGCCGAACGCCATGAAGCGCCAGTTCGCGGCCTGCGCGCGCGCCGAGCCGATGCGCTCGTCCCAGATTTGTCCGGCCTTTTGAAAAGGCGTTTCCGGTTCCGGTGTTTCGCCATAGGCGGCGGATGCGCGTTTGAAGAGCATTATGAATCCTCGCGTTCTTTGAGAGTGGGCGCCGCGCCGCCAGATGAGGCGTCGCCGCTGCGGATCGTGTGGGCGGCGAGACCGCCGGCGTCGCGAACATTCTGGCGCGCCTCGAAGCGGCCCGCCCAATTGTCGTTTTTGGGCCCGGCGCCGCTGGTGGAAAGACTCGCAATCGTCCCGCCGGAGGATTTGCCGCCGGTCGCCGAGAATGCGGCAGCGCCGCCTCTGTCGTAAGCAGCGCGCAATCCTTCGAAGGGTTTCGTGGCGAAAGTCCTGACGCTATCGGCGCCGGCGCGCGCGATGCCCGCCATACCGGCGGCGGCGCCGGCGACGCCGGTCTTGCCGGATGCGATCCTGCCGAGCTGGTAACTGGCAGAGGCTCCGCCCGACAGCGATGCGCCTGCTTTCACCGCACTCGATGCGCCGCCGGCCGCGGCGCGTCCGGCGGCCATGGCTCCAGCTCCTCCGATATAAGCGCCGGCGGCGAGACCGCCGGCCGTGCCGACGGCGGCGCCGGCGCCGAGTTGCGGCGCGCCAGTGATGAGACCGGCGGCGATGCCGGGGCCGAAGATGCCGAGTCCGAATATGGAGACGGCGGCGAGCGTCACCGAAAGAGCCTGTTCCATCGTCACGTCGCCTCCAGCAAAGGCGCTGGCAAGCGAGGCGAACATCGTCGAGCCGATGCCGAGGATGATGGCGAGCACCATCAGCTTGATGCCTGACGTGATGACATTGCCGAGGACGCGTTCGGCGAGGAAGGTCGTTTTGTTCCAGAGCGCGAAGGGAACGAGGATAAACCCGGCGAGCGTCGTCAGCTTGAATTCCAGCACCGTGACGAAAAGCTGCACGGCAAGGATGAAGAACGACAACAGCACCACGGCCCAGGCGAAGAACAGGATCGCAATGGTGACGAAGTTCTCGAAAAACGCGATGGGGCCGGTGAGATCGCCAATCTCCTCAAGCAGCGGCTTGCCCGCGTCAAAGCCGGCATTCGCGACGAAGCCCGGACGCATCAGATCCGCCGCCGTCATCGACCCACCGCCGGCGCGAAGGCCGAGTTCGGCAAAACTGTCGAAGATGACGCCGCTCAGAAACACGAAATTGCCGATGATGAAGGCGAAGAAGCCGACATAGAGGACTTTCTTGATGAGCTGAGCGACGACATTGGTGTTCTCGGCCATCGCCCAGAAGAGGCCCGCGAGTGTGATGTCGATGGCGATAAGGATGGTCGTGAGATAAGCGACGTCCGGCGACAACAGGCCGAACCCGCTATCGATATAAGTCGAAAACGTCGCCAGGAAGGAATCGATGACCGAGAGATCGTCCATGGGTCAGCTTCCCGGCGTGTAGGCGCTGTCGTCGCCGAGGAAACGGATAAGCCGCGCTTTCCCGCGTTCGCGTTCGGCGAGCGCGCGGGAGGCTTCCAGCGCATCGGCGCGATATTGCGCGGCGAGCAGCGTTTGTATTTGCATCATCTGCTCGGCGGAGAGCGCGGCGATCTGGTTGCCCGCCTGCAGGACTTGCAAGTTTCCAACCGCGCCCTGGCTTTCGCCGACGAGGCCGTGCAATTCGTCGATATCGTCGCGAATATTCGTCACGACCTGCGCCTGCACCTGAAGAGAATGCTTGTAGCCGTCGCGGGATTGCTTCCAGGCGTCGCGCGCTTCCGAAACAATCTCCGGCGTCGGCGGCGGCGACGCGCCATAGGTCTCCCGGTAGATCGTCTCGTAATCGGTCTCGATGGCGGCGACTTTGTAGGCGATGCCGTCCGCAAGGTTGATCAGCGCATCGATGGTCAAGAGTTTCGCTTTCATCGCGTTGGCGACAGAGGTCGGCAGGGTTGCGAGATTTTTGGCGTCGTTCTCAAGCATTGTGACTTCATGGGCGAGCTGCTTGATCTGATTTTCGATCTGCGTCAGCGAGCGCGCCGCCGTCAAAAGATTCTGGGCGTGGTTGGTGGGGTCGTAAACGATGCCGCCAAACCCGAATTGCGCATGGGCCGTTGCGGTGATGCTAATGAGCGGCATGACGCCCATCATGATGATGCTGATGATCGTCTTCTTCATCGTCTCCTCCTATTCAGCCGCCATCAGGGACGCCGCGGCGCTTGGGGCTTGGCGCAAGATGTCGACGGCCCATTTGCGATTCTTCTTGGTCAGGAATTGTTCGGAGAACGGCCCGCCGCCTTCGACGATCTCGTCCATGAGTTTTTGATCGGCGGGGCTCGACGATCCGCAAAAGGCGAGCGCCACGGGTCCGAGCCCCAGCTCGAAAATGCGCGCGCCCAGCGGCGACTGGAAATAATAGTCTCGCTTTGGCGTCGCCCTGGCGATGATTTCGATCTGACGGGGATTGAGCCCGAAGCGTTCGTAGGTTTCGCGCTGCTGGGGTTCGAGGGCGCGTTCATTCGGGAGAAAGATGCGTGTAGGGCAGCTCTCGACGATCGCCGGCGCAATCGAGGCGTTCGCAATATCGGCGAGCGATTGCGTTGCAAAGACGACGGCGACATTTTTCTTGCGCAGCGTCTTCAGCCACTCGCGAATGCGCGCGGCGAAAAGCGGGCTGTCGAGAAAAAGCCAGGCCTCGTCCAGGATGATGAGCGTCGGCCGCCCGTCGAAGCGGGCTTCGAGACGATGGAAGAGATAGGTGACGACGGGCGCGACGGCGGCCGGAGACGCCATCAAGGATTCCATCTCGAAGCAGGCTGTGTCGGCAAGCGCCAGCGTCTCATGATCGGCGTCGATGAGCCGCCCATATGTTCCTTCCAGGGTGAAGGGATGAAGCGCGGATTTCAGTTCTTCATGCTGCAACAGCATGACCAGCCCGGTGATAGTGCGTTCGGGTGCCGGGGCTGTGCTGAGCGACTTGATCGCCGACCACAGGGCCTCTTTTTTATCGGGCGTTATTGAAACGCCCTCGCGCGCCGCAAGTCCGGCTATCCAGTCCGCGGCGAAGGCGGCGCCGGTTTCACTATCGATGTCTTTTAAGGGTTGCAGCGACGGCGCGCCGTCGCTCCCGAGATCGATATGGGCGCCGCCCATGGCGAGAGTTGCGGCGCGGGCCGAGCGGCCCTTGTCGAACATGAAAATCTGCGCGCGATTATAGCGACGCCATTGCATGGCGATCAGCGACAGGAGCGCCGACTTGCCGGCGCCGGTTGGTCCGACAACGAGCGTATGGCCCACATCGCCCACATGGAGATTGACGCAAAATGGCGTCGTTCCGTTGGTGTGCGCCTGAATGAGCGCCGGCGCGCCAAGGTGATCATTGCGCGCTTCGCCCGCCCAAACCGACGAGAGCGGCGTCATGTGCGCCAGATTCAGGGTGTGAAGGATCGGCTGACGCACATTGGCGTAGACATGACCCGGCACGCTCCCGAGCCAGGCTTCGACGGCGTTCAGCGTCTCGCGGATCGCGGTAAAGCCGCGGCCATTGATGATCTGCTCGGCGGCGCGCAAACGATCTTCGACTTCCGAGACATCCTCGCTCATGACCGTCACGGTCGTCGTGACGTAGCCAAAGGAGACGAGATCCGCGCCCAGCTCCTGCAGGGCGGCGTCGGCGTCAGCGGCCTTGTTGTCGGCGTCATTGTCGAGGAGCACGGCCTGTTCGTTGAACATCACTTCGCGAATGACCGCGCCCATGCTCTTGCGCTTGGCGAACCAGTGCCGGCGCTGTTTCGCCAGCACTTTTTCCGCTTCATGCTTGTCCATAGCGATAAACCGCGTCGCCCAGCGATAGGGAAAGCCCTGCCGGTTCAGATCGTCCAAAATGCCCGGCATGGTCGACGCCGGAAACCCGAGAATAGTCAGCGTCCGCAGATGATGATCGCCAATCATCGGTTCGAGCCCGCCGGTGAATGGCTCGTCCGCCAAAATGGCGTCGAGGAAGACGGGGATTTCCGGCGCCGCGATCCGGTGGCGCTTCGCCGACACGCAGGCGTGAAGATAGGAAAGGGTTTCGCTATCGCTGAGAGGCTCGATATCGACGAGCGCCGACGAGAGAAGATCATAGGCGCGCACGCAGGTCTCAACGAAGGTCTCCAGTCGCCGGCGCCAGTCGTCGGTTCCGTGATTATTAGATCGAGTGATGAGGGCGCGCTCGGCGCGGCCCTTCGCATCCGCCGGCGGCAGCCAGAGCAGCGTCAGATAATAATGACTTTCGAACGGGTCGCCGCTCTCGCCGTCGAGCCCGCCTTCAAAGCGCAGGCGCCGTTCTTCATCGACGAGCCAGGAGGCGGCGTCGTCAAAGTCTGAATGCGGATAATCATGCGCTTCGATGCGCACAGCCTCGAAAAACAGCGCCCAGCCCGATCCGAAGCGGCGCAACACATTGTTGACGCGCGCCGTCGCCGCGACGAGTTCGGCGTCGGTCGCGCTTTCGAGGTCCGGCCCGCGATAGCGGAAGGTTTTCTGGAATGACCCGTCCTTGTTGAGGATGATCCCCGGCGCAGGGCTGCAGGCCCAGGGGAGATAATCCGACAAGAGCCGCGGCTTGTCGCGATATTCGCGTAAATTCAGCATGTGAGATGCGCCTTATGGCGTAAGCTGCGGATCGCAACGCTTAAAAAATCGGGATCGGCCTTCGCCGCAATGACAGCGCCGGTATGACCCGCGAGCCAGACGAGAAGCCCTGGTATCCAGAGGCGAAGCCCCAACGCCAATGCCGCGGCGATAGTGCCGATGAGTATTGCGGCCGAGCGCGGCGCGCCACCCAGGAGGATCGGCTCGGTCAGGGAACGGCGCAGGGGAATGTCGAAACCGTCCACGGAAGCACTCCCTCAGTAAAAGACGGCGCCGCCGCCAAAGGAGAAGAACGCAAGGAAGAAGCTCGTCGCGGCGAAAGCGATCGACAGACCGAATACGATCTGGATGAGCTTCCTCAACCCGCCCGACGACTCGCCGAAGGCGAGCGCGAGGCCGGTCATGATGATGACAATGACGGCGGCGATGCGCGCGACAGGACCTTCTATCGACAGCAGGATCTGATTGAGCGGGCCTTCCCAAGGCATTCCCGATCCGGCCGCATGGGCCGTGCCGGCGAGGAACGCAAGCGCGGCGCCCGCCGCGAGCGCGCGGCGCAGCGCAAAATTCGTACTAACCGCCTTCATGTGTCTCTCCTTTGAGTTCAGTAACAATTTTAAGTTCGCAGAGCGGCGCGCATTCGTAGGCGTCGCCGTCGACGCCGATAACGCGCAACGCTTCCTCGACGCGCCGAACGCCGTCCCGGCGCGACATGAAAACGATTACATCGACAGCGTCTGCGATGAGCCTTTGCGGCGGCGCGCCTGTCGCTTCGGCGGCGAGTTGTTCAAGCCGCGACAGCGCGCCTTCCGCAGAATTTGCGTGCAGCGTCGTGACGCCGCCGGGATGGCCTGTATTCCACGCCTTTAAGAGATCGAGCGCTTCCGGCCCTCTCACCTCGCCAACGATGATGCGGTCCGGGCGAAGTCGCATGGTCGACCGGACCAGACGTGACAGACTTGCGTGGTCGCCATGCGTTCGAAGCGCAACGGCATTCTTCGCCGCGCATTTCAGTTCGCGCGTGTCTTCGAGAAGAACGACGCGCTCGTCCGCAAAGGCAGGTTCGGCGAGCAGCGCATTCGTAAACGTCGTCTTGCCCGACGACGTGCCGCCGGCGATGACGATATTGGCGCGCGCAGCAAGCAAGGATCGCAAGGCATCGGCCACGGCCGGCGCCAGCGCGCCGCTCATCACATAGTCGTCCAGCGTGAAAGGCGCAGCTGCGGGCTTGCGGATGGCAAAGCACGGAGCTTCGGAGACAGGCGGCAAGAGCCCTTCGAAACGTTCGCCGGAGCCCGGCAATTCCGCCGAGACGACGGGATTAGCTCGATCGCATCTTTCTCCGACGCTGTTGGCGACTAGCCTGATGATACGCTCGCGAGCGTCGGCGTTGAGGGTCTCAATCTCGCGCATAAGGCCGACGCCAGTCCGCTCAATCCAGATCGACCCGTCGGGATTGGCGAGCACCTCGATGACATCATCAGCGTCAAGCGCCGCCGCGACGGCGCCGCGAAACGCTGATCGCAGCATAGTTTGTCTGCGCGCTGACGTTTCGCAATATTTAGAAGGCGATTGCATAGGATGCAGTCTCGAATGACATTTTGTTGAGACCGAGCATCCCCAAGAACGGCGCTAGCCGCTAGATTGGATTCTCGCAATATCATTGAACCCGATAGAAGAACATCGAAAAGGATCAAGGTTCGTCATTCGACATTTCTTTGTCACTCACGCCATCAAGAACGCGTTTTGAAAAGGAGACTTCGTTTCCGATTTTCCGCGCCACCTGCTCGATGAAATATTCAAACCTTTTGCGTCCAAGGTTGTGGGCGACATCCCGTTCGCCTTCAGGCAACGGCTCGGTGCGCGTCAGCCAGTAAAGGACATATTGTCCAAGCGTTTCGAGAATAATCGCGGCATCGCGCTCGACGGTGCCTTGTCTCAGATCGATGGCGTCAAGCCGTCGCAGGATCGCCGCCTCGCGTCCGGCCTTTGCGTCAGGATTAAAATAACAGCGAAGCGCATCTTCAACTATCGCCGACTGCGTAATGCCGCGCCCTTGCGCGGCATTGTCGAGGTCCGCCCAGACAAGATCGCTGATCCTCACATGGACGCGCCGTTTCGTCATCGTCAAAAGTCCGGCAGCAAGTCTTTGTCAACACGATCAAGAGCGGCGGCGCGCTTTAAGCGTTCCATCGTTTCCTTGGCGGCGTTATCGCCAGCGCTGTCAGCAAAATCCTCCTCCGACAATTCCCGATCGGACTTCTCATATTCATCGCCGATTTTCCTCTCGACTTCCGCCGCCGGGATGAGTTGCCGCTCGCGGCCGCCCTCATCAACGCCTGACGAACACGCGGCATCGTCTTTCGAAAGGCGCAAGTCTATTTTGCGAAACCCTAAAGCCCAATCGTCGGGACGCGGCGCCGGCCGCGAGGGCCTCGAAGGCGGCGTTCCCGTTCGGTCGGTGAAATTCGCATCTTCGTAATAGCGAAGCTTCTTCGCTCTGATGGGCGGCGCGCCGGAGATCATGACCACGGCGTCGTCGGGCGGCAATTGCATGACCTCGCCGGGCGTAATAAGGGCGCGTTGCGTTTCCTGACTCGACACCATGACATGGGAAAGCCAGGGCGCAAGACGATGGCCGGCATAGTTTCGCTGCGCGCGCTGCTCCGTCGCCGTTCCGAGGGCGTCGGATATGCGTTTCGCCGTGCGCTCATCATTCGTGGCGAAGGCGATGCGAACATGGCAATTGTCAAGGATTGAATTGTTCGGCCCATAGGCCTTCTCGATCTGATTCAAGGATTGCGCGATGAGAAAAGCGCGCACGCCGTAGCCGGCCATGAACGCGAGCGCCGACTCGAAGAAATCGAGCCGGCCGAGCGCCGGAAACTCATCGAGCATCAACAGTACGCGCCGCCTGCCCTTTTCTCCGGGAAGCGTTTCCGTGAGTCTTCGCCCGATCTGATTGAGGATGAGCCGCACCAGCGGCGTCGTCCGAGAAATGTCCGAAGGCGGCACGACGAGATAGAGTGAAGCTGGGCGGTCGCTATCGATTAGGTCCGCGATGCGCCAGTCGCTCGCCGCGGTGACGCGCGCGACGACCGGATCGCGATAGAGCCCGAGAAAGCTCATCGCGGTCGAAAGAACGCCCGAGCGTTCATTCTCCGATTTGTTAAGCAATTCGCGCGCCGCTTGCGCGACCACGGGATGAGCGCGCGGCGCCGCATCGGTCCCGATATGGTTAGTCGACATCATAAATTTTAGTGTGGCCTCGAAGCTGCGGCGCGGATCGGAAAGAAAGACCGCGCATCCGGCAAGCGTCTTTTCCTTCTCCGCATAGAGAACATGCAGAATCACGCCGACCAGTAGCGCGTGCCCTGTCTTTTCCCAATGATTACGGCGTTCGAGCGAGCCTTCCGGATCGACAAGAATGTCGGCGATATTCTGAACATCGCGCACTTCATTCTCGCCGCGGCGCACTTCCAGCAGTGGATTGTATCGAGCGGATGTCGGATTCGTCGGATCGAACAAAAGGCAATGAGAGAACCGAGACCGCCAACCCGCAGTGAGATTCCAGTTCTCACCCTTGATGTCGTGGATCACGGCGCTTTCGGTCCAGGATAGAAGCGTCGGCACTACAAGGCCGACGCCCTTTCCTGAGCGCGTCGGCGCAAACGCCATGACATGTTCCGACCCGTCATGGCGGAGATAGTCGGAATTCCACCGCCCAACGAACACGCCGTCCGATTTCAAAAGGCCCGCCGCTTCCACATCGCGCGTCTTCGCCCAGCGCGCGGAACCATAAGTGGTTACGAATTTCTGGGCGCGCGCCCGCCAGAGCGACCCGGCGATCGCGGCCGCCGCGCCGAGAAATCCTCCGCCTGCCGCCATAATGCCGGCGCGATTGAAGACACTTGGCGCATAGGCCTCATAGGCGTACCACCATTGGAAAAGGCGCCAGGGTTTGTAGACGGGCGTATTAAAGAGCTCGAACCACGGCGCGCCCAATCGGGGCTGATATCCCAATTCGTAGGCCGTCCATTGAGTCGCGGCCCACAGCGACAATCCGATGATCACAAGGACGATGAAGAATTGGCCGATGAGAAGTTTGGTCGGGGTCATCTCAATTCATCCTGCACGCTTCGAAATGCCGACCGCGCGAACGCAGTCAATCAGAGCGAGGATTAATGAAGACGCCTGATTTGACTAGGCTGGATTCTAATGAGCCGCCGCAAAGACAAACAAGAAATCGCGATTCTTCATTGAGTCACGACCGTTGCGTGGATGGTCGAAAGACCAACCGAGAGTGAGCGTTTTTCAGGTACGGGAACTCGGTCCGATCAATCGCAGACTCCGAAAATGTGAGTGCCAGCCCCAACGTCCGGGTTGACGCAAAAAAGACATCGGGTCACTTAAGGTCAACTGATCCGTTGTCGCATAGTGCAATATCGAGATATCATCAGCGGTGAACTAACAAATTGAGCACTGGCCTCAGCGAACCAAGCCTTTCGTCATCAAAAATATTCTGAATGACTCAATCAACCAAAACTAGAGTTCGCTTTTACCCTAACGCGATCTCGGTCCCTTCGCTATTTTGGCGATCAAGCCGTATAATCTGCCATCCTCCCCAGGCCGCTTCTTCGTCAAGCTCCGTTGTCACAAAGATCGATTGAAAGGGGACGAGCGGCGATGAGAGGGCCTCCAAAAACTGCGACAAGAACACCGGGTCCATTGAAATGGCACTGGTCTCGACGATCAGGAGAGTCGGTCTGTAAGTTGAAAGTATAGTCGCTCTGGCGACAGCAAGATCGAGAAGGACAGCACCGGTCTCGCCGCCCGAGAGCGTTCGAAAAAGCTGCGTAAAGTTTTTCATTAGATTGCAGCGAAGCTGGCGAACGGGCTTTTCCGCGTCTTCATCTTGAACATCTTCCCAGGCGGCACCCTTAAGAAAAACGCCTTGGTCCGAAGCGATAAAATCCGTTAGCGCCTGCGCCTCGATCGCGTCTATATTGAGCCGCTTCGCAATGTAGATATGATCGCCTTCCTCCCATGAAGCCTGCACCTCGCGCGCAGAAAGCAATGTCACAACTTCATATCCGATCGGACTAAACGGAAAAGCCTTGCCATCTAGGGTGATACTTGGCTTGCCGCTGATGACCTTTAATACGGCCCGCTGTCGCGTTGGCGCTCTGATTTCAAACTCAACTTCTATGTCTGAGTGGCGGGCATTATCCTCCGAATAGGCGCCCCATCGCGACAACGCCGCTGAGCCGGCAAGACAGGATAACCATTCGCAGAGTGTCGTTTTGCCGACGCCATTGCCGCCGACGAGGACATTGGCATTTGCAAAGGAGATTTGCTGCGCCGGTTTGAAGATCGGCGCATCGACAATCTTGAGGCTTTCGATCCAACCGAACGGATTGAGCATGGCGCCATGCTCGCGCGCGATCTTGAATTCGTGCACGGCTTTCCAACCAAGGAGCACCGGCGGGGGATAATCCTTGCCGTCATTGAGATCGACCTGATCGGCGTGTTTCGCGCAGAGCCAGAGGCCATTGGCGACGCTGCGCAAATCCTCTGGGGAAAGATTGCCCTGACCGCGTGGCCCGCGGTCCGACGCCGAAAAGATATGACTAGCTTTCCCCGTATTCTCGGATTTGTCGGCGTCTACCGCCGGACCGATGGTCGTGCGTCCTTCGCACTCAGGATGCGCGCAACGATAGCCAGAGCGCATCGCGATGGCGCGTTTCGTCGGAGCGCTGAAATCTTCTCGCGTCATGGTCTTCTCTCAAAACAACCCCCGCGATCAAAACCGATCTTCTTCGCGCACTCATGCGCGCCGGGCACGCTTAGACCGCTTGCGGCTGCGGTGAACCCACTTCTGCTTCAGCGCATTGCTTTTCTCCGCGCGTCTTTTGCTGGCGATAGGGCTCGATCACAAAATTGACGGGCGGCGGCGTTCTGTAATGCCGGCATGCGGTCAAAATGATGGGCCAGATGCCGGCCTTGACGGCGGACAGCCCTTCGAACGCTTCATTCGCCTCGCATTCCGCGCAGAGCTCATCGAGAAAAGCGTCAGGGCCCGCATCGAGATTGATCGTGTCGAATGACCCGCCATGTCCATCCTCATCTACGTAGAACGCGTCCTCGCTGTCCTCGCCCGGGAACCACAGCTGAAACGTCGAATGCGGCAGATGCTCGGCGCGCAATTGACGGACTTTCTCGAAGAGCGCTGGGTGACGCAGGAGCCCAGCCCACAAGGCGATGGTGGGGAACAGAATGCTGCCCGACGTCGCGGTCTTAAAATACTCCTCGTCCTGAGCCTTGGGATGATGGGCGAGCCCGCGATAATCGCCGTGAACGCACGGATAAGCCCCATGTGTTGCGAACGAAAACGCGCTGCGATCGACGATTTCGGAGAGCCAGTCGCCGAGAAACCTTTGCCGACCCGCCGCCGCGAGAAACATCGCCGCGAGCGAAATGTCGATGGTCTGATCTTCGCTGACGGGGCTCAACAGCGCGGGATTCGCGTTGATCAGGTCGCAGAGCTTTTCTGCGTAAAGATTGATGCTGGCCTTAGCTTCCGTGATTCCGTCAAGATTGTCGTCGCCTATTCTGCTCCGGAGATGGACGCGCCAGAGGCCCGCCAGCGCGATCTGGCCGAGAAGATTGAACAGCTGGAGATTGACGTCGATCGACGCGCCGGGCCGCACCGCGGCCGAGACCGCGTAGAGGCTCGCCGCATGAGGAAAGATCCGCTCTTCAAGGTAATGGGCGCTTATTCGCCAATGAAGCGTCAGAATCTCATGCGCGAGGCCGACCAGCTGTTTCGAGCCTTTCGCCGCTGAGTCGAGGTCGCCCTTGGCGGCGCGCCAAGCGAGGAGAAGCGCGCGTTCGCTCCCGAGAAGCGCGGCTTTCACATTCTCGCCGCCTCGGCACCAGGCGTAGAGGACCCAGAGCGCGATATTGATCTGGCGGAGCGCCGTAATCTTGCGCGTCCGGATAACGCCTGCGCGTTCAAGCAGTGATTGCATGAGCTTGTCGAAATGCCGGAAAGCGGCGTCCGGCTCCTCGACAAGCGCCACCGCCTTGCGCAAATGCATCTGCACGTTTTTCGGGAGCAGCTCCTCGCGCAGAAATGCGTTCAGGACGAGCTCGGCGAGAAAATCGCCGTTCCAAACCTCGAAAGAAAGTCGGTTTCTCGAATGGCGGGCGATGTAGCCCTCCACGTCGGCGCGCACCTCCTCGCGCACGACGCCGCCTATGCAGATGCAGATTGAAACTTCGAGATGGCGATACCGGGCAGGAACCCGCGAGGACGTAAGGTAACTGTTTTGAATCTCGTCGAGCGACGGCTGCAAGTTTTGGGGTGAACCCGCGCACCATTCGTTTCGTGTCAGGTTTCCGGCCTTGACGGAAAACAGCCAGAGTTTTTTCGATCCGCCGTCGAGCGCGCCGACGGCGGCGACATCGACGCCGTGCTGTTTCGTTCCGCGCGCCGGCGTTGACAGAACGGTGAAGCCGAGCTCGCTTAACAGGTCGGGCAAGATCGCGTCGAGTTCGTCGCGCTCGCGCAGGTTGGCGAGATATTCCTTGAGGATGAGCTTCATCGTCTGATCTTTTCGACGCGCATGAAGCGCAGTTTGTAGTCGAGGCCAAAAGGATCGACCATGTCCTCGCTCGGCACGTCGATGGTGAAGCTGTGGCTCTGCAGGCGCGTGACTGCGCGCCGATTTTTGCCGTCGGGCCCGCGAATGCTGTGAATCGAGGCGCGGCCGTAAAGGACGACAGATTTCGAAACAGCGCTCAACAGGACTGAATTCGCTTCCGCCTCGCGCATGGCGGCGGCGCTTTCATCCGCGAAGCGCTGGCGTGTGATGGCGCGCTCGCGTTCCGAAGGCCAGAGCTCCTTGATCGCGCCGGCCGCCTTGACGGCGTCGATATGGGCGCGCCATCTTTTGAGCGCGCTATTGATGCGCCGCTTTACGGACGCAGGCGCTGATTTCCCCGCTTCCCTCAGAAACGGTTCAAGTGGACCGGCGTAATTGATCAACAGAGGATCGAAGAGGTGATCCTCGATAATTTTCGATGACTTGCTGTCGGCATCCCTCATCACCGCCAGTACGACTTCCGCCGCCGCTTTCGGCTGGAAGAAGAGCCAGCCGACGGCCTTGCGCGCCACGAAAATCCGCTCGCCCGATTCGAGAGCGACGCCGGCGATCGCATCGACGGGCATGGGCGCGGCCTCGCCGACGCTGTTCGTAACCATCCAGCGCGCGCTGTCGCAAAGCGCGCGCTCGCCCGAGAGAAACCATTTGACGAGAAGGCGGCCGAAGAGTGCCGGATGTTGATTCGGGATCTTGCGCAGGGAATGCTGGAACGCTTCAGGCTCAACGCTGCCGACGTTGGCCACGAGATAGCGCTCCAAAAACGCAAGCGCCTCGTTCTCGCACGGCTCGCCGAGCGACGCATAAAGGGCCATGTCGGCCCGATGCAGCGTTCCCTTATGGGCTGGTTTGATGCGTTCGCCGTGACGGAAAACGACGGCGGCGACGGCGGGCGGCGCCGTCCTGCCGTTCAACCACAGACATTCGATCGCGGCGTGGAGGGTCGCATCGCCGCCCGCGGCGAGGACGTCGTCGAGAAGCAGTCCCGAACCTCGCGCGCCTTGCACAACCGGATCGAGCGCGAAGATGGCGCGCACTGCGCTGGCGAGAACGTCGTCGTCGGCGAGACCGACAAGACGCGCCTTCAGCGCGGAAAGCGCCGCTGCGCGCGCGTCTTCGTCGGCCGCAAGCTCCGGGCGCGTCAGGGCGAAGACGACGTGACGCAGAAAAACCATCTCCTCCGTTTTCAGGACATCGATCGCGCGCGCGATCCAGCCGGCCCGGTCTTCTTCAAGGCCCGCTGCGAGAACGGCGGGATAGAGCAGCGCGTAGCGCGGCGCGTCTTCGCGAATGAGGCGCAACGCTTCGTCGGCGCGGCCCGGCTGCACCGCGCAGAATTGCCTGAAAGGATCGACTAAGACGCCGGCGAAAGTGTCGCCCTCGCCCGCGCGGACGAGGCCGCAGACCGCGTCCATGACGACCGCTATCTCCGCCATCATGCGGGGAAGGACGTCCTTAAAGACGAGCTGAATATCGAAAAAATCGTTCTCTTGTCCTCCCGAGCGCCCGAGTTCCGCCAATACTGCGACAGCGTCGATTGATCCCCTGTTATGAAGATTGACCAGCGCGTTGTCGAAGTCGCGCCGCTCGTCGTCGCCGTCGCGATAGCGCCGCGCGATCAGCGCGCGCAGCGTTCCCGCAGCGGCGGCGGCCTCGATCTCCGACGGGTGGTCGGGCGGAGGGTCCGACGGCGGAAGGGCTGCGGCCGGCTTCGTCATGACAGCGCCTTCCTCAAGGACTTGAGCATGTTTTCCGCATCTTCGATGCGTTTCAGAAACTCAGGATCGCCTCTTAGCGCCTCAAGCTCGGCCCATTGCGTTTTCTTCATCGCCTCGATCGCGGCTTCGAGATCGCTCGGCAGGCCGCGCTTGGCTTTCGCGGGCGCCGTGGCGATGCGTAAGAGCGCGGAGTCGATATCGCCCTCGTCGCTCATGAAATGCGCGCGCGCCACCGGATCGGGCAAGATCGTGCGAAGCTTGCGCAGGTCTTTCGAATTGGAGATGCGCTTCTGATTGACCTTCTTCACCACCGCCTCGACGACGCTCGGAGTGAGGAGCTTCTTGCTGACGCCCATCAATTCTCGGGCCCAGGTGATGGCGGCGCTCGGATCGCGAAGGCCTTTGAACTTCTCGGAAAGCTCAAAGACATCAACGAGCTTGTCGATCTCGCGCACGGTGACGCCAAGGATGTTCGCCGCGCTTGTTCGCCCCATCAGATCGACGAGACGATAGGCGACCATTTCCTTTTCCTTCGCGTCCCATTCCTTGCGTTGGCGGTGAATGTAAATCCACACGCGAAACCGGTCCTCTTCCGAAAGGGTCCGGTCGGTGACCTCTATGGGGATTTTTCGGTATTCGTCCTTACCCTGATCGACTAGCGCTTTCGAATTGGTCCAGCGGCGGTCGCCATCGATAATACGGAACTTGCCGGGAAACTGCGGATGCGGCTCGACCAGGAGCGGCTCGAAGAGCCCGCCATTCGCTTCGATCTGGCGCTGCAGCTCGTCGTCGAGCTTCGGCCCCAGACGCGGCTGGTTCTCGTTCGGAACGACGTCGTCGAGATCGGCTCTGGTCCGGTAGGTGCGCAGGATGGTGCGATCAAGGCGCCGCTCCTGCAGATTGACGACGACCGCTTCCTCGTCGCGAGCCGGATTATGCATCGCCGCCGCCCGCCGTACCGATAATGAGGTCGACTTCATTGCGCATATCGGCGTTCGCCTTCTGAACTGACCGATAGAGCTCGCCTTCGCGCTTCCACATCGCCTCATGGGCGCGACGCTCCTTGTCCTGAAGCGTCAGCAGTTCCTCAGCGTGGCCGTCGATGCGTTTGAAAAGGCCGTCGCAGCGGTCGGAGGTCATGAAGGCGTAAAGCGCTTCCGTCTTGCGCTCGCGCGCCTCGTCGCTCAGCTGTAGGGCGCGGACGCGGATCATATGTTCGCGCACGATGCCGACCAAGGCGACGATGCGGGCGGGGCTCGCGATAATGACGCCGTCCCGGGAGTCGAGCTGACGCGACCCGGCCGGAAAGGTGCGGGTGGAGAGGATCGCGTGCTCGGCCTTGTCGGCGACTTTATCGCTCGCAAGCTTAATCACGAAGTCATTGCGCCACGCCTTGTGGTCCTTTGAATCGTAGAGGATCTTCCCGCACGCCTTGCCATTGCGCATGACGGTGTGGCGGATATCGGCACCTGGCTGACCTTTATTGATGCGTTCGATCTTGTCGCCCTCGAAGGCGGCTTTGAGCGCCTCGAAGAGATCGATTTCGGCGCCCTCGCCGCGCTCTTCGGCGGTTTTCTTGTCAAGCGCGCGCTGGAGATCGTCGATCTTCCCAGAGAGCTTCAGCTTATCGTCGAAGGCTTTGGATTTCTCGGCGTTGACCGCATTTATCGCCGCTTTCTCAAGAGCCTCGCGCTGCTCAGCGAGCCGCGCCGCCAGTTCATCGGCGCGCGCGCGTTCGCCTTCCTCGCGAAGTTTCTCGGCTTGCGCCGCTTTCGCTTCGGCATCGACCTTCGCCCGTAAAACCTCGGCGAGTTGTTCCTGATGCGCGCGGCCGGCGTCTTCCCGGGCGGCGGCGATCGCGGCGTCTTTTTCGGCGCCGGCCTGATCGAGCTGCGTGCGAAGATCGCCCTGAGCTTTTTCAGCCGCCTCCTTCAAGCGCTGCGCTTCGTCAATTGACGCCTGCATGCGCGCAACGGCGTCTTGCCTCGCCGCTTCCGCCGCCGCGAGGGCGGACTTTTTTTCGGCCTCGGCCTTGGCGAGCGCGGCTTCATGATCGGCGCGCGCTTTCTCGGCTCCCCGCTGAATCTCCACGAGCATTTGCCGATGAACGGATTCGGCGTCCGCGATTTTTTTCGCCGCCTTCTCGTCGGCGGCCTTGCGTTCGGCCGCCCGCGCCGCCGAGACGGCCTCGGATTTTTCCCGCGCGAAGAGGTCCTTCAGACGCGCTTCGACGGCGGCGTTGCGCTCGTTCTCGCGGAGGGCGATGCGCTCCTGGATTTCATCGGCGCGCTCGTCGGGAATCGGCTGCTCGCAAAGCGGGCACAGAAGATCGTCATCGCGATGAAAATGCGGAACGCCGGCGCCGGCGCCGGGCGTATTAAGAAGATTGGACTGGGAAGAAGGCATGGCACTCGCTCCTGATATAGGTCCTATTTTGTCCTATTTTTTCCCAGTGTCAAGCGATAGCAGTTTCCCAGTCGCATAATATTGAGCGCCCCAGACTTTTGTATCCTGGCTTAGGTGAAATGGACTCAGGATCCCGGTCGCAATTGGAGAGTGGCGGCCGACAAAGGTAGCGCCTCACCGAACGCGTCCGTCTTTGAGTGCATAACGGACAGACGAGCCCTTTTGGCCAACTCCCGTTTTTGCCCCCAAGAAGACTCCTTGTGAACCGTCTGGGGCAGATATCTGACGCTGCGGATATCTCACCACCCGATCCCGCGCGCCCTGCCGGGCGTCCATTCGATCCCCTTTCCCGACCGGTAGACCATGAGCGCGGCGCCGCGATATTTTTCGATTTCCGGCCGCCACGGAACGAGTGTGAATTCCTTCGACCGGCCGATCAGCGCGAAACGCCCTTGGACGAGATCGACGGAGCGCTCAAAGACGCCGTCGAACGAGCCGCCGGCTTCGAAGGCGCGATAGGTCTTGCCGATGCGCCGCGCTTGCGATTCGCCGGCCTCGGCGAGCTCGCTTTCCGCGAGCCGCCGCCGCGTGGCTGCGTCGATGCCGCCCGCCTCTTCCGACCACAGACCCTCTCGCCTCAGAAACTTCGCGCGGCGCGCCTTCGCCGCGGCGGCCTCAGCGCCAAAGCCCTCCCCGCCGATTTCGCTTTCGTTCACATCGTCGAGCCAGGTCGGGGCGCGTTTTCCGACTTGGGCTTCAAGATCGATCCACGACTTCACCTCGAACTTCACGCCGCCGCCCCTTGCCGCTTCATAGCGTGCCGTGCGGTCGAGAAAGTCCCGCCCGATGCGCCAGGACCCGTCCGTCGCGCGCGCAACAATCCCTGCCCGCCGCAATGCCTCCAGCCTGCGTTTATGGGCTTCAATGTAAACCTTGCTCGGTGTCGGATCGTCTGCGGCATGCAACGCGGCGGAATAACGCCCTCGATTGATGTCGGCGATGCGCGCGATCGTGCGGTCCGATTGCCGCGCGCGCCTCACTGCCGCGCGCGCCTCGACGATGGCGCCGGCGGGCGGCAAGGCGCCGGGCGCCGCGTCGCCAGGGGAGACGCGCCAGACCTTGCCGTCGGCGGCGTCGATGACAAGGAATCGCGTGTCGCGCAGTTCATCCGTCGGACCGCTGGCGACGACGCGCCCCAGAATTCTGTCGGGCCTGCCGGAAGTTCCGTCGAACACTTTGATATCACGGGCGGCGAGTTCTTTTCCGGCGGCCGCAGCGATCGAGCGGATAACGTCGCGCTCAAGCGCAAGCGCTCGCAACCGTTCTTCCCAACCCGTGGCGAAACGCCAGCGCGCCGCACCGACTTTTTCGGCGAACCCGCGTGTTTCGAAAAAGCTGAGGCGGCGCAAGGTGAGCGTTCGTTCGAAGCGGCAGCTCGCGCCCGCCGCCGGCGCGATTTCGACGACATTATCGCGCGCCTGCGCCGCCAGCCGCCGGTCGATCCCAGTGACGCGCTCGGCTTCAACCTCGCGAGCCGCTCCTCTCGCGATCTCAAGATCGCGCCGGGGCCCGAGCCTTTCCATGGCGATCTCTTGTGCCCGCGCGCGCAAGCCCTGAGTGAGATAATCGCGCGCGATGACGAGATCGCGCCCCGCCCCGTCCTTTCCGCGGATGACGACATGGGTATGAGGATGGCCGGTGTTATGGTGATCGACGGCGACCCAATCGAGGGATGTTCCTAAATCCTTTTCGGCTTGCGCCATCACCTCGCGCGTATAATCCTTCAAGTCGCCGAGTTGATCGGCGTCTTCCGGCGACAGAATGATCCTGAACTGGTGAGGATCGTGCTCGCTGCGCGCGAGGAACTCGCGGTCGTCCACTCTCTCACGGTCGCGGTTATAGAGGTCACCGCCGGACGGCTCGCCGCGCTCGTTCTCCAGTGAAGCGCCGTCGCGCTGGATGTATTTGACATGGGCGCGGAAGGCTGCACGACCGATTCCCTTCCCGGCCCGCGCGATATGGACTTTCACGACGGCGCGCCGCATTCGGAATTTCGCGAACGGGTGTGAGCGCATCTGAGCCATGCGCGCCGCGGCCGACCCGCGCCCGATGCGCTCGCCGGAAAAGCCGGACTTTCCTTTCGGTTTGGCGAGCCGCTTCGCCGCGCGTTTTATGCGGGCGCCATAGCGCTTCGCCGCCGAACCGCCGCGGTCGCCCGGACGGCCGAGCCGGGGCCTGAACTCGTCGCTCATCTAAAACCTTGCAGGAAATGATGGCGCCACAGAAAACCTCCCCGAAACAACGGCTTCGTCAGGTCGCAGCGCCACAAAATTTTCAGCATGGCGCCGAATTCCGGATGTGCAGACAATAGTTTATGCGCCTCTTGGCGCCGGTGCTTTCATCTTGCCCTCCGGGACGCTTATCCTTCCCTTTGCAACGCTTTCGATCCTTTTGGAACGCTCTCTATGCGAAGTTTCATTCCGCGTGAAAAAGAAGGTGTGCGCGCCCTATCAAATCGTCTCGCTTCTCCGTGCCGAAATATCGCCCGTCGAGGGAGCGCGGATGATTATTGAGAAGAAACACCTGATCCGCCTGAAGCGTGATGCACCCCTCCCACCTTGGAAGTTTCCTTCCTGTGCTGTCCGCATCGAGCGCAGTCGCGGCAAGGGTTTCATTGATGAATATCTCAACGCCGCCGCGACATATTTCATCGCCTTCAACGGCGGCGACGCGCTTGATAATCGGCCAATCCGCACTGAGATATCCGTTCGCAGCGATCCATTCCGCGCTCGCCGCGTCTCCTGACAGCACGGCCCAGTCGCCCGTCGTCAGGTTATCCCGTGTAACAAGATAGAGCCCTTTCGGCGCGCTCTCGGTGCGATTCCAGAGAACCCTCGCCTTGGTCGGGGCCACGGTAACAACGGCAAGCGCCGCGATGGCGGCGAATGCCGTTATCGCCGCCGCCCTCCTCACCGGACCCTCGTCGCCGTGTCCTGAAACTGACGGCTTTCGGACCAGGCCTCGAGGTCGGGCTCGGTGTATTTGACCCGCCCGCCATGCTTTCGATAGCGGGGACCGCCCCCGACCCAGCGATAATGATCGAGGGTCGAGCGCCTAAGCCCAAGGAATTCTGCGGCCTCTTTCACGCTCAAAAACTTGCAGGGTTTCCTCGTCTCACCGGCGGTCTCGCCGCCTTCGTCACAATGGGTTTCGCTCATCTTCACGTCTCCTTTCCCGCTTCAATCGATCCTGATCGAAGGCTTTGCGGGAAACGCGATCCCTTGAGGAGGGACGATCTCCGCGAACTGAAAACGTCCCTTTGGCGGCAGCGTCAGAGTAGTTTGCGGTATCCAAATTCCATCAGGGCGAGGCCTTTTTCGACGAGGCGCTTGGTGCGCTTTTTGTAGCTCTCATCGCCCACATCCCAGCCGCGCGCGACCGCTTCGGCGCCGAAGATTGCCTCGCCAATCTTCCGGCGCGGGAACCCCGCAAGCTCGCCATCGAGGGCGATAATCGCGTCGCGCAGGCGCTCAGGAGACAAGCCCCGTAACATTCGGCAGCGCCCTTTTGCGCCATGGCAGAAAGCCGCAAATTCCTCGACGGCGCGCAAATGTTCGCCGACAAGCTGGCCCGCGCCGAGACGCAAGGAGAGATAGACCGCCTGTGGGACGGGCAGCATGTTTTCTTCAATAGCGATCTGCGCGGCGTAGCCTTTCGCGGCGACGACAAGCTTCGGGCGCCGCCCCGGTCCGATGAGGAAATGTTTCTCGCCGGGAAGCGCGGTCCATGAGAGCGTGCGGCCTTTGCGGGCGTGCATCTCCTCGAATTCGAGCGCGGCTTCGAGGCTCGAATTGGCCGCTTCCGGGAGCCAGAAGGGCGTCGTTTCGAGCGCCGATTTTTCAGGGTCGGGGAAGAACTGGAGCCCGAATTCCTCGGCTTCCGGATAACGCCGACGCAGGCGGATGAGCCGCACGCCGTCGCGCCGCTCGATCATAACGGGCGCGGTGCGGCGCGCGCGGGCGGCAGCTTTTTTGAGTTCGGGAAAGCGCCGGGCGTATTCCCAGCCCCAGCCCGACAGCGGGAGCTCTAAAAGCGCGTCGTAATCCTTGCGATTAAGGTCCGGCCCTTCCCCGCGCGACACGTCTCTCCCCCCGCTGCGGCCATAGATTTTCCGGTCCAAAGGCGTGCAAAGAAAAGGCCAAAACACGCCAAATAAAGCCAAAATAAAACCGCCCGGACGCATTATCCGGGCGGTCCACCTTAAGCCTCGCGATTAAGCTTAATCGCGCGGGTTCCAGAGGATGACGCAGCGGCCATCCTCGCCTTTGACGGGCGCAAGGTTCGCGTAAATTTTGCGACCGAAAGCGGGATCGGCGAGGGTCAGCGAGACATAATCGCGTCCCGAGGATTTCGCCTTTCTGATCCAGCCGCCGCCGATATCGGCGCCCCGGCGTCCGGCGTAGACCCGGTAGTCGGGCTGCGAGTCGGTTTCCTTCTCCGCATTCTTGACGATGCGGATCGGCGCCGAGAGGCTCATCATCGAGAGCGTGCCTTCGAAGCCGGCTTCGGTTTCGTTCACATATCCAAGAGCGTTCGCCATGTTTTCATCTCCGTTTGTTTTTCAAGTCTTCGAGGCCCAATGCCCCGTCGACGCCGGACCGAAGGGATGCGGGGGCTCCCTCCCGCGAACCCCGAATGTCTTTCATGAGGGGGCGCAGCGCAGCGAGGCACCGGCGGGGACGAAAAATTTGTTGCGCGAGGAAGGCGTCGAAGACGCCGGGGAAATTTTTCGGCCCCAACGGTTTCGCGAAGGGACCACCGCGTCCAGGTCCCAAAAGCCGTGACCGGCATTGGCCCGGATGAATGCGAATGACGGAGAGGAAGGCGAGCGCTGCAACGCGGATATTTTTGCAACCCGAACGCAGCGTTCGTTTAGCGCTCTGATGGATGACGCCGCGCTTTTGCGCCCGTCAAAAATGCGGAGAAGGAAACCGCCCGGCCCCATAAGCCGGGCGGTCCTCTCGGGACGCCGCATGGGAAGCGACTTGCGGCGGCTCCGGGGGATGGATTCAGGCGGCGTCTTCGAGGGCCGCCTCCAACTCGTCCTCCCCGAACAATGCCACGATGCGGGCCCATTGATCGGCGGGCGGACATGCCGCGCCTTCAACAAAGCGGCGGGGCGGTCTTTGCAGCCATCCGGGCAACCAAGGCGCGGCGCCTTGATCGCGTTTCGCGAGCCGTTCGCGGATCACAGCCTTCTGGGCTTTCGCGGTATCGGCGAGAACGGAGCTGGCGGCGGTCGCGCCCGCTACCTCCTTCACCATCTCGTTGACGGCGCGCTTGTCTTTCAGAAGCTCGAAGAACGCTGCGTCCGGCGTCCACCAGCGGGCGAGGTCGCCGCCAACTGCATGAAGCGCCGCCTCGACAGCGGCGCTGCCTGCGTCCAAGGTTTCACCCATGACCACAGCCGCGACGGCGAAGAGTTCCTCATCGGTCATTTTCAAAAGCGCGGCGAAGATTTCGCAAAGGCGCCAGTCGTCGCTGTTATTGGCGACGCCTTCGAAGCGCGCGCCATGGCTGGTGAAGAGACCGGCGACAGCGACGCGGGTCTCTTCAAATTGCGAACTTGCGGGGCCCGTCTCAACGCTTTCCCGCGTCGCTTCCTTCGCCGTGCGGACCTGATGGGCGCGCACGGTCCAGAGCGCAGAGCCCGCGATGGCGTGAGCGATCATTAGGCGCAGGGCGACGCCGGGTTTCCCGATGAGTTCGGCGCGCGCCGCCGCATGGCGATGGAGATTTACATAATCCGACATCGGGCCTGACATTTCGGGGCGGACGGATTGGGCCTTTCCTTCGCCAGCCTTTCCCGTCTTTTTCTTGGCGAGCTGGCGACCTTCCGCGCCCGTCACATAGCCTTCGTGAAACGCGACGCTTCCGTCATGGCGGATTTCGATGAAGACGCGCCCGCCTTTCGTGCGACTGCGCTTTTCATGATCCCATGAATGGAACATTTTCCCGCGTTCCATAACGTTGACATCGCGCCACCCTTTTTCGCGAAACGCCTCGACGCGCGCGGCGATTTCGCGGGACTGCGCTTCCCAGAACTGGTCGGCGCTCGCGAAGACGCCGAACTCGCCGAAGAGATCGCCGATGATTTCGCCCTCATAATCCAAGATATCAAAGAGCGCCTTGTCGGCGGTGATGGCGGCGCCACCTGCGATCCACGCCCGGCACTGGCGCCCATAAGGCGCTGTTTCGTCATCCGACTTGAAGAGCCGCAGCCATTCCTCCTGTTGCGCTTTCGTCCCAAGGGTGAGCGCGCGCACTGTCGCGCCGTCGATCTCTTCCGCTGCATAGAGTTTGCGAATGCCGGGGATGAGCCCGGCGAGCGCGAGGATGCGTTTCACCTGTTTTTCATCGACGCCAAAATAATCGGCGATCCCAGCGACGGACCTTCCCTCCTTGGCGAGTTTGCCGAAGGCTTCATATTGCTGCATCTCGGTCGCGGGCTCATGGCCGATATTCTCGATGAGCGAGGCTTCCATGGCGGCGGCGTCATCGCCCTCGCTCATGATCGCGCAAGGGCCGGTCTGCGGCTTGCCCGTCTCATCCTGCTTCTTGCGCAGGGCGAAAAGGCGGCGGCGTCCGGCGACGACGCCCCAATGATCGCCCTCGCGGCGTACGAGCATGGTTTCGAGTACGCCGGATTTGAGGACGGACGGATAGATGTCGTCCACATTGGGCGGCTTCCGTCCGTAACGCATATTGAGTTTCGAGACTTTCATCTCGTCGATGGGTAGATATTTCAATTGATGTCTTGTCATGGCGTGGCCTCCTTTACGGTATGAAAAGTTCAGAAAATTCGTTACTGGCATCTGCGCAACTGAAAGCCCTGAAGGGCGCAGAGCTCGGCGAGGCCTTTCGCTTCCGTTTCGTCAAGCTCGTCACCGATCTGGCGGTAGATTGTCGCTTGCGCGAAGCCGCGCGGGGTTTTGACGACCGGGGACCAGCGATAAGGGCCGCGTCCGTCCTCTCTGGGTCTTGCCTCGAAGCGCGCCATGGCGGTTACCGCGACCAGAAGATGTGAACTTCCTCGACGCCCGTCTCTATAGTGAAGATGTCGCCGCCAAGTTCGAAGTCGCGGCCCATGGTTTCGTAATCGATATAGTTAGCGAGGCTCTCGGGGATTTTGACGCCGGTCTGTTCGGTAAACTCGTATGCGAAGTCTTCGAGGCTTTTATATTCGCCTGCGTAGTCCTCCATCGCGGCGCGGGCCTCGTCCAAGTCGCCGCAGAAATGCGCGACGAGTTTTCCGGCGAGGGGCCCGTGCTCGTCGATGAACGCCGCGAGGGCGCAGGTCTTTTCGAGTCCCGCATATTCGGAAAGTTCGGCGCCATCGAAGCCTTCGTAATCGTGGATCGCCCATTCCTCGGCGCCGGTCTCCGGGCTTGCGGCCAGCATGGCGGCGACAGCCTCGACCATCTCGTCCGGGTCGGTCACCTCGATCCAGCGGCCGTGCAGAATGCCGGCATTGTAGCTTGCAAGACACGCCGCATAGATGCGCGGGGCTTCGCCCTGCGTCTTTCTCGCGCTCGCGCTCTCCGCTTGCTCCGCCGTCTGATGGTTTTCGCTCATGGCTCGCCTCCCTCTCTGATCCGCCGCGCCTTTCCCCGGCAGGCGGGGGTGGGCGGCGGAAGGAAGGCGGCCCGAGGGCGTCAGCCGGACGCGCCAAGGGGCGCCAGGTAGGAAGCTTCGGAATGATTTCAAACGAATAAAGACCCGGCCCCTTGCGCGGACGGCGCCCTCGGGCAAGCCGGCCGTCCGCACGACCCCCGCCTGCTCGGGAAAGCACCAACAAAGCCGGCGCGGGGCCTGTCCCGCGCCGACCTTATCCGGCCCGAAAGGGCCGGCCCGCGCCAGGGATGAGCGCCGTAAGGCCGAGACGAATTCTCCGTTCGGCTTGGGGCGAAGCCCGCCAGCCCGGCCGGCGTCAGCCGGCGGCGCCCGTAAGTAAAGCCTGAAGCCGTTCTCGCTTTTCCACGTCTTTCTCTTGCGCAAGGAGTTCGAGGAGGACCTGGCGGCGAGTGAGGACATGGCCGCAACTATGGGTGATGCGATCGAAGAAGAGCGGCTCGCGCCCGGGCTCAACAGTCCAGACGAGATCTGCGGCGACGAATACGTCGAAGCCTTCGACAAGGGCGCTCAGAGCAATTTGCGTCACGGCGCCTTCGAGCAACCCGCCGGCGAGCAGAAGGACGCGACGTTTCAGCTCGGCGATGCGCGACAAGACGGCTTCTTCCGCGAGAAGCTTGCGCAGATCAGCGCCGCGCAACTGAAGAACTGGTATGTCCGCGGTGTTCGCAATCGCCAGTGTTGCCGCCTCGTATGAATTCCGTAAGTTTTTTGGCGCTTGCGGCGGCTCATTGTCTTCCACGAAGACGAATCCGGCAACGTTCCTGCGCAACAACGGCTCGCCTGCCATCAATTACTCCTAGCACGTGGGATCCACGAAGTATGCTATTAACGAGAACATTCAATTGCTTTGATCTGCATTGCTCAACAGGATGTTCGCTAGCCAGGAAAAATATTCAGTGTGAAACGATTTCGCCCTTAGCGTCGCAACGTTTAGCCGAGTGGATTATAGCGACAAGCAATGCGCCGTACTCCTCGCTTTGCCAATTCTTCGCGGTCCCCACGACCATTTCCAGCGTTTGCGGTCCCCGGCCCGGCTCCGAAGCATCCATCCACTGATAGGTGCTCTCGCATATCGAGTGGTGCCATTCGGAAAAAACGCTCGGGCTCTGATCAAGGGTCCGCAAAAAAATCTCCGGCCATTCGACGAAGGCAGCCGAGAGCGCAAATCCCAAAGCAGTGCGGTGTTCCGGCCGTTTGATCCACGAGGTAACGAGCCCTTGAATATAGGTTTCCGGCGGCTCATAGGCCTCAGCCATTTGTATGGAGAGGCAAAGGAACGCACAGGCGCCGAGCAAAATGCGTTGGCCCCTCATTGAAGATCTCCTGCGAAGCGCTGTTGCAGCAATTCATGCAAACCCTAGCGGCGAGAAAACCTCGTCGCAGTAGTGAGAAGAAGCTCTTGCTCCTCACGAAAGTTCTCGTAGCGAAAACGAACGTATCTCAACCCCCGAAACATCCGACGCACGCGCCATCCGAAATCCCATGTGGCTATCCAGCCCCCTCGAAGGCGCGATTCCTGTGACGATGCTGCGTATAACATGATCCATGCTCATTCATCATCAGCGCTGGCTAGTCGGCAAACCACTGCAATTCGCCATAACTTCCACGACGTCGGCCAAGACCAGAATCAACCACGGGCGGCGGATAGTCATGAAAGTCCGAGTAATGGCATTGCAGTACCAGTAGGTTACCCGGAGCCGCACGATTCCAACGCACCCTTCGGTAAGCCTTTCCTGTAAGCCCGGGCGATAGACGCAAGGACAACTGGGTGATCTGTCGGGATCGTTAAGATCAAGGATGCAAAGCAGTGATCTTCTGGCTCATGGTGAGCGTCGATTGCCGTCCCCCACCCGAACTGGCGTTCGCGCCTTCCTTCATTCGCCAGCCGATGAGCAAGCCCGTAGCTGAGTTCCGGTCATAAGCGCACGCGCCCGTATCGCCGCCGCCATCTGCGCGCGGAGATAGACTAGCCCGAATGTCGAGCACCCCGCTTTCCGTTCGAGAAAGACGGGCGTCAGTGAGGGATTCGATAGCAACGACTACACATCCTAGATGCACGAAGTCTTTCGATTTCGCATCCCAATTGTCGGGCGTCATGATCGCCAGCCATTCGCCGGTCTGGCCTTTCGCCAGCTCTATTTGCGTCAGGCGCTCTCCGCCCAATTCATGCGCCTCAGATGCTCCAGCTAGCGTGCCGGCGAAGCGCCAAACCCAGTCGCGCGGCGCGCCGTTGGGGCGAGTCGCGAACAAGACAAGTTTATTCTGTTCCATGACCGGGCCTTTCTTCGAGAACGCTTGACAGCTGAGCGCCAGAAACAGCTCGCCATTGTCATAGGCGAGCGCAGGCTCGTTCCAGATTGTGCATCGACGCGTTTGCGCCGCAAGTTCCGTCAAGTCCAGGTCGGCCCAGGCTGCATCGGTCACGGCAGCTCCAAGATGGGCGGCTTGCCGCTCATCGAAGGATGTCGGCGACGGCCCCTCCATAACTGCGATGCGGAAAGAATTCAGCGGCCTATCTTTATAGGCGCCCTTGTTAGGAAGAAAATATTCCAGCCTCGCACCATACCATATGACGTCGCCGTTACGTTCGACAGGTAGGATATTCGGAGTCTCCACAGCAATATGTCCGTGTGCGCCTGTATTCGGGTCGGTGGCTGGCTGCGGCCGCCACAGCACTTCCACAAATTTGAAAGAACGCCCGCCATCCTCGCTCACAGCGTAGTGAGTCTCAACTGACGGAGTAAATCCGCGGCCCTTCCTGCCCCCGCGATGCGGCTTGCTGCTGGCGGTGACGCTTTCAAGATGAGGCCATGAATATGCGAGGTGGATCTTGTCATTGACTGTCGGATCCTGTCGCAGAACTGCGTCGGCGAAACCACGAAATGGACTGAGCTTTCCGTTGGGAAGCGTTGCATAGGAATCTCCCAGAACAGTAAGCTCCGGACACTTCGCCGCGCTGCAATCGACGCCGATCCTGCTCAGGAAAGGCTGCAATTCCGCTGCCGCCCCTGCGGCCACAGCAAAAACGACAGCAAAACAAATGACCGTATTCCTCAACATGCTTTCCATGGCTACTTTGCGCTCCTCTCAATAGCGGTTTCCAATTATACGAAGACTGCGTAAGATTCCTTCGCTTCAAATTGCCTCGCAAACTTTGCAATACGGTGATGGCGGAACGCGCGCCTGAAAGGCGAAGCGAACCAAGGACGCTCACGGCATAATACCGGTCTGATAAAGGGCCGACACAAGCGCCGCCTGCGGATCGTCAAAGACACGCTTCGCCATAACGATGCCGGCCGATGACGCCGCCTCATATGTGCACGAGCCATTTCCCAAACCGGATTGGTCCGAGGCGGTTATCAGCGACCAAACGCGTATCTCGCCTCTGTCGCGCTTGATAATCGGTGGATCAATCGACTCAAGCTCGACAGCCTGGCAATTGTGATGGACGAAACCACTATTCCAGCTGTCCGGTGTGACTATCATGAGCAGTTGTCCCTGGCTTCCGATCATAATGTCGGCCTGCGTCAGCCCCTCGCCCCCGAGCGCCGACGCGTCCTGCGCATCCGTCAATCTACCAACGTGACGCCAAGCCCATTCACCAACCGCCTTACCTTCGGGCTCGGTCGCGAATACCATCAAGTCGAATTCAGACAGATCCGGCAACGGCCCTGCAAACGCCATACAACGAGCGACGAGATAAAGAGTTGCGCCTTCGTGATAGAGCGCGGGCTCGTTCCACCACATACATTTATCCAGATTACTGCTATCAGCTTCGGGCAATGCAGCTAAGTTCGTGTTAACGCCCCAATTGGCCGATGTTATTGCGCCGCCCAGGACTGCCGATTCTGCGTTTGCAAGTTCAGGAGGCGAATCGGCGCGGCTAATTTCGAGCCGGAAACTATCATTTGGTCGCTCGCATCCGTCTGGCGTGAAGCAGTCGAATTTTCCGCCAAGCGGGTTGTCTTTGGGAGTCACAAAATACGCCAGGCGCACACCATACCATGTGACACTGTTGTCTGCATTTTTCACCGGGAGAAGATTGGCTACTTCGTAGTCGGTGTAGCCGGACACGCCACTGGCCCCAAGATCGGTGGCTGGGTGCGCAGCCCAAAGCGCATTTCCGGCGATGCCGCTCTGCCAGCTGCCATTTGCGCCGCCGTTAAAACTATGCGCCAGATGGATATCGACGCCTGCCACCTGGTAATACTGTTGACTACCGACATCAAAATACGAATTCAGATGGGGCCACGAATAGGCCATCCAGAACTCGCCGGTCGTCGGATCCTTCCGCACGCTGGCGTCTGCGTATCCTCGGAACGGACTGGGCATTCCGCCCGGCATTGTCGCCGCAGGATCATGAAACAGGAGGATTTCAGAGCAATTTGCGCCACTGCAGTCGAAAACGACCGTATCGGCGATAAACTCTACTTTCACAGTGCAATTGCTGTATATCGGCGCAGTCGTATACGTGGCGTTATTCAACGTGCCGCCGCAACCGCTGGCGGCTCCTATTCGCTGGCCTGAATCGGCCAACAACGAAATACTCGCGGTGGTGCCTTGTTGAACCTGTTGGGTCTTGGGAGAGGCTGTTCCCGCGCCAGTAAGGCTAACGTCCACACGGAAGTAGACTGGCGGCGGCGAATCGACGTCACCGCCGTCGCCGCTGCACGCTGCAAGTAGCAAGGCATAGGCTGCGAACACCAGGCCTGCGACGTCGAGCTTAGGGCCCAGCTTGGCTGTCTCTGGCGTATTCGGGTAGTCTCTCGCCATCGGTCAATTGCTCCTGAAAGAATGCCGTTGACCGTTATACGCGGCGCCAAACGGAAACATCCCCAGCCGAGACCGATGGACTACGCTTCAACGCGGAAGCATAGGTTCGCTTACAGAGATAAGGGCGCTCGACTGCCGCGCAGAGTCCAGCATGCTAGCGTTCAGCCGGCGTCTCGCGCTGACTTGCCTGACCGTCACGCCACCTTCACGAGCGATTATCCGATGCGCCCTTACACGCGCGGCGCCCTATCGGCTCTTCGATAATCTTCCTATGATGGCACCGCTAATGTGAGAGGCGTCGATTTCGCGATTGGACGTTTTTTGGCGTCGGCCTTTACGCTTTTTCAGAATTCATGAATTCACTCATTCCGGACTATCGGACTCCGCCGACCTGCCGATGCAAGAACGGGTTGTTAGAGGCGAGATTCCAAGAAGCTCCGAGGAAAATCCCGGGACACGAACCTTTGTGCTGAATTGAACACGGGCCGCCGGTGACAAATCATTGCGGAAATCAATGATAAGACGAATCGCCTCACGCTGGATCCGCCCCCGTTCGTTGGTGACCTGGGCAATTGTTTGCTGAAGATCGGCATCATCAAACGCCTTCTCCGACATGAGCTCTGTAAGCTGCATCTGCAATTCCGACTGACTGTCGCTTGCCTGGCGCATGATTTCTCGCATGGATCTGCGCAGTTCGATTACCCGGGCCTCATCAGCCCGCGACAGGTTCAACTCCTTTCGCAGATCGGACATACCATACTGCTTGCTATGAACTTGTCGGTAGAGAAAATATCCACTGAGCGACGCAAGGTTGAATCCCACCGATATAACGAGGAGGACCGCCAGAATTCTTCGACTCATCTGCTACCTCCTCAGAAGAACATTCCGCTGAAGACGCGGTTCAGCGCAATCGACTCTCGCTCCAGCTCCAGCATCGCAACGGTCTGCCCCAGCGACGCACCTAAAAAAATCGAGAGCGCCAGCAACGCGGTCGCCGGAGTGGGCGCAAATGTGAAAGCAATCACTTTGCGCCAGAAAGAATTATCGCCTTGCGCGACCATATCGAATATCTGCTGGCGCTCCCGGCTCGTCAGCGCGACGTGTTCGGCGGCGGTCAGCTCCACCAAAGATCGCCTGAACAGCGGCTCACCCGCGAGCCATCGTTCGATGTCGCCGGCTTTTTCGGTCTCGCACTTTCCTTCGAGCCAGGCAGCCACTTCCAACGCTTCTGGAGCTGCGGTGTGTTCGGATGCATTGCACCGACTCAACAATCGCTCGAAGAGCTCCCGGTCGGAAAATTCCCGATTATCCATAAGCAGTGCCTCTACCAAATTATATACGAACAGAGTCGTCGATTCATCCCCCGTCGCACAAACGCGCCCATTGCTCTCTTAACCGAACCGCGGCCTTGTGGCGCAATGAGCGAACCGTTTGCGCTTCAATCTGAAGCAATACAGCAATCTCTGGTACACTCAGATCGTCTTCATAGAGCATCCGTAGAATCAATTCTTGCCGGGCTGTCAGCAATCCCTCTGGAAAAGATAGCCCTTCGACCGGCTCAATGAACGGCGTCGCCGCTGTAACTCCGTCTAGTTCTGCGGAGGAAGGTTGCACTGGCGCAGCGCGGCGCAGGTGATCCACGGCAACGCTAGTCGCAATAACGCCCAAATAGGTAGAAAGGCTGGCACGCCGAGGATCGAAGCGTCGGAGCAGTCTATAATCGCCGCGCACAAGCTTGAGGAACGCGGCCTGCAGGACGTCTTCCGATTCATGTTCGCGACCCGACTTCGACAGGAGACGGTAGATCACGCCTTTCATGATCGGGCCCGCACTGCGGACAAAGCGATCCCAAGCCCGCGCATCGCCATCGATGAGGGCCGAGATGTCGATCGCTTTGGAGCGTTTCTCGCTCAACCTTGGCCCCACCGCTGAGTAGGCGACATGTCGTTGGTTATACGACTCGAACTGCGATTTCATCCCCGTCCATGCAGAAATTTCAAGCGGTCGCGGGTTCGCGAAAGTAATTGGGGTGACAATGCGCATTGTATGGTGGACATTCGGGGATGGTTGTTTCACAATCCGCATACCGACTTGTGTATAGGCGCGATTGAGAAGAACTCATGATACTGGACGGCGAAACGATGTTTCAACAGCTGGCGCGAATGGAAAATGATCTCCTCTTCGCCGCGAGCTGTTGATTTTCTTCCACTGGGAGCGAGATACGTGTTTCACGTGGCGCATAGGAAGGCCGGTTCGGTGCGCGCGGGGATCGTGCTTGTCTCTGAAACATTGTCGCGTTCACGATTTACGAAAAACCCACGGAGAAAGTCAGACATGAAGCTTATTCTCGCCGCTGCAGGAACGGCGGCGCTCCTTGCGACGCCCGCCACCGCGCAGGATAGCGCCAAAGCGCTCGCCGACGCATTCGCCGCCGCAGTCATGGCGGAAGACGCCGACGCGCTCGCCGCTCTATATACGGAAGATGCCGACAGCTTCGGGCCCGGCGGCGGCGTCGCCCATGGCCGCGCGGAAATCGCTGCCTCTTGGGCGCCGACGTTCGACGCCTTTGATGACATCATTTTCACGATCGACGCGAAAGGCGACAAGGCACTCGGCAAAGACGCGCACGCCGCCTGGGGCTTGTGGACGATTACGATGACACCCGCCAGCGGAGGCGAGCCGGTGACGATGTCAGGGCGTTTTTCCGACAATTCCATCAAGACGAAGGAAGGATGGCGCTATTTTATCGACCACGCTTCGGCGATCGCAGTGCCGGCGGAAGAAGCGCCTACGGAGTAATTGCGGCGCCGCTTCACGCCGTTCCATAAGTCCGGTCGCCGGCGTCGCCTGGCGCACCTGATGTGACATTGTGAAAGTGGTCCAGACTCTTGGTTAGTATTCCGGCGAAAATCTCGAGAAGGAGATCACCGTGAAGCGGAAGAGGTATTCAGTCGAGCAGCTGCCAGGAAGTCATAGCGATGTTGGAATTTCTGCTCGAAAGGATCAAAGCCGTGGCAAGCCAGGTCACAGTCTTTCGAGAAATGCGAAGGACAGAATTCGGGACGTCTACTTTAAATAACGGAATTTATCTACATTCCTTCAAGCTACGGATTTCTGCCGCTCGCGGGAGGGCTGGAGCGCACGGAGAAAATCAGCAGCGCTGCGCATGGGCGGCGGCGCTAAAGACTGCGCACTTGTCTTCCTTAAGGTCTGGATCTGTAATTTGCTTTGCGCAGCGGGCGAAGCGTGATTCAAGGTTTCCGGAGGGAGACCGTTGATGAGCAAGCATTTTTTCTGGCTGACGAGGGACCAATTCGCGAAGATCGAGCCACATCTGCCGACCGATACGCGCGGTGTTGCGCCAGTCGATGACCGGCGCGTTATCTCCGGCATCATTCATGTTCTGAAGTCGGGCGACCGATCGACGGATGCGCCGCGTGCCATCAACGCCGCGTTGATCGGGATATCCAGAAAGCCAATAGGCCGAGGCAGACGGTAAGACCGCAGGGCATGATGTTCATGAAGTAAGCCCACTTGAGCTGCTCGGCCAGGAAGGTTCCGAATCGGCAAGGCTCCATCTCTCCCAGCCATCCGCCGCACCGACCGTCGAAGGACACCGATGCAATCAGTAGCTGCAGGGTGACTGCGAGGAGCATCGGACTGAATACGCGGGCGGCAAGAGCCCCGTATAGACGGGAAGGCCGCGTGCTCAATGGCAAGCTTTTGCCGAGCCTGAAGGTTAAAAGCGGCGTCAGAAGAAGCGCAGCAAGTATGATGAGGATATAAGACATCAAGATAGCTGATTATACTTTCTTTTATCTATTTTATACTGGGACTTGGACCCATAAAATGATTTGCTGTTTTTGCGAAGCGTGATTCAACAGCTCCGATAAGAGAGTGTTGAAGAGCAAGCATTTTTTCTGGCTGACGACGGAACAGTTCGCGAAGATCGAGCCGCATCTGCCGAGCGATACGCGCGGCGTTGCGCGTGTCGATAACCTGATGTGATGAGGTGGACGGCCTCCGCCCGCGGCATCTTCGTGCCAAAGTGTGGCTGTTGACGTCACACTGGAAGGAAGGCCGTCCACCTCATCACATCACTGGTCGTTGATTTTTCGGGAGATCAAGTGACTTGTACTTGGCGGGGCGGTGAAATGACTTTCCCCGCCATCTGTCTTAAAGCAGAAAATTCAAACTGACCCACTACGCATCGTTGATGATTGTTGATAGATTTGACGTGAGAGGCGAGGGGCATGAGCGAAATTGACGGTGGTGACGCCGGTGATGGCGGCGGCCTGCCCGGCCCCGGCGGGCTGACGGAAGCGGCCATTGTGGCGGGAGCCGCGTGCCTTTCCTGCGGCGGTGAGGTGCGCGGGCCCTATTGCTCCTCCTGCGGACAAAAGAATGATGATCTCCGCCGCAGCTCTTTCATGCTTGCCAAAGGTTTCATTGAAGACACTTTCAGCTTCGATTCGCGCATGTGGCGCACGCTTGGGTTTCTCGCCATTTCTCCGGGCCGGGTGCCGAAGGAATACGCTCACGGGCGGCGTTCGCTCTTTACGCCGCCAGTGCGGCTTTATCTTGTCGTCAGTTTTCTTTTCTTTTTGACGATCAGCCTTACTCACACGCTGTTTGTCGCGCTTGAAGTTGAATTCAGAGATGTTGTTCCGGCAAAGCTGGAAGAAGCGCTGCCGGCGGCAAATGATGCAGACGTGGAGCTTAGCGAGGAGCAGGCGCTCAATTGCAACTTTCAGGGAAGATTGCAGTTTTTTGTAAAAGAGAAAGACCTTCAGACCGATTTGGCGCGTCTAGATGAATGTATCGGCGATACGCAACGCCAAGCGCGTGAAAGAACCGCCGCAGCCAATGAGGCGGCGAACAAGCCGGCGGACGATGCGGAGATAGACAATGCGACGCAGACCGTGTCACGCATCTTCACCGGACTTGGTATGGCCGCCTCGAACCCGCGCAAATTCAATGATGCTTTCAATGACTGGCTGCCGCGGGTGCTGTTTTTCATGACGCCGATCCTCGCGCTTATCCTTGCGCTGTTTTTACGGCGCGGCGTTCTGTTCTTCGATCACCTCGTGTTGTCCTTTTACAGCCATGCCGCCGGCTTTGCGGTCATTGGCGCCAGCCTCATCCTGGCGCGGTTTGGCGCGCCTTTTATGGGCGCTGCGGCCTTTGTGATTATGGCGGTTTATTATATCGCCGAATTGAAGCGAACGTATGGGCGCGGCTGGGTGAAAACTCTGTGGACGGCCGCGATGTCAGGCATGATTTATCTTTTCACCCTGTTCGGGATCGTTATCGCTATCCTGTCGAACATCGTCTGGCGTGCGACCGCTTGACAGGGCTTTAGCTGGCAAAACTGCCGTTCATTAAGGATTGCCGCTTTCGAGGGCGACAGACGCAAACTCCCCATCTTCTTGGTCTGTCGAAAAAAGGGGAATAAGGACAATATTTATTCAATGTGTCATAGGTCTCGATGACATAAGTGTGCAAAGTCTCGCGAATTTCATTTCGGGCCGCCTCAAAGCCTGCAATTTCTAAGAACTTATTGATCTTGTCTGTTTCATTCAGTGCGCAAGCGTTAATCAGGCTTCCCTTCTGCTCGCTATAGCCAGCGATTTGACGCTTTACCCATCCGGTGCGTATGGCGGTCGCGGTGACCGTCCCCCTTCATCAGGGCCGATTGCAACTGGAAACTTCCGACGTAGTGGAAAAATCTACCTCAATTCGATCCAGATTCCCGGGGGCACCTCAGTCCAGCTTGCTGATCGCTATGTGGATCTTGGCTGCGCCGGTTTTGAGCGGCGCGCAAAGGCCTATCAGAAATTTTGTGGAGGTTACGCTATTGGTCCTACCTCATACTCTACGTCCGCCGCTTGCACCGCCTGCCCCGCCGCTTGTGGATCGACGGCTTGAGCGTCCTCGTCCAACCCCGTTATACCGCCCGCGAGACACACAAGAGGAGTTTATTAGGAATGCATCGGATCGCGGTTGCGGCGCTCGCTTGTGCGTTTGTCAGTCAGGCGGGCGCAGCGCAGGAATGGTCGTCCTACGGGGCCGATCCCGGGGGGGCGCGCTATTCGGCGGCCGACCAGATCAACACCGGAAATGTTCGTAGGCTTCGCAGGGCGTGGACCTATCGCACCGGCGAGTTCAATCCCAAAGACCCGGCAACCCGAGGCGGTTCCTATCAGGCGACCCCCATTCTCGCCGAAGGAAAGCTCTACGTATCTTCGCCTTTCGCGCGTGTGTTTGCGATCAACCCCGCGACCGGCGAGGAGATATGGCGCTATGATTCCGGCATGGACGCGACGGCGCATTACGCCGAAAGCGCCAATCGCGGCGTATCGAGCTGGACCGATGCTTCGGCCGCGTCAGGCGCCGCATGCCGCCATCGCATTTTTCTCGCAACACTCGACGCCAGGTTGATCGCGCTCGATGGTGAGACCGGCAAACCCTGCGCCGATTTCGGCGCCGGCGGCGTCATCGATCTCAGCAAAGGCGTGCGCCTGGTCGAGGATGATCCTGGCGACTATACGATCACCTCGCCGCCGGCGATCGTCCGCAACCTCGTCATCACCGGCTCGGCCGTCGGCGACAATCGCGGCGTCGAACTCGAATACGGGATCGTCCGCGCCTTTGACGCGCGCACCGGCGATCTTGTCTGGAAATGGGACCCGATCCCTCGCGACCCGTCAGATCCGATGCATGCGCATTGGCGCGCGGATCAGGTCGCAAAGACGGGCGCAGCTAATGCCTGGGCGCCGCTTTCGGCTGACCCCGCGCGCGATCTCGTCTTCGTGCCGACCGGATCGGCGAGTCCCGATTATTTTGGCGGCGAGCGCCTCGGCGACAATCGTTATGCGAATTCACTCGTCGCGCTGCGCGCCTCGACAGGAGAAGTCGTCTGGCATCAGCAACTGGTGCATCACGACCTTTGGGATTACGATCTGTCGGCGCAGCCGACGCTCGGCGAAATCCGAAAGGACGGCGCCGCCATTCCCGCTGTCATTCAGGGTACGAAGATGGGAATGCTGTTCGCGTTCAATCGCGAAACCGGCGAGCCGATTTTCGGCATTGAAGAACGCCCGGTCCCGCAAAGCGATATTCCCGGCGAGCAGAGTTCGCCGACGCAGCCCTTCCCTGTCGCGCCGCCGCCGCTCGTGCGCCACAGCGCCGTGACTGAAAACGACGCCTGGGGTATTACGCCGTGGGACAAGGGCGTCTGCCGAAAGCTGATCCGGCAATATCGCTCAAAAGGCATTTATACACCGCCGAGCATTGAAGGAACGATCATCTCGCCGGGCTACGGTCCCGGCGCCATTCTCTGGGGCGGGCTCGCGTTCGACGAGAAGCGCCAACTCGCCGTTGTGAATGTTAACGAGGCGCCGAATGTGGTCGCCTTGATTCCGCGCGACGAGCTGCGAGCCGCTGCGCGATCAGGAAAACATCCTCATTCCGAGTTCGCCCGCCAATCCGGTACGCCGTATGGAATGCGCCGTGAGACCTTGTTGTCGCCATTCGGCGTCCCATGCACGCCGCCTCCATGGGGATCGCTGGTCGCGGTCGACATGTCGAGGGGCGAAATTCTCTGGAGCGTGCCGTTCGGCACGACGGAAGGCCGCGCCCCATTCGCCTTCAAATACGGCTTGCCGAGCGTCGGCGGCCCGATCGTCACTGCCGGCGGCGTCGCCTTCATCGGCGCAGCGCTCGATGGCCGCTTTCGCGCCTTCGACGTCGAAACTGGCAAAGAGTTATGGCAATCGAAGCTGCCTGCCGGCGGCCAGGCGACGCCGATGACCTATGAAATCGACGGCAAGCAGTATGTGGTGATCGTTGCCGGCGGCCATAGAGGTGGCGGCACGAAGCCGGGCGACTATGTCATCGCGTTCGCACTCCCCGATTGAGTGCGGTCGAGCGACGCCATCAATTGCGCCTTGTAGCGGCGACTGAACCTCACTGTCTTACCCGACGCGAGATCGATCTCGCCGTCTCCGCTATGATTGGTCCGTATGGAGCGTATATGATTTCGCCCGACCGCACAGGAACGGTGAATTCGCACGACATCGCCGTTCATCTTCTCAAGCAGCCCGGAAAGGCTGGCGCGACATTCGCACGAACCGCTTTGCGTCGTCACAATCACGTAGTTGCCGGCGGCTTCCAATGCTTCAACTTCCGCAGTGACGATAAACGCATCGCCGCGATCCGTCGCGAGCCGAAGTTTGGCCGGAGCCGCCGGAGACAACTTTTCGTGTTTGAGGGGCGACGCAAACGCTCTGCGGATGATGTAAACAAGCGCGAGCAACACCAGATAGGTGAAAACGTCCTTGCGATACTCGTAAAGGAACTCGACGGAAACCAGCCTAAGGAAGTCATAGCTCACATCGGTGAACGCATAGGCGAATTCGCGCATCGCGCCCATCAGCGCGACATGCGCAAAACTAAACGGAAAACTTAACCCGAGATGGATTGCGAACCATCGCGGCCATTGTCTGCGGTCGAACGGCAAACGGCGCGACAGCCAATAGAGTGCGGGAACAAGCATGCAGAGCGCTATCGAGCTCGTTGTTTCCCAGACGATCGGTTTCCATGGCGCGACAGCCAATTCCGATTTCGCGATATCCGCATTAACCGTCGCTATGTTTAGCGTCGCGGAAACGGTGAACAAGAAAAACCAAACTAACGCCTGCACCCGCTGTGGCCGAATGAATATGCTGGAAATAGAATTTTGGCGGAGCATGCGCAGTTACAAATGTTGGGCCATCTTCGGCGGTCGGCTTGGTGAGGCAATTTTGACACTCGGGTCAAAAGACAAACAGCAGCGATCGGGTGGCACAAGAACCTCGATTGAATGATTGGAGCGCGCCCAAGGGGCGAGTGTAGAGCTTGGCTCCATGCGTGCTTCACTGTATGGCCGAACCCGACTTCTTTTGAAGAGCCCCCCACCTATCGCGGGTTATAGCTTCCTACATTGATCATCTGCGTTGCTCAGTGAATTCTTGAGCGAAAGTTGGTATCTTCGACCCAAAAAAATGGCGATCCCGGCAGGATTCGAACCTGCGACCTCCAGATTCGGAATCTGGCGCTCTATCCAACTGAGCTACGGGATCGTGACGTCCTGCGTCTGAGCGAACGGCCTTTTGACCCAACACCTTCGATTTGTCCAAACCATTTTGTCGGCGCGGCGCTCACAAAGCGCGCTTCGAAAACCTTGGAGGAAATCAGCAGCGCTTCTGTTAATCCGTGCTGACTTGGTGCTGACATGGACTTCTCAAAATTCTCCTCTAAAACCTAAACTACTGTTTTCATTTCACGACTCAGCCCGAAAAGGATTTTGCTTGCCGCCTTCGGAGGGCAGCACTCTATCCAGCTGAGCTACGGGTGCTGATGAGCCAGACCGCCATTTAGGGCAAACCCCCTTCCCCGGCAACCTGAGAAGGGCGACTTGAGGCGGACCGAACCTGCTTTCGGGGCAACCGTGCTGATTGCCCCCAGCCCGGCGGCCCTTCTGGCGCCTTGTTTCTGCGTTAAATCTCTGAAATTGGCGGCGCTGCGCCATTTCCCGCCCGGGCCCGAGGCTGTTAAGAAAGGCGCCGAGGCGGCGCCCGCCCCTCAGCGGGTCGCTGGAGAAGAGAGGTTCGGCATGCGTTTCAGGACTGGTTGCGCCATTGTTGCGCTCGCACTCTCCGGAGCGCTTGCGGCGCCCGCCTCCGCCCAGTCGGCGGCCGGCGTTTCGCCCGCGCCTGCGAGCGAAGCCTCGCCGCCAATGTGGCGCGTCACCGACGCTGACAGCGAGATCTTTCTCCTCGGCACCTTCCATGTTCTGCCGCAAGGCATGAACTGGCGTTCGCCCGCAGTCGACAAGGCGATTGAAGCTTCGCCGGTGGTATGGTTCGAGGCAGAGGTCGACACCCCGGCGGCGCGCCAGGCGACGCTCAACTATGTGATGACGCAAGGCTTCAATGCGAATGGCGGCAAGCTGACTGAAATGCTGGCGCCGGCGGACGCGGCCAAACTTCAAACGATCGTCAGCGAAATCGGCCTGCCGATGGCGGCGATTGACCCGATGCGCCCGTGGCAGGCGTTCCTCACCTTGAGCGTCCAGTTCATCGTCTCGAAAGGCTTTGATCCTTCCTCCGGCGTTGAATCGACCTTGCTTTCCGAAATGCGCAATCGCGGCCGGACGCTTCACTATTTCGAGACGGTCGAACAACAGCTCGGTTTCTTCGGCGGGTTTTCAAGCGAACAGGAAATGGATCTCCTCCTCGCGACGCTTCGCGATTGGGATCAGTATGCGGATGATTTTGGCGCCCTCTTCGCCGCCTGGCGCACGGGCGATGCTGAGAAGATCGACTCGATGATGAACGAGAGCCTGCGTGAACAGGCGCCGGCCGTCTTCAATGTGCTTGTCACCAAGCGGAACACCGCCTGGGCGGAGGCGCTCGCCAAAGAAATGGCCGGCTCAGGCACGGAGCTTGTCGCCGTCGGCGCGGGCCACCTTGTCGGGAAAGGGTCGTTGCCCGACCTTCTCGCCGCCAAAGGATTCAAGGTCGAGCGTTATGGCGTCGCGACGAGCGCCGCTGCGAGCACCTTCGCGCCCGCCAACGACAATGCGCCCGCAAGTGATGATATAGCCGCAGATCCGATTGGCGACATTCTTCAAGACCTCGGAAGCGACAGCGCTACCGAGAACTAGGAAGCGTCAGACGGCGGCCTTCGCGCGCTTCTTGCGCAGATGCGGTTCAAGCGCTCTCTTCCGCAAGCGGATTGATTTCGGCGTCACTTCGACGAGTTCGTCGTCATCGATATAGCTGATCGCCTGCTCAAGCGAGAGACGGCGCGGCGTCGTAAGGCGAACAGCTTCGTCCTTGCCGGCGGCCCGGATATTGGTGAGCTGTTTCGCCTTCAGCGGATTGACGTCAAGATCATCATTCTTGGCGTTCTCGCCGATGATCATGCCCTGATAGACTTTCTCGCCAGGCGAGATGAAGAGAACGCCGCGCTCTTCAAGATTCCAGAGCGCGTAAGGAACCGCTTCGCCGTCGCCGGTCGAAATAAGCACCCCATTTCGGCGGCCTTCGATGGCGCCTTTGTGCCGGGCGTGCGTGAGGTAAGAGCGGTTCATCACGCCCGTACCGCGCGTATCAGTCAGGAACTCGCCGTGATAGCCGATGAGCGAGCGCGTCGGCGCATGCATGATGATGCGCGTCTTGCCGCCGCCAGAGGGTTTCATTTCTGCGAGCTCAGCCTTGCGCATTGAGAGCTTCTCAATGACGACGCCCGAAAACTCGTCATCGACGTCGATGACGACTTCTTCGATGGGTTCCAACTCGTTCCCATTTTCATCGATGCGCGTGACGACGCGCGGGCGCGAGACAGCAAGCTCGAAACCTTCGCGGCGAAGATTCTCGATGAGAACGCCGAGCTGAAGTTCGCCGCGGCCCGCGACCTCGAAAGCGTCGCCCGTATCAGTTTCGGAAACGCGAATGGCGACGTCGCCTTCCGCCTGACGGAAGAGACGCGCCCGGATGACGCGTGATTGAACCTTATCGCCTTCACGGCCGGCGAGCGGTGAATCATTGACGGAAAGCGTGATCGACAGCGTCGGCGGGTCGATCGGCTGCGCCGGCAGCGCGTCATCAACTTCAAGATCGCACAGAGTGTCAGCCACAGAAGCCGTCGAGAAGCCGGCGATCGCAACGATGTCGCCCGGCATCGCTTCTTCGACCGGCTGGCGCTTGAGGCCGCGGAAGGCGAGCACTTTGCTCACGCGCGCACGTTCGATCTCACCGTCTTCGCGGCGCAGCGCCTTCAAGGTGATGCCTGGCCGCGCAATGCCGGAAACGACCCGTCCGGTAAGAATTCTGCCAAGGAAGGGATCGGCTTCAAGCGTCGTCGCGAGCATTCGGAACGGTTCTTCGCTCGCGCCCTCTTTCACGGGCGGCGGCGGCACGTGCTTGATGATGGTCCCGAAGAGCGCGGAGAGATCCTCACGCGGACCGTCGATCGCAAGCGAGGCCCAACCGTCGCGGCCTGACGCATAGAGAATCGGAAATTCAAGTTGCTCGTCATTCGCGCCGAGCGCGACGAAGAGATCGAATGCGGCGTTCAGCGCTTCATCGGGAGTGGCGTTCGGACGGTCGACCTTATTGAGAACGAGGATTGGTTTGAGGCCAAGCGCAAGCGCCTTCGAAAGCACGAACTTCGTTTGCGGCATCGGGCCTTCGGCGGCGTCGACGAGCAGCACGCAGCCATCGACCATCGAGAGAATACGCTCGACCTCGCCCCCGAAGTCGGCGTGACCCGGCGTGTCGACGATGTTGACGCGCACCGGATTTTCTCCGCGCTCCCAGAGAACGGATGTGCACTTGGCGAGAATGGTGATCCCGCGCTCGCGCTCGATGTCGTTCGAGTCCATGGCGCGCTCAGCCATTTCCGAGCCGGCGCGCACGGCGCCCGACTGGCGGAGCATTTCGTCGACCAGGGTCGTCTTGCCGTGGTCGACGTGGGCGATAATCGCAATATTGCGAAGCGGGATGTTGCGTTGCGTCATGGCCGCTGGCTTTACGCTATTTCCAAAGCCGCGCAAGGGCCCGCAAGCCCCTTAAATAAAAAGAAAACGCCCCTTCATGGGGCGCTTTCACGCTATTGCAGCCGGCGCAGGGGCGCCGGCCGAGGGGAGCCCTCTAATCCGTCAGGCTTTGGCGACCCGGCGCGCATCGTCTTCGAGCGCGATCGCCTGCCCTTCGAGGAAGATGACCGTATAGGCCTGATAGGAGCCGAAGCCGCCCGAAGGCAGGCGCGATTTGACCCGCAGATCGACCGCCCAGCAGGGAAGGCCCTCATAGCCGGCGATGTCGGCGTAGACCATGTAAGGCTCGCTCACGACTTCATATTTTGCGCTACGCGCATCCGCCAGGCGCTCGGAGATATAGCTTTCCGCGGCGCTTTCGTAATTGGCCGGGACGGGCCCAAAGCTTGAAGCGGCGACGCTAACCGTGAATGCGAGCGAAGCGGCGAGACCCAGGAGAACTCTTTTCATCGCCAAGTCCTTTCTTATTATTCGTGACCATCCCGGCGCGAAATGTGTCATCGATCTGTTATCCAACTGTCACGATACTGTCATGTTTCGCGGGCGCGTCAAGAGAAATGCGCAACCCGTGCGCGACAAATGTGCAATTTTTGCGCTGAGGAGGAGTATGAAAGCGCTGGAGGCGCGATCCCCTGGCGCAACGCGCCCGTTCCGCCCGGAGATTTTGCGGGGCCGCGCGCATTCACCCCCTCCCCGTTTTGACATAAAGTCCGGCTATGTGCGGGGACCATAAGTAGTCGAGGGGAAGATCATGGCGCGTTCGCTGGAACGGTCGGTTAGGTTCGTGAAGCCGGGCCGTTACATCCTGAACATGCTCTTGTTCATGTTGGCGGTGGGGGCGGTAGTCTATTACCTCTCACCCTGGAGCCCCCAGCCTTCGAACATGCTGGTCGACGCCTTCATGGCGAATGAAGCGCTGAACGGCCTCATCATCGGCGTTCTGCTGATCGGCATCATCTACAATCTGCGTCAGGCGGGCGTCGTCGACCCCGCCGTGCGCTGGGTCGAAAGCTTCCGCGAAACGGTTGATCCGCGCCGCGCGCGCCTTCCGCGCCCGCCGGGATTGATCAGCGCCATGACGAAACTTCTTCTTGACGCTGACGAACGCGGCGGAAGGCTCTCTCCAGAATCGACGCGCGCCATTCTCGATTCGATCGCGACGCGAATGGATGAGAGCCGCGAGATGGGCAAGTACATCGCGAACCTGCTCGTCTTTCTCGGACTGCTCGGCACCTTCTGGGGGTTGCTGCAAACAGTGAATGCTGTCGGCGCGACGATTGGCGGCCTCGCCGATACGGGCGGCGCCGCTGAAGACGCCGTCGCGCAGCTCATCAAGAACTTGCGCGAGCCTCTGGGCGGGATGGGCACAGCATTTTCATCGTCCCTCTTCGGTCTTGGCGGCAGCCTCATTGTGGGCTTTCTCGAATTGCAGGCGTCGGCCGCGCAGGGCCGTTTCTACACGGATCTTGAAGACTGGCTTTCCGGCATGACGGAAACAACGCGCGGCGGCGGCCAAAATGGCGCTAGCTATATCGCTGACGATGCAAGCGTTATCGCCGCCATTCAGGGCCTTGAAGCCGCCCTCGCCGCGAATACGGATGTGCAAATCAAGGCGCAGGCAGGCCAGACCGCCGAACTCAAGGATGAAATCCGCGCGCTCAACCGGACGCTCGTGCGCTCCGGCGGCAAGGACTAACCCATGGCCCGGCGCAGGAGCAGAAGCGAAGCCAATATCTGGCCGGGCTTCGTCGACGCGTTGTCGACGCTGCTCCTCGTCATGATGTTCGTCCTGTCAATCTTCGTAGTCGCGCAGTTCTATCTTGGCGCAAAGCTCACTTCGGTGAAAGACGAGCTTGCCGAGAAAGATTCAGAGCTCGCGCGCCTTACCGATCGCATCAACGAACTCGCCAAACAGCTCGGCCTTGCACAGTCCGAAAAGGAAGATTTGCAAGCGCGCATTCTCGCCTTGCAGGATACGCTCACGCAGAAGGAGCAAGAGCTTGCAACGCTCGGCGCAGCGCTCGCTGCAAGCCAGAGCGCTGTCGCCGCTTCCGCTGAAGAACTTGAAGCGGAAAAAGCGCTGACCGAAGATCAAAAGAGCCAGATCGCAACGCTCAATGCGCAACTCGCGGCCCTGCGCCGACAGCTCGCGAGCCTTCAGGAAGCGCTCGACGCAGCTGAAGCGAAAGACAAGGAGCAGCAGGCGCAGATCGAAAATCTTTCGCAGCGCCTCAACGCTGCGCTCGCCCGCAAGGTGCAGGAGCTGCAAGAAGTGCGCTCCCGCTTCTTTGAAGCGCTGCGCGCTGCGCTCGGCGACCGCACGGATGTGAAGGTCGTCGGCGACCGCTTCATCTTCGAGAGCGACATCCTCTTCGGCTCCTGCTCTGCAACGCTCGGCGAAGGCGGCAAAGGCGAACTCAACAAGCTCGCCGCTGCGCTCCTCGATATTCAGGACGACATTCCGCCGGAGGTGAACTGGGTGTTGCGGGTCGATGGGCATGCGGACGCGACGCCGCTCGGGCCGTCCTGCCTTGCGCTCTTCGATTCCAACCTCGATCTTTCCGCTCAACGCGCGATTTCCGTGGTACAGTACCTTCATTCGCGAGGCGTTCCGGGCCGGCGGATGATGGCGACCGGGTCCGGATCGGACGTGCCGCTTGTTTCCGGTTACTCAGCTGCTTCGCTCGCTCAGAACCGGCGTATCGAGTTCAAGCTGACGGAACGCTAAGACGATTTCGGGGTTTGAGAGGCGCGCATGGGGTTTTTAGGCGCGCCGGGGAGATGGGGAAATGAACGGACGATCGCTCCTGATCGCAGCTGGCGCCCTGTGCGCGCCGCTCGCAATTTCAGTCAGCATGCTGACATTAGCGCACGCGCAGGACCGCACTCAGCCGGCGAGCGAAGAGGAAACGGCGCCGCCCCCTCCCCCGCCGCCTGCGGCGATCATTCCGCGCCGCTCTGATCGCACGCCGCCGGGAATTCGCGTCGAAAAGAAAGCGCCCGCAGCGCCGGACTGGACCGCCGTTAAAACGACGCTCCGCGTCTCGAAAGAAAAAGACGCCGAGTTTGATCGAAGCGTGCGAGCGATGTCGCTCAGCCGCGTCATCTCTCCGGAAGAGCGCGAGCGGCTGCGGCCGAAAGCCTTGCGCGCCGCTCCGCCCGAACAGTTCAAGCGCGTCTCGCCTGAAGCGGTCAACCGCGCCATGCTGCCGGTGCTCGCCCCCGCGACAGCGGAAACGATCGGCGCGCTGCGCATTGCGTCGCGCGAGAATGCGTTCACAGCCTTCGGCGAATTGCCGAACGGCGCCAATTTCGAGCTTATCGGAACACGCATGCGCGTCGTTGGCGGGCCGGCGGAGCTGGTGAAAGCGCGCGGCGCCCAGCGTAAGCGCGCCCTCAAGCGCCTCGACTCCATCGATGCGCCCTACATGATCAGCCATCACGAACAGGGCGTCGAACTCAGCTTTGCGAAGTTCAATGTCGCCTATCAGATTGCAGTCTATTGCGACGACGAGTCGGATGCGCGCTGCGCACAGGACGATTACGCGGTCTCGCTCGCCGACAGCATCGTCATTCTCAATGAAAATGCAGGAGGACAGTAATGAAACGCGCGCTTATCGCCGCCGCTTTCCTGGCGTCCCTTTCAGCATGCGACAAGCCGACTTCTCCTCTTCCGGAGCCGGAACAACCCGCGCCAGATACGCCCGACCCGGTTGAACCGCCGACCGAGAGCGAAGAAACAGATGACGAAACGCCGCCGCCCGCCGACACCGATGCGGACGCTGGCGATACGCTTACGGACGAAGAAGGGCATACATTCTCCTACCGTCCCGCGGGCGACCTGATGCCCGGCAGCGCGCCGAGCAACATCATCGTCGACGAGGTCGTCTATGACGACCAGATCACCTTTCCGGCGGAAGACCCGGTCTTCCTGAACTCGCAGGTTTACGGCCATGGCGGCAGCCAGGCCTCGCTCAACGGGCTTTCCACCGACCAGTGTAACTCGGAGAACTATGATTATCCGTGGCGGGATAATTTCTGCGAGAAGCGCGGCAAGGACCAGTATTTCTGCGAGGACGGCGGGCATACCGGCGTCGACATCAGACCGGCCGGTTGCCAGAAGGAAACCTATTGGGCGATCGCGCCAGAAGCGGGCGAGATCTATTATATCGGCTCTTACAGCGTGCGCCTCATGGCCGAAGACGGAACGTGGTGGCAGTTCCTCCATCTCGACATGAACCATCTCGCCGTGTCTGAAGGACAGGAAGTCACCGCCGGCCAGCGCATCGGGAAGATCTCGAACGTCTTCTTCGACAGCAATGGCGATTCCGTGCCGACGACAGTTCACATGCATGTCGACATGAAGGAAGCCTATTCGCCGACGAATGGCGACGACGCCTTCATCGACCGCGTGAGCCCGTACATGACGCTCGTCGCCGCTTATGAGCGCAAGCTTCGCGGCGAATAGGCGCTCGCAGCGTTTTTAGTTCCCGAACGCCACCTGGTGCATGATCCGCCCGGGCAGGAAAGCGAGCGCGCCGGCGACGACGAGCCCGCCGAGGAAGACCCCGGTGAAGGGCCGCGCATGCATCTTGAAACCGGGCCCGCCACGCGCGATGAGCCATAGACCCAAGGCGAGGCTCAATATCGTCGCCACCGTGAAGAGGTGGATGGGCGAATAGCGCGCCCAGAACGGGTCGCCGGGTTTGACGGGGTGCGTGATGAAAATCGACGTGCCGGCGATGACCGCCATCAGGATCACCCAGAGCGTTCCTGCCGCAATGTGAAAGCGCGTGCCTTTCGGACCGAAGAGCTGGACGAGGCCCAGAATAAACGCTGCGCCAGCAGCATAGGCGTGGGTCTGGATGACAGGCGGGGCGGTCAGGAGCGGCTCGAAAGACATGGCGTATCCAGTTCCAATAACTTTGTTTTACAAAGTAATTGGAAGCTATCGCCTTTTCAGGGAATAGGCAAGCCACACCGCGAACAGGGCCGCCGCCAGGCCAAACCAGGTCAACGCGTATTCGAGGTGCCGGTTTGTGAAGTCGACGCGCGTCGTTCCACCCCTAGGCCAGGGAGCCGGATTTTCCTCCCCGAAGCTGTCGATATAGGCCGGAAGCGCAGCGATGCCGGCCGACTTCGAAAAGAGCGCCGGGTCACGCAGATGCCAGAAATTGGAGACTGGATCGTCTTTCGCGGCGACCATCTTCACGATGCCGCCTTCTCGTTCCGGCGAGCGGAAAAGACCCTTCACGGTTATGGGGCCATCGATTTCGCTGTCAGGCCGGCTTGCGGGATCTTTCAGCGCAAGCGGCGCAAAGCCCCGGTTAACATAGACAAAAGTTCCCTCAGGCCAGTCCGCGCCGGAAAGTTCGAGCGGCGTAAAGATGTAATAGCCCGCTTCACCTTCGAGCGTGCCGTATACATGCGCCTCAAGATCGTTACGGAACACACCGGTCGCAACGACAGGCGTATACTCCGTATCCTGATGGCCTTCCCAACTCGCAAGAACGCCGCTGAAGGGCGCCGCACTCTCGTGAATGCGCTCTTCGACTTTTGCGATCAGGCCGAGCTTCCATTGCAGCCTTTGCAGCTGCCAGACGCCAAGCCCGACCAGAAGCGCCATGCCGAGCGCGGCGAAAACCGTCTGGACGGGACGCGGGCGAAAGCTCATTCCTGGATGCGGCCTTCTTCAGCCTTATGCTGAAACTGCAACGCGATGAGCGTCGCTTTCAAGGGCCGCAGCATAGCAAGCGTCAACGCGATGGCCGTAACGCCGGAGATGAGGAATGAGACACCGATCGACGCGTACCACATGAAGCGCGCCACAAACGCGATTGCGACAGCGACAAAGCCGACGATGAAAAGCACGAACACGATGGCGCCGTCGCCGGGATCAGCCTTCGAATAGTCGAGCCCGCACACCTCACAATGATCGCCGACGCCCAGAAACGTCTTGAAGAGAGCCCCCTGCCCGCAGCGCGGGCATTTGCAGGCTAGGCCGGCGGCGTAAGGCGAAATCGGCGGGTAATAGGCCATTGAGAAGCGTCAGTCCTTCTTGTCTTCAATCTTTGAATAGACGATGCGCGAGCGGCTCTCGATCGGGTTGGCGGCGCCATAAGCCTTCGTCGCCGACATGACCGCGCGAAGCGACTTCGCCGTGCACACAGTCGCATCGTCATCCACTTCCATTTCGCGGCTGGCCACCAGTTTCTTGCGCGTGGCCGCAGGAATGTCTCCGCAAACGACCATCGCCATCACGAAGTCGTCTCCATCCTTCTCGGCGAGAAAGTAGAAATAGTCCTCGTCCTCTTCGCCATTAAGCTGGGCGAGCCAGGAGCCTGATGCGATGCGGCGAAACCGCGCGAAGGTGACTTCTTCGTCCTCGCCTTCTTCTTTCAGGGTGAAGGCGTAACGCGCGCTTCCATCGCGCGCGACGTTCATGGTCTTGCAATCGGGATCGCTGCCAGGCTCGATCTCGCAGGCGCGATAGAGACCCGGCTCAAGCGGAGCCGCACGGCCATTGCGCGTATCGAGGAGCGGCTTCTCGCTGATGAGGCAGCCGCTGAGCGCGGCGAGCGCCGCAACCGCAAGAGCTCGCCGGATTATCGTTATCGTTTTCATGATGACCCCCTGAGTTCAGCGGGTCGTCTCCCTAGCGCATCCCGCCGAGGGCCAGTCTAGGACAGCAGCCCCTGATTGCCGAGCACATAAATGAAGGCGAAGAGGAACAGCCAGACGACATCGACGAAGTGCCAGTACCAGGCCGCCGCCTCGAAGCCGAAATGACGCTCCGCAGTAAACTGGCCGGCGAGCGCCCGGAAAAGGCAGACCGTCAGGAAGATCGTCCCGATGATGACGTGCATGCCGTGGAAGCCCGTCGCCATGAAGAACGACGCGCCATAGATGCCGCCGCCGGAGAACTTGAACATGCCCTCGCGAAGCGCCTCGGTGTATTCGATCGCCTGAAGGCTCGTGAAGATCGCGCCAAGAACGATGGTGACGACGAGGCCGTTGACGAGGCCTTTCTGATTTCCGGTTTGAACCGCGTGGTGCGCCCACGTGACGGTCGTACCCGAAAGCAGAAGAATGAGCGTGTTGAGGAGCGGCAGACCCCAGGGCGACAACGGCTCGACGCCGCGCGGCGGCCACACGCCGCCAAGCACGTGCAGTCGCGCATCAGTGCCGAGGAAGGCGGGATCGCCCGCCGGGTTGAGCATCTGCGTGCCGTCGGAAAGAATGATCGGATCGCCCGCGCCAGGGAAAAGCGCCGCACCGAAGAACGCCCAGAACCAGGCGACGAAGAACATCACTTCCGAAGCGATGAACAGCACCATGCCGTAACGAAGGCCGATGCGAACAACGAGCGAAGTGTTCTCGCCACGGAGCGATTCTTTGATAACGTCGCGCCACCAGCCGGCCATGGTCAGCAGAACGCCACCGAAGCCCGCGAGGAAAAGCCAGTTGCCTTTGAGGGTCAGCGATCCGATGACCAAGCCGGGTTCGCCCTCGCCGGAGCGCATCCACGTCACCGCGCCGATCGCCATGACCATCGCCGCCATGGAGCCGACCAGCGGCCACGGGCTCGGATTGACGAGATGGTAGTCGTGCTTAACCTCGGCTCCAGCCATGGCGCTTCCCTCGGTTTAGGCGGGCCAGCGCATCGGCGGCCCCGGGCTTCTGCAGAATGGGTTTGTCTATACCGGAGCGCGCCTAAATTCAAAGCGGGCGGGCGCCCGTCCGGCGCGCTATTAGGCCGCACTTCCGCGCTGCGAGAAGCCTAGTCGGAGGGGAAAAACGTGTAGGCGAGCGTGATCGTCTCGACATCATCGAGATTGATGTCCTTGGCGATCTTCGGGTCGATAAAATAGGTGACCGGCATGTCGACCTTCTCACCCGGCGCGAGCGTCTGCTCGGTGAAGCAGAAGCACTCGATCTTCTTGAAATAGACCCCGGCCTTGGCGGGGGTGACGTTGAAAGCGGCCCGGCCCGAGACCGGCTTGCTCGACAGGTTCTCGGCCGAGAAGAACGCAAGGCCGGTCTCGCCGATGTGGAGCTTCTGGGTCGGCTGCTCTGGCTTGAAGCGCCAGGGAATATCCTGCGCAGTGTTCGCGTCGAAGCGAACCGTCACTTGCCGCTCGAGCACTTCGCCTGTCGCATTCTCAGCGCGCTGCGTCGTTCCTCCGAACCCTGTCACCTGACAAAAGGCGCGATAGAGCGGCACGGCTGCGAATGACATGCCGACCATGCCCACGGCGACGCCCGCCATGATCGCTGCTGTTTTCGTATTCTTGCTCGCGCGTTCGGACATGATCCTACGGATTGCCGCTGGCGATATTGGCGCCGATTTTCAACATGGTGACGAGATAGATAATTGCAACGAAAGCGCCGATGAGAAGCGCGATCGCGACATTGCGCTGACCGCGTTTCTTGCGCTCTTCAGGGCTTAGCTCATCCATAGATCACCCAAAGGTCTTCGATCAGGATCGCGGCGAAAATCGCGAAGAGATAAAGAATTGAAAATCCGAAGAGCCGCTTCGGCAGTTCCTTCTCGCCCGGTTCCGATCGCAGCACGCCGAAGGAAAGCCAGACGAACCATGCGCCAAGCGCGCTTGCGACGGCGAGATAGAACGGCCCCGCCATGCCGACGAAATAGGGCGCGGCCCCCGCAAAGGCCAGGATGACGGCGTAAATGAAGATCTGGCGTTTCGTCGAACGCTCGCCTTTGACGACCGGCATCATCGGAACGCCGGCGCGCGCATAGTCGCCTTCGCGATAAAGCGCGAGCGCCCAGAAATGCGGCGGCGTCCACAGGAAGATAATGCCGAAGAGAATCCACGCCTCGATCGGCGCCGAGCCTGAAATCGCGGCCCACCCGACAACCGGCGGCAATGCGCCAGCGGCGCCGCCGATGACGATGTTCTGCGGCGTCAGTCGCTTCAGCCACATCGAGTAGATGACGAGATAGAAGAAGATCGTGAATGCAAGGAGGCCTGCTGCGACGTAGTTCGAAGCGAGCGCGAGAAGCGCGACCGAAAGCGCAGAAAGAATGCCGCCGAACCCCGCCGCTTCCGGCGCCGGCACAAGTCCGCGCGGAATCGGGCGGCCGATCGTGCGCGCCATCAGCGCATCAATATCCGCATCCCACCACATGTTGAGCGCGCCGGAAGCGCCTGCGCCAACGGCGATCGCGAGCAGAGAAATGGCGGCGAGAAGCGGATGAATGCCAGCGCCGGTCGAGACCGCGGCGACCATGCCGACAAGCGCCGTGAAGATGACAAGCGACATCACGCGCGGCTTCAGAAGCGCGAAATAGTCCCACGGACTGGCATGGGACGCCTGCTGCGGAAGCTCTTTCAATGGCCTCGTCACTGCGCCGTTCATGAGCCGGGCTTATGCCCGACCTATCAATGCTTGAAAACAGGCGAAGGCCGCGGCGCGCCGCGGCCCCCCGTCGCACAGAGTGCGATTAACTCTTCCCGGTCCGTCTAGCCGCGGCTCAGCACCGAGCGCACGCTGAAGAGCACGAGAATGAACACCATAAAGGCGATGAAATAAGCCAGGAGCGATCCCGCCGAAAGGCTCATGAACGAGTTCCAGCTCTGCTCGAGCTGGGCGACCGCCCGGCTGCCTTCGCTCACGCCTTCCGGAGACACCCCACGGAAAAAGCCGCGCAGATAGCCGCCAAGCGCGAAAAGAACGAGCGCCAGCAGCGTCATCGACCCTATCTGGCCACCGCGGCGCATCAACAGGGAAGCCACCAGCACCGAGCCGAAGGCGATCACGAGCGCGATCCAGTCCCCCGTCAGGAATGTGCCCCTAAAGATATCCACGGCCTGATTGATCATTGTCTCCAGCATTCACCCCTCCACGCTGAGCCATCACCCCCGATCGGGGGCCTGTTAACCATTATTAACCAATTTCAGCCGCTGCTTCCAGCGGGACGCTCATGGCGATGCTGCGGCGCAGTATGATCCGTGCACGAAAAAGCCCCGCAGAATTTCTCTGCGGGGCTTCAATCTTTTCGCCAGAGTTCCCGGCGGCGCCGATTAGTGGAACGCTTTCGCGTCGCCTTTATCGAAGCGCGGCAGTTCGTTGAACTGGTGGAACGGCGGCGGAGACGGCAGCGTCCATTCGAGCGTCGTCGCGCCCTCGCCCCACGGATTGGCCGGCGCCTTGCGACGGTAGATGAAGAACGCGTCGAACATGCAGACCGCAAAGGAAACGAGGCCGACGAGCATGATCACGTAACCGATCGAGGAGATGTAGTTCCAGTACGCAAATGCTTCCGGATAGTCGATGTAGCGGCGCGGCATGCCTTGCAGGCCGAGGAAGTGCTGCGGGAAGAACACGAGGTTCACGCCGATGAACATCAGGAAGAAGTGGAGGTTCCCGAGCCACTCCCGGTACATCTTCCCGAACATTTTCGGGAACCAGTAGTACCATGCGGCGAAGATGCCCCACACCGCGCCGAGTGACATCGTGTAGTGGAAGTGCGCGACGACGTAATAGGTGTCGTGGAGATAGTGGTCGATGCCGGCGTTGGCGAGAACGACGCCCGTGACGCCGCCGACGGTGAAGAGGAAGATGAAGCCGATCGCCCAGAGCATCGGCGTCTTGAACTCGATCGAACCGCCCCACATCGTCGCGATCCACGAGAAGATCTTGATGCCCGTCGGCACGGCGATGACCATCGTCGCGGCGACGAAATAGGCTTTCATGTTGAGCGAGAGGCCGACCGTGTACATGTGGTGCGCCCACACGATGAAGCCGACAAAACCGATCGCGACCATCGCGTAAGCCATGCCGAGATAGCCGAAGATCGGCTTCTTCGAGAAGGTGGCGACGATGTGCGAGATGACGCCGAAGGCCGGCAGGATGAGAATGTAAACTTCCGGGTGACCGAAGAACCAGAAGAGATGCTGGAACAGGATCGGGTCGCCGCCGCCTTCAGGATTGAAGAACGACGTTCCGAAGTTGCGGTCCGTCAGCAGCATGGTGATGCCGCCCGCGAGAACCGGCAGCGACAGGACCAGCAGGAACGCCGTCACGAGAACCGACCAAACGAAGAGCGGCATCTTGTGAAGCGTCATGCCCGGCGCGCGCATATTGAAGATCGTCGTGATGAAGTTGATCGCGCCGAGGATCGACGAAGCGCCCGCAAGGTGAAGCGACAGAATGAGCAGGTCCATCGCCGGCCCGGGATGGCCCGTCAGCGATGAAAGCGGGGGATAAAGCACCCACCCGCCGGCGAAGCCATGCTGGCCCGGCGCGCCCGCAGCGAAGAGCGAGAGCGTCGCAAGGCCGCCAGCCGCGACATAGAGCCAGAACGAGATGTTGTTCATCCGCGGGAAGGCCATGTCCGGCGCGCCGATCATGATCGGGACGAACCAGTTGCCGAAACCGCCGATCAGCGCGGGCATGACCAGGAAGAAGATCATGATCAGGCCGTGATAGGTGATCAGCACGTTGAAGAAGTTGCGCGCCGCGTCGAGCTGCGCCTGACCGGCGAGGCTCTTGTCGACGAACATCGTCAGCACCGTGACGCCCGGCTCGGCGAGTTCGGCCCGCATGAGGCCCGAAAGCGCGCCGCCGAACAGACCCGCGAAAATCGCAAAGATCAGATAGAGCGTGCCGATATCTTTGTGGTTGGTCGACCAGAACCAGCGCACGAAGAAGGGCGGGGTATGGTCGTGCTCATGGCCATGACCGTGAGCGTGATCGGCATGTTCAGCGTGACCCTTCGCCATTTGTGATTGCCCTTCTATTCCGTTTCTACAGACGCTTGCGCGAATTTGACGTTGGATTGACCGAACATCGGCTCAAGGCCAGCCATAGCGCGCTGGCTGTCGACCCAGGCCTCAAAGGCCGGACGGGAGACGACGTCGATCGTGATCGGCATGTAGGCGTGCTTGATGCCGCAGATTTCCGAGCACTGGCCATAATAAGTGCCTTCGCGCTCCGCCTTGAACCAGGTCTCGTTGATGCGGCCCGGCACGGCGTCGATCTTGATGGCGAAGTTCGGCATCGCCCATGAGTGGATGACGTCGCGCGCCGTCGTCGTCACGCGGATGGTCTCGCCGACCGGCACGACGACATGGTTGTCGGTCTCAAAGAGATATTGCTCCGGCGTCGTCTGCTCTTTCTCGAGCGGGCTCGCCGTAAATTCGAAGTCGCCGAAATCGGGATAGGTGTAGGTCCATCCCCACTGGAAGCCGATGACCTTCAGCGTCATCGTCGGCGCCAGTGCGATTTCGCGATTGTCTTCCCCAGCCCCGAAGAACGGCGCAACGCCGACAAGGCTGCGCCCGCCGCGGATGATGACGCGCTCGCCGCTCGCCGGCGCCGTATTCAGCGTAACCGTGACTTCCGGCTTGCCGAGGCCGCTCAGCTTATAATCGCTGCGATAGGAAAGGCGCTTTTCGCCGGCGCCCGAGGCGAGAAATACTTGCACCTGCTCCGGACGCGAAACCTTGCGGCTGTCCGGGAAGTCGTTGGCGAAAACGAAGGCGCTCGTCGAACCATCAGCCTGCGCGACGACCTGCTTGCCGTCCGGAATTGTGTCTTCCTTAAAGAGAAGGTCGAAGGAGAAGAGCGCGATATAGACGAGGATGAGGATCGGAACGCCCGTCCAGATAATCTCGACCAGCGTGTTGTGGCTGAACTTGCGCGGAACCGGGTTCGCCTTGGCGCTGTAACGCACCATCACCCAGACCAGGAGGGCGAGAACCAGAAGGCTGATGCCGATAATGACCGGCAGCAGCACGATATTATGGAAGAAGTGCACTTCCGCGGCGACCGGGCTGATCGCCTCGATCATTTCGATGCCGCCATCGACCGGGTGCTGCGCCATTGCGGCCCCGAAGCCGAGAGCCGCCCCTGCCGCCGTCACGCCTGCGAGAATTCTCTTCATGTAGCCCTCTGGAATTGGTCGCGCTGTGAAATGCACCCGTCCGGTCGACCCGCCATTCAGCCGACCCGCGCCCTCTGACTTTGGTCGTTGCAAATCCGCCCCCTCGTGGCGCGACAAGCCAAAAAGGTCAACGGGATTCGCCGGGGGTTTTACCGCTCTCCGCCTGCGGCGTCACGGCGCGGGGGCCGGAAAAAAGGTCGCAGACCGCCTCTCCAGCGCCATTGCGTGACGCCGCAGCGCCGCTTACCTCTTGAAACATGGCAGATTCTTTCTTCTTCTCCCGCACGGACCTCGACCAGCAACGCGCCCAGCGCATCCTCGACGATGCGCTCACCGGCGCCGACGATGGCGAGCTCTATCTTGAATATTCCCAGTCTGAGGCCTTCGTTTTCGACGATAATCGGCTGAAGACCGCGAGCTACAATGTCGAGCAAGGCTTTGGCCTTCGCGCCGTCGTCGGCGAATCGACGGGTTATGCTCACGCCACCGACCTGACGGAGGACGCGCTGAAGCGCGCCGCGGGCGCGGTTCAGGCGGTCAAGACCGGACAAGGCGGCTCGCTCGCCCTTGGGCCCGCGCGCACCAATCTCAAGCTCTATCCGGACGACAACCCGCTCGAAGCGATGCCGTTCGCGGCCAAGGCCAAACTCCTCGAGGAGATCAACGCCTACGCCCGCGGCAAGGATAAGCGCGTGCGGCAAGTCTCCGCCTCGCTCTCGGGCGAATGGCAGGCGATCGAGATCCTGCGGCCGGGCGGCGAAATCGTGCGCGACATTCGCCCCCTCGTCCGCCTCAACGTCTCGGTGACGGCGGGCGACGGCGACCGCCAGGAATCAGGCTCTCACGGCGCCGGCGGGCGCGAAGGCTACGCCCGCTTCATTACGCCGGAGGCATGGCAGGGCCAGGTCGACGAAGCGCTGCGTCAGGCGCTCGTCAATCTTGAAGCCGAGCCCGCCCCCGCCGGTGAAATGGAAGTCGTGCTTGGGCCAGGCTGGACGGGCGTCCTCCTCCACGAAGCGGTCGGCCACGGGCTCGAAGGCGACTTCAACCGCAAGGAAACATCAGCTTTCGCCGGCAGGCTCGGCGAGCGCGTCGCGGCGAAAGGCGTAACGGTCGTCGATGACGGCACGCTTAATGGCCGGCGCGGCTCCCTCACCGTCGACGACGAAGGCACGCCGACTTCGCGCACGGTCCTCATCGAGGACGGCATCCTCAAAGGCTACATGCAGGATCGGCTCAATGCGCGCCTGATGGGCATGGCCGCGACCGGCAATGGCCGGCGCGAAAGCTACGCTCACAATCCGATGCCGCGCATGACGAACACCTTCATGCTCGCAGGCGAACACAACCCGGAAGAAATCATCCGTAGCGTGAAGGATGGGATCTACGCCGTGAACTTCTCCGGCGGACAGGTCGACATCACGTCCGGCAAATTCGTCTTCAACTGCACCGAAGCTTATCGCGTGAAGAACGGAAAGATCGGCGCGCCGCTGAAGAACGCAGCGCTCATCGGCGACGGGCCGACCGTGCTCACCAAGGTCTCGATGATCGGCAATGACTTCGCGCTCGATCCCGGCATCGGCGTTTGCGGCAAAGGCGGGCAAGGCGTTCCTGTGGGAGTCGGTCAGCCGACGATCAAGATCGATCGCATGACGGTGGGCGGAGCCGGGGTCTGATCCCGGTTCTGCGACCGCCGATCAGGCCGCCTGCCAGACAACGCGCGAAACGACCAGCATCGCTGCGCTCGAAAGGATCGTCAGGTAAAACGCGAAGATGAAGAACGCGGCGATCACTGTCTTGATCCACCCTCGCCCGTAGGCGCGCTTCAGAGCGACGATGAAATAGAGTGCGATCGCGAGAATCGCCGCCATTCCCACATGCGGAACACGGTACTGGCCTGCAACGATCGCGGCGCCGACGATAACGAACCCGACCGCGTGGCTGTAAAGCGACAGGACCAGATGGTCGAACAACAGCGCGCCGCGCCCGCGAATGAAGATGCCGATGAGAAGCGCCAGCACCGGCGTCATCATCAGCATCAGGCGAGGCAACCACGCGTTCACCCTGTTGTTGAATTCAACAGGGTTGCGCACCGCCGCTGAAATGCCGCCGAGGACTCGTTCGAATACGTTCTGCGCCGCCGCCGAGTCGGCATCAGCGTTCCCGACGTCGAGGCTAACGCGCGCCGAGGCTAATATCTTGTCCTCACATTCGCGCCATGCCGCTTCGTCAATACGCACGTCCTGCGCACGCACAAAGAAGCGCAAACCAGTATTCAGATTGCATTTCATATCGCCTGAATCGACGGTCACGATCGCATCGTCATCGACAAACGCGTCCGGACTTTCCGCTTTCATGCGTTCAAGCGCCAATTCTTCCCGTTTGATTTGCTCTTCCGTTTTCCGCGTCACTTCGAAGGCGACGAACAATGTCTGCGTCAGACCGACCGTGAGAAAGAAAAGAAAACTGATGACGAGGAAAAGCCGGACAGGCGGCGTATATCGCGAGCGCCTGCCATGAGCGTAATTCGAGGGCACAAGGCCGGGCGCGGCGGCGAGAAGGCCGAGCGTTCTCCACATGCGCGAATCGAAACCGAACGTATCGCGCATGAAGTCGCGGAACAGAACGAACGAACTCCGTCTCAGATCGTCATCTCTCTGTCCGCAAGCGGCGCAATAGACGCCTGTGATGATCGCGCCGCAGGAAAGACAGGGAGCTTCAACAGCCGCCGCCGAAGCTGCCCCCGCCTCGCTCTCGCCGATTGCATCGTCCGTGTCAGGCTCTTCGACTTCGCCGATATCGCCGTCGATAATGTCCGGATCCATCGTCCCCCTCCTCGCCCTGGGAAACACTAACATGAAAGCGCTGCTGCGTTCGAGGGGACAGGACGCATCTCGCCTCCCCTTTCCAAGGCCCGAGACCAGCCCTAAAAGTGGCCCGGCGCGTTCCATGGCTGGCGGCGCGGCTCTCCGCTGAAATCCATCCGTTCCCAAAGCCAATCCCCGCATGTCGCAGCAAGTCTTCATCGCCGTTCTTTTCGCCGCACTCATGCATGCGGGATGGAACGCGCTGATCAGAGGGCGCGGCGACCGCTTTCACTCGATTTCAGTCCTCGGCATGGCGCAAGGGCTGATCTCCATCGCGTGTCTTCCATTCGTCTCCATACCGACAGGCGGAACCTGGGGCTGGATTCTCGCATCGGCGGCGCTCCACACCGGTTACAAGCTCTTCCTTATTCGCGCCTATTCGGCAGGGGATCTCGGGCAAGTCTATCCGCTAGCGCGCGGCTCTGCGCCGCTCATCTCATCATTCGTCGCGCTCGCCGCGCTCGGTGAAACGCTGAGCCCATTCCTGTGGGCGGGCGTCGTCACGCTCTGCGCAGGCATCGCGCTGATGTCGATGAAAGGCGGCGCAGCGCTCGCCGCGCTCGACCGCAAGGCGGTCTTCTATGCGCTTGCAACATCCGTCTTCATCTCGGGCTACACGATTGTCGACGCGATCGGCGCACGCGGCGCTGAATCCGCCTCGAGCTATATCGTCTGGATGTTCGTCTTCGATGGCTTCTCGATTGCAGCAGTCTTCGCCGCTGTGCGCCGCGAGAGAGCTTTTCCCGGCGTGGTGCGTGAACTTCCTTTCGGTCTCCTCTCGGCGATGATGTCGCTCGGCGCCTACTGGCTCATCATCTGGGCGATGACACAGGCGCCGATCGGCGCGGTGGCCGCGCTGCGTGAAAGCAGCATCCTCTTCGCCGTGCTCATCTCCGTTTTCATTCTGCGAGAGCGCGCTTCCGTCTGGCGCATCGGCTCCGCGCTCCTCATTCTCGCCGGGGTCGCGCTGATGCGCGCGGGCTAAACGATAGCGCGAGACGACGAAGCTGCGCTATCAAGTGCAGGCATGAAAGACTTCATCACCCGCTTCGCGCCCTCGCCGACCGGATATCTCCATCTAGGTCACGCGTTTTCGGCGCTCACCGTCTGGCGCGCTGCGAGAGAAGCTGGGGGGAAATTTCTCCTGCGAATTGAGGACATAGACCAAACGCGCTGCCGCCCGGAATTCGAGACAGCGATCTTTGAAGATCTCGTCTGGCTGGGGCTCGATTGGGATGGCGAGGTTCGTCGCCAGTCGGATCACTTCGCTGACTATGCCGCAGCGCTCGATACGCTCATCGGGAAAGGCGTCGTCTATCGCTGCTTCAAGACGCGAAAAGAGATCTTGGACGAGATCGCGCGGGCGCCGCACCTTTCCGCCAGCGGTCCCGAAGGCCCGATTTATACTGGCGAACCGCTTCCTGCCGATGAAGAGCGCGTGCTTCTCGCAGAGGGTTCGCCTTTTGCATGGCGCTTGTCGATGAATGCGGCGCTGGCTATCGCAGCGCGTCCTCTCGTCTTCAGAGAAGAGACGTCGAGCGGCGAAATGAAAGAAGTCTCGGCGACGCCTGAAATCTTCGGCGATGCAATCATCGCGCGCAAAGACGCCGGCACGAGTTATCACCTCGCATCGGTGCAGGATGACGCCTTGCAGGGCGTCACACATGTCATTCGCGGCGAAGACCTGCGCGCGGCGGCGCATTTGCACACGCTCTTGCAGGCGCTGCTCGACCTCCCGCAGCCGGTCTATCGGCACCACCGCCTCATCACGGACGAAACGGGCCGCCGGCTCGCCAAACGCGACAAGGCGTTGACCTTGCGGGCGATGCGCGAGGCGGGCGAAAGCGCTGAGAGCGTTCGCCGCCGCCTCGGCTTTGAGTGACGCCTAGCGGTTAAGCGAGGACGCTGACGTTACCGGATAGCGATCACCCGCGACTGCTTCAGGCGGCACAGCCCGCTCGATTGCGGAGATGTCGTCAGCGGAAAGTTTCACACTGAGCGCACCGATATTGTCGTCGAGCCGCGAAAGCTTCTTCGTGCCCGGAATGGGAATGATATCGTCGCCTTTCGAAAGCACCCAGGCGAGCGCAATTTGCGCAAGACTCGCGCCTTTCGCTTCCGCGATTTTCGCAAGCTGGTCGACCAGTGTCAGGTTCTTTTCGAGCGCGCCATCCGAAAAGCGAGGGTTCATCTTCAGGCGATAATCGTTCTCGCCGAAATCCTTCTCGGAACGGAAAGCGCCGGTGAGAAGCCCGCGGCCGAGCGGCGAATAGGCGACGAAAGCGACGCCGAGTTCGCGGCACGCCGGGATCATCTCTTCTTCCATCACGCGCGTGACGATAGAGTATTCCGACTGCAGCGCCGAGATGGGATGAACTTTCGATGCCTTCTTCAGCGTCTCCGCGCTCACCTCCGAAAGGCCGAGCGCGCGCACCTTGCCCGCTTTCACGAGATCGGCCATCGCGCCGACCGAGTCTTCGATCGGCACCGAAGCATCGCGCCGGTGCATGTAGTAAAGATCGATAATGTCGACGCCGAGCCGCTTCAAGGATGCGTCACACGCCTGCTTGATATAGGCCGGGTCATTCGAAAGGCCCAGCACAGCGCCGTCAGGTCCGCGCTGGATCGCGAATTTCGTTGCGAGCACGACGTCTTTCCGGCGGCGCTTCAGAAAGCCGGAAAGCTGCTCTTCATTGCGGCCGGAGCCGTACATATCCGCCGTGTCGAAGAAATTCACGCCGCGCTCAAACGCGCCGTCGAGAATCTTTTCCGCCTCCGCAGGCGAAAGCGCGCTTCCGTAAAACTCGGCAAGGCCCATGCAGCCGAAACCGAGGCGCGACACGTTGAGGCCGGAACGGCCAAGGGGAACCTTGCGCATAAGACGCCTCCAGAATTTGCGTGATGAGGCGTTTTACCCGCTGCGCGCGCCGAAAGGCAAATCGCGATTATGTGAAACGCTATCGCGCTGCGCCCGGAAGCGCCGCAGGCGCTGGTTCGCCTTCATAGCGATAATGCCCCGTCATCGGCCATGCGAAGAGCACATCTTCGAGTTTTGGCCCGCCGCCGATATTGTGGACGACAAGCGGCCATCCTGAAACGCCGACGCGATCGGTGACGACGCCGATATGCGGCAGAAAGCCGGCATCGCCTCTCAAATTCCACGCAACGATGTCGCCTGGCTCGAAATCTTTCGGAGAAGCACTGAGCGCCTTTCGCGCGCCGCGCCGCGTGAAGAACGTTTCAAGATTGGGAACGCGGCGATGATCGATATTCGTATCGGGGCGCGAAAGCCCCCATAAAGAGGGGTATACGGAGAAATTCGCCGCCATGTCTTCGTGCACGAGCTGCTGCAGATCGACGCCAAGCGCCCTGTAAGACCGGATCACGACATCCGAACAGACACCGCGCCCATCGGCGACATCCCCGCCCGGATAAGGAATGATGACATAAGAGGGATCGTAAGCGACGCGATGCTGCGTCCGCTCGATGGCCGCCTCCGACAGGCGCTTGCCGAAATCGCTGTCGGCGTAAGCCGGCAACGCCGTCGCCGCCATGAAGAGAGCTAGAGAGAATACGCCGAACCGTCTTTCCATGGGCGCCATTTCGCCCGGCGATTGGGGCGCGGAAATGGCGCGCCGGCGGCGAGCTGAAGGAATCTGCGCCCCGCAAGCGCCGAATCGGCGCTCACTTGCGACGGGCTGCGCTGTACGCGCGCTTTTCGCCATCTATATTGAAAGGCGAGAAGGAGAAATGACCATGTACCCGGAACATCCCCTAGGCGACGAAAGAGACATCACCCCGACGAGTCTCATTCTGAATATCCTGTGGCTCGCCTTCGGCGGCGCGGTGACAGCGCTTGGCTGGTTCATCGCCGCCGGCGTCATGCTCATCACCATCATCGGCATTCCGTGGGCGCGCGCGGCGTTCGATAATGGCGTCTACACGCTGTGGCCGTTCGGCGTCAGGACCATCGACCGCGAACGCATGTTCGGCGAAGAGATCGGCACCGGCCCGCTCGGCTTTCTCGGCAATATTGTCTGGTTCGTTCTCGCCGGCTGGTGGCTGGCGCTCGGCCACCTCTTTGCGGCGATCGCGCTTGCGTTCACCATTATCGGCCTGCCCTTCGCCTGGGCGCATCTGAAGCTTGCGGGCTTCGCCCTCTGGCCGATCGGCCGCACGCTTGTGCGCAGCGACCTCGGACGGCGCGTCTACTAGGACGCGCCGCTCCTCAAGGGGCGGACTTGACGAAGAGCTTCGCCCCTTCGCTGCCCGTGATCTCGACGGCGGCGTCTTTCCCGAAGTTCTGACCGTCACTGCTTTCGGCGAGCCAGACAGTGTCGCCGAATTTCACGCGGCCCGATCCGTTCGCAAAAGCTTCTTCCACGACAGCGCGCTTGCCGATCTTCTGTTCGCCGCGTTCATTGAGCGTCAGATGGTCAGTGCGCGACGCATTGATCCATGCCTTGGCGCGCGGCGTCGCAAAGACTGTCAGCGCCACCGTAACGACGGCGAACAGGGCGAGCTGCAGCCGCCACGCGCCGTCGAGCGGCCAGATATCCGAAAAACCGACGACGACCGAGGCCGCTGAAGGCCAGAGGAAATAGGTCGTGCCCGTCGATATCTCGACGACCAGCAAGCCGACCGCCAGAACCCACCAATACCAGAACGGCATGGTCGCGAGGAATTCCACAATTTCGCTCATAGCCTTTCCCCTTTACTCTGATGATGCGCTTTCGCTCTAGCGGCTTTCAGGAACCGAACCCGCGCTGCGCACGGCCGGATTTCCTTCTTGCCGGGAGAGCGCTTCCTTGGCGAGGATCCCGACGCCGCCAAGCGTTCCGACAAGGGCGGTGAGCTCCGCCGGAATGATAACGGTCTTTTGCTGCGGGGAGAGGGCGAGCTTCTCGAACGCTTTCACATAATCCTGCGCGATGAAGTAGTTGATAGCGTTGACGTCGCCGCGTCCAATCGCTTCCGAGACGACCGCGGTCGCGCGCGCTTCGGCTTCCGCTTCCCTTTCGCGCGCTTCAGCATCGCGGAAGGCGGCTTCGCGGCGGCCTTCGGCTTCGAGAATCGCCGACTGCTTCTCGCCTTCGGCGCGCAGGATCGCAGATTGCTTTTCGCCTTCCGCCGTCAGGATCTCGGCCCGCTTCAGGCGTTCAGCCTTCATCTGCCGCGCCATCGCTTCGGTGATGTCCGCCGGCGGCTCGAGGTCCTTGATTTCGAGACGCGTCACCTTGATGCCCCAGGGATGCGTCGCCGCATCGATGACGCGCAGGAGCCTTCCGTTGATTTCGTCGCGGTTGGAGAGAACCTCGTCGAGGTCGAGCGAACCGATCACGGTGCGGATGTTCGTCATGGCGAGATTGGCGATCGCCCGTTGCAGGTTCGCGACCTCATAAGCCGCTGCCGCCGCATCCATAATCTGGATGAAGGCGATCGCGTCCGTCCTGACCATCGCGTTGTCGCGCGTGATGACTTCCTGCGCGGGAACATCGAGAACCTGCTCCATCATGTTCATTCGCCGCCCGACGCGATCGATGAAGGGCGCGATGAAGTGGAGACCGGGCTTCAGCGTCTTCGTGTACCGCCCGAAGCGCTCGACCGTGAACTGATACCCCTGCCCGACCACCTTCACAGTCGAGAACAGAAGAAAAACGGACAAGACGACAAGGCCGGCGACAAATAATGACGATCCCATGAGGGTCTCCCTTTCCTGTTTCAGGCGTCTTTGTTTGGAGATCGTGCAGGAAATCGGCGCCGCCAGTCTTGAAATTCCGATTTCGCCGCCCCTGCCCCCGATTGCGATATTTTTCCCACAGGCGGCTGCCGCCGCTGGCGCGAAGCTCGCCCGTTCCGCCGCCCCCGGCGCGAAAAAAAGCGAATTTGTTCACCATAGCCCCCTACCGAGTCGGTTAACCCCCGGTTAAATTCGGTCTCATGGTAGTGGGGACGAGAGACCGACGGGCGAAGCCCATCGCCGCCGGCGTGGGGAGCTGGCGTGCGATCGCCGCCGCCCTCTTTCTGGCGCCGGCACTGCTGACTCCTGCTCTCGCCGAGGAGCCAGACCCGGTCGCCGTGGAGGCGGCTAGCGAGAGCGCCAGTGCGGCTGCCGCGCCGGCGCATGTCGCTGCTCCGGTGATCCCTCCGGCGATCAACAAGGGCGTGCGCTGGCCGGTCTACAAGGAAAGCTGGGGCCCTGAGGACGAAGCCGGTTATCAGGCCTTCGTGCAGGCGATCGGCCGGTCCGATTGCGCGTCGCTCGAAGGATGCCTCTCGCATCCTGTGAACCCCTATCGCGACACCGACGACCATTTCTTCTATGGCGACTGCGCAGACATGGCCTACATGCTGCGCGCATATTATGCGTGGAAGAACGGCCTGCCCTTCTCCTACCAGAACGCCATGCGCACGGCGGACGGATCTCATCAGGACCTGCGCTATTCGACGAGCGGAAACATCGTCGCCGGGCGGCGCGACGCCATCGGGAAAACGCCCATCAGCGCGCCCGGATTCATCCAGCGCATTGGCGGCGAAGTATCGACGGCCATGTTCCGGACGGACCCCGAAAGCCATTCGCCGGGCCGACTCTTCAACGACTTCTATCCGATCGAGATCAGCCGCGAAGCCGTGCGCCCCGGCGCCGTCGCCTATGATATCTATGGCCATGTCGGCATCGTCTACGACGTGCTCGACGACGGACGCATTCTGATTGTCGCATCGCACCCGGACAATTCTGTCACGCGCAGCGTCTACGGCCCGAACTTCATGCGCGCGCAGCCCGCGCTCGGCGCCGGCCTCAAAGCGTGGCGCCCGATCCGCATTGAAGGCGGCGCGCGCGCGGCCGACGGCTCCATCCATGGCGGCGTCATCAAGGGCGCGCCCAATGAATCGATCCCGGATTTCTCGCTGGAGCAATTCTTCGGCAACGCTCCGGGGCCTACAGCCGAATGGCACTATGGCGAGTTCCATTTCGAGGGGCGCACGCTCAGCTATTACGATTATGTGCGGCGCAAACTCGCCGCGCCGGGCTTCGCCTACGATCCCGTCGCCGAACTTCGTCACGGCCTTGAGACCATTTGCGGCGCGGTCATGGACCGGCGTGTCGCCGTAAGCCGCGCGACTGACGCGCGCGTTCACTTAAGGCCGCATCCGGAGCGCCTTCCGCCGAACATCTTCGGCACGTTCGGCCTTTGGGAGGACTACTCAACGCCGTCGCGCGATGCGCGCCTTAAAGTCTCTTTCATCGAACTTCGACGCGATGTGCAGCGCCTCTATGAGGAGACGCTCGCGGGCGATCCTGCGGTTCACTACGAAGGAACGGATATCGCGAAAGACTTGTGGGAAGCGTTTGAGGCGGAGAAGAACGCCTGCACCTTCACCTACAAACGCTCGGACGATACGCGCGTGCGGCTCAATCTCGGGCATGTCATCGCACGCCTCTGGGACATCTCTTTCGATCCTTACAATTGCCCGGAGCGGCGCTGGGGCGCAACCGGCGCGGAGCTTGAAACGTGCACGGACGATGACACGAAGACGCGCTGGTACAATGCGCAGCGCTTCCTTCGGTATCAGGCCGAACGCACTTATGACGTGCGCATGGACTTCACGGTCGATCAGCTGCAGCCGCCCATGGCGGCGAGCCCTGAAGAAGGCGGGCTCGGAGCAGACGCGCCGCCGGACGCCGACATCGGCGCCTATCTTGCGCGCATCAATAATATCGCGGTCGCTGATCTCAACGCGCCGCCGGAATATCTCGCCGTGTCGAAGGAACCGGAAGACTTACGCCCGGTCTTCCCCGCCTGGCATGCGAAGATCATGAACGACTGGAATTACTGACAGTCACCCTCCCCGAGCCCGAGCATCGTATTGCAGAACCGCGCAAGGCGGTACATTCTGCTCACTGACCAATCCGGGGAGAATCATATGAACAGGCTCATTTTGTGCGCCGCTGCAGCGGCGGCGCTTTTTGTCGCGCCGTGCGCCTTCGCCGAAGAAGAAGCGACGGCCGTCGCAGTTCCGGGCCCGGTCACCATCGAATATTACTATCGCATCAAATGGGGCTCATTCGACGAGTTCATGCGCCTCTACGAGAAAAACCATAAGCCGCTCCTTGATGAGGCGGAGAAAGCCGGCTTCATCCTCAGCACGAAGACATTTTTTCCGATCAATCACATGTCCGGCGATGAGCGTTGGGACCTGCGGGTCACGATCGAGTTCCGGGACGCCGCCGCCGCCGTTTCCGACCCCGCTTTTTTCGCTCTGATGGACGAGACAGCCGACCGACTCTTCAAGGACAAGAAGAAGTACGAGGACGAAGAGACGAAGCGCTTCTCGCTCCTCGACGCGCATTGGGACGTAATCGTCTATGCCGCGGAATGATGGCGGGCGGCCGGTCCGGCCGCCGAGTTTCCCCGGAATGCGCCAATTGGACCGTGCAATCGCGCTGGGGCGTCGCTATATAGGCTGAAGCCGCCAAGCAGCGGCCGGAGGCGCATATGAGCGGTTTTGTCTATTTCCTCATTCCCATCGGGCTCGCGGCGACCGCGACGATCCTCGGGATCGGTATTTATTCTCTCGCCAAAGGCGGCGCCTTCGCCAAGGCGAACTCAAACAAGCTGATGCGCCTCCGCGTCCTCGCGCAGGCGGTCACCATTGGGCTGATGCTGCTCTTCCTGGTGCTCATCGGGCGCGGGCCGGGCTAGCCGCTAGCTTTCCGCTGACCAGAAGCCCGAAAAGATCGCGAAGTCGGTCAGCACCCCGCCCCAGATCACAAGATTTCGCTCGACGAGATCGGCGTCCTCTGGTCCGGATACGGAGAAGAGGTGCTCGATATTCGCCTCGCCATTCTGATCGATGAACGCCCGCCCGGCGATAGCGTTCCGGTTGTACTCATTGACCTTCGCAAGGCTCATCGCCGGCTCCAGTTCGAAGAGGCTTGAGAACAGGAACTCATTGCAGCGCCCGTCGCTCCCGCAAGCGAACTGGTAGAGGCCGAAACTGAGCCCGCTCGTCTGGCTGAAAATCACCGGCTCGCCCGCGCCATCCTTGCTGATTTCGACCGGGAGGCCGCTCCGTTCGAGAACGGCGCCGATCTCCGCCATCGTCATGCCGGACCCGGTTTGAGCAGCCGCCAATCCGCCGAGCGCGCACCACGCCAGAACCGCCGCCGCTGCGAGCCGAAACGCCATGGTTTTCTCCCCTTCTGCGCGCCTGCGGAGCATAGTCAGCGGCTGGCGGCGCGCCAAGCGCATCGCCGTGCGGCCCTCAACTGCTGATGAATGGCGGCCATCCATTGAAACGCGATTCCGCGGGCGCTAAGGTCCCGGCGAATTTCAGGCCGGGCGCGCCTTCCGCGTTTCGGTATGCTTTTGTATGCCTCGCGCACTTACTCGCCGGGGCGACTGCCAGGAGAAAGAAATGAAGGTCCTTGTGCCGGTCAAACGCGTGATCGACTACAATGTGAAGGTGCGGGTGAAATCCGACCAGAGCGGCGTTGATCTCGCTAACGTCAAGATGTCGATGAACCCGTTCGACGAGATCGCGGTCGAAGAAGCGGTTCGCCTCAAGGAAGCAGGAACGGCGAGCGAAGTAATCGCCATCTCGATCGGCCCGGAAAAGGCGCAGGATCAGATTCGTCAGGCGCTCGCCATGGGCGCTGATCGCGGCATCCTCATCAAGACCGATGATGAAGTCGAACCGCTCGGCGTCGCCAAGCTGCTCAAGGCGGTCTGCGAGGCTGAAAAGCCGGACCTCGTCGTGATGGGCAAGCAGGCGATCGACGACGATTCAAACCAGACGGGCCAGATGCTCGCCGCACTTCTCGGCTGGGCGCAGGGCACTTTCGCCTCGAAGGTTGAGAAAGCCGGTGACAAGCTGAACGTGACGCGCGAAGTCGATGGCGGCCTGCAAACGGTTTCGCTCTCGCTGCCGGCGATCGTCACGACCGACCTTCGCCTCAACGAGCCGCGTTACGCCTCGCTCCCGAACATCATGAAAGCCAAGAAAAAGCCGCTCGACATCAAGTCGCCGGAAGACTTCGGCGCCGACATCAAGCCGCGTCTTAAAGTGGTGAAAGTCACCGAACCCGCCAAACGCGAAGCCGGCGTCAAAGTCGGCTCCGTCGCTGAACTTGTCGACAAACTCAAAAACGAAGCGGGAGTGCTCTAATGGCCAGCCTCGTCATCGCCGATCACAACAACCAGTCGCTCTCTGACGCTGTCGCAAAGACCGTGAGCGCCGCCGCCAAGATGGGCGGAGACGTCGACATCCTCGTCGCCGGCTCGAATGCGGGCGCTGCGGCCGAAGAAGCCTCCAAGATCGCCGGCGTGCGCAAAGTGCTGCATGCGGACGATCCGGCCTATGACAAACTCCTCGCCGAGCCGATGGCCGCGCTCATCGTCTCGCTCGCCGGGAGCTATGACGCGCTCCTCGCGCCGGCGACCGCCAACGGCAAGAACATCATGCCGCGCGTCGCCGCCCTCCTCGACGTGATGCAGGTCTCCGACATCATCGGCGTCGAAAGCGCGGACACTTTCGTTCGCCCGATCTACGCCGGAAACGCGATCCAGACCGTGCAGTCGACGGATGCGAAGAAGGTCGTCACCGTGCGCGGCGCCGCGTTCAAGCCGGCGGAAAACGGCGGTTCGGCGGCGATCGAGAAAGTCGCAGCGGCGGCCAATCCGGGCCTGTCGAGCTTTGTCGGCGACGCGCTGACAAAATCGGAACGCCCGGAGCTCACCGCAGCGAAGATCATCATTTCGGGCGGGCGCGCGCTTGCGAGCCACGAAAACTTCGAGAAGCTGATCTATCCGATCGCGGACAAACTGAACGCCGCCGTCGGCGCGAGCCGCGCCGCTGTCGATGCCGGCTATATGCCGAACGACTATCAGGTCGGCCAGACCGGCAAAGTCGTCGCGCCCGAGCTCTACATCGCCGTCGGCATTTCCGGCGCCATTCAGCATCTCGCGGGCATGAAAGACTCGAAAGTCATCGTCGCCATCAACAAGGACGAAGAAGCGCCGATCTTCCAGATCGCCGATTACGGTCTCGTCGGCGACCTCTTCAAAGTGCTGCCGGAACTCGAAGCCGCGCTTTAATTCACGGAAGAAATTCCAATCGAAAAGCCCCGCCATTCGGCGGGGCTTTTTGTTTTCCGGCATTTCGTAAGCCGCAGGAAACGGGTCGCCGCTTCGCCGGCGCGAAGGCATGGTCGCGCCAACCAAGGAGGAGATCGCCACATGTCATTCACAATTTCCGGATTGCCGGTCGATGAATTCCAGCCGCTCTTCGGCCTTCCCGATGCGGCACTCGCGGCGCGCGGGGTCATTCGCAAGCGCGCCGACAAGAAGCCCGGTTACCCGTGCCGCATCACGCTCGAAGATGCGGAACCGGGCGAGGATGTGCTCCTTTTCAACTATGAGAGCCACAAGGCGCAAACGCCCTATCGTTCGGCCTATGCGGTCTATGTCCGCGAGAGTGCAACGGCGCCGGCCGTCTTCGTTGATGAACTTCCGCCTGTTTTCCGTGGGCGGCCGATCGCCCTCAGAATCTTTGACGCGGACGGCATGCTGATCGGGGCCGATCTCAGCCTTAATGGCGAGGCGCGCGACAATATCGCGCGCGCCTTTGATAATCCGCACGCCGCTTATATTCACGCGCATAACGCCATGCACGGGTGCTTCGCGGCCGAGATCAAACGTCGTTAACAGACGCCCCACAGGCGCCTGAAGCCCTTGCCCCTCCCGCCTGCCGCAGTGCAATATGCCTGACTGCAGACGGGAGCAGGCGATGACAGAAATCAAGACAGTCGGCGTTATCGGCGCCGGCCAAATGGGCGGCGGTATAGCTCATGTGTTCGCGCTCGGCGGCTTCAATGTCCGCGTGCACGACATCAACGCGGACCGGATCGCCGCCGCGACATCGCTCATCGAGAAAAACATCGCCCGCCAAGTCCGCAAAGGCATGACGAGCGAAGCTGATGCGGAGCGAGCCGTCGCGTCGATCAAGCCAGCGCCGCGCCTCGCCGACCTGGGCGAATGCGACCTTATTGTCGAAGCGGCGACTGAGAACCTGGAGATCAAGAAGAAGCTGCTCGCGGAGCTTTGTCTTCACATCCGCAAGGACGCGTTTCTCGCGACAAATACATCGTCCCTATCCATCACGGGTCTTGCGGCCGGCACGGACAGGCCGGAGCGCTTTATCGGCCTGCACTTCATGAACCCGGCGCCAGTGATGCAACTCGTCGAAGTCATCCGGGGGATCGCGACAAGCAAAGAGACTTTCGAGACGATCAAGGCCCTCGTCACCAAGCTCGGAAAGACGATGGCGGTCGCGGAAGACTTCCCCGCCTTCATCGTCAATCGCGTTCTGATGCCGATGATCAACGAGGCGATCTACACGCTCTACGAGGGCGTCGGCACCGTCGAAGCGATCGACACCGGCCTGAAGCTTGGCGCAAACCACCCGATGGGCCCGCTCGAGCTCGCCGACTTCATCGGCCTCGACACATGCCTCGCCATCATGCAGGTGCTCTATGAGGGCCTTGCAGACTCGAAATACCGGCCCTGTCCGCTCCTGGTGAAATACGTCGAGGCGGGCTGGCTCGGACGCAAGACAGGCCGGGGCTTCTACGATTACTCCGGTGAGAAGCCGATCCCAACCCGCTGATATCGTTCGTAGTTTCCGCTCGCTTAGGAACTGGCCTTCTCCCGGGTTAGGCTAGCTCCTTCGGGGCGCGCCGCGCCCCTTCTCGGAGGAGGCGACGATGGCAATTGCGAAAGTCACGGAGATCATTTGCGGATCCCCGAAGAGCTTCAAGGACGCGATCGACAGCGGCATCGCGCGAGCGAGTAAAACCCTGAAAAATATTGAAGGCGCGTGGGTGCAGGATCAATCGCTCGTGCTCAGCGACGGCAAGATCAAGGAATACCGTGTGCACCTCAAGGTGACATTCGTCCTTGAGGACTAGCTGTTCGGATGCGTTCTACGCTTAGCGATGCTTGGAAGACTGGCGGCGAAAGGCGTTCCCAAAACAAAAAAGGGCGGCCCTTGGGCCGCCCTTTCTTCATCGCGCCTGTAAGCGCTTATTCTTCCGTCTTGTCAGCGGGCGCCTCGGGGGCTTCCGCAGCTTCCGGCGTCGTCGCCTCGTTGATCGGCTCATCGAGGATCGACGGCGTGTTATCTTCGGATTTCTTGCGCGTGCAAACATCCGCTTCGGCTTCTTTTTGAAGCTCCGCGATCTGCTCCAGCATAGGATCGCATTCAGTCGTCCCACCTTGCAGACGGCAGACTTGTGCCTGCGTTCTCAGACGTTCAATGTCGGCTTTGCGCTGGTCGCCGCGCTGCTGACACTCAAGAATATCTTGCTGTTCCTCGACCTTGGCGATTGCGTCGATATAGGTCACCCACTCTTTCGCCTGACGCTGCGTGTTCGAGTATTTCTGCGCGTTGACGAAAGCTTCGCGCGCGCGCTTGCGGACATCGCGGTCTTCCGGGCCGGCCTGGCTGAAGACGGCCGTGCCGAGGAGCAGCCAGCAGTCGCCGGTCTGCGTCGAGGTCATGCCGCCTTTCCTGAGCGCGGTGCGGAGCGCTTTCTCGGAATTGGCGTACTGTTCGTCCGCGAGAAGCACCTGGCCGAGGCGATAGGAGAGCTCGCCCGTATCGGACATTTTCGAGGCTTCCTGAAGCACCGGGATAGCGCGTTTGTGCTCGCGCGCCTGGCTCCACAGCTGCGACAGAAGCGTGAGGTTTTTCACGTTCCGTTTGACCGTGCCGGTTCCGAGTTCGCGCTCAAGCAATTTCGCGCCGCGGAACGGGTTGTCGTAGAAGGAGAAGTACTGAACGAGCGTCAGGATTTCAGCTTCAGTCTTGAGAAGGCCAGCGCGATAGGCGACTTCGAGCACCGCAAAGGCGTCGCTGTCCTTGCCCATCTGGTTGTAGAGACCGGAAAGCTGCGTCCAGTATCCGCGCTCGTTCGGCCAGTAATTGATCATCCGCTCAAGGAGCGCCGCGCGCTTATTGCGTTCGCCGTTCTCCGAATAGACGAGGTTCAGAAGATCGAAATAGCTCTTGCGCGGTTCGCCGGTCATCGCCGCGACAGCGCGCTCCGCCGGGTTCAGCGCTTCACGGAAATTACCGAGCTGCACATACGCCGCCGCGAGCAGGTAGAACGCGTTCGGATCCGGGTTCGGCGCCGACGCGATCCAGCTCTTCAGGCCAGAGATCGCCGACTGGTAATCTTCAAGCTGGAAGTAGAGCTGCGCAATATAATAGCGGAGCTGGTTGTTACGCTCCGGCGGGAGACCGCCGGCATCAAGCGCCGCCTGGAAATCTCTCAGCGCGCCGCGGAAGTCTTCAAGGTTGACCTTGACCGAGCCGCGCATCTCATAGGTGGTCGACTTGTCGTAAGCCTTCATCTTATCGCCGCGTTGGGCGATGAGATTATTGAGCGCGGTGAGCGCGTCCTGGTAGCGCTCTTCCTGAATGGCCGTGAAAACGTCCTGAAGAACTTTCGCGACGGCGGGATCGAGAGTCTCCGAACGCCGCGACTGCTGCTGTTCGCCTTCCTGCGCATGCGCGCTCGTCATCACTGCACTGCCCGAGAGCGCAGCCATGGCGACAAAGAAGGACGTCGCGATTCCAGCAATAGCGTTTGATTTTCGCATCATCTCGCCGCCTTAACCCAATCCCTACAAAAGTAGCCCCTTGAGGATCCCTTCGGACTCTCGCTCAACCTATTCAGTGAGCTCAAATGTAATCTGCGTCTGCACGCCGCGCCGCCATTGCGGTTCGTTGTCGACGATCTTCGGCTGATACTTCCAGCGTTCGACCGAACGAGACGCCGCGCTGTTGAAGCAGCTATTGGTCGAGTCGATGACCTGAATATTCGTCGTCGTCCCATCCGGCGTCACGTCGAACTGAAGGAACACAGTCTCCTTCGAACCGGCTCGCGTCTGGCAGCGCTCCGGATATTGCGGCGGAATGCGGACGAGCGGCTGAGCGTCACGGTCCGGGTTGAAGCCGGAACCGATCTTCAGATTGACATCAAGCTGCGGAATCGAAGCCGCAACGCCCCCAAGAGCCGGCCGGTTCGACGGGTCGTTGACCGCAGGCGGCGGCGGCGGCGGCGTATCGAGCGTCGGCCGCTTGAATTCTTTGTTCGCGTTGTTGATGTCGGTATCCTGGAGCTTCGCCGTGATGTCGATGCTGATCGCGTCACGCTCCTCATCAAGCTTGGCCGTCTGCTTAATCATATAGGCCATGGCGAGGAACAGCGCCGCAGTAACGATGGCTGCGCCGGGAATTCCGAAAATCAAGCGCCCTAGCGATCCCATTACGGTCTTCTCCGTTAAGACGAACGGTCTTCAGTTGAAACAGCGACGTCTTCGACGCCGGCGGCGCGGATCTGGTCGACGACTTCAACCAGGTAACGGGAGTCCGCTTTCGCATCGACCTGAACGACGGCCGTGCCTTTCGGATTCTCCTGCTTGAGCGATTCGACGTTGATCTTGACCTGGTCGAGTTCGACTTTCTCTTTATTGATCCAGATCTCGTTGTCGGCCGTGATCGCGACCAGGATCGACGCAAGCTTGCGCACCTTGGCCGTCTGAGCCTCCGGACGTTGGACATCGACGCCCGGCTCTTTGACGAAGGTCGAGGTGACGATGAAGAAGATCAGCATGATGAACACGATGTCCATCAACGGCGTCACGTTGATTTCGTCATTCGCCGAACCGGCGCCAACTTTACGGCTTCTGCTCGCCATGTGTCTTGCCTACTCGTCTTCCAAACCTACCAAGACGTTGACCGCTGTATGAGCGGCGTTACGCCCGTTCTCAGTCTTTCTGCAGCGCCAGCGTCACCGCCGCCGCATTGCCCGCGCGCGCCTGGTCCATGACCGTAACGGCGACGCCTGCTTTTGAGTTCGGCGCTGCGTTGACGATGACGACGCCTTTGGGCTCGCGCGCGGTGAATTCCTCAACGACCGGCTTCGTCGACAGCGGGTCGATGATGCGAACATTGTTCACACGAACGAACCCGTCCGCCTGAACTGAAAGAAGAAGCACCGGAGCCGGTTGCGTGTCTTCCGTGTCAGGCGTGTCTTCCGGCGTCCTGACGTCGATGCCCTTCTCTCGTGTGAAGGTCGCTGTGACGATGAAGAAGATCAGCATGATGAACACGATGTCCATCAACGGCGTCACGTTGATCTCGGATTCCTCTTCAGACGCGTGTTTTCTTCTGATCATGACGCCTACCCAACCTTCAATTCATCGGACAGCTTGGCCATCGAGCGTTCCACGAACTGGTCGAACCAGTAGGTGAACATGACGCCCGAAACCGAGGTGAAGAGGCCGGCCATGGTTGGGATCGTCGCCCTTGAGATGCCCGCAGCCATCAGACGAGCGTTGCTCGACCCGGTGACCGCCATCACGTCGAACACGAACACCATGCCCGTCACCGTTCCGAGAAGACCGAGAAGCGGGGTGACCGCCACCAGGATCTTGATCACCGGGTTGAAGCGGTCGGCTTCGTGTTTCGCCTCAGAGATGAGCCGCTGACGATAGGCGAGCGCAAAATAGGAGTCGTGATCCGACCGCGCTTCCCATGCCCGCTTCGCCCGTTTAGCCACGCCCGCATGCGCGCCTGACCAGTAGAGAAGTCTCTCGATGATCAGGCCCCACATCACAAAAGTGAGGACCATGATCGCCACGAGGACCGGCCCGCCGCTCGCCAGAAACGCCTGAAGCGATTCATAGGCTACGCGGGGATTGAAATATTCCAACATGCCTCGAGCCTTTCAAACAGCGCTAACGACAGCCTTAGCGGCGGCCGTCAGCGTGTTCCGCGATGATGCCAGCGGCCTGCTCTTCCAGGACCTGGATCACACTATTGGCGGCGCCCGACGCGAAGGCGTGGAGCAGCACCAGCGGGATAGCGACAACAAGACCGATAACCGTGGTCATGAGCGCGACCGAGATACCGGACGCCATGATCTGCGGGTCGCCCGTGCCGAAGAGCGTGATCGACTGGAAGGTGATGACCATCCCGACGACGGTGCCGAGCAGACCGAGCAGCGGCGCGACGGTTGAGATAATTTTCACCAGGTTGAGACCGCCTTCGAGACGCGGAATCTCTTTCAGGATCGCATCGTCAAGCGCGAGCTGGATCGCTTCCGGATCTTTGTTCTGAAGCTCTTCGTAAGCGATCATGACGCGGCCAAGCGGGTTCGACTTGGACGGCTTCTGACGGCGAACCTGCGCTTTCACGGCGCCGGCGGTCGACGAGAGCGTCACCCACTTATAGGCGCCGAGAAGGAAGGCGAGGAAGCCGAGGCCGAGCGTCAGGAAGCCGATCGAACCACCTTGCTGAACACGTTCGCCAAGGCCCGGCGTTTCGACGATCAGGCTGAGGAGCTGACCGAGCGACGGGTCGATGACGCCGCGGACATAGCCGTCGCCTTTGGCGTTCTCGACCGCTTTGGCCGCAGAGACGACCGAGCTGGCCGGCTGGCGGGCGAGGAAGTTGAGCTTGCCTTGCGCGCCATCATAAACGAGGTACTTGCCGCCCGAGAAAGCGACGAACGGACCAATGCGCGTGACTTCGCGCGATTCCGACGTGCCGTTCGCAAGCGCGACGTCCGCCGTGAAGACTTTCACTTCGCTTTGAGCCGCGATCTGCTGGATCATCGTCTCCCAGAGGAAGCGGAGCTGGGTTTCCGTCGGCAGCGTATCCGTCTGTGCGACTTCGCGGAGTTCGTCCTGACGGCCCGGGAATTCCGCGCTGATCAGCGAACGATCGAGCTGGGCGTTAAGGTCGGCGGCGGCCGAACGGGCGGCGCCGAAGAGTTCCTGGAATTCGCCCTGCTTGCTGGCGAGTTCGCCGTCGAGCCGGTCGAGTTCCGCCTGGTTTGCTTCCATCACGCCTTCGAGGCGGGTCGATTCAGCGGCGGCCGCGGCGACCTGCGAGCGAACGCGATTCAGCTCAGCCTGCTGATTGTTGCGCTCGGCGAGGAAGCGGCGTTCCCGCTCCTGATTTTCCGCCGACGCAGCGCTGCGCTCTTTGCGCACGGCGTCGAGGACTTGCTCAAGAGTGAGCTGCGTTTGCGCGCTGGCGCTCGTGACGCCGACGGCGAGATCAATGCCAAGGGCCGCAACGGCGGCGCAGAGTGACAGGCCTGCTAGTTTGACCATCTTCATCGCTTTAGTTCCTTCAACATTCGCCGTTACGTTATTGGGCCGCTTTGGTCGGAGCTTTCACCGGAACCGGCAGAAGAGCCGGCGCGGTCTGCTCTTTCGCCATCCGCAGGCCGAGGCGCACGTCAGGCAGGTAAGATTTCGGAAGATCGACCCACGCGCGCTGCGCGTTGTCCCAGATCTTCAGAACCGAGTCGTCGCCCGTCTTGAAGATGAGCGCGAGACGGCCGACGCGGAGGAATTCGCCCGCGCGCTGTTCGCCGCCATCATCGATCGAGCCGGAATATTCGCCGATCGTGCGGCCATACTCGTTTTCGATCTGATAGGCCTCGACGATGAGGCGGTAACGCTGAGCAACCGTCACATCCGGATCGCTCATGACTTCCGTCAGGCGCGTGACGCGTTCGCGGCGCTCATCGATGCTGAAAGGCACGTCAGCTTCGACGATGTCGCCGAGACGGGCGAGCATGTCTTCCATCAGCGGCGTCACGGCGCGCTGCAGGCCGGCCACGTTTTCAATGTCGACCTTCACGCGGTCGATCGCGCGCTGCTGGCCCTGAATGTTGCGCTCCAGCGACTCGTTATAGCGGCGCGCCGCTTCGAGCTGCTTAAGATTCGCGCGATAGTCATTCAGGAGCGCTGCGGTCTGATCGTCCAGCTGGTCGATCCGCTGCTGAGAGGTTTTCCCCTCATTGGCGGTCTGCTGGCTTGTGTCCAGCGCAGTGGAGAACTGCGCGTAAGCCGGCGCGCCTATGGCGGCGAGCAGGGCCGCAGCTGACACGAACATCGAAACACTTTTCATCTTTGCCTCACCCAACGGTTTGCCTCGGCTGGTTGAAAATTTTCGGCCCGAAGACCGAGAGAAGATCGGGCGCGACGGCCCCGGAATTCCGCTCACACAATAATGACCGCTCGCATGCCGCACGCGGCGCCTGCAAGACACTTCGGTCCCGATATTGAACGGATTGCTTGCCCCAATCAACTTACCCCTTCGGCGCATTCTTGGAGGATATGCCGAATTTTTGCAACGCCCATATAACACCGTGCGTCGCGTTCGGTTTCTCCGCCATGCGTCGATATCGTCCTACTCCGCGCGATCGCGCCAAAACGCGACCGCAGTGACCCCTCACCCCGTCGTCCGTTAGTTTGTAACAAGCGATATTTGCAAACGCAACAGATGAAATTTGGAAAAAAACTGCTGCGTTTCCGTTAACAATGGAACTCTCTTCCGATTGCGCCGAGAATCCGGCCTTGTGACGAATTTTTCGCCGCGAAATGTCGAATCGAGGATTGGCGCGACCCGTTTCGCGCGCTGAACGGTCGCAGCTGCGTCCGGCGAGACGGCCGGATCGAGAAGAATGCGGCGGGTTTTGAAAAAGTCTGGCTGGGGCGCCAGGATTCGAACCTGGGAATGGCGGGATCAAAACCCGCTGCCTTACCACTTGGCTACGCCCCAAACGGAGGCGCCTGATAGCGCTTAAACCCTCCCCGCGCAACGGTTTCTATTCAGATTTTACTCCGGCCGGAGGCGTCCACCGTGCGCGCACATCTCCGATTGCAATAGCGCTGGGCCGGCGCTATAGCGGCGCCTCGTCGGAGTGTAGCTCAGCCTGGTAGAGCACTGTCTTCGGGAGGCAGGGGCCGAGTGTTCGAATCACTCCACTCCGACCATTTGGCCAATCCCACATCGCCCAATCCCACATCGCATTGTTGAAACCTGCCGAGCTGTCGAAACCGGCTCGGGCGCGCCTCTGCCCTCGCCGTTTCTGTATTCGCGCGGGCTCGTTTACCTTGCCGCTCGCCCGACGCCGCCTTCCAATCCAGGAGACGCTCCCGATGTCCTTGATCCGATTTACAAATCTTGCCGTCCTGACGCTTGCGGGCATAGCCCTCGCCGCCTGCGCCCGCGAGAGCGCGCCTGCCCCCGCCGGCGCTGACACGGTCTTCTTCGGCGGCCCGATTTACACCGCCCTCGACGCCGAGCCGACGATCGAAGCCGTGGCCGTCAAAGGCGGGGTGATCGAGGCGGCTGGCGCGCGCGCCGAGATCGACAAACTCATTGGTCCGTCGACGCGAATTATCGATCTCAAGGGCGCCGCGATGTATCCGGGATTTACGGATTCGCACGCGCACCTCCTCGGCATCGGCATGCGCGAACTCACGCTCAACCTTGAAGGCGTCGGCTCGGTCGAGGAACTTGTCGATATCGTCGCGGCGAACGTCGCCGAGACGAAACCTGGCGCGCTCGTTTATGGCCGCGGATGGATCGAGACCGGCTGGCCCGAGGGCCGCTTTCCGAACCGCGACGATCTCGATCCGATGAGCGCGGACAATCCCGTCATTCTCTATCGCGCAGATGGTCACGCCGCTGTTACGAATTCCGCTGCGCTCGCCGCTGCAGGCGTTGATGAGAACACGCCCGATCCGACCGGCGGCCGGATCGAAAAGGACGTGAACGGACGACCGACCGGCATGCTCATCGACAACGCGATGAATCTGGTCGGCGGGCTTCTGTCGGAACCGACCGCAGCGCAAAAGCGCGAAGCCTATAACGTCGCAAGCGAAGTCTATACGGGCTATGGATGGACTGGCGTTCATAACATGTCGGTCGATCCCGATGATGCGCCGATCCTTGAAGAAATGTCCGACGGCGGCTCGCTGAAGCTGCGCGTCTACATTGCGCTCGATCAGGGAGGCCTCGAAGCCCTCGCAAAGAACGGCGCGCGCAAGAGCGCGAACGATCACGTCATCACGCGTGCGATCAAGCTCTATGTCGACGGCGCGCTCGGATCGCGCGGTGCGGCGCTGCTTGCGCCCTATTCCGACCAGCCAGAGACGAGCGGCCTCATGCTCATGCAGAAAGAGGAAGCCGAAGCGCTCTTCGAAAAAGCGATCTCATCCGGCGTGCAGATCTGCACGCACGCGATCGGCGATCGCGGCAACCGTCTTGTCCTCGACTGGTATGACGAAGCATTCTCGGCGCATCCCGAAGCGACGAACCTGCGCTGGCGGATCGAACATGCGCAAATTCTCGATACGAACGATATTCCGCGCCTTGCGGAGCTCGGAGTCATTCCGTCGATGCAGCCCTCGCATGCGATCGGCGATCTTTATTTCGCGCCGGCGCGCCTCGGGGCTGATCGCCTCGCGGGCGCCTATGCCTGGCGGAGCTTGATCGACACGGGCTCAATCATCGCTGGCGGCACTGACGCGCCGGTCGAACGCGGCGATCCGCGCATCGAGTTCTACGCCGCCGTCGCGCGCAAGAGCCTTGACGGATATTCGGATGAAAACTGGCATCCCGAACAGGCCGTCAGCCGCGCCGAAGCGCTGAAGATGTTCACCGTCTGGCCGGCCTATGCATCGTTCCAGGAAGAAGAGCTCGGCGTCATCGCCCCCGGCAAGCGCGCCGACTTCACCGTCTTCTCGAAGGACATCATGACGATCCCCGCTGAGGAGATCCTCAAGGTCGAACCGGTGATGACGGTGGTCGACGGCGAGATCGTCTACGAAGCGTCCACGGAATAAAACGTGAGGGGGCCGGACGATGGGGGCGAATCGCTTTATCTGTCAGCGATTCGTTAACCATACGCATGATCTGTTAAGAGTCTTGTTGGAGTGTATGCGTTCCGCTCTGAAGGAGTCGCAACATGACCCAGAGACCCAGCTACATCCTTATCCGTCCGCTCGACGGCGACGACGAAGGCTTTCTCGCTTATGCGATCGGCCTCGACGGATGCGTCGTTGAGGGCAGCACGGAAGAAGAAACGCTGGCCAATATCAAGGCCGCGATCGCCGAATGGCGTCCGCGCGAGCAGCCACTCGCTCAGGCGAGCTGACGTCTTGCGATAGCCGGGGCGTTTTCCGCCGTCTCGGCCACAAAGAATCCCGCGAATGAGGCGCGCCTCTTCGCGGGTCTTTTTATGAACGCGCTCTATACGGCGAAGAGCTGCTTCATGTCGGCGAAACACTTGAATTCAAGGGCGTTGCCAGCGGGGTCGCGGATGAAGAACGTCCCCTGCTCCCCGGGCGAGCCTTTGAAGCGGATTGTCGGCTCGATGATGAAGTCCGCGCCTGCGCCCTGAAGCCGCTCGGCGAGCCCTTCCCACTCGGCGGGCGAGATGACGACGCCAAAATGCCGCACAGGCACGTTCTCGCCGTCGACATCATTCGAAGGCGCCGCGCTGCAGGCGGCCGGCGAAAGATGCGTCACCAATTGATGGCCGAAGAAATCGAAATCGATCCAGTCATCGGACCGGCGCCCTCGCGGGCAGCCGAGGAGATCTCCGTAGAACGCCTCCGCAGTCTTGAGATCGTCGACCGGTATCGCCAGATGGAAAGGCGGCATGGCGGGCATCTGCTGTTCCCCTGAATGGTTGTCTTCGTAAACTACTCATCGCGCCGTCCCCGCGCTACTGTCTTGCTTCCGGCTCTCTTCTCGAAGGATCTCTCATGACGGACAAATTCATCGAACTCGCCGACGGCTTTTTCGTCGCTCCGCAAATCACGCCGGACGATGTGCGGGAAGCGGCGGCGCAAGGCGTCAAAGTCATCATCAACAATCGTCCTGACGGCGAAGAGTTCGGTCAGCCCAGGGGCGCCGAGATCGAAGCGGCGGCGAAGGCCTGCGGCATCAACTATGTCGCGATACCAATGGCCGGAATGAACTTCACGGAAGCCTGCCTCGACGCGTTCGACAAGGCGGTGTCCGCCGGTCAGGGGCCGGTGCTCGCCTATTGCCGGACTGGAACGCGCTCGACCGTTTTGAGAGCGTGCGCGAAGGCCCGCGCCGGCGCGCCGGCGATGGAGATTCTCCAGGAAGCCGCGAACGCCGGCTACAATATTTCGGGGATCGCGCCGCGCCTCGCAGCGCTCGCCCGAGGCTAGGCCTCTCGGCCTTAAGTCCGATCAGTAATGGATGATGATGCGCGCGCTTTGGGCGGCGGCGGGGATTGCGATCGTCTCGGTCAGAGTGACGCCGCAACGCAGCGCGGCGAGATCGCGGCCGTCTTCGTCGGTCATGCGCGCATCCATGCCCTCGCCGCAGTCGAGAAAACTGCCCGGCTCGCGCTCGACGACATAGCTCCAGTTCGGCGGCGCAGAGATGAATGCGCGGTCAGTGACCCCGCCCTGGCTCTCGCCTGCCGCCACGCCGCCCGCGGTCGCGTCGCCAGCCAATGCCGCGCCGCAAAGAAGCGCAGCCGCTGACATCGCCCCAAGCCCGATCACGAGTTGTTTGCGAATGAAACACATGGCGGGGGCATCGCAAGCCCCGGGCCGGATGGGCCGCCAGAGCGTTAATTTGCGCCCGGCCGCCTCTCCATCGCGACGAGTTTATTTTCTTGTCATCGCAAATGAAGCCATGCTCAAAGCGTCAGGGGGCGGTACGCTAACCCAAGGGTGCAGGGCGTTGTTCAGCGACTTCGAGATCAACGGCAACCAGATCATCGCGAAGGAAACGGGCGCGCAAATCCCGTTAACGACGGGCTTCTTCCGGGACGCCTGGCGCATTGCGAGCTTCATCGGCATCGTGCAGGGCCTTCGCGCCTCGCGCATCATGCGCGGCCGCGAGCCACGTGCGCGCATTTCATTCTTTCCGAAAAAGCCTAAGCCCTATTACGCCATCTGGCCGGTCTGCCAGCTCGCCGATGTGAAGATCGTCGATGATCCGGCGGAAGCGGACCTTCACTTCTATTTCGAGGACCGCGAATTCCTGACGGCGCCGCGCCTCGCCCCGTCGAACAAGCCCGCGTTCAATGTCGGCTGCAGCGACATCAGGAAGAGCGTCGTCGCACGGCGCTTTGAAGAGGTGTTCGGCTATAGCCTCTCCATCGATCCGCTCACCCATAAGGGGCGCGCCGTCGAAAAGTCGGAAGCGAACGGAAAGCATGACGGGCGCATTGTCGAATGCCCGCTCGCATCGCCGGCTCGCGATCTCGTCTACCAACGCCTTGTCGACAATACGTTCGACGGCAAGGAATTCGTCGACATCAGAACGCCGGTCGTCGGCGGCAAGATTCCCTTCGTGTATCTGAAGCGCCGCGTGCGGGACTTGCGCTTCTCCAACGAAAACCACCGCGTCGATCTCGTTCCCGCGGATGTGATGCTGTCCACGCGCGAACAGGCGAAGATCACCGAATTCGCCGCTGCGATGGCGCTCGATTTTGGCGGCCTCGACGTCTTGCGCGACCGGGAAGACGGTCGCATCTACATAGTCGATGCAAACAAGACGGATATGGGCCCGCCTTCGGCGCTTTCCGGCCAGGAGAAACTGGCAGCCATGCGCGGTCTCGCCGCCGCTTTCGCCGAACTCGTCGACGCGCGGCTTTCCGCCTGAAACTCGCAGATAGAGAACAGGACGCGTGACGGACATTCCGTTCATCAAGGATTTTCAATTCGGCTATGGCGAGCCCGCGCAGCTTTCGCCGCTTGTCCGCCGGGTGATCGCGAAAAATCCGGGTCCGTTCACCTATACGGGCACCGGCACCTACATCATCGGCAAGGAAGGCGCGCACGAGCTCGCCGTCATCGATCCGGGGCCGGACATTGACGCGCATATTGATGCGCTCGTCGAAGCGGTAGGGCCCGGCCGCGTCAGCCATGTGCTCGTCACGCATACGCATAGCGACCATTGCGGCGGCGCGCGCAAATTCGCCGAGCGCGTGAAGGCGCCCATTTACGCGGCTGGCCCGCATCCGGTTCGCGATCCCTCGACTGACGCGCCCGCGCTCGACGAAGGCGCCGATTATCGCTTCGCGCCGGATCACGTCCTCAACGACAACGACGTCATCGAAGGCGATGGCTGGAAAATGAGCGCGGTTGCGACGCCCGGCCATCTTTCAAATCATCTGTGTTTCGCGCTTCGCGAAGAAGACACGCTCTTCACCGGCGATCACATTATGGGATGGGCGACGAGCGTCGTCGCGCCGCCCGACGGCGATATGGGCGCCTATCTCGCCAGCCTTGAAAAGCTCCTTGAACGTGACGACGCGCTTTATCTGCCAACGCATGGCGCGCCCATTCTGAAGCCGAAGCCTTTCGTGAGGGCGGTGCGCGCGCACCGGCGCATGCGTGACGGTCAGATCATGGAGCAGCTCAAGAAGGGCCGCTTGCGCATCAAGGAAATCGTGGCGGCGATGTACGCCGACATCGATCCGCGCCTGCATGGCGCAGCGGCGCTGAATGTCTATGCGCATCTGATCAGGCTGGTCGAGGCTGGCGCCGTCGAAACGGACGGCGCGCCGGCGCTCAGGGGCGAATACCGCTTTGTCAGCCGGGGCGCGCTCTAGCGCGGCGGCAGAAGGATGAGTTTCGCGCCGTCTATAAGGCGGCGCTGAATATCCGAAACCGGCCCTTCGATTTGCGCGATGCGCGCAAGCATTTCGACGAACTGGCGTTTTTCATCCTCGCTGCACGCATCAGCGATCGGCCGAACGATTTTCTTCAGGCTGTTCGCAGCATCGTTGATTTCGCCGAGGCCCATGCGCGCGAACGCATAAAACCCTTCCGCCGTCTCCTCATCCGCGTGGAATGCGCCGCGCATTTCGCCGAGGATCGCCGCCTTCTGTCGGTCGGTGATCGGGCCGTCATAGACCGCGATCTGACAGAGCACCACTGCGGCGGCCTCACGCGGGTCAGTTAGGTTCTCAATGACGCGCTGGCCGACTTTGCGCGACCATTTTCCGCCGCGGATCATCCCGCGAACATCATTGAAGGCCTCGCGGCCTTCCTGCGCCGCACGCGTAAAATAGGTGAACGCCCAGAATGCAGCAGCGGCCGCGCCAAGAACTGCAATAAGAATGTGCATCCGCTCCCCCTACTGGATTGAATCTTCGCCCAGCAGAGAGTCTATACACGCATGCGCCGCGAAAGTAATTCGTCAATCAAGGATAGAGGTGGCGCGTTGTCCACGGCGCGCTGGCGTCGCTCCGCGTGAACTGCAACCGGTCATGCAGGCGGAACGGCCGGTTCACCCAGAATTCGATCTGCAGCGGCGTCAGGCGAAAGCCCGTCCAGTGCGGCGGGCGCGGCACCTCGCCGAGGCCGAAATGCGCGGCTTTGACCGCGACCTGCTTTTCAAGCGCAAAGCGTCCCTCGAGCGGACGCGACTGGGCTGAGGCCCAGGCGCCGATTTTCGAGCCGCGGGCGCGCGTCGCGAAATAGGCGTCCGCCTCCTCAGGCTTCACCTGCGCGATTGTTCCCCGAAAGCGGACCTGCCGGCGGATGGTTTTCCAGTGGAAGACAATCGCCGCTTTCGGGTTCTCGGCAAGCTGGCGGCCCTTCGCGCTCTCCGTGTTGGTGTAGAAAGTGAGCCCCGAAGGGTCTGCATCCTTGAGGAGCACCATGCGGACATCGGGAAGCCCGTCCTTGTCCGCCGTCGCGAGCGCCATGGCGTTCGGATCGTTCGGCTCGGACTTCGCCGCGAGCGCAAGCCACTGCGAGAAAAGCTCGAAGGGCTCGTCTTTCGTGAAGACCTCGCCCTGATCGGCGTCCGCCGAATAGGCTTCTTCGCTGGGGCTCGGCGGAATGAACGGCGCGCGGGTCATGCCCTCTCCTTCGCTTGTCTCGCGCCCTCGTTAACCTTATGGGGGCGGCGAATGTCTATATAATGGCCTCTCACAGCCGGCGCAGCGCCTCAAGGGTATTGATGTCACTGAACAGTTTCGGACGGATGTTTCGCGTAACGACCTGGGGCGAATCCCACGGTCCCGCGATCGGCTGCGTCATCGACGGCTGCCCGCCGGGCCTTGCGCTCACCGAAGCCGACATTCAGGCCGCGCTCGACTTGCGAAAACCCGGCACGTCGAAATTCGTCACGCAGCGCCGCGAACCGGACCAGGTGAAAATCCTCTCCGGCGTCTTCGAGGACGACCGCACGGGCGGCCCGCGCACGACCGGAACGCCGATCAGCCTGATGATCGAAAATGTCGACCAGCGCTCCAAAGACTACTCCGACATTCGCGACAAGTATCGCCCCGGCCACGCCGACTTCACCTATGACGCCAAATATGGCTTCCGCGATTATCGCGGCGGCGGGCGATCCTCCGCGCGCGAAACGGCGCCGCGCGTCGCTGCGGGCGCCGTCGCGCAGAAGGTGCTCGCATCGCTCTATCCGGATGCCGAGATCAAAGCTTGCCTCGTGCAAATCGGCCCGCATGAAATCGATCGCATGCGTTTTGACTGGAACGAGATAACAAACAACCCGTTCTGGTGCCCTGATGCGCTTGCCGCGAAGGAATGGGAGAACGCGCTCGAAACCGCGCGCAAGGCGGGCTCATCCCTCGGCGCTGTCATTGAAGTTGTCGCGAGCGGATTTCCCGCCGGGCTCGGCGCGCCGATCTACGGAAAGCTCGACGCCGATATTGCGAGCGCGATGATGTCGATCAACGCCGTCAAAGCCGTCGAAATCGGCGCCGGGATGAAAGCAGCTGCGCTGACCGGCGAAGAAAACGCAGACGAGATTCGTATCAAGGACGGCAAGCCGCATTTCCTTTCTAACAAGGCCGGCGGCATTCTCGGCGGCATCTCAAGCGGTCAGGATATTGTCACACGCTTTGCGGTGAAGCCGACCTCGTCAATCCTCAATCCGCGCAAGACGATTACGCGGCAGGGCGAAGAAACGGATATTGTCACCAAGGGCCGCCACGACCCTTGCGTCGGCATCAGGGCCGTTCCCGTCGGCGTCGCGATGATGGCCTGCGTTCTTGCAGATCACGCCCTTCTCCACCGGGGGCAGTGCGGCTAGACTGCCGCGCATGAAAAAGCGCTTTCTGATACCGCTCATCCTGGTTGCGGCGCTGATCGGCGCCTTCTTCCTCCTGCGAACGCCCGATACTGACCCGGACGCGATGCTCGCCAAATATGGCGGGGAAGACGCCAAATTCACCGTCACGCCGGACGGCCTTCGCATCCATTACCGCGACGAAGGCAATCCGGACGGAACGCCGATCATTCTCATCCACGGCACATCTTCGTCGCTGCAGGCTTTCGAGCCGATCGCCGGTCAACTTGGCGGCGAGTTCCGCATCATCACCTATGACCAGCCGGGCCATGGCTTATCAAGCCAATCGCCTGACGATGATTATTCCGCACAGGGAATGATGAAAGCGGTCGATGCCGTCGCTCAAGCGACCGGCGTTGAACATTTCGTGCTTGGCGGCAATTCGATGGGTGGCTGGGTTTCGTGGCGCTATGCGCTCGCCCACCCTTCCCGCGTCGATGCGCTGATCCTCCTCGACGCCGCCGGCGCGCCCTTACGCGAAGGCGAGGAACCGCCGCCGCTCAATATCGGCTTCAAGCTGGCGCGCACAAGCTGGGGCCGCTTCCTTTTGCGAAATTTCATGCCGCGCAGCCTCATCGAGAAATCCATTCGCCAAACAGTCGCGAATGAAGCCATCGTCGATGACGCTTATATCGACCGCTACTGGGAGCTTCTGCGCCTGCCGAGCAACCGGGACGCCGCGCCGCACCTCTTCGTCACCGATCGCGAAGCGCCATTTGCGGATCGCCTTTCCGAGATCGCTGCGCCGACGCTCATCATCTGGGGCGCCGACGACCAGCTCATCTATGCGAGCGCGGCGGAGACTTTCGCCGAGCGCATCTCGAACACGGAAACGTACATCTACGAAAATGTCGGCCACCTCCCCATGGAGGAAGCGCCTGAGAGAACGGCGAACGACATTCGGCGCTTCCTCGAAGGGCTCTCGCCCGCAGTCGAGGACACGCTCAATCTGGAGGTCGTGCAATGAAACTCTTCTGGTGCCCACGAACGCGGTCCTTGCGAGCTCTTTGGCTGCTCGAAGAACTCGGCGTTCCTTATGAGCGCGTCTTCATCGACATTCGCGACCCCGGCTTGACGCGCGATCCGGAATTCAAGCTCGCAAGCCCGATGGGCAAAGTCCCCGCCCTAGCAGACGGAGAAGTCCGTCTCGCTGACAGCGCGGCGATCGGCCTTTATGTCGCCGACCGTTATCCGGCCGCAAAGCTTGCCCCTGCGATCGACAATCCGATGCGCGGCGCCTATTTGTGGTGGATGATCTACACGCCTGGCGTCATCGAACCGGCGATGGCTGAGAAATTCTCGGGCATCGCGCCGAACCGCCTCAGCCACGGCTGGGGCGATTTCGAGCTCATGATCGAAACGCTTGAAAATGGCGTCAAAGACGGGCCGTGGCTCCTCGGCGACAAATTTTCAGCGGCGGACGTTCTGGTCGGCTCTTCGGCGTATTTTATGAAGCAGTTCGGCATGCTGCCGCAGAGCAAACCGATCGAGGCCTATATCGATCGATGCATCAAGCGCCCGGCTTATGAACGCGCACTGGTGATCGACGCCAAGGGATAGACCTCAAGCGGAAGCGACACGCACGATCTTCTCGTAGAGATCATCCGCGCTCAACGGTTTCGACAGGAATGCGTTCGCGCCGGCTGTGAAAGCGGCTTCTCTTTCCTCGCTGCGCTCGCCAGCGCTGATGGCGATAATCGGCACGTCTGACCACTCTTTCCCACTGGCGCGGATCATATGCGTCGCCGCAAGGCCGTTCATCACGGGCATTTGCGTGTCCATGAGAACGAGGTCGCACTTCTCATGCGCAAGCAGAGAGAGCGCCGCCTCGCCATTATGGGCGGCGAGAATCTTCTTCGGCTGGACGGGCTTCAAATAGGCTTCGAGCACTTTCTGGTTGGCGGCGTTGTCCTCCACCAGCAGCACGGTTCTGTCGCACATCAGCCCGCGCGCAGCTTCAAACGGCGTCAGATCTTTCGAGTTGCTGTCTTCATGCGCATCGCGCGCGAACTTCGCCGGCGCCGTCAGCTTGAGCGCGACGCCCTCCTGCGCGCGGGTTGCGGAAAGCTCGCCTCCCATCTCTCGCGCAAGCAGGCGCGATACGAAGAGCGATAGCGGGCTGCCGCTTCCTGAATTGATCTTGTTGACGCCGCTGAGCGAGAAATATCCGGACAGAACATCGTCGCCAACGTTCGCCGCATCGTCTTTCACGGTTATCGTGATGCGGCGCTGGTGCTTTTGCTTATCGTCCTTGGCGACACTGATTGAAAACTGGATTTTCTTTTGACCCTGATTGATCGCCTGCCGCAACATCGCGCTCGCACACTGGCGAAGCCGCATGTCGTCAAAGGCGAGCCAGACGCGGGCCGACGATGTCACATCATATTCGACAACGACATTCTTCTTCGTCGCCAGCGGTGCGTTCGCCCGCCTGACGAAATCTACAATCTCCGTCAGGAGCGTCACGCGCGGATGAAGCTTCATCTGTCCGGCTTCGATCTCGAGAATATCGAAGACGTCGAGGAGAACAGCCTTCGCCGTTGCGCCTGAACCTGCGACGGTTTCGACAAGTGAGCGGTTCTCGTCGGAAAACTCGTTCCCCCGCATGGCGAGCGTCTGCACAAGGCCGAGGACATCGTTCAGCGGCGCGCGCAGCTGCTGGGCGGCCCCGGAGAGAAGCCGGCCTTGCCGCTTCAGCCGTTCCTTCAGCGCCGCATTCTCCCGCCGCGCGATCAGCCACAAAGCGAACGCGCCGCATGCGGACAATGCGATGAAAACGGATATGACGACGGCGAGAACGCCCATCAGCCCGGTCTCCCTTCTGGTGCGAAAGGCCGCCTCAAAGGCGCGCCGACGCAGCCGGGACTTCAACCGCTTAAATGTCGCGAGGGCCGGTTAAACAATCGCTAAGAGATAGTCGAGCGAGGGCGCTCGAAAAGCGTCGCCTTGGTGAGGAAAGCGACCGTTTCATCGCACTTGCGAAGGCTGGCCTCATCGAAGAGCGCGGTGAGATCTGCCCGACAATAGCTGTCGTAATAGGGCTCATGGAAGCCGCGCGGAAAGTTCTCAAGAAGCGTATCGAGGCCCGGTTCGTCTCCATACTGAATGGTGTCGACGAGAATGAAAGCGCCGCCCGGCTTCAGCAGCCGCGAAATCTCCTTCGCCACTTCCTTGCGCACCGCTGGCGGCAGCTCATGGAAGAGATAGACCGCTGTGATGATGTCGAACGAGGCGTCGGCGAGCCTCGTCGCTTCCGCCCGCGCCTCGATAAAACGCATGTTGCGCTCGCCGCCAAGCGCCGCGCGCGCCTTGCCGAGATAAGCGGGGGAAAGATCAAGCGCCGTCGCATCGAGCAGCGGCCAGTTATGCTTCACCTCTTTGAGGAATCCGCCCGTTCCGCACGCCATATCGAGATAGGTAATCGAGGCGGGATCGCGCCCATCGATTGCGCGGCGAATAAAAGGCAGCGCCTGGCGCCGCATCGCGCCTGCAGCGCCTGTGAACAGCGTTTCGACCTGCATCTCATAACGTTCGGCCGAATCGTCAGAGAGCCAGCCATCTGACTGATAATGGAAGTTTTGCAGATAATAGCGCGGGTATTTTTCGGAAAGATCAGGCCGCAAAACTTCCGAGTGAGCATTTCCATATTTGCGGCGCGCGACGCTTTCCGTGTCTCGGAGATAATCCTTGCTGAGACGAAGCAGCTTGCCGAGCGACGGGGGCCGGCTCGTTTCCAGCGGAAGCTTGTAGACGCCGCTCTCAATATTGCGCCAATCCGTGCGGAACAGTTCGCGGAAAGCTATCTTCAATCTCTCGCGGTCGAGCGATGCGAATTCTTCCGCATAGGGCGCTTCGCCGGGATTGGTGAGCGGACCCATTTTCCGCCGACCGGCGACATAGTGGCCGGTATACCAGGCGATGCGCGCAAGCTGCGTCGCGCTATAGGCGGCGCGTTTGGCCGCCAGCTCAATCGCGCCTGCGAGGGACGCCATCAGTCAACCCTTCCTGAAAACGCCGACGAGTTCGACATGGGAAGAATAGACAAACTGGTCGACCGGCGTCACCTCCTCAAGGCGGTATCCGCCTGCGACCAGAAGCGCGGCGTCGCGCGCGAATGTCGCGGGATTGCACGAAACGCCAATGACGAGCGGCACGCGGGAAGCAGCCAGAGTTTCCGCCTGTGCGCGCGCGCCGGCCCGCGGCGGGTCGAAAACGGCGGCGTCGAAACCGGAAAGCTCATCCACCTGAAGGGGCCGCTCGAAAAGGTCCCGCGCTTCTGCGCGGACCGGATTGATAGCAAGCCCCGCGCGCTGCGCGTTCGCAGCGCCCGTCGAGAGCGCGCCGATCGCGCCAGCGTCGCTGTCATAAGCAGAAAGCGAAGCGCTTCTCGCGAGCGGTAAAGCGAACGAGCCGCATCCGGCGAAGAGATCGCAAATCTTGCGGGCGCCGCCGACGCCCTTCTTCACGAGACCGATAAGCGCCGCCTCCCCTTCCTTGCTTGCTTGCAGGAAGGCGCCCGGCGGCGGCGTAACCGCGACGCCGTCGAAATCGATGAGCGGCGGCTCGAAGGTGATCAGCGCCTCCCCATTGATGCAGATCCGCATGCAACCTGCCGCCGTCGCCACATCCGTAATCTTGAGAAGCGCCGCCCCGCGCGGCTCTTCCATGCGCGCGCCGGTGATGTCGATGTCGAGGCCATTGCGGCAGAGCGTCACCGCGAGGTCGAAGGAAGGCGTGCCGAGCGAAACGGCGAGCGCGCGCAAGCCGCCCAATCTCGCCAGAAGATCGGGATGCAGAATGAGGCACTTTTTCAGGTCGACGATGTTCGACGATTGCCGCTCGTTAAAACCAAGGGCCACCCCGCCCTTCAACCGTCGAACAGCGAATGTCGCGCGCCGGCGCGTTGCGGGCGGCGTCGCGACAAGATCGTTCACAGGAACATCGCCAAGCCCTGCACGCGCCAGCGCTTCGATCACGCGCTCGCGTTTCCACGCGCGATAGAACACTTCATCGACATGCTGCAGCGCGCAGCCGCCGCAAGCGCCGTAATGCGGGCATGGAGGCGCGACTCTATTCGGACTTTGCTCGATCAGCTCGATCAGGCGTCCGCGCTCGCCGCGGGCTTCGATGAGCGCGATATCCCCCGGCGCCGTCAGCGGCACGAAGATTTCGCGGCCATCTGCGTGTGCCACGCCATCGCCGCGCGCGCCGATTTCGCCGATCGAAACCGTCAGGCGTTTTGCAGGAGGGGAAGGCTTAGCGCGACGCCGCAATGAGAAATTCCTTCGCGCCTTCCCCGCCGAGGATCGGGCTATCAATGACGCCCGAGACGCGCCAGCCTTCGGCGGTCAGCCAGTCGCGCATTTCGGCAAGCATTTCGTTCATCTCTTCCTCGGTCGCCGTCACCATGCCGCCTTTGCCGATCTTGTCCGGGCCGAACTCGAATTGCGGCTTGATGAGCGACACGATTTGCGCCGTCGGGGCGCAGAGCGCAAGCGCCGGCGGAAGCGCCTTGCGCATGCTGATGAAGCTCACATCGCAGACGAGAAAATCTATCGCATCCGGAATCAGCGTTCGCGACAAATCCTTCGCATGGGTCTTCTCAAGGCTGACGACGCGCGGCTCGGCGCGCAGGGATTCATGTAATTGCCCGGCGCCGACGTCGACTGCGTAAACCTTCGCTGCGCCGCGCCTTAAGAGAACATCCGTAAAGCCGCCTGTTGAGGCGCCGAGGTCGAGACAAGTCTTGCCCGAAGGGTCGACGCCGAAGCGATCGAGCGCGCCTTCGAGTTTCAGCCCGCCGCGCGAGACGTATGGGTGAACGTCGCCTTCGACCGAAATATCCGCATCTGCAGCGACGTTTTGCGAGGCCTTCGTCGCTAGCGCGCCATTGATGCGCACGAGCCCCGCAGCGATCGCGGCCTGTGCGCGGGCGCGCGTCGGGAATGCGCCGATTTCAACCAGACGCCGGTCGAGCCGCGCCGATTCAGACCGTTCACTCATTGGGCCGGAGCAACGGCGGCGCGCTTCTCAAAGCTCGCAAAGAGCACATAGGTGATGAGCGAGGCGGCGATGGAATAAAGGAAGTAGCCGGGGATCGGCTCGACATCGCCGGAGAGAACGGCGCTCAGCGCCGCCGGCAACCCCATGCCGCCAGACAGTGAGTCATAGAGCGGAAGGACGAGAAGCGTCATCAGGTTGAAGATGACGCAAACATAGATCGACAGAAGCGCCGCGCGCGTGCCGCCAAAGCGGGTGCGAAGACCGAAGAGCGTCGCGATGAGGATGCCGCCCTGCCCGAACACGGAGGTCATGGCGATCAGCTCGTAAATGTCCGACCCCGCCATCGCGACGCAGAGCGCGAGAAGACCGGCGCCGACAGTCGCAAAACGTGCGGTTCTGAGCTGCAGCTTCTCGCTCGCATGCGAATGGAAACGGCGAAGAATGTTGATCGAAACGAGCGACGACACGGCGAGGAGGTTCGAGTCGACGGTCGACAGGATCGCCGAAAAAAGCGCGCCGGTGAAAATGATCGCAAGCATTGGCGGCAATGTCGCAAGAGCCAACGCCGGGATGAAATTGTCGCCGTCAGCTCCCGGAATGTCGAGATGCGCGCCCGCAAGACCTATCAGGACCGGCAGGCAGCCGACCGCGAGGTAAAGTCCGGCGGCGGAGTAACACGCCCGCCGCGCGACCTTCACATTGCGCGCCGCGAGAAAGCGCGTGATGACTTCCTGCGTGACAAGGCTGCCAAGCACAGGGATCGCCCAGGAATCGACGCGGCCGAAAACGCTTTCGCCAGGGCTCACTAACCGCAACTGCTCCGTCTGGATCGATCCGATCATCGCTCCGACGCCGCCGAACTGTTGGGCCACTGCAAGGAAGAGCACGACGGCGCCGCCGATCAGGAAAACGCCCTGAATGATGTCAGTCACGACATCGCCCATAAGCCCGCCGAAATAGCAGTAGAAAATCACGATGGCGGCGGCGACGAAGAGCGTGATGACGCCGGGAATATTCAGCGCGGTTTCGAGAATAGCCGACACGGCGAGAAGCTGCGCGCCAGCCCAGATGACAGAGATGATGACAGAGATGACCGCGACGAGAAGCTCGGCGTGATGCCCGAACCGATCGCGGAAGAAGTCCGCAATCGTCACATAGCCCTTCTCGCGGATCGAACCGGCGATGAGGATCGCCATGCCGACAAGACAGATCGCATAGCCGAAAGGTTCGGCGCGCGCGCCGGCGAGCCCGCCTTCCGCAATTGCCGCCGACGACCCGAGGATCGTTTCCGCGCCGAACCATGTCGCAAAAATCGACAGGGAAAGCGGCAGGAAACCAAGCTTGCGTCCGGCGAGGTAATAATCCGTGTCCGACTTCGCGCCGCGCGCAAACCAGAGCCCGATCCCGATCTGCGCCGCCACATAAAGGACGATAAAGATGGCGAGCTTGGTCGGCGAAAGTTCGTGCACGGGGAAGCCTCCGGTGGGAAACGCCGGTCATTCAGCAACAGGTTGGCTGGCGAGGGAAGAAAAAACTTCTGTCGGCCGCATTACACCGACACAAAAGAAGAACGGCGCCCCGGAAGGGACGCCGTTGCTTTCTTCAGGGGATCCGGACCGCCCCTAGCCCCGAAGATTGATGACCGTCGCCGACATGCCGAGGGCTTCGCGGGCGCGCTCGACGATGTGCGCCGCGTTAAGATGCGCCGTCTCATACATGTTGAACGGCGAATCCTGATCCTGGAAGATGTCAGGCAGCGTCATGACGCGGATCTTGAGCCCATTGTCGAGCAGGCCCTGATCGGCGAGGAAGTGGAGCACGAACGCGCCAAAGCCGCCGCGCGAGCCTTCCTCGACGGTGATAATGACCTCGTGATTGCGCACGAGCTGAAGGACGAGATCGTGATCGAGCGGCTTTGCAAAGCGCGCATCGGCGACCGTCGTCGAAAGCCCTTGGGCGTCGAGCATGTCCGCCGCTTTCAGCGCTTCCGCCAGACGCGTGCCATAGGCGAGGATCGCAACTTTCGTCCCTTCACGGACAATGCGTCCTTTACCGATTTCGAGAATCTTGCCGCGCTCAGGCAGCTCGACGCCGACGCCCTCGCCGCGCGGATAACGGAACGCGATCGGGCCTTCGTCATACTCGACCGCCGTGCGAGTCATGTGAACGAGCTCGGCTTCATCGCCCGCCGCCATCAGCACCATGTTCGGCAGACAACCGAGATAGGCGATGTCGAACGAGCCTGCATGCGTCGAGCCGTCAGCGCCGACGAGACCCGCACGGTCCATCGGGAAGCGAACCGGCAGGTTCTGGATTGCGACGTCGTGAACGACAGAGTCGTAAGCGCGCTGCAGGAAGGTCGAGTAGATCGCCGCGAAGGGACGCATGCCGTCCGCCGCAAGGCCCGCGGCGAAAGTCACCGCGTGCTGCTCGGCGATGCCGACATCGTACATGCGGTCCGGAAATGCGTCCGCAAAGAGATCGAGGCTCGTTCCGGACGGCATCGCCGCGGTGATGCCGACGATCCGCTCGTCTTCCTTCGCTTCGCGAACGAGCGCCTGGCCGAAGACTTTCTGATAGGCCGGCGCGTTCGCCGAGCCCTTCTTCTGTTTGCCCGACACGACATCGAACTTCGTGACGCCGTGATATTTGTCATAGGCTTCTTCCGCAGGCGGATAGCCTTTGCCCTTTTTGGTCACGACGTGAACGAGCACCGGCCCATCTTTCATGTCGCGCACATTTTCGAGCACTGGAATAAGATGATCGAGATTGTGACCGTCGATCGGGCCGACATAGTAGAAGCCGAGCTCTTCGAAGAGCGTGCCGCCGGTGACCATGCCGCGGCCGTATTCCTCAGCCTTGGCGAGCTTCGAGTAGAGCGCCGGCGGAAGGCGTTTCGCGAGCTGTTTGCCGAAATTACGGAAGCCCTGATAGACGCCCGAAGAAGAAGCGCGCGCGAGATAAGCGCTCATGGCGCCGACCGGCGGCGCGATCGACATGTCGTTGTCGTTCAGGATGACGATAAATTTCGTGCCGAGATGGCCGGCATTGTTGAGGCCTTCATAGGCCATGCCGCCTGACATCGACCCGTCACCGATAACGGCGATGGCGTGATTGTCCTTCTTGAGATGATCGCGCGCGCGCGCAAAACCAAGCGCGGCGGAAATCGACGTCGCGGCGTGCGCTGCGCCGAACGGATCATACTCGCTTTCGGAACGCTTGGTGAAACCTGAAAGGCCGCCGGGTTGGCGCAGGGTACGGATGCGGTCACGCCGTCCGGTGATGATCTTGTGCGGATAGCACTGGTGGCCGACGTCCCAGACGAGCCTATCGTCCGGCGTGTTGAAGACATAATGGATCGCCGTCGTCAGTTCGACGACGCCGAGGCCCGAGCCCAGATGTCCGCCCGTCTCGGAGACAGCGTCGATCATCTCCGCCCGCAGTTCGTCTGCGAACTGGCGAAGCTGGCTCTTTTCGAGCTTGCGCAGGTCCGCCGGAATTTTGACGGTGTCGAGGAGCGGCGTGGTGACGGCCATGTTCTTGTCCCCTTGAGACTCAACCCGGTTGCTGGGCGGCTTGGCCGCCTGTGGTTTTCATTTCGCCCGCACGCCCTATGACGCACCGCAGCAATTTACTCTGATCTGTCGTTTTACCGTCTTTAGCGGAATGTTCCAGCCCGTCCGGGGCGCTGTCCGCGGAAAATGGCCATTCCAGCCATCAGGGCGGCTGAACTCGCCTCGCGGCTGTTGCAAAATGGTACCGGTAGGACCTCCCCGAGCCCCGCCAGCGCGCGCGGTTACTACCGGCCGAGAGGGTGATCAGCCTGGCTTGGGGCAGGTGTTGGCTTCAATTCCCAAAAAATGAGGGAGGGAGCGCCCGCAACTATTCGAACTTCGCGGGCTCCGTTTTCACGCCGCCTGCGTCGCTGACGACGATCTTCTCGATCTTTTCCTGCGCGGATTTGAGCTTGGCTTCGCAATGCGCTTTCAGGGCCGCGCCGCGCTCGTAGAGCGCGATCGAATCCTCAAGCGCGACGCCGCCCGATTCGAGTTTCTGAACGATGTCTTCGAGTTCGGCGAGCGCCTTCTCGAAGGAAAGAGCAGCGATGTCGTTCGGGGCCTTCGCCATGCGAGCTCCTTTTCTTTTTCTATTCGGCGATCGCCGGCTGAGCGGCTTTCGCCGGAACGGCCGGCGCTTCATAGATGCGCCACGACCAGTAATGATGCCCGCCGTCGCTCATCGTCATTTTCCAGCCGGCGCGGCGCAGTCTGCGGTCGATCATCCAGTTGAGGAAGCCGTGTGCGCACAGAAGCACGTCGCCGTCCTTCGTCAGCGCGCCGAGCCGCGTGATGATCTCGTCAACCCGCACCCAGGCTTGCCTGCAATCCTCAACGCCCGGCGGCGCATAGCCGAAGAGCCAGAAGATTCGTGAGACGACGCCCCAATTGCCGGGCGAGAGCTTCACCCATGTGGGAATAGGCGGCGGCGGCAATGGCGCTTCGACATATATCGGATCGGCCGGCACCTCGCGCGCGGCGCGCGTGACTTCTCGCGCTGTTTCGATTGCGCGCGGCAAGGTGGAGGAGAGCACCGTCTTGGCGGCGCCGGCGAGCTTGATCAGCTGTTCCGGCGGCTCCTCATCGGGGTGGAGGCCGCTCGCGTCATAGCGGCGCCACCAGTCCCCATATTCGCGGGACGTGATTTTCATGTCGCGCGAAAGATTGGGCCGGCCATGCCGGGCGGTGATGATGCGGCCTGTCATGAGCGAATGCGATTCCCGTCCCTCATCGCCCTTATGGCGCGGTTTCTACGCCTCCATCAAGGCTTTGACATGCGCCGCGGCGGAGCGGGCGAGCGCCCCAAGGTCATAGCCGCCTTCGAGGAACGAGACGACCCTTCCCTGGCAGGCGGAAGCCGCGATTGCGAGTATGTCGCGCGTCACGGCGGCGAAATCCTCCTCGACGAGGAGAAGGCCGCCGAGCGGGTCCGCGCGGTGCGCGTCGAACCCTGCGGAGATGACGACGAAATCCGGCCGGAAATCCGACAGCGCCGGCAGCAGGCGCTCGCCCCAGACGCGGCGAAAGCCGTCTCCGCCCGTCCCCGTCGCGAGGGGCGCGTTGAAGATATTGTCGAAGGCGCCGCGATCGCTCTCCCTGCCCGTGCCGGGATATTGCGGGAATTCATGCGAAGACGCGAAAAAGGCGTCGGCGTCGTACCAGAAGGCGGCTTCCGTGCCATTGCCGTGATGGACATCGAAATCGACGACGGCGATTCGTGTTGCTCCGTACACGGCGCGCGCGTGGCGCGCCGCGATCGCCGCGCTGCTCAGGAGACAGAAGCCCATCGCGCGTTCCGGCATCGCGTGGTGACCGGGCGGGCGCGCGGCGATGAAGGCGTTCGACGCCTCGCCGGCGAAGATCGCATCGACAGCGGCGCAACCGGCGCCGGCCGCGCGCCGGGCAGCTTCAAGCGAAGAAGGCCCCATGAAGGTGTCGCCGTCGAGGCGAACCAGTTCTGCCGAGGGGGCGGCCATCTCCAGCGCCTCGAAATAGCGTTCCGTATGAACGCGTTCGATCATTTCCACAGAAGCTTCGGACGGCGTGCGGCGCGACAGCGCTTCGAACTCCGGCGCGCTCAGCGCCTCAGCCACGACGCGATAACGCTCAGCGCATTCAGGGTGGCCCTGCGGCATTTCATGCGCCCCGAATGACGGGTGAGCGTAGAGCAGCGTCGTCACGGGCCAGCGGCGCCTTTCGTCCTCGATCATTCTCGCACAATGCGCAATTATGCCGCCCTATCGGGCGGCGCAAGCAATATCACGCTGGTTCGGACGACAAGAATTTGGAAGGTGTGAGCATGAAAAAGCTTTCGGTCCTATTGCCTGCGGGCGTGCTCCTCATTGTCGCCATCGTCGCATTGCGCACATTGATGCTGCCAGCGGGCTCGCCACCGACTGAGAGCAAAGCAAGCGAGGCGACCGACACATCGCTTGGCATGGAGACGGCCGCGCGCCTGAGCCGGGCGATACAATTCCAGACAGTCTCGTGGGGCGGCGAGCGCGGCCCGGACGCTGATGCGTTCGAGGGGTTCTCCGCCTATCTCGAAGACGCCTATCCAGCCGCGCATCACGCCATGACGCGCGAGATCATCAACGGTCATTCCCTGCTCTACCGCTGGGCGGGCGCGAATCCGAACGCCAAACCAATCGCCTTCATCGCGCATATCGATGTCGTGCCGGTCGAGCCGGGAACAGAGTCTGGCTGGACGGCGCCGCCTTTCGCCGGCGAAATTGAAGACGGCGCAGTTTGGGGCCGCGGCGCGCTCGACAATAAAGGCCAGCTTATCTCGATCATGGAAGCGGTCGAGAAGCTGGCGGCGTCAGGCTTCAAGCCCTCACGCGACATCTATCTTCTGTTCGGTCACGATGAAGAACTCGGCGGCGAGAACGGCGCCGCAATGATCGCCAAGACGCTCGCGGAACGCGGTGTTCATTTCGAATGGACGCTCGATGAAGGGTCAGGCCTTGTCGCGGGGCTCGTGCCCGGCGTCGAGCGCCCGCTCGCGCTCATTTCAACGGCGGAAAAAGGGTCGACGACGTTGCACATCACCGCGAAGGCGGCCGGCGGGCATTCTTCGGCGCCCGGAAAGGATACCGCCGTCAGCCTCGTCGCCCGCGCCGTCGCAAGGGTGACGGACGAACCCTACCCGCTCGAAATCGACGCCGACATGGTCGCGTTCCTTCATGCGGTCGCGGGAGAAATGCCTTTCGTGCCGCGCGCGCTCCTCGCCAATCTCTGGCTGACGGCGCCCATCATCAAGAAACAGCTTGGTGAAGACCCGACGACGGCCGCGGCGCTGCGCACGACGACGGCGGCGACAATGATCAATGGCGGCGCGAAGGTGAACATCCTGCCGCAACACGCCGACGCTTATGTGAATTACCGGATTCACCCGCGCGACACGGCCGCGAGCGTCCTCGATCGCGCCATCAGCATCATCGACGATGAGAATGTCGAAATAGAAGCCGTCGGCGCGCGCGATCCGAGCCCGCAATCTTCAACCAGATCCGACGGTTACCGGGCGATCGCAGAGGCGACGGCGGACGTCTTCGGCGCTGTGCCGACGTCGCCCTTCCTGACGCTGCAGGGGACCGACACGCGCAACTATATCGGCCTCGCCGACGATTATTATCGCTTCACGCCTTTCATTTACCACAAGGACGACCTCAAGCGCATTCACGGCACGGATGAACGCGTGCTGATCGAGGATCTCGTTCGCGCTTCCGCATGGTACGAAGCGCTGATAAGAAAGACCGCCAGCTAGGAACGGACTCCCATGCCGCAATTCAACATGATCCTGATTGACGAAGCCGACGCTAAAGGCATGCAGGTCGAAACGCATGTCGCGGGAAGCCCCTTGCGCGAAGGCGGCGGCGACGAGACCTATCGCTGCGGCGCCTGCAAGACGAAGCTTCTCGTCAATGTCGCGCACCGCGATGCGCATGGCGCCGTGATCAAATGCGGCAAGTGCGGGCGGATCAATATCGAACCGCACCACCATCATCACTAAGCGCAGCTATCTCTAAGCGATCGGCCAGCCTTCCGGCCGCGCTTCGACGATTTCGATTTCGTCACCGAGCGAAATCTGACCGAGCTTGCGCCCGACCGCGTTCCAGCCGAACAGAACGCCGTTGACGCGCCGGTCCGCCGAACGGCGAATGCGCGCCAGACTCGCCAACGGCTCCTTGCCGAGGGAAACGCCGGTTTTCGGATTCTTCGTTGTCACGACACAGCGCTCGCAAGGCTTCACAAGCTCAACGAGAGTTTCGCCGATGCGCAACGCGCGCCAACGGTCTTCCTCCCAAGCGTCTGCGCCCGATACGACGATATTCGGCCGAAACCGCGCCATTTCTACCGGCGTCTCGCCCGCTCCCGCGATCTCCCGATTGAGCGCTTCCAGCGATGCTGTCGTCGCTATTAGAAGCGGCAGACCATCGGCGAAGCTGACCGGCTGATCGGCGGCCCACTGCGCCGGCGCGCTGCGCGCCGAGACATCATCCATGAAGAAAAGCCGCGCCTTCCGGCCGAGCGCGCGAGATAGCCAGCCCGCCGCTTCCGCGTCGGCGGCGATGGCGTCCACATTGTCAATCCAGACTGTCACGGCTCGCCGTTCGCCTTCCGAGCAGATCACCGCCGTGACGCCCTCGGGGTCATCGTCCGTAGAAAGATGAAGTCCGCCCGAGACAGGACGCGCCTTAATCCGGGCGAGCGCATCGCAATCGCGCTGCGTGAAAAACTTGCCCTCCTCGTCCGTCGCGAGCCAGCGGCGATCGTTTTCAAAGCCGCGCGCTTCAAGGGCCGCACGCTCGACGCCAAGTCCGCGCACGCCCTTGATGGGATAGATGAAAAGGCTCTCGACCTTCAGGCGGCTCATCACCCGATCATCGAAGTTACGATCGTTTCGGAAACGCCCGGCGGCGCCGGAATGTTCTCCGGCACGAAGAAGTCAGGCATCAACATTCGCGACGGATCGACGCGATATTTCTCGAAGTCCTTCACGCCATTTGCGTAGAGGAACGTGTCGTCGATGAAGAAATTGCCCGTGCACTCGCGCGACGGCTTCGTGAGGATGATATGCGCTGCATCCGACAGGATTTCGACAGTTCGCGAGCCCTTGACCATTTCCTGCCCGCCGAGCGCAAACTCCACCGCCGCCGTCGCAATCGCCGTGCGCGGCCAGAGCGCGTTGAAGGCGATCCCGTCATTGCGGAACTCTTCCGACATGCCGAGCACGCAGAGCGACATGCCGTATTTCGCCATCGTGTAGGCGACATGCGGCGCGAACCATCGCGGTCTCATGTCGAGCGGCGGCGAGAGCATCAGCACATGCGGGTTCTCGGCGTTTTTCAGGTGCGGAATACAGGTCTTTGAAACGAGAAACGTGCCGCGCGCATTGATGCTGTGCATCAGGTCCCAGCGCTTCATTTCAGTCGATTCCGTTCCGGTGAGCGAAATCGCCGAAGCGTTGTTGATGCAGATGTCGATGCCGCCGAATTTCTCCGCCGCCGCGGCGACAGCGTCCTGCACCTGCTCTTCATAGCGAATGTCGACGACCAGCGGCAGCGCCTTGCCGCCCGCTTTCTCGATCTCTTCGGCCGCCGTATAGACCGTGCCCGGAAGATGTTTGTGCGGCTCTGCGGTCTTGGCGGCGATCGCGATGTTAGCGCCGTCTTTCGCGGCCCGCAGCGCAATCGCAAGGCCGATGCCCCTTGAGGCGCCGGTGATGAAGAGGGTCTTGCCTTTAAGCGTCGTCATGCGCGGCCTCCTGCGTTCTTTTGCGCGATCATGCCTCTGGAAGGTCTCTCGCGTCAAAGAGCAATCTCAGGTCTTCCTTCGTGTGACGGGCCCCCAACCAGAAGCCGCCCGTGACGAGCGCCCATCCGAATATGAGCATGAAAAGCGGGAGCAGCACTCCCGCCAGAAGCCCCGCTTCGCCTGTGGCTCCGTTTACGCCAACTCCGAAAAGCACCAACCCGAGAAACGCAATTACGCTGGAAAACCAGAACAGCATGAATGTGGCGACGACGTAATGCAGACGTTGCACCACGTCGATCCGAGTCCCATCATGGCGTGGCCCAAAGCGCCCGACGATCACTGGCAGGAAGCTGTTTCGGTATCCGATCACGCGTTGGATCTTGAAGCCAGACTGGCTGGCTGTACCCACGTAAGGCTCCGAAGGTTTGCTGAAAAGGCGGAACTGGCGCCGCGCAATCTTTGCGCTGAGGATCGCAGCAAGCTCCTCTTGTGTCTTCGAACTTACAAAGCTGAACCGATCAAACGGAATTAGCCTCACCGACGTCCCCTGCTTTCGTTTTTCGAAATATAGAGGTGACAGGCCCGCGTTCCTATTCCTTACTGCACGCCTTGTAACGGACATTCAGCATATCAATTCGCGGCGGCATGTTGAAACGCAGCGGCAGGCCTGACATGCCCGTTCCCGACGTCACGAACGCCTCGACCTTGCCGAGGCCGGCGAAGCCATAGCGGTCCACCGCACACGCGAAACGCACCAGCCAGCAGGTGAGGCCCGGCAGATAGATCTGTCCGCCATGCGTGTGCCCCGCGATGAACAGGTCGACATGCGGATTGGCGGGAAGCCTGAAGACGGCCTTCGGATTGTGAACCAGCAGAAACCGCGGATTTTCCGTTTCAGGCGCGATGACGCTCCTGTTCGGTCTTGCGACGCGCCAATCGGAAAGGCCCGCGAACTCTATCTCGGCGCCGCCGATCTTCTCCGTCACGCGCTCATTATCGATGACGTCAACGCCGTATTCGCCCAGCGCATCCGAAAGCGCCTTCAAATAAGCGGGCGCCTTGCGATGACCGTCATGATTGCCAAGCACCGCGAAAGCGGGCGCGCTCAAATCGCCCAGGGCGGCGAACGTCTTGTCGAACTTTTCCGGGTGCAGCATTGAAGTGAGATCGCCGGCGATGAGAACAGCGTCCGGGTTGGACGCATTCACACGCCGGACGATGCGATCGATCGGCATGACGTTCCCGAACAGGCCCTGATGCGTGTCCGAGAAGACCGCGAGCCGCACTTCCCCTGCGCCCGCAAAGCAGCGCTTCAGTTCGATGTCATGCTCGACCGTTAAAAGAATGCGCGGTTCGATGAACCGCGCATAAGCAAGCGCTGACAGCCCGCAGAGCGCGATGACGCACGCCCATCTTAGAAATCCTGCGCGCCTTGCAATCGCCCAGATCAGCAAGGCCGCTGCGGGGAAATAAAGATAGCTCGCGTAAAAGACCGCGAGCTTGAAATACTCGAGCCCCGTATACTCCGGCACTGACTTCCCCGCTCATGCTTCACACCGCCCGGCGCGAGCGTTTACGCATTCAATTGGGCGGGATCGAGGCGCTCGACAATTTTCGCGCCGGAAGTCACCGCCGGCGTGAGGCCCGTCGCTTCCGTGAGATAATTCTCGGCGAAGAAATCCGCGATGGCGATCTTGCCTTCGAGCCACGCCGCGTCGGCGCCCGATTCTCCTAGCGCGAGCGAAGCCGCGATGGCGCCTTTGGCGAGATAGAAGCCGCCGACGACATTGCCGAATTGCCGGAGGAACGGCGTCGCGCCGGCGAGCACATCGTTCTGATCGCCCTTGGCGGCTGCAAGCAACCAATCGGCAGACTGCGCGGTCGCATCCGCCGCTTCCGCAAGGCGCGCGCCGATCGATTTCAGCTCGCCGCGCTTGCCCGCCTTCATGATCGTCGCGGTCTCCTGGACGTTCTTCAGGAACTCGCGCAGGGCCGCCCCGCCATCGCCCTGCAATTTGCGGCCGACGAGGTCCATCGCCTGAATGCCATTCGTGCCTTCGTAGATCGCCGCGATGCGGGCGTCACGCATGTGCTGGGCTGCGCCGGTTTCTTCGATGAAGCCCATGCCGCCGTGAACCTGCACGCCGAGCGAAGTCACGTCATTCGCGCGGTCCGTCGACCAGCCTTTGGAGATCGGCGTCAGCAGCTCCTCAAGCGCCTTGGCCTTGCGGCGCTCTTCTTCCGTCGGCGCATGATGGGCGAGATCGTAGGCGACGGCGTTCGCGTAGCAAATCGCGCGCGAGGCGGACACGAGCGCCTTCATCGAATAGAGCATGCGCCGCACGTCGGCGTGCTCGTAAATCGGGATCATCGGCCCCGTCTTCACGCCGGGGGCGCGGCCTTGGCGGCGATCCTGCGCATAAGCGAGCGCGCGCTGGAACGCGCGTTCGGCGATGCCGACGCCCTGCACGCCGACATCGAGACGCGCCGCGTTCATCATCACGAACATGTTGCGAAGGCCTTTGTGTTCTTCGCCGAGCAACGTGCCGTAACACTCGCCCTTGTCGCCATAGACCATGACGCAGGTGGGGCTGCCGTGAAGGCCCATCTTCTCTTCGAGCTTGATGCAATGCGCGTCATTGCGCGCGCCGAGCGAGCCGTCTTCGTTCACATGGAATTTCGGCACGAGGAACATCGAAATGCCCGCCGTTCCTTCCGGCGCATCCGGCAGGCGCGCGAGAACGAGATGCACGATGTTGTCAGTCAGATCGTGATCGCCATAGGTGATGAAGATCTTCTGGCCAGTGATCTTGTAGCGCCCGTCGCCGAGCGGCTCCGCTTTCGTGCGCAGCGCCGAGAGGTCAGAGCCCGCCTGCGGTTCGGTGAGGTTCATGGTGCCGGTCCATTCGCCCGAAACCATTTTCGGCAGATAGGTATTCTTCTGTTCTTCCGTGCCCGCGTGCGCGATCGCCTTGACCGCTCCCGTCGTCAGCGTCGTGCCGATCGCGAACGACATGCAGGCGCCGTTCAGCGCATCGACGAGCGCGATGGCGAGCGCCTGCGGCAGGCCTTGCCCGCCGATCTCCTCCGGAAAGGCGAGCGCGTTCCAGCCGCCCTCGACATATTGCGTGTAGGCCTCCTTGAAGCCCGGGCTCGTCCGCACGACGCCATTTTCGAGGCGCGCGCCCTGCCGGTCGCTGCCCTCGTTCAGCGGCGCGACGACATTGTCGCAGTATTTCGCCATCTCCCCGAGAATGGCCTCAACGAGATCGTCGGAAAGCTCCGGAAAGGCGCCCGAGCGCGAAAGCGCGTCAAAACCCGCAATTTGCTCAAGCGCGAAGCGCATATCGCGGACCGGGGTGGAGAACGTCATGTCGGAGCTTCCTTTCGTGGGTCTGGGCATTTCTGGCGGCCGGAGGGGCCAAGCCGACGCCTTTATGCCGCGACGCCGCGCAAGGCGCCAGCAATTGGGGCAGCGGCGGCCCGCCTCTCTCCAAGGACGGTTTGTCGCCCCTTCATCAGGGCTTCACGCTGAATGTTAACGCGGACTTAGGCACGCGCGCCCTACGAATCTGGCTGGAGAACCGGCCACGGCCGCCAATGAAGGGTAATCCCATGGAATTTCATCCCGTCCTGCAAGCGGGCCCGTTCACGCAAACGGTCGCCACGCCGGAATTCGTCGCCCAGCGGCTCTTCATCGAGCGGGGCCCGCTTCTGAAGTCGCTTGAGGATACGGTTCGCCCTTTCAGGTTCACTGTCGCCCGCGTTTCCGACGGCGCTGAGCTTTCCGGCGACCGCGTCGCCGTCATGTTCGCCGCGGCGGTTCTGGAACACATCGCCGCCTACAACCAGCAGAGCCAGAGCCTCGACCTGACGACGATCGACGATGCGATCGCCACAATCTCCGAAACGATGCTCAAGCGCGAATTCGCGTTCCGTTTCGAAGGCATGTTCAGCCCGGTCCGCCCCGCGTCCTTCGCGCAGATCGCCTTCATGAAGCTGCTGCTCGCCAAAGACGAAAAGCTGCTTTTCGGAATCGGGCCGACAGGCACGGGGAAGACCCATCTCGCGATCGCTGCGGGCATCAACATGCTCGCCGAAGAGCGGATCAACCATCTCGTCATTACGCGCCCGCACGTGCTCCTCGAAGGCGAGGTGGTGACAGCGGCCACGCGGCAGGAAACGCAGTATGACGAGCAGTTCAAGGCGATCGAAGACGCGCTTGAAGCGCTCATCGGCTATGACACGTTCGATCGGCTCGCGCAGCACCACAAGATCGAGATTACGCCGCTCGGACAACTGCGCGGGCGCACCTTCAATAAGGCGCTTGTTATTGTCGACGATGCGCAAAACCTGACGAAGCGCAAAATGCGCATGGTGGTGACGCGGCTCGGCCAAGGTTCGCGCATGGTGCTTACGGGCGATCCGAGCCAGGTCGATCTGCGCAGCGACGAGCCTTCGGGTCTTCCGCATATCCTGAACCTCGTTCAGGGCACGGATCTTGCTGCCGTCTTCAAGTTCGAACGCTCGGAGATCATTCGCAATCCGATCGTCGCCCGGCTGGAAAATCTCTACGCGCAGGAAGAGGGCGGGCGGCCTTCTCTCGCCGCATAGGCAAGGCTCGCGGGCGTGAGCGCCAATCCATCGATGAAGGGCGAGACGCGAGCAGATTTCCTGCTATATGCGTCCCATGACGACAATCGACTGGAAAGACGTGCAGGACGCGGCCGCGATCATTCGCGCCGGCGGGCTCGTCGCGATCCCGACGGAGACAGTATACGGGCTCGCTGCGGACGCGACCAACGACCGCGCGATCGCCAGCATTTATGAAGCGAAGGGCCGCCCGCGCTTCAATCCCCTGATCGTCCATGTGACTGGCGCCGAGATGGCGAACCGTTTCGTGGAAATGACGCCGCGCGCGCGCGCGCTCGCCGACGAGTTCTGGCCGGGCCCGCTCACGCTGGTGCTGAAGCGACGGCCCGACTGCCCGATTTCCCTGCTCGCTAGCGCTGGCCTTGAGACGCTCGGCGTTCGTGCGCCGGCCCACCCGCTCGCGCAGGCGCTGCTGGGAGCGATCGATCGCCCGCTCGCCGCGCCGAGCGCCAACCGCTCAGGCGCCGTCAGCCCCACCCGCGCCGAGCATGTGCGCGAGTCGCTCGGCGAGGCCGTGGACATGGTTCTGGACGGCGGCCCTTGCCCCGTCGGCGTCGAGTCGACAATTCTGAAACTCGACGGCGAGAAAGCGATCCTGCTGCGTCCCGGCGGGATCACCGCCGAGGAGATCGAGCGCGTCATCGGTCGGCCTGTCGAACGCGCAGACCAGACCGCCGCGATCGAAGCGCCCGGAATGCTGGCGAGCCATTACGCGCCAAACGCCGCCATTCGGCTGGAAGCAACGTCGCCGGGGCCGCGCGAAGCGTTTCTCGCTTTCGGCGCGGCGCCCGCAAACCATCCGCACACGCTCAATCTCAGCGAATCCGGCGACCTGCGGGAAGCCGCCGCCAATCTTTTCGCGCATTTGCGCGCGCTCGACGCGCTTTGCGCTGAGGAAAAACTGAACGCAATCGCTGTCGCGCCGATTCCGGATGAAGGCCTCGGCGAGGCCATCAATGACCGGCTACGGCGAGCCGCTGCGCCGCGCCAGAAATAACAAAAAGGCGGGCCCTTTTCGGGGCCCGCCTTATCGAGTTTATTTTCTCTGCGCCTATTCCGGCTTGCGGAAACGCAACGCGAATTGATCCGTATAGCCCCGAATGGTCGGATCGAAGACGCCGAGCGTGCGGTCGTCTTCCGGATTGGCGAGGAAATCGCTCGTCGCTTCAAGCGTGAAGCCTGCATCTTCCGCCATCTTCTCGACGATCGCCTTGTCCACCCGGTGAAGGTCGTTGCCCGTCGTCTCCGGCGCGCCGTCGACCGCGGAATGGTCAACCACCACAAAGGCGCCGCCGGGTTTCAGAATACGATAGATCTCCGAATAGGATTTCTCAGGATCACCCAGCGAACCGCTATCGGGCGTGAAGTAGAGTTCGTGCGGCCCCTGCACCCAGGTGACGAGATCGACGCTCGCATCTTCCGCATCGAGGAAATCGAAATTCGAATAAGACTCGCGGACATTACCGAGGCGATCGCTCGCAAGACGCGCATCGATCTTGTCGCCGACAAAATCACGGAAACCTTCCGGATTCTGCATGATGACCGCGCCCGTCGGCCCGACGGCGTGAGACAGAAGCTCCGTATACCATCCGCCGCCCGCTTCGATTTCGAAGACTGTCATGCCGGGCGCGACCTGAAAGAACTCAAGGGCGAGCTCAGGCTTGCGGCGCGCATCATCCGCGCGATCGTCTTCCGGCCGGCGCGGATCGCCCACGGCCGCCGCGGCGACAGCGGCGTAGTCCGGCAAAGGCGATGCTTCGTCCGCCGCCGTCTCAGTTTGCGCCGGCGCAGCTTCTTCCGCCTCTGTTTCCGACTTTTGCGCGCAAGCCGCGATGGCGAGCGCAGCCGCGCCCACAAGCGCGAACGCTCTCAGTTTCGACAATTGTCGCATATTTCCTCTCCAGGCCTTTGGCTTTGTCCCCGTCCGTCATCGGCGCGCCTCTATATCCTGTTTTGTACAGAAGGGGGATGTTGCGCCGGAATTTCCTTGACGGCGAATGGCCGGTCGTAATGATGCGGCACATCATGAAAAACATACTTCCCTTCGCCCCGCCTTCCGCCGCCGCGCTCGACGCCATCCGAAACGTTCTCGGGCCAAAAGGCGTTATAGAAGGCGCGGATCGCGATCCGTTTCTCTTCGAGTGGCGCGGCCGCTGGCCGGGCGCGACGCCCCTCGTCGCAGCGCCGGCGACAGTCGAAGAAGTCGCTAAAGTCGTCTCGATCTGCGCGGATCACAATGTCGCGATTACGCCGCAAGGAGGCAACACCGGCCTCGTCGGCGGGCAAACGCCTTTCGGAGCGGAAATACTCCTGACGCTGAAGCGGCTGAACAAGATCAGAAGCGTCACGCCGCTCGACAATACGATGACGGTCGACGCTGGCGTCACGCTCGCTGCAGCGCAAGAAGCCGCGCATGGCGTCGGCAGGCTGTTCCCATTGTCGATCGGATCGGAAGGCACATGCCAGATCGGCGGCGTGATCTCGACGAACGCCGGGGGCGTCAATGTCCTCCGTTACGGCAACATGCGCGACCTCGTGCTTGGCATAGAAGCCGTTCTGCCTAATGGCGAAATCTGGAACGGCCTCAAACGTCTGCGCAAGGACAATACGGGCTACGATCTGAAGCAGCTCTTCATTGGCGGCGAAGGAACGCTCGGCATTGTCACCGGTGCAGCTCTGAAGCTCTTCCCGCTGCCGCGCGAAAAGACGACGGTTTTCGTCGGTCTCAAATCGCCGGACGCCGCCGTCGCCCTCCTTTCACGCGCGCAGGCCGACAGCGGCGGCAATGTTACGAGCTTTGAGCTCATGTCGCGTGAGATCCTGTCGCTCGTGTTCAAGAACATTCCGGACTCGCGCGATCCGCTCTCCTCGGTTCATCCCTGGTATGCGCTGATCGAGTTTTCAGCAGGCCGCGAAGGCGAGCTTCGCGAAATGGTTGAAGCGCTCCTCGGTGAAGCGATGGAGCAAGGCGAACTTGACGACGCCGTCATCGCCGAGAGCGAAGCGCAGGCGCACGCGTTCTGGCGACTGCGCCACAACATGGCGGCGGCGATGCTTCCGGAAGGCGGGCAAGGCAAGTTCGACGTTTCAGTGCCGGTCGCTTCCGTGCCGGCTTTCCTGACCGACGCCAATGATGCGGTGAGCAAGATCTGCCCGGGCGTGCGCATCGTCGCATTCGGCCATATGGGCGATGGCAACATCCACTATGACCTCCTCCAGCCGAAGGAAATGACCAAGGAACGCTTCCTCGAAGGTCAGGAAGCGCTTGAGCATGCCGTCTACGATATGATCGACCGCTATGAAGGGTCGATCTCCGCCGAGCATGGCGTCGGGCGCGCGCGCCGCGATGATATTGCGCGCCGCAAACAGCCAGCGGAAATCGCCATGATGCGTGCGGTGAAGAAAGCGCTCGATCCGCAAGGCATCATGAACCCGGGCAAAATGCTCTGGCCGGAGGCCGCCAAGGCTTAGGCGCAAACCCGGCGAAATTCGCTTCTCCGCCGATGAGGAATTCAATGCGGTTATCTGGAGCACTACTCGCGGCTTCACTACTTGTTGCGGCCGGCGCCTGCTCGCCGCCGGCGGAAAACACTCAGGAAGCGCCGAAAGCGGAGGCGCGCTGGTGCGACGAGATTCCCCGTCCGGAGAATGAGGCCTTTCCACGCGCCGATGTCGAAAGCGACTGGTTTGATGTCTATCGGGTCGCAGGCGACACATTTGCGCTCGTCGAAGCGAGACAGTTTCAGGAAGTCATTTCCTATCTCATCATCGGAGAGAATGAAGCGCTGTTGTTCGACACCGGGCTAGGTTTTGCGCCGATCCGGCCTGTCGTCGAGCAACTCACCTCGCTGCCGGTGACGGTCATCAATTCGCACACGCATTTCGACCACATCGGCGGCAATGCGGAGTTCGACAGAATTCTCGCGCGCGACACGCCCTATACGCACGCCAATGAAAACGGTCTCTCGCATAAAGACCTCGCGGGAGAGGCGGCGCCCGAAAGCTTCTGCGATCCCGTGCCGGGTGAAGCCGAACGCGCCCGCTTCCATACGCCCGTCTGGGCGCCAACCGGCGTCGTCAAAGATGGCGACAAAATCGACCTTGGCGGGCGCGTGATCGAAGTGCTGGAAGCCCCCGGCCACACGCCTGACGCGCTCGCGCTTTACGAGCCTGCGCGCGGCCTTCTGTGGACGGGCGACACCTATTACGATTCCACCGTGTGGCTTTACGTGCCCGAGACCGACCTCGACGCCTATGAGCGGACGATTGCACGGCTTGCGGCGCTCCCCGCGCTGAAGCAGCTTTTGCCCGCGCACAACACGATTTCCGCCGATCCGGCGCGGCTTGGCGAAATGAAGGACGCGATCCGCGCGGTACGCGAAGGCCGCGCCGCCGGCGAGAAACTGCCGGATCAGCAAGTGCTCTTCCAGTTCGAGCATTTCGGCGTTCTGACCTCGCAACCCCTGCTCGACGGCGCGCGCGGCGACAAGGAAAGCGGCGGCTCCGGCCTTACAACTTGGGAATGAGCCGCGCCGGCGCGGAGAAGCTGACCCGAATCAATTGAACTTTTCGCCCGAAGAGCTATCTCGGAAGCATGCTGATTCTGCTTTCGCCCGCCAAGAACCTCAATTTCGACCCTGCGCCCGGCGCGCCCGCGCCGACGAAGCCGGCTTTGCTGAAAGATGCGAGCGAACTCGCCGCTGTCGCAAAGAAGCTCTCCAAAGCGCAAATCAAGCGATTGATGTCGATCTCGGACAAACTCGCCGAACTCAATCACGAGCGCTTTCAGGCGCTGCGCGCCGATGGAAAGTCAAACGGCGCCAAGCAGGCCGCGCTCGCGTTCAATGGCGATGTCTATCTCGGCCTAGACGCGAAAACGATGAGCAAGGACGATTTCGCCTTCGCTCAGAATCACTTGCGCATTCTCTCCGGTCTTTACGGTCTTTTGCGCCCGCTCGATGCAATCGAGCCCTATCGGCTCGAAATGGGATCGAAGCTCAAAAATCCGCGCGGCGCCAATCTTTATGAGTTTTGGGGCGATCGCATCGCGCAGGAAATCAACAAGGCGGCGAAGGACCAAAAGGACCCGACGATCGTCAATCTCGCGTCGAATGAATATTTCTCCGCGGTCGATCTTTCCGTGTTGAAGGGGCCGCTCGTCACGCCAACCTTCAAGGAAGAAAAAGACGGGCAGCTTCGCCAATTGCAGTTCTTTGCAAAGCGCGCGCGCGGCCTGATGGCGCGCTGGATGATCGACAATCGCATCGACAATGCGCGCGACCTCAAGAAGTTCAACGTCGAGGGCTATCGTCTGGCGGAAACGAGCAAGGATGGCGCGAGCCTTCTTTTCGTCCGTCCACAGCCGCCCCTGAAACAGCCTGCGCGCGCCAAAAAGAAAGCGGCGGCGTAAGCCTTACGCGACGAACGCGCCGAGCCGGATGCGGGTTTATGACTGCTGAAGAAAACCATGCACGGCCCACGGTCGGCGTCGGCGCCGTCATCTTTCGGGGCGACGACGTGCTGCTCATCAGGCGCGGCAAGGAGCCGTTCCTCGGCATGTGGTCGATCCCCGGCGGACGTCTTCAGTTCGGCGAGTCTCTTGAAGCCGCCGTGCGCCGGGAGGTGCGCGAGGAGACGGGCCTTGAGATGACGCAGGTCGAGTTCCTCGGCGTTTTCGAGGCCCTGCCGGAGGAGGTTGGCGGCGCGGCCCACATGGTGCTGATCGACTATATTGCGGAATGTGCGGGCGGCGAGCCTGTCGCGGGCGACGATGCGGCGGCGGCGGAATTCGTGTCGATCGACGAGGCGATGGAGAGGCTTTCCTGGGACAAGACCCGGCTGGCGCTGACGCGCGCCCTCGAAATTCGCCGTTCCGCCGCAAAATCGCTATAATGCCCGGCGAAGGGGTTTATCCATGAAGTTGCGCCTCGTCATCGCCGCCATCGCCCTCAGCGCCGCGAGCCCGCTCGCCGCGCAGACGATCGACTATGCGGAACGGGCGCGCGACCTTGAAACGCTCGCGGGAATTTTCGGCGAGCTTCACCACATCCGCAGAATGTGCGAACCGCGCTCGGAAGGTGAAATCTGGCGCGAGCGGATGCGCAAGCTCATCGAGCTTGAAGACCCGCAGCCGGCGCTTCGCGACCGGATGGTCAGCGCCTTCAACAGCGGATTTTACGGCGCGGAGAAGCAATACCCTTATTGCGACCGCGATGCGCGCGACCATGCCGCCTCAATCGCGACGCAAGGCGACGCCGTGACAGCGAAGCTGATGGCGCCGCTTTATAAATCGCTGGGCGAGACTGGCGCGCTGCCGAATGTCCAGCGCGGCGCCAGCGAGCCTCAATAATCAGCGCGATGTTTTCTCTTTGAGAATTTCGAGGAGACGCTCCGCAGGCGGAAAGTCCTCCGCGATCCAGGCCTCTTCGACTTCACGCAGGCGTTTTGCGACTTCAGGTCCGCGCTCTATGCCCGCCGCGATAATGTCCTTGCCCGTATAGGCGAAAACAGGCGCCTGCCAGCGCTCGGCGAGCCCTGCGATGGCGGACCAGTCGACGCTGTCACCGCTGCGCGCCATCGCAAGCAGCACGCCGTCATTCCACGCATCGACGCCGACGCGATAGAGAATGGCGCGCGCCTCGCGCTCGGACAGCAAAGGGGAAAGCGAATTCGAAACGGCGAGCGCGCGCTTGCGGCGCGCCGCCTCGGCATTGGGCAGGCGCAACGCCGCATCGATCCCTTCGCCGCCTTCGCCCCAAAGCGCGGCGAGCCCCACAGGCGAGGCCGCTTCCGGCTCGAGTTCCTTCAGTCGGCGCAAGACATTCCGCGACGCCGGCGCCGGCCACACTTCCGCGAGCACGCCGCACGCGGCCATCGCATCAACGGCGAGCGCTGCGCGGGGCAGCGCCAGAATTCGGGTGAATTCGTCGCCGACCCGTTCAGCGGAGAGGCGCGACATCCCCTCACGCAATTGCGCGCAGGCGCTCAAACCTTCCGCATCGAATCCGCCGGCGAAGCGCGCCGAGAAACGAAAGAAACGCAGGATGCGAAGATAGTCTTCGCGAATGCGATCTTCGGGCGCGCCAATGAAGCGCACGCGCCGCGCCTTCGCATCGGCGACGCCGCCAACCGGATCGAAGAGCTTTCCATCCGTCGTCAGATAAATCGCGTTCAGGCGAAAATCGCGCCGCCGCGCATCGGTCGCCCAGTCCTCCGTGAAAGCGACTGTCGCGCGCCTTCCATCCGTCGAGACATCCGCGCGCAGCGTCGTGATTTCAACGCCGACATGGTCAGCGACGCCTGTTATCGTTCCATGATCGACGCCGGTCGGCGCGGCCTTGAGCGAGGCCGCATGCAGCGCGTCGATGACCGCCTGCGGCGTCAACGTTGTCGCAATGTCGATATCCTTCGGCGTGACGCCGATCAGGCTGTCGCGCACACAGCCGCCGACGAAGCGCACGGAGCCCGGCCGCGCCGCTTCGAGCGCCGCGACGATTTTCACGACTGGCGCGTTGCGCGTCCAATCGAATTGGAGCGCGTCGCATTCCGCCAGAGGCGTCAAAGTTGATTCAGCGTTTGTCATTCCGCCGCCGCATCGACGGAAATCGTCGGATGCTCCTGCAACGTCTCCGCGAGCGTGCGCAGAATGCCGGCGGTCAGGCCCCAGATGTGATAGCGCCCATAGGGCGCTGCGAACATGTTGTAGGAAACACCTTTGTGGGAACGCGCTTCGGTCGTGTGGTTCGCAAGATCAGCGATGAAGGAGAGCGGCACCTCAAAGATTTCGGCGACCTCTCGCGGACAAGGCCGAATTTCCACGGACGGATCGATGACGCCGACGATCGGCGTCACCGAAAAGCCGAGCCCGCCCTGATGAACGCCAAGCGCGCCGATGACGTCGACTTTCTCCGGCGCGATGTTCACTTCTTCAAACGACTCGCGCAGCGCCGTCGCGACGGGGCCGTTGTCTTCCGGATGCGCCTTCCCGCCCGGAAAGCTGATCTGGCCTGCATGCGAGGGCATGTCGGCGGAACGCACCGTCATCAGAACTGTCGGCCCGCCAAGGCGCGGCAGGATGGGCACCAGCACCGCCGCATCCCGTCGAATATCGCTCCAGCGATCTTCAAACAGCTTGTCGCCGACAAGATGCGGATTCATCTCGGCGAAGAGCGCGCGAACGCGCTGCGCGGACGCGCGCTGAAGATTGCGCGCGATCGTCTCGCGCCAGTGATCGCCTGAAAGCGCGACCGTTCGCGGATCGTTATCCTTGCCGTCCATTGTTCAGTCTGCGTCAAAAACCTCGGAAGCCCGGCCGAGCGGGAAAAACCGACCGCTCGATTCAACGCCGAACATTTCCTCGCCATCGACCTTGCGCGTTTCGCCGAGCGCCACAAGGTCATAAAAAACGGAACGGGCGACGAGCGCCCAGAGATCCGCCCGGACCCGTATATAGGGGGCCTTGGCCCCGCTCGCCGGACTCTTGCGAAAAACGATTTCGTGATCCGCATCTGCGGTTACTTCGTCCCCGACATTAGTCGTGAAAATGAGACGCCGGGCCGCCCCCTCGCCTTCAGCGCGCATCAGCACGGCGACGAAGGGCGCATCCTCGACCTCGATCCCCAGCTTTTCGACGGGAGTGACGAGAAAATGCCGGCCGTTCTCGACCTTCAGCACCGTCGAGAACAGGCGGACGAGGCGCGCACGCCCGATCGGCGTTCCCTCATGCACCCAGGTCCCGTCGCGGCGGATGACAAGGTCGATCTCACCGCAATAGTCAGGGTTCCAGCGCTCGACGGGCGGCAGGCCCTTGCCCTTCTCCGCATCGGCGAGCGCAGCAGCGTAGCGCATGAGATCGGTCATAAACGAAATCGGCGCCGCATCGGGTTTCGACGCGGCGCCGGCCTTTCAGGTCGAGTTTGCTCGCGTTCCTATTTCATGTCGCACGCAACGCAGCGTGCATAAAGCCCGTTCGGGTCATTGAACCCGTCGAGGAAGGAAACGTTCTCTTCCGCTTCACGGACGAGCTTGCGCACGGCGTTCTGCTCAGAGCGGACTTTGCCCTTGTCGAGCCCCGCCGCCGCCACGACTTTCGCCGAGAACGAGCCGAAGAGTTTCTCGAACGGGGTCTGACGGTCGAGCACGCGCACGACGTCATATTCCTCAAGGCCAGCGCGCTTGGCGGCGGCCGCGACAGCTTCATCGATGCCGCCGAGTTGATCGACGAGCTTCAGATCAAGCGCCGTCTTGCCGATCCAGACGCGGCCCTGACCGACCGAGTCCACATAGGAAGGCTCAAGGTGGCGGCCTTCGCCGACCACGGTGAGGAAGCGCTCATAGCCCTCTTCCACCGACTGCTGGATGATGTCGGCGGCTTCAGGCGGCAGCGGGCCGACGCCCGTCGCCATGATCGGGGAAAGCGGCGTCGTGCCGACGCCATCCACATAGACGCCGATTTCAGACGCCGTGTTCTCGAACGTCGTGAAGAAACCGAAGATGCCGATCGAACCGGTGATCGTCGTCGGCGACGCCCAGATTTCGTCAGCGGCCGAGGAGATCCAGTAACCGCCGGAAGCTGCGAGCGAGCCCATCGAAACAACGACAGGTTTGCCGGCCGCTTTCAGCGCCAGAACGCCGTCGCGAATGACTTCGGAAGCGAAGGCCGATCCGCCCGGGCTGTCGACGCGCAGGACAACCGCCTTCACGTCTTCATCTTCAAGCGCCTGCTTGAGGAAGCCTGCGACCGTATCGCCGCCAGCCGCCTGACCGACAGGGGCCTCGCCGTCGACGATGACGCCCGCCGCCGTCACGATCGCGACGTTCGGCGCATCGCCGTCTTCCTCTTCGCCGATGGCGGCGAGGTAATGACGGAAGTTGACGTTCTTGAACGACTTGCCGTCCTTGCTCTTGCCGAACTCGTCCATCAGATAGGCCATCTGCTCCGGACGCGATTTGAGGCCGTCGACAAGGCCGTAATCGAGCGCGACTTTCGAGAAGTCGCCGCCGGCCTGCTTCAGAAGATCGCCAAGCTGATTGGTGTATTGCTTGATCGCGCCGTCAGGCAGCTTGCGCGCCTTCTCGACGGAGCGCGCATATTCATCCCACAGCACGGTGAGGAACGCGATGTTCGCTTCTTTCGCCTCAGGCGACATGTCATCGCGGATATAGGGCTCGACCGCTGACTTGAACGTGCCGACGCGGAAGACGTGGCTCGTGATTTTCAGCTTTTCGAGGAGCGACTTCACATAGGTTCCGTAAGAGCCGTAGCCGTAAAGGAACACATTGCCGAAGTCGTGCATGAAGACTTTGTCGGCATGCGCCGCGAGGAGAAACTGCTCCTGCCCGTAGCTGTCGCCGACGGCGATGACTTCTTTGCCCGAGGCGCGGAAAGCGTCGATCTCGTCAGCGATCTCGTAAAGCTTCGATGCGCTCGAAGACGGAACGGAAAGCCCGGAGAAGTCGAGGACCATCGCCTTGATGCGCTGGTCATCTTTCGCTTCGCGAATCGCGTGGACGATCTGACCGACTTCGACCTGCGGTGGCTCGTCTATGCCATAGGCGTCCTGAAGGGCGCGCTCGAAGGCGTCTGTCGGCTCGCCTTGCTCAACAAGGACGCCTGACGGATTCATGAGGAGCGCCGAGTCGTCCGGCACTGACGCGCCGCCGGATTTGCCCCCGGCGAGCCCATCCGAAACGCTGATCATCACGCCGACGAAGAGCAGCAGGACCGCAAGCCCGATAATCCCCTGAATAATCAGGAGAAGCCCGATCAGCAGCTTGCCGAAACCTTTGATGAAACCCCAGACCGTGAAATTGTGATCTTCGCCAGACACCTAACACCCCTTGAATAGGCGCGCTTTCCCACGAAAAGCCCGCCGCGTGATCGCCGGCCGGAGCCAAGCGCTAATGGTTACGGCCCCCTCATTAACACCGCGATAACTCAGTCCGAAGACGCTCGCGGGCCGGGGTATCGTAGGAACAATGGGTCCGGTGCGGCAAGAGGCAAGAGTTTTGCGACAATACGAGCCGAATGTTTGGCAGGCGGATGGGAAATGCCGGCCTGCTTGTGGTATCTCAATTTCGCCCCGATCGATCCGGAGAATCGCCGGAATAAGAAGCGCTTAGGACTGTTTCAGGCCCCGCGCCAAGACCACCGCCACTGCAAGGAAGCCCAAGGGAAGCCCATGACAGAGAAAGACCTCGTCCGCGAGTTCGACGAGATTTCGGCAAAGTTCGCCGCCGCCCGGGAAGGGTTGGGGCAAGTCATCTTCGGCCAGGAAGAGGTGATCGAGCTGACGCTCGCAACGCTGGCCGCGGGCGGTCACGCCCTCCTCGTCGGCGCGCCGGGCCTCGCAAAGACCCTTCTCGTCACTTCGGTCGCGGACCTGATGGGGCTCTCGGCCAAGCGGGTCCAGTTCACGCCGGACCTGATGCCCGGCGACGTGCTCGGCTCGGAAGTGCTCGAAGAGAGTGCTTCGGGCGCGCGCGAATTCCGTTTCATCCCCGGCCCGATCTTCTGTCAGCTTCTGATGGCCGACGAAATCAACCGGGCGAGCCCGCGCACGCAATCGGCGCTCCTGCAGGCGATGCAGGAGCTGCATGTGACCGTCGCAGGCGCGCGCCATGATCTGCCGGCGCCGTTCCATGTGCTCGCGACGCAGAACCCGATCGAACAGGAAGGCACCTATCCGCTCCCTGAAGCGCAGCTCGACCGTTTCCTCCTGCAGATCAATGTCGACTATCCGGAAGAAGATGCAGAGCGGCGCATGCTCGCCGCGACGACCGGCGCGAGCACGAAGAAAGTCGAAGCTGCCATGTCAGCGGATGATCTCATTCGCGCGCAGGCGCTTGTGCGCGAAATGCCCATCGGCGTGCAGATCGTCGACGCGATTCTCGCCCTTGTGCGCAGCGCGCGCCCTGTCGCCGATGCGGAGGAGCGCGTCAAATCGATGGTCGCATGGGGGCCGGGCCCACGTGCAAGTCAGGCGCTTTCGCTTGGCGTGCGCGCCCTCGCATTGATCGAAGGCCGTTACGCGCCTTCGCTTGACGATGTGCGCCGTCTCGCAAAACCAATTCTGCGTCATCGCATGGCGCTCAATTTCGCAGCCCGTTCCGAAGGGCTGACGACGGACGATTTCATCGGCGAATTGATGGCGAAGTCTTTCTAGGCGTTCGTTCGACAGCGTAAGGACATCGCGCCCGTTTCATGAGCCCATCCGCCCACCTCCCTGCCGGCGCGCTTCAAACGCGCCATGAAGCCGAAGAAGCCGCCGCGCTTTTTCCGGCGCTGATGGTTGAGGCGGACAGGGTCGCACATACCGTCGCGGCCGGCCTTCACGGTCGCCGGCGCGCAGGACCCGGCGAGACTTTCTGGCAGCACCGCGCTTATGGTTTCGGCGATCCGGTGAGCGCGATCGATTGGCGCCAGTCTGCGCGCGCGGCCGACCGGCTTTATGTTCGCCAGAATGAATGGGAAGCGGCGGCCGCGGTGTGGATCTGGCGGGACGCTTCCGCTTCGCTCGTTTATTCGTCATCCACGGCGACGCCAATGAAGCGGCGGCGCGCGGATGTTCTCGCGACAGCGCTTTCCATTCTGCTCTCGCAAGCCGGCGAGCGTGTCGGGCTGATGGGACTTTCGCAAAGACCGTTCCACGGTCGCGGCGCACCGACGCGCATTCTCGAAGCGCTGCTAACGGATGACGCCGGCGCCTCGGCGCCGACGCCAGTCCAGCTTACGCCCGGCGCGCGCGTCGTTTTCCTGAGCGACTTCTTTACTTCGCCCGACGAGATCGCCGCTGCAATCAGACGATGCGCAAGCGCCGGCGCCTTGGGCGCGCTCGTACAGATCGTCGATCCGGCCGAAGAAGAGTTTCCGTTCACGGGACGAACCGAATTTCAGGATGCGGAAAGCCGCGATCGGCTACTCTTCGGCGACGCCGGCGCGCTCGGCGCATCCTATCGCGAAAAATTCATGGCGCATCGCCGCGCGCTCGAAGATGCGGCGAGCGCTTATCGGTGGACCTTCATCGCCCACCGCACGGACCGGCCTGCGCAAGGCGCTCTGCTCGCGCTTTACGCCGCGCTGAGCGATCTTCGAATGCTGAAAGGATGACGCTGCGACCATGCTAACACTGGGCGCGCTTTCTTTCGCCGAGCCTTTGATCCTGATGTCGCTTCTGGCGCTGCCGGCGATCTGGCTTCTGCTGCGCGCAACGCCGCCCGCGCCGCAGCGCGTGAAGTTTCCCGCATTCATCATCCTGCGCGATCTCGCGGGCACGGAAGAAACGCCGGACAAGACGCCGTGGTGGGTTTTGCTTCTGCGCCTGCTCCTCGCAGCGATCGTCATCCTTGCGCTCGCCGGACCGATCCTCAATGCGCCGAAACTCTCTGGCGCGACAGGCCCGCTGGTGTTTGTCGTCGACGATAGCTGGGCGGCGGCGCCCGGCTGGCGCATTCGCCAGAACGCACTCAAGGCGGGCGCTGAAGAAGCCGCGCAAGCAGGTCGCTCCGTCTTCATTCTCAAGACTTCGGAACCTGACGCGGCGAGCGCCGCGACGCCGCTCACCGGCGAAGAAGCGCTCGGCGTTTCCGATGCGATCAAACCGTCGCCTTTCCGTGCAGACAGGCAAGCATCGCTCGCAAGTCTCGCCGCGCTTGATGCGGCGCTCGGCAAGACCGGTGGACAACCTGAAATTCGCTGGCTCACTGACGGCGTCGCGGAGAACGGCGATGCTGCGTTCGCTGCGGCGCTCGGCGAGCGCGGCGCGCTCACCGTTTTTGCAGATACGCGCACGCAACAGATGATCCTGCGCGCACTCGCGCCGACCGCGGACGGCCGCGTCTATCGCGTCGAACGCCTTGCAGACGACACGGACTGGACCGGTCAGCTGATCGCGACGGCACGCGACGGACGCATTCTCGCAACAACGAATGCAGAGATGAAACGCGGCGAGAAGAGCATCGATGTTGCGATCGATTTGCCGCTCGCCTTGCGCAACGACATCGCGTCCGTCGCAATTGAGGGATACTCCTCCGCCGGCGCCGTTCAACTGGCCGATGCGCGCGATCGCCGCGCTGCAATCGGCCTCATCGCCGGTTCCGACGACGAAGCCGAGGCGCTTCTCACCGGCGGCTATTATGTGAAGAAGGCGCTCGAACCTTACGCTGCTTTCGAATCCGATACGCTTGAAAATCTCCTCCGCTCAGATGTCTCCGTCATCGTGCTCGACGATGTAGGCCGCTTGCGCGCAAACGATGTCGCGGGCCTGCAGGCATGGGTCGAAAAGGGCGGCGTCATCATCCGCTTTGCAGGCCCCAATCTCGCCGATGCTGCGCAGGATGGAGATCCGCCATTGCTGCCGGTCAGCCTCCGCGGCGGCGGAAGAGCCTTTGGCGGCGCGCTCACCTGGGAGACGCCGCAGCTGCTCGGCCCCTTCTCTCCCGACGGACCGTTCGCAGATCTTGCGCCCCCGACTGATGTCTTCGTTCGCCAACAAGTGCTCGCACGCCCCGGTGGAGAGACAAGCGAGCGCACCTGGGCGAGTCTCGCCGACGGCACGCCGCTCGTCACGGGCGTGAATATCGGCGCCGGCGCCGTCGCGCTCTTCCATGTGCCGGCGACGCCCGGCTGGTCGGACCTGCCGATTTCCGCGATCTTTGTCGACATGCTCCGGAAGCTGACTTTCCTCTCCGTGCTCGGGCCTGACCGCGCCGAAGGTGAAGCAAGCGCGCGCCTTGCGCCCATCCGCGTGCTCGACGGTTTCGGACGGCTCGAAAAACCTGCGCCCGACCTTCAAAGCATCACCGCCGCCGAAGCGCAAAAAGGCGCTGCGCCCGGACGCCCGCCCGGTCTCTATGGCGCGCCGGAAGCCCCGCTCGCCGTGAACGCGGTCGGCCCGGCGGACGCCTTCGCGCCGCTTTCGATTACAGGCGTTCCGACAACGCCTTATGTCGCAGAGCCCCCGAAGCGCCTTGCGCCGCCGCTCTTTGCAATCGCGCTTCTGCTTCTCTTGGCGGACGCGCTGCTGACGCTGTTCCTCGCCGGAAGGCTTCGCTTTGCAGGCGCGGCGCTTCTCGCTCTGGCGCTCTTCTCGCCGATTGATCCGTCCCACGCGCAGCCCCTCGATGCGCCGATCGATGCGAAAGCAGAGGAAGCAGCGCTCCACACGCGCCTTGCTTATGTCATCACCGGCGATCCGGAAGTCGACCGGCTCTCCGAACGCGGTCTCTACGCTTTGAGCCGCGAACTCATCCGCCGCACGGCGATTGAGCCCGCGGCCCCAGCCGGAATTGATCCCGAGACGGACGATCTTTCGGTCTATTCGCTCCTCTATTGGCCAATCGTCGCTGGCGCGAGCGCGCCCGGCGAAGCGGCGCTCGCCAATATCGAAAACTTCATGCGCTTTGGCGGTCTCATCGTTTTCGATACGCGCGACGATGAACGCGCGGTCGCCGGTCTCGAAACGCCAGAGCGCGCGGCGCTGAGGGAAATCCTCAGCCAGGTGGACATTCCGCCGCTCGCGACTTTGCCGAAAGACCACGTGCTGACGCGTTCTTTCTATCTGCTCGAAGACCTGCCTGGTCGGATGCGCAACAACCCCGTCTGGGTTCAGGCGGCGGGCGGCGCGAATGACGGCGTGACGCCGCTTATCATTGGCGGGCGCGACTGGGCGGGCGCATGGGCGGCGGATGACTATGGAAGGCCGATGCGGCCGATGTCCCGCGGCGGAGAACGCGAGCGCGAACTCGCCTATCGCGCCGGCATCAACATCGTCATGGTCGCCTATACCGGCAATTACAAATCCGATCAGGTGCACACGCCGATCCTGCTTGAAAGGCTCGGCCACTGATGGGCGCGCTTGTTTTCGAACCGGATTGGCCGCTCTGGGCGATCGTTCTCATATCGATTGTCGCGGCGAGCATTGCAGTGCTCGGCGCCATTCGCCAACCGCGCGGCGCGCCGTTCCGCATTCTTGCGCTCGCAGCGCTCATCGCTCTCCTCGCCAATCCGCAGATCCGCGTCACGGAACGAACGGCGCTCGACGACATTGCGATCATTCTCACCGATGAAAGCGCGAGCCAGACGCTCGACGGGCGCGACCGCATCACAAGCGAGGCGGCGGATGAACTGGAAGCGCGTCTCAAAAATCTCGGCGATGTCGAAGTCGTCCGCTCAAGCGTCTCCGGCGATCAGGAAACGCGCCTCGTCGAAGCGCTGCGCAGTTCGGTTTCCGAAAAGCCGCGCGGCCGGCTTGGCGGCGTCTTCGTCATCACGGACGGACAGGCGAGCGACGCGGCGCGCGCCGCAGACTTCTCGCTCGACGCGCCTGTGCACGTTCTGACCACGGGACGATCCGGCGAGGTCGACCGCAAGATCACGATGATCAACGCGCCGCGCTATGGCATCGTGCGCGAATCCGTGAAGTTCACATTCCGCGTCGACGATCTCGGCCCGGATGAAAAACCGCTTCCCAATAGCGGCAACGCTGTCGTCGCCCTGCGCATCGACGGACACGAGATCCTGCGCGACGCCGTGCCGGTCGGCTCGGAAGTCTCCTTCGAAGCGCCGCTCGACCGGCCCGGCGGGCTCATCGTCGAACTCGAGGTCGAAGAGCGGCCCGGCGAGCTGACGACGCGGAATAACATCGCCGTCTTGCCGATCACGGCGATCAGGGACCGCCTGCGCGTGCTTCTGATTTCCGGCGAGCCGCATTCCGGCGAGCGCGTCTGGCGCAACCTCTTGAAGTCCGACCCCGCCGTCGACCTCGTTCACTTCACCATTCTCCGGCCGATCGAGAAAGGAAGCCCGAACGAGCTGACGAGCGAGCTTGCGCTCATTCCTTTCCCGCAGGACGAACTCTTCATCGACAAGCTGTCCGAATTCGACCTTCTCATCTTCGACCGCTATACCTATCGCGGCGTCCTCAACGCCTATCACTTCGACAACATTGCGCGTTATGTCGAAAATGGCGGCGCCGTTCTGATTGCGGCGGGCCCGGAATATACCGGCGTCCTCAGCCTCGCCGCGCGGCGCAATCTCTCTTTCATTCTCCCTGCGCTCCCAAGCGGCGATGCGCGCGAGGGGCCCTATCGGCCGAAGCTCACCGAAGAAGGAAAGCGCCATCCGGTCACGGCCGATCTTCCCGAAGCCTCCTTCTGGGGGCGCTGGCTGCGCATCATCCCCGTCGCGATGCGATCGGGCCGCGCGCTGATGGAAGGGCCGGGCGGCGCCCCGCTCCTCATTCTCGACCATGTCGGCCAGGGGCGCGTCGGTCTTCTTCTATCCGATCATGTCTGGCTGTGGGCGCGCGGCTTTGACGGCGGCGGTCCGCATGCGGAGCTTCTGCGGCGCATCTCGCACTGGCTGATGAAAGAACCTGAGCTCGAAGAGGAGCAGTTGTCGCTGCGCGGCGTCGGCCCCGACCTCGTCATCTCCCGCCGCACCATGAGCGACAAGCCGAACGAGATCGAACTGACGGACCCGAATGGGCAGCTCTCGCTTGTCACGCTCTCGCCGGATGGGCCGGGCCTCTTCAAGGCGACCATCGAGAATGCGGCGCGGGGCCTCTATCGCGCGCGCGACGGAGAGCTCTTCGCCATCGGAGCGGTCGGGCTCGCCGCCGCGCCTGAGTTCGAAGATGTCGTCTCCGACGCGACCAAGCTCGCCGCGCTCGGCGAGCGCACGCGCGGCGGCGCCTTCCCCATCCGCCGCGGCGATAGCGTCGCCCTCCCCGCCATCCGGAAAGTGCCTGCTGACAAGGGCGCCTATGCAGGCTCCGGCTGGGCGGGCCTCGTCGCGCGCGGCGCGAGCCGTACAGATTCGGTTAACGATTCCCCTCTCGCTCCGCCCGCCCTCTGGCTCGCCATCCTCGCGATCGGCATAATCGGCGCGTGGTGGATCGAAGGCAGACGCCGCCGGGCATCAAAACCAAATGGCGCCGGCAAGGCGTAAAATTTAAGGAACCATTTAACGGCGCTTCAAACCCCGGCTCCTATGGTCGAGGCGTGTATGAGTAATAGGAGCGCCTTCCGTGGTGTTTGCGTTAATCCGGTCGGGCAACGACAACAATCAATCGAATGAGAAGCAGCCGCGCCGCAATTCGCTCGCGGGCTGGCTTGGGCGTAAGCAATCGAACGAAAGCGAACCGACGCAGGAAGTCGATACGGCCGCCGGTCTCAATCGCGTGCTGCGCATGGCGTCGCCGAGCGCAGAGAGCTTGTCCTCGTACGCCGATCCGATCCGGGAAGCGCTCGCCTCGATCGAGTCCGCGCTTTATGCGATCGACTCGGTGCGCGAGGTCATCGATCAAGCCTATGAGGTCGTCCTGTCTGCGCAGAACGTCGAAGACGCTGGCGGGCGCGCGCTTCTCGCCGAGAGCTATGACGAGCTTCGCCAGCAGATCACCAAGATCATTGACGAGCTTGACGAGCGCGCGGCTTCGCTCCTCGGCAAGAACCAGCACAATCTCGAAGTGAAGCTCGGCGGCAAGGCCCAATATTCGATCTCGCCGACGCGGATGGACCTCTCCTCGCGCGGTCTCAACCTTGAACCGCCTCGCGACGCCTTTGCGACCTTCGATGAAATCACCGCCGTGCTCGGCGAACTCGATTCTGCACTCAACAAGGCCGACCGCGCGGCCGCGGGCTATTGCCGCGACGCCCAGTTCCTGATCGCGCGCCTCGCAAAAGACAGCGCGGCCTGAACCGTACGGTCTTGAACCGTCCGATCCTGAAGCGGCGAGTCGCGATGTCGTGATTTCGCCCCAATTGGCTCTTCTCCTATATGGGTCACGCTGGAGGCGTGATTCCATCAGGGAGATGCCGATGTCAGTTCTTCGTTTTGGGTTAGCCGGCGGCGCGCTCGCCGCCATGGCGTTGACGGCCGGCGCTGCTTTCGCCGGATCGTTCGACACCGAAAAAGTAACGACAGACCGTTCCTTGTCGAGCTTTGAGAGCGTCTACATCGCGCCCGTTCAGGCCGATCTCAATCTCGATGTCATCGCATACGATCCACGCGGAACGGGCGATCGCCCGGTCGACAAGTCCGATGTCGAGGAGCGCGCGAGCGATTTCCACGCCGCGCTCGAGAAAGCATTCAGCAAATCATATGCGATCGCAAGCGCGCCCGGCGACGGCGTGTTGACCGTTGAAGCGACGCTCACGGATCTCGCGTCGAGCCGTCCGACGCTCGCTGATTACAAGCGCCAGTCGGGCCTTTCGGCGAGCTCGGTTTACGCCGGCGGCGGTGCGATGAAAGCTGTGCTGAGCGAGAACGGCGTCGTGCTTGCGGAAGTGAACGATAGTTTCACAAGCACTTTGAACGATGGCCGCGCACGCGCCTGGATCTGGTCGGACGCCGATCGCGCCTTCAATCAATGGTCGCGCAATCTCGTAGAGTTTGTCGGCGATCACTAAGCGTTAATTGAGGCCTGCGTCACGCGACGTCGTAGATGCAGGCCTCGCCGATCGACGGGCGGGAGACCTTCACCTGCCTCAGTCCTGAAAACTTCGTTTTCAGCCGGTCCGCGACAAAGCGGCAGATATTTTCAAGCGTCGGTTTTTCGAGGCCTTCGATTTCATTCAGCAGACGATGATCGAGAACGGAGCGGATTTCTTCGAGGCTCGCGGTCACGTCAGCGAAATCTTCAACCCAGCCCGTTTCCGGATCGGGTTCGCCTTCAATGGCGATTTCCAGCATGAACGAGTGACCGTGCAGGCGCGCGTAAGGCCGCTTGTCGGTGTCGACATGCAGATAGTGCGCGGCGTCGAATGTGATCGTTTTCACGATACGCATGAAAAAACGTCCTTCAGGCCCGGATCGGCGGGCTTTCTAGGGTATGCCGATAAGCTTGTGGGTCTGTAAACTCAGACGCCAGCGCGGATGGGCCTTGCAATAGTCGATGGCGGCGGCTGTATGGCGCGAAACCTCCGGCCCGTCCATAGGCTGAAGGTAAAAGCGCTGGAAATCGAGGCTTTCAAAGGCCTCCGGCAGCGCGGCCTCCTGCGGGTAGACGAGCTTCAGCTCATCGCCCGACCGCTGGGCAAGCTCGGCGCCCGCCTTCGGACTGACGCAGATCCAGTCGAGGCCGGCCGGCGCGATGATCGTCCCGTTCGTCTCCACCGCCACCTCAAAGCCGCGCGCATGAAGCGCGTCGATGAGCGCCGTATCGATCTGGAGAAGCGGTTCACCGCCCGTGCAGACGACGTAAGGAACGCCGCCCGTCTCCGCAGGCCAGCCCGCCGCGACATGCTCGGCAAGCGCTTCGGCGCTTCTGAATTTGCCGCCGCCGGGTCCGTCCGTTCCGATGAAATCCGTATCGCAGAACTGGCACACGGCGCTCGCGCGATCGCGCTCCAGCCCCGTCCAGAGATTGCAGCCTGCAAAGCGCAGGAAAACCGCCGCGCGCCCCGTCTGCGCGCCCTCGCCCTGCAAAGTGAAATATCGTTCCTTGACGGAATAAACGGTCATAATGCGCCGGCGCCCGCCCGATATTCTTCCCAGCCTTTTTTGCGCAACTCGCAGGCTGGGCAGGAGCCGCAACCATAGCCCCACTCATGGCGCGCGCCGCGCTGGCCGAGATAGCATGTATGCGAATGTTCGTTGATGAGCTCGACGAGCGCTCCGCCGCCGAGACGCTCGGCGAGCGTCCAGCTTTGCGCTTTCGTCAGGTGCATAAGTGGCGTTTCTATTGAAATGTCTGCGTCCATGCCGAGCCGCAATGCCTCGGCTTGCGCGTTGATCGCCGTCTCGCGGCAATCGGGATAGCCAGAATAATCAGCTTCGCACATGCCGGCGACAAGAACGCCCGCATCCGTCCGGTAGGCGAATGCGCCCGCCATGACGAGAAAAGCGAGATTTCGTCCCGGTACGAATGTTGTCGGCAGGCCGTTTTCGGCGAAAGTGATTTCCCGCTCGCGTGTCAGCGCGGTTTCGCTGATGCGTCCGAGCGCCGCGAGATCGATCAGCCTGTCGCCGCCGAGCTTTGCGGCCCATTGCGGAAAGGCGCGCGCGATCTGCAGGCGCACCTGTGTTCTCGCGCCGAGTTCGACGGCGTGTCGTTGCCCGTAATCGAATCCGATGGTCTCGACGCGTTCGAACTTTTCGAGCGCCCAGGCGAGTGAAATTGATGAATCCTGTCCGCCCGAGAAGAGGACGACAGCCTTGTTCCGGTTGAGCGCTTGCATTCGGCCTGCTCTATTTCGACGCTGACGAAAACGCCTCCCCCGGCATTGAGGCTCGCGGGTCTAGGCGAAAGAGACAAGAGGCGCAATATGAACGAGGCGGTGTTTCTTTATTCAACGGCGCCAGATGAGACGACTGCGCGCCGGATTGCGTCAGCGCTCGTCGAAGCGCGCCTCGCGGCCTGCGCCAACCTCTTTCCGGGAATGGTCTCGATTTACCGCTAGGAAGACGCAATCGAGACCGGAAACGAGGTCGCCGTCATCTTCAAGACGGTCCCCGCCGCCGCGGAAGAAGCCTGCGCTATGATCCGCCGCCTCCACCCCTATGAGACGCCCTGCGTGGTCGCCCTTCCGATCGACCCGGTGGGCTCAAATCCCGCTTTTCTCGACTGGATCGCCGCAGAGACCAAAAAATGATACGAAACACAATCTTCGGTTGTGTATGTATATAAATACAACCTTTATTAACTTCCGGCGGCTTATGCTCGTCAGCGTGCGGGGGCCGGAATCTCCCCCTTGTACGACCTGACCAGCGGCCCCCTCCCTCACCTGGAAACCGACTGGCCCGGCCCCCGCGCAATACTGGCGCGCCGCGCCCCTATGGCCCGCCAAGGCATACCGACGTCGCCGGCCCGAAGAGAGAGCGCGGGCTGGCGGCGCCGGACGCCCGCTCCTCATCACTTGCGGCCAGAACCCAGTCCGCGACATCGCGCCAGACCTTCTCCGCCTGCAGGTCGCGGAAGAGGAGATGCCATCCCTCGGGATAGGCCTTCACATCGACATCGCCGCAGAGGCGATGCGAGGCCCGCACCATCGTCTTTACCGGGATGATTTCGTCTTTTTCTCCGTAGAGGAACAAAAGCTTGCCGCCGACCTCATTCGAGGCGCCATAGGCGTGCCCCATCATGCGCACGACGCCGACGACCGCATCAAGACGGGTCGGCTTGATGACATAGGGATCGGCGAACATCTCGCGCAGGATCGGAATATTGTCTGTCGAACGCCGTCCGGTTCTCTCGCCAGTCAACGTCTTGCCGGGTGCGAATGTCGCCGCAAGATTGAGCGTGATGCGGTAAAGGATCGGCATGCTGCCGCCGCCCCAGACGCCGGGCGCAGCAAGGATGACGCCGTCGACATCGAGCGGCGCATCGTCCGCCGCCATGATGGCGACAGCCGCGCCCATGGAATGCCCGAGAACAAATAAGGGCGTGTGCGGATTTTCTCTGCGCGCGGCGGAAATCGCCGAGCGCAGATCGGCGATAAGCGTGTCTTCGCCAGCCCATCGGCCGAACATCGGCGAGCGCCCAAACCCTCGCTGATCATAGGCGTAAACCGTTATGCCAGACTGCGAAGACCACCACGCGCCGGCCCCTTCAAAAGCATGCCCGTAATCGTTCATCCCATGGACGGCGACGACGACAGCTTTCGGATTCTCGGCGCGCCAGGCGTTCAGCCCGAGCGAGGCGCCGTCGCTTGCGATCAGCCGGCCCTCTTCGAAATGTGGTTCCGCAAGGTGCGGCGGCGCAGGCGGAAACGAGACGCAGGATGATGTCGCTGCGATCGCCATAGCGAGCGCAGCGCGCTTCAGCATGTCGATAGTACGAAACTTCGGGCGCGCCATTCGTCAGCCCGCCGCGCTCGCTTCGAGCCGCGCCAGCAGAGCCTTGAACTGCGCCCGTTCGGCGGCGCTCAGCGGCGCCAGCAGAGCGCGCTCAAATTCCATGGCCGCCTGTGAAACGCGTTTGAACATGGTCGAGCCCGCCGGTGTCAGCGACAGCGTATAGACGCGCCGGTCGCGCTCATCCGTACGCCGCGCGACGAGGTCTTTGCTCTCAAGCAACGCGACAGCGCGGCTCACCGCCATCTTGTCCAGCGGAGTCTGCGCAACGACATCGCGCGCGGCCATCGCGTCCGCTTGCGCGATCACCGCCAGCACGCGCCATTCGGGAATGGAAAGGTTCTCGCTCTCATAGGCGTGGGCGAGGCGCCGGCTGATGAGGTGGCCGACGGAAACGATCCGATAGGGAAGGAAGTCCGAAAGGACGAAGCCCTTCGCCGGCGCTTCGCCTGCGCGCCCTTCATCCTCTTCACGCTTCACTTTGCTCATCCACACCGCTCGTAAGGCTCATCGCGGGTTCCCGCGCCATCTGGCGAAATCAAAGCATGCTCCGCCTTGCGCCGCACGCGGGATTTTGTAACACATGTTACTAAATGAGCCGTCAAAGCGAGGCAAGGCGCATAGGCCGCGTGGCGAGGGTTCGCAATATCGTGCAGAAGAGGCGCGACGGCGCGGAAGGAAGGCGACAATGAAACTCCTCGGCTACTGGCGTTCCAGCGCGACCTATCGGGTGCGCATCGCACTCGCCCTGAAAGGCCTCGATTACGACTACCAGCCGGTGAACCTTCTCAAGGGCGAGCAATCGGGCGCGGAATATTTGAAGAAGAATCCGCAGGCGCTTGTGCCGACGCTCGTGACGGATGCCGGCGAAGAGATTTCGCAATCGCTCGCGATCATCGAATTTCTTCAGGAAACCTTCCCCTCGCCTTCCGTCCTGCCGAAAACGCCGATTCTCCGCGCAAAGGCGCGCGCCATTGCGGCTGCCATCGCCTGCGAAGCGCAGCCTTTCGCCAATCTTCGCATTCAGAAATACCTGACGGAAACGCTCGGTGTGAGTGACGAAGCCAAAGCCGCCTTCCTCAATCGCTGGCCTGGCGGCGCGCTCAACGCTGTCGAGGCGATGGCGTGCGAGACCGCCGGCGCATTCTGCGTGGGCGACGAGCCGACGATCGCCGATGCTTTTCTCGTCCCGCAGATTTTCGCCTCGCGCCGCTTCAACATCGATCTTTCAAACTGCCCGACGCTCTTGGCGATCGACGAAAGATGTCAGAAGCTTCCAGCCTTCATCAAGGCGCATCCCGACAACCAGCCTGACGCAGTGAAAGGGTAAGCAATGTCGACCATGGAACCGCTGATCTTCGCGATCGGCGACAAAAAACCCGTCATCCACGAAACCGCCTTCATCGCGCCGGGAGTCGTCATTTGCGGCGACGTTGAGATCCATGCCTACGCCTCGGTCTGGTATGGCTGCGTTTTGCGCGGCGATTCGAACAAGATCGTCGTGGGCGAGCGCTCGAACATTCAGGACGGAACGGTCATCCACTGCGACGACCCGGAGATTGGCGGCGTGCCGACGGTCATCGGCAAGAACGCGCTCATCGGCCACAAATGCATGCTTCACGGCGCGACAGTCGAAGACGGCGGCTTTGTCGGCATGTGTTCGACCATGCTTGACGGTTCGGTCGTGCAGACGGGCGGCTATCTCGCCGCCGGCGCGTTCCTCAGCCCCCGGAAAGTTGTTCCCAAGGGTGAGATGTGGGCCGGCATGCCGGCGAAAAAATTCCGCGATCTGCGCGAGGGCGAAGACGCGATGGCGCTTGCCGGCTCGGCTCACTATGTCGAAGAAGCGCACACGCATATGGGCGCGCTCTCGAAGCGATAACCATTCCCGAGGGGTTGCGTTTATGGCGGGCTATGATCATTGTCCGTCATCGGCGCAGTTGCATCCATCCTGCCGGTAGAAATCAACTTTCCCAGCAGGAGAAGTAAGGGATGACGCACGCCGCGCCCGCCCCGGAGAATAATCGGCAGGAAACGAAGAAGCCGCATGAAGCGCTCATTGTCGGCGCCTCGTCGCTCGGCACGATGTTCGAGTGGTACGACTTCTTCCTCTATGGCGCGCTCGCGACTTACATCGCCCGTCACTTCTTTTCCGCCGTCAACGAGACGACAAGTTTCATCTTCGCACTTGCGGCATTCGCGGCGGGCTTCATTGTGCGCCCGCTTGGCGCGCTCGTCTTCGGGCGCGTCGGCGATGTTGTCGGCCGGAAGAATACGTTCCTCGTCACCATGGGCGTAATGGGCCTGTCGACTTTCGTCGTCGGCCTTCTGCCCGGCTATGACTCGATCGGCATCGCGGCGCCGGTGATCCTGATTTTCCTGCGCCTCCTGCAAGGGCTCGCCATTGGCGGGGAATATGGCGGCGCGGCCGTTTATGTCGCCGAACACGCCCCGCCGGAAAAGCGCGGGTTCAACACAAGTTGGATCCAGACGACGGCGGTTCTCGGCCTCATCCTCTCGCTTTTCGTCATCATGGGCGCGCGCGCGAGCATGGCGGCGGAGGATTTCGAAAACTGGGGCTGGCGCATTCCCTTCATCATCTCGATCTTCCTTCTCGGCGTCTCGCTCTGGATACGGATCAAGCTGAATGAAAGCCCGGTCTTCCAGAAGATGAAAGAAGAAGGCGCGACATCCGGCGCGCCCTTCCGCGAGTCCTTCGGCGAATGGGGCAATCTCAAGACCGTGCTGATCGCGCTTGGCTTAGTCGCCGGTCAAGCCGTCTCGTTCTATACAAGCACCTTCTATCTTCTCTTCTTCCTTGAACGGATGCTGAAGGTCGACGGGCTTACGACGAATGTTCTCGTCACATACGGCCTCCTCATTGGCGGGCCGTTCTATGTGTTCTTCGGATGGCTGAGCGACCGGATCGGCCGCAAGCCGATCCTGCTTGCCGGCCTCGTTCTCGCCGGCCTCACCTACCTGCCGCTGCTGCACGCGCTTTCCTTCGCCGCGAACCCTGCGCTTGCAGCGGCGGAACGCACGGCGCCCGTTGCGGTTCACGCAGACCCGGACGATTGCTCGCTGCAATTCGACCCCGTCGGCCGCAACAAGTTCGACACGAAGTCCTGCGACATTGCGAAGTCGCTTCTGTCGCGCGCCGGCGTTTCTTATAAAAACGTCGAGATGGCGCCGGGATCGACGGCTGAAATCCATATCGGCGAGAAGATCATCGCGGCGCCCGAGCCGCGAGTAGTTTCTGGAGATGCAAAGACGGCGGCGATCGCCGCATTCGGCGCGGAAGTGCACACGGCGCTCGCCGATGTCGGCTATCCGGACGAAGCCGACCCGGCGAAGATCAACAAGCCGCTTGTCGTCTTCATTATTGCGCTCTTCGTCGCGATCCAGACCATGTCATACGGACCGCTCGCCGCGACGCTTGTGGAACTGTTCCCGGCTCGCATCCGCTATACGTCGATGTCGCTGCCCTATCACATCGGCAATGGCTGGTTCGGCGGCTTCCTGCCGACGACGGCGTTCGCGATTGTCGCCGCCACCGGCAACATCTACGCAGGCCTGTGGTATCCGATCATCATCATTGTAGGGTCTGTGCTCGTCGTGACCCTGTTCCTGCCAGAAACAAAGGGCAGAATGGTCGAACACGAGGCGTAAGCGCTGCCTCAGTTCCGATCGTTCTATGCGCCCGAGCGTGATGTCGCCGGAAGCAGCACCCATTCGACGAGGACGAGATTGATCGTCCACGACGCCCACGCGACGATCGTGTAGGCGTCGTCTCCGCCAAACCCCGCTTGCGGAAGAAGCATCATTCCAAGGCGCAATGTGACCGCCGCGAATGTGAGCGCGAAGGAGCGCATCATCCACCGGCGATGCGCATCGAAATTCTTTGCGAGCGCAAATCGAAGCGCCTGCGCCGTCGATATCGTCCAGATTACTGCGAGCATGCCAAAGGCGAAGCGATTGGCCCCGACGCCTTGCGGCGTCTGCGCAAGAACCGAAGCGCCGACGACGCCAAGCGTCACGCCAGCCAGATAAATATAACCGAGGGTCTTGTGGATGATTGGCGCGCGGCGCCGAACAAGGCCAATGAACTGCCACGGCCCGACAGCGAGCGCGATAAGTCCCCCAAGGGCGTGCAATCGCAGGGCCCATTCCTCACTTGGCGGGTTGGGAATAACCCGCAGATCCTCAGCCGCAAGATGAAGGTAATCGAGCGACACCCAGGCGATCAGCAGCGAGAAAAGCGCAACTAGCGCCCATCCCGCCCACCTCATGAGATTGCTGACGAGCGACATCTCTGTTTCCTCCCCGACCTTCGAGGAGGAGGATCGCCCGACGAGGCCCCGGTCGGCAAGCGCCGCATCGATATCTCGATGCGCAAGCGCGCCGAAAGGCTAGAGCGCGACCTCGAACTTCGCTTCTGTCTGCGCCTTCACCTCGTCAAGCGTCACGTCGGGCGCGAGCTCGATGAGCTTCATGCCCTTGCCGCGCTCGACTTCGAAGACGCCGAGATTGGTGATGACGAGATCGACGACTTCCTTGCCGGTCAGCGGCAGCGAGCACTGGTGAAGCAGCTTCGATTCACCCGCTTTCGACGCATGGTCCATGACGATGACGACGCGCTTGACGCCCGCGACAAGATCCATCGCACCGCCCATGCCCTTCACCATCTTGCCGGGCACCATCCAGTTGGCGAGATCGCCCTTCTCCGAGACTTCCATCGCGCCGAGGATCGACAGGTCGATGTGGCCGCCGCGGATCATCGCGAACGAATCCGCCGAGGAGAAATAAGAAGAGCGATCGAGCTCCGAAATCGTCTGCTTGCCGGCGTTGATGAGATCGGGATCGACTTCGTCATCATACGGAAACGGCCCCATGCCGAGCATGCCGTTCTCCGATTGCAGCGTCACGTCGACGCCTTCCGGAATGTAGTTTGCAACGAGCGTCGGAATGCCGATGCCGAGATTGACGTAAAAGCCGTCCTTGAGTTCCTGCGCGGCGCGCGCCGCCATCTGGTCACGATCCCATGCCATCGAAATTCTCCTCGGCCCTATGACAATTCCCAGGCCAGTTTCAGCAGTTTCTTCAATCCCGCATCCACCGCCGCCGGCTTTTCCAGCGTGACGACAGACTTCAGACGCTCCGACCAGCCTTCCTTCGGCTTGGCCGCCTCGCAACGTTCATTCGCATCCGGAGGAACAGCGAGCCCCACGCGCGCCGCGCCCTTATAAGGCCGTATCGCCGCAAACTGGAACTCGCGCGAAAAAGCGGTGTACCCCTTCCGCGGCCCGCGCGTTACGCCCTTCAGCTTCATCACGGCGGCGTCAAAACGCTCGTAAATCGCGCGAAGCGCATCGTCTTTCCAGAGGGCGGCGATCAACTCGTCGGGCTTGTCCCAGCCGGCGCCCGACTCAAATGCGGCGCCCAGAACGGTTGAGGCCCGATTGACCCCCAGACCATAGTTATCCTTCAGCCACACAAGGCGCGCGCGCTGCGCCGTCTCCGGGCACTTGCGCACAATCTTCACCCATTCGTCGAGCGACTTGCCGGTGTCGCGCTCAAGTCCTTCACGGACCGAGGCGAACCATTTCTTCTGCCGCTCGGTAAGGGTTGACGTCATCCGCGCCTCAGACCCGCTCGCGCACCGTGCGCTTCTCGATGCGCTTTTCCTGCACGCCCGCGAAGATGCGCTGCACGAAGATGCCCGGCGTGTGGATGTGGTCCGGATCGAGCGAGCCGGTCGGAACGATTTCCTCGACTTCCGCGACCGTCACTTTACCGGCCGTCGCCATCATCGGGTTAAAGTTCCGCGACGTCTTGCGATAAACGAGGTTGCCTTGCGTGTCGCCTTTCCACGCCTTGACGATGGAAAGATCGGCGACGAGGCCCGTCTCGAGGATATAGGTCTCGCCATTGAAGACCTTGTGCTCCTTGCCTTCGGCGATGACCGTGCCGACGCCCGTTTTGGTATAGAAGCCCGGAATGCCCGCGCCGCCGGCGCGAATGCGCTCGGCGAGCGTTCCCTGCGGGTTGAATTCAAGCTCTAGCTCGCCCGACAGGAATTGGCGCTCGAACTCTTTGTTCTCGCCGACATAGGACGAAACCATGCGCGCGATCTGACGCGTCTCAAGGAGAACGCCGAGGCCGAACCCGTCGACGCCGCAATTGTTCGAGATGAAGGTCAGGTTCTTCACGCCCGAGTCGCGGATCGCGGCGATGAGGTTTTCCGGAATGCCGCAAAGCCCGAAACCGCCGGCCATGATCGTCATGCCGTCAAAAAGCAGTCCGTCGAGCGCCGAAGCGGCGTCCTGATAGCGTTTCTCCATGGGGCCTCCTAGGTCGACGCCGACCTAGCGCAAAAGCGGGGCCCCGTCCACATGCCGGCGGGCCGCGCTTCGCCGCACCGTGGCGAGGCCCGCCAAGCGCCGCCGCGACAGTCCGAGCCGCCGGCGCGCCGGGTTGAAGTGGCCGAAACAACGTTTCGGCGAAACGTTCCCGCCGCGCGGCGAACGCCTTCCCGCAAGTCTTCCCGCACCGGGCGAGGAGCACTATGTCAGCCCCCGTCAGGAGAGAGGAGAGAGAACAATGACAAAAATGATTTCCATACTGATCGCCATGGGCGTCATCGCCGCAGCATTCGGCCCTGCCGCTTACACCTACGCCTCGCTGGCGTAGTCCATGATGATCGCAAACCCTTCGTTGCGTAGAGTTTCATCACCCAGGAAGACTGCACGAAAGACTCCGGCGAACGCACAGTTCGCGTCCTCGCCGGAGTCGTCTCGCGCCTAGCGCTTTTCGAAACGCGCTCTGAAGTTCGCGAGATCGTTTGGCGTGTCGATGCCCGGCGCGCCGTGATCGACGATCGCAGCGACGATCCGTTCCCCCATTTCCAGAATCCGCAATTGCTCCAGCCGCTCGATGGACTCGAGCCGGCTTGGCGGAGCTTTCGCGAAAGCCTGCAATGCATCGCTCCGGAAGGCGTATACGCCGATATGCAGGTGATAGTTCGCACGATCGGGCGCGCCGTCGCGCGGGTAAGGCGCCAGCGCGCGTGTGAAATAGAGCGCTTCGAAAACGCCCCTCTCATCTTCTGATCCACTGAGCCGGCGCCCGAGAACCGCTTTCACGCGCGCAGGATCGTCAAGCCGCG
>JACKIL010000006.1:155000-203426 GCA_020638525.1 Caulobacterales bacterium | reverse complement strand
ATTCGGCATGGGGCTTCGCAAACGCTCGCCGATCTCATCGAGGGCGTCGCGACTGTCGCCAGAAAGAGCGCGGCATGAGCCAGTCCCGCAAGATCAAGATCAAACTTCCCTTCGGCGTCGGCGCCATCCACTTCGTCGGCATTGGCGGCATCGGCATGTCCGGCATTGCGGAGGTGATGCACAATCTCGGCTATGAAGTGCGCGGCTCCGACGTTTCTGACGGCGCGAATGTTCAGCGCCTGCGCGAGAAGGGCGTCGACATCGTCATCGGCCACAAGCCGGAAAATGTCGAAGGCGCCGATGCGGTGATCGTCTCGTCAGCGGTCAAGCGCGACAACCCGGAAGTGCTGGCTGCGCGCGCGCGCCACATCCCGGTCGTGCGCCGCGCCGACATGCTCGCCGAGCTGATGCGGCTCAAATGGACGATCTCCGTCGCCGGCACGCACGGCAAAACGACGACGACGACGATGATCGCCGCGCTCCTCGACGAGGGAAAGCTTGACCCGACCGTCATCAATGGCGGCGTCATCAACGCTTACGGCACCAACGCGCGGCTTGGCGAAGGCGACTGGATGGTCGTCGAAGCGGACGAGTCTGACGGCACGTTCATTCGTCTGCCGACCACGGTCGCGGTCGTAACGAATATCGACCCCGAACATCTCGATCACTGGGGCGGCTTCGAATCGCTGCGGAAGTCTTTCGACACCTTCATTGAGAATGCGCCGTTCTATGGCTTCGGCGTCGTCTGCCTCGATCATCCGGAAGTGCAGGCGCTCGTCGGCCGCGTCACCGATCGCCGGCTCATCACTTACGGCCTTAACCCGCAGGCCGATGTGCGCGCGGAAAACATTTCGTTTGAAGACGGCGCCGCCATTTACGACATCGTCTTCCGCGAGCGCGGCGCCAATATCGACCGGATCGACGGCGTGCGTCTGCCTATGCCGGGCGTTCACAATGTTCTCAACTCGCTCGCCGCTGCGATCGTCGCCAAGCGCATCGGCGTTTCGAACGAAGCAATCAAATCCGGCTTTGGAAAGTTCTCGGGCGTCAAGCGGCGCTTTACGCGTGCTGGCGAATGGAACGGCGTCGCGATTATCGACGATTACGGCCATCACCCGGTCGAGATCGCGGCGGTCTTGCGCGCCGCGCGCAGCGTCGCGAGCGGCAAGGTGATCGCCGTCGTCCAGCCGCATCGCTTCACGCGCCTGCGCGATCTCTTCGATGATTTCTGCTCCTGCTTCAACGACGCCGACATTGTGTTCGTCACGGATGTCTACACGGCAGGCGAAGCGCCGATCGAAGGCGTCAATCGCGATGCGCTCGTCGCCGGCGCGCTCGCGCGCGGTCACCGCGATGTTCGTCCATTGTCGTCATTCGACGCCTTGCCGCGCGAGATCGCCGCAATCGCAGAGCGCGGTGACTATGTCGTTTGCCTTGGCGCGGGAGACATCACGAAGCACGCGAACAATCTCGCCGATGTGCTGAAGAAGGTGAAGGGGTAGCGATGCTTGATGGCGCGTCATCAAACGCATGCCTCTTCCTCCCCCGCAAAGCGGGGGAGGTGTCCGCGAAGCGAACGGAGGGGGCTGCTGCGGCCCCGCATCTCATCACCGTTGCGATATCGGAAATACCGTTCCCCCCTCCGGCCCTTCGGGCCACCTCCCCCGTAAACGGGGGAGGAACGCGCGCGACTTCGAAGGCAGGCGCATAATGGCGAAGCCAGTCGCCGCCGCAGATCTCCCCCCTGTCCGCGGGCGTTATGTCGAGCGCGCGGATATGTCGGCGATCACGTGGTTTCGCGTCGGCGGTCCGGCGGACGTGCTCTTCACGCCGGCGGATGAAGAAGATCTCTCCGAGTTCCTGAAGAAGACGCCGAAGAGCGTTCCGGTTTATCCCGTTGGCGTCGGCTCGAACCTGCTTGTGCGCGATGGCGGGTTTCGCGGCGTTGTCATCCGGCTCGGCGCGCCTTTCGCGCATGTGAGCGTCGAGGGGACGAGCGTGCGCGCAGGCGCGGCCGCGCTCGATGCGCAGGTTGCGAAAGCGGCCGGCCGCGCGGGCGTTGCGGGGCTTGAATTTTATCGCGGCGTGCCGGGAACGATCGGAGGCGCGCTCGCGATGAACGCCGGCGCCTATGAGCAGGAGACGAAAGACATTCTCGTCGAGGCCGTCGGCTATGACCGCGACGGCCATCGCCGAGTCTTCACGAATGAAGAGATGAAATTCTCCTACCGCCATTGCGGCGCGGGCGAGGGGATCATCTTCGTCGAAGCGCTCTACAAGGGCCATGCGGACGCGCCCGCCGCTATCGAGGCGCGCATGAACGACATCATGAAGCGCCGCGAAGCCTCGCAGCCGATCCGCGAAAAGACCGGCGGGTCGACCTTCGCCAATCCTGACCTCGCGCTTTCTGGCGGCCTCAAATCATGGCAGCTCATCGACAAGGTCGGGGGCAGGGGCCGCGTCGTCGGCGACGCGCAAGTCTCCGAACAGCACTGCAATTTCATGATCAACCGCGGAAAAGCGACCGCGACCGACATTGAAACGCTCGTCGAGGGTCTCAGGAAAGACGTTCTTAAGGAAACGGGCGTGGAGTTGCGCTGGGAAATTCGTAGGATTGGAGAGCCGGCGTGAAATTTAGAAGAATTGCAGTCCTCAAAGGCGGCTGGTCGCCAGAGCGCGAAGTCTCGCTGAATTCGGGCGCGCAGGCCGCAAAGGCGCTGAAAACCGCCGGCTATGAAGTCGTCGAAATCGACGCGGGCCGCGATCTCGCCGATCAGTTGACCGCCGCGCGGCCCGACGCCGTCTTCAACGCGCTTCACGGGCAGTGGGGCGAAGACGGCTGCGTGCAAGGGCTCCTCGAAGTGATGGGCATTCCCTACACGCATTCAGGCGTGCTTTCGTCGGCGCTCGCGATGGACAAGCAGCGCACCAAGCTCGTCCTGCGCGATGCGGGCGTTCCCTCGCCGGAGGGGCGCATCGTTTCCCGCGTTCAGGCGGCGGGCGGCCATGTGATGGAGCCGCCTTACGTCATCAAACCGAATGCGCAGGGCTCTTCCGTCGGCGTTTTCATCGTGCGCGCGGGCGACAATCGCCCGCCTGCCGAACTCAACAGCGAAAAGTGGTCGCTCGGCGAGGAAGTGCTCGTCGAGAAATTCATTCCAGGCCGCGAACTCACCGTCGCGGTGATGGGCGATCGCGCGCTGTGCGTCACCGAAATCACGACGAGCCTCGCCTTCTACGACTATGAAGCGAAATACGCCGCCGGCGGATCGCGGCATGTCCTTCCGGCTGAAGTGCCGGGCGCGATCACCGAGCGTTGCCTCGCGCTCGCGCTTAAGGCGCATCAGGCGCTCGGCTGCCGCGGCGTCTCACGCTCCGACTTCCGCTATGACGAAAGCGCGAAGGGCGAGCAGCTCTATTTCCTCGAGATCAACACCCAGCCCGGCATGACGGGAACTTCGCTCGCGCCGGAGCAGGCCGCCTATTGCGGCATTTCCTTCCCCGAACTCTGCGCCTGGATGGTGGAGGACGCTTCATGTCAAAGGTGAAGAAGTCGAAAGGCAAGTCGAAGACCTATGCGCGCAAGTCGCGCTCATCGGGTCCGTCGCCGATCGAGGCCGCGCGCGAGTTCATTCAGCAATATGCGCTCGCAGGCGTCGCGGGCGTCATTGTTATCCTCGCAAGCGCCGGCGCGATCCTCTGGGCGGGCGGCTATGTCGGCATTCTGACGGACAAGATGGCGCGCGCGGCGGACGCCGGCGCCGTCGCGGCCGGTTTTGAAATCCGCCGCATCACCCTGAAAGGCCGCACGCAGACTGCGAGCGACGAGCTTGAAGGCGCGATCGGGCCGATCCTCGGCGCCTCGATCCTCAGTTTTGACGCAGATCAGGCGCGCGCGCGCATCGAAGAGCTTGGCTGGGTGCGCGTTGCGTCGGTGAGCCGGCTCCTGCCGAATACGATCCATGTTTCGATCCGCGAGCGCTCGCCCGCCGCCGTCTGGCAGATGTCCGGCGCTTTGCACCTGATCGACATTGACGGCGCCATCATTCGCGAAATCGGCGCCTATGAATATTCGAACCTGCCGCTCATCGTCGGCGCTGGCGCGCCGGATGCGGCCTCCGGAATCCTGCAGGCGCTCGCGCATCATCCCGACATTGCCGAAATGACATCTGCGCTCGTGCGCGTCGGTGAGCGGCGGTGGAATGTGCGGCTCAGGAACGGCGTTGATTTGCGCCTGCCGGATGAGGGGTTTGCTGACTCTCTCGACGCGCTCGCAACGTTGCAGGAAACGAGCGGAATACTTGACCAGCCGCTCGAATATATCGACCTTCGTGATCCGGAACGCATGGTTGTCCGCAAACGCGGCGCGCTCGCCGAAGAAACTGCCGGATAAATGACGTTTACGGATTGATTTGACCGCCCGAACGGCGCATCGATTGCCCGCGCAATGGATGTGCAAGGCGCGAAGGGGACATGGTTCAAAGAAGCAGGATCTCGACCGGACGCGGAGCTCGCTCGTCGAAAGACGGCGATCTGATCGCCGCGATCGATATCGGCTCCTCGCGCGCTGTCTGCCTCATCGCCTATCTCATTCCGACGGCTGACGGCGAATGGGCGCCGGAGATCATCGGCGTCGGCCGTCAGGGCGGGGCCTTGCGCGAACGCGGCGCCTCGCACTCGTTTTCTGCTGAAGTCGCGCTGCGCGGCGCTGTCGAAGCCGCGGAGAAACTCGCCGGCGAACGCATCAGGGGCGTTTACGCGGCGATCGGCGGGCGTTCCCTTCATTGCCGCCGGGTCGGCGTCGATCTCGACGTCGAAGGCGGGCGCGTGACGCGCGAGGATATAGCCGATTGTCTGCGCCAGGGAACGCGCGCGGCCGCGCCCGAAGGCTACCGGATGATCCACGCCTTGCCGATCGGCTATTCTGTCGATGGCGAAGAGATGGGAACCGACCCGATCGGTCTAGCGGGCGGCGTCCTTTCCGCCGAGATCCTCGGGGTTGGCGTTCGCGAAAGCCAGATCGCCAATCTTGAATCGATCGCCGAGCGCTGCGCGCTGCGCATCGAAGAAATCACCGCCGCGCCTTACGCGGCGGGCGAAGCGGTGCTTCTCGAAGACGAGAAGGAACTCGGCGTCGTCCTGATCGATATTGGCGCGGCTTCGACGGATTACGCCGTTTATGAGCGCGGCGCGCTCATCGATTGCGGCGGCGTTCCCGTCGGCGGGGACCACATTACGCGCGATATCGCGCAAATCTTCGGCGCGCCGATCAAATTCGCAGAACGCGTGAAAACGCTCTACGGCTCAGCGCTTGTCGGCGCGGGCGACGAGCACAAGCTCGTCGATATCGAACAGATCGGTGAGGCGAGGGACATCGTGCGCGTCTCGCGCGCCGAAATCTCCGCCGTCATCGCGCCGCGCCTCGAAGAGATTTTCGAGCTTGTCGAAAAGCGCATGCCGGCGGATGCGAGCGCGCGCCATCGCGTGCGCCGCGTCGTGCTGACAGGCGGCGGAAGTCTGCTTGTCGGCGCGCGCGAAACAGCTGAAAGAGTCTTGGGGCTGAAAGCCCGCCTTGGCCGTCCATCGCCGCTCGCCGGCGCACCAGACGCTGCGACAAGTCCTCAATTCTCGGTTTGCGCCGGGCTCATCCAGCTCGCGGCGAAGAACAAATCGGGAGACCGCGCAGCGCATGGCGCCCCCACGCCGCATTTCGGCGCGATCGGCGGCGGCGTCATCGCAAGCGTCGGCCAGTGGCTGAGACAGAATTTCTAAGCGCGCCGATTGAAGCGCGCATGAGGGCGGAAACGTTTGAGACGGAAGGGGTGGCGGATCGTCGGCGCCGATGAAGATGGCGACGCGAAAACCCCCAAAAAACCTGCGTTTCATCGCGTTCGTTAACGCCGCGTTAACCAATTAGTAAGAGTTCTGAACGAATCTTTAATGGGTCAATTTCCTTCCAGGGGCGGAGCCGGAGTCATCGATGCCGATCAATCTCAGTGTGCCTGAACTTACCGAGTTGAAGCCGCGGATCAGCGTTGTCGGCGTCGGCGGCGCGGGCGGAAACGCGGTCAACAACATGATCGAAAGCGCGCTTGAGGGCGTCGAGTTCATCGTGGCGAATACGGACGCGCAGGCGCTCGGTCTCTCGAAAGCGCAAAAGCGCATCCAGCTCGGCGTGAAGACGACGCAAGGGCTCGGCGCGGGCGCGCTGCCTGACATCGGGCGCGCAGCGGCAGAAGAGTCTCTCGACGAAATCCTGGAACTCGTCGGCGGCTCGCACATGCTCTTTATTACGGCCGGCATGGGCGGCGGCACGGGAACGGGCGCCGCGCCCGTCATCGCGCAGGCCGCGAAGGAACGCGACATTCTTACGGTCGGCGTCGTCACGAAGCCCTTCCACTTCGAAGGCGCGCGCCGCATGCGCATCGCGATGGCCGGCATCGAAGCGCTGCAGGAGCATGTCGACACGCTCCTCATCATTCCGAACCAGAACCTCTTCTCGATCGCCAATGAGCGCACGACCTTTCACGAAGCGTTCGCGATGGCCGATCAGGTGCTCCATTCCGGCGTTCGCGGCATTACGGACCTCATGGTCATGCCGGGCCTCATCAATCTCGACTTCAATGACGTGAAGACGGTCATGAACGAGATGGGCAAAGCGATGATGGGCACGGGCGAAGCCTCGGGCGACAAGCGCGCCATTCAGGCCGCGGAAGCTGCGATCTCGAACCCGCTCCTCGACGAAGTCTCGATGAAGGGCGCGCGCGGCGTTCTCATCAACATCACCGGCTCGATGGACATGACGCTCTTCGAAGTCGACGAAGCGGCGAACCGCATTCGCGCGGAAGTCGATCCGGATGCGAACATCATCGTCGGGTCGACCTTCAATCAGGAACTCGAAGGCCGCGTCCGCGTCTCCGTCGTTGCGACCGGCATCGACGCTGAAGCGCGCGAAGGTGAAAAGCCCGAGCAGAAAACGACGACCGTCGCCGTATCGAAGCCGTGGCGCGATACGCCGGCTGCTTCGCCGCAGCCCGCCGCGCAAGCTCCGGCGCCGACCGCCGTCTCCGCGCCTTATGCGAGCGTTCGTCCGGCGGCGCCTGCCGTCGCGCCAAGCCCGATGCCTGCGCCGGTCGCGGCCGCTCCTGCAATGCCGCAGCCCGCATCCGCGAACCCTGTCGGCGACGTGCATGAGCGTATCCGCCGTATGCTGATCGAAGGCTCGTCCGAAACGCTATCGGGCGCTGCGGCTCCGCGCGCGCAGGCCAAACCCGCGCTGCGCCCTGCAGAACGCGCGCCGCAAGCGCGCAATCCGTTCCGCGAAGCACAGGAAATCGGCAAGCATTCGATTGAAACGGCGATCGATCTTCTCAAAGGCATGAGTGCGCCGAAGCGCGAGGCCGCGCCCATCCGTCAAACCGAGCAGCGCCCGCCCGAAGCAGCGCGCCCGGCCCAACCGCGCGGCGATCTCTTCGATGACGATGTGGATTCCGAACTCGAGATCCCGTCCTTCCTTCGCAAGAAGAAGACGGGCTCCTAAACAGAGCTTCCTTGAGTGCAGACGAATTAAAAAGGGCCCGGCGGTTTCGCCGGGCCCTTTCTCGTTCGCCGGATCTGTTCGCCGAGCGCTTCCCTTAAACTTCGTTGGCGGCCTAGTTCAGTCGCTCACCGCTTTGCATCGCCATGAAGAACGAATAATCCGCCGCCGGCGCCTGTTCATTGAGCGCAGTTTCGAGCGCCTGCGCGATCGGCGCCATTTTCGCCGCGCCCGCGTTCGCGGCGGCCTGCGCGCCCGCGAAATCATTCGCATCGGCGAGCGGGCGCGCTTTCTTGTAGAAAGCGGCTGCTTCCGTATTCCACGCAGCGCAAGCCTTCGAGATGGCCGCCTCAACGGCTGGCTTGTCGAAGCTCATGCGGACATTCGAGAAGTCGAACTTATAGCGGCCGTCTTTCGGCGCATAGGCGTCGGTGAAGATCGCGACAGCGGCGTCGACATTGTCGGCCGCGCGCGGCCAGTTCGGCGCCAGTGTCGGGAGCTCGTAGCGGTAAGCCGAGCCGAACACGGCGTATTTCTCGCGATCGGCGCATTTGGCGGCGAGCGTCGCATCGGCGAAGGCGTCGAAATCCTTCTGCGCCTGCCAGTGCTTGCGATAGACCGGCTCGAATTGCGCGCGGTTATAGGCGAGGTCTTCCGGCGTGGCGGTCGGCTCTTCTTCGTAGGCCTCTTCTTCATCCACCGTGTCGCCGCTTCCGCTGTCGTCCATGCCGGCGACGAGATCGGCGATCTGCGCCTCATTCAGCATCGCGACGGATTCCTCCATTTGCGGGCGGAGATAGTCGCGGGTCGCCGGGTCGATATCGGCGAGCAGTTTCTCGACCGCGGCCTTCTGGTCGGGCCTGAGGTCGGCGGCGAGACTTGCGCCCGCCAGCAGGAGCGGCGCGCCTAGGGCCGCCGCCAAGAGCAGTTTTCTGGTCATCCTTTTCCCCTAGTCTTGAGAGGCCGCCCGAATATTGAGGGCCGGGGCGCCTGACAATGGGATCTTGCAGGGTTTCAGACGGAGCGGACGGACGGCGCGCCAAACCGTTGCGGCGCAAGGGATAGAGCGCCGGCCCGCCTGAGGGAAACAATGCGAAATAAAGCTTTATTTTGAATAGGCTGGCGGCGGTCCGACAAGAGAAGGGGGCGGGCTTTGCGGTAATTCGCCCCAAGGGGGAGTATGCGCGTTCAGGAACAGACGACCCTTGGCAAGCCGGTTTCGATGGCGGGCGTTGGCCTCCATACTGGCGTCGAGGCGACTGTCGTCCTGAAACCGGCCCGCGAGGGGTTCGGCGTCCGCTTCATCAGGACCGATCTGAAGGCAGAAAACGGTTCGGCGCGCCCGCTCAATGAGACCACCATCTTTGCTGCGCCGCGCTTCGTGCGCGATGCGCGCCTTGGCGTCTGGCTCGAAAATCCGGCGGGCGCCTCCGTCCGCACGGTCGAACACCTCATGGCGGCGCTCTTTCTTTCCGGCGTCGACAATGCGTTGATCGAGATCGACGGACCGGAAGTCCCGATCCTCGACGGCAGCGCCTGCGCTTTCATGGACATGCTGGCCGAAGCGGGCGTCAAACGTGTTGCGGCTCCACGAGAAGCCATTGTGATGACGTCGCCCCTGCGGATTGAGAGCGGGGACCGTTTCGTTGAAGTGCTGCCGGCGCCGGCGACCCGGTTCGATGTGACGATCGACTACGCCGAAACGGCGATCGGCCGCCGGTCCGTTACGATCGACCTTTCGGAAGGCGGCGTTGAGCGGCTCGTTCAGGCCAGAACCTTCTGCTCGCTTGGCGAGATTGAAGGCATGCGTGCAGCCGGCCTCGCGCTCGGCGGCTCCCTCGACAATGCGATCGTCGTCGACGGGGCGCGGCTTCTCAATCCGGCGGGCCTGCGCGACCCCGACGAATTCGTCCTCCACAAGGCGCTCGACCTCATCGGCGACCTTGCGCTTCTCGGCGCGCCGCTGCAGGGGCTCGTGCGCGCCTATAAGCCCGGCCATGATCTCAATACGCGCCTTGCGCGCCTCATCGCGGAAAGCGCGGGTGCGAGCGAGCGCCGTCCGATGCGCGAGGCGGCTCGCGACGAGCGCCTGACGGCCTGAAAGTCTCCGGAAGTTTCGCTTTCCTTTTCTCCATCCCCGGTCTCCAATGCGGCGGCGGGCGAAAAGGCGCGTATTTGCAAGCGCTTGCGGGAAAGAGGGAAGTAAAGCGAGCCGCGAGGCTTCGTTTGACCGCCTTCCCGCAGCTAACTAAAAGGTCCTCTCGTGGGGCGATGGCTCGGGACGCAGGTAGCGCGAATGCAGCGTATTTTCAAAACGGCGGCGTTGATTGGTTTGATCGTGGCGGTGGCGCTTGTGCCGGCCTGCTCATCGAGCAAAAAAAAGCAGAAGTTCGCCTATGTCGAGCGCCCGGTGGAGCAGCTCTATCTCGAGGCGACGCGCCAGCTTGAGCGCAAGCGCTACGACCAGTCGGTAGCTCTCTTCGAAGAGGTTGAGCGCCAGCATCCCTATTCAAACTGGGCGCGCCGCGCGATGCTGATGAAGGCTTTCGCACATTACCAGACGAACGACTATGACGAGGCGGTCGATGCGCTCGATCAGTTCATCACGCTTCACCCCGGCAACAAGGACGCGCCTTACGCCTACTATCTGAAGGCGATGTGCTTCTATGAGCGCATCACCGATGTGGGCCGCGATCAGGACAATACGAAAAATGCTGTCGTCGCGCTTACCGATGTCATCCGGCGTTATCCGGATACGGAGTATGCGCGTGACGCGCGGTTGAAGCTCGATCTCACCTATGACCACCTTGCTGGCAAGGAAATGTATATCGGCCGCTTCTACATGAAGCAGAACCAACAGATCGCCGCGATCAATCGCTTCAAATATGTGATCAACAATTTCCAGACGACGAGCCATGTGCCGGAGGCGCTGCACCGCCTCGTCGAAGCCTATCTCGAGCTTGGCGTCGTCGATGAGGCTTATGCGGCCGCCGGCGTGCTCAGCGCGAACTATCCCGGCTCGAAATGGTATGAAGACACTTACGCGCTCTTCAAGCGTTACAAGCTGATCAACGCTGACGGCAAACTCATCGCGCGGCCGAACGCCAATAAGCGTCCGCCTTATTCCGACCAGTCGATCACCAAGGAAGATGTCGGCGGCGCTTACGATCCCGCGCCGGCGATCTCGGCGGGTGACGACGACGGGGAGTAGGGAAAGGCCGAGAGGGACGGGACAGGGGCGTTCCGGCTCTTGTCTTCCTTCCGGCTCTCGAACGAATCCTGTAAATCTTCAGCGGGTCATTCCGGGCCGCCGATGCTGACAGCGCTTCACATTCAGAATTTCGTCCTCATCGACCAGGCGGCGCTGCCGCTCGGCCAGGGGCTGACGGCGCTCACGGGCGAGACGGGCGCGGGCAAATCAATCCTGCTGGACGCGCTGGGGCTCGCCGCCGGCGGGCGCACCGAGCGGGGCGCCGTGCGCCTCGGGGCCGAGCAGGGCGTCGTTACGGCGAGCTTCGAGGTCGGCGCCGACCATCCAGCCTTCGCCATCCTGAAAGAAAACGGCCTCGATGCGGGCGATGACCAGATCATCCTGCGCCGCATACAGATGAAAGACGGGCGCAGCCGTGCCTTCGTCAACGATCAGCCGGTCAGCATCGCCCTGCTGAAGCAAGTTGGCGAAACGCTCGTCGAAATTCATGGCCAGCATGACGGGCGCGGCTTCCTGACCGCCGCGACGCATCGCTCGATGCTCGATGAGTTTGCGGGGCTCGACCAGGATGTACGCGCCCTCTCCAATCTCTGGCGCGTCTGGCGCGAGGCGCATGACGCGCTCGAGGAACGCCGGGCCGGGCGGGACAAGGCGCTTGCCGAAGCGGACTATCTTCGCCATGTCGTCGACGAGCTTTCAGCGCTCGGGCCGGAGGAGGGCGAGGAGGCGAAGCTCGCCGAGCGGCGCGCCGAACTGCAGGCGGCGGAAAAAATCGCAGAGGATCTTGTCGCGGCGGCGAACCTGCTCGCCGAAGACGGCCTCGAAGGAAAACTCGGCGCCTGCGCGCGCCGCCTTGCGCGCGCGAGCGGCAGCTTTCCGGCGGAAGGAAATCCGCTGACGGCGCCGATTGAGCGCATTGAAGCGGCGCTTTCCGAGTTCATGGAGGCGCGGGCGGCGGTCGAAGAAGCTGTCGAGCGGCTCGGCGCGGACCCGAAAGCGCTCGAAAAGGCCGAAGAACGCCTCTTCGCGCTCCGCGCCGCCGCGCGCAAGCATGGCGTCGCGCCCGATGCGCTGCAGCGCTATCTCGCAGCGGCCGAAGAAAAGCTCGGGCTTCTCGATTCCGGGGAGGCCGGTTTCGGCGCGCTCGAAAAAACGCTCGCCGCAGCGGAAAGCGCCTATCGCGCTTTCGCCGAAAAAGTTTCCGCCAAGCGGCGCAAGGCGGCGAAAACCCTTGATGCGGCGGTTGAAGTGGAGCTTGGGCCGCTGAAGCTCGGCAAGGCGAAGTTCCGTACAGAGATCATGACCGATCCGGGCCGGCCGGGCGTTGAAGGGATCGATCAGGTTGAATTCATGGTCGCGACGAACCCCGGCGCGCCGCCGGGACCGCTGAAGACGATCGCGTCGGGCGGGGAGCTTTCCCGCTTCGTCCTCGCGATGAAGGCGGCGCTCGCGGCGAAGGAAAATCGCACCGTCATCATCTTCGACGAAGTTGACGCAGGCGTCGGCGGCGCCGTCGCCGATGCGGTGGGGGAGCGTCTTGCGCGCCTTGCGCGCGACGCGCAGGTGCTCGTCGTCACGCACAGCCCGCAGGTCGCCGCGCGCGCCAAGGCGCATTGGCGCGTGACCAAGCATCAGACCGACACGGATACGACGACGACGCTCGAAGTGCTCTCCGCCGAGGAGCGCATCGAGGAGATCGCGCGCATGCTCTCCGGCGCCCGCGTGACGGACGCCGCGCGTGAGGCCGCCCGGCAGCTCCTTGAAGGCGCCGGCGCGCCTGCGGCCGCCGCGCCCAGGAAACGCAAGAGAGCGTGACCTGACGGGCGCGGAAAAAAAACCGATCTTTGTACGGAGCACAAACGCCGGTTGTGCGGTTGAGTTGAGAATGCCTTCAGGGCGTTATATGGTTAACGGGGAAACTTATCCCACAACTTATCCCCGCCCGTTTGCGCTGCCTTATAGTTGGCGAGGGTGTTCAATTCCCTCTCTTGAAAAGGGAGGGGTAGGGAGGGTTCAACGCCGCACGCTCAGGAGCAGGCGGTTTTAACTCTCCCTTTCGGCCAAGGCCGGTTTCATCACAGATGAAACCGGGGCCTCAAGCCCTCCCTTTTCAAGGGAGGGGAAGAAAATACGGAAGAAGTTTGTGACGGCGAAAGCGAAGCAATCAAAGAATGCTCTGGTTCCCGTAAAGGATCTGTCGCCCGAGGAGGCGGCGAGCGAGCTTGAACGGCTCGCCGGGCTCGTCGCGAGTGCGGATGAAGCCTATTATCAGAACGATGCGCCCATCATGTCGGATGCGGAATATGACTCGCTCATCCGGCGCAATCTGCTCATCGAAAAGAAATTTCCGAAGCTGAAACGCGCCGACAGCCCGTCGACGCGCGTCGGCGCGGCGCCTTCGGCGAAGTTCGAGAAGGTGCGCCACGCGGCGCCCATGCTCTCGCTCGACAACGCCTTCAATGAAGAAGACGTCGCGGATTTTATTGGCCGCGTCGAACGCTTCCTCAAGTTGTCGGAATCGCCTGGTTTTACTTGCGAGCCCAAAATCGACGGCGCTTCGCTCAACCTTCGCTATGTGAATGGCGAGCTCGTGCTTGGCGCGACGCGCGGCGACGGGCAGGAAGGCGAGAACGTCACCGCCAATGTGCTGACGGTCGACAACATTCCGAAGCGTGTCAAAGGCGCGCCTGAAATCCTCGAAGTGCGCGGCGAAATCTACATGTCGCACGAGGCGTTTGCAGCGCTTAATGCGCGCCTTGAAGAGGTCGGCGAGGAGCAGTTCGCAAACCCGCGCAACGCCGCCGCCGGCTCGCTGCGTCAGCTCGATCCTGCGATTACGGCGTCACGGCCATTGAAGTTCTACGCGTGGGGTTGGGGCGAATTGAGCGAGCCTTTGGGGCAGACGCAATTTGCTTCCATGAAGAAGCTCGAAAAGCTCGGCTTCGAGATCAACAAATTGCTGGCGGTGAAAGAGGGCGCTGAAGCGCTCGTCGCCTACCATGCAAGCGTTGAAGAAAAGCGCGCCGGCCTTGGCTATGACATTGACGGTGTCGTCTACAAGGTCGACCGGCTCGACTATCAGGAGCGGTTGGGCTTTGTCGCGCGTGCGCCGCGCTGGGCGATCGCGCACAAGTTTCCCGCTGAGAAAGCGATGACCATTCTCGAAGCGATCGACATTCAGGTAGGGCGCACAGGCGCGCTGACGCCGGTCGCGCGATTAAAGCCTGTCACCGTCGGCGGCGTCGTCGTTTCAAATGCGACGCTTCACAATGAAGACGAAATCGAGCGCAAGGGCATTCACATCGGCGACACGGTGATTATCCAGCGCGCGGGCGACGTCATCCCGCAAGTGCTGGGCGCTGTTGAAGAAAAGCGCCCTAAAAACGCGAAGAAATTCAAGTTTCCCGATGTCTGCCCCGTTTGCGGCAGTCACGCCGTTCGCGAGGAAGGCGAAGCTGTGCGCCGCTGCACGGGCGGGCTCATCTGCGGGGCGCAGATCGTCGAGCGGTTGAAGCACTTCGTTTCGCGCGCCGCGTTCGATATTGAAGGCCTCGGCGAAAAGCAGATCGAGGCTTTCTTTGAAGAAGGCATCGTCAAGGAGCCTGCCGACATCTTCACGCTTCGCGCGCGGCAGGAAAAGGGCAAGATCGACCTCTACCGCTACGATCTCGATGAGAATGGCGAGCGCAAGCGCGACAAGAACGGCAAGGAAAAGCCGCCCACCAACAAGAAATCCGTCGAGAACCTTTTCGACGCCATCGACGCGCGCAGGAAGATCTCGCTGACGCGGTTCATCTACGCCTTGGGCATTCGGCACATCGGCGAAGTCAACGCGCGCCTCTTCGCGCAGGCCTACGGAACGTTCGACGCCTTCAGGGACGCGGCGCGCGCGGCGACCGATCACGACAGCCCCGCTTATCAAGACATGCTGACGATTGAGGGGATTGGCGAGATCGTCGCACAGGGCGTTATCGATTTCTTCGACGAAAAACATAATCGCGACGCTGTCGACCGATTGCTGAAGGAAGTGACGCCGGAAGAAGCAGAGAAAGTCGCAAGCTCCAGCCCGGTCGCGGGCAAGACGATCGTTTTCACGGGAAGCCTTGAGCGTTTCACGCGCGACGAGGCGAAGGCGCGTGCGCTCTCGCTTGGCGCGAAAGTCTCCGGTTCCGTTTCGGCGAAGACCGATCTCGTCGTCGCCGGGCCGGGCGCCGGTTCGAAACTCAAGACCGCGCAAGAGCTTGGCGTCGAAGTCATCAGCGAAGATGACTGGCTGAAACTTGTCGGCAGCTAGGGAGAAGGCGTTGCGCACGATCGCGATCGACTTCGAAACGGCGAATGAGCAGCGCGGCAGCGCGTGCTCCGTCGGGCTCGCCTGGATCGAGGACGGTGAGGTCGTGCGCGTGGAAGAGCGCTTGATCAGGCCGCGGGATATGCGGTTTTCGGGCTTCAATATCGCCATTCATGGCATTCGCCCGGAGGATGTCGCAAATTCTCCGGAGTTTCCGGAAGTGATGGACGAGTTTCGCGACGAGTTCGAAGGCGCGACCTTGCTCGCGCATAACGCGGCTTTCGATATGAGCGTCTGGCGCAACGCGCTGGACGTTTATGGCGCGCGCTACCCCATGATCACCTATCTCTGCACGCTGAAGATGTCGCAGAAGGTCTGGGACGGAAGGGACTCGCACGGGCTTGCGAGCCTCGCCGATCATCTCAACATCGAGTTCGAACATCACAACGCGGCGGAAGACGCTAAAGTTTGCGCCGAAGTCGCGCTAGCTATTGCGCGCGATGTCGGGGCGTTCAGCATCGCCGAGATTCCGCAGATCATCGGCATGACGCCGGGCCGTTTTCACGCCGCAGGCTATGAGCCCTGTTCATGCGGCCGTCCGCGCTCGTCGCGCCGGTTCGCGCGCGGCTGACTGAAAATGTTTCACGTGAAACACTGTGCTGAAACGGGAACGCCGTTTCCGGAATATCCGCGCGGGTTGTGCGCGGGGTGCGAAGCCGGCGAGGGCGAAAGGCGCCTTTCAGCCCGCAAGGCCTTGGAATTGCTGGGCGCGGTGCGCTTAAATCGCGCGCGTCGCCTCTTTCAGCCACGCAGCGACGTCAGCGGGCAAATGCGGCGTCAGGGTCTGGCGTACGCGCGCGTGGTATTTGTTGAGCCAGTCGCGCTCGGCCTCGGAAAGAAGAGAGGGTACGACAAGGTCGAGGCAGATCGGCGCGAGAGTGATCGTCTCGAAGCTCATCATTTCGCGTTCGCCGCCAGCGACAGGCTCGCCGCGCGTGACGACGATCAGGTTCTCGATACGGATGCCGTATTCGTTCGCCTTGTAATAGCCGGGCTCGTTCGAAAGGATCATGCCGGGCTTCAGGGCCTGCGTGTTCGCGGCCTTCGCGATGCGCTGCGGGCCTTCATGGACGCCGAGGAAGCTGCCGACGCCGTGGCCGGTGCCGTGGTCGTAATCGAGCCCGACATCCCAGAGCGGCTTGCGCGCGATCGCATCGAGCTGATGGCCGGTGGTGCCGGCCGGAAAGCGCATGGTCGCAAGCGCGATATGGCCTTTGAGAACGCGCGTGAAGCGATCGCGCATTTCCTCGCTCGCCTTGCCGATAGGCACGGTGCGCGTGATGTCGGTCGTGCCGTCCGGGTACTGACCGCCGGAGTCGATGAGATAGAGCGAGCCGGGAAGAAGCTTCAGGTTCGATTCGGTCGAGACTTTATAGTGGCAGATCGCGCCATTGGGGCCGGCTGCGGAGATCGAGTCGAAGCTGAGATCCGCAAGCTTGCCGGAAGCGGCGCGGTATTCCTCGAGCTTCTTCGACGCGGTGATCTCGTCAATGTCGCCGCCTTGCGCGGAAGTTGCGACCCAATAGAGGAACTGCGAAATCGCCGCGCCATCGCGCACATGGGCGCTTCTCGCGCCCGCGATCTCGATGTCGTTCTTGCAGGCGCGGGGCAGGGCGCAAGGGTCAGTCATGTCGACGACGCGCGCGCCCGTTTCGCGCAAGGTCTGCACATATTTGGCGGGCGCGAGCGCCGGGTCGACGGCGACGGCCTTGCCCGAAGCGCCGAGCTTTTCCAGCGCGCCGATGACATCGTCTTCCGAGCGAATGTCGACCGAGCCGCCGAGATAGCCGGGAAGTTCGTTGCCGACTTTTTCCGGCGCGACAAAGAGCGTCGCCGTTCCGTCGGCGGCGACGAGCGCGCGCCCGAGCGGAATGGGGGTCCGCGAAACATCGCCGCCGCGCACGTTGAAGAGCCAGGCGAGCGATGGCGGGGCGGTGATCAACACGGCGTCGGCGCCGGCGTCTTTGACTGCCTGCGCGATGGCCGCGCGCTTTTCATCCGACGACTTGCCAGAGAATTCGACGCCATGAGGTTTGATCGACGCCGTGGGGCGCGCGGGTTGGTCCGCCCACGCTGCATCGATCGGGTTCTCGCTGACGGGAACGAGCACGAAGCCTGCCTTCTTCGCCGCCGCTTCCAGCCGATCAAGGCCTGCGCTCGTGTGCAGCATCGGGTCATAACCGATGCGCGCGCCAGCCGGCGCATTCTTTACAAGCCAGCTGTCGACCGACGTCTCCACAATGTCCTGATATTCGAAATAGGCGTCATCCGACTGCTTGCGAACCTGAAGCGTGTAACGCCCGTCGACGAAGATCGCCGCGCGATCGCCGAGAACGACAGCGGCGCCCGCGGAACCGGAAAAGCCGGACGCCCACATCAGCCTTTCGGCGAAAGCGGGAATGTATTCGTTCTGGTATTCGTCATCATGCGGAATGATGAAACCGTCGAGCCCGCGCTTTTTCAATTCGGCGCGCAGAAGCGGAAGGTGCTTGCCGGCGAAGCTGCGGTCGGAGACGGGTTCATAAGTCTGGAACATGGGAAGGGCCTTTCTGGGAGCAGCTTCAATATGGCGGCTTGCGCGCCGGCCCTCAAGGGGCGGGGATGGGCCGGAAATAGCCTAAAGCTTCACGAAAAGGAGCACCGGCCAGACTTTGTGATCGAGCCGGTTGAGCTTTCTGAAGCCGGCCGCCTCATAGGCGGCGACGACGCCTTCTTCCTGTTCGGCCATAAGCCCTGCAAGCATGACGCGTCCGCCGCGCGCGGCGCGCGCCGCCATGCCTGGCGCGAACTCTTTCAGGGGGCCTGCGAGAATATTCGCGAAGATGAATTCGAAGGGCGCTCTTCTTTCGATCTCTTCATGGTCGAAGCCGTCTGCGAGCGCGACGTCGACAAGATCCGCAACCTCATTGAGCTCTACATTCTCTTGCGCGATTTCGACGGACTTCGCGTCAATGTCCGTCGCGAGCACCGGCTCGCCCCAGAGTTTCGCCGCGGCGATCGCAAGAACGGCCGAACCGGCGCCAAGGTCGAGAATGGTCTGCGGCGGAACGCCGGCGAGACGGTCGAGCAGGGTAAGGCATCCCGCCGTGGTCGGATGATGCCCGGTGCCGAAAGCCTGGTTTGCATCAATGCGGATGGCGATGTCGCCTTCTTCATTCGGCAATTTGTCCGCATCGTGAACGCCGTGAAGAACGAAACGCCCCGCACGCACGACGCCGAGGCCTTCCAGCGCATGCGCGACCCAGTCTATGTCGGGGAGCTCTTCAATGCTCGCCTCGCCGAGCGCGCCGACGCCGGCGAGGGCCGCTTTCAGCGCGTCCAATTCGGGACGCGCCTCGAAATAGGCTTCGAGCCGCCAGCCGGTCGCCGCGTCTTCATTGGTCGGATCGTCCTTGATCAGACTGACAGCCTCGGCGGGCGGCCACAGAACCTCCGTCAGGGCTGTTTCCGCCGCTTCAAGCGCTTCCTTCGCGCCGGTCCAGCTTGCTTTGTAGGTCGGCACGCGCGGGCGCGCTCCTGTCGCGAAATTAAGGTTTCCGGCGCGCGAAGGCGCGCCTCGGGAGGCTATAGGGATATGGCGCGCGCCGTGCAACACGCGCGTCGGGAGAGTAGGTTTTCGCCGCCCTGTGCGCTTGTCAGCTTTGCCGGGCGAGGGCATCAAGACCTCACGTTTCGGGAATATTCGGGGCTCGCATGACTGGCTCGTTCGCGCGTATTGATCTGGCGGGGCGCGATTTGGCGTTTCGTCTTCGCCGGCGCCTTTTCGGCGAGAAGTCTCTTCTCGACGTCGCCGACAAGGTCTGGGATATCGCGCCCGGCGAAACCGTTCGGTACCAGCGCTCGATCGCTCTTCCCGGCCAGTTCGAAAAGATTCGGTCCGTTGAAGAGAATACGAGCTGGGAGATCGAAAAGGCGCGCGCCAATGGCGAGACTTTCGAAAAGCCCCCAGTGCGCGCATGGCGATTTTCGAATGCGGCGCTCTACAAGGGAGCGATTTACGCGGGCGGTCGCGAGCGGCGGATTCTTCCCCTTGAGGCGAACCCTCCGCCGTCGAAAAATTATCCGGTGCTCGACATTAATGAAGGCGCGCTTGCGGGAAGCTGGCTGGGCTTGCGCTATTTCGGGCACTGGTTGACTGACGATGCGCCCCTAGCGCTGCTTGCGGAACAGTATGGCGAACCGATTTCTCCGACGCCGCCGGACTGGCACAAGGGCGTGCACCGCGAGAACCATGTCGATGCTTATGTGCGATATTTCGGTCTCAATTGGCGCTCGGCGGAAAATGTTCGGTTCAAGTCGCTTGTTCTCTTTCACGATGAGGAAGTGACGACGCATAAGGCTGCCCGCATGCGCACGCTGCGCGAACGCGTGCAGGAAAAGCGCGGTTCGGCTCCCGCCCGAAAAGGCGTCTTCATCATGCGCGGCGTGCGCGACGCATCTCCGCGCGCATTCCTCAACGAAGAGGAAGTCGCCGAAACGCTTGCGCGCGAAGGATATGATATCGTGGAGCCGGCTAGGGCGACCGTCGAGGAGATCGCCGATGCAATCTATGGCGCTGAAATGGTCGTCACCATGGAAGGCAGCCAGATCAATCACGCCGTCTATTTCGCGGATGAACATGCAGGATTTCTCGCAATCACGCCGCCTGACCGATTCAACTCAACGACGAAGCACCGGGTCGAACTGCTTGGCATGCGTTACGGCTACTTGACGGGAGACCCTTCGGGCGGCGGTTTCACCGCGAACATTGACGACCTGCGACGCACGATTGACCTTTTCGGTCGAGAAGGGGCTCGCTCGTGAAGAGCGGCCTCGCCAAAAGCGGCGGGCTTTTAAGGTCCGAGCTCGCCTTTCGGCGGCTAGCTTTCCGCGCGCGGCGCAAGCTGTTCGGCGCGCGCGAATTCCTCCGTCTTGCAGATCGCGTTTTTGAAATCGCGCCGGGCGAGACGTTCGCGATGGCGCCGATCGTCGCGCTTCCGGGGCAGGCGGATAAAATCATACAGATCGAGCCCAGCGTCGATCCGGCGCTCGAATGGCGACGATTTGCAGGCGGCAGCTATGACGTGCGCCCGCTCAGGGCTTATGAGTTCTCGAATGTGATGCTGCTCGACGGCGCGCTTTATTGCGGCGCCTCGGAGCAGCGGATTCGCCCCAATGAAGCGCACGCAGGCGCCGTAGGCGATGCGGGCGTGCTCGACATTGGCGAAGGCGCGATGGCGGGCAGTTATTACGGGCTTTTGTTTTTCGGTCACTGGCTGAAAGACGATGCGCCGCTGCATCTTCTGGCGAGCGAGTATGGCGTCGCCGTCAGCCCGCAGCCGCCCGCCTGGCCGCATTTGCCGGAATATGCCGGCATGATGGGGCTCGACTTCACGCCGACGGAAGCTGCGCGTTTTCGCAAGCTCACCGTCTTCGCAGACGAAGAATATACGAGCCACAAGGCGCGCCGCATCGATGTTTTGCGCAGGCGCCTCATCGGCGCGCCTGTCGCGCGCGACAGGCGTGTCTTCATCAGGCGCGGATCGGACGATGAAGGGGCTCGCCGCTTCCATAATGAGGAGGCCGTGGTCGAGGCGCTCGCGAAAGACGGCTTCGACATCATCGACCCGACGTCAGCGACGGTCGAGGAGATTGGCAAGGTCATGCGCAGGGCGGATCTCGTTGTCGGCATTGAAGGAAGCCAGCTCAGCCACGCGACTTACTTCCTCGACGCTGGCTGCAAGGTGCTCGCGATCACGCCGCCGGAGCGCTATTACGCCGGGCACAAGCGCTGGACCGACCATCTCGGCGCGCAATATGGCGTCGTTCTGGGTGATCCGCATGCGGACGAAGGTTTTGCGGCGAATATTGACGATGTGCGGCGCACTGTCGATCTCTTCAAGCCGCGCGTGACAGCCTGACGCGTCAGCTCGCGTCGAGGAAGGTGTCGATCACCTTCTTCGGGCCGGAATGGTCGAAATTGACCGTGAGTTTCTGACCTTCCGCACTGACGACTTTGCCGTAGCCGAATTTCTGGTGGAAGACGCGCGCGCCGATTGCGAATTTCGATTTGCCGGGCGCTGAAACGGAAACCGTCTGCGCCTTGGCGTCGATCAGCGGCGCGGCGGTCTGCGGTCTTGCGCTTGCCGCGCGCGCCCGCCGCCAGCCGGGATTGTCGTAATAGGCGTCTTCTTTCAGCTTCGCGCCATCGAAGGAGGAATGCGCGGCGAAGTTCGTCGCCGCCGCGCCGTAGAGCCCCGGCTGCGAGATCACATCGACCACTTCTTCAGGAAGTTCGTCGATGAAACGCGACGGGATCGCCGATTGCCAGCGGCCATAAATCTGGCGGTTGGCGGCGAAGGAAATGCGGCAGCTTTCCTCCGCGCGCGTAATGCCGACATAGGCGAGGCGGCGTTCCTCTTCGAGCGCGGCGGCGCCTTTTTCGTCAAGCGAGCGCTGTGACGGGAAGATGCCTTCCTCCCATCCGGGCAAGAACACGACTGGAAATTCCAGGCCTTTCGCGGCGTGCAATGTCATCAGCCAGACCTGTCCGCCTTCGGCGCTTTCGCTGAGTTCGGAGACGAGCGCGACGTGATCGAGATAGGCTTCCAGCGTTTCGAATTCCGAAGCCGCCTGAACGAGTTCTTTCAAATTGTCGATCTTGCCATCGGCCTGTGCGGATTTCGACGTCTTCCACATGTCGATATAGCCGGACTCTTCGAGCACGAGCTCGGCGATGTCGGCGGGCGGCATGTCGCGCGCATCGCGCGACCAGCGGTCGAGCGAATTGATGAAAGCGGCGAGCGACTTGCGCGCGCTTGCGTGCAGGTCGTCCGTTTCGAGTGCGAGGCGGCTTGCGGCGATCAGGGTGACGCCGTTTGCGCGCGCCAGCGTGTGGAGCGTCGTCAGCGCCTTGTCGCCGAGCCCGCGCCGTGGCTTGTTGACGATGCGCTCGAAGGAAAGGTCGTCCTCCGCGCTGCGGATGAGTTTCAGATAAGCGAGCGCATCGCGCGTCTCCTCGCGCTCATAAAACCGCGGGCCGCCGACGACGCGATAGGGAACGCCGAGCGTGTTGAAGCGCTCTTCAAAGGCGCGCATCTGGTAAGACGCGCGCACGAGCACCGCCATGTCGGAAAGCGGCCGGCCCTTGTGTTGCTCGGCTTCAATGTCGTCACCGATGAGCCGCGCTTCTTCCTCGCCGTCCCAAACGCCGCGGATTTTGACGTTCTCGCCTTCGCGCTGTTCTGTCCAGAGCGTCTTGCCGAGCCGCGCCTTGTTGGCGTGGATAAGTCCGGAAGCGGCGGCGAGGATAGACGGCGTCGAGCGGTAATTCTGTTCGAGGCGGATCACCTTCGCGCCCGGAAAATCCTTTTCGAAACGGAGAATGTTTTCAACTTCAGCGCCGCGCCAGCCGTAGATCGACTGGTCGTCATCGCCGACGCAGCAGATGTTCTTGTGCTTCTGCGCGAGAAGGCGAAGCCACAGATATTGCGCGACGTTCGTGTCCTGATATTCGTCGACCAGCATATAGCGGAAGCGGCTCTGATAGTCGGCGAGCACGTCAGGGTGCTGCTGGAAGATCGTCAGATTGTGGACGAGGAGGTCGCCGAAGTCCGCAGCGTTCAGCATTTTGAGGCGTTGCTGGTAGGCCGCGTAAAGCTCGATGCCCTTGCCGTCCGCGAAATTCCACGCCTCGCTCGCGGGAACCTTGTCGGGCGTAAGCCCTCGGTTCTTCCAGCTGTCGATCGTCATGGCGAGGTTGCGGCCCGTCCAGCGCTTTTCGTCGAGGTCGGCGACTTCGATCACCTGCTTTGCAAGGCGCGCCTGATCGTCCGCATCGAGAATGGTGAAGGTCGACTTGAGGCCGACAAGCTCCGCATGCCGGCGCAGGATGAGCGCGCCGATCGAGTGGAACGTGCCGAGCCAGCGCATGCCCTCGACGCTGTCGCCGATGAGCGCGCCGACGCGCAGTTTCATCTCGCGCGCCGCCTTGTTGGTGAAGGTCACGGCGAGGATTTGCGAGGGGCGCGCGCGGCCGGTGAAAAGCAGATGCGCAAGGCGCGTCGTCAGCGCGCGCGTCTTGCCGGTGCCGGCGCCCGCGAGCATCAGCACAGGGCCATCGGTCGTGAGCACAGCCTCGCGCTGTTCGGCGTTCAGACCTTCGAGATAAGCGGGCGCTTCATCCACAAATCGGGCAGGGGCTTCGGCCATACCGGGGCCCGTCAGGCCAGCGAGAGCGCGTTCGGAAATGGAGGGTTTGGAACTCATCTAGCGCACCCTAGCGGAGGGAGAACGATTCTGGAACATCCGAAAGGCGCGGCCATCAAACCTTGATCTCCGCGCCGCATCGTCGGACCCTTCCGGATATCGGGCGCTGGGGCGCATTTTTGAATAAGGAGGCGCGTCAATGGCGGGCAAATTCGAACTCTACAAAGACAAGGCCGGGGAATTTCGGTTCCGCCTGAAGGCGGGTAATGGCGAGAACATTCTCGCTTCGGAAGGCTACAAGGATAAGTCCGGCGCGACGAACGGCATTGAGTCCGTGAAGAAGAACGCAGGCGATGCGGCGCGTTACGAGATCAAGGAATCGAGCGGTGGAAAGCCCTATTTCGTGCTGAAGGCCGCCAACCATCAGGTGATCGGCACTTCGCAGATGTATGACTCCACCGACGGCTGCAAGAACGGCGTTCAGAGCGTTATAGCGAACGCGCCAGATGCGGCCGTCGTAGAGGTCGAATAATCGAAGTTCCGAGCGCGCGGAGGCCGTCAGCGGGCGACGCGATTTAGAATGCGCCGCCGCGCGCTCATCTTCTCGCCGAAGCGTTTCAAACCGTCCGCGCGCATTCGGGCGGCGGGGCCAGCGAGATAGGCTTCGATCGCGGCGCGGTCGCGCAGGCGGTAGCTGCTGGTGATTTCGTTCGGCGCGTCGGGATCTTGGTAAATGTTCGCTTCAAGGAAGCCGTCGAACGTCAGAATCTCTTCGACATGGGGCTTCAGCCAATCGAGATAGGCCGCGCGCGCTTCCGGCGCGATCGTGACGACGACCTCGTAGAGAATCTCGTGATCAGCCATTCGAAGATGCGATGCGATTACGAGCCGCTCGGCTCGTCATCAGAGGAGGCATCGTCTACGGCAGGCGCTTCGGCGGCGGGGTCGGAAGCGTCAACCGTTTCGCCGTAGCCGCCCTCAGCGTTGATATCGCCCATGGCGAGCGCGCAATCGTTTTCAATGAATGCGACGTCATCGATCAGGAAGCGGACGGCTTTGCGCGGATCGCGCTTGCTGAGCACGCTGACATCGACGCGCTTGGCCTTCTGGTCGAGGAAGAGCGCGCCGGCCATCAGGCGCCAGCGGAACGTGTCCTTCGTCCAGTTGAATTCATATTCCGCCTTCGGCAGCGGCGCGTCCTCTGCGCTGAAGGGCGTGAGCACGACCTTGAACGTCTCGCCTTCCTGGCCGCCCGTCGGATAGACGGCGAGCGCGGCGGCACACACCGGCTGTTCGAATTCGATTTTCAGCGGCCGCGCAAAGTCGTCGCGATAAACGGCGGCGAACTTGCCGCTCGGCGCTGCAAGATAGGTGCACTGAGTATCGTAGCGGAAATAGCGCTGGCCGTTGCAGATCTGGCGCGTCAGACCTTTGCTGAACGTGACCGTGCGTCCGTCGACTTTCTGGCTGGTGATCGTTTCGCCATGCTTCGGATCGCCGGTCTCGAAAGTGACGATCTCGAAGGGCGGATCGAGCGCGGCTTCCGCCGCGTCGCCGATGCGCGCGATGAGCTTGGTGTTGACGGCGGGGTTCGTGTCCCCGTCAGCGTCAGTCCCTGAGCCGTTCGCCTGCGCCGACGCCGTCCCCATAGAAAGCGCGCCCGCAGCAAGGGCGCCGATAAGCACTGCAACAAGATTTCTGCCGGACATATGATTTCCCCACTCGCACGGCATTCTACACGCCCGTTAACCATCCGCCAACCGGGCATTTCGCAGGGAAAATCAACGCGCTGGAAGACAGGGCGAAGCATCGGGCCGGCAGGTCGCCGGGGCGTTCGACGAAATTGGCGGCGTCAGATCGTCAGGCGACGGCCCGGGCAAGGGCGCATTGCGACCAGATCTCCGAAAGCGCCCGGACGAGCCGGTCGATGTCGCCGTCATTGTGGATCGCCGAGGGCGTGATCCGCAGGCGTTCCGTGCCTTTCGGAACGGTCGGGTAGTTGATCGGCTGAACATAGATGCCGTGATTGGCCATCAGCCAGTCGCTGATCCATTTGCACTTCACGGGGTCCTTCACCATCACCGGCACGATGTGGCTCGGATTGTCGAGCGTCGGAATACCGATCGCGGCGAGGCGCGCGCGCACTTTGGCGACGGCGGCCTGCTGGGCGAGGCGCTCGGCGTCGCTCTCTTTCAGATGCTTGATCGAGGCGAGGGCGCCCGCGGCGATCGCAGGCGGCAACGCGGTCGTGAAGATGAAGCCGGAAGCGAAGCTGCGCACGAAATCGATCAGCGCTGTAGAAGCCGCAATATAGCCGCCCATCACGCCGAAAGCCTTGCCGAGCGTGCCTTCAATGACCGTGAGGCGATCCATCAGCCCTTCGCGCTCGGCGACGCCGCCGCCGCGCGGGCCATACATGCCGACAGCGTGCACTTCGTCGAGATAGGTCATCGCGCCGTGGCGCTCGGCGACGTCGCAGATCTCTTTAATCGGCGAGATATCGCCGTCCATCGAATAGACGGACTCAAAGGCCACAAGCTTCGGCGCTTCCGGATCGAGCGCGGAGAGTTTGCGGTCGAGATCCTCGACATCGTTGTGCTTGAAGATGTGGCGTTCGGCGCGGCTGTGGCGAATGCCTTCGATCATCGAGGCGTGGTTCATCGCATCCGAGAGCACGATGCAGCCGGGAATCGCCGAAGCGAGCGTGCCGAGGCTCGCCCAGTTCGATACGTAGCCGGACGTGAAGAGGAGGGCGGCTTCCTTGCCATGAAGGTCCGCGAGCTCGCGCTCCAGCAGCACATGGTAATGGTTCGTGCCCGAGATGTTCCGGGTGCCGCCGGCGCCGGCCCCGCAGCGGTCGATCGCCTCTTTCATCGCGGCGATCACTTTCGGGTTCTGGCCCATTCCGAGATAGTCGTTTGAGCACCAGACGGTGACTTCTTTGGGTCCGATCGCCCCGTGATTCGTCGCGGCCGGAAACGAGCCTGCCCGGCGTTCCAGATCGGCGAAGACGCGGTAATTGCCTTCCTCGCGCAATTTGGCCAAGCGCGAGCGGAAATAGGCTTCATAATCCATCGGGGCCTCGATCTCCGCCTCTCTTTACCGGGGCGGCTTTGGGGCACCTTACCCATGATCGCCTGACCCGCAAGCGGCCCCATCGTCGCAACCCGCCAGCCGGCGAGCATCCCAGGAAGCCATCACTGAATTGGGGCTCGAAAGCCGTGTGGACAAGCCGCCCGCCTTCCGTCTATAAGCCGCCCTCCGGCGCGCTCGGGGAGGGAATTTCGCCCCTGCGCTGGCATCTCCTACGGACGCTGGCCCGCCCAAAAGCGCGGCTCACGCCGAGGGCCCAGGTAGCTCAGTTGGTAGAGCAGCGGATTGAAAATCCGCGTGTCGGTGGTTCAAATCCGCCCCTGGGCACCATCTATTCAGCGCTTTGAAGAGCGCCGCCACTACCGAATCTGGCGTCGATTTTACTTGCAATTCAGCAAGATAGTCATATGTAGCCGCCATAGGCAGCGTGCATACGGATTATTCCGTGAGCCTCCCCAATCAACCGACAATTTGAGCGCCCTGACACGCGGGTTCTCCTGAACCCAAGCGTTCCGCGCCGGGACTCCGCGCGGCGCTTAGAAAGATTATTGTGAAAGACTTTACTGAATTCGGCCTCGCTGAGCCGATCATGCAGGCGCTCGCCGTTGAGGGCCATGCGACGCCGACGCCCATCCAGGTGAGCGCTATTCCTCCGCTTATGGCGGGGCAGGACCTGCTCGGGATTGCGCAGACAGGGACCGGCAAGACGGCCGCCTTCGCGCTTCCGATTCTCAACCGTCTCGCGAAGGAGCCGCGTGAGCGGCGCCGTTCCGAGTGCCGCGTGCTGGTGCTCGCGCCGACGCGCGAACTTGCGGCCCAAGTCCTCGATCGCTTCGAAGCCTATGGGAAAGGCCTGCGCCTGCGCACCGGCCTCGTCATCGGAGGCGCGCCGATCAATCGTCAGAAGACGATGGCGCGCAATGGCGCCGACATCATCGTCGCAACGCCCGGCCGCCTCGTCGATCTGATGGATCAGGGCGCGCTCGTGCTCGACGGCGTCGAAATGTTCGTCCTCGACGAAGTCGACCAGATGCTCGATCTCGGTTTCATTCACGCGATCCGCGCGATCGCGGCGAAACTCCCTGCGAAGCGCCAGAACATCTTCTTCTCGGCGACCATGCCGACGGCGATCGCGAAGCTCGCCAGCGCTTTGCTGGACGATCCGGTTCGCGTTGAGATCGTTGCAGCAGAACGCCCCAGAATCGCGCAAAGCGTGATGTTTATGGAGAACGGCGCTAAAGTCTCCGCTCTTGTTAAAATCGTCCGGGGCGAAGATTTCACCCGCGGTCTCGTCTTTACGCGAACCAAACATGGCGCCGACAAAGTCGTGCGCGCGCTCGCTGCGGCTGGCGCGCAAGCCCACGCGATTCACGGCAACCGGTCACAGTCGCAGCGTGAGAGAGCGCTTGAAGCGTTTCGCGCTGGCTATGCGCGCGTCCTTGTTGCGACAGACATTGCTGCGCGCGGCATTGATGTCTCCGGCGTCAGCCATGTCGTCAATTACGATCTGCCCAATGTGCCTGAGACTTACGTGCACCGGATCGGCAGAACGGCGCGCGCAGGCGCTGCTGGCGTCGCCATCTCATTCTGCTCCGGTGAAGAGCGCGCGTATCTGCGTTCGATCGAAAGACTGACGCGCGAAAAGATCAGCGTCGTTGGAGCGGCTGAGGAAGAAGCGGACGCGGCTCCTCGCCAACATAATGCGCCGGTAAGGAAATCCCGCCCGGCTGGCGGCGAAGACAACCGCCGTTCCGGCCAACCGCACAGGCGCAAGGACAAGCAAAAGCGCGCCGCCAACGATCAGCAGCGCCCCGGCGGAGAAAAGAAAAAGCAACACCGCGGCAAAGCGAATGCTCGCCCGCGCCGTCGGCGCAATCGTCCTGCAGGCGCCGGCGCGCCAGAGCGCGCCGCCGTTTAGCGGAAACACTGGTTTCGCAGTATTCTGGAGCGGCGCGGCGAGGCATTCCTCGCCGCGCCGTTTCCGTTTTTGTGTCCGTTCTGCGAACAGCCAATCGCCCATTGATCCCGATCAATGGTGGCGATAGGGGTGAACCGTTAAAAACATTCTCTTTCGATCCAGCCTGAAGAGGCCTCTGTGCTTGGAAAAGGAATAGCGATCGGGGCGGCCGGCGTTGTCGGCATCTATCTGATCTGGAGATACGGTCCCGCCATTGGTCGCGCGGCTGAACCCGCGGTTCGCTCCGCCGTAAAAGCGAATGTGATCGCCCTGCAGAAAGCACGCGAAGCGTATGCGCGTTTCTCCGAAGTTGCGGAGGACGCCTACGCTGAAGCATGGGCGGATCTCAACCGCGAGGCAGCAGCGCAGGAAGCGGCGGAAGCGACAGTTGAAGAGCCGCAGCCGGCATAGGCGCTGAAATGAAAGACGTGGCTGAAGGTCATGAACCGCTACTCCCGAAAGGGGTGCTTGCGCATGTCTGCGATGGGCGCGCGCGCTTCAGCTTTGAAGGTCGCCGCGGCGACGCTGAATTCTTCGAGACGCTCAAAGGTGATATCGGGGCTGTCGCAGGTGTCAGCGATGTTGTCGCCCGTCCGGCGACTGGAAGCGTAATCATCGCTTTCGAAGGGGCGATCGAGGATTTCTTCAAGTCGCTTGCGCGCGCACGTCTCTTCGAGCTTGCGCCGCGCCCGCCAGAGCCGGCGCTCAGCGATATCATTCGTCAGCAGGCGAAGCGTTTCGAAGACGACTTGAAGGGCGTCAGCAATGGCGCCGTCGATCTGCCGGGCCTTGCCTTTCTCGCCTTCGCATCTGTCGGCGCGGTTCAGCTGGTGCGAGGGAAAATCGGCATCTCTGCGGTGACTGCCTTCTGGTACGCGGCCGATGTGCTTCTCAAGCCGAAGCGGGGCGGAGATGCGAACCCAACGGACGCGCTTTAAACTGGCGCCGCCGCAAGCACCTCAGCGAGGTCGGTCTTCTCCCACGGAATCTCGAAGGAACGCTCGCCGACCTGGCCGAAAGCGGAAAGGCGCCGATAGAAGCTTCCGTCGCATGTCGATGCGTCGTGAAGCCCGAAGCGGTCGATGATGGCGCCCGGCCTCAAGTCGAAACTCTCTCGCAGCACGTTCACAATGACATGTTCGGGCGCAACGCCAGTGCCGCGCGTGTCGATGGCGACGCTGACCGGGTCAGAGCGTCCGACGGCGTAACTCAGTTGCACTTCGCACTCGGCGGCGAGTTGAGCGGCGACGATGTTCTTGGCGGCGTACCGCGCCGCATAGGCGCCGATACGGTCGATGCGATGCGGGTCTTTCCCCGATAGTGCGGAGCTGCCCTGACGCGCGAAATCGCCATAGGTGTCGATGGAGATCTTGCGCCCGGTGAGGCCCGGATGGCGACGCGGCCCGCCGAGGAGAACGGCGCCGGGCGGATTGACTTCAACCGCGCTCGTTTCATCGACCGGCACGATCTCCGCATCGCGCGCGACCGCTGCGAGCTGCTCGCCCAGCCAAGCGGCGCCATCAGAGTTCGAAGGATCACCAGCGAGAACGGTGAGGCGAACAAGACGTGCAGGTTTCCGGTCGCGATATTCGACGCTCGCCTGCACCTGGCCGTCAGGGCCGAGCCAGTCATTCTCTTCCTTCAGGCTCTCAGCCCAGAGGTTCTGGGCCAGTCGATGCGCAAGCCTGATGGGAGCGGGCATCAAATCGGCCGTTTGCCGACAGGCGTATCCGAAAAGGGTCGCGCTGTTGCTTGCCGGCAGGCGGAGGAGCGCGCCGCCGTCTTCATCGTCGATGGTTCTTGCATCGATGGCGGCGAGATTGATCATGATCGCCACGCGATCAGGGTCGAGTTCCGGTGCGCGATAGCCGACTTCGCGAATGACATTGCGCGCGATCGTCGAATGATCGACCGCCGAGTTCGGGCTCGCATGGCAGACCAGAAAGACGACATCCGACGCGATGGCGCATTCCGCTGCAACGCGCGCATGCGGGTCGCTGGCGAGATAGGCGTCGACAATCGCGTCGCTAATGCGATCGCAGAGCTTGTCAGGGTGGCCCGGCAGAACCGAGCTCGACGTGAAGACGAAGTCACGCATTGGTTCGCCTTTCCTTGCCGTTCGCCGTTCGCGGCTTGCGATTGAGGGCTTTCACTGTTTCTACAGCGCTGAAGGAGGCGAGCCCCGCCGCGCCGGACACGAGGAAGTCGACCGGGCTCATCCGTCCAAGCCCGAGCAGGCGCTGCACGCCCGGAACGAAGGCGGGCAGGAGCTGCAGCGCAAGGGCCGCGCCGGTTCCCATATTGAGCGTGCGGTTCGAGAAAAGGGAGCCGCCCGCGAGATCTTCCGGCCGGTCGTAGCGGCATGAATAGCTGTGCAGCAGCTGCGCCGTGATCAGGCTGAAAAGCGTGAGCGCGCGTGTCTGCGGGCCGGGGCCGTAACGGGAGAGCCCGAACGCGTGCGCTCCAAGCGTTGCGCCCGTGATAGCAAGGGACTCAAGGCCTGCGCGCTTGAAGTCGTCGTCATCGAAGAAACGTTTGTCCGTATGCCCGGCGCCCTGCATGACATTCGCGTCCGGCGGCTCAAGCGCAAGGCCGAGCCCGGGCAGCACGTCCGTAACCAGGTTGAGCCATAAGAGTTCCAGAGGGGACTCGATTTCGTCCCGTTGCCCCAGCGTTTCGGCGACGATCACGAGAATCTCGCTGAGGTTCGTCGACAGCATGAAGCGTACAGCCTTGCGCACATTCGCGCGCACCGTGCGGCCATAGGCGACGCCATCGGCGATGTGGCGAATGTGGTCGCCGTCAATGATGATATCGGCGACGTCGCGCGCAGCGCCTGCGCTGTCGACGCCGATCGCAATCGCGACGTCCGCCGCCTTCATCGCTGGCGCGTCATTGAATCCATCGCCCGTCATGCCGACGACGGCGCCGTCCGCCTGCAAGGCGCGCACGATATCGAGTTTTTGGGCGGGCGAGACGCGCGCAAAAACATGCGTCTTCTGGCAGAGCGCGTTGAGGAGTTCGTCTGGCATGCCTGAGACGTCGCTCGCATCGAGAATTTGCAGCGGTTCGCCGCCGGACAGGTCGAGCTCGGTCGCGATGGCGCGCGCCGTCGCGCTCTGGTCGCCGGTGATCATCAGCGTGCGGATGCCGGCCCCCTGCAGCTCGGAGATGACTTCCCGTACTCCGGGGCGGAGCGGGTTGGAGAGAGCCGCAGCGCCGAGCCAGGTTAAAGGCGCATCGAAGCGGCTCTCGCCAGGCGCTGCTTCTGCATACGCCAAACCGAGCACGCGCAGGCCCGCGAGCGACATGGCGTCGATCTCTGCGGAAAGTCGCGTGCGCGCCGCTGTGTCGAGCGGGATGCGCCGGCCATCGTCATATGTCGCTGCGCATCGATCAAGAATGACTTTCGGGTCGCCCTTCGCGGCGATCCACGTCGGCTCGCCTTCGTCGCCGGGATGCAAGGTCGCCATCATCCGCCGCGCATGGTTGCGCAATTGCGCAGCGATGCGCGGATGACGATCGCGAAGCCCGCGAATGCCGATCCCGCAGCGCATGGCGAGATCGACAATGGCGCGTTCCGTTCCCGAGCCGTTGAGCAGCGGGCCGTATTCGCCGTCTCTCAGTTCGACGTCGGAGCAGAGCGCGCCGACCTCCAGCAGTTTTCGCAAACCTGGCGACACGCCGTCCGGGTCTGTCAACGCTTCCGACTTCCGGCGTTCGCCGCCAATGAGGACTTCCGTGACCGCCATGTCGTTTTCAGTCAACGTTCCGGTTTTGTCGAAGCAGAGAATGCGCATGGCGCCGAGGCCTTCGACGGCGTGAAGGCGACGGGCGATGACTTTCTTTGCGCGAAGGCGCTGCAGTTCGAGCGCAAGCGCGGTCGTGGAGATCGCCGGCAGGCCTTCGGGAACAGCGGCGACGGCGAGTGCGACGGAACTCTTCAGCATTTCGAGCATCGGGCGTCCGCGCAGCACGCCGAGGCCGAGAACGCCGACGCAAACGACGCTAGAGAGGATCGTCAGCTTCGTGCCGAGCCTCCCAAGGTCCTGTTCAAGAACGGTGGGCGGCGGGCGCACATTTGAAGTGGCGGCTTCAATTCTTCCGATCTCGGTGTCGACGCCGGTCGCGACGACGACCGCTTCTCCTGCGCCGCTTGCAACGAATGTCCCGCGGCGCACGACGCTGCGTCGTTCGGCGAGGGGCGCGCCCGCCGCCACGGCGTCGGTTTGCTTGGCGACCGGTTCGCTTTCGCCTGTCAGGAGCGCTTCGTCGACCATCAGATCGTCCGTCGCGATGATGCGCGCGTCCGCCGGCAGGATTGCGCCGGCTTTCAGCAGGAGAATGTCTCCGGGGACAATATCCTCTGACGGAATTTCCAATTCTTCGCCGCTGCGCCGCACCCGCACCGCCCATGAAGAGCGTTTCGTCATGGCGAGGATCGTGCGCTGCGACGCCGACTCCGTCGAATAGCCGATTGCGGCGTTCGCGAAGATGACGGCGAGCGTCACGGCCGCGTCGATCACGCCGCCCGTCGCCACTGAAAGCGCGGCGGACCCGAGCAGCAGAAAGACGGGCAGGCTTTTGAACTGTTCAAAGAATATTCCCGCCGCGCTCGGGGGCGAGGGCTCCGGAAGCGTGTTCGTTCCGAAAAGCGCCGCGCGCCGCGCCGCCTCGCGTTCGTCAAGGCCAAGGCTCGATGCGCCCAGCACGCGCATGACAGCGTCTGGCGCCAGCGCATGCCATGTCGTTGTGACTTCGCCGGAAGAGGAAGGAGCAGGGGGCGGCGCAGTAACGTCCCGAGGTTTTATCGTGATAACGACAGGCGCCTCGAAGGCGAGGGGCGTCGTGCGCGATGCTTCCGCCGAAAGCGCCTTGTCGATCAATTCTCGCAAGCCGACCACATCGCAACGTGGATCGTGCGCGATGTCGATGCGCCCTGTCAGATGAGAAGCGGTGACGCGCCTGACGCCGGCGCTGGCCGCAAGCGCTTCTTCAAGGCGCCGCGCCAACCGGGGATGGCGGAAGATCTCTTTCCGCTTCAGCCGCAGCGAAACGGCGCTTCCTTTCCGGAAGCCTTCCGCGCGAGCGCCATCGCTCTCGTCGCGCGCCTGACGCATGCCGGGGAAGATCGGGGCCATCGCTTCTGATTAACGCCAACTTGCAGTAGCCGTGTAATACACCGCAAGTAATCCTCGATTCCAAGGCGTGCGGCGCGCTGATTCGGGCACAATGGCAGGCGCCTGTAACGTCTTTGCGAAATTTCCGGCGATGGCTGCGCCGATTCGCTCCTCATCCGCCTTTTCGGGTCGTCTGCGATTGGCCCGGCGCGCGCGAGTTCGATTCCAATTTCTGGCCGGCTTGGCTTAGTGTCCGCTGCGACTGAGGCGGGCGATCTGGTCGCGCCGCCCTCGTTATCGCAAGAAGGAATGGAGATGGCGGCGAGAAAAGGGACCGGACCGAGAGCCCGCAAGGCGGCGGCAAATCGCGATGCTGAGCTTAGCCAGCTTGGACATGAGGCGAAAGCCGCGGCCTCTCCGGAGGAGGCGGTTCTTGAAGTGGTCGACAATCCACATCCGGGAACGCTCTACCTAGTGCGCTTCGCCTGTCCCGAGTTCACGTCGGTGTGCCCGGTGACAGGCCAGCCCGACTTCGCGCATCTCGTCATCGACTATGTGCCGACAAAGAAGCTCGTCGAATCGAAATCGCTGAAGCTCTTTCTGACATCCTTCCGCAATCATGGAGCGTTCCATGAAGATTGCACGGTGACGATCGCCAAACGCATCATCGATGCAGCGAAACCGAAATGGCTGCGTATTGGCGGCTACTGGTATCCGCGCGGCGGAATTCCGATCGATGTTTTCTATCAGACCAGCGCGCCGCCCGCAGGGCTGTGGCTGCCGGAACAGGGCCCCGCACCGTATCGTGGCCGGGGATAAATGGGGAGAAGAAAAATGAAAAAGGCATTTCTGGTTGCGGCCGCGCTTTCAGCGGCGATCGGCCCAGCATTTGCAGATCAGATCGAAGGCAAGCCTTCGAGCGCGGACATTCTCGAAGCGACGACTTCGGAAGACTGGCGCCCGCTCGATCCGGAGAACACGCTCTACATCGAACTGAGCACGGGCCGGGTCGTCATCGCGCTATCGCCGTCGCTTGCGCCCAACCATGTCGCGCAGGTGAAAAGGCTCGCTCGCGAAGGATTTTACGATGGGCTTTCCTTTTATCGCGTAATCGACGGCTTTGTCGCGCAGGGCGGCGACGCGCTCGGCAAGCGAGGCGAACAGACGCCGCTTGCCGCAGAGTTTGAGGACTCAGTCGGCAAGGACTTCAACTTCTACAAGATGAAGGACGAAGACGGTTACGCCAGGGAAGTTGGCTTCCTCGGAAGCCTTCCGGTCGGCCATGATCCTAAGACGAAGACTGCCTGGCACCTTCACTGCGCCGGCGCCTTCGCCTTTGGCCGCGAAGACGCGCGCGATACGGCGAGTACGGAGTTTTATGTCACGCTGCAGCCGCAACGCTATCTCGATCGCAACATGTCCGTCTTCGGTCGGGTCGTCGCCGGCATGGAGCATCTACAGGCGCTGCGCCGCGTTTCTCCCCCGCAGGAAGATGGCGACGATCTCGGCGAGACGATTATTGCGATGAAAGTCGCCGCCGACGTCCCGGAGGCTGAGCGCACGAAGCTAGAAATTCTGCGCAGCGACCGGCCGGCGTTCGACGCTTATGTCGAAGCGCGCCGCAATCGTTCGGAAGCTTTCTTCTATTTCCGCCCGGACTATATCGATGTCTGTCAGTTGCCTGTGCCGGTGCGCGCGCAAGAGGATTAATGAGAGAAGAAGGCGTTCCTGAAACGGTCGGTCCGTGGCGCGTCAACGCTGCGCGAACGGTTTACGATAATCCGTGGATCCGCGTCATCGATCACGCGGTGACGCATCCTGACGGCACGCCGGGCCAGTATGGCGTTGTACGGTTCAAGAATCGCGCGATCGGGATTCTCCCGATAGACGAGGAGGGGTTCGTCTATCTCGTCGGCCAGCACCGCTTCCCTTCGGACGCCTATAGCTGGGAGTTGCCGGAAGGCGGGGGGCCGGCGGGCGAGGCGCCGCTCGACACCGCCAAGCGCGAGCTCGCCGAAGAGACCGGGCTCTCCGCGAAAGTCTGGGCGCCGCTCATCGAACTCGACCTGTCGAACTCGATCACGGACGAGGTCGCGATTTGCTATCTGGCTTGTGAACTTGAGGGCGGGACCGCGCATCCGGAGGCCTCCGAGGCGCTGCAGACGCGCAGAATCCCTTTCAAAATGCTGGTTAACGACGTGCTCGCGGGCCGGATTCGCGACAGTCTGACGATCGTGATGGCGCTCTCGGCCCAAGCTCGGGCCTTGCGCGGCGAGCTGCCTGAGGTCATTTCTAACCTCATCTTAAAGGGCGGGAGCTGATAGGGGCCCGCCTGCGGCGAGGGAGACAGTTCATGCCGGCTTCATTGAAGGTCGTAAAACTGACGACGGACCAGACGTGGTCGCGCATGCGCGTTGAAGCGGCGACGGCGGCGGCCCGCGAGCCGGTGCTTGCGAGCTTCCTCCACGCGACGGTGCTTAATCATTCGACCTTTGAAGGCGCGCTGTCTTATCGCCTCGCTGAAAAACTCGCAGACCGCGAAATGAATGCGATGCTGTGGCGGGAGGTGTGCGCGCAGGCCTATGCGGCTGAGCCTCGCATTGTCGAGGCGGCGCTTGCGGATATTCTCGCCGTCTATGCGCGCGATCCTGCCTGCTATGAATATGTGCAGCCTTTCCTTTACTTCAAAGGCTTCCTCTCGCTGCAGGCGCAGCGCGTCGCCAACTGGCTGTGGCGCCATGACCGGCGCCCGCTCGCTCTCTACCTTCAAAGCCGGATGTCCGAACTCTTTCAGGTCGACATTCATCCTGCGACGACGATCGGCAAGGGCGTGTTCATCGATCATGCGACGGGCGTCGTCATCGGCGAGACGGCGGTGATCGAAGACGACGTTTCGATCCTGCAGAGCGTAACGCTCGGCGGCACTGGCAAAGAGATCGGCGATCGTCATCCGAAGATTCGCCGCGGCGCCCTCATCAGTGTCGGCGCAAAAGTGCTCGGCAATATTGAAGTTGGCGAAGGTGCGAAGGTCGCAGCCGGCAGCGTCGTTCTCAAGAACGTGCCGCCGCACTGCACGGTCGCTGGCGTTCCGGCCAAGCCTGTCGGCGATTGCGGAAACGCGCCCGCCGAAACCATGGATCAGGCGCTCGACTGATTCTCAACGATTGCTGATTTCTTCGATCAGTGGCCGTGGCCGCCATCGTGCATGCCGCGCGCTTCGACTGTGATCGGCATCGGCGCACGGTTTGCGAATTCGAGGGTCACTTCAACCTTGTCGCCCGGATTGATCGGACCTTTGAGGCCGATCAGCATGATGTGTGAACCGCCCGGCGCGAGCACGGCTGATTTTTTCGGATCGAGCGCGAGGCCGTCGACCGGTGACATCGTCATCACGCCATCGGCGTTCTTCGACGTCTGGTGAAGCTCGACGGTTTCCGCCGCGTCGCTCGCCGCGCCGACAAGGGTGTCGGCGTCCGCGCCCGCATTGCAGATCGTCAGATAGACCGCGCTCGTCGCCTGGCCTTCGCCGGCCGCGCGCACCCACGCGTCTGAAATAACAATGCCGTCGCCTGTCGCAGAGGCGCAAGCATCCGCAGCTGCTTCAGCGGTCGGCGTCGCCGCCGCTGAGGACGTTTCGGTCTTCTGCCCGCACGCCGCGAGCATGGCGATGACGGAAAGGGCGGCGATGCTGCGAATCATGGCGCGGGCTCCTGATGGATTGCGAGAATATTCACCAATGCATTTAGGCCGCGCCGCGCTGCGTTGTAAGTGAAAAATTGCATTGATTTGGCGCGCGTCTTGGCCGCACCTTCTTCCGGACTCCGGAGAAAAGGAGAACATTCCATGCCGAAAATCGAAATCGCATCCTGCCCGGAGCACCAAGGCACGCGTTATCCAGCGCCATACGATGTGCCATGTCGTGAACGCCGCTGGCGCGCGCTCGGCGATCCGGCGGGGCTCACCCAGTTCGGCGTCAACCTGTTGCGGCTAGCGCCCGGCGTGTGGTCGTCGCAGCGCCACTGGCACACGCATGAAGACGAATTCGTCTGGGTGCTTGAAGGCGAAACGGTGATGGTGACTGACAAGGGCCGGGAGACGTTACGCGCCGGCGACTGCGCCGGCTTTAAGGCGGGCGAGCCCGACGGGCATGTTTTCATAAATGAAAGCGATGCGGATGTCGTTCTCCTTGTCGTCGGATCGCGCGACGACCGCGATCACGGTTACTACTCGGATATCGACATGCAGTTCCTGCCGGGCCGGTATACGGGCGGCGGCGGTTTCGCGACGAAGGATGGAACGCGGCTGAAGTAGCTTCTCTATGCGATAATGTCTGGCGTCATCTGGTCCATGATCGCCTGAATCTGATCCTTCAGGAGCAGCTTCTTTTTCTTCAGGCGGGCGACCGTCAGCCGATCGAAATGCGGTTGCGCTTCAAGCGCGCGGATCGCCGCGTCAAGATCGGCGTGTTCCTGGCGAAGCACATGCGCCTTGATAATCAGCGCCTCGTCATTGGCGCCGCTGAAATCTTCATCATGGGCTTCAAAGCGACCGTCTTTCGTATGACTCGAAATGCCGGCGGGCGGCTTCACGGCGTCGCTTTGGTCATCGCCGGGCGGGCGTTCTTCATGCATGCACGGATCTCGCTATGCGGCGACTTCAAGGGCGCAGTGTATCTCACGCGCTGGATGGGCGTGAAAAGAGTTGAGCGCAGGGGAGGTCACGAGCGGCGTCCTTTCTCAAGGTCTTCGCCCCAGCGCTTTGCGAGCGGCGTCTCGATGCCGAACAGGTCGAGCGCGCGCCCAACCGTCTGATCGACGATATCGTCGAGCGTTTGAGGTTCTGCATAGAAGGCTGGGACAGGCGGGGCGATAATCGCGCCCATTTCTGCAAGCGCTGTCATTGTTCTCAGATGTCCAAGGTGCAGCGGCGTCTCGCGCACCATGAGGACGAGGCGGCGACGCTCCTTGAGCACGACGTCCGCCGCGCGCGTCAGCAGGCTCGTCGTCACGCCTGTCGCAATCTCCGACATGGTGCGCACGGAACATGGAGCGATCAGCATGCCGAGCGTTCTGAAAGAACCAGAAGAAATCGGCGCGCCGACATCGTTGATCGCGTAGGAATGATCGGCGAGGGCGGCGAAGTCGCGCGCTTTTTCCCCAAGCTCATAGCTCATCGCCATCTCGGCGGCCTTGCTGATGACGAGGTGGGTTTCGACCCCCGCAGCGCGCAGAGCCTCAAGCGCCCGGCGCGCATAGGCGGCGCCGGAAGCGCCGCTAACCCCCACTATGATCCGGCCAGCGTTTTTCATCAGCGACTCAACGGCTTGCAGATCATTTGATAGCCGAGGGGGCGCTCCTTGGCAAAGCCCGGCGGTAACACCTCGTTAGCCTTGCACCAGTCGACAGGTGCTCCCATCTCATGCTTTACTTACTCTCTTGCCACATCGAAGGAGGCCCACATGGCGATAAAAGCTCATCTGGAAACGCTGCAAGCGCGTCATCAGGAGCTGGAATCCGCGATCGCCGCGGAAATGAAGCATCCGAGCCATGATGAATCCCGGGTTAATGAGCTGAAACGCCTTAAACTTCGAATCAAGGACCAGATACAGAGCATCCGTACACAGAGCGTCACGCACTAACGCGAAAGCTGAATTTGGATCGTGGGGAAGCGACGGCGCCAGCGAGGCGCGCGTTACCGGATGGTGTAATTCAAAATTATCCGGCTGACTGGCGGCCATTCTAGCGCAGTCTCTCCCTCCCGGCCCTGTCTTTCGACGGGCGATTTCGGCCAGCGGCGCCCGGCGGACGCTCATCCGCATTTCCAAGAACCGAGACTCGGTTTGGGCCCATCCAGCCCGGCCACACCTGAAAGGAAAGTTCATGCCCGGCCGTTCGGTCATCATCACCGGCGCCGCGGAAGGGGTTGGGGCCGCCTGCGCCCGCCGTTTCGCCGCCGCCGGCGACAGGCTCGTGCTTGCCGATACAGAAGAAGAACGCGGGCGCGCGCTTGCGCAGGAGATCGTGCAAAAGGGAGGGGAGGCGGTGTTCGTTCTGGCGGACGTCGCGAACCGTCTCCACGTGCACAACATCGTCGCCGAAGCGCTTGACGCCTACGGTCGTATCGACGTGCTCTGCCAGATGGCCATCGAAGATTATTCAGCGCCATTCCTCGAAACGAGCGAAGAGGATTTCGAGCGCGTGGTTTCAGCCAATCTGCGCAGCGCGTTTCTCATCAATCAGGCGATCGCGCGGCAGTTCATCCGGCAGTCGCAGAATTCGGAAGAGAAGGGGCAGCGCGGCGCGATCGTCAATCTCATTTCGGTCGAAGCGGTGACCGCCGCGCCCGATCATGTGGCGTTTGCAGCGACGCAGGGCGGGCTCAATCAGATGACAAAAGCCGTCGCTCTTGCGTTGTCAGGGATCGGCGCGCGCGCCAATGCTGTCGGCATCGGCGCCATCAAGTCTGAGCTGCCCGACGATGCCGAGCGCAAATTGCTGAAGGAAAGCGTCCCGCTGAAGCGGGTCGGCGATCCCGAAGAAGTCGCGGAAACGGTGTTCTTTCTTGCGTCGTCAGCCGCCTCCTACATCACCGGCCAGTGCGTCTATGTCGACGGCGGCCGGTTGATCAGCGGCGGGGGGGATCGCAAGCGGGCAGAGTAGACGAGGAGCGCTAGTCTTCCTCGTCCTCTTCTTCGTCGCGCGTGCGCGATGAGCCGCCGAGCTTGGCGAAGACCTTTTCGACATCCACCGAACCGCGGCGATGCGTTTCTTCTTCTTCCGCCTCGGGCGCTGTCGTCTCTGCGGCCGGAGCGAGGCTCGGGCCTTCTTCTGTCGGCGCCGGCTCGAATTTCGCTTTGCGCGAGGCGGCTTTCCTCACCGCAGCGTCGAGTTCGATCTGCGAGCAGAGGCCGAGGCCGACCGGGTCCTGCGGCACGAGGTTCGCCGAGTTCCAGTGCGAACGATCACGGACGGACTGGATTGTCGACTTGGTCGTGCCAAGCAGCTTCGAGATCTGCGCGTCGGTGATCTCCGGGTGATTGCGCACGATCCACGCGATCGCATCCGGGCGGTTCTGGCGCTTGGAGACTGGCGTATAACGCGGGCCTTTGCGCGGCGCTTCCGCGACGATCGTCTGCGGGCGCGCAAGCTTCATGTGGTAAGCAGGGTCGCCTTCGGCTTTCTCAAGTTCTTCGCGCGTGAGCTGATGGTTCGAGATCGGGTCGATGCCGCGAACGCCTGCTGCAACGTCGCCGTCGGCGATGCCTTTGACCTGCAGCGGGTGCAGTTTGCAGAAGTCCGCGATCTGGTCGAAGGTCAGCGAAGTGTTATCGATTAGCCAGACAGCCGTTGCGATCGGCATGAGGGGTTTGTCGGACACGGGAGACGTCTCTCTGCAAAAAAGTTTCAGACCGCAAAAATTTCAGGAACGGCCCTGAGGGTCTCTCGGGGCCGCGCTTGCCGCCGAATTTTCGGGGAAAGCGCCGCGCCTATGGCGCGCTTCGGGGCCCTATATAGGCGGTTCGCCCGGCAAGTCCAAGCTATTCCTTGGGGCCAGACTATCCCTTGGAGACGGAGAGGACGATTTTCCCGATATGCCCGCCCTTTTCCATTCGCTCGTGCGCCTTGGAGGCCTCGGCCAGGGGGAAGGTCTGGTCCATGACCGGCTTGATCTCGCCGGAGGCGAGAAGCGGCCAGACATGGGCCTCCAGCGCTTCGGCGAGCTCGGCTTTCTCTTCGAAAGGCCGCGTCTTCATGGTCGAGCCGGAGAGGGTGAGGCGCTTGCGCATGATGTCGAAGATGTTGATCTCCGCCGTGAACCCGCGGAGCGTCGCGATCGACACATGGCGGCCGAAGGGGTTGAGGCAGGAAATGTTCCGGGCGACGAAATCGCCCCCCGTCATATCGAGGACGACATCAGCGCCGCCTTCCGTGACGACTTTTTTCTCCCAGTCATCCGACGTGTAGTTCAGCGCCGCATCAGCGCCCAGGTTGAGGATCGCCTTCAGCTTGTCCTCGCTCGAGGCGGTGGCGATGACTTTCGCCCCGACGGCCTTCGCAAGGGCGATCGCCGTCACACCGATTCCGCTGGTTCCGCCGTGAATCAGCAAAGTCTCGCTATTTCCGAGACCCGCATCGTCAAAAATATTGGCCCAAACGGTGAAATAGGTCTCGGGAAGACCAGCCGCAGCTTCCATGGACAGACCCGCCGGGACGGGCAGGCAGGAACCTTCATGGGCGACGGCGTATTCGGCATAGCCGCCCCCCGTCAGCAGTGCGCAGACGCTGTCTCCCGGCTTCACCTTGGTGACGTTCGGCCCGACTGCGGCGACAACGCCCGAGACTTCGAGGCCGGGGAGGTCGCTCGCGCCCGGGGGCGGCGGATAGAGCCCTCTGCGCTGCAACAGATCCGGGCGATTGACGCCCGCGGCGGCCACTTTGATCAGCACTTCCCCTTCGCCCGGGCTGGGCGTGGGGCGTTCGGCGAGGCGCAGGACTTCCGGTCCGCCTGGCTGTTCGATTTCGATGCAGCGCATCATCGGGGGAATGGGGTCTGTCATCCGCCTTCGTCAGGTGGCTTGGAAGGAAGGGATGCGCCAATAGGCCGGGCCTGTCCAGCCCACGCCCGAATTCAGTCGGAGCCGTCAATTTGCGTAAATTCCGCGCGAGCAGTGACGCAGCGCACTTTTCGCGCCCGGCGAACGGCGTAAATAGCGCTTCAAGACGGGGCCAACTCGCTCGATTGAGGGAAGCGCTATGAGAGACGTATTTGAAACTGCAGCCTTTTGCGCTGGCTGTGCGGCCTTCGCCGCCCTGCTGCTCGGAGCCGTCGGCTTTGTGGCGACGCATGTACTCGCGCCCGCGTTCGGTCTCGGGGCCGATCATCATGCGGCGATCGCAAGCGTTATCGCCCGCCTGTTCGGCTAGGCGAGCTACGGCGCTGCGCCCGACTTGATCGGCGCGCAGCTATTGCGCACATTCGCCTTCGCTTTTGTTCAGGGAGCGCGCGCAATGGACGACGAACAGCCGAAAGCCCAGCCCGATCCGACCCTGAAGACCCTTGCAAAGCAGGATCTCTATTCGCTCTCCGTTGGCGACCTTGAGGAGCGCATCGCCTCCCTCAAAGAGGAGATCGCACGCTGCGAAAAGGCCCTTGGCGACCGCGGCTCCACCCGCGCTGCGGCGGAGAAGCTCTTCAAGCTCTGACCGCCCGCGTTTGCGCCGGAAGGGGACGAGGGGTAATAGAAGGCGCGACTCACACCATCGTCCAAACCATCGACCGCCCAAGGAAAGCGCATGGATCCCTCCGAAATCGCCCGGCTGCAGCAATACTTCCGTTCGAAATTCGGACTGATGACCCTTTCGGTTCGGCCGCGACCCAATAAACGCGACTCCGCCGAGGTTTACATCGGCGATGAGTTCCTGGGCGTGATCTTCCGGGATGACGAAGACGGCGAAGTCTCTTACGACTTCAACATGGCGATTCTGGATATCGATCTGCCTAGGTCTCTCTAGTCTCTAGGGTGGAGCTGCCTTGAAATTTGACCGCGTCGGCCTCGTCGGGGGACTAGCCGCCGATCGACCGATTCTGACGACGCTCGTGCTCGCCTTCGGACTGTCGGCGCTCGCAACTCTTGGCGTCTCGGAAGCGGCGGGCGGTGCGGCGTTCGCGATTGGCGATCTTCTGATCGCGGCACTTCTTCTAGTCGTGGCGCCGCTCGTCATCGCCGGCGCGTCTCCTTCGAAAGCGCTCTTCCGGATCATCATCGCACTCGTCATCGCTGGCGTTGTCGCGGGCTCGCTTATCTATGAGCCGGTCTTGTTCACGCATTTATTGCGAGCGCCCGTCTTCACCCTCGGCGCATTTGTTCTCGCCACGGCGATACTCCTTGGTGTCGGGCCGCTCTTCGGGGCGATGACAAAATTCTCCTTCATTGCTGCAAGCGCGGCGCTGCTTGGCATGGCGGGCGCGCTCGGGCTTCTTGTGCAGCAAGGCGTCGAATTCAGCGAGAAAGCGAGCGTAATCGCCATTGTCGCTTTCATCATCGCCGTGATCGCCGGCGCGGGCGCGCTAGCGGATTTCGCTGCGCTGTATGCGAGCGGCGCTGACAGGCGACAGGCTTCCGGTTTATCCGTGAGGCGGGCGATCCCGTCTGCGCTCAATGGCGCTGTCGCAGCGGCGCTCGCGTTCGGGCTGATCCCTACGATGGAGAAAGCAGGCGTTCCCTATCTCGGCGCGCTCGCCGGGCTTTCAGCCTGCCTATGCGCTGCGGCGGCGCTTGTGGCTTCTGCCGGCGCGCTCGCGCTTCGCCAGACAAGCGAGACGATGGCCGTCGAGGAGAACCGCCGCCGCGCGGCGTTTCGCGATAAGTGGCGCTTGCTTCGCGGCCTCTTCCCACCCAACGCATCGCTTGCGATCATTGCCATCGCCGCCATTGCAGTTGTCGCCGCTGCGTTCAACATGCCGGCGCAATTGCCGTTGTCACGCCTTGTGTTCGTCATTCTTGCCGCGGTCGTCGCGGGGCTGGTCTTCTTTTCATTGCGGGCCGGCGTCTTCGTATTTTTCTCGCTCATCGTTTCCGCGACCATCGGCGGCTGGCTTTGGGGAACTTTTGGCGGGCCTGTGCTTTCCGCCTTCGATCAGGCGGCGGCGCTGGCGATTGTCGCTGCGCTGTTCGGGGAACTCGCCGCTACTTGGCGTGATGCGAGAAGTCCGCGCCTCAATGCGCGTGAGACGACACAAGCTGCGATGACGGATGGCGCTGGGCTTCACGTCTTCGGCGTGGGGCTCGCCTTGGCGGGGCTTTGCGCCGGGAAGGCTGCCGGCGTTTATGCGAATGCGTTGCCGACAGCGGGGATGCTCGCGGTGATGGCTGCGCTCGGGCTTCTATTCGCGCCACCGTTGATGACGGCGCTCAGCCACGTCGTTCGACGAGAGCTTTCGTAAAGTCGCGCTGACTATTCTGCTGCGTCGGGCGCCGGCGCAGAAGCGGGCGCGCCGTTGTTCCGCTGCGACATCTCGTTGACGAAGGCGCGCACTCGCGTGTCGATCGCTTTCCATTCATCGAGCAGGTGACGTTTGAAGCGGTAGCTGACCGTAACGGTGGGGCTCAGCTCATACTCACGCCAGCAATCGGGGCTTCTGATGTCTTCGCGTTCCTCGAAGCAGAACAGCGCCATCGTCTTGGTGTCGTTGGTTTCGCCCAGGAAGAGTTCCGTATCGGCGTAGCCGCTCGTCGGCACATTCTCGCGCTGGTCGCGGAAAGTGTATTTGACGAGCTGGTAGGGCGTTCTGATGCCGCGCTTGTCGTTGGTGTAGGGCAGGTAAAGGATGTCGATCCGCTCCTGCTCGCTGAAGCTCGACGTGCGCGTGGAAAGCACAATGTCGATGCGGCGCGTATCCTTCGGGTTTTCGACGAACTCCTCGCGGCGCGCGGGCGTATAGCCGGTCATCGTCGGCCAGAGGGCATAGAGGGCGACTTCTTCGCGCGCGCCGCCGCGCCGGTCGCGCGGATAGACGGTGAAGTTGGTCGCGACGCTGAAAGGAATACCGCCGACGGTGAACGAGACCGGCTCCTCGCTGATCGCGGGGCTTGGCGTATTGCCGCTGATCTCGTCAACGCTCGGGCCGACATAGTAATAGAGGAAGACTGCACACAGGAGCAGCGTGACGAGAAAAATGCCGAGCGGATAGCGCCAGCTCGATTCCTCGCGGACTTCTTCTCCGCCGAAACTGCCGCTGCTCTTCTGACGCATTACCGCTGGCCCCGATCGTCCCGTCGCTCACAAAGCGTCAGCTGGGATAGCATGGCGAGCGCGCCGGTGAAAGTTCCGGAACCCGCCCGGAAACGCCACGAGGCGATCCGGAGCGGGCTAGCGGCCTGATTCGCCGCGGATAATTTTCGCGCCGCAGCGCTTTAAAGCGCGTCAATCACCTCGGCGACGAGCGGATGCCGGACGACGTCTCCGCGCGTGAAGCGCACAGCCTCAACGCCTTCGATATGCTCGAGACGATCGACGACCTGCTGCAAGCCGGAGAGACTTGGCAGGAGGTCGGTCTGCGCCGGATCGCCCGTCACGACCATTTTTGAATGCCAGCCGAGACGCGTCAGCAACATTTTAAGCTGCGCATAGGTGCAGTTCTGCGCTTCGTCGATGACGACGTAGGCGTTGTTGAGCGTTCGCCCGCGCATATAAGCGATTGGCGCGATCTCTATGACGCCTTCCGCTGTCAAAGCCTTCAGGCGCTTGGTCGCCATACGGTCGCAAAGCGCGTCGTAAAGCGGACGAAGGTAAGGAGAGAGCTTTTCTTCCATGTCGCCCGGCAGGAAGCCGAGGCTTTCTCCGGCTTCCACGGCAGGACGCGAAAGGATGATGCGCCCGACGCGGCCTGACTCAAGCGCTTCAACAGCTTTAGCGACGGCGAGATAGGTCTTGCCGGTGCCCGCTGCGCCGACGGCGAAGACAAGAGAGGAGCGATCGAGCGCTTCAAGGAAGCGTTGCTGACTCTCATTCTGTGGACGGATGTTCTTGCGGTATTTCTGCTCCCGATGCTCTTCGTCGCGTACCTCGTCATCAAGGGGCGACCAGGCGGGTTCATCGAAAAGGCGGCGTACATTGTCTCCTTCGATTTCGCCATGTGCGTCGTGGACGCGCCTAAAAGCGCGCCGCGTGGAGCGTTTCGCCATCATCCGTCTCCTGTTTGCGGTGGGGAACACAACCGATCGTGCTTCCGCGCCGGCATGGCGGAGCGGACGTCGAACTTGCAGCGGTGCGGAGAGGAAATCCTTGCCGAGAAGGCTCGGGGTTGGGGCTTGCCGGATAAGAAAGCGAGACCGCAATCGAACATTCAGCCGCCTAGAACAAGCGCGAAGAACAAGCGCGAATCAGTTACGACTCAATATTAGACGTCTTTCGTCTGCGCTTCGAGTAGGCGCTGAAAGTTTCTTGGAAATGTCACAGACGGCGCAGCGCGCGGATTCTGATCCGGCGGTTATTGTCTTGATGCGGCCCAGGCGGCGGACAGCTTGGCGTGAAGCTCGGGTGCAAAGTTTTGCCATGACGTGCGCCCGCGCGTTGCATCGACAACAAGCAGCGATTCACGTGGCAGCAGATATGGCGCAATCGCGTTGCGCACGCCGACTGCTGACATTTCGCAGCTCACCGTCCACACATTCTCTGCGACACGGAAAGCCGGGCCGAGGCTGAGCACGGCGGCCTCCACGCGGCTTGCTGCGGCGCTGACAATGTCGAAGATCATAATGAAGTTGGCGATGCGCGGTTCATGATGCGTCGTCGCGGCCGGACCTGAGTTGCCTTGCATCGGAAGCTGCGGGGCGGAGACACGGGGCTGTTCTTCGACAGGCGCTTCAAGGACGGTTGTCGTCGCCGTTTCGTTAACGGGGGCTTCGGCTTTCGCCGTCTCAACGGGCTCCGCGCCGAAATCGCGTTTACCGAAGGTGCGCGAGCCGCTCAAACCGCGCCGCGCATCCATGCCGAAGAACGCTGCGAAAGAACCTTCATTCCTCGCCTCGCGCCATGAACGGCTGCCAGCCGGCGCCACAAGAGACCACGGCGCGAAACGGCCCTCATGGGCGAACTTGCGAAGCTGTTGAGACGTGTAGGGGCCGTAGATCCGCTCTTCGACCTTCACGCACCAGTTATCGGCAGCAAGCATATGGTCTTCCTCGTTTGACCAGCTTCAGGGCTCAAGAGCCCTTCTTGCCGAAATGTGATGCAAGGTCCGCGCCGCGATGGGGTACGGCTGCAGCGGAAGTATCCTTAATGGCGTCCTCCATGCGGGCCGCCGGACCGCTGAAGATCACGCCGACGCCCTTGTCGTGTCGGCGAACGACTTTGGCGGCGGTCTTGCCGATGATTAATGTCGAGCCGAGCGGCGGGCGCGGGCTGATCTCGAGCGAGGCGCCGGTCAGGGAAATATCGACGATCGAGCAGGGCAGTTGCTCGCCGCTCTCAAGGGTGACGATCGCAGCTTCATCCTGCTTGATGCGCGGCGCATCCCGGCGATCGGAGGCGCGGTGTTCCTTGGATTGGTTAAGCGCCAGCGTCAGCGCGTCTGCGGTCCGAGCCGACTTTGAACGGCGACCGCGATAATCGACTGCGAAAGTGTGTTTGCTTGAGCGAACGACTTTGCATTCGAAGCGCCCGATCTCGTCAATATAGAGAACAATCGTCTCGCCTTCAGCGGGCGGCGTCTTGGCGCGCAGTTTCGCGCCACCGGCGGAAATGTCGACGACAAGGCAGGGATGTTCAATGTTGTCGGTCCCAAGGAAACGCGCCTTCAACGACACGTCGACGCGCGCATGGCGCCGGCGTTCGGCGCCTTCGGGCTCGGGTTCTTGCTCCAACTGGACAGGCTTATCAGACATTTCTGGCGCTCTTGCGGGCTGGATCCGGCTTTATTCTTAGGGCGCCAAGGTGAACAAAGGTTTGCGCTTCGGATGCGACACGCCATATTTGGTCAGAGCGGGCGCGTTTCCGTTGCTTTCTTAACTGTTGATTAATGGCGGGACGCATGGAGCACCATCAAGGAGAAGGCGGTCGGGGCAGGGAAGCTTTGTCACCGCCTAATCCTCCGATCATCAATGCGCCGCCGGTCGTCATTCATCTCGCCCTCGCCATTATCGCGGCGCATGTCGTCTTTCTTGTCGCTCCTGACAGTGTGCAGTCTTTCTTCGTCTGGATCGGCGCCGTCTCGCCATTTCGCGTCACCCACTTGCGCGGCGGCCTGATCGCGTCGGCGCTTCCCCTCGTCGGGCATATCTTCCTGCACGCGGGGTGGATGCATCTCCTCCTGAACTGCGTTTGGCTCGTCGCCTTCGGGGCGCCAGTTGCAAGGATGATGGGCGCCGAACAAGGCGCCGGCCAGCGTCGGGCGGCGCTTTACTTCCTCCTCTTTTTTATGGCGAGCGGCGTCGCCGGCGCTTTCGCCTACATTGCGGCGCATCCAAAT
>JACKIL010000006.1:0-150000 GCA_020638525.1 Caulobacterales bacterium | reverse complement strand
GAGTAGGGCGGGACACGTGCAATCCTGTCTGAAGATGGGGGGACCACCCTCCAAGCCTAAGTACTCGCGTCTGACCGATAGTGAACTAGTACCGTGAGGGAAAGGTGAAAAGCACCCCGACAAGGGGAGTGAAACAGACCTGAAACTGAACGCTTACAAGCAGTCGGAGCCCGAAAGGGTGACGGCGTACCTTTTGTATAATGGGTCAGCGACTTAGTCTCACTAGCAAGCTTAAGCCGGTAGGTGTAGGCGCAGCGAAAGCGAGTCTGAATAGGGCGATTTAGTTAGTGGGATTAGACCCGAAACCTAGTGATCTAGATATGAGCAGAATGAAGGCAAGGTAACACTTGCTGGAGGTTCGAACCGGTGCCTGTTGAAAAAGGCTCGGATGACTTGTGTCTAGGGGTGAAAGGCCAATCAAACTGGGAGATAGCTGGTTCTCCGCGAAATCTATTTAGGTAGAGCGTCGCACGAATACCCTCGGGGGTAGAGCACTGGATGGGCTATGGGGGCTTACCGCCTTACTGATCCTAACCAAACTCCGAATACCGAGGAGTACTATGCGGCAGACACACGGCGGGTGCTAAGGTCCGTCGTGAAAAGGGAAACAGCCCTGACCGACAGCTAAGGTCCCCAAGTCATGGCTAAGTGGGAAAGGATGTAGGAATCCCAAAACAACCAGGATGTTGGCTTAGAAGCAGCCATCATTTAAAGAAAGCGTAACAGCTCACTGGTCTAAATAAGGGTTCCCGCGCCGAAAATGTAACGGGGCTAAAGCCATGCACCGAAGCTTCGGGTGTGCAGTTTACTGCACGCGGTAGCGGAGCGTTCCGTAAGCCGATGAAGGGAGACCCGCGAGGGCTCCTGGAGGTATCGGAAGAGCGAATGCTGACACGAGTAGCGATAAAGAGTGTGAGAGACACTCTCGCCGAAAGTCCAAGGGTTCCTGCGTAAAGCTAATCTGCGCAGGGTTAGCCGGCCCCTAAGTCGAGGCAGAAATGCGTAGACGATGGGAATCAGGTGAATATTCCTGAGCCAGAGGATGTGTGACGGATTTCGTATATCGTTCGAACTTATCGGATTGTTCGGGCGGTGAAGAAGTCCCTGGAAATAGCCTCCTCATCAGACCGTACCCTAAACCGACACAGGTGGACTGGTAGAGCATACCAAGGCGCTTGAGAGAACTCTGTTGAAGGAACTCTGCAAATTACTCCCGTAAGTTCGCGAGAAGGGAGCCCGCTTTGTGCGCAAGCATGGGGCGGGGGCACAAACCAGGGGGTAGCGACTGTTTAACAAAAACACAGGGCTCTGCGAAACCGCAAGGTGACGTATAGGGTCTGACGCCTGCCCGGTGCCGGAAGGTTAAAAGGAGGGGTGCAAGCTCCGAATTGAAGCCCCGGTAAACGGCGGCCGTAACTATAACGGTCCTAAGGTAGCGAAATTCCTTGTCGGGTAAGTTCCGACCTGCACGAATGGCGTAACGACTTCCCCACTGTCTCCAACAGAGACTCAGCGAAACTGAATTCTCCGTGAAGATGCGGAGTACCCGCGGTTAGACGGAAAGACCCCATGCACCTTTACTACAACTTTGCAGTGGCATTAGCGTCAACATGTGTAGGATAGGCGGGAGGCTTTGAAGCGGGAGCGCCAGCTCTCGTGGAGCCAACGGTGAAATACCGCCCTTGTTGTCGCTGATGTCTAACCGAGGTCCGTTATCCGGATCCGGGACCCTGCATGGTGGGTAGTTTGACTGGGGCGGTCGCCTCCTAAACGGTAACGGAGGCGCGCGATAGGTGGGCTCAGAGCGGTCGGAAATCGCTCGCTGAGTGCAATGGCATAAGCCCGCTAGACTGCGAGACTGACAAGTCGAGCAGAGACGAAAGTCGGCCATAGTGATCCGGTGGTCCCACGTGTGGAGGGCCATCGCTCAACGGATAAAAGGTACGCTGGGGATAACAGGCTGATGACGCCCAAGAGTCCATATCGACGGCGTTGTTTGGCACCTCGATGTCGGCTCATCGCATCCTGGGGCTGGAGCAGGTCCCAAGGGTTCGGCTGTTCGCCGATTAAAGCGGTACGTGAGCTGGGTTCAGAACGTCGTGAGACAGTTCGGTCCCTATCTGCCGTGGGTGTAGGAATGTTGAGAGGAGCTGTCCTTAGTACGAGAGGACCGGGATGGACACACCTCTGGTGGACCAGTCGTCATGCCAATGGCGGTGCTGGGTAGCTATGTGTTGAAGAGATAACCGCTGAAGGCATCTAAGCGGGAAACTCGCCTCGAAACAAACATTCCCTTGAGAGCCGTGGAAGACCACCACGTTGATAGGCCGGGTGTGGAAGCGCAGCGATGCGTGAAGCTAACCGGTACTAATTGCTCGATTGGCTTGATCGTCCTCATGCAGTTTCTGCATGAGGAGCAAAAACTCATGCGTGGCGAACGATCCGTACAAGGATCAGCTTCGTAGCGGTCGTTAACTGAAAACTCTCGCAATCAATCGTCTTTGCCGGCCCGGTGGTTATGGCGGGGAGCCTCCACCCGATCCCATTCCGAACTCGGTCGTTAAAGTCCCCAGCGCCAATGGTACTACATCTTAAGATGTGGGAGAGTAGGTCGCCGCCAGGCCTGCCAAGCCGATTGACCCTTCATCACATTGTTTATTCGCCTCATGGAGGCGATTGTGGCCGCCCTTCTGGGCGGCTTTTTCATTTCTTCTCTTGTCGATCTCTCAAATTGGCGTTCCCTTCGTTAAGGGGGCGCGCATGGCCTTCCGGCGCGTTAGCGCGGCGTTTGTCTTTCCCGTTTACTTGTGCGCCCGGCGCCTTTCATAAGAAGGTTGCTTTCCGTGCGGATAGCCAATCGCTGCAGGCGCGCCACGGCCACGAATTTCGCGGCGAGACCAGGGAGCGCGAGCCTTGAACGCGTCGACGGCGCCCATTGAACCGCCTGCTTTGCGCGCCCCGGTCGCGCGGGGGCCGGAACTCTCTGTCATCATTCCGACTTTCAACGAGTCAGAAAATGTCGATCCTCTGATCGAGAAGCTCTCAGCAGCGCTTTCCGGCATTCATTGGGAGGCGATTTTCGTCGATGACGATTCGCCGGACGGCACGGCGCGGCTGATTCGCGAGCGCGCTCTTCAGGACAGCAGGATCCGCGTCATCCATCGAATCGGAAGGAAGGGGCTGTCTTCCGCCGTCATCGAGGGGATGCTTGCTGCGAGCGCGCCCTATCTCGCTGTGATCGATGGCGACCTTCAGCATGATGAAGGATTGCTGCCGCAGATGCTGCAGACGGCGAAGCAGGAGGGTTGCGATCTCGTGATCGGCAGCCGTTACGTGCAAGGGGGAGGTGTCGGCGACTGGGCGGAAGGGCGGCGAGCGGCGAGCCGATTCGCGACTCGTATCTCGCGCTTCGTTCTGCCTGCGGATATTTCGGACCCTATGAGCGGTTTCTTTCTCATTTCAAGGCCGGCGTTCGACGAATCGGCGCGCAAGCTGTCCGGCGTCGGCTTCAAAATTCTGTTCGATATCGTCTCCGCAGCGCCGCGCAAGCTGGCTATTCGTGAACTTCCTTACGAGTTTCGTCAGCGCCAGGCAGGCGAGAGCAAGCTCGATGCATCGGTTCTGCTCGAATTCGCCATGATGATGCTCGACCGGAAATTCGGTCGCTTCGTGCCCGCGCGCTTCATCCTCTTTTCCGCGATCGGCGGGCTGGGGCTATTCGTTCATCTGACAGCATTGTGGATGGGGCTCAACCTGTTCGACTTTCCTTTCATGGGAGCACAGGCGTTCGCAACTTTTGTCGCGATGACGTCGAACTACGCGCTCAACAATGCGATTACTTTCCGTTTTCAGCGGCGAACGGGTTGGCGCTTCCTGACGGGATTGCTCTCTTTTTATGCGGTATGCTCGGTCGGGGCCGTGGCAAATGTCGGCATAGCTCAAGTTATCTATTCCAACGCCGCTGCCTGGTGGGTGTCTGGCGTCGCCGGGGCGCTTGTCGGTTCCGTCTGGAACTACGCAGTCTCATCCATTTACACTTGGCGTAAATAGAATGGCGCCGTCTCGCGTCACTGCGCAGCTCACGAAGAAGGGCGCTCCCGGAGTTCTCATGGCGGCGCTGTTTGCGGCCTGTGCGCTCTACTTCTATGCGCCAGTTGCGTCGATTTTCACGAGCCTTTCCCCCGGATATAATGAGGGCTGGAATGCTCTGCATACGGCGCGGCTTGTGAACGGGCAGCAGCTTTATCCGCCGATCAGCGAGCTAATTCAGAACAACTACCCTCCGGTTTCCTTCTATGTTGTCGCGGCCGTTTCCCGACTCACTGACGGCGACGCTCTGATCGCTGGAAGATTGGTTGCAATCGTTTCCCTGCTGATCATCGCCGGTGCAATTGGCGTCGCCTCTGCGCACGCAATGAAGTCGCGGGGAATGGGCGTCGTCGCTGCATTGTCGATATTGGCGATCATCGGTGGGCAATATCAGGTCTATGTCGCCTATGACGACCCGCAACTGCTCGCCCACGCGTTCATGGCTTGCGGTGTCGCAACGCTATTTTGTGCGCCTTTGCGCAGACGCAGTGTGATTCTCGCATCGCTTCTCATGTTGCTTGGTGGTTTTACCAAACACATGCTCCTTCCCGCGCCGCTCGCCGTGACAGTCTGGCTCTTCATCGTAGACAAGCGGCTTTTCAGAGTGTGGATAGCGGCCAGTATTTCTTTCGCGTGTGTAGCATTCATTGCCTGTTACGCCCTTTATGGCGTTGAATTTTTCAGCTCCGTTCTTGGATACAAGCGCAGCCTTTCTCTGGGACGCTTTCTCATTGGAGCCGGCGGGCTTTCGCCATTGCTGCCGATCATTCTCGTCGGCGCCGTTCCGATTGCGGGAAAGAAACTCACAGCTTCGCCAGCTCAATTCTTCTCCATAGCCATGATTTTTGGCGTTGCGATTTCTCTTCTTGCTCGGAGCGGCGCAGGCGTGGATGTGAACGCCTATTTCGATATCGTCATCTACGGCGTTCCGGCGGCGCTTGCCGGCGTTCAGCAAATCGTCGCGTCCACGCGAGATACGCGCGCCGCGATTGCATCTGGCGTCCTCCTGGGGCTCCTCGCAATCTCTCCGGCGTTTACGCCCGCGCCCATTCGGCTCCCAGGACTGTTCGAGTGGCGAAAGGCTCACGCGGATTTGGCGAAGGCGTCAAAGGAAGTCATTGAGGGGCTGCGGGCGATTGAAGGGCCGGTCGCATGTGAGCAGCTCTCCTATTGCTACTGGGCGGGAAAATCTTTCGATTTCGATATATTTAACGTTGATCAGGCGTCCCGGGCGAACTCTGAAGTCCGCGATTTGGTGGAGGCGAAGATGGCTGATGGGGCGTTCGCCGCCATCCAGCTTGAGCCTGACTGGCGCGCCGCGCCATTTTTAGTCAACGACGCCATCGCTGCATCCTATGCGCCCATTCGGGATTATCCGAACGGCGTCGTCATAGTCGCTCCCAAATAGGCTACAGGGGAACGAATGGCGTCAATCCGCTCAGCGTGATTTGATCTCAGGCCGTTTCGGAATAGATTGCGGCGGGTGGCGAAGCCGGAAGACGACGGGGCGTTCATGGGTATTCGATATTCGCAGGCGGGGCTGCTGGCGGGGCTGGCGGCGTTGTTGAGTGTCGCCGCGTGCTCGGGCGGTACGGCCGACAAGGCGAGCGAGGCGGAAACGCCCGCTCCGACAATCGACCCCTACGCGGACGAACCGGTCAATGTCGATCTCTGGCTGGAGCGCCTCGAAGTCGGAAGCCGCGAGCTTTACAGCGCGAGAACGAATGTAGTCGATGCGCTTCATCTTTCGCCAGGCGAGCGCGTGGCGGATATTGGCGCCGGCACCGGCCTTTATTCCTTGCTCTTTGCAGAAAAGGTTGCGCCGAATGGCGTTGTTTTCGCCGTCGACATCGCTCCGCGTTTTCTGACGCTCATCAATCAGCGCGCAGATGATTTGGGCGTCAATAATATCGTCTCGGTGTTGAGCAGGCCAGAATCAATCACTTTGCCGCCGGGCTCCGTGGACGCCGTATTCATTGCGGACACCTATCATTATTTCGATGATCCAGCGGTTATTATGAAGACCGTTTATGAAGCTCTCGCCGCGGGCGGCGCGCTTTATATTGTCGACTATGATCTCAAGGATGGCGAAACGCCATCGCCGGAGAAGCGGCATGTCCGCTTCGGCAAAGCGGGCATGAAATCGGAAATCGAGTCTTTTGGTTTCACTTTCGCAGAGGAGCCGAAGGTCGAAGGGCTTTCCGAAAACTACATTCTGAAATTCACGCGGCCCTGAAGGGGAGGGGGCGCTTTCGCGGCGCTGCAGCGCGCAGGCGCTCAGGACGGGACCTTCAGACGCCCGTCCGGAGGGGAAAATTGCCGAATTTTTCGGTGTTTCGGGGCTTGAATGCCCCCGCGCCCTTCGTTATATCCGCCCCTCTTCCTGGTTTCTCCGAAGCGCAGTTTTCCGCGGCGGGCGGAGCCGGGTGATGTTGGCGCGGGGTGGAGCAGCCCGGTAGCTCGTCAGGCTCATAACCTGAAGGTCATAGGTTCAAATCCTATCCCCGCACCCAACTTTCCTTCTTAAAATCTGGGATTTTCGGCGACTAGCGAAATGCAGTTTCGCCCCCCTTCCGTGAAGAAGAGGGGCGTGAAGCAGTTCGCGTCAGCGCGATAGACGTATGCGGACGAATGCGCCGCGGCCGGAGCCTGGAAGCCGGGCCCCGAGGGCGACGTCCGAACCCATGACGCGATTATAACCGGCAAGGTGTTCTTCATACCGCTCGTCGAAAAGGTTCTCGACTCCGGCGCTGAGCGCAACGCCGTCAGCGATCGTCAGATCACCGAAGAGATTGAACACAGCGAAGCCGTCGGTGACGGCTTCTGAATTGGTCGCCGAGACTTTGTCTTGCTTGGCGGCCAGAACGCTTTCGAACGTTGCTGACCATGCGTCGCCTTCCCAGGTGAGACCAATGTTCATTCTGGGCGGCGCGATCCGATAGAGATTGTCGTCAATGTCGCGACGTTCGCCGCGCACATAGGAAATGACGCCGTCTGCGCGGAGCGGACCGACAAGTCTTGCGCCAAAGTCGACGTCGACGCCATAGAGTCGCGCGTCGACATTAGCGAAGCGAAGAGGCGATGCGTCGCCATTCATGGAGGAGACCATTTCCACCATGCTATCGACGACGTCTGGTGTGGCGTCATAGGGAACGCCCTGAATGTAGTCGTCGATGCGGCGATAGAAGACTGTCGGGCGCGCGTAGAAATTATCCGTCCACCAATCGACGCCAGCTTCGGCGATCCATGCGACTTCAGGTTTCAGATTGAGGTCGCCAACATAGGTATTGCCATCCGCGAGACCGGCGCTCGCTTCTGTGGGCAGCCAGGAGAAGCGCTCGACATAGCCGGGCGCGCGCGTTTTCCGGGCGAGCGTGACGCGCCAGGTGAGGGGGCCTTCCGTTTCCCGCCAGAGCCGGACGACTGCATCGACTGTCGTCGCATCCCAGCGCCGGTCGGCTGCGTTGAACGTCATGGCGAGCATTTGCGGGCCCATGGGAAGCGCACTGCCAAGCGTTGCGGCGCCAGCTTCGGCTTCATGCCAATCGGCGCGTACGCCAAGCTCTGCGTTCCACCCTAACGCTTGGCCGTTCCATTCCCCGAAGAGACCATAGCGACGCATGTCGACATCCGGCAGACTCTCGATGAAGAAGTTCGCATTGTTCGGATTGGTGATGCGTACATTCTTGTTCGCATCCTCATAATCGCCGCCGATACGAAGCACGCCGTCACCGAAGTTGAAAGAAAGGCCTGCTTCGCCTGTGAACGTCTCGGCTTTTGCAAAAGTCTCGCGGTAGCGCGTCATGTCCGCCGGCGCCGGACGAAGGTCGAAATTGTTCATGGCGTGCGAGACGTCAGCGTAACCGAAGGCCGCGTCAAAGCGCACTGAGCCGAGGTCGGCGGCGTAGGTTGCGCGCATGAAGTTCGTGTCGAAATAGCGAATATCCATCGCAAAGGGCGGATTGCCTGTCGGATCTGTCTCCTGCCGTCTGAGGTCGAATCCGAACTCGTGCGCACCCTGACGAAAGCCGAGGCTTCCTCCGTAAACCAGACGCTCATGCGATGTGTCGGCGATTTCCCCGTCGGGATATTCAATGCTCTCGCCTTTCTCGTAGGAAGCGAGCGCATTGAACCGGAAGGTATCGTTGGAGACACCCGCTACGCCGCCGACGGAATAGCTGTCGTCAACGCTGCGGCCGATCGCGGTCACGTCGTAATGCGGCTCAAGCTTCTGATCGTCGCTGAAGTCTATGCGTTTGAAGACGGCGTTCACGCCGCCCGCAAGGCCCGGGCCTGAACGTACGGGGCTGACGCCGCGGTCGACTTCGATGCGCGAAATCAGCGGCATCGGCGCATAGTGCAGCGGCGGGTCCATGAGATTCGGCCCGCCGGAGCTGAAAGACTGCCCATCGACGCGCACAGCGACACGTGGGCCAAAGAGACCGCGATACTGCACCTGGCCCGAAAGCGAGCCGTTGTCGATAAGCGCTGCGCCGGGCAAGCGCGCAACAAGCCCAGCTGCGTCGGCGCCGGCAGGCGGCGCGAATTCCGGCGCCACGGTGTCTAAAGCCGGCGATGAAGTGCGTTGGCCGGTGACGGTGATGACGTCAAGCAGGGCCGGATCGGCGCCGTCCCCTGCTAGAGCGGGCGCGCTCGCTGCCAGGCAGGCGAGCACGGATGACGACAAGAGAGAAAAGCGGAAAGTCAAGAAAGACATGATACTGACTCCTGAAAGCGCCGCATGCAGCAGCGCCGTCTGACAACGGATGAATTGGAGGGCCTAGAAACGTGTCAGAGGAGCGTAGGAGGACCGCGCGCCGGAAGAGGCGGGCGCACTGAGAAGCGCGCCGGCGTGTCAGATGAAGGGAGCGGTAGAGCCGCATTCGCAGGTTCGGAAGGCAGCAGAAACGCGATGAGGAGCTGCGAGAGCGCCGCCGCAAAGGCGAAGGCGAATGCGCAATCCTGGGCATTCTGCGGGTGCTCGGCGCCGCCAGCGGTTTTTGAGCCGCTAAAGGCTTCCAGGATCGCCTGATCGATCGCAGATTCCTGCGCCGAGTGCGCCGAGCAGATGGTGACTTCAAACGCGCCGTCAGCGTCGTCTCGGTCGATCATGAAGCCGGCGGGCACGACCGCGCGCAGAACAAACGCCAGCGACGCCAGCACGAATAGTGCTTGCGCCAGTGCGCTGCGTGCAGAGCGGAGGCCCATCATCATGCCCTTGTGTTTACAGTCGGCCGAAAGGGGCTTCAAGGGCGGCTGAATTCCTTTAACGTCGCATCCCATCCCTCAGATTTGGGATGGGAAAGCGGAAACTGGCGCTTCGAAACCGGGCGCGCGGAGCTGATCAAGGTGACCGAACGCATTGATGTTGTAGTGATCGGGGCCGGCGTCGTCGGGTTGGCGACGGGCCGGGCGCTTGCGCGCGCCGGCCGTGACGTCGTGGTTCTGGAACAGCATGATGCGATTGGCTCGGAGACGTCTTCACGCAATTCCGAAGTGATCCACGCCGGCATCTATTACCGCCTGGGGGGGCTTCGTGCGCGGCTCTGTGTTGAAGGCAAAAAGCTCCTTTACGCATTCTGCGACGACCATGGCGTCAGCTATTCGCGATGCGAAAAGCTGATCGTCGCGTTGAGCAAAGAGGAAGTTACGCGGCTGGACGCGATCAGGAAGAACGCGCAAGCGAACGGCGTAACAGATCTTGAATTGATCTCCGCTGCTGAGGCGCGCGCGCTTGAGCCTGGGCTTGCGTGTTTTGCGGCGCTGCGCTCGCCCTCTACAGGGATTGTCGACAGTCACGGATTAATGCTCGCCCTTGAGGGCGAAATAGAAAACGCCGGCGGCAATGTTGTTGTTGAAAGCCCCGTACTTGGCGGGGAGGTGACGGTAGAGGGTATTCTTCTGAATGTCGGCGGCCAATCCGAGATGACTGTTCTTGTGCGGACGGTCATCAATTGCGCCGGACTTCACGCTGACAAGGTGGCGCGTTCGATCAAAGGCGTGCCTGCGGAATCTATTCCCACATTGCGTTATGCGAAGGGCCAATATTTCACGGTGAGCGGCAAGGCGCCGTTTTCGCGGCTCATCTATCCGATGCCGTCTCCTGACAGTCAGGGCGTGCATTACACGCGTGATCTTGGCGGGCAGGCGAAGCTCGGTCCGGATATCAACTGGGGTGTCGCACTCGGGGACTACTCGGTCGATGAGGGGAGAAGGAAGACCTTTTGGGAAGGCGCTCGCCGGTTCTGGCCAGACCTTGCCGAAGAACGTCTCCAGCCCGGTTACGCAGGGCTGCGCCCGAAGCTCGCCGGCCCCGGCGAAGAGGGCGATTTCCGCATAGAAGGGCCGCGATTCCACGGCGTCAAAGGCCTCATCAATCTCTTTGGCATCGAGTCGCCGGGACTGACGTCCTGTCTCGCAATCGGGGAGGAAGCTCGCCGGATTGCAGAAGAATCAACCGACTGACCTGACCTTTTCTCATTTGACCTAGGTCATCATGGGGCTGTGCAGGCCATGGTCTTGTTTCAACTATGAAGCAGGCATGGCGAAAATACCTCGCGGCGCGGGCCCCTCGGTATACGAGCTATCCGTCCGCCCTCCAATTCAGCACAGCGGTCGATGACAAGGTCTATCAAGAGGCCCTGTCTCGCGTTTCTCTCTACGAGCCAATTTCGATCTATGTGCATGTTCCTTTCTGCAAACAGCTCTGCTGGTATTGCGGATGCAACATGCGGGTCGAAAACCACTACGATCGCGCGCTTGATTATGTGGATAGCCTGATCGGAGAGACCCGGCTTGTTTCAGCGGCGCTCGCCGGTCGCGGCAGGCCTTCTTCCGTGCATTTTGGAGGAGGCACGCCGAACTATCTGGAAACGGACGAAATCGCGCGTATCCTCGACGCCATCGAGTGCGAATTCGGACTAACGGATGACGCCCGCCTTGCAATCGAGCTTGATCCTCGCCTGATAAAACGCGGGCATCTCGCGGAACTGGCGCGCCTCGGGTTTAGCCGTGTCAGCTTCGGCGTTCAGGATTTTGATCCTGACGTTCAGCTTGCGATCAATCGCGTCCAGAGTTTCGAACTTATCGAGAGCTGCGTCTGCGATGCGAGAGAAGCTGGAATCGAAGATGTTTCCTTCGATCTTCTATACGGACTGCCGCGCCAGACGCCGGCGACCTTCGCCGCCACGATCGAGAAGACGATTGCGCTCGGACCGGACCGTGTCTCGATCTTTGGCTATGCGCATCTGCCTGCCGCTCTGCCACGACAGCGAATGATACGCGATCGCGAATTGCCGGATACTGATGGCCGCGCTGAACTCTCGCTGATGGCTGATGAGAAGCTGGTTGCGGCGGGATATGGGCGGATCGGATTCGACCACTACGCCAAGCCAGGAAACAGCCTCTTCTCCGCCGCCTGCGCTGGCGCGCTACGGCGTAATTTCCAAGGGTTCACCGACGACGTGGCGACGACAATGATTGGACTTGGCGCCTCCGCCATCAGCTTTGCGAGCGGCGTCTATGCGCAAAACGCCAAAACGGTGAAGCAATACGCCGCATGCATCGCAGAAGGCCGTCTTCCAACAGAGCGGGGCGTCGTACGCACCGAGCGGGATGAGGCTTATGCGAAGCTGATCGCAGAACTCCTCTGTCAGCGCGACGCGGACCTTGAGGAGGCCGGAAGGATTCTTTCGGGTGGAGAAATAGATAATATAAAACAATGCGTTATGCCGTTCGTGCGGGATGGGGTCGTCACATTCGACGCCGCCCGGATTCGCATGGCTCCGGGGGCGCGCGAGCTGTCGCGAGCTGTCGCGGCCGCTTTCGATCCCTATGCCGGCGCTGCGCCCGCTCTGGCGCGTGTCGTTTAGGGGATAATTTCAAGCTCGGCGAGCTTTGAAGTGGAGGGCGCGCGCGCGTATAATCGCGTTCTGTTCAACCGGCGAAAGCGGGCGGCGCGCGAATGCCACTTCATGATAAATCTGGCGCCTGCGGATCAGGCGGCGGCGCGAGCTTTTGCATGCTCTGCGATGTTCGCGAGCGCTCAATCTGTGCTGACCTGAGCGCAAGAGACATGGAGCAGGTTGAGCGGATTATGGCGCACCGCACAGTGCCCCAAAACAAGGCCATTCTTAAGGAAGGCGAGCCGAACGATTGCCTCTACGTGATCGTGAGCGGAAGTTTCCGCCTTACGAAATATCTTGAGGATGGCCGCCGCCAGGTGACCGGGTTTCTGTTCAAGGGAGACTTCTTCGGCGTTCGCGCCTGCGATGAGAGCGCCTACACGGCCGAGGCGCTGGAAGACAGCCTCGTGTGCAGGTTTCCGCACGCATTTCTGGAAGAGATCTCCACCGCCTCGCCGGGCATCAAGGACCGGCTGATCGCGCGTGGACAAACAGAATATCACAAGGCGCAGGACCATATCGTGCTCCTCGGGAAGAAGAGCGCCGAAGAGCGTGTTCTGAGCTTCATTGAGCTTGTTGGAAAATCGGTCGGCGCGACGGCAGATGAGGACGGCGAGGGGAGGGTCATTCCTCTTTCCATGCCCAGACAAGACATTGCGGATTATCTCGGCCTTCGCCTCGAAACGCTGAGTCGATCGCTGGCCTCTCTCAAGAAGAAGGGAGTCTTGCGGGACATCGGCCGCAAGAGTCTTGTCTTAAGCGGCTAGCGCAATCAGGCGAATTTGCCGCCGCGTCGCCGCTCGATCGTACCGCATCCAGAATGACACGCCTGCTTGGTGGGGACGGGGTTGGGAGATTGCCCCGGCTCCTCGCCGAAAGGGATTGAGAGGGGCGGGGAGCCGTCGCCAAGGCAGATCGTCACATAGAATGCGCCGCCGTCTGGGGAGGCGTGCGCGACCAGGCTGCCGCTCGTGCTCGCAAAGGCCATAACCCCAAGAAGCGTCGCGCCCCGCTGCGCCGCAGAGGCGATGGCGATGCTGGCGCTTTTTGCTTTATTTCGGGCCACCTGAGAGGGTCCTCGCTGCGACAAATTACTTCTCTGCCCCCGGACGTTAGTCCGTGTTGACCTAAGTCAAAACTGCTATCACCGTTTGCGTCGAATAAGCAGACGCCAGTCATGGCGAGCGTTCCGCGCATCAGAAAAACGGAAGCAGGCGAATGATGCAACACAATGAAACGGGCCACCGCCCCGCTGCAGCTTCGGGAGCTGGAGTCGATACGACGTTTATTGGCGCATTTCTGGTTATTGGAACCGTCTTGGCGCTGATTGTCGCATCTAAGGCCGTCGACACGCCCATGCAGGTTCATGCGCTGATCTTTCTGATCGCCTTCGTGCTGGGCATCATCGCTCTTGGGGCTCACCATTTCGGCGGGGCGATGCATGACGAGAGCAAATATGAGTTCGGCGTGGTCAAAGCGGGCGTCACCGCCTCAATGTTCTGGGGGATTGCGGGCTTTCTCGTAGGCGTGATCATCGCGCTCCAGCTCGCATTTCCGAACATTCTCTATTTCGATCATTTGCCGTTTCTCAATTTCGGGCGCCTTCGTCCCCTGCATACGTCGGCGGTGATCTTCGCCTTTGGCGGCAACGTTCTCATCGCGACTTCGTTCTATGTCGTGCAGCGCACGACGCGCGCGCGGCTTTGGGGCGGTCTCGCGTCGTGGTTTGTTTTCTGGGGCTACAATCTTTTCATCGTCGTCGCGGCCACCGGCTATCTGATGGGCGTTACTGAATCGCGCGAATACGCCGAGCCCGAATGGTATGCAGACCTCTGGCTGACAATCGTCTGGGTCGTCTACCTTCTCGTCTTCCTCGGCACGCTCTGGAAACGCAAAGAGCCGCATATCTACGTTGCGAACTGGTTCTACCTTGCGTTCATCATCACCATCGCGATGCTGCACATCGTCAATAACCTGTCGGTGCCGGTGTCGCTCGTGGGCTCGAAGAGCTACTCGCTTTTCGCCGGCGTCCAGGACGCGCTGACCCAGTGGTGGTACGGCCATAACGCCGTCGGCTTCTTCCTGACCGCGGGCTTCCTCGCGATCATGTATTACTTCATCCCGAAACGCGCCGAACGGCCGGTCTATTCCTACCGCCTGTCGATCGTGCACTTCTGGGCGCTGATCTTCCTCTATATCTGGGCGGGCCCGCACCACCTTCACTATACGGCGCTGCCGGAATGGGCGCAGACCCTCGGTATGACGTTCTCGATCATGCTGTGGATGCCTTCATGGGGGGGCGCGATCAACGGTCTGATGACGCTTTCGGGCGCATGGGACAAGATCCGGACTGACCCCGTCATCCGCATGATGATCGTGTCAGTGGCCTTCTATGCGATGTCGACCTTCGAAGGGCCGATGATGTCGATCCGCGCGGTCAACTCGCTGTCGCACTATACCGACTGGACGATCGGACACGTGCACTCCGGCGCCTTGGGCTGGGTCGGTTACATTTCCTTTGGCGCGCTCTATTGCCTCGTTCCGTGGCTTTGGAAGCGCAAGCAGCTCTACTCGAACGCGCTTGTCGAGTGGCACTTCTGGATCTCGACCATCGGCATCGTTCTCTACATCACAGCGATGTGGGTGTCGGGGATTATGCAAGGGCTGATGTGGCGCGCTTATAACGAGTTCGGTTTCCTCGAGTTTTCCTTCGTCGAAACCGTTGAGGCGATGCATCCCTATTACATCATCCGGGCGCTTGGCGGTCTGCTCTTCCTGATCGGCGCGATCCTGATGGCCTACAATCTGTGGCGGACTGCGCGCGGCGACGTTCGTCAAAAGGAACTGTCGGGCGCGCTTGCGCCGGCACCGGCTGAATAAGAGGGCGGATCAATGTTCGACAAACACGAAATTCTCGAGAAGAACAGCCTCCTCCTCACGGTTGGCATTCTCATCACCGTCGCAATCGGCGGCATCGTCGAGATCGCGCCGCTCTTCTATTTGGAGAGCACGATCGAAAAGGTCGAAGGCGTGAGGCCTTATTCGCCGCTCGAGCTTGCTGGCCGGAACGTTTATGTCCGCGAAGGCTGCTATGTCTGCCACAGTCAGCAGGTTCGTCCGTTGCGCGATGAAGTTGAGCGTTACGGTCATTACTCTCTTGCGGCCGAGAGCATGTACGACCACCCCTTCCAATGGGGCTCGAAGCGCTCAGGGCCTGACCTTGCTCGCGTAGGCGGAAAATATTCTGACGAGTGGCATCGCCAGCATCTCATCAATCCGCGCAACCTCGTGCCGGAATCGATCATGCCGCCTTACGCGATGCTCGACTCGACGCCGCTCAACACGCATCAGATCGCGGCCGACCTGAAGACGAACCGTGTCGTCGGCGTTCCTTACACCGATGAAATGATTGAGAATGCGGAAGCTGACCTCGCCGCACAGGTCGATCCGTTCTCTGCGAATTATGATGCGTTCATCGCACGCTATCCAGGCGCCCAGGTGCGGGACTTTGATGGCAATCCCCGCGTGATCACGGAGATGGATGCGATCATCGCTTATCTGCAGGTTCTCGGGACGATGGTCGACTTCACGACCTACGAGCCTGAAGCGGACTATCGATAGGAGATGAGCGATGTATGAAAAGCTTGCTCACGTCGCGCAGACTTGGGGGCTTGCGCTCTTCATCATCGCGTTCGTCCTGGTGCTGATTTATACGTTCAATCCCGCCAATCGAAAAAAATTCGATGAGGCGAAGCGGATTCCGCTTGAAGACGGAGATGACGACAATGGCTGAGCATGAGATCGACGAGCACTCGGGCGTAGCGACGACCGGCCACGAGTGGGACGGCATCAAAGAGCTCAACAACCCCTTGCCGCGGTGGTGGGTGTGGACTTTCTATGCGTGTGTCGCATTCTCCGTAGTCTGGTGGGTGCTGATGCCGACTTGGCCTGGCATCTCGGGCTATACTAAAGGCGTTCTCGGCTATACGCAGCGGGCGACTGTCGCCAAGGAAATGGCGGCGCTCAATGAATCGCGCAGCGCGTCGATGCAGCAGCTCGACAATGTGAATACGATTGCTGACGTTGAGAACAATCCGGAGCTTCTGCAGTACACGATGGCGGCTGGCGCTTCGCTCTTTGGCGACAATTGCGCAACCTGCCACGGCTCGGGCGGACAGGGCGGCCCTGGCTACCCGAACCTCAATGACGACGACTGGATCTGGGGCGGCACTTTCGCCGACATCAAGCAAACGATCACTTACGGCATCCGTTCGGGCCATCCGGAAGCGCGTTTCAATACCATGCAAGCCTATGGTCGAGACGGCGTTCTTTCTGAGGATCAGATAGGCGATCTCGTTGAGTACGTTCTCGCTCTTTCCGGTGAGCAGGCGGACCCGGCGGCGGTTGAGCGCGCTGCTGTGACCTTCGAGCAAGTCTGCGCCGCATGCCATGGCGCTGATGGGAAAGGGAATCATCTTCTTGGCTCTCCTAACCTCACGGATGCGATCTGGCTCTATGGCGGCGAGCGCGCGACGATCTACGCGACGCTCAAGAATGGCCGCGCAGGCGTGATGCCGACTTGGGCGGGGCGACTGACATCTGATCAGATCACGGCGCTTGCTGTTTATGTTCATTCGCTAGGGGGCGGCGAGTAGGCTTCAATCGGGCGAGGCGCCCATGCCAGGTGTGTAAGCGTAATGAGCGAGGCGACGGTTAAATCGCGCACTGAGGCGCAGATGAGCGGAGGCGATGTCGAGAAACACGACGTCGCTCCCGTTAACAGCGCCGCCAAACGACAGCTCTACAAAGCGCGCGTCCAAATTTATCCGAAGCTTGTTCACGGCTTCTATCGCCACCTGAAATGGATCGTGCTGGCGATTACGCTCGGCGTTTACTACTTGCTGCCGTGGATTCGTTGGCCGCGCGGCGTCGGCGAGCCCAGCCAGGCGGTGCTTGTCGATTTTCCGGGGCGCCGCTTTTACTTCTTCTTCATCGAGATATGGCCTGACGAACTCTATTACGTGACAGGCCTTCTGATCATTGCAGCGCTAGGGCTATTTCTGGCCACGTCACTCTTCGGCCGCGTCTGGTGTGGATATACCTGCCCGCAAACGGTGTGGACTGATCTTTATATTGCCGTGGAGCGTTTGGTCGAAGGTGATCGCAACAAGAGATTGAAGCTCGCCAAGGACCCATGGACTGCCTCGAAGATCAGCAAAAAAGTTACGAAACATGCGCTTTGGCTGATTATCGCGGCGGCGACTGGTGGCGCCTGGGTGTTCTATTTTCATGACGCCCCGACAATCTTTCCGCAGATCTTCCTTGGTGAGGCGCCGCTTTCGGCCTACCTCTTCATCGGCATTCTGACGTTGACCACCTACACTTTCGCCGGGTCAATGCGTGAACAGATCTGCACCTATATGTGCCCGTGGCCGCGTATTCAGGCGGCCCTCGTCGATGCGGAGACTCTGCAGGTCACCTATAAGACCGATCGCGGCGAGCCGCGCGGGCCGCACAAGAAAGGCGAGAGTTGGGATGGACGGGGCGATTGCATTGATTGCAACGCCTGCGTCGCCGCCTGTCCGATGGGAATTGATATTCGAGACGGCGCGCAGCTTGAATGCATCAACTGCGCCCTTTGCATCGACGCATGTGACGACATCATGAAGAAAGTCGGGCGTCCGTCGCGCCTGATCGGCTATGACACTGACAAGAATATTGCACGGCGCGCCGCGGGCGAGAAACCAAAGGTCCAACTGTTCCGCAGCCGCACCGTGCTCTATGCCGTTGTGCTGGCCTTGGTCACCGGTCTGATGACGTGGAGTTTGCTCACGCGTGCGACGATGGAGGTTAACGTCATCCGTGACCGGACGCCCCCATTCGTCGTCTTGTCGGATGGCTCCATCCGAAATGGCTACACGATCAAGATCGTGAACAAGGCGACAGAAGCACGGGATCTGATTCTCGAAGTTTCTGGTGCGCCTGATCTGACTGTGAGCGCGATCGGCGAGGCCTTTGAAGGCGCGAAAGCTACAATCACGGCGGCGCCGGACGGTGTTCGCTCGTTGCGGATATTCGTGACGACAGCGCCGAACCGCAGCCTTCACGCCACCTTCCCGCTTACTGTAACGCTGCGTGACCCTGTTACGGGCGAGACTGCAGACAGCCCGACAACCTTCTTGACGGAGCGCCGGTAATGCACGCGAAAACTCTCAAAGGGTCTCACGTTCTCGCGATTGCACTCGCATTCCTTGCGGTGATCCTCGCGGCCAACGCTGTATTCATTACGCTCGCGATCAAGACCTTCCCCGGGCAGGTCGTTGACAAGCCTTACGAGCAGGGTCTTCGGTTCAATGAACAAATCGCCGCGAAAAGCCGTCAGGCGGCGCTCGGTTGGACGGCAGACATCGATCGCGCGACGATCGTGAACGGCGATGCGGAAATTGAAATTCGTTTTGCATCTTCTTCCGGCGACCCGCTCCACGGGCTCGCGATCGAAGGCCAGCTGCGCCGCCCGGCGGCCAAAGGCGAGGATAAGGCGCTCGTGTTTGAATCTGGCTCCAGCGGCGCCTATATAGCCAAAGTTGGCGGCGTCGAGATGGGCGCATGGGATTTGACGGCGACCGCCACCGCCCAGACTGGCGAAACATTTGCGCTCAAGAAACGATTGATTCTTGAATGACGACGCTCACGACCCTTGATGACGAGCTCGGTTGCCCAAGCGGCCTTGAGCCGGCGCATCAGGGAGGAACGGCGGATCCTGCGCCATTCGTGCGGCGCAAGGATGGCGTATCGACGCTGGAGCTGCTCGTCTTCGGCGCAAAGTGCGCGGGCTGTATTTCAAAAATCGAAGGCGGGTTGAATTCTGTTCCGGGCGTAGACTCTGCGCGTCTCAACCTGTCGACTGGAAAGCTTGCGGTTACGTGGCACGACAAGGCGGTTGATCCGCGTGCGATCGTTTCAAAGGTGACCTCGCTCGGCTATCGTGCAGCTCCCTTCGATCCGGCGAGCGCGGCTGGAGACAAGGATGTTGAGGGCCGGGCGCTCTTGCGCGCGCTTGCTGTAGCGGGCTTCGCGGCCGCGAACATCATGCTGCTCTCGGTCGCCGTATGGGCAGGCGTCAACGGCGAGATGGGCCCCGCGACGCGCGAGCTGATGCATTACATTTCAGGCGCGATTGCTATTCCGGCCGCCGCCTATGCGGGCCGGCCGTTCTTCCGCTCCGCGTTTGGCGCGTTGAAGAATGGTCACGCCAATATGGATGTGCCGATTTCACTCGCGGTCATTTTGGCGCTCGGACTGAGCATCTACGAAACCATTCATGGCGGCGTCGAAGCTTATTTCGATGCGGCCGTCATGCTGCTCTTTTTCCTTTTGATCGGACGCTATCTCGATCATCGCCTTCGCGCCAAGGCGCGCGCGGCGGCGCGTGATCTGCTCGCCCTTCAGGCGACGACTGCGACGCGGCTGGGGGCGGGCGGCGAGCTTCAGTCGATCTCCACGCGCGATATTCATCCCGGCGATACGCTCATCCTCTCGCCAGGCGATCGCGCACCGGCGGATGGCGAGGTGATCGAAGGCAGGTCGAACGTCGACCTGTCGCTCGTCACGGGCGAAAGCGCGCCCGCAGTGATCGAGTCCGGGAACAAGCTTCATGCCGGCGTTCTCAACCTTTCCTCGCGACTGGTCATGCGAGCGACGAAGACGGCGGATGATTCTCTGATCGCGGATCTGACGCGCCTTATTGAGGCGGGCGAACAGTCAAAGAGCCGTTATCGCAGGCTCGCGGACAAAGCAGCGTCGCTATATGTGCCGATCGTTCACACGCTCGCGGCCGCGACGTTCCTTGTCTGGTTCTTCATTCTGGATGCAGGCGTGCGCGTCTCGATGATGAATGCGATTGCTGTTCTCATCATCACGTGTCCCTGCGCGCTTGGGCTTGCAGCGCCGGCTGTTCAGGTTGTGGCGACGGGGCGGCTTTTCCGTGCGGGAGTGCTCGTAAAATCTGGAGACGCGCTTGAGCGCCTGTCTGAAGTCGACACGATGATTTTTGACAAGACGGGCACGCTTACTTATGGGCGTCAGCGCGTTTCCAATCTTGGCGATATTCCGTGGTCCGCTCTTGAGGGCGCGGCGAGCCTTGCGCGCATCAGCCGCCATCCGTTGTCGCGCGCAATAGTCGCGTCGGCGGGTCCGGGGAAGGGGGCACCCGGCGCTGTCGAACATCAGGGCTTTGGCATTGAAGGCGAAGTCGACGGGGTGAAAGCGCGTTTAGGACGCGCCGATTGGGTCGGCGCGAGCACTGCATCCGGCGATGCGACGGAAGTCTGGTATGTGCGCGGTGACGAGCCGCCCGTGCGCTTCACTTTTGATGACGAGCTTAGACCGGATGCGCGCGAGACGATTGATACGCTTAAGGCGCGCGGCCTCTCTGTGACCATGTTGTCCGGCGATCAGGAGGCGCCAGCGCAGAAGATCGCGGCGGCGCTTGGCGGGGTCGAGTATCGGGCGCGCCTTACGCCGCAGGAAAAGATCGGAGAGCTACAGAAACTATCGGCTGCGGGCGCGAAGGCGGCGATGGTCGGCGACGGCCTCAACGACGCGCCGTCGCTTGCAGCGGCGCATGCTTCGCTTTCACCTGGGACGGCCGCCGATGCGAGTCAGGCTGCGGCGGATTTCGTCTATCAGGGCGAGAAGCTTGCTCCGATTGTCGAGGCTTTTGACGTTTCGCGACTTGCGCGCCGACGGATGCTTGAAAATTTCGCCTTCGCCGCAGTTTACAATCTCTTCGCTGCGCCGCTCGCCGCTTTTGGTTTCGTCACGCCGCTGATCGCCGCGCTCGCAATGTCGAGTTCGTCTATCATCGTTACCTTGAACGCTCTTCGCCTCGCCAAGACGCAGCCTCGTAAGCGATAGGGACGCAGCGCGTGGACGTTCTGATTTACCTTATTCCGATAGCGCTCTTTATGGGCGGACTCGGATTGGTCGGTTTTCTATGGTCGCTGAAAAGCGGCCAGTATGAAGACCTCGACGGCGCGGCGCAGCGCATTCTTCTCGATGATGATCTGGAAAATAGCGAGCGCGCCGAAGACTAGCGCGGCGCGATTTCCCGATAAGCATGCCAAGTCGCGTGCCCGAGCAGCGGAAAAATGAGCGCGAGCCCGATAAAGAGCGTTCCAACGCCAGCCGCCGTGAAGATGGCGATAAGCCACGCCCAGAGCAGCATGGCGCCGGGATTTTTCTTCACAGCTTTTATGCCTGTGGCGATCGCCGTGAACGCGTCCGTATCGCGATCCATCAGCATGGGGATGGAGATAAAGGTCAGAAGATAAATGCAGAATGCGATCGCGCCGCCAAAAAGCGTGCCGATGATCAGCATAGCGATTCCGCCGGGCGTTGTTAGCGAGAAAGCGAGAAAATCATCAAGCGGTTGATAATTCGCCGACGCAAAGAGCGCATAAAGCAGCGATGCGATCCGCACCCATGCGAACACCGCGAACATCAGGAAAAAGCCAACCAGCAGAATTTGCGTCGGCGATTTCATCTTCACGGAGAAGAGGGCGCCGAGGCCAGGTTGTTCTCCCTGCTCAAGGCGTCTGCTCACCTCATAGAGGCCGACCGCGATAACCGGTCCGAGCAATGCGAAGACGCCGAGCAGGACGGGTATCCATGAGGAGAGTCCGGCGCGCCACAGAAGGGTGTTGATGGCGACCCCTCCACCGACAACAGCAAGCCCATAGCCTATGCTCACCCCCGGGACGCGCATCATGTCTCGCCAACCCTCGCCGAGCCAGCGCCACGGCGCGTCAGTTGCGATCCGACGGGTTTCTTCTTCCGGTCTTGCCTGCATCGCCCTCATATCCTTTAAAAATTAGTCTGCAAGCGACGCGGACGGATGATCAAGGTCAAATTGCGGGCTTGGTCAGTGTAAGTTGCGGCCTTTAGGAAGGAGGCGCAGGTTAGTGGGTCAAGCTCATCAAGTGTGCGATGCAGCATGGCGTGCCTCGAGCTGTTAGCCTCAGCATCAGGGTAGTCATCGCCTCCCTAGGTCTGGCGTCAGGTCGGCGGAACGTTACGCAAGGCCATGTATGATGCCTCGTTCTTTATGTGGGCGGTCAAGATGGCGGTCCGTCTATGAGAGCGGGCAGATTAGGGACAAAAAGAGAACAAATACTCAGAAACACTGGTCGCAGATCTGCCGCTTCAACAGCCGCATGGTTTGAGCGCGGGAATATGCTAGGCAAATCCGGCCCCAGCGAGGCGGGGCGACCGGCCATTCTGGAAAATATGTCTAAGGATCAGTCTCATAGGTTCTGCGTCGCGCCGATGCTCGACGGCACGGACCGGCATTGCCGTTACTTTCACCGGCGGATGACACGGCGTGCGCGGCTTTATACGGAGATGATCACCGCCGAAGCGATCGTACACGGCGATCCGGTCTGGCATCTCGCGTTCAATCCGGAAGAGCATCCCGTCGCTCTCCAACTTGGGGGGAGCGATCCGGCGACCCTCGCTATCGCCGCGAAAGCTGGCGAGGCGTTCGGCTATGATGAGATAAATCTCAATGTTGGTTGCCCTTCCGATCGCGTTCAGTCGGGCTCCTTTGGCGCTTGCCTGATGAAGGCGCCGCAGCTCGTCGCTGATAGCGTGGCGGCGATGCGCGCCGCCGTGAAAATCCCGGTCACCGTCAAGTGCCGCATTGGCGTCGATGATCAGGACCCGGATGAAAGCCTGTTTGGATTTGTCGATCTGGTTTCAAAGGCGGGATGCGAGATCTTCATCGTTCATGCCCGCAAAGCCTGGTTACAGGGCCTTTCGCCGAAAGAGAACCGTGAGATTCCGCCGCTTGATTATGAAATTGTCCGCAGACTGAAGCGCGCAAGACCCGACCTGTCGATCATTCTCAACGGGGGTATTTCCTCTCTTGATGAGGCGGAGGCGCTGCTTCCGGATTTCGATGGCGTCATGCTTGGGCGCGCAGCCTATGGCGATCCTTATCTTCTGGCGGAGGTTGATCAGCGCATTTTCGGTGAAGCCCGTGCGCCTCTCCGCCGGGAGGATGTCGCCGCAGCGATGATCCCATATGTTCGTAGAGTGGCGGAGACTGGCGTTAAACCGCATCATGTGACGCGCCATATGCTCGGGCTCTTTCATGGCGAACCCGGCGCGCGGCAATGGCGGCGGCGCCTATCCGCGCTCGGGGCTAGCGCGCCGGCAGATATCATTGCGCAGGCGCTTGATGATCTCGGCGCGAAGGCGGCGGCGGAATAATGGCGGAGTTTTTTGCGCTTCACGGCTGGCTCTTCGCGGCGGTGCTCGCGGCGGGTTTCGTCTCCGGTTACGCGGGCGGACTTTTCGGCATTGGGGGCGGGATCGTCACCGTGCCCGCGCTATACGCCGTATTTCATTCCTTTGACGTCAGCGAAGAGGCGAGCCTTAAATCCGCGATCGGCACCTCGCTCGCTGTCATTATCGTCACGTCATTGCGCTCTTTGTCCACGCATCACCGCGCTGGACATGTCGACACGCGCATCCTTGCCGCCTGGGCGCCCTGGATAGCCGCCGGATCGGCGGTCGGCGGGCTTGTCTCGCGCTGGGCGCCGGTTGAGTTTCTGACAATCGTTTTCGTCTGCGGCGCGGGGTGGATCGGCTGGCGCAGGCTGAGCGGCCCCAAAGGCGCGAAGGGCGGCGCAGGACCTGATCTCACTTCGAAGCGCGTCCATATTCCGATCGGCGTCGGCACAGGGGTGTTCTCAAGCCTGATGGGGCTAGGCGGTGGCGCTGTCGGCGTCATGGTGATGACTTGGGCTGGTCGGTCGATCCATCAGGCGGTGGCGACTGCAGCTGGCTTCGGAGTTGCTGTCGCCGTACCCGGAACCATCGGTTTCATCATCGCCGGCTATGGCCACAGCGACTTGCCGCCATTTTCGCTCGGGTTTGTGAACATGGCCGCTTTCGCTGCGATGGCGGTGACGTCGGCGATTGCAGCGCCATTCGGGGCCCGTCTCGCCCATCGGATGAAAGGCGACCTCCTTTCGAAACTGTTTGGCGCTTACATTCTGCTCGCCGCCGCAGGGCTTCTCTGGGATGTGCTCTTCGGCCGTTAGGGGCTCGATTTTTCATAGGCATCGCCGCGCCATCCTGTTATTTCTTGAGCATTGAGGGGCGCGGCGAGCATGTCAGTAGTAGAAACAGTAATCTCCGGCGTCGGCAGCTACCTGCCAGAGCGTGTCGTTACGAACCACGATCTCGCCAAGAAGATTGACACTTCCGATGAATGGATCAGAAGCCGTAGCGGCATCGGAGAACGTCATTTCGCCGCCGAAGGCGAGTTGACCTCAGATCTGGCGGTGAACGCGGCCTGGCGCGCGCTCGATCAGGCAGGCCTCAAGCCTCGCGATATAGAGCTTATAATCGTTGCGACGGTGACGCCGGACAATACGTTCCCTTCGACCGCTGTTTATGTGCAGCAAAAGCTTGGCGTGCCGAACGGCATCGCGTTTGACGTTTCTGCCGCATGCGCGGGGTTTCTTTACGGCGTCAATGTCGCACACAATTTCATCTCTACGGGGCAAGTGAAGCACGCCCTCGTTATCGGTGCAGAGAAGCTATCCTGCTTTCTCGACTGGAACGACCGAGCGACCTGCGTACTCTTCGGTGATGGCGCAGGCGCTGTCGTTCTGAGCGCAGAGCCGGCGCCGACCGCCGCTGCGCCGCGCGGCATATTGGCGACTTATCTGTCTGCGGATGGGCGTCTTGCGCCTCATCTTTATGCAGACGGCGGTCCGGCCTCGACCGGAACGGTCGGTCTTGTACGGATGAACGGAAAAGAAGTGTTCCGGAACGCCGTGGAGCAGATTTCAAACGCCGTTTTCGAAGTGACAGAACGCGCAAAAGTCGCGCGTAGCGAGATCGACTGGTTTGTTCCCCATCAGGCGAATATCCGCATTATCGAATCCTGCGCGAAGCGGCTCGAGCTCGATATGGATCGAGTCATCGTTACTATCGACAAGCACGCCAATACGTCGTCGGCTTCGATTCCTTTGGCGCTCGATGCAGGCATACGCGACGGGCGCATCAAGCGCGGACAACTTCTTGTATTTGCGGCGCTCGGAGGCGGGCTCGCCTGGGGCAGCGCGCTTGTTCGTTTCTGATAGCAAATCCGATCGGCTGCAACGCCATTGAGAAAAGTTGGGGAGCGGAAGATGTCCGTATTGGGCCGGGCACTCGCCATCATAGTGGTTGCCGTATTGATTCAAGCCTGTTCTCCGGAGCAGGAAATCGCTCCCCCGTCGGAGGTGGTGTCGACGCCAACTCTTATCGTGCGAGGGGACAGGTTATTCGTCGCCGCGCGGATCAATGGCGTTGAGACAAGCGACGCGTTGCTCGACTCGGGAGCCGAGATGTCTTTCCTCGACAAGTCCTTTGCGGAGCAAGTGGGGCTTGTGACTGCGGGGAGCGAAACGGCGCGCGGCACCGGCGGCGAAGAAGAGGTGACGTTCGCCGAAGGCGTCACGATTGAGGCGGCGGGCCTTACTCTGGAGAATCAGACAGTCGCGGTGCTTGATCTTTCTGATATTTCTTCTCGCGTCGTTGGCTATCCTGTGTCGATTGTCGTCGGGCGAGAGATATTCGACGCCGCGCGGCTCAAGATCGATATAGAGGCAAGTTCCATTGAGGTTATCGCGCGAGACGCTGACCCTGTGGGCGTCATGCTGCCGATGGAGACGCATAAGGGATTGCAGACAATCCCGGCCTCAGTCGAGGGCGGGGAGCCGGTTCAAGCTGATTTCGATCTCGGCAATGGCAATGACGTGCTGATCGGTGCGGACTACGCTGAGCGTGTGGGACTTTCCGCGCCGGAACGCATTGTCGGTCAGAAGGCAGGCGGCGGCATCGGCGGAGAGGTGATGCGCGATATGATCGTGTTGAGAGAACTCGAAATCGCCGGCGTCACCTTCCATGACGTGCCGGCGGCGATCGATCGGACTGATACGGCCGCCGACCTTAATGTCGGTGTACGGATCTTGCGGAAATTTGTGATAACCACGGATTTCAGCCAGAGCGCGGTTTGGTTGCAGGAGCGCTAGGGAAGCCGCGCTTCAGATCTTCTGATTATAATCGCCGACTTCCGGATGCTTTTTGAGTTCCGCGTCGAGTTCGGCGAACATCTTCTTCATGTTCTCTTCCGAAGCGGGGCTTTCGACAACGACAACAAGTTCCGGCTTGTTGGAAGAAGCGCGAATGAGGCCCCATGTGCCGTCTTCCGCGGTGATGCGAACTCCGTTCACAGTCACGACGTCGCGAATCTTCTGTCCAATAATGGTTCCGCCATCCTTCGCCCGTTTTTCGAAGGCTGCTACGACTTTTTCGATAACGCCATACTTTATCTCGTCGGCGCAATGCGGCGACATGGTTGGCGATTGCCAAGTCTTCGGAAGCGACTTGCGCAGATCGGAAAGTTTCTTGCCCGGATTGTGGTCGAGCATTTTGAGGAGCGCGATGGCGGAGACGAGGCCGTCATCGTAGCCGCGTCCGATCGGCGCATTGAAGAAGAAGTGGCCGGACTTTTCAAAACCAGCGAGGGCATTCATCTCGTGACTTTTGCGTTTGATGTAGGAGTGACCGGTCTTCCAATAGAGCGTCTTGGCGCCATGCGCCTGAAGAACAGGATCGGTCAGAAAGAGCCCCGTCGATTTAACATCAACGACGAACTGAGCGCCCTTGCGCCCGGCCGACAAGTCGCGCGCGATCAGAACGCCGATCTTGTCTGCGAAAATTTCCTCGCCTTCATCGTCAACGACGCCGCAACGGTCGCCATCACCGTCAAAACCAAGCGCAACGTCAGCGCCTTGTTTCTTAACGGCGTCGACCATCGCGTGAAGCATTTTCATGTCTTCCGGATTCGGATTGTATTTCGGGAATGTATGGTCGAGCTCGCAGTCCATAGGGACAACCTCGACGCCGAGCCGCGAGAGCGCCTCCGGAGCATAAGCGCCTGCTGTTCCATTGCCGCATGCAGCGATGACTTTCAGCTTCCGCTTGATCGAGACCTCTTTGACGAGATCGTCGATATAGCGCTCGCGCATGCCTTCGACATAGACATAGCCGCCCCCCGGCGCGGTCTTGCCTTTGCCTGAGAGAACGATTTCCTTCAGCCGGCTCATTTCTTCGGGGCCGAAAGTGAGGGGCGCTTCAACGCCCATTTTGACGCCCGTCCAACCGTTCTCATTATGACTCGCCGTCACCATCGCGACACACGGGATGTCGAGAGCGAACTGAGCGAAATATGCGACTGGCGATAGCGCGAGGCCAATATCGTTGACCTCAATGCCCGCCGCCATCAGACCGACGGTCAGGGCCTGCTTGATAGACATCGAATAGCCGCGGAAGTCGTGCCCCACGACGATCCGCGGAGGTTTGCCCATTTCCCGGATTAGCGTGCCGAGGCCCAGTCCCAGCGCCTGAATGCCAAGAAGGTTGATTTCCGGCCCAAACAGCCATCGGGCGTCGTATTCACGAAACCCGGTCGGTTTGACCAGCGGCGTCACCTCATAAGCGAGCGTATTGGGCTTCAGGTCGGCGCGCGGGGCTGGCAGCATGGGTCGGAGTCTCCTTCGTCAGCGCCCTTATAACCGCTTCGGCGGCCCCGGCCAGTAGGTGGTGTTGCGCCGGGGCATTACGGGAGATCGGCGCGCGGCCGTGCGCCGTCAAGCCTTACAAAGCGCACCGACTTCTCCCATAGTCACGAGGCGAACGGGACGGGGAATGTCGGGAATGGATTTGCCGCTGCAATTGAGCGACATTGGGCTGCGCGGGCAGAGCGCGATTGGCATTGTAGCCTATATTTTTGTCGCCTGGCTGTTTTCGAGCGGTAAGACACGCTTTCCCTTTTTCATCGTCATCACGACAGTCGCCGCCCAGATCGGCGTAGCGGCGCTCCTCCTATATTCGGAGCCTGCGCGCAGGGCGCTCGGCTCGCTGCAGGTCTTCGTTCAAGCGCTTCAGTCTGCGACGGCCGCGGGGACGTCCTTCGTCTTTGGTTATCTTGGCGGCGGCGAGGCTCCGTTCGAGGTCGCCAACTCCGGCGCCATGTTCAATTTCGCATTCGGGGCATTGCCGCTAGTAATCTTCTTTTCTGGCCTTTCGGCGCTTCTTTGGCATTGGAAGATCCTGAAAGTAATCGTTCGTGGCATGGCGTTTCTGTTGCAGAACGTCTTTCGTGTCGGCGGGGCAGTTGCTCTTTCCTCTGCTGCGAACACATTCCTCGGGCAGACAGAAGCGCCGCTTCTCATTCGGCCTTATCTGTCAAAAGTGACGCGCCCGGAGCTTTTCATCATCATAACCGGCGGCTTTGCGACGGTCGCAGGGTCGGTGATGGCGGTGTATGCGACGATCCTGCACAATATTGAACCCTCCATGCTAGGGCACATCATTGTCGCGTCGATTATCTCCGTACCCGCCGCAATTCTCATGGCGCAGGTGATGATCCCCGAAGAGAAAGGCGTTATACCGACTCCTGCGGCGGCGGCTGACGACTTCGGTTATGCGAGCTCGATGGATGCTTTCGTACGCGGCGTATCAGACGGGCTCAGCCTCTATCTCAACATCATCGCGTCGCTTATAGCGTTCACGGCGCTCGCTGCGCTCGTCAACATCATGCTCTCGGCGGCGCCGGATATCGCCGGCGAGCCGCTGACATTGGAGCGGATTTTCGGCTGGGTTTTCGCGCCTTTTATGTGGCTTGCGGGCATTCCATGGGCGGAGGCTTTCAAGGCGGGATCGTTGATGGGCATTAAGACTGCTGTAAATGAACTCGTTGCTTATCAGCGGCTCGCAAATATGCCGGCGGGGACGTTCAGCGAGCGCAGCTTGTTGATCGTCATCTATTCGCTTTGCGGCTTCGCCAATTTCGCGAGCCTTGGCATCGTGATTGGGGGGCTGACTTCCCTCGCACCAGATAGACGCCAGGACGTGATCGCCCTTGCGCCTCGCGCGCTGGTCGCCGGCACATTAGCCACTCTGATGACGGGCGCCGTGATCGGCTTGATCTGGGTAGGATAATGACGCGGACTACGAAACGGGGCGGTTGTCATTGCGGCGCCGTTGTTTGGGAAGCTGAAATAGACGACGACATCATCGCGGACGAGCGCAACTGTTCGATCTGCGCGATGACTGGCTTCCTTCACGTGATCGTTCCCGCCTCGCGCTTTCACCTGCTGCGCGGCGAGGACCAGCTTACTCAGTACACATTCAACACGGGCGCCGCCAAACATCTCTTCTGCCGGATTTGCGGCGTCAAATCATTCTATGTGCCGCGTTCGAACCCGGACGGCTTCTCGCTCAATCTTCGGTGCATGGACCAGTCTCAATTCCGGTCTGTCGGAATCCGCCCGTTCGACGGTCGGAATTGGGAGCGGAATGCGGCAGACCTTGCCCATTTGTCGAAGGAATAGAGGGCGTTAGCTCTTTTGCCAGCCGCCCGGACCTGTGGCATGATCTTTTTTGGAACCTGTTTTGGCGCGGCTAGTCGCCGGGCTGTCGCAATCGGCGGTCAGGATTGGAGCTGTGCGAAGATGGCGGCCGAACAGGATCTTCGGCCGCAGGGGAGACGGAAAGGCGGGGACTGATCATGAAGAAAATGACCATCGCAATACTTGCGAGCGCGGCCGCCCTTCTAATGGCCGCGTGCAGCCAGAGCGCAGGCGACAAGCCGGAAGAAACCGCGCAGCCGACCGCGGAGGAGATGAACGCCGCTGACCCCGCCGATAGTGAGGCTGTCGATATGTTCGCTGCTCCGGAGTGCGTCATCGAAGCGCCGCCAGAAACGGTTTGCTCGGCGGACGTTAACGCGTGTGGCCACCCCAGCGTTTGCGATTGTCCGTCTGGCTACGAGTACAGCCCCGCCCTTGGGAAATGTCTCGTCGATGTATTCGGCGTCGAAGGGGATGCGACCTTCATTCCGCTGGAAGAGAATGAATGCGTCGCAGTGGCGACGGGCGTTTGCACGCGCGACATCAACGCCTGCGGCCAGCCGTCGACATGCGGATGCGATGAAGGGTTTGTGTGGAACGCATCGGCTGGGAAGTGCCTGAAGGATCTGAACCAATAGGCAGCGCATCAACGCGGCGCAAAATGCCTGATGCAGGCCTTGATGCTCTGCTCAAAGAAGTGCGCGCATGCCGGCAGTGCGTTACAGCGCCTGTCGGCGAACCTCTTCCTCATGAACCCAGACCCGTGTTGCAGGTGGCGTCATCCGCTCGCATCCTGATTGCCGGACAAGCGCCTGGAACGCGCGTTCACGCAAGCGGTCGTCCTTTCACCGACCCATCCGGAGACCGGCTGCGCGATTGGCTGGGGGTCGATAACGACATATTCTACGACGAAAAGCGGATCGCCATTATTCCGATGGGCTTTTGTTTTCCGGGGCTTGATAAGAAAGGCGGAGATCTTCCACCGAGAAAAGAATGCGCACCCTTATGGCGGAACCGGTTGATGGCCGCGCTCCCCGAGCTGAAGATCACTATTCTTGTTGGGCAGTATTCACAGGCTTGGTATCTGCGCGAACGAGCGAAGAGATCGCTTACGGAGACCGTAGCTGCCTGGCGAGATTTTGCGCCGGAGTTTTTCCCAACACCGCATCCGTCATGGCGCAATAATTCCTGGCTGAAGAAACACCCCTGGTTTGATGCAGAGCTTCTTCCAGAGTTGCGAATGCGCGTGGCGGAGGCTCTTTCCGAATGAAGCGTTGCGCGTGGAGGCGAAGCCTCCACGCGCGTGGCGTCTCATTCCCAATAATATGGCTTGCGAATGTGCGAGCCGGTGACGACTTCGTTCATCGTCTTTGCATCATAAAGGCGCCCGCCCAACATCACGCGATCTATCTTGTCGGAATTGCGAATGTCATCAAGCGGGTTTGCGTCAAGGATTACGAGATCGGCGAGCTTTCCGGCCTCAAGGGAACCGATGTCGGCGTCAAAGCCGAGGTGTTTCGCCGGCGTCACCGTCGCCGCCTGAAGCGCCTGCAAAGGCGACCAGCCGCCGCGGACGAAAGACCAGAGTTCCCAATGCGAACCAAGCCCTTCTTCCTGTCCGTGCGCGCCGATCGACACCATAACGCCGCGGTCGGCAAGCTTGCGCGCCTCTTCAGCCGAGTACTGATCGACGAAGTCTTCCTCAGGCGCCTTGGTTCGCCGAACTGACTTGGGCTGGAGAATATGCGGAGGAACGTGCTTCGAAAGGATCGGGTGGGTCCACACATCGGTCGCGTAACGCCAGTAGGGATCGCCCGCCAAGCCGCCATAAGTCACGACAAGCGTCGGCGTGTAGGCGACTTTCGTCTGAGAGAAGAAGCTCAGCACGTCCTCATAGTATTTCATCTGGGGGATATTGTGCTCGAGGCTCGTATTGCCGTCGGCGATGATGGTCATGTCCATCGTGAATAGCGAGCCGCCTTCAGCAACGACGTCGATATTTTCCGCAAGAGCCGCCGCGACGACTTGCTGGCGCTGCTCGCGCCGAGGCTGGTTGTAATTCTTGATTGAGTGAGCGCCTTCCGCTTTGAGGCGGCGAACGTGCGCGAGCGCATCCTCATAGGAGTCGATCTTCGCGAAATAGCCCGGCGCCTTTGCGCCGTAAACTACATCGCCCGTCGAAAAGATACGCGGCGCGATAATCTTGCCGGCGCGTTGCATCTCGGATGCCGGGAAGATTTCGCCCGCGGAGTTCGACGGGTCATGGATAGTCGTCACGCCGAGCGCGAGATGAGCAATCGCCGACCAGTTCTGGTTCGGAATGATATCGTCTTCGCCCTGCGCGCCATGCGCATGGGCGTCGATCAGTCCGGGGATGATCGTCTTGCCGGCGACATCGACGACTTTCGCGCCAGTCGGAATCGCCGTGCTGGCGCGCGGTCCGATCGCTTCAATGCGATCCGAATTGATGATGATGACGCCGTCTTCAATAACGCCGCCATTCTCGCTCGTCATGGAGATGATTCTTGCGCCGGTAAGAGCGACGCGTCCTGATGGTTTGTCCGCCGGGAAGGTCATGGCGAGCGACACGCCCTGCGTAGGAGGCGTATATCCGGACGTTTCTTCTTCGCCTTCTTTCGGCTCCGCCTTCGGTTCGACCGGGATCATGTCCGCGACATTCGCCGAATAGAGCACCGGTCCGAGGCTCCAGTTGAGCTGGCGTCCGTTCGCGGACCAGTTGATGTCATTTGCGCCGTCGCCGCTCGCTTTGGTCACTGGAACGGCGGATGCATCAGGCCCTGCGCCAACCGCCTGCGGACCAGGCGTCAGCGGCGATACATAGGCGCCGTAGTTCTCGCGGGTGACGACATAATCGCCTGAAGGCGAGACCTGGAACTCGGCTGCAAGCTCCGAAGTCGTGTGGACTCGGCGCGCTTCTCCATTGAGGTCCACCGAGACGAGCTGTTGGCCGCCATCGCCTGAGACCGTCATGAAGATGCGGTCATTGTCGGAGCCGAAATGCGGGTAGGCGCCATCGGAAGAAACACGCGTCATCGCGCCGCCGCCAGTCGGCGTGCGGAAGACGCCGGGATCCGCCGACCATTTGTCAGAGAGAAGATAGCCGCTCGCTCCCTTCTCGAAGACGATCGTGCGGCCATCCGGCGAGAAACGCGGACGGCGATAATGACCAGGTTGGCTTGTTACTGCTCGCGAAGCGCCAGAGGTCGTCGCGGTGCGAATTTCACCAAGCGTTTCGTCTGTCCACTGAACGTAAACGATCCGCGAACCGTCCTGTGACCAGGACGGAAAATATTCGAAGGCGCCTTCGCCCGAATTCGTCAGCCGCTTGGGCGCGCCTGAGGGAAGCGATTTGATATAGAGTTTGCCAAGGCTTTCGAACACGACCGACCGTCCATTCGGAGACACGCTTGCGAAACGGGGCATTGTCGTCGTGAATTTATCGGGGGCGACGGCTGTTTTGGTTCGCGGAGGGTCGATCACCCCGCGCGTGTCGGCGACGTGGAACGGTATGATCGCGGACTTTCCGTCGAGTCCGACGCGTCGGAGCTTTCCACCAGCCCAGAACACGATCTGGCGAGAATCCGGCGTCCAATCCATCGCCGGATAGGCGCCGTGTACGGCCCAGGTTTCCTGCATATCGAGGTCGAGGGTGTCGTAGAGCTTCGTGATTTCTCCGGAGACAAGATCCTTCACGAATAGTTTCGATTTGCCGCGCTCGCGCCGCACGAAGGCGATCTTCTTGCCATCTGGCGAGGGCGTCGGACGAACGGCCCCGCCGGCGCCGTCGACGATGGTCGAGACCTCGCCTGTCTCGAGATCATACTTTTCGATAGCGAAGACCTGACCGTTCGAATCCTGAGCGTATTGGAAGATCGGCCCGGGCGTCGTGTTGCGGGCGTAGAAAATCGCCGAGCCGTCAGCGGAAAAGGCGGGCTCGCCCAGTTCCTTCTGAAGCGCTTCGCTCGCCCGCTTAACCAGAGGTACGCCGGCCCCGCCCCCGAGGTGGTAGAGCCAGATCTCGCCCGTGCCGAGCGAACGTCCGGTCGTGAAGTGCTTTCGGGCGGCGAGGAAGCGCCCATTCGGGCTCCAGGTCGGCTCGTTGAGGAGCCGGAAGCTTTCCTTGGTCAATTCGCGCTTGTCTGACCCGTCGGTGTTCATCACCCAGATATTGTCGCCACCGCCCCGGTCGCTGGTGAAGGCGATCTTCTTCCCGTCAGGCGAGAAGCGCGGCTGCATCTCAAAAGGGAGGCCCTCGGCGATTCGCGTCGCCGTTCCCCCAGCAAACGGCATCACGTAAATATCGCCGAGGAGATCGAAGGCGATTGTCCGTCCGTCCGGGCTGACATCGACATTCATCCAGGTGCCTTCCTCGACATCTATCGGCACTTGACGGACGGGCAGGGGCGGGGCCGCAACATCCCACTTGTCTTTTTCGCTGGAAGCCTCATCTGCTTGAGCGCTGTAGGCCATCAGGGCGATGACGGCGCAGCAGGGAGCGGCGACAAGGCCGCGGATTTGCTTTTTCATGAGTGACCCCTCTATTTTAGTTGAGCCTAGACCAGCATCCCGGGCAGGCCAAATTCGGCTGGCCGCGCCTTGGGGTCGGTTCATCGCTGGGGTGCGACCAGTCAGGGCGTCGTTGTCGTGAAGCCGGAGCGATCCCAAAATGGGGCGATATCCATCCGTCGGGCCGATTCGGCCGATCTTCCCGTAATCGATGCTATCGAGGCGGAAAGTTTTTCTATCGACCGCTTTCCGCGCCGTAACCTTTCCCGCCTGTTGAAAAGTCCGCAGGCGGCCTTCCTTCTCGCCGAGAAGGAGGGCCGAGCCATTGGATATCTGTTGCTTCTGTTCCGGAAGGGCGCCAAAGCAGCGCGGCTTTATTCCCTGGCGACGGCGCCGGGCGCTCGCGGGCAAGGCGTTGGAAGTTCTCTTGTGCATGCCGGCGCTATGTGCGCTATAGAATGGGGATGCGAGCGGCTGCGACTCGAAGTGCGCGCGTCAAACTCCGCAGCCATCGATCTTTATACGCGCGCGGGATTTCGCACTGTGGACCGGTTGCCGGCTTATTATGAGGATGGCGAGGCGGCGTTGCGGATGGAGCTGCGCCTTGCCGAAATTCGCGAAGGCGGGATGCGATGAGCGACTGGCTCATTCTCGTCGAGAGCGCGAGTGATCTCGAGCAGTTCGAGACGCCTCACAAGGTGATGCGCATTCGCGATTACCTGACGAATCCGAATCTCTTCACGGGCAGGCGCCCGAACATCATCAATCTCGCGCGCAGCTACTCCTATCAGAGCGAAGGCTATTACGCGTCGCTCCTTGCAGAGGCCCGTCGTCACCGTATCGCTCCCGTGGTCCAGTCGATGGTGGAGCTGCGGCAGAAGTCGCTTTATGCTCACGCCCTCCCGGAGCTCGATGCGGCGCTCCAAAAGGATATCGAGGGTGGGGCGGCGCCGGCCGAAAAGATGCTCGTCTTTTTTACGAGCGCGGATCGTTCGGGATATGATCGTTTCTCGAAGCTTCTCTTCGATTGGTTTCGCACGCCTGTGCTCGAAGTCATCATGTCAGCTGGATCGAAGCCATCTATCCAGTCGCTTCGCATGGTGTCGCCAAACCGCTTGAAAGGAGAGGAGCGTCAAGCGTTTCTAACGGCCCTCGACAAGCACACCCGTCGGCGGTGGACTGCGCCAAAAGCGAAGACGGCTGCAAAATGGTCGCTCGCCGTCCTGACGGATCCGAAAGAAGAATCTCCGCCTTCTTCGGCTGCTTCTCTAAAACGTCTCGCCGCTGTCGCCGACAAGATGGGAGTGGAGGTCGAACCGCTCTATCCGAACGAACTTTCCTCGCTTGCTGAGTTCGACGCGCTTTTCATCCGTGCGACCACGGCGATCGACAATTTCACCTACCGATTTGCGCGGCGCGCTGAACAAGAAGGCATGCCGGTCATCGATGATACCGAATCGATGATTCGATGCACGAACAAGGTCTACCTCAAAGAGCTCCTTGATAACGCTCGTATTCCAGCGCCGCGTACGGAGATTGTCGACGAGAAGACGAATGCAGCCGACCTGTTCGCTCGCCTAGGCGCGCCTGTTGTCCTGAAAGCGCCCGACGGTTCGTTCAGCCGGTCGGTGCACAAAGTTGCGAATCTCCAGGAGTTTCAGGAGCGGGCCAAAGGGCTCTTCAAGGACACTGCGCTTATCCTCGCTCAGGAATATATGCCGACCCAATTTGACTGGCGTGTCGGCGTTCTAGGCGGTGAGCCGCTCTACGCCTGTCAGTACAAGATGGCGAAAGGCCATTGGCAGATCGCCAAGCACAGCGAAAGCGGGACAAGTTACGGGGGCACGGAGACGCTTGCGGTCGAGCAGGCGCCGCCGCTCGTGATTGAAACAGCGGTGAAAGCCGCTCGACTGATCGGCGACGGTCTTTACGGCATCGATCTCAAAGAGAATGAGCGAGGCGTATTCGTCATCGAGATCAACGATAACCCCAATCTGGATGCTGATTATGAAGGCGCCGTCCTGAAAGACGAGCTATGGCGCCGCCTGATCGGCTGGTTTGCGGCGCGCCTTGAAATGCGGATGAGCGCACGCGCGCGTAACACGCCGGAGTTGCGGAGCGCGTCAGGCCGTTAGAAACCCGCCAAACGGGACGACCCGGTTGCCGGCGTCGTGCCCGATATCGGCGCGGCCGAGATAAGGAATGCCAGAACGCTGGCACCAATAGCGGCAGATCGCTTCTTCATCCGCGCCGAAGGCGACTTCGTTTTCTGGAATATCGCTGCAGCGTCCGAGCATGATGCCGGCTGCGCGCCGGATGTTCTCGTTAGACGTAACCGTGAAAAACGCCCGGTCAATGCGGTAATGATATTCTGAAACCTCTTCGACCATAATGATGTGGTCCGAGAGGTCTGGCTGCCAGGGCGTGCCAATGAGGTGCGAGAGGATCGTGAGGTTGAATGCGGCGACTTTCTGGCTGGACTGCGCTGCAGGCTCGAGGGATTGACGGTCGCCCTCGACTAGCCAGGCGAGCGCGCGCGCGATGGCCGCATCGCCTCCTGAACGATTGATGTCCTGCGGCATGGGGCCGTGTACTGGCTGGCCAGCCCCGACGGCGTAGAGCCGGGCGAGCAGGTTGCCCATGTCGCTGTATCCCAAATATGTTTTCTGGCGGGCGTTCTCATTCAGGTTCGAGAAGATGCGGTCTTCAAGGCGGCAGGAGCCATAGCCACCCCGCGCGAACCATACCGCGCCGTAGGCGCCGTCATTGGCGACGTCGAGAAAAGCAGCGGAGCGCTCCGCGTCCGAGCCCGCAAAATGTCCTGCCGAGAGGAAGCACTGGGGATGAAAGAAGATCTCCGGAGCGTCAGAGCCATAGAGCCTCCGGGCGAGGGCGGTCACTTTATCCGCCGTCTCTGGCGTTAAGCGCGAGGCGGGCGCGACGACGGCGATTTTGCCCTTGGTCTTCATAATTTCCGCAAAACGCCCTCAGATTGACGGGTTGTTTCCAGATTATGGGTTAAAGCGGTCCGGAAATGGATGGAAGCAGACAATACTTTCTATGCGGTATCGGCGGCAGCGGGATGTTGCCGCTGGCGCTGATTCTTCGAGCGGCCGGGCATGCCGTGGAGGGCTCGGACCGCGCCCTCGACCAAGGGCGCACCGGCGCGAAATTCGAGTTCCTGAAAAGCAAGGGCATCGCCCTTCACCCGCAGGACGGTAGCGGGATCACTAGCGCGGAGCAGACCTTGGTGGCCTCCGCGGCGGTCGAGGATACCGTTCCTGACGTCGCCGCCGCCCGTCGCCTTGGCGCGCAGCGTATGACGCGGGCGGAACTCCTTGCTCAGCTCTTTAACGCCGCGCCAGTAAGTATTGGAGTCGCCGGCACGAGCGGCAAATCGACGACGACCGGCATGATCGGCTGGATTCTTCATGAAGCCGGAAAGAAGCCCACCGTGATGAACGGCGCCGTGATGAAGAATTTCGTCACGCCGGAAGCCCTCTTTGCAAGCGCCCTTGTTGGAGATGGCGGAATCTTCGTCAGCGAGGTTGATGAGAGCGACGGGTCGATCGCGAACTTCGATCCGAGCATCGCCGTTCTCAACAACATCTCACTCGATCATAAAACGATGGATGAACTGCGCCGCCTGTTCGGCGAGTTCGTCGCAAAATCGGATGTAGCGATTCTCAACCTGGATAATGATGAGACGAAAGCCCTTTCAGCTTCCATCGTCGCGGGTAGGAAACGTACTTACAGCCTTGGCGATTCGTCTGCGGATTATCTTGCGGCGAACATCTCGCCGAGGCCTTTCGGCATATCGTTTGACGTCATCGAAAGGGCGTCGGGGGAACGCGCGAACGTTGCGTTGAAAATGCCGGGCCGGCACAATGTATCCAATGCTCTTGCGTCTATCGCTGCGGCGAATGCAGCGGGCGTTGATTTCGTCTTTGCGTCGCATGCGCTCGAAAGCTTTGCGGGCGTCAAGCGTCGTCTCGAGTTCATAGGTGAAAAATCAGGCGTTATCGTCATCGACGATTTTGGACATAATCCCGACAAGATTTCTGCAAGCCTGAAAACCTTGCACGAATTCCCCGGTCGTCTCATCATTATGTTCCAACCGCACGGGTTTGGTCCGCTCAAGAAGATGAAAGATGAATTTGTCGCCTGCTTTGCAGAAAATCTGCAAACGGGTGACATCCTCGTCATGCCGGAGCCTGTCTATTATGGCGGCACGACCGACAAATCTGTTTCAAGTGAAGATATAGCGGTGGGCGTGTCCGCTGCGGGACGGCGCGCCAAAGCATTTCCGACGCGCAGCGAATGCGGCGACTTTATCGTCAGTGAGGCCCACTCTGGTGATCGGATTGTCGTTATGGGAGCCCGAGACGACACGCTTTCGGAATTTGCGGGAGAACTCCTCTCTCGCATTGGTTGAGCGCCGCCGCAAAGGCGACCGAAATTCTTTCGATATTCTCAACCTTTCCGAGGGAAGCTTGCCCCTTATCCGTGTCCGGACGGCTTGCGACCAGGGGAGGGACGGCAATGATCACGGTGTTTGACGTCTATTCTGTAGGGCTGCTGCTCGCCTCGCTGGCGGTTTTTGTCGTGCGATATATCCGCCGCGATCCACCAATCATGCCCTATCTTGTAATCGCCTGCGTATGCGGTGTCGGAAATTGGCTCGGTGAGCTCGGTGGCGGCTGGGCGGCGTTTTCCCTGCTCGTCGCAGCATCGTTCCTCTTCCTCGGCTGCCTTTTCCATCCGGACCGCCAAGGCTGGCGGCGCAATGACCCCTTTATCGCCAAAAGCGATAAGCCTGGCGCGCCGGTTCAATAACTGAAATTTGACCGAGTGGGCGGTTACCGCCTGTAGCGCCACCAGTCGTCGATCCGCGCGAAGACGATGTAGAGCACGCCCACGATGATGAGGATCATCAGGGCGAGCTGAACTTGCGCGTCTACAGCATGTGTTTCATGGGCGGATGGTCTCGGCGCGCCAGTCGCCGTTGTTTCCGTCGTATCGTCTGCTTCCGCCGAATGATCGGGAATAGAGTCGAAGATTGTCACGCCTTCGGCGTCTTCACCCGTGGCGCCGCCGCCTGTCGTTGATCCTGCTGCTTCACTTGCGCCAGCATCGCCCGCTGTGCCCGCTTCGCCGGTCTCTCCGCCGCCAGCGAGTTCTTCGCCGCCAGTCGTTGGCGGAGCGCCGGTATCGCCTCCGTCGGAAGGGGCTTCTTCGACTGTCGTGCCGCCGCCTTCGGCGATATCGGTCTCGAGGCTCGAAAGCTCTTCGGCAGAGTCCTTGCCGATGCTGGAAGCGGCGACGCCAGCTCCGCCAGTCAAGACAGCGCCCTGGATGCTTCGGCTTTCAGCGAGGTTGGGGCGGCGAGGCGCGTCCTCGACAGGCGTAATGCGTGAGTTCTCGGCGACCTTGTCGTTATTGTTGACGATCGGCGGATTGACCGGCTCGAGGAACAGCGCGCGCTCTGCGGCGCGCCGGCGCGTGAGGCCAGTCACCTCCCGGAGAACGCCGTTTACGGTCGCCTTGTTCCACCAGGTTAGCGCCTCGGCTGCGCCAACCCGGTCGCCGGAATTGAGGCGGCGGCGCGCTGTGGAGTTTTTGAAGGCTTCCGCGCCGACATTGTAGACGAAAGAGACCAGAGCATCGAATTCGTTCTGGTTCAGCGAAGCGCTCGCTAGACGGCTGACAGCATCTTCTCGCGATTTCAGGTCCTGTTTCAGCAGCTCTTCTGCTTCGCGCTGCGAGATCTTCATGCCTTCTTTGACATCGGCGCCAGTATGGCCGTAGCCGATCGTCCAAATTCCGGCGATGTCCTGATAGGCCTCAAGCTCAAGCCCCTCGAAGCGCTTGATCAGCTCGATCCCGTTCGATGACGTCTTCATATCCGAATTTCCCCACGCGACGGGCAAGTCTAACGTCAAAACGGGGGCGAGTGTAGGGCGCTTGCGCCCCAATCCTTCCCTATTTGGCCCACGGCGCCGCGCTCACTGCTATCTGAAAATTCGAGCGGTAGGTGAGGAAGCGTATGAAAATAGTAGGTAAAATCGGGTTGTGGGCAAAGGCTGCGCCTTGGCGCGCCCCATTCGATGGGCCCTGCCTTCCAACGCCCTAGCAATATGTGTGTCTAGCTCGCTCCGATAACGCAAATCAGCGCCTGTGATGTCGAGTACGCGGACTCCCCATGCGCGGAGAACGCCTTCGCCGATATCTATGGATTCACCGGCAATCATACCTGATGAGACGCAATCAACGTCGACTGTCTAGCGATCGTCATCCTTGGACGGAGCATCATCGTCTAGGGCCGCTATTCCCTCGACTGCGGGCGGATTCGTTCCAACCCCCAGGTGGAGCGTCCAAAACTGATGCTCCTTGGAACGCGCGCGGCCCTTCGGCAACATTGACTCGTTTTCCGATTTCGTCGCTGCTGTCGCCAACCTGAGGGAAGCTGAATTGGGGAGGACGGCTTCCGACTGCTGCGCTGACTATCCGTCCAGTGGTCTTCGGCAGGGGCCCCTCATTCTCGCTGCAATGCAGCATTCGTGTTTGCTCAGGTCAGGGGACGAATATCCCGAAGGACAGCGCACAGGCTGCGCCGGGACTTCGCGTGAACCTCTGAAATTAATCGAATCGCATTGAATTTTCGTGACAAAAGGGGGCTTCCGGCTGGCTCAAAGTTTGCTTGAGCGAGCCGGTACGCATCGCTATACAGGCCGCGCTGTGACCTGTGGGGAGCGGGACTGCAGGGTGTTCGGTCAGGGAGTGCGATCATGTCTGGAACCGATATCGAAGATTATCGTCCGACTGAGGACGAACCCTTCATGAATGACAGGCAGAGGGATTATTTCAGGCGCAAGCTGCTGGAGTGGAAGAACGACATCCTGCGCGAAAGCAAGGGTACGATTGATCAGCTCCAGGAAGATGATCACCATTTGCCGGACCTGACGGATCGCGCGTCCAGCGAAACAGAAAAGGCCCTCGAATTGCGTACGAGGGATCGTCAGCGCAAACTCATCTCCAAGATTGACGCCGCGCTTCGCCGGATCGAAACGGGCGAGTACGGCTACTGCGAGGAAACTGGCGAGCCTATTGGTATTCGCCGACTGGAAGCGCGGCCCATTGCAACGCTTTCGCTTGAAGCGCAGGAACGTCACGAACGCATGGAAAAGGTCCATCGCGACGACTAGATCTCGACACGACCCTGTCGTTCACGAAAAATCTATGTCTTCTTCTCGCACATGATCTGGGCGTAGTTGCCATCAGGGTCCTGAAAGCCGGCCATCCATAATTCACTAGTTTCTGTTCTGTGGATCAGCTGGGGCGGGCTAAGAAAGTTCACGCCTTTCTCGGTAAGAGTGCGGTGCGCAGAGTCGATATCTGCGACGCGGTAGTAGAGAAAAGAATTCGACTTGTATTTCGGATCGCTCGGAACGCCGAGATAGAGCCGTACGCCTCCGCAATTGAAGAACGCCATTGGCTGGCCCGGAACCCGGAAGAGCAGCGGGAGTCCTAGCGTGTTCGCGTAGAACTCGATCGCATGATCGATATCCGAAACGCTGATATGAATCTGACCGATCGCCTCGATCGGTCCCAGGGCATGAGCACTCACTGCCGTCGCCTCCAATAGGCGGGAAAGGCTTGAGCGGGCGCGCTTGCCTTCCGCCAGACTGCTGGCTGTGGCGCCGCCTCCCGGCGACGCTCAGCAGGCGCTCAATTTAGAGCAATATCTGGAATTGGCGAATAGCCGCCCGCTAATGGCGTTGGGCGGCAGTGCGAACAGGATCGTCAGGGCAGGGCTCGCTGACGACTTGGTTCCGGCCGTTGTTCTTCGCGGCATAGAGGCGCTGGTCTGCGCGCTCCACAAGCGTCTCCGGAGTATCCCCGGGTTCGTATTTGGCGACGCCCATCGAGACGGTAATGACGCCAAGGTCTTCATTCGTACGCCGCTTTTTCAGGCGGCGCGACTGAACAACACCACGTATCCTGTCGGCGAGCATCGCTGCGTGTTCAATGCTGGTGCCGGGAAGGAGCATGACAAACTCTTCGCCGCCATAGCGTGCGAGAAGGTCAGCCCCTTTGAGGTTGGCGCTCATGACTTCGGCGACGAGCCGCAAGACGTGATCTCCGGTCTGGTGACCCCACTGGTCATTGAATTTCTTGAAATGATCAATGTCCGCGACGACAAGCGCCAGCGGTTCATTCGTCTTCTTCGCATTCTCGATCAGGTTGACGATCATCGTGTCGAACGATTTGCGGTTCCGGACCCCCGTCAGTGGATCCGTCATCGCCTCTTGCTGAATGTGTTCCACGTTGCGGCGCAGCGCGGCGACCTCGTCAGAGGATTCTGCGAGCCGGCGTTCGAGTTTCTGATTTTCCTGGCGCACCGACTTCGTGATAGCGAGGACGCTTTCGAGAAGCGCCGAGACGCTCGGATACTCTTGCGTAGACTCGTGGAGTTTGAGCGACAGCTCTTGCAGCTCGATGCCTCGGCCATGCGCGCTTTCGCCTGACGCTTCGATCAGCTCGCTGAGTTCGATGACTTCGTGCTCGAAGCGGGAGACGACCTCAAGTACGTCATGGGCAAGGTCGACGCGAACAATGTGCTGGCTATAGAGGGCGTCGACATCCGCCTGCGTGATTTCACCAATCCGTCCGAGGCACTTCTGAATATCACGCGAGAGCGCAGGATTTCGCCCATCGATATGGGTGTACCAGACTTCGTAATTCCGAGGATTTGAGGCGAGCCCCAATTCCTTGAGCGAAGCCAGCGCCAGATGGGCGACATCATGTGATTTATCGACGCTTTCCGTCATTCCTTCCCCCCGGGAGGTCGCCGCGGTTGCGGCGCTTTTCGGGTTTATAGGCGGGTGGGGGTAAAGGAACGGCTAAGCGCAGGGTTAATTGATGTCCTGAGCGTTAACGCAAAAGAAAGTCGGGGACGTGGTCGCCCATTCCGACGACGTGCGGCTCTTTTTGTCGTTCGGGCCGGCGCTCCAGTCGTCGGTCACGCGGCTTTTCTGGCTGCCGCTCAGCCAAGGTCGGAATGTGCCGTTCGGGGGCGCCAGGGGCGCTGTGCCGGATTGGCTCAGCGGGAGTAGCCGCCTCTTCAAAATCTAGCGCAACCGGTTGTTTGGCGCGGGGGGAGCGCTCTCTGCGAGGGCGGCGCTCGCGAGACTGGCTCGCGTCGCCGGATCGGCGGCCGCGACTGTCACGGGAACCAGAGCGAGAACGGCTTTCGCGTGGCTCGACGTCCACCTCGACTTCGATCGTCTCGATCGCATTCTTTCCGATGGTCTTCAGGATGGCGCCGTAGTGCTTGTCATCGAGCGGCGTAACGATTGAGAAAGCTGCGCCCTCGCGGCCTGCGCGTCCGGTGCGGCCGATACGGTGCACATAGTCTTCCGGATGAATGGGAATGTCGAAGTTGAAAACGTGACTGACATCGGGAATGTCGAGGCCGCGTGCGGCCACGTCTGACGCGACAAGGAATTTCGTCTCGCCGCTGCGAAACTTATCGAGCGTCTCCATACGGAACGCCTGAGCGAGATCACCGTGGATCGGACGCGCGTTGTAGCCATGCTTCTGCAGCGACTTCGCGACGACATCGACGGTCGTCTTGCGATTACAGAAAATGATCCCGTTCTTGACGCCGTCGCTGTCGAGCAATTTCCGAAGCACGGCGCGTTTAACATTGTCCGCCTTGGAATCGAGACGGACGACGCGTTGCGTAATCGTCTCCGCTGTTGTGGCGGGGCGGGCGACTTCGACCCGCGCTGGCTCGCGCAGAAATGTATCGGTAATGCGCTGGATTTCCGGCGGCATAGTCGCTGAGAAGAACAACGTTTGGCGCGTGAGCGGCGTCAGTTTGAAGATGCGCTCAATGTCGGGAATGAAGCCCATGTCGAGCATTCGGTCAGCTTCATCGACGACAAGCATTTCAATGCCGTTCAAGAGCAGCTTGCCGCGCTCGAAATGGTCAAGAAGTCGGCCAGGCGTCGCGATGAGCACATCGACGCCGCGCATCAGCTTCGCGTCCTGATCGCCAAAGGACACGCCGCCGATCAGCAGCGCCATCGAGAGTTTATGGTATTTCCCATACTTCTCGAAGTTCTCCGCGACTTGGGCGGCGAGTTCGCGAGTCGGCGCTAAAACCAGCGAGCGTGGCATCCGAGCTCTCGCTCGCCCCTTTGAGAGGCGCTGGATCATCGGAAGAGTAAAGGACGCCGTCTTGCCCGTGCCTGTCTGCGCGATGCCGAGGACATCCCGGCCTCTTAGGGCTTCGGGAATAGCAGCTTCCTGAATGGGAGTAGGGGTAGCGTAGCCAGATTCGGCAAGCGCTTTGAGAAGAGGCGGCTCAAGGCCGAGTTCTTCGAAAGTCATAGGCGTCCTTCGTTCTTTACATCGGACTGTCGCCATCTGGGCGGCAGTAGATAGAGGCGGCGGGGTCTCAGAAAACGCCCCGCCTTCCGCCGATGAGAAGCGATGCGCCATTCGGGATTGCTGCAAAGGGCGGGGCTGCGTCGTCTTATGCTTTGCAGGCTGGAGGTTAGTCCGCCACAAACTGCGCGCGCTGCATTGCAGCAATTATGTGCCGGGAAGTAGGGATATTTCAGTGCAAAGTCAATGCGCCGCCGCTTATCGAGGCCTCAATCGAGGCGGCCGCGGGCGGTTTTGGGCGTCCAATGCGGCATTCGCGCCACTCCTTCAGAAGGGCGGGCAGGAGGTCACCAGATTTGCACGCGTTTTTCCGGCGGCAAGTAGAGGGCGTCGTCCGGACTGACGGCGAACGCCGCGTACCAGGCGTCCATGTTCCGCACGACGCCATTCACCCGATAGGCGGCAGGTGAATGGGGGTCGCTCGCGATCTGGTTCTTGATCTGCTCATCTCGCATGACCCGCTTCCAGATTTGGGCCCAGGCGAGGAAGAAGCGCTGATCTCCAGTATATCCGTTAATAAGCGGGGCCTCCGCGCCGCCCAGAGAAAGCTGATAGGCGTGGTAGGCGATCGCGAGCCCGCCAATATCGCCGATATTCTCACCCATGGTCAGCTTCGGGTTTATCGGAAAACCGGGGATGGGTTCGTATTGCGCATACTGGGCGCCAAGTTTGTCGGCGAGCTTCTCGAAGCTATCGGCGTCTTCAGTCTCCCACCAGTCGCGAAGCATGCCATCGCCATCTGACTTGCGACCCTGATCGTCAAAGCCGTGTCCGATCTCATGGCCTATGACCGCGCCGATCGCGCCATAATTAACGGCAGGGTCAGCCGCGGGGTCAAAGAACGGCGCCTGCAGAATGGCTGCTGGAAAGACAATCTCGTTTTGCGCTGCCGAGTAGTAAGCGTTCACGATCTGCGGCGGGATTCCCCATTCGGTCTTGTCGACCGGTTTGCCAAGCTTATCGAGCGAGCGTGACCAATCGAAGTTCGCAGCGCGTTTTGCGTTCCCATACGCATCGTCTTTAACGATCTCAAGGGATGAGTAATCTCGCCACTTGTCAGGATAACCGATCTTCGCGGTGAATTTCTCAAGCTTTTCGAGCGCGCGCGCCTTCGTTTCGTCGCTCATCCAATCGAGTTTTTCAAGGCGTTCCTTGAGGGCGAGGCGCGTATTTCCAACAAGGACGTTCATTTGCTCTTTCGATTCCGGCGGGAAATAGCGTTCGACGTAAATCTTGCCGATCGCCTCACCGAGCCGACCGTTTAAAGCGGCGACAGCGCGCTTCCAGCGTTCTTTCTGTTTGACGACGCCACGAAGCTCTGTGCTGAAAAATTCAAAATGTGCTTCATCAAAATCAGCAGGCAGAACATCGGCGTAGGAATCGAGGAGGTGAAACTTCAGGTAAGCGCGCCATGTTTCGATTGGCGTTTCTGCGAAGAGCGAAGACAGGCGAGCAATCGCATCGTCTTCCCGCACGACGAATTCAGTTTGCTCACCAAGTCCGCCGGCGCTGAGGAACGCGTCCCAAGGAAGGTCCGGTGCGAAAGCCTTCAACTCATCGAGTGATTTGAGATTGTAAGTTAGGTCCCGTTCGCGCCGCTTTGCCGGCGTCCAGTGGATCTCGGCCATTTTTGTTTCGAGATCGAAGATTGCTTGGGCTTTTTCCTCTGCGCCTTCAATGTCGGCGAGCGAGAGCATCTGCCGGATATAGTCTTGGTATTTTGCGCGCTTATCCGCAAAGCGCTCTTCGAGATAGTAATCCCGATTAGGCATTCCGAGCCCGGACTGCGTCAAATAGGTGATGTACTGGTCCGGCCGTTTGGAGTCGACGCTGACGAAGAAACCGATGGGAGAGGCCGCGCCAATATCCGGCTGCGCCATAACATGCAGAATATCCTCCGACGTGACGGCGGCGTCGATCGTAGCGAAATCTTCAGCGAGCGGTGTCAGACCTTTTGCATTGATGTCCCGAGTGTTGACGAAACTCGAGTAGAAATCACTGATTTTCTGCTCATTCGAACCCGCCGGCGCCTTTGCGGAGACGGCGTCATCAATGATTTCCTTCACCCGTTCTTCTGTTCTCTCGTAGAGAACAGTGAAGGAGCCATAGGAGGAATATTCGTCCGGTATCTTGAACGTTTCGAGCCAGCGGCCATTCGCATGACGGTAGAAATCATCACCAGGCTTGACTGTCTCGAGGATATTGTCGGTATCGACGCCCCATTCGCCGAGTTCAGGCCCCTTGGTCGCAGCCTCAGCGAGCTCTTCTCGTTCAGGTGCGGCGGCGGCTTCACGCGTTTCCTGACGGGAGCAGGCCGAAAGAACCAGAATAGTAGCGACGCCTAGCAATGCCCGCTTCATTAGGGCCTCCTCTGAATCGGGATATTTCAAGTCTGACCATAAGGCGCTCGTTCGACAAATCCAGAGAAGTGGAAAATTCTGAGGCAGTACAGAAGTCGCATGGCGTTCTTCTTGTCGGCTCCAGCCAAATAAGCCATTGTTCCGCCCGCGGCGAGGGCGCTGCGAGGGGCATCATGGATCTGAAATCCGTCATTCGCACTATTCCCGACTACCCGAAGCCGGGAATCATGTTCCGGGACATTACGACCCTGCTAACCGACGCGCGTGGATTCCGGCGCGCTGTTGATGAGCTGGTTCAGCCGCTCGCGGGCGCAAAGATCGACAAGGTCGCCGGCATCGAAGCGCGGGGGTTTATCCTTGGAGGCGCAATCGCCCACCAGCTTTCGATCGGCTTCGTTCCGATCCGAAAGAAAGGAAAGTTGCCCTATAAAACGATCAGCGAGAGCTATGAACTCGAATATGGCGTCGATGAAATTGAAGTCCATGTGGACGCCGTTCGCGAAGGCGAGAAAATCCTTCTGGTCGACGACCTGATTGCGACTGGCGGAACGGCGATTGCGGCCGTGAAGCTCATTGAGCGCGCTGGCGGAGATGTCGTGCTTTGCTCGTTCATTGTCGACCTTCCAGACCTCGGCGGGGCCGATCGACTGCGGGCGCTTGGCAAGGAAGTCGTTGCTCTTGTTCAGTTTGAAGGAGAGTAGTGCGTCTGATTTTTCTTCAGGCGCGTTGATTGCCTGGTTCTCTATGTTTTCTACATCGATATCAGCATCATCGCGGCCGCGCTTAGCCGTGGCGCGCCGCAAAGAGCTTCCGGAGGCGAGATGACTGTTTTCTTCCTTGGGCTGATCATCTTTTTCGGTTCGCATTTGTGGACGGTGTTTGCTCGCGGACCGCGGGAGGCGCTGATCCGAAAGCTCGGCGCAGGGCCGTACAAGGGGCTCTACTCGCTAGTGGCCGCGGCTGGCTTCGCGCTGATCATCATCGGCTGGCGGAGCGCGGATGTGAGTCTCCTCTATGCGCCGCCGTCCTGGGCGCGCCACATCACCTACGCCCTGATGCTTATTGCGCTCATATGTCTGGCGGCGGCCTATTTGCCGAAAGGACGGATTGCGGCCTCCCTCAAGCACCCAATGTTGGCGGGGGTGAAGATTTGGGCGGCCGCCCACCTACTCGTTAATGGCGAAGTTCGCTCGGTCATCCTGTTTGGCGCATTTCTCGTCTATGCCGTCGTCGACCGGATTGCGGTCAAGAAGCGCGGGGAGCCGACCCCGGCCGCGGGGCCGCTTCTGAACGATGTGATCGCGGTGGGGGCCGGCGCGGCGGCTTGGGCAGGGATATTCTTCTACGCCCATCGGTTTATCGCGGGCGTGGCGTTAACCTAATCAACGCCTTGATTTTACTTCTGATCTTGCGCCGGGTCGCGCGCATGTGCTTTGTTGCGCCGCAAAAGTTCCTATATAGTCGCATGGTTCGGCCCTGATTGGCCGGCTCGCGGGAGGAAAGGCGGCCACTATGTCATCTCATGCCCCAGTCAAGCGCATGACCGTCGCGGACATCGCCGCCAGAAAAGGCGGCGAGCCGATTGTGTGTCTTACGGCCTATGACGCGCCGACAGCCGCAATTCTGGATGAACATTGCGACGTGATTCTCGTCGGCGATTCGGTCGGCATGGTCGTCCATGGTTTGCCGTCAACGGTCGGCGTGACTGTGGACATGATGATCCTTCACGCGAAAGCGGTGATGCGCACCTCACAGCGCGCCCTTGTCGTCGTAGACATGCCTTTTGGCAGCTATGAAGAAGGTCCTGAGCAAGCATTTCGAAACGCAGCGCGCATTCTTGCCGAAACTGGCGCACAGGCGATCAAGATCGAGAGCGGGCGCTATGCGGCGGACACTGTTCGATTCCTCGTTGATCGCGGCGTGCCGGTAATGGGGCATATTGGGTTGCGGCCCCAGGCTGTGAATGTGAACGGCGGCTTCAGGGCGAAAGGGCGTACGCTGGAAGAGCGGCAGGAAATCCTCGCCGAGGCCCGTGAAACGGTTGAAGCTGGCGCCTTTGCGATCGTGGTCGAAGGCGTGGCTGAAGATCTGGCGCGGGAAATCACGATGGATGTTCATGCGCCGACGATTGGCATCGGCGCTTCACCTGCCTGCGACGGTCAGGTTCTGGTCACGCAGGACATGTTGGGCCTCTTCGACTGGACGCCGAAATTCGTGAAACGCTACGCCTCCTTGCGCAGCGCCATGGACGAAGCCATTCGGCAATATGCCAGCGAGGTCCGTTCTCGCACCTTCCCGGAGCCCGCGCAGGTCTATCGCCTCGATCCCGGAAAGAACGCCCCCGCCAAGTCGAGCGCCTGACAGGGTTTGAGGCCAGCGGGCCTCTGGAGCTTCCGCAGCGCTCTCCAGCGCGTTGCGCCGCTATCTAAACGCCGGTAGAACCGCTCCCCAATCGCCCGGGCGTCAAGTCGCCAGTGGGGCAGGCAGCAGTTCAAGAAGGGCCCGGCGTGACAAACGACGAAACAGCCTTCCGAGAAGTCGACGAGGCGATGGCGGCGGACCGCCAGAACGCCTTCTTCAGGGAAAACGGTACGGCGATTATCGGTGGCGCGCTTGCCATCGTCGCGACCGTGGCGGGATGGCAATTATGGTCCGCCCAGAAGTCCTCCACAGCGGAAAAGGCTTCCATGGAATTCGCGACGGCGACCGAAATGCTGGCCAAATCCGCTGAGGATGGCCGGGTGGCGCTTGAAGCGATCGCGGAGAATGGTCCGGACGGATACGCCGTTCTTGCGGAGCTTCGCACGGCCGCGTCTCTCGCCGCGACGGACCGCGGCGGCGCCCTTGCCATCTACCGCAAAGTCTATGCGTCTGGATCCGCTCCGCGACGGCTGCGCGAACTTGCCCGGCTCAGGGCGGCCGCGCTCGCATTTCCTGACGGTCGCGACGCGGTTCTCGCAGACCTTGGCGAGTTGCCTGACGGCAAGTCCACCTTCTCCTACTATGCAAGCGAGCTTGCAGCTCTCGCTGCGCTGCAGGCCAAAGACTATCAGGGCGCGGAATCGATGTTCCGCCGCGCAGCGGCCGACTCGCAGACGCCGGGGCCAGTCCGTCAGCGTGCTGAGGAGTTCGCGGCGCTGGCTGCTGCGGGAAAAGCGGGCGTTAATCTGACGGGCGAAGCGCGTGTTGATGACTTGCTCGAGGCGCTTGGCGAACACGATCACGGCTCAGAAGGGGAGAATGCTGAAGAAAGCGCTGGGCCGTCCGATCTGCAGACTGAGACTCCGGGGGGCGAGGAGGCCAGCGCCGCTGAGAACGCGGCGCAGGAAAACGAAGGCGCAACCGGCGAGGATCAGTAGATCATGATTTCAATTTCTGTTTGGCGGCGCGCATCAGCAGTGCTTGCGCTTGCAATGGCTGCGGCGTCGCTATCAGCGTGCGCTAATCCTGTGACGCGCGCTGTGGGGGGCGTTTTCGGCGGCGACGATGACGAAAAAAATAAGGAAAACGAACCCGCCGAAGACGAACGAATTTCCATTCTTGCATTTGAGGAAACCCTGGAGGCGGACCCGCGTTATGCAGGCGCGCAGATAAGTCTTCCGCCGTCATATAAAAACACCTCATGGACGCAGCCCGGCGGCGAAGCTGACCACACGCTTCACCATCTGAGCGCGGAAGCGAGCCTGCAGGTTGCCTGGAAAGCCGATGTTGGTAAGGCGTCGGAGCGCGCCGTGCTTACATCGCCGCCGATCGCCGCAGACGGGAAGGTTTTCGTCATCGATGCGGCAGCGAACGTCACGGCGTTCAGCATCGAAACGGGCGAGCGTATTTGGCGCTCCGAACTCACTCCGGACATCGACGAAAAATTCCGCGTTCAGGAAATATTCACGCGGCCGAAAGCGGCGGAAATCGGTTTCGGGGGCGGCGTGGCGTATGACAATGGCCGGCTCTACGTGACTTCCGGCTTCGGCTTCGTCGCCGCGCTTGAAGCTGAGACTGGCAAGGAGCTTTGGCGATATCAGGCCAGCGCGCCTATCCGTACGCCGCCGACAGCTTCGCGCGGCTCGGTGTTCTTCGTCACCAATACGAATGAGTTTGTGTCGGTAGATGAGGAGACAGGGGCGAAGAACTGGTCCTATCAGTCGTTTGAAGAATCGGCGCGCATTCTGTCTTCGGCCAGTCCTGCGGCTGCAGGCGACCTCGTCATAGCTCCATTTTCCTCTGGTGAGATTGTGGCGTTTCTGACCGATACAGGGCGCCCGGTCTGGAACGATACGCTCGCCAAGACGACCCGGCTGACGGCGTTGTCGACCCTCAATGACATCGCCGGCAGTCCGGTCATTGACCGTGGCCTCATCTATGTGGTCAGCCACGCTGGGCGTCTTGTCGCTATCGATATCCGATCTGGCCAACGGGCGTGGGAAGTTCCCATTGCGAGTCTTCAGATGCCATGGGTCGCTGGCGACTACATCTTTGTGATTTCTGTCGATGCAGAACTCGCCTGCGTTTCGCGCACGGACGGCGCCGTTTTGTGGGTGTCAAAATTGCCTCGCTACAAGAAGGTGAAGAAACGCCGTGGACGGATCGCATGGGCGGGACCGATTCTGGTCGGCGATTACCTCATCTTGGTGTCAACTGAAGGCGATATCGTGAAAGTCTCGCCTCAGGATGGCTCTATTGTCGACGAAAAGGAAATTGGCGGCGGATTCATCGTTTCGCCAATTGTAGCGGATGAGACCATCTTTGTGCTGAACGAAGAGGGCAAGCTCATCGCGCTGCATTGATGGGCAATAAGGCGTTCTGATGGACAGGAAGATCGCCATTGTCGGCCGGCCTAACGTCGGTAAGTCGACTCTCTTCAACCGATTGGTCGGCAAGCGTCTTGCGCTTGTCGACGATACGCCGGGCGTGACGCGTGATCGCCGAGAGGGGGAGGCGCGTCTCGGCGATCTCGAGTTTACAGTTATCGATACGCCTGGCCTTGAAGAAGCGCCGGAGCGTGTTCTTGAAGGGCGGATGCGTCGCCAGACGGACAAGGCGATAGAGGAGGCGGACGTATGTCTCTTCCTGGTGGACGCGCGAGCAGGGGTGACGCCGCGCGACGAGACCTTCGCGAATATCCTTCGCGCTTCTGGCAAGCCGGTGATTCTGCTTGCGAACAAAGCGGAAGGGGCGGCAGGCGAAGCAGGCGCTCTTGATGCTTGGTCTCTCGGGCTTGGCGAACCCCTGCAGATTTCGGCGGAGCACGGTGAGGGGATGGGCGGTCTCTATGCTGTGCTGGAACCATTTCTGAGCGAGCCCGAGGACGAAGAAGTACATCTCTCGACCGAAGACGAAGAGGCTGATTGGGATAATCCTTTGAAGCCTCTCCGGGTTGCGATCGTCGGCCGTCCGAACGCCGGCAAGTCGACGCTCGTCAATCGCCTTATAGGTGAAGACAGGCTATTGACCGGCCCGGAAGCTGGCATCACTCGCGATGCAATTTCCGTGGAATGGATATGGAAGGGCGAGGATCGGGACTGGCCTGTAAAACTTTTTGATACCGCCGGCATGCGCAAGAAAGCGAAGGTGCAGTCAAAGCTTGAAAAGCTTTCTGTCGCCGATGCGCTTCGAGCGATTCAATTCGCCGAAGTCGTCGTCTTGCTGATGGACGCAGATGCGCCATTCGAGAAACAGGATCTTCAGATTGCAGATCTTGTTCTGCGCGAGGGGCGAGCTCTTGTTCTGGCGATTAACAAGTGGGACCTCGTCGAAGATAAGGATAAGGCCGCGCGAGAGTTTCGAGAAATGGCGGACCGCCTGCTGCCGCAAGCGCCGGGCGCGCCGCTCGTGTTTCTCTCGGCGCTGTCAGGACGAAATGTCGACCGCCTTATGCCGGCCGCAACGAAGGTCTATGTCGACTGGAATGCGAGAGTGAAGACGCCGGACCTCAATAAGTGGCTGCGGGATGCAGTGGATCGCCATCCGCCCCCGGCGGTTTCCGGGAAACGGATCAAGCTTCGCTATATCGCGCAAATTAAGACTCGGCCGCCGACCTTCGTGGCGCAGTGCACGCATGCGAGCGAGGTTCCGGCGAGCTACAAGCGGTTCCTTGTCAATGGTATCCGCGAGGCTTTCTCAATTCCGGCTGTTCCTATCCGGCTTATTTTGAGACAGCCAGATAATCCTTATTCTGACGAATGAGGTCGGTCGTCCGTCAGGTGCGAGATTTCCACTCTTTAAAGATGAGCCGCTCTGCTTCGCCGTCATAGGCAGGGTCGACAGCGTAATAGAGAAGGGGCGTCAGCTCTTTCGGTTCAGGGAGAGTCATCGGGTCTTCTCCAGGCATCGCTTGCGCTCGCATCTTTGTACGCATTGGCCCCGGATTGATGATCGCGACGCGAATTCCTGCGATCTTCACTTCGAGCGCATAGGTTTTGGCCAGCATTTCGAGCGCCGCTTTCGAAATAGCGTAACCACCCCAGAATGGGCGTGCGACTTCGCCGCCAGTCGTCGAAGTTATGAAGACGACGCGCGCCGCGCCGGAAGCGCGCAGGAGCGGATCGAGCGTCTTTAGGAGTCTCCAGTTCGCTGTCAGATTGATGTCCAGCGTCGCGTTCCAGATCTTCTCGGCGATGTCGGTGACTGGCGTGAGTTCGCCGAGGACAGCCGCATTGCCCAGAAAGATATCAATCTTTGGAAAGCGCCCAGCCAGGGCCGGCCCGAGGCGGGCGATCGCCTCCCCATCTGCGAGGTCCATTGGGATGAGCGACGCCGTTCCGCCTATTGCGCGGATTTCATCGTCGAGTTCCTCGAGGCCGCCCGGCGTACGGGCTAGCGCAAGGATATGCGCGCCTGCCTGCGCCAAAGAGATTGCCATCGCGCGGCCGATGCCGCGGGAGGCGCCGGTCACCAGTGCGATTTTTCCGGAAAGGTCGGGGATTTCTGGCTGCTCTGTCATGACCGCGTTGCTACTGGTCCTCGCGGCTCTCTGCAACGGGATATCGATCTACGGGCGATAAGGCCTAGCCGCTTTCGACAATTCGTCGCGTGAGATCTCGAATATCCGCCTCGGCGTCAAGAAGAGCGACATCGTCGTCGGGTCCCATGCCGATGAACAGTTTCATGCCTTCCTCAAGGCAGAAGATCTGCAGGACGATCCGTCTGATTTGGGTATGGTCGAGGGACGGATTGGCTGCTTTCACAAGGCGATAAATGAATCGCCCGATGGGACGATAAAGGTCCCTGACGAGCTCCCGCGCATAGTTCTCGCTGCCAGCATAGCCCCACATCTGGTAGAAGAAGCGGTACGAACTGCGGCCGTTCTGTACGTAGAACTCGACGACATTCAGCAGGATTTCCATAGGATCCTGCCCATCCGGCTCGAATTGTTTGACGTGCGCCTCGACATAGTCTGCGAGTTCTTCGCGGAGCATCGCTTCGAGGAGTTCCCGCTTGGTCTGAAAATAGTAGCTGATATTGCCGACTACGATGCCGGCCTCTTCAGCCACCATCCGCATTGTCAGTCCGGCATGGCCTTCTCTGACAAAGACCGCCCGCGTAGCCTTGAGAATGGCGGCGACTGTCTGCCCTCCCTTCGCGGAACGATCCGCCGCCAAGCGAACGCTGGGCCGTTCCGCTCGCAGGGATTCGAGAAAGTCCGCGAACATGCTGATCGCGTAAGTCTTTCTTTCGTCGATTCGCTCTTGCATGGCCCCCTCGTGTCTGGCCTGATAGTTGCGGCCGACCAGCTTGACCATCCGCCTTTCGCAGTCTAAATCCAGTTTTTCAATTTTTGGACGGTTGACCTAAACGTCAACATTGTCAAATTCCAAGGGCCCGGTCTATTAATGGTCGGGACTCAAGTTCCCGTTGGAGCGGCCGATTCTCCCCCAGGCTGCATCGAGCGGGCGTGCCGCAGCGTTAACCACGCTGCGGCCCTGCTTCTTTCTGAGGCAGGGGATCAGTCCGATATTGATCAATTAGGGCGAAGCGCGCCTTCTTATTCAGCCGCGCGAGGCGCAGGGTTGAGCCAGCCGGCAAGATCCGCCAATGCCCGGCGAGATAGCGCGCGCTTGCGAGCACGGCCCTTTTCCTTGCCGCGGATGCGCGCGCCTTCGTCATCCATAAGTGGCGTTTCAATTTCTGGAAACAGCCCGAAGTTTACATTCATTGGTTGGAAAGCGCGTTTGGCGCCGGCTCCTTCGGCCAGGTGTCCACCTGTTATGTGTCCGAGCAGCGCGCCGAAAGCGGTGGTTTGTGGTGGCGGAATAATCTTCTCTCCGCGCGCATCGGCTGCAGCGAACCTTCCGGCGAGAAGTCCTATCGCCGCGCTTTCGAGGTACCCTTCAACGCCAGTGACCTGCCCGGCGAAACGCAAGGATGGGCGCGCCTTTAGCTGAAGCGATTGATCGAGGAGCAAAGGCGAGTTCAGGAATGTATTTCGATGAATTCCACCGAGCCGCGCGAACTCCGCATTCTCAAGACCTGGGATTAGTCGGAAAACGTCCGCCTGCGCCCCATATTTCAGCTTCGTCTGAAAGCCGACCATATTGTAGAGCGTGCCAAGCGCGTTGTCCTGACGAAGCTGAACCACTGCATGCGGCCGGCGGCCTGTGCGGGGATCTGCAAGCCCGACGGGCTTCATTGGCCCGAAACGCAGCGTATCGTGGCCACGCTCCGCCATTACTTCGATAGGCAGGCAGCCCTCAAAGTAGGGGGTCGATTTCTCCCATTCGTGGAACTCAGTTTTTTCGCCTTCGAGAAGGGCGGAGATGAACGCATCGTACTGCGCCTCGTCCAGAGGGCAGTTGATATAGTCGGCGCCGTCGCCGCCGGGGCCCTTTTTGTCATATCGCGATTGGAACCACGCGACGTCAAAATCGATCGACTCCTTGTAGACGATTGGCGCGATGGCGTCGAAAAATGCTAGTGAGTCCTCGCCCGTCAGGTCATGAATTGCTGTGGCGAGCGGAGCAGATGTAAGCGGCCCGGTCGCGATGATGACATTCCGCCATGTTGCGGGCGGAAGCCCGGTGATCTCTTCACGGACGATTGTTATGTTCGGGTGATCTTCGATCGCCCTCGTGACGGTCGCCGAAAAACTCTCGCGATCGACCGCTAACGCGCCGCCAGCTGGAACCTGACAGATGTCAGCCTTGGCCATGATGAGAGATCCGGCGCGCCGCATTTCTTCGTGGAGCAAGCCGACTGCGTTCGTTTCTACGTCGTCCGAACGAAAGGAATTGGAGCAGACGAGTTCCGCCAGGTCGCCGGTCTTGTGAGCTTCAGTCCCTCTGATGGGGCGCATTTCGTGCAGGAATACGTGCGCGCCGGCTTGCGCTGCCTGAAATGCGGCTTCAGAGCCGGCCAAGCCGCCGCCTACGATGTGAATTTCGTCATATGGCTGGGTCATCGGGCTGTCTCATAGGGGCAATAGCCACCGGTGATAAGGGGGGCGAGGACGTTATAAAATATCGTTTGTGCCGGGCCGGGCCGCCGTTAAGATCATGGTTGGGGCAGGTGTCTTGGGAGTAAGAGGGGCGATTTCATGGAGTTACGGGTTTTCCCCGTCGTCGGCGCGGCGTTAAATTTCGGGCTTCGCCGGATGGAAACGATCATGCGGGTCGCGTGGTTGCCAGTAGTCTTGCTGCTGGTCTTCAACATGGCGAGCGCATTCGCAATTCTCTCGATCGCGAATGATCGTTTCGTCACGTTCGCTGACCTCGCCCAAGGCGTTTCCTACAACCGCGTCGTGATGGCGAGCCAGGCCGCGTTAGCGAAAGGCCTGATCGCGATGTCGGGGCCCATCTGGACTGTCTATGCGCTGACGACAGCCATCGACATGATCCTCGTCGCTTCCTTCATGGCGCCCTTGGTGCGTCTTTCGGGTTTAGGCGAGCAGCCCTCGCCTGGGGTCGTGAAGCTCGCCTTCGGAGCGGACCAGCTCCGCTACGTTCTCGCGAGCATCGTTGGCTTTCTGGCGACTGTAGTTTTTGTCTACGGGCCGGTAGGGGCCGCCGCATATTGGGTGATCAAGTACATCGTTGAGGCGCTCTCGCAGACCTACGTGTCATTCCCGAACCCGGAGAGCCTTCACACGATAGAGCTTGTCTCTGCTGCGGACGTTCTCGAGAAGCGAGGGAGCCTTTGGTATTATCTTCATGGCGTTCCGCTGATGGTGGCGGGAGGCTTCGCCATTGCATTCTGGCTCTTCCTAAACGTTCATTTCCATCCGAAGAATCGCGGTGAAGGCGCAGGGGCGCCGAACCTGATTGGGCGCGCCTTCGTTACTCTTTTGGTGATGGGCGCGATCGCTGGCCTGGTCTGGCTTCTCATCCATAAGGCGGACGAGCAGATAGGAGCCTCGATCGCGGCGCTCATTTCAATCGGAATGGTGATTGCCGGATATATCAGTCTCCGCGTCTTCCCCTATGGGGGTGTCGCTGTTTGCAGGAAATCGATGGGCGTCGGCGGAATGTTCCACATCACCCGTGGATGGAATATTTTTCGCATGCTTGGGATTGTCGTGCTGGTCGCGGCTTTTCTTTTCGCCGTGCAGTTCGCTGTGAACGTCTATCTGTTCTGGTTCCTTGGGGCGACGGTCAATACGCTCTACGCGGCGACGCTGACCGCGACAAAGCTCGCGCACAGCGGGGAAGCGGCGCCGTGGGTGCTTCCAGTTTTCGTCTGGGTTTGGAACGGCTTGAAAATTCTCGTCAACATCTTCCTCGTATTTTTCAACTACGGGGTTGCGGCAGGCCTTCAAGGGCGGCTCTATCGAGAGAGTGAGCGCGCGGAATACTAGGCGGCAGCGGAGAGCAATTTTCGACGGATTAGAAAAAGGTGATCCGGCGAGCGCGCTTGCTGAAACCGAGGCGGCCGTTCAGGTTTTGCGCGTGAATTAAGAGACTAAGCGGAGACAGGATGTACGGAATCTCGAAGAACACAGCGTGTCGTATGATTACCGCGTTTGCGGCGCTCGTCGCTGCAAGCAATGCGAACGCCCAGGCACCAGCTGCGCAGGGCGGGCCGACAATGCTGTCAACTTCGCTTACACCGGAAAATTTGGATAAGCTTCGTCTCACGGACTTCGAGCGGCTATTGGACGAAGCAAGCCATACGGATGATTTTGTCGGCCTGGCGGTCGCGGTTGTGCGCCACGGCGAGATTCAGCTTCTGAAGACTTATGGCGTACGCGAAGTCGGTGGCGACGCGGCTGTTACGCCGAACACTGTTTTTCGAGTGGGGTCGCTCTCCAAAGGGTTCGCGTCAACGCTTGCCGGCATCGCCATGGCTGACGGGCGGTTGGCGCTGGAAACGCCAGTGGCGCCATATGAACCGCGTTTCGCCCTTAAAGGGGGCGCGGAAGCACGCGTGACGGTTGAGGATATTCTTAGCCATCGTACAAGCCTGCCACCCAACGCCTACGACAATTTGCTTGAAGACGGGGTTGCGGTTCCCGAGATTTTGTCCCGCCTGCGCAATGTCAAACCGATTTGCTCGGTCGGCTCGTGCTATGCTTATCAGAACGTTGCTTACGCGATGATCGGCGATGTGCTCTCGGCCGTCTATCACGAACCATATGCCGATCTAGTTCGTGAACGGATATTCGCGCCGCTCGGAATGCGCACGGCATCGGTCGGAGAAGAGGGGCTCGCGGCGACAGGCGATTGGGCGCGCCCCCATATCCGCGAACGTTCAGGTGACAAGGCCTCGCCGCAATATGGTCCTTGGCGATCCGTCACTGTGAAAGACGCCTATTACCGCACGCCTGGAGCGGGCGGCGTCAATGCAAGCATCAGCGACATGGCGCTTTGGCTCAAGGCGCAGATGGGCGACGCTCCGGCCGTGCTGTCGGAAAGCGTGCTTTCAACGATTCATACTGCGCGCGTTGATACGCCGGCGGAGAAGCGACGGTGGGACATCCTTCAGGGAAGGCTCAACGATGCGAAGTACGCCCTTGGCTGGCGCATCTACGACTATGGCGGTCATGCGCTGATCAATCACAGTGGAACCGTTGAAGGTTATGCCGCGCAAATCGCATGGCTGCCGGAGCGTGACGTTGGGATCGTTATTCTTGCAAACACGCGCGCCGAGCGGGTTTGGCGGATTCTGCCGGCATTCCTCGACAATGAACTCGGCCTGAATGAGCGAGACTGGCTTGCGCTTAACGATGGCAAAGCTCGTTTCAGTGTGGACGGCGCGCGCGCGAGCGGCGATTAAGCCGCGTTGGCGCGCGCCGTGATGGCCTTATTCGTGGTATGGGCCTTCCGGCTCCGGATGGGCGAGACGCCGATCGAGATAGGCCTCGCTAGCCGTGATCATTTCATCGACTTTTGATTCGAAGAAGTGATCAGCGCCTTCGATGACTTGAAACTCAATCTTCCTGCCCTTCTGGGTGCGCGTGCGATCGACCATCGTGCGCGTCTCTTCCGGCGGGCATACTTTGTCTAGCGACCCGTGCAGGACGAGACCTGACGACGGGCATGGCGCGAGGAAGGTGAAGTCGTAAAGATTTGCGGGAGCGGAAACAGAGATGAATCCCGCAATCTCCGGTCGTCGCATCAGGAGCTGCATGCCAATCCAGGCGCCGAAAGAAAAGCCGGCGACCCATGCGAAAGGTGCGTTCGGATTCAGCTGCTGAAGATAGTCGAGCGCCGTCGCCGCGTCAGCAAGTTCGCCTTGGCCATGATCATACTCGCCCTGGCTCCGGCCGACCCCGCGAAAATTGAAACGCAGAATCGCAAAGCCTTTCCTGCCAAAGAGGTTGTAGAGTTCATAGCAGGCGCGGTTATTCATCGTGCCGCCGAAGAGCGGGTGGGGGTGGAGGATCAGAGCGACTGGCGGGTTCTCGCCTTTCCCTTTCTGATAACGTCCCTCAAGCCTCCCCTCAGGGCCGGCGAAAATCACTTCAGGCATGGCGCTCCTTTTGGTCTGATAACTGAAAACCCGACTGTCATGATCGGGCCTGGCCTCACAAAATTCTAAAGATGTCCAATTTCTGGGCGCAGCGCTCTGAAATAATGTTGACTAAAACGCTCGGCTTTCATACCTAAACGCTGCAACGCCGACAAATGACCGCGCGCCTATAGCATGTATCGAAATGGGCGCCGCCATTTCGATTGCAAGCGTGACATTTTTGCCGCGATAGGCGAGCGCCAGCCCCAAATCGCCGGGGCCTGCGGCACAAGGAAACGGGCAGATGAAGCTGACGACTAAGGGAAGATATGCTGTGGCTGCGCTTGCAGATATAGCCGCCAATGGCGGAGCTGAGCCCGTCGCCCTACCGGACGTCGCGCGTCGCCAAGGTATTTCAGCAGGCTATCTTGAGCAGCTTTTTGCGAAGCTTCGCCGCGCTGGTCTTGTCGAGAGCGCTCGCGGCGTTGCGGGCGGGTATCTGCTCGCTCGTGCTCCTGCCTCAATCCGGGTCGCCGAAATCGTTGCGGCCGTCGATGAGGAGATTCGGACAACGGGCTGCGCGCCGGGGGCGTCAGTCGGTTGCCAGGGTAAATCGGCGCGATGCCTCACTCATGACCTCTGGGATGAGCTTGGGCGCCACATCGAACTCTTTCTCAATGCGGTTTCGCTTGAGGATGTCGTCGAGCGCCGTGTGCTTGGGATGGCGGCGGTCAATCTTCCGGCGCGGGCGCATGAAATGCGCGCGAGCGATAAACTTCTGATGGGGGCTGCAGAATGACCGACAAGTCGCAACGCCATTATCTTGACTACAACGCGACATGTCCGCCCCGCCCGGAAGTGATCGATATTGTCGCCGAGACGATGCGTCATGTCGGCAATTCATCCTCTGTGCATGCTGAAGGACGTGCGTCGCGCGCCATTGTCGAGGGCGCGCGAGAAAAACTCCGCGCGCTCGTCAATGCGCCGGTAAATGGCGCAATCTTCACGAGCGGTGGCACAGAGTCGATTCATTACGCGCTCAACGGCCTTGTGAAGAATGGTTCGGTTCGCCGGATATTCGTGAGCGCGATTGAGCATGCGGCGGTTCCTTCGAATGCGGCGTCGACAGGCGCGCCTGTCGAAGTCATTCCCGCATTGCCGACGGGTGTCGTTGATCTCGGATGGTTGAGCGACCGCCTGGCTAACTATGACATCGAGCGGGATGGTGGGTTTCTCGTCTGCATTATGCTGGCGAACAATGAAACGGGCGTTATTCAGCCCGTGCGTGAGGCTGCTGACATTGTTCATGGCGCCGGCGGACTCCTCTTCGTCGACGCGGCGCAAGCAGTCGGGAAAGTGCGCGTCAACTTCGTCATGTCGGGCGCTGACCTGATGGCCGTGACTGGCCATAAATTCGGGGGACCGGTAGGCATCGGCGCTCTTATCGCCGCTCCCAATCTTCCGCTGGAACCGGTTATGCGAGGCGGCGGTCACGAGATGAACCGCCGCGCCGGAACGCACAACGTTCCCGCTATCGCCGGTTTCGGCATTGCTTGCGAACTCGCGGATGAATCGATCGCAAAAGCGGCAAAGATTTCCCGAATGCGCGACCGCATGCAGGCGGCCGCTGAGGACGCAGGCGCACACATTTGGGGTAAGGATTCCGAACGTCTGCCGGGAACGCTCTCTCTCTCGGCGCCCGGCTTCTCATCCGAGACTCAGCTCATGGCGATGGATCTTGCTGGCATTGCAGTCTCTTCCGGTTCGGCGTGCTCGTCCGGGAAAACCAAACCGAGCCATGTTCTTTCGGCGATGGGCGCCGATGAAGAACTCGCCAAGACAGGCTTGCGCGTTTCGATCGGCTGGAACACGACCGAAGAGGACGTAGACGCCTTCGTTCGCGAATGGCCCGCTGCTTATGCGCGCGTCAAAGCGAGGGCCGCATGAGCGAATTCAAAGAGGGAATTGATCGTGAGACGATCGAAGCCGCCAAGGCTCTCGAGACCTACAAATATGGCTTCACGACAGCAATCGAGTCGGAGAAGGCTCCGAAAGGACTGAGCGAGGAGACAATTCGTTTCATCTCAACCAAGAAGGAAGAGCCGGAATGGCTTCTCGAATGGCGTCTCGAAGCGTTTAATCGCTGGCTGAAAATGGAAGAACCGGATTGGGCGATGCTCCACTATCCGGCCATCGACTATCAAGACGCCTATTACTATGCCGCGCCGAAAACGGGCGCCAAATACAAGTCGATTGAGGATGTGCCGCCGGAGATACTCTCCGACTTCGAAAAGCTCGGCATCCCGCTGAAAGAGGCTGAAATACTGCTCGGCGTTGAGGGCGCGCCAAAAGTCGCCGTCGATGCGGTCTTTGATTCCGTTTCCGTCGCCACAACCTTTCGCAAGGAGCTTGAGAAGGCTGGCGTCATCTTCATGTCTATTTCTGAAGCGGTGCGCGAACATTCTGAGCTCGTTCGGAAATATCTCGGTACGGTCGTTCCTGCTTCTGACAACTTTTTCGCAACGCTGAATTCCGCCGTCTTTTCGGATGGAACATTTGTTTACGTTCCTGCAGGCGTTCGTTGTCCAATGGAGCTCTCGACCTACTTTCGGATAAATGAGGCGAATACTGGCCAGTTTGAACGTACGCTGATCGTCGCTGCGCCGGGCGCATATGTTTCCTATCTCGAAGGCTGCACCGCGCCGATGCGCGATGAGCATCAGCTTCATGCGGCTGTGGTCGAACTCGTCGTGGAGGATGAGGCTGAGGTCAAATACTCCACCGTCCAGAACTGGTACCCCGGTGACAAAGACGGGAAGGGCGGGATTTATAACTTCGTGACGAAGCGCGCCGATTGCCGGGGCAAGAACTCGAAGGTTTCGTGGACGCAAGTTGAAACCGGTTCAGCGATTACATGGAAATACCCGTCGTGTGTTCTGAAAGGCGAAGGCTCGCAAGGCGAATTCTATTCCATCGCCATCACAAACAACCACCAGCAGGCCGATACTGGCACCAAGATGATTCACCTCGGCGTGAACACGCGCTCCCGAATAATCTCGAAAGGGATTTCCGCTGGCAAATCGAACTCAACCTATCGGGGTCTTGTCAACATTCACCGGAACGCGAAGGGCGCACGAAACTTCACGCAGTGCGACTCTCTTCTCATAGGTTCGCAGTGCGGCGCGCATACTGTGCCCTATATCGAGTCGAAGAATCCGACGGCGATCTTGGAGCATGAGGCGACGACCTCTCGTCTTTCAGACGATCAGCTTTTTTATTGTCAGCAGCGCGGCCTTTCGGAAGAAGAGTCCGTCGCCCTGCTCGTCAACGGATTTTGCAAAGACGTCTTGCAGACGTTGCCAATGGAATTCGCCGTTGAAGCGCAAAAGCTCGTCAGCGTCAGTCTTGAAGGGAGCGTCGGATAATGCATCGCTTATTAATCTTAGCTGTCGCGGCGGCAACAGTTTCAGCATGCGGCGGGGAGAAGCGTAGTTACGATCGTGACCCGTCGCTTCCCGACAATCTTCCGTTTTCTTCAGCCGTCGTCGTTGGAGATACGATTTATCTTTCGGGCGAGATCGGACGCAAACCGGGGGGAACGTCGATCGTTGAAGGCGGCGTAGGTGCGGAAACTCGGCAAATATTTGAGAACTATAAGACGACCCTCGCGCGCGTCGGGGCTGACCTTTCCGACATCGTGAAGTGCACGGTGTTTCTCGATGATATGTCGAAGTTCGCCGAAATGAACGAGGCCTACGCGGAGTTCTTTCCAGGTGACAAACCGGCTCGATCAACGCTTGGCGCCGATGGCCTGGCCGTCGGCGCGGGCCTTGAGATCGAATGCCTCGCAGTGAAGAAATAGTCATGCTGGCCGCTTTGCTCATTTCTTCCATTCTTGCGGATGCGCCGACCGCGTCGCTGCCTGACCCGCTCGAAGCTGGCTGGCGCGGCGAGAAGGTCTGCGAACTGCTTCGCGAGAACGAAGAAATACGCGCGCTACGCTGTTCTTTTCCGCCCGGCGGCGGCCATGAGCGGCACTTTCACGCGCCCCATTTCGGTTACATCCTCGCCGGAGGAAAGATGCGCATTACCGATAAGGACGGCGTGCGCGACGTCGACACTCAAACCGGTTCGACCTGGTGGAGCGCAGGCGTCGAGTGGCATGAAGTGACGAATATCGGCGAGACGACCACAACTTACATCATCGTTGAGCCGAAGAAGGCTGTGAAGGACTAGCATGCTGAAGATCGAAGATCTGCATGTCGCCGTTGGCGGACATGAAATTCTGAAGGGGCTTAGCCTTGAGGTCCCTGCTGGCGAGGTGCACGCGGTGATGGGCCCGAATGGTTCAGGCAAGTCGACGCTATCTTTCACGCTTGCCGGTAGGGAAGATTACGAGGTTACAGCGGGCGACGTGACGCTCGAAGGTGAAAATCTACTTCAATTGGCGGCCAATGAACGTGCTGCGAAGGGCGTTTTTCTTTCCTTTCAGAACCCGATGGAGATTCCAGGCGTAGCCACGATGAACTTCATCCGCACGGCGCTCAATGCGCAGCGAAAGACGCGCGGCGAAGAAGAAGTATCGGCTGCGGACTTCCTGAAGCTCATTCGGGAGAAGGGTAAGCTTGTGGGCCTCTCGGACGAGAAATTGAAGCGCCCATTCAATGTCGGTTTTTCTGGCGGCGAGAAGAAGCGCATGGAGATGCTGCAGCTTGCACTGTTCCAGCCGCGTTTCGTCATCATGGACGAAACTGATTCCGGTCTTGACATCGATGCGCTGAAGATGGTTGGCGAAGTGGTCAATTCATTGCGTGCACCGGATCGCGGGTTTCTTGTCATCACCCACTATCAACGGCTGCTGGATTATATCAAACCGGACCGCGTCCACATTCTCGCTGCTGGCAGGATCGTCAAATCGGGCGGACCGGAGCTTGCGGCTGAGCTTGAAAAGTCCGGCTACGACCAGTTCATCAAGGCGGCGTAATGGCGAAGGCGCTTCTTCTTAATCCAACGGCGTTTGAAGCGGGTTTAGTCGCCGCAGCGCGCGCTCGTGCGCTGTCGCCGGCGCAAAGCGCGGCGCTCGAAGCATTTTCAAAGACCGGGTTGCCTCATCGACGCATCGAAGCCTGGAAGTGGACGGATATTCGCGCCAACCTTCGTGACGATCTCTCATCGGCTTCCGCAGCAAATGATGTGATCGCGCCTTCTATCTTTGGCGGCCTTGGCGCTTTCGAAATTACGATCATGAACGGCGCGGCGGAATGGTCAGGCGAAGCGCCTGCGGGCGTCACAATTTCGTGCACGCCGCAGGGCGGTCCACTCTCGGAGCTGGCGTCGAACCATCCTCTTGCCAATCTTGCGTTTCTCAATACTGACGAAACCATCGCGATCAATGTCGCTGAAGGCGCGAGCGTCGAGAAACCGTTGCTTATCCGCCGAATTGCGGGCGGCGGCGCCATCCATCAACGCGTCACGGTCAAGGTCGGGGCCTGCAGCAAAGTTACAATCATTGAGAGCTTTGATGGCGTCGGGCGGTATTTCTCGAACAGCGTCACGGAGTTCTCGATTGAAAGCGGGGCGAGCGTCGAGAGGTTAGTTCTTCAGAATGGCTCTGACGACGGCGTGGAAACGGCGCTTTGCGCTGTTGCCGCCGAGACGATGTCCAAATTCCACCAAACCGCTCTTCTTCTTGGGGCCAGGATTGTGAGGATCGAATCCCGTATCGCGCTTGGCGGGGAAGACGCTCAGGCGGATTTGCGTAGCGCTTCCATGCTTTGCGGAATGCGCCATGCGGATGTTACTAGTCAGATTGATCATCGGGCGAAGGGTTGCACGACGCGGCAGCTCCATAAATCCGCGCTGAAGGACAAAGCGGACGGCGTTTTTCAGGGAAAGTTCCTTGTCGCGCGTGGCGCTCAGAAGACGGACGCTCGAATGAGCGTCAATGCGCTCTTGCTGTCGGACTTCGCTGAAGCGCGCCACAAACCGGAGCTTGAGATCTATGCTGATGATGTGGAATGCGCGCATGGGTCGACGGTTGGCGCACTCGACGACGCTGCGCTTTTCTATATCAAGAGCCGCGGTCTAGACGACGCTGCTGCGCGCGCGCTGTTGACCGAAGCTTTTCTCGGGGAAGCGTTTGACGCCATGCCGCATCCGGCGATAGAGCGCACCTTCCGCACTCGGATCGCTCGTTGGCTGGAGGCGGGGAAATGACCGGCCGGCTTCAGCATTTTGATATGGCGGCCGTTCGAGAGGAATTCCCGATTCTCTCGCGAGAGGCGTATGGAAAGCGCCTCGTCTATCTCGACAACGCGGCCTCCGCACAAAAGCCGCGCGCCGTTATCGACGCAATGGCACAGGCGATGGAGCATTCATACGCAAATGTTCATCGCGGCCTCCACTTGCTCTCCAATGAGTCTACGGCGGCGTACGAAGCTGCACGCACGACAGCAGCAAAGTTCCTGAACGCGGCCTCAGTCGATGAGATCGTTTTTACGTCCGGCGGAACGGACTCGATCAATCTTGTCGCCTACGCGCTCGGCGCTTCGCAGATTGGCGAGGGCGATGAAATCATCCTTTCAGTGATGGAGCACCACTCGAATATTGTGCCGTGGCATCTTCTGCGCGAGCGAAAAGGTGCGGTTCTGAAATGGGTCGATATTTCTGACGACGGAGAAATCGACCTTGATGCCTATCGCGCCGCTTTCTCAAAGCGCACCAAAATTGTCGCTATTTCTGCGATGTCAAATGTGTTGGGGCTGGCCACGCCTGCAAAAGAGCTGACGAGAATTGCGCATGAAAACGGTGCGTTGGCGCTCTTTGATGGTTGTCAGGCTGCGGTTCACGGCGCTGTTAATGTTCAGGATATCGGATGCGACCTCCTCGCGATGACTGGCCATAAGCTTTATGGCCCGACAGGCATCGGCGTTCTCTATGGACGGCTGGATGTGCTGAAGCGGCTTCCACCTTTCCGTGGCGGCGGCGAAATGATCGATGTTGTTACGACAGAAGCAGTGACTTACAATGATCCGCCGCATCGCTTTGAAGCGGGGACGCCGCCGATACTCGAAGCGATAGGGCTTGGCGCTGCGCTTGAATGGATGATGAAGAAGGGCGTAGCTTCAATCGCTTCTCATGAAGCGCGCCTTACAGCGTGTGCGCTCGAAGAATTGCGCAAGCTCAACTTCGTCAAGCTTTATGGGCAAGCACGAGGCAAAGCGCCGATCATCGCTTTCAACGTGGATGGCGCGCATCCGCATGATGTTTCGGCGATTCTTGACCGAATGGGCGTTGCTGTTCGCGCTGGGCACCATTGCGCGCAGCCATTGATGAAACGCTTAGGCGTGAGTGCGACGGCGCGCGCTTCATTCGCCATCTATAACGACAGTGACGATGTGGAAGCTCTCATCGAAGGGCTTCACAAGACGCATAAGATGTTGGGTTGAAAACATGAGCGACAGGCGAGATTTCATCGACGTGCAGCCGAGGGAAGAAACGGCAGCTGAGCGCCAGCAGGCGGAAATCGGCGTGCCGTCTTCAATTCCTGCTGAAGAGCTCGGGCGGATTACAGGCGATGTCATCCGGGCGCTGAAGACAGTTTTCGATCCAGAGATTCCGGTGGACATTTACGAACTCGGTCTCGTTTACAAGGTTGATCTTTCGGATGAGCGCGTGCTGACGATCGACATGACGTTGACGGCGCCGGGCTGCCCGGTGGCGGGTGAGATGCCGGGCTGGGTTGAGGCGGCGGTGAGGGGCGTGGAAGGCGTTGAAGACGTGAGAGTAAATATGGTCTTCGAGCCGCCGTGGACTCCGGCGAAAATGTCCGATGAGGCAAGGCTTGAACTCGGGTGGATGTGATCGGAATGGGCTTGGCGAACTTGCCTTGCGCACATATCTAAAGACTACCCTGACAGCTCATTCGCTGTGGTGGAGAAAATTATTATGGCTAGACCGCGTCCGAAAGTCGTGACTCTGACCGATGCTGCGGCTGAGCGCATGCGTGAAATTATGGGCGCAGCAGACGAGAAATATATAGGCGTCAAGATTGGTGTGAAGAACGGCGGCTGCGCCGGTATGGAATACACGATGAGCTATGCGACCGAAGCTGCGCCGTTGGATGAAGTCGTTGAAGACAACGGCGTCAAGATTATGATTGATCCGAAGGCTATCCTCTTCCTCATCGGTACACAGATCGATTTTGTTACAGAAAAGCTGTCGCAGCGGTTTGTCTTCAATAACCCAAATCAGACTGACGCCTGTGGATGCGGAGAAAGCGTGACAATCGTTCCAGCGAAATTGGATGCCTGACATGCAGGTCAGGCGGCGTGGGGCTTCTCAGCGTCGCGCGTAAACACGCTTTTCTTCAAAAAAGAAAATGTCTGGGCCATTACGAACGGCGTAGGTTCCGTAGCGTTTTCAGTTAGCACCGCCATGGCAGGAATATCGGCGTCGATTACAGTTTCGCTGCTTTGTCCGAGAACCAAAAGGTGCTCGCGCCCGTCACAGCGGATAATTGCGATACGACGACGCGCATCTAGAGGAAGCGTTTCGATAATCTGAAGGCGACGAGTCTTCGCAAGCGCCATCGCGCCGGACGCTATGCCGGACTTTCGAACGATGAGCGCGGCTGCGCCGATGAAACCGAGAACGGTTACGAAGGCGAAGAACACACGAGAGAGATCGCCAGCGTCCACGGATCTCGGCCCCTTGAAGCGAATTCTCGGAAGAATTAGCGGCTCAAGTTTAAAGACTGGTTAAGGTTAAGCGCTGGTAAGCGGCTGCAAGGTCATCGACGGAAAGGAACTCGCCGCCGAGCTCGTCCCGGAAAAAGGAAAAGTAATCTCGGCACAAGGTAAGGTTCGCGGCGACGCTTGCGTCATCCGCAGCGTAGGGATTCGCACCCGGCGTCATCGTTGTAGAGTGGAGGCTGAATGTCAGAACTGGCGTTCCGCGCGCAATGAACTTCTTTGTCAGCCGCTTGAGACTTGCGAGATCAGCGCCCTCGCAAGTCAAGCGGGCAGGCCAAGTGAATGCGGCCAATGGAGGCGAACGGCGAGGCGCAAAGCCCGGCTCTTGCGCTTCTGGCGAGATCCATTTGGTCGCTCGCATAACTCGAAATCCGCATACTGGAGTTACATAGATTGAACGGGCGCCGGGAAGATCAACTTCGAACGGCTTGTTCGACATGGAGGCGAAATCCGGCCCTCCCTCGCCCGAGAAATCAAATCCCACGCTGGGGCTGAAGTCGAGATCGACGCCAATCTCTGCGAGCTGTCGATAGGCGGGGAGTGAAATTCCGTATCGGCCGGCCCTGTGTGCGCGTGCTCTGTATCCGAACGCCGCTTCAAATGCGGATGCAAGCGATCTGAGTTTGCGCGCATGCAATTCTGGCGGAAGATTGCATTGAAAAGAATAATACGCACCTTCGAAACCGCCTAGCGGCGGCGTCACCCATTGGTGGAGATGAAGACCAAGGTCAAGCACGCCATCCTTGACCGCTTTGCGAAAGTAGTCAGCAAGTGCTGCATCGTTAATGATCGGCTGAGTCAGAAAGTAGAGGGGATTGGCGCCAAATGACGCCGCGAGCGACTGGAAACGGTCGATGTGCTCTGGCGGGCTTACTGAATATGCCGGCGCATCAAAGCGCGACCAATCAAAAGCCTCTTCCGTATCGATTGTAACGATCAGGCGCGGCTTAGAATTTTGAAACACAGGTTGAATGCGGCATGTCTTCACCGCCCGCGCGGCGCGTGCATTCTCTGCGACATCTTCGAAAATACTCTGCAGGCGATCGGATGTTTCGTTCCAGGAGAAACGTTCAGCGTAGGCGCGAGTCGCTTCACGGCTCGGCCGTGTTGAGAGCGCTGTACGAAGGGCCTCCGCCATTGCGTTAGCCGAGCGTTCTGAGGCCAATCCGCCGGCTTCCGGCGCAGTGATGACCTCTCCTGATCCCCATACCGGCGTTGCGACGGCCTGCGTGCCGCACGCCATCGCCTCCAGAAGCACGTTGGGCCATCCTTCACGCGATGAGGCGAGTGCGAGTGCGTCCGCGGCGTTATAGATCTCTGCAAGCTTTTCGTGCGCGACCTTGCCGAGGAAGCGCACGCGGTCTTCGACACCTAGTCGATGTGCGAGCGCAGCCAAGGCCGCACGCTCTTCGCCTTCACCGACGATCAGTAGCGTCGCCTCAGGCAGGCTTTTAATCGCCTCGATGACAAGGTCATGCCCTTTGCGTTCAATGAGATGGCCAACGCTTGCGATTACGTCGCCGGAAAGGTTGAGTCGGCGTCGGATCTCATTCCGATCAAGAGGGCGGAAGAGGGAAAGGTCGACGCCGTTGCGTAGTACGCTGATCTTTTCGTTCGGCGCGCCCAGCCGGACGAGCTCATCCTTAAGAGCCGCGGCGACGGTGATGACAGCGTTTGCGTCGCGAACCGCCTCCATGATCATTTTCCGCTGGCGCGGAAAATTGGGAAGTAGATTTACGTCTGTGCCTCGCGCCGTAATTACGACTGGTTTGCCAAGGCGATGCGCCGCACGAACGGCGGCGATCCCATCCGGGTAAAGATAATGAGCATCGATCAGGTCGAAATCCCACCCTTCGCGAAGTAACCGGCGCGCCTCTCGATAGAAACATTTCTCCAATGCTTGCGCGGCATAGGTCATGCCGATCTTCGGTGGAATGAAATATCGAGGGTGCCGCAGTTCGAACCCGCGCCGGGATTCGGTTCTGGGGGCGCGAGCATATTCACCGTATTTTCCAATCCACCCGGCTACTGAAGGGACCCACGGAACCGGCGCGATGACACGAATCTCTGCACCAGGATGCCGGTCGGCGAAGGCGCGCAGGCGGTTTTCCACGAATACGCCATGTGAAGGTTGCGCTTCATTTGGATACAGCGTCGTCAGGGTCAGAATTCGCATGGGCATCTCGTTACGGTACGAACGATCTCTGTGGTGCGGGAATAAGCTGCAAATAAGCGCGTGACTGTGCGGATGCGCGTTTGCATCGCGTTTGCAATCGCTTCCGCGTCGTTTGGAGACTCCGCCAGAAAAGGTCGTCCGTCCTCATTTCGTTCGTCGTCGCAAGAATTCTTTCGCCGGCCCAGCCGAAGCCAGCTCGCTGCAAGTACAGGATTCGCGCCGCTTCAAGACCTGCGCCAGTTCAACTGCATGTTGAAACAATTGGGATGAATCGCGGGCAGGGAGAAACGCGGAGAATTTATCCCAAACCCTCCATTTCCTCTTGTCCCGCGGCACATATTTCTGACACATTTGAAATGTTAACGATTTGTTAGGCACGGCTTGTGCTTGGCCTTTGGCGGTTTGTTCCATTGAGAAACGAAGCCGCCTTTTGGCACAGGATCATAGGCGCCTGTCGACGGATCTTTGGGGGATTGGGTTGTGAGTGTGGTGGACGCTGCGCCTGTGCTGGGGGCGCTGCTCATTGTCATAGCTATTGCGCGGAATGGATTCGCCCCTGCGTGGCGCGCGGGGCTGTCTCGCCGACCTATCGATCACAACTCGCAGTTGCGAGCGGGACGAGAAGCGCTCGCGCTGCTGCGTGAACAGTCTAGGGACAGGGTTGATCCGACCTATCTCACTGCTGCAGAGCTGGGCGGCTATGCTGCGGCGGCCAAGCGTGAGACGGAAGGTTTCGGCAAGCGCGCCCTTGATGTTGCCGCGGCCGTGTCTTTGTTGCTGATTTGCGCTCCGCTCATGGCGTTGACGGCGATTGCGATCAAGTTCGATAGTCCGGGCCCGATCCTATACCGGCAACGGCGTATCGGTCTTGGGGGCCGTGCTTTTGAGATCTTAAAATTCCGGTCGATGGTCAGCGACGCCGAAAAGAATGGCGCGCAATGGGCCGCAAAAAACGATGACCGCGTGACACGCGTCGGGCGTTTCATCCGGAAAACGCGTATTGATGAGATTCCGCAGGCTATCAACGTTCTGCGGGGTGAGATGAGCTTTGTCGGACCGCGGCCAGAGCGTCCGGAATTCGTGTCTCTGTTAGAGAAGGAAATTCCAAATTACCATTTGAGGCACGCCGTGCGACCTGGCATTACCGGTTGGGCGCAAGTAAAATATGTATACGGAGCGTCAGTTGAAGATGCGCGTATCAAGCTGGAATATGATCTTCATTACATCAAGCATTTCAATCTGTGGCTCGATGTCAGCATCATGTTCATGACGGTGCGCGTGGCGCTTTTCGGGATTGGAAGTAGATAGAATGATTGCAATTCCGCGCTATTTGAGAGCGGAAGCAATAATCGCCTGGGCCGATCGGCGGTTTGGAAGATTCGGAGCTGCGAAACTCGCGGCGGCCGTCGCATCCGTTGTTGTCGTTATCATCACATTGATGCCGCACACTCGTGTTGGCGAGGGGCGAGAGGGGCCTGCCGAGCTTGCTCGCTCGTTGATGCAGCAGGGTGAGTATTCCCGGGCGGCGGACATGTTGCGGGCCGCTTACAGGGCGCGCCCAAGCGAATCCCTTCGAATGGAGTTGGCGCGAGCGCTTCTTTCTTCTGGCGATTATGAAGGCGCGCTGGAAACGCTCCGTGCGGACAGCCTGGATTCGGAAACGAGTTTGGCGCGCGACTATATGCGCGCCGAAGCGCTCATTCGAATGCAGCGTTTCGATGATGCGGCGGAGCTGACCTCAACAATGCCGGCGGCCGAAAGGTTGAATGGGCGAACGCTTCTGATTCTCGCGCGTGCGGCTTACGGCCTTGGAGATTTTGATCGCGCTGGTGCGCTCATAGGTGAAGCGCTTCGCACCGGCGGAGATGCTTTGGGAGAAGCTTGGCTCCTGCGCGCGCGGCTTGCTTTCGACAATAACGATCTCGATGCCGCGAAAAGCGCGCTGGCCAGAGCGGAAGAAGCTGAGGCGTCGCCGCGGAGCGTGGCGATGCTACGCATTGAGGTTCTGATCCGTGCAGGAGATTTCTCTGGGGCTGAGGCAGCGATTTCAGCGATGCGACAGCCGAAGAAGCGCGGCAAACGCCAGCTCGATCCGTATGCTGAAACATCCTTGGCCATGCTTGATGCGGCCAAAGGCGACTATGTCTCGGCTGTGCGCCGGATTCGCCCGCTGGAGCAGTGGTTGGAGGCCGAGCCTAACGGACCGCTCTTGATCGCGACAATTCGTGACGGCGCTGGCGACTTTGCACAGGCCGAGCGTCGGTTGCGTGTAATGCGCGCGAAAGCGCCCGACAATGAAGTCATCCTCGCCGCTTACGGCGATCGCTTGATCGCGGAGGGTCGATTAGAGGCGGCTGGGCAACTCGCGGCCGGGGCGGGCGATGGCGTCCGCGCGCGGCTTCTGTGCCTTTCATTCGCGCTGGCCAGTCGAGACTTTGCGTCGGCGATCGAAATTGCAAAGGGGATGGCCAGCACGAGGCTGCCTCCGACGCCTGGCGAAGTCGTGCTCGGTCCTTACTCGCGAGCCGCCGTGCGGGACCGCGCCCAGTATCAGCGCGTGCGCTCGCTTATCAATGGCGCACGAACTCTATCTTCCGGCAACGGCGCTGATGCGGCGGATGCGGCGCGCGTGCTGGCGGCGGCGGGGCGGGACCCAGCCTCCATGACAATCGCAGGAGAGCTGTTTCTGGCCGCTCGCGAGGATTCGGCTGCGGATGCGGCATTTACCAAAGCGCTGGAAGAGGCGCCGGCGCTTCAGGCTGCGATTCAAGGCCGAGTGAGAGTGGCTGTAAGGGCGTGGGATCTCGCGTCAGCGCAAGACCTTCTCGAGGCGGCGCTTAGGCAGGATGCGGACAATTTTCCCATCCGGGTCTTGCTCGCTCACACCTATGTTGCCGCCGGGCGGAACAACGATGCAGCGGAAGTGCTTGAGAATCAGGAACGCAGGCTAGTCGCAGACCCGAACTCAGCGGAGCTCTATGGCGTCGCGCTCTCTCGCTCGGGGGAGCTGGAGAGCCTGGCGCTTCTCGCAGAAAAGATGCGCCGTGCACGCCCTGCCGATCCGGTGACCGCAAAGCTTCTTAGCTGGGCGGGGCGGGACGAATGGGCTGCCGTTTCGGCGCGCGCGGCGCTCGTAGCGGCGCCAAGCGCGCCAGAGAGGGTGGAAGCGTTCCGAAGCGCTATGGCCAAAATTGGCAAGGCCGATGAAGCGGAAGCGTTTCTTCAATCCGTGCGGCCGCCCGCTGGGGAAAACAATGGAAGTGCGGATAATCGGAAAGAAGGGGGAGGCGAGTCCCTGAAATCCCTGCGATTCGCGTATCTCGCGAATCCGAAAGACGCCGTCGCGGCGTCCCGATTCGGTACAGCGTTGTCTCGGGCCGGCGATGTTATGGAAGGCATTCGCGTTATGCGCGAGGCCGCCTTTTGGGCCGTAATTTCGGCGATCCCTGCAGATCTGGAGATTCGCACCTGATTCGGCAGCGCCTTGCGTAAGGAATGGGGGAGCCGCGCATGGCAAAGGATTTGCTGAACCAGTACACTAACGAGGCGAGTCGCCCCACAGCGGCGCGCGTGACAGGCATATAACGATGAGGATTTTCTCTATGACCTTACGCAGCATCGCCGCGGCTTTCGCCGCGCTCTTGCTCGTTAGCTGCGGCTCTACGGGCCATCTTGGCAGCGCGGATCAACTTCGCGTCGCTCCGCAAACAGCAGAAGAAGTCGCCGCCACGGCCCCTGACTATCTGATTGGGCCGCTCGACCAACTCGAAGTCTTTGTCTGGCGCGCGCCAGAGCTTTCAACGAAGGTGACCGTCCGCCCAGACGGACGCATTTCGACGCCGCTCGTCGAAGATATGGTCGCCGCCGGCAAAACGCCGTCGCAACTTTCGGATGATCTTGAAAAAGCGCTTCTGCAATATGTGAAGGCGCCGGAAGTGACTGTTATCGTCAGCGACTTCACGAGCACGTTCGACCAACAGGTCCGCGTTCTCGGCGAGGCGCAAAAGCCGATTGCGCTTCCCTATCAATCTGGCATGACCGTGCTCGATGTCATGGTCGCTGTCGGCGGTCTTACTGAATTCGCCGCAGGTAACAAAGCGGTGCTGATCCGCGGCAAAGGCGAAGGCCGTAAATCTTACCGGCTGAAGCTCGATGATTTGCTCCGCAAGGGCAACATCGCGGCTAATGTGCCGGTGCTCCCGGGTGATGTCATCCTGATCCCGGAAAGCGTGTTCTAGGCGAGTCCGGGGTTGTCCGGGCTCGGATCGTTCGCCGAGGTGAACTGAGGGTCTGTTCTGTGTTTGAGATTTCAAATTTACCTCGACCGGTGGTCCGTTACGGCGTTGGGCTTTGGCGCCGGCGGTGGATTGTCATCGCCTGCGCTTGGCTCTTCGCGCTCGTTGGCTGGTTCGGCGTGTGGCTTTTGCCGGATCAGTATGAGTCTCGAGCGCAAGTTAACGTTCAAACGGAAACGATCCTTGATCCGGTCATGACTGGCGTCACCGCGCGGCCTAACTATGAGCAGCGCGTTGACGTCATTCGACAACAGCTCCTTTCCCGCCCGAACGTTGAGGAAATCATCTATCGGGCCGGTCTCGATAAAGAGATTGAGGCGCGGACGGAAGTCGAACGGCGCGCCAAGCTTGAAGGCATGATCGATTGGGTGGGCGAGAAGATCAAAGTCGAAAGCCCGATGAACATGTACTTCAACATCACCTATCGCTACGGCGAGCCCGTGATGGCGAAGAATGTCGTCGATGCGGTGCTGAACCTGCTTATCGAACAGGATCTCGGGGCGAGCCTCGCCGAGAAAGAAGAGGCTAAGCGTCTTCTTGACGCCAAGATCAAGGAATTCGACGAGCGCCTTACGTCGAAAGAAAAAGAAGTCGCCGAGTTTCGTCGCCTGCATGGCGAAGAGCTTGCCATTATCGAGGGCAAGGAGCGGCAGCGTGAACAGAAGGAAACAGAGTTCGCCCGAATTGGCGATCAGCTGGCTTCCGAGCAGCGCCGCGTCGCATCGCTGAGAAACCTTCTTTCCTCAACGGCGCGCGCGACGGCCGGCAATGAACTTGACACGTTGAAAGTTCAGATTGCCCAGCTGCGCAGCCAATATGAAGAAAGCTATCCGGACATTCAGGTGCTCAAAGCGCGTATTGAGCAGCTTGAAAACGCCGGTGCGGACGCGCTGCCGGAAAACCCTGAGTATACACGGATCAGAAATGAGCTGCGCGCGGCTGAAGGCGGCGTCGCCGACCTCAAGGCCCGCGAGGAGCGCCTTCGCACTGACTTGAACGCGCTTGCAATCGCAACCGGCGAAGCGCCGGCTGTTGAGGCCGAACTGCAGCGCATTATTCGCGACTACGAACAGACGCAGAAGAGTTATGAAGAGCTGGTGTCTCGTCGCGACCGCCTTTCGCTGACCGCGAGCCTCAGCGCGGGTGGGCAAGGCGTCGAGTATCAGATTTTCGAGCGCCCGACTGTCGCGATCAGGCCCGTAGCGCCCCCGCGAATGCTTCTGATTTTCGCCGTGTTTCTTATGGCTTTCGGTGGTGGCGCCGCGTTGGCGCTGGTGCTCACCTATCTCGATCGCTCCTACACTCAGGCGGCCGATTTGCAGCGCGCTTTTGGATTGCCTGTGCTGGGATCGATTGGCACCGTCCAATCGGCAATCCAGAAAACGGCGCGGCGCTCTGACGTCCTGAAACTTGCTGGCGCGTGCGCCGGCCTCGCGGTTCTTGCGGTCATTTACACCTATCTGACGGTGTGGCGCCTTCCTGACGCCACCGATATCGCTGGCGCGCAAACTGCAAGCATCGGCCAAACGGGGGATGTGTGGTAATGGGCCTCATCGAAAAAGCCAGCGGCGGCGTCGACGATCCTTTTGGCGCGCTTGGCGAACCCCTGCCCGAAGAGAAGCCGGCTGCGGCTGCGCCTCAGTTCGATCTCGACTTTGCGTCATTGGCCGCGCAGGGATTCTACAATCCCGGCGATCGTTCTTCTCGCCTCAGCCTGGAATTGCGAGCGATCAAGCGCGGCCTTTTGCGCCGACTTGGCCTTCGAAATGCGAGCGGCGAGAAGCGAATGATCCGAAAAGGCGGTCGCCAGCGCAATCTCGTCATGGTGACCTCGACGCGCCCCGGCGAGGGCAAGACGTTCTGCTCCATCAATCTCGCGCTCAGCCTCGCCTGCGAGGAGGAGATGGAGGTGCTGCTCGTCGACGCCGATACGCCGCGCCCGAAAGTGCGCGCTCATTTTGATCTTCCGGCGTCCAAGGGCCTCACCGATCGGCTGCTAGATCCGACCTTGTCGGCCGCGGCTTTGAGCCTCAAGGCGCGCCAGGCTCCTCTCAGCGTCCTGCCGGAAGGATCTCCCGTCCCCCGCGCGGCGGATCTATTTGGGTCAGCTGAGGCGCAGCGCCTTTTCAACGAACTCTCCCTGCGTCGCGCCGGGCGGCTTGTCATTATCGACGCCCCGCCTGTGCTGGCGACGACGGAAGCGGTGATGCTCGCCCGTCACGTGGATGAGGTTATCTTCGTCGTAGAGGCGGATGCGACGCCGGAGGCTGGGGTCTCTGCTGCGCTGGATGAACTTTTAGACGCGAATCCGAGTGTGAGCCTTTTGCTGAATCGGTGTCTCATAGGACCAGGCGGAGCCTATTACGGCTCCTATGGCGACTACGGTCGCAGTCAGGACGATACGTCGACGGGCGGCGCGGGGAGCGCGCCCTCCGAACAGTGAACGCAGGGGATGAGAAAATGCGCAATCAGTCGATGAGACTTCGGATGAGGAGCGGGCATGTCCGCGCGGCTCTCCTCGCCGGCGTCGCCTTGGCCATCGGTACGGGCGCCGTGGCGCAAGTTCAGGGCGTACTTGAAGACGATAGCGCGCCGCTGCGCATGCGCTCCGACTATTATGGTTACGCCGCCTCGGTAAGCCCGCGCGTCGGTTACAGCGACAATATCGAGCTTGCCCCACCTGGCAGCGAAGACGGCGCCGCGCTTCTTTCGACGCTTCTGTCGGGAGCTGCGATCTATTCGACGCAGCGCTTCACCGGCATTATCAACGGCGATCTTGATCTTGGTTTCCGCACGGACAATTCCGATTTCTACCTGAACCAGAATATCGGCGCAGCGAGCACGCTGACAGTCGCCGACAACATGCTCTATGTGGACTTCGCCGGCTCGACTTCGCGTCAATTGCTTGGCGATAATGCGCGCTTTTCAGAGAATGTCGCGTCGGCGCGCAATCAGCGCGCCAATGTGCACACATACTCTGCGAGCCCCTACATCTATCACGAATTCTCCGACCAGTCGTCTGTTCAGGCGCGTTACCGGTTCTCACAGGTCTTCATTGACGATGAAAATGCGGGCGCGAACCCTTTCAGCGGGAACTTCCTCAACGACTCGAAGTCGCATGAAGTGCTCGCCTCCTATAACACGGGCACGCGCTTCGACAGGATTCGCGTCTCGCTTTCAGGTTATGGCAATCGCACGATTGAAGACGGTTCCATCATCTTCCCGGAGTTCAAATACGAACAGGCGACAGGGACAGCCGAGGCCGCAATTTCGCTAACCTCGACCTTCGCTCTCAGCGGCGCTGTCGGTTATGACGACATCCACACCGAGACTCTGCCGGGCGTGTTCGACGATGGCGCGCTTTCCGGCTGGTGGTGGCGCGCGGGTTTCACCGCACGCCCGGGGCGTCGTTCGAACGTCAGAATCGAGTATGGTCGTCGTTACGACAATGATTTCATCGACGCCTCTCTCAGCTACGATATCTCGAGCAGGCTTTCATTCACGGCCGGCGCGGGGCAGTCGTTTGATACGCGCGCGCAGCTTGTGAATTCGCAGTTCGTCGATCAGCTTCGAATGACACTCGATTTCGCCGACCAGTTGCGTCAGGGTGCAGCGTTGCCGGCTGACACGGTCATCGACATCGCCAATCGCTTCGCCTATCGGGGCGTTACATCTCAAACCGCCGGTCTTGGCGTTTCCAAGGTCGCCTTTGCGCAGCTGCGCGGCGCCTATGATCGGACTGAAATCGATTTGGCCGGGAACTATCAGAATACAGATTTCGGCTTCCGTCAGAACGAGATCATATCAGGGAATCTCAACGTCCGCCGCGAAGTATCGCGCCGCGTGACGGCTTATGGCGGCGTGTTCTATCGCGGCGCCAAAACGGATGTCGATCAGGCGACATGCCTGACCAGCCCGTTCCTTTTCGGATTTGATGTCAACGCGCCGCTCTTCGATCCGGTCTCGGCGTGCTTGCTTTTTGCACTCAATAACGGGCGAACTGACACGATCGGGGGCCGTATCGGCGCGTCCTATCGTCTCTACGAAAACCTTTCGGCGTTTGCTGAGTACTCGCACACGAAGCGTTTCGCCGACTTCGATCTCCTCCGTTACGACGAAAATGCTGCTGTGGCGGGGCTAACCCTGGAATTCTAGTATGTACGAAGAGTTTTTCGGTTTCGCAGCGCCGCCGTTCCGGCTCAATCCGGATCCGAAATTCTTTTTCGGAAGCCGCAGCCACAACAAGGCGATGGCTTACCTTCACTATGGTTTGCGTCAGGGCGAAGGCTTCATCGTCATCACCGGAGAGATCGGTGCCGGTAAGTCGATGCTGATAAGCCATCTTCTCGATCAGCTGGATCGGTCGAACGTCGTCGCCGCTCATCTTTTGACGGCCAATCTCGAGCCATCAGCCTTGATGGCCCATATTCTGTCGGCGTTTCGCATCGAGGCGGCGGGTAAGAGCGAGAGCGCTGCCCATGAAGCCTTTGAAGATTTCCTCTTCGATCAGATGAATCGCGGCCGGCGCGTGCTGCTTATTGTCGACGAAGCGCAGAACCTTCCGATGAAGACCATCGAAGAGCTGCGGATGCTGTCCAATATGGATTACGACGGCACGCCGCTGTTTCAGGTCTTTCTGATCGGCCAGCCTGAGTTTCGCGGAATTCTCTCCAAGCCCAATATGGAGCAGTTTCGCCAGCGCGTGATCGCCAGCTATCACCTTGAGCCGCTCAATGAGGCGGAGACGACCGAATATATTCGGCACCGGCTCGCGCTTGTCGGGTGGGCGAACGACCCAGCGATCTCTGACGAGGCGTTCACTGCGATCTTTGAGGCGTCTGGCGGGGTGCCTAGGAAGATAAACAAGCTGTGCAATCGAATACTCCTCTTCAGCAGTCTTGAGAAACGCCACACGATTGACGCTGAACTAGTGGGCGCGGTTGTCGAGGATCTTCGTCAGGAAAGCTTCGGGGCTTCTCAGGCGTTTGAAGATGATGCCGCCGACAGTGATGAGGCGGCGGCAGGTCGCGCCGTATCGGCCAAACTGCCGGCGAAGGAAGATGCAGTCCGGGAAGAGCCGCGCCGCGCGGTTGCATCTGGCGGTCGGGTAGAGGCGCGTGCGACGGATGGTGGCGAGGAAGATCGTACGCCAGTCGTTATTCCATTCGACAATTCGCGACGGAACGGTTCGAAGGACGTCAGGCCTGCAGAAGAGGCGTCGGCTTCAGAGAAACCCCGTCCGCCAACGCAAGAGAAGAAATCGAAAAGGCTCAGCACGGAAGATCAGGCGAGCGTTCTCGATCGCTTGCGCGCACAGCGCGCAGCCTTGGAGGGCGTTGATGATGAGGAAGCGATCGCTACGCTTGATACGGCGATTTCGCTTCGGGAAGTCGCCAAGGCGATCGAAGAGGCTTCAGCCGCGCAAGGCGCGTCCCTCAACGTCGAATCTGAAGCTGGCGAAGATGACGCTGAGGCTTCTGTTGAGTTGGAGCCACTCGGAGAGCCAGCCTTAGGAGAAGATCCGAACGGGTGGCGGCGTTCGGTCGTCAGCTCCATTGATGAAACGCGCGATGAGCTTAAGGCTGCGCATCAAAGCGTCTCGCGGCTGCGTCGCCGCCTTTCTGAAATTGACAAGAAACGCATCGAACGGCGTCAGCAAATCGCTGCGAATCTCACGCGGGCTCAATCATTGCTCGCAGATATCAAGAAGGCGTGGCGATAACGCTGCGCCTGCTGCTGGCGTGATCATTGCTTTGGGCTGGCCGCGCGAGATTGGCTAGCGCGAGGAGCTGGGGCGGGCTGTGCTCTTGAAGATGCAACCGACTGAAAGCGCGCCGCGTTTCGCGATGTCGATCGACGTTGAGGACTATTTTCAGGTCTGGGCGTTTTCGAAGGTCATTGATCGTGCGAGTTGGGACGGGTTTTCACCGCGCGTCGCGGCTGCTACGCGCCGCGCGCTCGATCTGTTTGACCGGACCGGAACGAAAGCGACATTTTTCACCCTGGGCTGGGTGGCGGAGCGGCACCCGGAGTTGATACGGGACATTATCGGCCGAGGGCATGAACTCGCAAGCCACGGCTATGACCACGCTAAGGTTTTCGATCAAACGCTCGACGGGTTCCGTGAAGATGCGGGGCGAACGAAATCGCTATTGGAAGATATAGCCGGAGTTGAAGTGATCGGCTACCGCGCACCGGGGTTCTCAATTGGCGGGCGAACCCCATGGGCGCATGAAGTGTTAGCCGAGCTTGGATATCGCTACTCATCGAGCGCGCATCCGATTGCTCATGACCATTATGGCGACCCGAATGGCGAGCGCGCGCCATATTCGCCGGTGGCGGGCCGTGCTTTCGTCGAGGCGCCTGTCGCTACCGCGGAGATATTTGGGCGCCGAATAAGCTGCGCCGGGGGCGGATGGTTTCGCGCCGCTCCCTATGCGGTTTCAAAGCGCCTCATTGATCGCGCTTGTAAGTCGATAGGCGGGCCAGTGATCTTCTATTTCCATCCCTGGGAAGTAGATCCGGGCCAACCGCGTATCAGAACTGCGCCTTTGAAGTCGCAATTGCGGCACTATATCAACCTGTCGCGCATGGAGCCCAAGCTTGAGCGCCTGCTTGCCGACTATCGCTGGGAACGCGTCGACGAAGCGCTGGGCTTCACCCGAGCGAGTACTGCAGCATGACGCGCGTCCTCCAAATAGTTGAAGCGAGTGACGCTGATTTGGCGGAATGGGACGCTTTCATCCAAGCATCGCCCGCGGCGACGTTCTTTCATCGCTTCGGCTGGCGCAATGTAATCAAGCGGACCTACGGTTATTCTTCCTGCTATCTGATGGCGAAGCGAGGAGGGCGGATCGAAGGCGTCCTTCCGCTGATCGATGTGACGAGCCCGATTTTCGGCCGAAACCTTATTTCGACCGCGTTTACTGTCGGAGGCGGTATTGTCGCGGGTGACGCAGCTGCGCGCTCTGCCCTTGCAGAGGCTGCCGTAGAGGAGGGACGAAAGCGCCGAGTCAAATATGTGGAACTGCGTTCCCGAACCGCAGACCTTGAAGGCTGGGCGGTCAAGGATTCAGTCTACGCTGGCTTCGAGAGACTCATTCCGCAAGATGCCGATGAGAATCTCAAGGAAATCCCGCGCAAGCGCCGCGCGGAAGTCAGGAAGGCGATAACCTCTCTTGAGGCCGGCGAAGTAAAATATCATTACACGAAGGATGTGGAGCCGTTTTACGGCCTCTACGCATTCGCGATGCGAGAACACGGCACGCCCGTCTTTCCTCGCCGGTTTGCTTCAGAGCAGATGCGTGAGTTTGGTGAGGACGCCGAGATTCTGGTGATCACGGCAGGCGGCGAAGCGGTGCTCTCCCTCCTGACATTCAATTTCCGTGACTACGTGCTTCCATATTATTTCGCGGCCGGACCGCGCGCGCGTGAGTTCCGTGCATTCGATCTCGCCATATGGCTGCAAATGCGTCGTGGTGCGGAGAGGGGCGCGCGTATCTTCGATTTTGGGCGCGCGAAATTTGGGGCGGGCTCGTTCGATTACAAAATGCATTGGGGTTTTGAACCGGCCGCGCTTGGCTATCAGTATGCCCTCATCGGCGCGCGTGAGACGCCAAACGTAAATCCGAACAATCCGAAATTCGCTCGGGTCTCGGAAGCGTGGAAGCGCTTGCCGCTGCCGGTCGCGAATCTAGCAGGGCCGTTGCTCGCGCGGCATCTCGCCTGATGTCGAAGCCAGAGATCCTGTTTTTGGCGCATCGAATTCCTTATCCGCCAGATAAGGGTGACAAAATCCGTTCCTGGCGAATGCTCTCGCATCTGGCCGCGCGATTTGATGTGCACCTTGGATGCTTTGTCGACGATCCGAGCGATATGGAGCACGCGGACTTTTTGCGAACCATCACCAAAAGCGCTGCGTTCATTCCCGTTCATCCGATGGTTGCGCGGCTTAAATGTCTTCCAGCGCTTTTTTCGGGGCATCCTCTTTCGTTCGCCTATTTTAGCGACGGACGGATGGGAGCTTATGTGAAGAAGGTGCGAAAGCTTCCGCTTGCGGCGGAGGTCGCGTTTTCATCTTCGATGGCGCCATATCTAGCGCGACCGGCGAAAGACCGCGTTCGCATCGTCGATCTTTGTGACGCCGATTCTGAGAAATGGCGCGAATATGCGGAGACTGCGCGAGGCCTCATGAAAGGGGTTTATGCACTTGAAGCAGAACGCCTGGCGGATGCTGAAACGCGGATCATAAACTGGGCGGATGAAACGCTCGCGATCAGCGCGCCTGAAGCTCGCATTCTCGGCTCTCATGAAGGCGCGATGAAATCTGTTGGATGCTTCGCGAACGGTGTCGACGCAGAGTTCTTTTCGCCCAACGCAATCCTGCCAGACATCTCTTCGACATTCGATGTCGTATTCGTGGGGGCTATGGACTACCGAGCCAATGCGGAGGCGGCCCTTTGGTTTGCGCATTATGTCTGGCCGCTCGTCAGAGAGAACACGCCGGGGGCCACTTTTGGCATTATTGGTCCGCGTCCCGGGGCGCCTATCAAAATGCTCGATGGCCGCAATGGCGTCACTGTCACGGGGCGGGTGGATGATGTGCGTCCTTATATCAAACATGCTGGTGCAGCAGTCGCGCCCCTGAGGGTGGCTCGGGGCGTCCAGAACAAAGTTCTCGAAGCGATGGCGATGGCGCGCCCCGTGGTTGCGACGTCAGGCGCGCATGAAGGAATCGAGGCGGTTGTTGGCGAAGAGATTGTCGTCGCTGATGCGCCCGGGGCGTTCGCCGACGCGGTGTCGTCATTGCTCGCAGATCGCGCGAGAGGCGATTCGATCGGCGCCGCGGCGCGCGCGCGCGTCGTCGCAGATTTCACATGGCCGGCGCGTCTTGGCGAACTCGACGCGGCTCTGATCCGCGCGGGCGTTCGCTTCTAGCCATAAGCGCCGAACCTCATGCTGCGATTGCGAAGCCGTCGCGAAAGCGACGTGGAACTATGGTCCTATAAGCTCTGCGTGCAGTGCGGGATAGAAGCTGGCGCAATGGTTGCTCGCGACCTGTCCCAGTTAATCGGCTTGGCGCCTGATTAACGAAAGGTTAAGGTGCGGCCTTCGAGAGGGGTCAAGGGGTGTGGCATGATCCGTATTATTCTTCCGCTAGCGGTTATAGCGGCGCTGCTTTTTGCGCCGATCTTTTCTGAAACGGTCAAAGGGTCCGATCTTGGGGCGCGAACGGACACGCTGACCGGTTATGACTACATCGCGAACACCGTCGATTGCTGGCGGAACGGAACGTATTCTATTGCAGGCGATTGCAAGCCTAAGGGCGAACTCAAAGGTCTCGCAATCTTCGCTGCTGTCTTCGTTTCGGCTGTCGCTGGCGTGCTTGGCGTGATCGGACTTCTTCCGGTGATCGGCAGGCTGACGAGTTTCATCACGACACTTGCTGGCGTTATCGTCATAGCTGCGATCGGCTATTATGCGCTGACGCAAATGGGCGGTGGAGATGACGGCGAATCCCTTCAATGGGGTACATATCTTGCCGGCGGCGGCGGATTGCTGACGCTAATCTCCGGTCTGGCCGGCATACGCGGGCGTTAGATCCGCGCCGGATTCCTTTTAGGGAGGAAACAAAACGCGCCCCACAGGGGCGCGTTTTCGTTTCTACCTATGGCCACTTCGCCAGCGGGGGCATCGACGAGAGGATCGCTTCAACGTTGCCGCCGGTCTTCAAGCCGAATTGCGTGCCGCGATCATATAACAGGTTGTATTCAACATAGCGTCCACGCCGGCAGAGCTGCTCTTCCCGATCATCCTCAGTCCAGGGCGTATTCATCCGAGCCGCTACAAGGCGCGGATAGATGTCGAGGAACGCTTCGCCGACATCGCGCGTGAAAGCGAAATCCTTTTCCCAATCGCCAGTGTCCTGACGGTCATAGAAGATGCCGCCGACGCCGCGTGGCTCATTGCGGTGGGGCAGGAAGAAATATTCGTCGCACCATTTCTTGAAGCGCGCGTAATAGCCTTCATCATGCTTGTCACAGGCAGCTTCGAAGACCGCATGAAACGCTAGCGTATCTTCATGCGTTTCACTGCGATAGCGGTCCAGCATAGGGTTTAGGTCGCCGCCGCCCCCAAACCAGCATTTGGTCGTCACGATCATCCGGGTGTTCATGTGCGCTGCAGGGGCGTGCGGATTGCGCGTGTGAGCGATCAACGAGACGCCAGAGGCCCAGAACCTTGGGTCATCCTCCGCGCCAGGAATCTGCTTGCGGAAATCCGGTGAAAACTCACCATGGACGGTCGACACATGAACGCCGACTTTTTCAAAGACGCGGCCCTTCATGATCGCCATGACGCCGCCCCCTTCGTCGCGCGAGCCGTCGCCGCGCCGCCAAGGCGTTTTTTCGAAACGGCCGGCGGCCATTCCGCCGTAGGGCGCGCCCGCTTCATCCTCAAGACGCTCGAAGGCGGCGATGAGCCTGCCCTGAAGGGCCCCGAACCACGCCTTGGCCGAATGTTTCTTCTGATCGATACCGCTCATAGGAGTCCCTGTGGCGCCGTGTAGGAAGAAGATCAAGCGAGGCTCAGACTACCCAACCAAGTTGCCTACGCGCCTCGGCAAGGGCGATCGCGCCGGCGGTGGCGACATTCAGAGACCGGGCGCCCTCGGCCATCGGTATTCTGATCCGAGCATCCGCTGCGGCATGGATTTCTTCAGGGACGCCCGCGCTCTCCCTTCCCAGAAGGAGGGTGTCATCTGGCGCGAAACGGAAATCCCAGAGGCTCTCGGCTCCTTTGGTGGTCAAGAGAACAAGGCGCGACGGCTCGCTTTTGAGGCCTTCTTGGAAAGCTCTCCAGCCTGAATGGGCGAGCGGCGGCGCCAACAGCCCATAGTCCATCGCGACCCGGCGAATCTCGCGCGAATCAAGTGGGAATCCACATGGCTCGATGATCTCCACAGAAGCCCCGAAACAGGCGGCTGCGCGGATCGCCGCGCCGACATTTTGGGGGATATCCGGCTCCACCAGAACTATGCGCATCAGCCTGATTCTCCTTGATCTTCGGCGGTAGGGGGAGGGGTTTCGCGACGCTAGGCCGCACCCCTTGGAATGCTGGACTTGAGTCATAAGGCATGCGAGACACGCCCCGCAATTTCACTCAGCGATCTCATAAGCGAGGGACACGAGGCTATGAGCGCATCCAGCGACACGCATAACACTTTGAGCGGCGAAGAACCGACGCGGCGCGACTTCATCCATATCTTCGGCGCCTCGGTGGCGGCCGTGGGCGTCATTGGCGTCGCTGTGCCGCTCGTCGATCAGATGAACCCGGACGCATCTGTGCTCGCGCTCTCGACCAAAGAGGTCGACCTGTCGGGCGTGCCCGTCGGCCAGGCGGTCAAGGTGATGTGGCAGGGCAAGCCTGTCTTCATCCGTCACCGGACGGGTGAGGAGATCAAGCAAGCTGAAGAGACCCCGCTCAGCGCCCTCAAGGACCCGATTGCGCGCAACGACAATCTTCCCGGAAAAGACGATGCGGAAGACAAGAACCGGGTTATCAATCCGGCCTGGGTCGTTGTCGTGGGCGTCTGCACCCATCTCGGTTGCGTCCCGCTCGGCACGTCGCAGGGTGAATCACGCGGCGATTTTGATGGCTGGTTCTGCCCGTGCCACGGCTCGCACTACGATGTAGCGGGTCGCATTCGTAAAGGTCCGGCGCCGGAGAACCTGCTAGTGCCGCCTTATCAGTTCCTCACTGACACCACGATCCGGATCGGCTAGAGGGGGCGCAAGACCAATGAGCCACGAATCCACGTATAAGCCCGGAACCGCAATCGAGCGCTGGCTCGACAAGCGCCTGCCGATCATCCGTCTCGGCTATGACAGCTTCGTCGACTTTCCGACGCCGAAGAACCTGAATTACTGGTGGACATTCGGCGGTATTCTCGCCGTCTGCTTGGTCATTCAGATTCTGACCGGCGTCATTCTCGCCATGCACTACACGCCGAATTCGGCGCTCGCCTTCAACAGCGTCGAGCACATCATGCGCGATGTGAACTATGGCTGGCTGATGCGCTATGTGCACGCCAACGGCGCATCGATGTTCTTCCTCGCCGTCTACATCCACATGTTCCGCGGCCTGTTCTACGGCTCTTACAAAGAGCCTCGCGAGATGCTCTGGATTCTCGGCGTCGTGATCTTCCTTCTGATGATGGCGACGGCCTTCATGGGCTACGTGCTTCCCTGGGGCCAGATGAGCTATTGGGGCGCGACCGTCATCACCAACATTCTCGGCGCCATTCCGGTCCTCGGCGAGAGCATTCGCACGCTGCTGTGGGGCGGCCCGTCGGTCGATAATCCGACGCTCAATCGCTTCTTCTCGCTGCACTACCTGCTGCCCTTCGCGATCGCCGGCGTTGTCGTGCTGCACGTTTGGGCGCTGCACATTCCGGGCAATAACAACCCGGCCGGCATTCCGGTGAAGGACGTCAAGAAAGACACGGTTCCGTTCCATCCGTACTACACGGTGAAAGACGGGTTCGCGATTGCTGCGTTCCTCGTGCTCTTCTCGCTGTTCGTCTTCTACGGTCCGAATACGCTCGGCCACCCGGACAACTACATCGAGGCCAATCCGCTCTCGACGCCGGCACACATCGTTCCGGAATGGTACTTCCTGCCGTTCTACGCGATCCTGCGCGCCATCACGTTCAACATCGGGCCGATTACATCGAAGCTTGGGGGCGTTATTGCGATGTTCGGCGCGATCGCAGTTCTGTTTGTCCTGCCCTGGCTGGATACGTCGAAAGTGCGCTCAATGCGCTACCGCCCGACGGCGCAGCTCTGGTTCTACCTTTTCGTCATTGACTGCCTTGCGCTCGGTTATCTCGGCAGCCAGCCGGCGGAAGGGAAGTTCGTCATGATGGCGCAAATCGCGACCGCCTATTACTTCCTGTTCTTCCTCGTCATCCTTCCGCTGCTTGGTCTCTTCGAGAAACCGAAGCCGCAGCCGAGGTCGATTGCGGAATCTGTTTTGAAGCCCCACCAGTCTGACGCCGGCATCGCCGTGCAGCCGGCTGAATAAGATCGAAGAAGAGAGGCGAAAATGATCCGCAAGACGCTGAACCTCTTTCTCGCGATTGGCGCAGCGGCGACCGTTGGGATTGGCGCTGCGGCGGCTTCCGGCGGCGGGACCGCTCCGCTCAAGCATGAGCACTGGAGCTTCGCTGGCCCCTTCGGGACTTATGACAAGGAAGCGATGCAGCGCGGCTATCAGGTCTATGAAACGATCTGCTCAAACTGCCACGGCGTATCTCTGCTCGCCTTCCGCAATCTCGGCGAGAAGGGCGGCCCATTCCACCTCGACGCCTGCCCGGCAGGCATTCCGGAGACGGTTGATTGTTCAATCGCGAACAACAATCCGATCGTGAAAGCGATCGCCGCGAATTATAAGTTCAAGGTTACGGACGGGCCGGATGACACCGGTGGCATGTTCGATCGCGCGCCGATCCCGTCAGACCGCATTCCGAGCCCCTATGCGAATGAGCAGCAGGCCCGCGCGGCGAATGGAGGGGCGCGTCCGCCCGATCTTTCGCTGATCATCAAGGCGCGTCATCACGGACCTGACTATGTCTACAGCCTGCTGACAGGCTTTGAAGAAGCGCCGCCAAATTTCAATCTGGCGCCGACGCAGCACTATAACCCGTACTTCCCAGGCGACATGTCACAGCTCCTGAAAGAGGAGTTCCGCACGCCTGAAGGACACCCGATCGAGGGCATTGAGATTCCGCATGGCGGCGTTCTCGCCATGGCTCCGCCGCTTGCTGACGGCGTTGTCGATTATGCCGATGAGAGCGTGCCGGAAACGGTCGAGCAATATTCGCATGACGTCGTGCAGTTTCTCGCTTGGGCGTCTGAGCCGAAGATGGAAGCACGCAAGAAACTCGGCTTCATGACCATCGCATACCTTCTCGTGCTGACCGGTATTCTTTACTGGTCCTATCGAGAGATCTGGTCGAAGGTTGAACACTAGATCTCGGCGAATTTCTGAAAAGCGAAGGGAGCCGGAGACGGCTCCCTTTTTGTTTGCCAGCCCTGTCGATGTCGCTACGCAGCTTTCGCCGCAAGGTCCGCCAGGTGGGACTCCACGATTTGCGGCGTCGTGCATGCGACCCAGGCGTCGAGCGTATTCAGCACCAGCGTCACAGCCAGCGGCTGCTGGCGCGCATTTTGAAGCTGCCAGTTGTTGATCCGCAGCAGGATTAAAGAATGGTCGGGACGCCGCCGTGCGCCGATGAGACGTACGACGGATCGCATCTCTCCGATAAGGACCCACGCGGAGCGAATATCTTCCGGCCGGATCGGCGCCGTGGTGACCAGCAACAATTCGCGCCGCCCCGGCATATGGAGCGGCGTTGAGGAGATGATGCTGAGCCAGCAGGCGTGGGGAGCGTCGATGGGCGTCAGGCGGTGCTCAAATGCGCCGCCCATAAGGGCAGCATCGAGGTCGAGCACGGCGTCGGCCTCTCTGGCTTCCTCTTCCGCGCGCGTCAGCGTGACAAGCGCGGCTGAGTCCCGGCCCAGGGCGATGGCGAAGCCATCCGTCCAGACGCGTGCTACGGCCCCCTCGATCGGGGGAAGGTAGTCGACATGGGCGGTCACCAGATCGCCTATCGCCACTGGCAGGTGCGAGCGGATCGCCAGACTTCGGGTCGTGAAGTTGATCGTGTCGCTGACATGCTCCGGGCCGCCATTGACGGCGAAACGGATCTTTACGGCGGTCTCGATGCGCGGCTCGCGGCGACGGCAGGCGTTCGGTGTGCGTTTCATGATGCACAACCTATACGGGAAGCTGTTAAGGCCCGGTTAAGACCTGAGAGCAGGGGTCAGGCGTTGAAGCGGAACAGCATCACGTCGCCATCCTGGACGACATACTCCTTGCCTTCGAGGCGCATCTTGCCGGCTTCTCGGGCGCCGACATCGCCATTGCAGGCGATGTAGTCGTTGAAGGAGATGGTTTCGGCCCGAATGAAGCCGCGCTCGAAATCGGTGTGGATGACGCCGGCGGCTTGTGGGGCCGTGTCGCCCTTGTGGATGGTCCAGGCGCGCGCTTCCTTGGGGCCGACGGTGAAGTAGGTCTGGAGCCCGAGCAGGGCGTAGCCGGCGCGAATGAGGCGATTGAGGCCCGGCTCCGTAAGGCCGAGGCTTTCGAGATATTCCGCCTGTTCGGAATCGTCGAGCTGGGCGAGTTCGGCCTCGATTTTCGCCGAGATGGCGACGGCGATGGCACCGTGCTCCTTGGCGACCGTCTCGACCTGCTGGGAAAGCTCGTTCCCGGTCGCGGCGGAAGCTTCGTCGACATTGGCGACGAAGAGCACCGGCTTGCTGGTGAGAAGCTGAAGCCCTTTCCAGGCCTTTTCGTCCTCAGCATCGACCGCGACGGAGCGGGCGGGCTTTCCTTCCCGCAATGCGTCGAGGGCCTTGTCGATGAGGGGGAGGAGCGCCTTCGCTTCCTTGTCCTGCCCTTTGGCCTTCTTCTCGACATTGGGCCGGCGCTTTTCGAGGCTTTCGAGGTCGGCGAGCATCAGTTCGGTCTCGACGATCTCGAAATCAGCGATCGGATCGACGCGGCCCGAGACATGGGTGACATCGTCATCGATGAAGCAGCGGAGGACGTAGACGACAGCGTCGACCTCGCGAATGTTCGCGAGGAACTGGTTGCCGAGGCCTTCGCCCTTCGAGGCGCCTTTGACGAGGCCGGCGATGTCCACGAACTGCATCCGCGCCGGAATGATCTCTTTCGACTTCGATATCGCGGCGAGCTTCGGTAGGCGCGGCTCAGGGACCGCGACGTCGCCGACATTGGGCTCGATCGTGCAGAAGGGATAGTTCGCGGCCTGCGCGGCCGCTGTCCGGGTCAGCGCGTTGAAGAGTGTCGATTTGCCAACATTAGGCAGGCCGACAATACCGCATTTGAAACCCATGAGACTCTATTCCTTCCGTCCAAGGAGCTTACTAAGCGCGTCCGCGATCGCGCCGCCTGGCGTTGCAGACTTCTGGGGCGATTGCGATGCGGGCGCCGCATCTTTCTCGTCGCGCGGCGCTGCGACTTTTTCTTGCTTCGGCGGAGCGGGGCGGAGCGCCGCAAGGCGCTGGCCGACTTCGCCAGAATAACGCGCATCGCCTTCAAGAAGCGTCGGCGCGGCGGATGCGAGCGCGCCAAGGAGAGGCTCCAGCCATTCCTTGTCGGCTTTCGAGAAATCGCCAAGGACATGGCCCGTCACGCGCGCCTTGTCGCCCGGATGGCCGATGCCGATGCGCACGCGCCTGAAATCGGGGCCGATGTGGTCGCTGATCGAACGAAGGCCGTTATGGCCCGCCGCGCCGCCGCCTGTCTTCACGCGAAGCTTTCCGGCCGCGAGGTCGAGTTCGTCATGGAAGACGACGACGTCGCCGGGTTCAGCGTTGAGATAGCGCATCGCCTCTGCGACGGAGCGGCCCGATTCATTCATATAGGTGAGGGGCTTCAGCGCGACGGCCTTGCAGCGCCCGTCCGCACCTTCAAGAAATCCTTCGCGGACTTCCGCGTCGAATTTCTTGCGGACGGGGCCGAAGTTGAAAGCATCGGCGATGGCGTCGACCGCCATGAAGCCGACATTGTGCCGGTGATGGGCGTATTTCGGCCCGGGATTGCCAAGCCCCGCAAGGATAATGACGGCAGGCATCGCGCGTATTCCTTCCAAACGCCGCGCGCAAGAAGGCGAGTGTTACTCCGCCTTCGCCTCGCCTTCGTCGGCCTTGGCTTCTTCGCCTTCGTCGGCGCCTTCGGCCGAACGCATCGAAGACGGTGCGGCGATCGTCGCGATCGTGAAGTCACGATCGGTGATGACCGGGCGAACGCCTTCGGGGAGCTTGATCGCCGAAATCTTGATCGAGTCGCCGATGTCGAGGCCCGCAACGTCAGCGTCGAGGTGTTCCGGGATAGCGGTCGCCGGAGCGTAGAGTTCAACGGTGTGACGGACGATGTTGAGAACGCCGCCGCGCTTCAGGCCCGGAGACTGTTCTTCATTGTGGAAGCGAACCGGCACTTCGACGTCGATGCGGGTCTTTTCGTCCACGCGCATCATGTCGACGTGAACCGGAATATCCGTGACCGGATGAACCTGCACGTCGCGTGCGATCACCGGCTGGAGATAATCTTGGCCCGGCACGTCGATCTTGGCGAGGTGAGAGCGCATGCGGCCTGCAAGGTGCGCCTTCAGCACTTCCGTCTTGCGCAGGCGGATCGAAACCGGAGGCTCGCCGCCGCCGTAAAGCACGCCCGGGATCCAGCCATCACGGCGCGCAGCGCGCGCGCCGCTCGTGCCCGTCTGTTCGCGGACTTCGCAGAAGAAAACGTCGGTCTCAGCCATGGCGGCGCCCTCATGCAAAAGAGCCGCGGGTCCGGAAAGCAGGATATCGCCCCGGTACGCGGCGCTTGAATATCTCGAATGAGCGGCGCTCTATAGAGGAAAGGAAACCGACAGGCAAGCCGCCAAAAGGCCGGAAATAAGGGGAAAAGCCATGTTCGTGGGGCACTACGGGCCAGCCGGGGCCGCCGCCGGAAGAACCCTGAAGCTCTGGCACTGTTTCATCGCCGTCCAGTTCCTCGATATCCTCTGGGCGCCCTTCGTTCTGGCGGGGATCGAACACCTCCGGATCGTCCCGCATTTCACCGCCTCGAACCATCTCGACCTCTACCATATGCCTGTGACCCACAGCCTGCCGATGGCGGCCTTCTGGAGCCTTTTCGCGGCGCTGGCCTATAGGCTGCTGAGGCCCAAGGCGGGCGCTGGCGGGGCGGCTGTAATCGGCCTTCTGGTGTTCTCCCACTGGGTGCTCGATTTCCTCGCCCATAAGCCGGACCTGCTGCTCTATTTCGGCGGCCCCAAGGTCGGCCTCGGGCTCTGGGATAACCGGCCGCTCTCCTTCGGGGTTGAGATGGCGCTCTTTTACGGGGGGCTCGCGGTTTACCTTCTGAGGACTGACACGAAGATCGTTCTCGGTCGCATTGCGCCGCTCCTGCTCGCTTTGCTTGCGCTGGGCGCGCAGATCATCGCCAATTGGGGCCCGCCGCCCGAAGGGCCGGAAGAGGCGGCCATGACGGCGATCATCGCTTATGCTGTGTTCACTGCGCTCGCCTTGTTCGTCGATCTGACCCGCGCGCCGAAACGCACCTAGCTGTCCTTGCGCTCGTAACCGGGCCACGCCGCCTCGAGGAAGGACCGATAGAGCGCGGCGAGCTTGGGCTCGCCCTGAAGGGCCTTGAGGTTCGCTTCGACTGTCGCTTGGTCGCGGCGCGCGACGGGGCCCGTGAGCGAGTCAAAGGGGCTTTCCCGAAACCGTTCGACGACGCCGGAAAGATAGCTCGCGAGCATGGTTTCCGGTTCGATTGCAAGGCGTCCTGCAAATCCCCGCGCCGTCTCGTTCCAGAGGAACGCTGCGAAGTTGCCGCTGAGAACGGCGAGCGCGTGATAATAGGCGCGGTCAGCGTCGGCGACGACGAATTCCGGATTAGGCGCGCCGGGCGCAAGGTCGGCGAAGGGCGGGGCGCCTTCCTGCCGCGCGAGGGCGATCGTGCGCATGGTCGCCGGCGAAAGCTCGCCGCGCGGGAAGGAGTAAAGCGGGTGGTAGCTCATCATCCCGTCGACGAGGATCGCGCCCGAAAAGTGAATGACGGGCTTTCCCTCGAAAGCGCCGCGCCAGTCCCTGGCCCAGGCGGCGAGCTTGTCGTCGGGGATGGCGACGGCGACGACATCGGCCTCGCTGGCGAGGACGCGCGCGCGCGCAGGATCGCCTGTCGCGTCGCTCCGCGTGATAGGCGTCGTCTCGTGGCCGAGACTCCTGAGATAGGCCGCCATATTGCGTCCGACCCGGCCCGTTCCGAAGATCGCAAAGCGCCTGGCCGCATCGTCCGGCTTCTGACCTTTGGAGCGCAGTCTTGTATTCACGCCGCTACCTCACTATGTATCCGCCCGTGACCAAATTGTTTTGGGCCGAATTTCTAAAGCCTACGCCGACTCCAGCCGTGTCGATTTGATCTGGGCCGGTCCAAGCATAGCCTTCGGAAGATACTCCCTAACAGCAAGGTTGCCTGACCGGCGCAGGAAGACTTTCTTTGTGCGCCACACTACGCCGGCCGTTCGCATGCCTTGCGGGCGGTCTAAACGATCCGAAGGAGATACGACAATGGCGATTGGCACGGTTAAATGGTTCAACACCACGAAGGGCTACGGCTTCATCCAGCCGGAAGACGGCGGCAAAGACGTGTTCGTTCACGCGACGGCCGTTGAGCGCGCTGGCATGCGTTCGCTCAATGAAGGCCAGAAGGTTTCTTATGACCTCGCGACCGACCGCGGCAAGACCTCGGCTTCGAACCTGAAAGCCCTCTAAGGCGATTTTCGCTTAAGAGTTTTTGGAAGCGGCGCGCTGGAGACAGCGCGCCGTTTTCTTTTGGAGCGGCGTGCGAAAAAGTGTGAGCGGTTTTTCGCGGAAACGCCGCGGCAAACAAGACTCTAGATCATGATGTGCGATTCCGAAATTACGCATCATGATCTAGGCTTCGCCCTGAAGCACATGTGCTGTGGCGGCGACGGCGACAGCAAGCGCCGCGGCGGCGAGCAATTGCGGGGCGAGCGCCGCTGCGGCGTGGCCCGCTTCGCCCATGCGGCCGGTCGCGGCGCCGAAGAGAACGGAAGCGCCGGAAAATGCGCCCGTCATCTTCACGAATTGCGCGCCTGCAAAGGCGGCGCCGAGCGCGCCCGCCACGCTGATGATGACCGCCCGCTTTCTGCGCCGCGCAGAAAGAAGTGAAAGAATCCGTGACGCAAAAGCGTCGTTCTCGAGACGGGCTTCCTCGCGCGCAAAGTCGTTCTTCAAGAGCTCGGTGATCTTTTCGTCGGACATGGCGGGTTCCATCTTTCTGTTCTCCTTCGCTCGTTCGTCAGCGGCTGCGCGTTGCCGCGAGTTCGGGTTTTGCCGGCGATGCGTTCACGGGCGCTGCTTCTGCGTGAAGCGCGGCGCGAAGTCTTTCCCGTGCGCGCGCCACATACGTTTTCACCGAGCCGAGCGGCGCGCCAAGCGCGCTCGCCGCTTCCGCATGCGACATGCCGGCCGCATCGCAGAGCAGGATCGCCGCGCGTTCGTTTTCTTCAAGCGACGCGAGGGCGCGCTGCAGGTCGATTGATAATTCCGATACGGATGAATGGTCGATTTCGTCGTCTGCGTCGGGAGCCGCCTCGCGCGCCAGCCGGTCATTCGCCGCGCTCTTGCGCTTTCCTTGCAGAAACTCGCGCCATGCGATCGCATAGAGCCAGCTTCTGAAGGAGGCGCCGCCTTCGAATCCTTGAATGGCGCGATAGGCTTTGAGGAGCGTATCCTGCGCGAGATCATCAGCCTGCGCGCCGTCGCGCGTGAACTTGCGCAGGAAAGCGCGCAAGCCCGCCTGATGGCGGCGTACAAGCTCGGCGAAGGCGGCCTCGCTTTGGGTCGCCTTCGCCAGCGTAACGAGCTCTATGTCGCTCAGCGCCAATTTCGCCTCCGGGCGGTTCGCCGGACGTCGCGCGCCTCAGACCACCGTTTCGCGCGGCGCGAAGAAGTGGAACGCAATATAGCAAACTCCGATGAGGCCCGGGAAGGAAGCCACGCCCATCAGGGGACCAATCGCCTCTGCATCGTCTATTGTATAGCCGAGGATGACGAAAGCGGCGGCGACCGCAATGAGGAGGATGCCTTTGCGCAAATCTGCGTTGGGCCCGATCTTGTCGCGGATGATCGCCTCGACAAGCGCGGCGTCGACCTGGCCCGTCTTCTCGATCGCGACCTTGATCGCGTCATAGACGATGCTGCGTTTTCTGTAGCTGAAGTAATAGGCGGAGAGGAAAATTACGCCGATGACGACGAAGAGCGTGACGGGGACAAAGACGTCTTCCATTTGGCTGTTCCTTTTCTTTTTTCGCGCCGTTTCTCGTCAGGCGCATTGTCGTTCGCAGCCGGAATGCCTTCCGGCCGCTGATAAAGGGTAGATGCGCCGAAGCGGCTGTTTGGATGTCTGCCGGCGCGATTTTTTTGCGCTTCTGCGGCGAGGCGAGCCCGCCGCGCGGCGAACCGCGCCCGAATTGACTAAAGCAGACCGCCGGGCAGGAAAAAGACCCAAACCCCGAGCGCGGCGAGGGCGAGAACGCTCCAGCCGATCGTCCAGAGCCCCGCCTTCGAACCTTTCAGGTGCGCCGCGACGCCGACAAGCCCGCCAATGAGGGTCAGTCCCGCGAAGATGCCGAGCCCGAGGCAGGCCGGGCCGACGCCGTAGAAATCAGCCTCGCCCGCGGGCGCAAGGCGTGAGGCCGTGAGCCCCGCCACCGGCGCCACCATGCAGAAGAGAACGGATATCTTCCCGATACGCATTATTCGAACTCCTTCGGGGCGAGCGTCAGTAGGCGGAGCCTTTCAGCACCGCGTCGACCAGCATCAATCCCAGCGCAAGCGCGATCAAGAGGCCGAGAAGCTTCAGGCGGTGGCGATTGAGGAAAGCGAGGAGCGGGCGCGCCTCCGTTCCCGGCGCCATCGCCTCGCCCTGTCTGGCTTCAGGCGGTTTGGCTTCAGGCTTGTGTTCGCTCATCGCGTGAACCTCTCGCTTTCTCAACAAGTCTAACCCTAGCGGCGCCTGCGCGCCAGCGAGTTGATCAGCATCAAGCGCCTCATTCCATGATGTCTTCGTTCCACAGCGCCGGATTTTCCTTGATGAAGCGCGCCATCAGCGCGATCGAATCGGCGTGGGCGAGGTCGATCACCTCGACGCCATGCGAGCGCAGGAACTCTTCATTGCCGCCGAAATTCTTCGTGTCGTTGATGATCACGCGGGGAATCTTGAACTGCACGATCGTGCCCGAGCACATCATGCAGGGGCTGAGCGAAGTATAGAGCGTCATCCCGCGATAGGATTTCTGCCGGCCTGCCTTGCGCAGGCAATCCATCTCGCCATGCGCGATCGGGTCGCCGTGCTGGACGCGCTGATTGTGGCCCGAGGAGATGAGGCGCTCTCCCTCAGCAAGAACGGAGCCGATCGGAAGCCCGCCATTATCCGCGCTCTTCTTCGCCTCAAGAAAGGCGAGCTCGGCGAAGCGGTGATCCCAATCGGTCAGATTCGACATTTGCGATTGCTCCAGAGGGTGCAATAAATTCAGTCAGCCAAGGCGAGAGACCATGACACAGACACTTTCCGTCATCGACCACCCGCTCATCAAGCATAAGGTGACGCTCCTCAGGTCGAAAGAAACTTCGACCGGCGAATTCCGCCGCATCCTGCGCGAGGTGAGCCTGTTGCTCGCCTATGATGCGACGAGGGACCTTGAGCTCTCCGAGACAGAAATCGAAACGCCGCTTGAGCGCGGCCGCTTTCCGATCCTCGAAGGCAAGAAGCTCTGCTTCGTGTCGATACTGCGCGCGGGCAACGGCCTTCTCGATGGCATGCTCGACCTCGTTCCTTCCGCGCGCGTCGGGTTCATCGGCCTTTACCGCGACCATAAAACGCTCGAAGCGGTCGAGTATTACTTCAAGGTTCCCGAACTCTTGCCCGAGCGTCTCGTCATCGTCGTCGACCCGATGCTCGCGACGGGCCATTCGGCGATTGCAGCGATCACGCGCCTTAAAAAGGCGGGCGCAAAGCGCATCAAATTCGTCTGCCTCGTCGCCGCGCCCGAGGGCGCGAAGGCCATGGCCGACGCGCACCCGGACGTTCCCATTCTCGCCGCCGCACTTGACCGGCAACTGAATGAGAAAGGCTACATTCTTCCCGGCCTCGGCGACGCCGGAGACCGGATTTACGGAACGGCGTAAGGCCGCGCCGCGATTATTCCGTAGGCGCTTCTTCCGCCGGCGCTGCGATCGCCGAAGCGTGGTCGATGAAATAGCGCCAGCCTTCCTTCGTCTTGACGGAGTTGTCGGAATAGCGCCCAGACATCGTCACCGGCTCGCCGCCGCCGGCGGGCGTCATCGTCATCGTCCACAGGCCCCAGGCGGCGTGCGCATCTTTACCGAGCGCCTTTTCGCCTTTCGCGTCGAGCGTGATGGTGATGTCGTCAAAGGCTTCAAACATCGGCGCCCAGGAGGCGGCGATTTCCGCGCGGCCATGGGCGACGCCGCCATCGGGCCCGAAGCTGTCGGCGTCTTCCGTATAAAGAGCAGCGAGCGCGTCGGCGTCTTCCGCCATGACGGCGGCGCTGAAAGCGTCGGCGAGCGCCTCGGCGCTATCCTGTGCGGCGGCGGACGTTGCAAAGAGCGCCGCGGCGCCCGCGGCGGCGAGAAAGAGTTTCATGTCAGGTATTCCCCGTGGGTTTGCGTGATTCGTGAACGCGACAACGCTTGGGAGACTAGCACTGCCCGGGCGCTCGCGAACCGGCTTTCCAATGTTTCACGTGAAACATGGCCCTCGCTTCCTGTGAGCAAAATCAACGGCTTGCGAGACTAAAGGCGCCTTTTGCGTTTGCGCCGGCGTCAAAAACATCGCTTCCTTGTTCATGTTCGTCCGTTCCTCTCTGCGCACGCAATTTCCTCGGCCTCATCCCGAGGCGCCGCGAAAGCGGGCTCGAGAGATGAAGCGCAATGCTCAATCGCCTCCATAATAAGTCAGCATTCGGACTGTGGGATAACTATCCCCGAATTCGCGCGGGGGATGTGCGATCTTAACCAAGCGTGCGCGGTTTCCGCTTCAGCGATGCGGGGGAAGAAAACGGCCGTGGCTTCTAAGTCCACGCCGACGGGTCGACGTTGAAATACTCGCTGAGTTCGCGAAAGAGCGCGGGCAAAGCGCGGCGCATCGCATCCGGCTGCTCGAAGAACTGCTCGGTGGCGACGGCGAAGAATTCGGCCGGCGATGTCGCGCCATAGGGGTCGAGGAAATGCGCATCGCCCTGAACAACGTCAGAACGCAGGCCGTCATAAGCGCTCTGCATCACGCGCGCCCATTTGCCGGCGGATTGCGTCTCGTCGAGCAGCGGCGCGCCGTCGACGACGCCCGTCTCGCTGTCGAGCTGGTGGGCGAATTCGTGATAGACGACATTGCGCCCGTCGCGCGGGTTCGCCGCGCCCTGTGCGGCATCGCGCCATGAAAGAATGACGGGCCCATAGCGCCAGCTTTCGCCGAGCCGGCCCTGCGCGCGCTCGGTGACGACATAGCCTTCGCGCTCCTGCATGCGGCTTTGAAAACCGGCCGGGTAGAGATGAATGGTGCGCAGCGAATGATACCAGCGCTCCGGCCGCCCGACGAGGAGGAGACAGGCCTGCGCCGCGATGAGCCGCTTCATCTCTTCCGTCACCTCAAGTTCGCCCGCGCCATAAATGCGGATCTCGGCGAGGAACTGATGGACAAGCCCGTCGAGTAGCGCACGCGTTTCTTCCGGCAGGCGCGCATAGACCGGCATTTCTTGCGCTAGCCCCGCGCGCTCCTCCGGCGAAAGCCGCATCGCGCGCAACCGCGCGCGTCGGCGCTTTTTCATCTCCCTACGGATGAACCATGCGAGGCCCGCAAGGGCGAGCGCCGCGATCAAGAGGAGGAGGCCGGTCGACATGAGGAGATAGATAGGGCGTGTTCGGGGAATTCAAAAGGCGGCGGACTGGATTTGCTCGGAGGCCGCCAAACCCCTCAGCGTCATCGCCGGGTTCATCCCGGCGATCCATGGAGGCTTCTGCGAGGAACGAACGGCGCATGGATGCCCGGGACAAGCCCGGGCATGACGGGTAGGGTGCATCAAGCGTCCTTCGACGAGCTCAGGATGAGGGCGCAACGCAACGCTTCGGCGCCGCAATGGTGCATTGCGCTTGACTTTATGCACTCTAGCTTGCTGGTGATCTGAAAGGCAATCCGGAGGAGACTATGGGAGCTTTGTCGAAGGCCAAGCCCGTCATCATCATCTGCACGCGGGACCGTGCGAAGTCGGAGCCGTTCTATCGCGAAATCCTCGGATTGCGTCAGACGAGCGCCGACGATTTCGCAGCTGTATTCGATGTCGCCGGGGCGCCCTTGCGTCTATCGACGGTCGAGGGCTGGAAGCCGCATGAACACACGATCTTCGGTTTCGCCGTCGACGACATCAAGGCGGCGGTCGCGAACCTGACAAAAAAGGGAGTGAAGTTCATAACCTATCCGGGCTTTGGTCAGGATGCGGATGGAATCTGGACGACGCCTGACGGCGCCGTGCGCGTCGCGTGGTTTTCAGATCCGGACGGAAACAATCTCAGCCTGACGCAATTGAAGTAACGCTCGCGCTAACCGGCGCCGCTTGCATCGGGCGGCGGACCGGATTTGCCGGGAGGTCGCCAACCCCCTCTGCGTCATCGCCGGGTCCATCCCGGTGATCCACGGAGGCTTCTGCGAGGAACGGACGACGCAAGGGCGCCCGAGGCAGGCCCGTGCGTGACGGGGGAGAGTTAGCAAATGCGCATCAGCATGATGTGGGCGAGGCGTTGCCCCCTCCGTCACTTCGTGACACCTCCCCCGCTCTGCGGGGGAGGAATGCGCGGAGACACTGGCTGGAGTGTTCTTCCCCCGTGAAACGGGGGAAGTGTCTGCGAAGCAGACGAAGGGGGCGCTGGGCTAACGACGATGCATGGAAGTTGGATTTCGCGTTGGCGAGAGCCAGTCAACGTCGAAGCGCCCAGCGGGAGTTTCAGGCGAAGGCCACCAAGCGTCATCCCGGGGCCGGGTGAAACCCGGAACCCGGGATCCATTCCCGCGCCGCCGACTGGATTCCGGGTTCGCCGCTAATGCGCCGCCCCGGAATGACAGGGTAAAGTACCACTCTTCTTGAAATGTGCATGGAGTTTGTTACTGGATGTTCCGATTCACTTCATAAAATTGCTGCTGAGCGAAGTATATCTATGGAAATGCATGACGAGATTGCTGACCCACTTTGGATGGCGCTCAACTTCAACACCTTTGAACGGCTGAATAAAATTCAGAAGCACGGTGCGCGATTCGTCCACTACACCTCAGCGGAAAATGCGTACAAGATGATAGCAGGCGAGCAGGTTTGGTTGCGGAATCTGCAATCCATGAACGACTTCATGGAGGTGCGGCATGGCGCAGACAATCTGGCAAAGGCCCTAAATAAGGAAGATGGTTCGAAGAAGGAGTTTTGGGCAGCCCTGGACCAGATTAGAGCAGGGTTATCAGAGCGAATTATTGAGAAATTCAACAAGTGTCTTCCGATGGTACAGCAGAGCACGTTTGCGTTTTGTATGTCAGAGCACAGGATAGAAGAAGATGAGATCGGGCGTCTTTCGATGTGGCGAGCTTATGGCAACAAGTCCGGTAGTGTTGCGATTGTCGTGGATGGAAGCCCATTCTTATCCTCCTCTCAAGGAGAAGAGATTGGCGCATTCACATTGCCGATAGATTATCTGGATGCAACTGAAGTCGAAAATGTAATTTCTAAGTTGGCGTCAAAGCTCATTGAAAACTCGGACGCAATTCGTGATGTGCCTGAGGATAAGGTAGTGTGGCAGATAACTGTGTCACTTCTTATGCGGGCACTGAGCAATAAACACCCGGGCTTCAAAGAGGAACTGGAGTGGCGCATCGTCTATAATGAGCTGTTTGGCAAAGGCAAAATTTTGAAGCAAGAAGTCGAGTCGATTAATGGTGTGCCGCAGCTTGTAAATAAACTTCCAGTGGCGGACTATGCAAACTACGGCCTGCAAGGCACCTTATTACATCAAATTGTAGACAGAATAATTATCGGCCCAAGCGATCAAGCGTGGCTCATCTATGATGCGTTTGTACGAGCGCTGCAGGAGAAGAAGGTCGAAAACGCAGCAGATAAGGTCATCGTTTCGGACATTCCGCTCAGGTGATTTTTCGTATTTGGCGCCTTTCCCCTAAATATCCAACTCCTCCCGAACAAACGCCGCGTTCTCCTGAATGAACAAAAACCGCGGCTCCGCCTTCTTGCCCATCAGGCGGTCGACCAGATCCGTTGAGAATTCGGCGCGGTCTTCGGGGATGACGACGCGGGCGAGGGATCGCGTTTCGGGGTTCATCGTCGTTTCCTTGAGCTGGGCCGGGTTCATTTCGCCGAGGCCCTTGAAGCGCGAGACTTCGACCTTCTGGTTCGACTTGAACTCTTTCTTCATCAGCTTTTCGCGCTCTTCATCGTCGCGCGCATAGACGTGTTTGCCGCCGGCGGTGAGGCGATAGAGCGGGGGCTGCGCCAGATAAAGCCGGCCCGCGTCGATCAACGGTTTCATCTCTTCGTGGAAGAAGGTGATGAGGAGCGCCGCGATGTGCGCGCCATCGACGTCGGCGTCGGTCATGATGATGATCTTGTCATAGCGCAGGTCTTCAAGATCGAATTTCGAGCCGAGCGAAACGCCGAGCGCCTGCGAGATGTCGGCGATCTCCTGGTTCTGGCTGATCTTGTCGCGGCCAGCGCTCGCGACGTTCAAAATCTTGCCGCGCAAGGGAAGGATCGCCTGTGTCGCGCGGTTGCGCGCCTGTTTGGCGCTGCCGCCGGCCGAGTCGCCCTCGACGAGGAAAATCTCCGTACCCGAACGGTCTTTCTGCGCGCAGTCGGCGAGCTTGCCGGGAAGGCGCAGCTTCCTCGTCGCCGCCGCGCGGGAGACTTCCTTCTCGCGGCGCCGGCGCTGGCGCTCATCCGCGCGGTCGATCACCCATTCGAGAAGCTCGTTCGCCTGTTTCGGGTGGCTTGCAAGCCAGTGGTCGAATGCGGGGCGCACGGCGGCCTCGACAAGGCGCTGGGCTTCCGCCGTTGCGAGCTTGTCTTTCGTCTGGCCCTGAAATTCCGGATTGCGCACGAAGACGGAGAGGAGGGCGCCGGCCGTGCCCATCACGTCCTCGGCGGTGACGTTCCCTGCGCGCTTGTTGCCCGCAAGGTCCGCATAGCCTTTAAGGCCCTTCGTCAGCGCGGCGCGCAGGCCCTGTTCGTGCGTGCCGCCTTCCGGCGTTGGGATGGTGTTGCAATAGGAATGGACGAATCCGTCCGCATCGCCAAAACCGGCGGCGCCCCAGACGACGGCCCATTCGGTGTTGCCGTGGCCGTTGTCTTCCTTGCGCTCGATCTTGCCGGAGAACATGTCGTCGACGACAAGCGGTTTCTTCTCGGCGAGGCTCGCGAGATAATCCGTAAGCCCCCTTTCGAAGTGGAGCGTCGCCTCTGCGGGCGTGTCGTCCTTGATGAGGGAGGGCGCGCAGCGCCAGCGGATTTCAACGCCGCCGAAGAGGTAAGCCTTCGAGCGCGCCATGCGGAAAAGCCGCGACGGCTTGAAGGCGGCCTTCGCGCCGAAGATTTCCGGATCGGCGTGGAACTTTACGGTCGTGCCGCGCTTGTTCGGCGCATCGCCCACTTTTTCGAGTTTCGATTTCGGCAGGCCGCGCGAATAATGCTGGCGCCAGAGCGTCTTGTTGCGCGCTACCTCGACGGTGAGATCGTCCGAGAGCGCGTTGACGACCGAAACGCCGACGCCGTGAAGGCCGCCTGAGGTCGCATAGGCCTTGCCCTCGAACTTACCGCCCGAGTGCAAGGTCGTCATGATGACTTCAAGGGCGGACTTGTTCTTGAACTTCGGGTGCGGGTCGATGGGGATGCCGCGGCCATTGTCGAAGACGGAGAGATAGCCGTCCTCGTGCAGCTCCACCTCGATGCGGCTCGCGTGGCCGGCGACCGCTTCGTCCATGGCGTTGTCCAGCACCTCCGCAAAGAGGTGGTGCATCGCCTTGTCGTCGGTGCCGCCGATATACATGCCGGGGCGCTTCCTGACGGGCTCAAGGCCTTCGAGGACTTCAATGTCCTTGGCCGTGTAATCGCCGCCGTCAAAAAGATCGCCGCTCCGGGCCGCGCTCGCGCGTTTAGCCATGTACTCACTCGCCTCGTCAGGGTGGAGGAGCTACTTAGACAGCGAGTCGGGGAAAGTCACGGGGGGCGGAAAGGCCGGCCCTTGTGGAAAACCGCCGGGCGGAGGGCCGAAATGAAGGATTTGCCGCTTTCCGAGGTCTACCAGCTCATCGAGCCCGGGCCCGTCGTGCTGCTCGCGACAGCCAGGGCCGGGCGGGCCAATGTCATGACCATGTCCTGGCACATGATGATGGAGTTCACCCCGCCGCTCATCGGCTGCGTCGTCAGCAATGGGGACTATTCCTTCAACGCGCTGCGCGAGACGAAGGAGTGCGTGATCGCGATTCCGGGCGTCGAACTCGCCGAGACGGTCGTCGGCGTCGGCAATTGCTCGGGCCGCGATGTCGACAAGTTCGAGCGCTTCGGTTTGACGGCCAAGCCCGCGCAGGAGGTGAAGGCGCCGCTCATCGCCGAGTGCTTCGCAAACCTTGAATGCAAGGTCGTCGATACGCGGCTCGTCAACAAATATTGCTTCTTCGTCCTCGAAGTCGTGAAGGCGTGGCGCAAGCCGTCGCGATCTGCGCCAAAGACGATCCACCATCACGGCTTCGGCAAGTTCGTCGTCGATGGCGAGACGCTGAAGATCAAATCGAAGATGCCGTGAGGCGATCAGCTCACAGACTTTCCGCCGCGTCCGGCGCCGTCTGCAAAGGCTTGCGCGCCCTTCAGCGTTTCGCCTGACTGCAGCGTATTGAGTCCGAGGCGGAATTCATTCGCCATCGCTTCTTCCTGCGGAAGAGACCACTGGTCGAGCGCTGAGGCGCGGTCATTGCGCATGCAAACTTGCGGGAGCGACGCAATTTCATGGGCGAGCGCTTTCGCGGCTGCGAGCGCTTCGCCCGGTTCCGCGAGGCGGTTGGCGAGTCCGATCGCGAAGGCTTCCTCTGCGCCAACTGCGCGGCCGGTGAGGATCATGTCCATCGCGCGCGACTGGCCGATGAGGCGCGGCAAGCGCACCGTGCCGCCGTCGATAAGGGGAACGCCGAAGCGGCGGCAGAAAACGCCGAAGGTTGCGTTCTTCGCCGCGACGCGCAGGTCGCACCAGAGCGCGAGTTCGATGCCGCCCGCGACGGCGTAGCCTTCGACCGCGGCGATGACGGGCTTTGAAAGCCTGAGGCGGGAAGGGCCCATCGGCCCGTCGCCTTCGATATCGACGCGATTGCCGGCGCCTTCCGAAAGCGCGCGAAGGTCTGCGCCCGCGCAAAAATTTCCGCCGGCGCCGGTGAGGATCGCGACGGAGAGATTCTCGTCCGCATCGAAACCGCGGAAGGCGTCGGCGAGCGCATCAGCCGTGTAGCGATCGACGGCGTTGCGGCGCTCGGCGCGGTTGATAGTGACGATGAGAACGGGCCCGTCGCGGTCAATGAGAATGGACATTGTTGTTTCTCGCTTCCTTCAGCCGGCGGAGCATTAGTCAAGAAGATGGCTGCAATAGCTGCCGCCATTGGCGACGCAAGAGACGTACTCTTGACTGCTTTTGCAGCCCCAAAGCGATTTGTGATACATCGGCCCGCAGCTTTGTTCCTTCGGCGCCGGTTGCGATTTCTTGATCGCTTCGGCGAGCAGTTTCAACGCGCGGTCCCAGTCGGCGTTGTATTGCTCGACATAACCAGTGACGTCGCCTTTCATAACCTCGCCATTGACGGCGTTGACCGTAACGGCGCCGGCGTGGCTGAAGACGCGCCAATAGGCGCCCTTGCCGGACCAGTTACCGAGATCGGCTTTGGTCATGTCGCCGACAAGGCCGTTCGCGACGGCGATCTCGGTTGCTTTCGGAAGATCGATGAAGGCGACAGGCAGCGCGTGATCGCCCCAATAGGCCTGCGCGAATTCTTTCACGCGGATGTGGTAGGGGTCCATCGTCACCACGACGCCGGAGCGGTCCGGCGCCATCATGTAGAAGTCGAGCTTGAAGGCGCCGGGCAAATATTGCTCGACGTCGACCTTCCGCACATCCACAGACGGATTGCGTTCGCGCGCGAGCATGAGCGCCTGAACGGCGATCTCGGGCAAGGCCGCCGGTGCGGCGAGGCCGCCTGCCATTTCGGTCGGCACGAATGTCGGCGCTACGATGAAGCGCCATGTCGAAACATCGACCAAGGGCGGGGCGCCTTTCGGCGCGGTCGGCAGAGCGAGCGTCGAGGTGATCGTCAGCTCGTCGCCTTTGATGGCGTATTCCTGTTTCCAGCCGCCGAGATTGTAACGGCCGCCCTCGAACTTCACCGTCTTGCCGTCTACGGAGTAATCGCCGCTCTCGCTGGCGCCGGCCTGGTGCAGGCGCCATTTTCCGTTTTCAAGAAATTCGAGTACAGGCCTGCTGAAAGGGTCTGTCGGCGGCCCGTCAATGCGCTCCCATGCGCCGGGAAGGCCCTTCGGCTTCGGCGCAGTTTGAGAGGCGCTCTTTGTGCAGGCGCCGAGCGTCAGCAAAAGCATAATGGAGATAATGAGCGCACGCATGGCCAGCCCCTTGCGGCTTCAAGGCCCGCAGAATGGCGTGACTTCTGCCCGCGCGCAATGAGTTGGAGCAGCAGCGCTCTAGTTGCGCCCGTAAAGCTTCATGAAGGCGTCGACCGAAGTGTCGATGCGCTTGCGGCGCTGCAGTTCGGTCTCGGCGTCCGCAATGCCGAGGAGGACGCCCGAATGCTCAACGCCCTTGATGAGGCCGAGAAATTGCGAGGCGGCGAGCTCCGCATCGTCGATGTCGAGTTCTTCCGAACTGGTCGGCGAGCCGAGATAAGCGGCGAGGCGCCCGAAGGTGTAGAGGGGGCCGCCCTCATAAAAGCGCCGCGCGAGATCGGGAAACTGGTCGGCCTGCGCGATCAGCAGGCGCATCATCTGGACGCGGGCCGGCGTCAGCAGAATGCGGCGATATTGTTCGGCGAATTCGGTGAGCGTCGCGCGCACCGTGCGGCCCGGCTTGTCGGCGATGAGGGGGGCGACAAGCTCCTCGGCGCCGGCGCGGATCGTGGCGGCGAAGAGTTCCTCTTTCGACTTGAAACGCGAATAGACAGTCTGCTTAACGACGCCTGCGCGCTCGGCGATGTCGTCGACGCTGACGCTGTAACCCTTCTCGAGGAAGAGATCGCGTGCAGCCTCGAGGATCGCCTGGTCCTTCGCGGGATCGGGCCGGCGCCCGCGCGCGCAGCCGCGGCCTTCCGCGTGCATCGTATCTGCTTCTTTCGCTTCGTTCATATCAGTGCGCTCCCACCGGCGCTGGTTTCGGAGGGTTGGCGAAAAGCATCAGGACAGCCGCCACCATACACGCGAGGAAGATGAGTCGCATGCAGTCCGCAAAGGCGAGCGTCGCGGCTTCGCGCTCGACGATGGAGGCGAGCATTTTGACCGCGCCAGCTTCCGGGGCGGGCGAGCCTTTCGCCGCCAGAAGCGCGGAGATATTGCTGATCCGCTCGGAAACGACCGCGCGGCCCATGTCGAGATGATCGCTCAGAACGCGCGCATGATAGGCGGTGCGGTCCGTCAGCGCGGTGTTGATGACGGCGAGGCCGAAAGCGCCGCCAAGGTTGCGCGTGAGATTGTAGAGGCCCGCCGCGTTTCTCACCTGCAAGGGCGTCAGCGTGCCGAGGCTGATGACGTTGAGCGGCGCCATGGCGAGCATCATGCCGGAGCCGCGCGCGACCTGCGGCCAGAAAAGCTGCCAATAACCCCATTCCGACGTCATGTGCGAAAGGGCGTAGGTGCTGCCGCCTGCGAGCAGGAATCCGAATGAGGCGACGAAACGCGGATCGACTTTACGCGAGCTGATCGCGGCGAGCGGCGCCGTCAGGAACATGGAAAGGCCGGTGACGAGCAGCGTCTCGCCGATCTGCAGCGAGTTGTAGCCGCGCACGCGCGCAAGAAAGAGCGGCAGGATATAGACGAGACCGAAGAGGACGATCCCCATGCCGGCTGTCGCGAGCGTGCCGAAAAGAAAGTTCCTGTTCGTATAAGCAGTAAGGTCGACGAGCCGGTTTTCGATGCGCAGCGATCGTCGCACGAACCACGCAAGGCTTCCGAGCGAGATGATCGTGAAGAGCGTGATCGACGGCTCCTGAAACCAGTCATCGCCGGGGCCTTCCTCGAGAATGTATTCGGCGAGGCCGAGCGCGATCGCCATCAAGGCGAAGCCGAGAAAGTCGAGACGGCGCAGCATTGAAAGGTCCGGCTTGTCGAAATCCGCATAGAGCCAGACGACCATCGTCATCAGCGCGCCGGGGATGACGTTGACGAGGAAGAGCCAGCGCCAGTCGAGAAACTCGGAGATGTAACCGCCGACCGTCGGGCCGATTGTCGGCGCGAGCGTGACGATGAGGCCGATGCCCGCAGAGATCTGGCCCTGCTTGCTGCGCGGGAAGGCGGAAAACGCCGTCGCGAAAACGGTCGGGATCATCGCGCCGCCGATGAAGCCCTGCAGCGCGCGCATGACGACGAGCGATTCAATGTTCCACGCCATGGCGCAGCCAATGCTCGCAAGCGTGAAGCCGGCTGAAGAAATGCAGAAGATGACGCGTGTTGAAAGCGCGCGCGAAAGATAGCCCGACGCCGGGATCATGATGACTTCGGCGATGAGATAGGCCGTCTGCACCCAGCTGATCTGCTCGGCGCTCGCCGCAAGGCCCGCCTGAATAGTCGGCAGCGAGGCGGCGACGATCTGGATGTCGAGGATCGCCATGAACATCCCCACCGTCATCACGGCGAAGACGGCGAGCTTGCCCATGTCGATTTTTTCTTCGGGCGCAGCGGCGGAAGCGCTCGGCGCTGCGGCGCCGGGCCCGCTTAGCGCGTCGGTCGTCGCGCTCATTGCCGGGAGGCGAACGCGACGTCGCCGTCAGAGTTACGGGGCGCGAAAAGGCTCGCAGCCGTAAGGTCTGCGCCGCGCGTGTTGACGGCGGCGGTCACCGACAGGCCGGGAATAAGCGCGGTTCCGACCGGCGCATCCGTCACGCGGATTTTCACCGGCACGCGCTGCACGATCTTGGTGAAGTTGCCGGTCGCATTTTCAGGCGGCAGGAGGCTGAACTCGGCCCCGCTAGAAGGCGAGAGGCTGTCGACCACGCCGAAAACATCCGCGCCCGGATAAGCGTCGATCTCGATACGGACTCTTTCGCCCGCGCGGATGCGCTGAAGCTGCGTCTCCTTGAAGTTCGCGACGACATAAACGTCTTCGATCGGCACCAGCGCCATCATCTGCCGGCCCGTCGAGGCGTATTCGCCGGCGCGCACGGTGACATTGCCGACGACGCCGCTCTTCGGCGCGCGGATGACGGTGTTGGCTTCGTCGATCTTTGCAAGCTCAAGCGAGGCTTGCGCCGCGGCGAGGGCGCCGCGCGCCTGTTCTTCCTGCGCGGCGAGAACGGCGGCTTCGGCCTTCGTCGCTTCAAGGTTCGCCTGCGCGCTTTCGAGTTTGGCGTTGCCGGCCTTGAGCGCAGTCGTCGATTTGTCGAGCGCCTGACGCGAGGCGAATTCGGATTTCGCGAGCTCCGCCGTGCGGTTGTAATCGGTCCGGGTGAGGCCGAGCTCGGCTTCGACGCTTTTCAGCTCGCTTCCGCGTTCGCGACATTGGCTTCAGCAAGCGTCATCTGCTTGCGGATCGTCTCGATAGCGGCGCTTCGCGCGGCTTCTTCCGCGGCGGCCTGGCGCACGCGCGCGGCGTAGTCATTGTTCTCAATACGGACGAGCGGGTCGCCTTCGTGAACGATCGAGTTATCGGCGACGAGCACTTCCCCGATCCGGCCGGGGGCCTTGGCCGAGATCACGACCGTGTCCGCTTTCACATAAGCGTTGTCGGTCTTCTCTATGAAGCGGCCGAAGAGCGCCCACTCGCCGGCCATATAGACGGCCGACATGGTGACGATGCTGATCGCTGAAAGCAGGATGATGCGCTTGATCGGCATGGAAGGGGCGCCCCGGTTACCTGTTGCTCAATACCATACTAGACGGTCGAGTATGAAAATAGAGCAAATTTTGTGCGCTGCAAGGTCCAGGGGATCAAATAATTGGGAGCGGGGCCCTTCGGGGGAGGGAATGGGGAATGGGGGGGCGAGCGGTTCGTCATCCCGTGCGCGCTGCAGCATGAAATGCTGCTGCGCAGATACGGGACCCATCTGCCCGAGGCGCTGAGCTTGTGGCTCTGGGTCCTGAATCTGCGCGCGCGGACGCGCGCTTGTTCAGGATGACGATCGTCGCAGCTCCGGACTCCGCCCCCAATCCCTAATTCCGAAACCCGCGGTAGTGTTTCAGTTCGCCTTCATCCTGAGGGTCCTTTCGCCTTCGTCCTTCGTGACGCCGGCCTTTGGCCGGCCCTCAGGATGAAGGCGAAAGGACGTCACGAAGGGCGAAGGCGAACTGAGACACTACCAAACCCGCTCTCCGCTTGACTCGCCCCCGGCCCAACCCTAATGCTGCGCCTGCTCATCGAGACCGTCTGAGGGACAGGCCCATTGACGACGGGGCAACCGACGGGAGCCGCAAGGCTTTCGGAAAGGTGCCAACTCCTGCGGGTAGCCGAGGACTTAAGGTCCGAAGCCGGCCGAGAGATGAGGAGGCGAATTGGCCCAACAGGGGCAGTGCGCCGCCGAAGTCCGGTTTTTCCGCGAAAGCTCGATGGGTTGTGGACCTGGAGCGAAAGGAGAGCCGGATATGTCCCAACCCACCGCTGCGAACACTACCGCTGCAAACTGTAGCCCCGCCTCGGAAGAGGCGCGCGCTGAGTCTCGTTACGATCTGCGCACCGTCGCCGCTTCGGCGGGGGTGCGGGCCGACAAGGCCCACCGGGCGGTCATGCCGCCGCTCTACCTCTCGGCGACCTTCGCCTATGAGGAAGTCGGCAAGAAGCCGAAATTCGATTATTCCCGCACGAACAATCCGACCCGCGCAACGCTCGCCGAAGCGATCGCCGAGCTTGAGGGCGGGGCGGGCGCCGTCGTCGTCTCGACTGGCATGGCGGCTGTCGATCTCGTCTTTCACATTCTGACTGCGGACGATCTCGTCGTCGCCCCGCACGATTGTTACGGCGGCACGCGCCGTCTGCTCAACGCGCGCGCCAAGCGCGGCGACCTCTATGTGAAATACGCGAACTTCAGCGATCCGGCTTCATTTGATGAAGCGCTCGCCATGGGCCCGAAGCTCGTGCTCGTCGAAACGCCGTCGAACCCGCTGCTCAGGATTACGGACATCGAGGAAGTCGCGCGCAAGGCGCACGCGGCCGGCGCGCTCGTTGCTGCGGACAACACCTTCCTGTCGCCCGTGCTCCAGCGCCCGCTCGACCTCGGCGCCGACATCGTCATCCATTCGACGACGAAGTATCTCAACGGCCATTCCGACATTGTCGGCGGCGCCGTCATCGGCAAAACACCTGAGTTGGTCGAAGAGCTTGCCTGGTGGGCGAACTGCATCGGCTCGACGGCGAGCGCGTTCGATTCCTGGCTCACTCTGCGCGGCATTCGGACATTGCATTTGCGCGTCGCCGCCCAGCAGGAAAATGCGCGCCTCATCGCCGAAGCGCTCACGACCCATCCGGCGGTGGAGAAGGTCTATTATCCGGGCCTCGCCTCGCATCCCGGTCACGATATCGCCGCGCGTCAGCAAAAGGGCTTCGGGGGCATTCTCTCCTTCGAACTCAAGGGCGGCCTTGAGGCGGCCAAGCGCTTCCTCGACACGCTCGACATCTTCTCGACCGCCGCGTCTGTCGGCGGCGTTGAAAGCCTCGCCTGCAATCCGTGGTCGGTGACGCATGCGGGCATTCCGGAAGAAGAGCGGCGCGAAGCGGGCATCACGCCGGGGCTCGTTCGGCTCTCGCTCGGCGTCGAGGCGCCGGAAGACATTCTCGCCGATATTGCGGCGGGTCTTGAGGCGGCGGAGCAGAAAGCAGCCGCCTGATCGACGCGCGCGTGACTCGTGCTAAGGCTTCATCTCCGCACCGGAGGGGCCGATGGCCGTCTCGATCGCCGATCCTCTGAAGCTTCCTTGCGGGGCGATTTTGAAAAATCGCCTCGCCAAGGCTTCCATGACGGAAGGTCTCGCCGACGCGCATAACCGGGCGACGGCGCGCCACGCCGCGCTTTACAAGCGCTGGGCCGATGGCGGGGCGGGGCTGCTTCTCACCGGCAATATCATGGTCGACCGGCGCTATCTCGAGCGGCCGGGCAATGTCGTCATCGAAGGTCCGCAATCGGAAGAGGCGAAAGTCTGGCTCGCCGCCTGGGCGCAAAGCGCGACGGCGAGCGGCGCGGCGATCTGGATGCAGATCTCTCACGCCGGCCGGCAGTCGCCCAAAAGCGTTGCGAGCGAACCTGTCGGGCCTTCCGCCGTGCCCGTGAAATTGCCGGGCGGGCAGTTCGGCGTTCCGCGCGCGCTTTCTATTGATGAAATCGAAACCGTCATCGCGCGCTTTGCGAATGCGGCGTCGGTAGTGAAATCGGCAGGCTTCACCGGCGTGCAGGTGCATGCGGCGCATGGCTATCTCATTTCGGAGTTTCTCAATCCTCTCGTCAACAAGCGCGATGACGAATGGGGCGGGGCGCTCGAAAACCGTGCGCGGCTGCTGATGCGCGTCGTCGGCGCGGTGCGCGCCAAAGTCGGCTCTGGCTTTCCGGTCTCGGTGAAGCTCAACTCGTCGGACTTCCAGAAAGGCGGCTTTTCGTTCGAGGATTGCCTCCAGGTGATCGACTGGCTCAATGGGGAGGGGATCGACCTTCTCGAAATCTCCGGCGGCAATTACGAGCAGCCGCGAATGATGGGCCTGGAAGGGCTTGAGCCGGTGTTCGAAGAAGGCGTGCGCGAGTCGACGAAAGCGCGCGAGGCCTATTTCATTCAGTATGCAGAAAAGGCCGCCGAAATCGCGCGTATGCCGCTGATGGTCACAGGCGGCTTCCGCACGCGCGCGGCGATGGACGAAGCGCTCACCATCGGCGCCGCGGACGTAATCGGCGTCGCGCGCCCGCTCTGCGTCGAACCGGACTTGCCGGCGCGGCTTCTCTCTGGCGCGGTTGACGCGATGCCATCTTATGAAAAAACGCTGCAAATTGGGCCGGGCTTTTTCGGCCCGAACTCGCCGAATGAAATGGTGAAGGCGCTCAACGGCTTCGCGTCGATGGCGTATTTCTACGAAAACATTTTCCGCCTCGCCGACGGCAAGGAAGCCAAACGCCAGATGGCTCTGCTGCCGGCCTTCGTGAAGTATCAGGCGGGCGAGGCGCGGGCTGCAAAGGCTCTTGTCGGAAGAGCTTGATCTCAACCATCCTGAAGGACCCAAACCCACTATACGTCTAGAGGTGGCGATTGCAGCTTGTGATGGTATCCAGAAGGAACGGTGGAGCCGAAGTTCGCGACACCAAACACTCCGCCAGTTTATTGTAAACTAAAGATCATATAGCGCAGCTTCTGGAATGTGCTCGTGAGAGAGTTATTGTCATGAAACAGTTGACGGAAATTTCCCTGGCTGATTCTGCGTATGAGCGCGTTCAATCTATCGTGGGAAAGAGAGACGGTTTAACTCAGTTCATTTTCAGCTGCGTTCCTGAATGGAGATATTCAGCTGTCGCGCCGGTGGGGACGTCGTCAGCTCGTCTCCGTCAGTTTGACATCGGTGGTCTCTGCAAATCTTCAGAATCAAAAGAATGGCTTATGAATTTTTACAGCAGCGAACTGAGTTCCTGTCCGAGCGCTTTATTTGTTGTTGAGGATGTATACGCTCGACCATTAGATATCTGCTCGAACTTGCCACTAGGCGTGACCGCTTCAGTATTCAGAAAGTCTGTAACATATTCGATAGCGCCGGCCGCGACTCACGTGGAGGCTATATTTGATGCGCTACGCTGTTGCCTTTCATTCGATACAGTGGGTTTTTTAGTTTGCGGAACCACCGAGTTGGAAGAATCCACGGAATTTGCACGGAAAGTCCGCAGTCTTCTTCTTACTGCTTATGACCAGGAAAGTTTCCTGATCGGACGCCCTGTATTCAGGCAGTAGCGAGTTTCGCTTGGAGGGCGTGATTTTTCCGCCAAACGATCATCCTCTGATGATGAGGGGCGGCTTTTGCATGAGCGCGACAATGACGAAGCGCTCACCTTTGGCGAAGTGAAAGCCGCGAACGCGCTCGCGGGCGCTAATTCATCAGCTCTCATAGCAAACGGCCGCCCGTGGGGCGCGGGCGGCCGTTCTTTAGACCTCAGTATTCCAGTTAAGCCTTGCGGCGACGCGACGCGAAGCTGAGGCCGGCAATGCCCGCTAGCAGGAGGGGGGCAGCTGCGGGCAGGGGTATCTCCGCGGTAAACCAGTTGACGTAGAACTGGGCGGCGTTCGAGCCGCCATAGGCGAACTCAATGCTCGAAATGCCGGTGACGACGGCCGCGACGGCGGCGGTCAGATTGGCGACATCGGCGAAAGTGAACTCGACGCCGTTGAGGAGCAGCGTTTCACTGCTCGAGTTCAGATCGTAATGTTCTTCGCCGCTGAATGAAAAGCCGCTGAGATTGAGTGGGCCGTCGAAGGTCAGCGTCACGGATTCGCCGGCGCGAATATTGTCGTCCGTCGTGTCGTCGCATTCGGAAGGCGGCGCGCCTTCAAGCTTCTGGCAGACGCCGAGACCTGCGGGGCGGCCTTCGAACAGATCGTCGAAATAGGCGTAGTCGGAACCGCCAGGACCGGCGTGGAAGGTGACCGCAAGACCGTCCATGACGATCGTCGTCCCATCAGCCACGCCGCGTTCATTGCCGGCCGCTTCCGCAACGAAATTGACGAAAGCCGCATTCGCGGCGCCGACAAATCCTCCTGCGCTGGCAAGCGTTCCGGCGACGCATGCAACGAGAAACTTCTTCATTGAAACCCCCAGTATTGTCACTGATTACAGATGCGCTGTGGGAAACGGGGCGCCGACTGAGCGCGAATCACGAACCGTTCTTCCAGCAAAACAATCATACCAATTCTTAAGGTCGCTGCGAAGGCAAGTCCGGATACGGATTGAAATTCGTTTAGGTGTGTCATCACAGACACGATTCGCGCACGAACTTTTCAACAGATTCTGTGGAAGAATCATTGTGGAAAAAATCGAATCAAAATCGCGACGTGATTCGCGTCTTGTAGTTGCGATTGCGGCGCAGGACGCGCGTGCAGGGTTCTGTCCGGCGAATCGAAACCGGACCGCTGGTCGCGAATTTGGAACGCTAAGGCGAATCGAAAAGTGCGTATCCTCGTTCACCGGTGTAAGTACGAGGAAGAGGCTTCATGGGAGCAGGTCGGGTGATCCGAGAACAAAGTGAGATGACCGCGCGCAGTCAATTTTCTGTGTCGAACAGACGCGCCGTTCTTGGGGGGATGGCTGGCGCGCTCTCTTCCAGCATTTTCTCACCAGTATTTGCTCGCGCGGCGAAGCCCTCGCCATCCCCGACTCTTATTGAGGCGATGGCTGATACGATGACGCCAGGCATGGCGGCGATCGTCATCCGGGATTTTCGTGCAGAACACGAAATGATTGCGGGAGCGCGCAGGCTCGGTCGTGACGAACAGGTGCGAGTTGGCGACCGCTGGCACCTCGGATCGAATGGAAAGGCGATAACGGCGACGCTGATTGCGCGCTTGGTCGAGAAAGGCGTTCTGTCCTGGGACGCTCCGCTTGTAGAGCTGCTGCCGCAATTCTCCGACGACATGCAGCAAGTCTACCGCGACGTGACATTGCCGGAATTATTATCGCACCGCGCAGGGCTACCCGAAAATCATGAAGACATGAACCTTTTCAATAGTTTTTATGAGGATGCTGCATCGACAACAGAGCAGCGGCTCCGATATTTGGATGCAGCGTTGCGCGATGATCCGGTCGGGCCCGTGCGAGGCGAGAGTTCCTACTCCAATACAGGCTATTTGTTGGCTGCAGCTGCGGCGGAACGGGCGACCGGCGAACCGTTTGAAGATCTTATTATTGCTGAAGTCTATCACCCACTCGGCATCAGCTCCGTCAGCTTCGAACAGTTCGGCGGGGAGGGCGAACCTTCCGGCCACGTCGATGGGCGCATCGCCGAAAAGACGACTGATGCAAACCCCAGAATGTTTGCTCCGGCCGGCGGCATGCGCATGACGATGGCTGACTGGTCGAAATTCTGTATCGACCAACTGCGCGGCGAGCATGGCGACGGGCGTCTTCTAAAAGAGGAAAACTACAGATTCCTCCACGCGCCACAGGGCGAAACGCGCGCCGCGCTTGGTTGGGGCGCATCGCCGACTGTAATGGGCCTGCAAGGGCCGGCGGTTGTGCATTCCGGCTCCGATGGGAATTGGATGGCGCTTGTCGCGCTCTTCAGTGAGACAGGAAACGGCGTTCTGGTGGCTGCGAATGCTGGGGACAGCATGGGCGGGGATGTGGCGGCGAAGAAAGCCCTCAAGTCGCTTGCGACGAGCGTAGCGGACGCGGCTCCAGCCAATTAGCGACAGTCGTTGACACTTCTCTCAACGCCGATGACCTTCGCCGCGTGATGATCGACCGGGCGGAAATAATTGAGTTGCTCATTCGCGGCGCTAACGCCGGCGGCGCCCTGTTGCTCTCCGGCGCCATGCTTTCGCTGAGGCCGTTCAACTGGCGCGCCGGCCTTGGCGCGCTGTTCGTCGTCAGCGCCGCCTGCTATGTGCTTGCTTCATCGCCGAAAATCATCGCTGCGTTCGGCGTTTTCTTCACGCCGCTCCATGTGCTGTCGATTTGCGCGGCCGTTTTCTTCTGGTGGTTCTCCCTCGCGCTTTTCGATGACGGCTTTCGCTGGCGCTGGCCGCTTTTGATACCTCTGGCGATGACGGCGCCGCTCGTCGTTGCGAATTTCGTTCTGCCGCGCGAGCCGTCGCCGCTCTGGTCCGGCGCCCTGTGGTTATCGCGCGCGGCGTTCGTTTTCGGCTACGGCCACGCGATCTACACCGCGATCCGTTTCGCCAATGACGATCTGATGGAAGGGCGCCGGCGCTTCCGCTTCGTCTTCGCGATTGCGGTGGCGATCATGGGGCTCATCGTCATCTATGCGGAATCGACAGGGCTCGACGAAGGCAATCCGCGCGGCCTGATGCTCCTGCAGGCGAGCGCCATTGCGGCCCTGACTTTCGGTCTCGGCCTGTGGCTCATCAATGGCGGCTTCGACGTCCTGAAAGCGCCGTCGCTCACGCCGCTGAGCGCGCCGGAGGAGACGGCGCCATCGCTCGCGCCTGCCGATCGCGCCGCCTACGAGACTCTGATGCGGTTGATGGGCGAGGGCGTCTATCGGGAGGAAGCGCTTTCGGTCGCCGGTCTCGCCGCCAAGGTCGGCGTCGCCGAACACCAGCTTCGCCGGCTCATAAATGGCGAACTCGGCTTTCGAAACTTCTCCGCCTTCCTCAACTCCTATCGGATTGAAGACGCGAAGAAGGCGCTCGCCGACCCGGCGCAGGCGCGCCGGCAAGTGCTGCAGATCGCGCTCGATGTCGGGTTCGGGTCTATCGCGCCCTTCAACCGCGCCTTCAAGGAAGCGACGGGCGCAACGCCGACCGAGTATCGGCGTTCAGCGGGCGTCGACGGCTGATCGTTTCCGAAAAACTCTGATCGAATTCGAAAAAGCGCAGTCTTTCCAAGACTTCGCGGAGAGCGGCGAGGGCGCGCGCGGCATGGATGGCGTCGTCGCCAACCCTTGGAGCTTTCCGATGTCCGTTCCCCTCGCCGTCATTCTTTCCTCGATCGGCGCGCTCACGCTCGCGCTCGACGCCGCTTCCGTCTTCTTCAGGATCCTGCCGTTTGAGGTCGCCCGCTATCTGATCGGGGCGGGCGGCGTCTTCCTCATCGTCAATCTTCTGCTGGCGCGCCGGCTGAAGGAACGAAAGATCCGGCCTACCTCACCGGACGCCAGCCAGATGCGGCGGGAGTTTTGGTCTTCTCTGCGCACGAGCGCGATCTTCGCCTTCAGCGCGATCTTCACGGTGCTCGGTTCGAAGGCGGGGATCATGAAGGCTTATGACGACCCCGCGGCGCTCGGCTGGGCGTATTTCGCCTTCTCCCTCGGCGCGCTCATCGTTCTTCACGACGCGTGGTTCTACTGGACGCACCGCCTCATCCACGATCCGCGGCTGTTCCGCCGCTTTCACCGGCTGCACCACAAGTCGAACAATCCGTCGCCATGGACGGCCTATTCCTTCGATGTCGGCGAGGCGTTCGTGAATACGGCGTTCATGCCGCTCGCGCTTCTCGTGCTGCCGGTCTCGCAGCTCGCGATCTTCCTCTTTCTCGCGCACATGATCATTCGCAATGCGATGGGGCATTCGGGTTACGAGCTGTTCCCCTCGAACCGCAACGGGCGCCCGCTGTTCGACTGGATGACGAGCGTCACCCATCACGATCTTCACCACGCGCAGGCCGGTTGGAACTACGGCCTCTATTTCACGTGGTGGGACAGGATGATGGGCACCGAGCACCCGCTCTATCACGAGAAGTTCGCCGCCGCGGTCCGTGCGCCGCTGGATGGCTCGGCGGTGAGGGCGATCGCCGAGCGGGCCTGAGTTCCGCGCAAACAAGAAAGAGGCCGGGGCGAACCCCGGCCTCTTCCGTACGCATCTACTCTCTTTGGGGGAGACTAACTCGAATAATACATCGCGTATTCGACCGGGTGCGGCGTGATTTCGAAACGCTTCGATTCGGCCGCTTTGAGTTCGATATAGGAATCGATCTGGTCGTCGCTGAAGACGTTGCCTTTTTTCAGGAAGGCGCGGTCTGCATCGAGCGCTTCAAGCGCTTCGCGCAGCGAGCCGCACACCGTCGGGATTTCTTTCAGTTCCGCCGGCGGCAGGTCGTAAAGGTCTTTGTCCATCGGGTCGCCCGGATGGATCTTGTTCTCGATGCCGTCGAGGCCCGCCATGAGGAGCGCCGCGAAGGTGAGATAGGGGTTGCCGGCCGGGTCCGGGAAGCGCGCTTCGAGGCGCTTGCCTTTCGGCGAGGAAACCCACGGAATACGGATCGAGGCCGAGCGGTTGCGCGCCGAATAAGCGAGCAGCACCGGCGCTTCGTAACCCGGGACGAGACGCTTGTAGCTGTTCGTCGTCGAGTTCGCGAAAGCGTTGATCGCGCGCGCGTGCTTGATGATGCCGCCGATGTAATAGAGGCAGGTGTCGGAGAGGTCGGCGTAACGGTCGCCCGCGAAGAGCGGCTTGCCCGATTTCCAGATCGACTGGTGAACGTGCATGCCCGAGCCGTTGTCGCCGAAAACCGGCTTCGGCATGAACGTCGCCGTTTTGCCGTAAGCAGCCGCGACTTGCTGGATGACGTATTTGTACATCTGCATGCTGTCGGCCATGCGCGTCAGCGTCGAGAATTTCATCCCGAGTTCGTGCTGCGACGGGGCGACTTCGTGGTGATGCTTTTCAACTTCCACGCCCATTTCGGCGAGCATGGTGAGCATCTCCGAACGCATGTCCTGCGCCTGGTCGACGGGCGGAACCGGGAAGTAGCCGCCTTTGGGGCCCGGACGGTGCGCGAGGTTGCCGCCTTCATAAGGCGTCGCGGAGTTGTAGGGGCCTTCGGTCGAGTCGAGCGTGTAGCCCATATTGTGCTGCTCGGTGGACCAGCGCACGTCGTCGAAAACGAAGAACTCCGCTTCCGGACCGAAATAGCAGGTGTCGCCAATGCCGGAGGCGGCGAGATAGGCTTCGGCCGCTTTCGCGGTCGTGCGCGGGTCGCGCGAATAGGGCTGGCCCGTCGACGGTTCGAGAACGTCGCAGATGAGCGTCAGCGTCGGCTGGCTGAAGAACGGATCTTCAATCGCCGTCGAAGCGTCGGGCATGAGGATCATGTCGGACTCGTTGATCGCTTTCCAGCCGGCGATCGAGGAGCCGTCGAACATCGTGCCTTCGGCGAAGAAATCTTCGTCGATGAGGCCGCGGTCGAACGTGACGTGCTGCCACTTGCCGCGCGGATCTGTGAAACGCAGATCAACGTATTTTATGTCTTTGTCTTTGATGCGTTTAAGGACGGCGTCGGCAGACATCGTAGGGCGCTCCTTTCAGTAGTCGCTTACGGCGGCCTGGCGAAAGCCGGCCGCTCTATAAATCCATGCCTGCGCAGAATGCTTATGGAGAGCCCGCGAAATCAAGAGAATTTTTGCGCCGCAACATTCTCGCGAGCGGAAAATGTGTCGCACTGGCTCGATTTGAGCCGATCGCGCCCCGCGATGAGCAGCATCTGGCCGGTTTTGACAAGGATTGCGCTAGATCGCGTCTTCGCCGCTTTCGCCGGTGCGGATGCGAACGGCGTCTTCGACGTTGTAGACGAAGATTTTCCCGTCGCCGATTCGGCCTGAATGCGCGGCTTTGCGGATCGCTTCGATCGCCGCGTCGAGCTGCCTGTCGGCGACGACGAGTTCGACCTTCACCTTGGGAAGGAAGTCGACGACATATTCAGCGCCTCGATAAAGCTCCGTATGCCCTTTCTGGCGCCCGAAGCCGCGAGCGTCGATCACGGTCATGCCTTGCAGACCGATTTCGTGCAGCGCCTCTTTAACGTCGTCAAGTTTGAACGGTTTGATGATAGCTTCGATTTTCTTCATGGCGTGTAACGCGGCGGCCCCTGATGCGTCGGCAGTCTTCAGCATCAGCGCTTCCGGCAAGAGGTGTCAACGGTGACGGCGGCGATCGTACTCAGCGCAGCGGAAATGAATGAAGCCGACCGGCTTGCGGTCAAAGGCGGCGTCGCCTCGCTGGCGCTGATGGAGCGGGCGGGCGCGAGCGTCGCCGAACTCGCCCGGCGCGGTTGGGAAAAGCGCCCTGTCGCCGTCCTTTGCGGACCCGGCAATAATGGCGGCGACGGTTTCGTCGCGGCGCGCCATCTGGCGGAAGCGGGTTGGCCCGTGCGCGTCGGCCTGCTCGGCGCGCAGTCGGCGCTCAAGGGCGACGCCAAAATCATGGCGGAGCGATACAAAGGCTATATCGAACCGCTGAGCGAAAGCGTTCTTGAAGGCGCGGGCCTGATCGTCGACGCGCTCTTCGGCACGGGGCTCGCGCGCCCGCTAGAAGGAGAGGCGCGGTCGATCGTCGAGGCGGCGAACGCGCATCCCGCGCAAATCCTCGCCGTCGACATTCCCTCCGGGATCAACGCCGATACGGGCGCCGTCATGGGCGCCGCCATACGCGCGGCGCGCACTGCGACCTTCTTCCTGAAGAAGCCCGGCCATCTCCTTTTTCCGGGCCGCGGACTGTCGGGCGTCATCGACATTTTCGACATCGGCATTCCGCCCGCGGTGGTGGAGACCATTCGTCCGCAGACTTTCGAGAACCAGCCAGAGATCTGGGGGCATGCTTTCCGCCGACCGGGTTCGACCGCGCACAAATATACGCGCGGTCACGCCGCGATCCTTTCGGGCGGCCGGCTGAAGACCGGCGCGGCCCGCCTTGCGGCCCGCGGCGCGCTGCGGATCGGGGCGGGGCTCGTCACCGTGCTGACCCCGCCCGATGCGGCTGCTGAGAACGCGGCCCACCTGACCGCGATCATGCTCCGCGAGGCGGCGGATGCGCGCGCGGTCGGCGCGATCCTCGCCGACCGGCGTTTCACCTCGGCGCTCATCGGCCCCGGCGCCGGCGTCGGGGAGGCGACTGCGGAAAAGGCGCTCGCCATTCTCAATTCGGGCGCCGGCGCCGTGCTCGACGCCGATGCGATCACGAGCTTTTCGTACGATCCGGCGCGGCTATTCGGGGCCCTGAGAGCGATTGATGTGCTGACCCCGCATGAAGGGGAGTTCACACGCCTTTTCAGTGACTTGAAAGTGGAATCTATCGGAAAACTTGAAGCAGCGCGGCAGGCGGCGGCCCGCTCTGGCGCGGTCATCGTCTTCAAGGGACCGGACACCGTCGTCGCCGCGCCGGACGGGCGCGCGACGATCAACCGGAACGCCCCGGCGGACCTTGCGACGGCCGGGTCGGGCGACGTCCTCGCCGGGTTCATCGCCGGCCTCAGGGCGCAGGGAACGCCGGCCTTCGAAGCGGCCGGAATCGCGGTCTGGCTGCACGGCGCCTGCGGGCAGGCGGCGGGGCCCGGCCTCATCGCCGAAGACCTGCCGGAAGCCGTGCCGGAGGTCTTCCGAACAATGCTCGAACCGCCGCCCGGATCGCGCGAGCGGCAGGGCGCGTAACCGGGGCGATCAACAGCGGCTCGCGAGCCGCAGCAGAATTGTCGGAAGCCCTTCGAAAACAGCGCCGGAAGCGCTGGACGGGGCCGTTTCCTCTGCTATAGAAGCGCGCTCCGAAGGCGAGGGCGCGCGACAAACGCGCCTCGCTGTCGCGCATACGTAAGCGGATGTGGCGGAACTGGTAGACGCGCTGGATTTAGGTTCCAGTGGGGCGACCCGTGGAGGTTCGAGTCCTCTCATCCGCACCAGCCTCCGCTCGCAGCGCGAGCTTCGGCTCGGCTGGCCGTCCGAGGTTCGGGCGGCTGAGAGTGGAATGAGAATTGAAGACGAACACTGCGACGGGCGTCCCGGCGCGGACGCACTGAAAGAGATTAGGGCGGATTGAAAATGGAAGTGATTGAAAAGAGCGCCGAAGGTCTTGATCGCCACTTTACGGTGAAAGTCTCGGCCGCCGAACTCGACAAGAAGCTGACGGCGCGCCTTGAGAAGATGAAAGGCCGCGTGCAGCTGAAAGGCTTCCGCAAAGGCAAGGCGCCGGTCTCCTTCCTCAAGAAGATGTATGGCCGCGGCGTCATGGGCGAGATCGTTCAGGACATCGTCAACGAAACGTCGACGAAAGCCTTCAGCGACCGCAACCTTCAGCCGGCGACGCAGCCGCATCCGCATTTCCATGGCGACATGGAAGCTGTGATGGAAGGCAAGGCCGACCTTGAATATGACGTGCACGCCGAAGTGCTGCCGTCCTTCGAGCCGATGGATGTTGCGACGCTGAAGCTGTCGCGCCCCGTGGCCGATGTCGAAGACGGCGATATCGACGAAGCGCTGAAGAACATCGCCGATCAACAGAAATCCTACACGGCGCGTGACAAGAAAGAGAAAGCCCAGAAGGGCGATCTTCTCGTCATCGACTATGTCGGCTCGATCGACGGCGTCGAATTCGACGGCGGCAAGGGCGAGGGCCAGGAAATCGTTCTCGGCTCGGGCCGGTTCATTCCGGGGTTTGAAGACCAGCTCGAAGGTTCGAAGGTCGGCGACGAAGTTTCGGTGAAAGTGACTTTCCCGGAAGAATACGGCGCGAAGACCCTCGCGGGCAAAGATGCGGTTTTCGCCGTGACGGTGACGGAAATCAAAGCGCCGGAAGAAACCAAGATCGACGACGAGCTCGCCAAGAAGCTCGGCCTCGAAAGCCTTGATGAGCTGAAGTCGCGCATTCGCGAGCGTATTGAAGCCGACTACAAGCGCCTGTCGCGCGGCCACATCAAGCGCGCGCTTCTCGACAAGCTCGACGCCGCCCACGACTTCGAACTGCCGAAAGGCATGGTCGAAGCTGAATTCAACCAGATTTGGGCGCAGGTCGAAAACGCCGAGCGCGACGAGGAAGATAAGGACAAGTCGGAAGACGAACTCAAGGAAGAGTACCGCAAGATCGCGGGCCGCCGCGTTCGCCTCGGCCTGGTCCTCGCCGAGATCGGCAAGCGCGCCGAAGTGAAAGTCCCGTCGGACCTCCTCCAGCGCGCTATTCAGGAACAGGCGCTGCGCGACGCCCAGATCCTCCAGATGCAGGGTCAGGACATCAACCCGCAGCAGGTCCTGCAATATTACCAGCGCGACCCGCAGGCGCTCGCCCAGATCCGCGCGCCGCTCTTCGAAGAGCGCGTCGTCGACTACATCATCGAGCGGGCGGCGGTGACCGACAAGAAGGTTACGAAAGAAGACCTTCAGAAAGACCCGGAAGGCGAAGACGAGGCGGCCTAGATCGGGCGGTTCGCCAACTCACTTGAGGCTGGCTGCGTTCGCGCGCATTATCGCCGCGCGCGGTTTTGGCGGTCGAGGTGAGCGATGGCGCGGGTTGTCACGGCGGCTGCAATCCTGCTCGCGATGGCCGCGATGCTCTCGGTCGGCGCCGCCGACGCAAAGAGCAAGCGGAGTATGGACGTCGTAGAGGCGGCTTTGCGCCGGACTCCGCTGATTGACGGCCATAACGATCTTTTCATTCAGTACATGGACTGCGCGGCGTGTCCGCGCGGGCCCGACGCTTACGACATCGGCGGCGCTGTAGAGGGCGACACCGACATTCCGCGTTGGCGAGAGGGTCGGGTCGGCGCCCAGTTGCTCAATGTGTTCGGGCCCGGAAACGCCACGCGCGATACGCTGGAGGCATTTGATTTCCTGCATAGGCTGACGGCGCGATACCCGGCGGATCTCGAAATCGCCGCGAGCGCCGATGATGTTCGCCGGATCTGGAAAAGCGGGCGCATCGCAATCGTACCGACGCTGGAAGGCGCGACGCGTCTGGAGAACTCTACCGTGATGCTGCGGACGCTTCATCGCCTAGGATTGCGCGCGGTGACGCTCGCCTATGACACCAACGATCTCGCCGACGGCTCTGACGACACGCCTCGGCATGGCGGACTTTCCCCGCTTGGCGCCGATATGGTGCGGGAGATGAACAGGATCGGCGTACTGATTGATTTATCGCATGTTTCCACCGACACGATGAACGATGTCCTCGACATCGCAACCGCTCCTGTAATCTTCAGCCACTCATCGTCGCGCGCGCTCGTCGACGTCGAGCGCAACGTGCCTGACGAGGTGCTTGCGCGCCTGCGCGCCAATGGCGGTCTCGTTATGGTTTCGTTCGTGCCGTACTTCTCTTCAACGGCCTATGCGGAATGGATGGCGGAAATGGAGGACCTTTCCGACAGCATCACCGCGGACGTCGGCGCAGGGAAGATGAGCGAGGCGGAGGCCGACAAGGCCTGGGATCAATGGCAGGCCTCCCATCCGGCGCCCGAAGCGACGATCGCTGATGTTGCGGATCATATTGAACACGTTCGGTCCGTTGCTGGCGTTGACCATGTCGGGTTGGGGTCCGATTTCGACGGCATCTCCTCTCACAAGGTTAAGGGTCTGGAGGATGTTTCCACATTTCCCGCGCTTCTTAAGGAGCTGGCGGCGAGGGGGTGGACCGAGGATGAGCTGGCCAAGTTCTCTGGGGAAAACTTCCTTCGCGTCCTGAAAGCCGCCGAGCGAAATACGGCAGGCGCGGAGCAGCCCTGACCGGAGGATGGCCCCCGGCGCAGGAAATTTTCCGCAAGTGCTTGGGTGGGCTTGATATTATCCGAGAATAACCGTCGCTTAAGCCAAGTTGGGCTAGGATGCCTGCTTCTGTGGGGTAGCGCGCCGGGGCCGACATCCCATATTAACGATGGCGTCTCGCGCATGAGGGGAACGGCCCCTCGGCGCTGCGCGGCAAAGGTGAGTGGAACGACCCGATGAAGGACCCGCTAGATATCTACATGAACACGCTCGTGCCGATGGTGGTCGAGCAGTCGAGCCGCGGCGAGCGCGCCTACGACATCTATTCGCGCCTCCTCAAGGAGCGCATCATTTTCCTCTCGGGCCCGGTCCACGACCAGGTGTCGACGCTGATCGTCGCCCAGCTCCTGTTCCTTGAGGCCGAGAACCCCAAGAAGGAAATCGCCTTCTATATCAATTCGCCGGGCGGCTCGGTTTCGGCGGGCCTCGCCATGTACGACACCATGCAGTTCATCCGCCCCGCGGTCTCGACCATGTGCATCGGCATGGCGGCCTCCATGGGCTCGCTGCTGCTCACGGCGGGCGAAAAAGACATGCGTTTCTCGCTCCCGAATTCGCGGATCATGGTCCACCAGCCCTCGGGCGGATTCCAGGGCCAGGCCTCGGATATCGAGCGCCACGCCCAGGACATCATCAAGATCAAGCGCCGGCTGAACGAGATTTACGTTCACCACACCGGCCAACCCTATGATGTCATTGAGAGAACCCTCGACCGGGACCACTTCATGGCGCCCGATGAGGCGCGCGATTTCGGCCTCATCGACACGGTCCTCGCCGAGCGGCCGGGCGGCGGCGACGGCGAGCGTTAACAGCCGGGTAAGACCCACGGGAAAAGGCGGCTTGATCGGGCTTGGGAGAATATGGTCGAATAGCCGTCTGAAGGCGGAGCGGAGCGCTGGCGCCCTTCGTGCAACGCTCTCGGGCGGACCTGACGCGAAGGGCGGAGACGGGGCGGCCTTAAATGCCAGCGCCAACATCGCCAGAATAATCGGCGCCGGAGCCGAGACTGAATCCGGCCTGTTTGCGGGCCGTACCGCCACCAACGCCGTCTATGAGCGGCGCCGAAGAGGAGTTTAGTCAGCGTGAGCAAAGTCGGCGGCAAATCAAGCGGCGACGGGAAGAACACCCTCTACTGTTCGTTCTGCGGCAAGAGCCAGCACGAAGTCCGCAAGCTCATTGCGGGCCCGACTGTTTTCATCTGCGATGAATGCGTCGAGCTGTGCATGGACATCATCCGCGAGGAATCGAAATCCTCGTTGGTTAAGGCGGGCGACGGGGTTCCGAGCCCCCAACAGATACACAAGGTTCTTGACGACTATGTGATCGGGCAGAACTACGCCAAGCGCGTTCTCGCGGTGGCGGTGCACAATCACTACAAGCGCCTTAACCACGCGACGAAGAACAACGACGTCGAACTCGCCAAGTCGAACATTCTGCTCATCGGTCCGACCGGTTCGGGCAAGACGCTGCTTGCGCAAACGCTCGCGCGCATTCTCGACGTGCCGTTTACGATGGCGGATGCGACGACGCTCACCGAAGCCGGTTATGTCGGCGAGGATGTCGAGAACATCATCCTGAAGCTCCTGCAGTCGGCCGACTACAATGTCGAACGCGCGCAGCGCGGCATCGTCTACATCGACGAGGTCGACAAGATTTCCCGCAAGTCCGACAACCCGTCGATCACGCGCGACGTGTCGGGCGAGGGCGTGCAGCAGGCGCTTCTGAAGATCATGGAAGGCACGGTTGCGAGCGTTCCTCCGCAAGGCGGCCGCAAGCATCCGCAGCAGGAATTCCTGCAGGTCGACACGACGAACATTCTCTTCATCGTCGGCGGCGCGTTCGCGGGCATTGAAAAGATCATCGCTGCACGCCGCGCCGGCACCTCGATCGGCTTCGCCGCCAAAGTGACGGCGCCGGACGATCGCCGCGTCGGCGAAGTTCTGCGTGAAGCCGAGCCGGAAGATCTCCTGAAGTTCGGCCTCATTCCGGAATTCATCGGCCGTCTGCCGGTGATCGCGACCCTCGAAGATCTCGACGAGGCCGCGCTCATCCAGATCCTGACCTCGCCGAAGAACGCGCTCATCAAGCAGTATCAGCGCCTCTTCGAGATGGAAGACGTGAAGCTCACTTTCACGGAAGACGCGAAGACGGCGGTGGCGCGCAAGGCGATCGCGCGCAAGACCGGCGCGCGCGGCCTTCGCTCCATCATGGAAGGCATCCTGCTTGATTCGATGTTCGAACTGCCGACGCTCGACGGCGTCGTCGAAGTCGTCGTCAACGCAGAAGTCGTCGAAGGCAACGCCAAGCCGCTCTACATCTATGAAGAGCGCCGCGGCAAGGAAGCCGTCGAAGCTGACGCCAGCGCTTAACACGCTGGCCTCACGCGCCATCAAATTCCGCAAGGCCGGCTCCTCTGCGAGCCGGTCTTTCCTTTTCCACGGGGAAAGCGCGAAACCGGCGGGGGAATTTGCGCCTTGAAAGCGCCTCCCGGAACGCCACATTATGGGCGTGTCCGCCGCCTAGACTCGCGTGGCGGTCGCCGTCGGGGCGCTCTCCGGGGCCCGGGAAATTTCCCGAAATCCGCATTGCGTTAACAGGCGGCCGCCATAATGGGGCGGACGCGCAAGAGCTCGGGCGCCGCGTATCGGGCCCAAACGTAGAGGTGTGGTTTGATGACTGAAAACACAGTTTATCCCGTTCTGCCCTTGCGCGACATCGTGGTCTTTCCGTCGATGGTCGTGCCGCTTTTCGTCGGCCGCGAGAAATCCGTGCGCGCCCTCGAAAACGTGATGGAGAACGACCGGAAAATTCTTCTGGCGGCGCAAAAGGACGCCGGGGATAATGATCCGTCTCCGGAGGGAATTTACGACATCGGCGTCATCGCGTCGGTGCTGCAGCTTCTGAAGCTTCCCGACGGCACGGTGAAGGTGCTCGTCGAAGGCGAGCGCCGCGCGCAGATCGTGAAGTTTACGAAGACCGACGATTACTTCGAGGCCGAAGCCAAGGCGCCCGATGAAATCGCGGCCGACCCGCGCGAAATCGAAGCGCTTTCGCGCTCGGTGATTTCGCAGTTCGAAGCCTATGTGAAGCTCAACCGGCGCGTCGCGCCTGAGGTCATCGTCTCGATCAACCAGATCGAAGACCCGGCCCAGCTCGCCGACACGGTCGCTTCGCATCTCAATATCAAGCTCAACGAGAAGCAGGAGCTGCTGAGCCTCTTCAACACGATTGAACGGCTTGAGCGCGTCTACGCCCTGATGGAAGGCGAGATGAGCGTCCTCCAGGTGGAGAAGAAAATCCGCAACCGCGTGAAGCGGCAGATGGAGAAGACGCAGCGCGAGTACTATCTCAACGAGCAGATGAAGGCGATCCAGAAGGAGCTCGGCGAGTCCGATGACGGACGCGATGAAGTCGCCGAACTAGAAGATCGCATCAACAAGACGAAGCTTTCCAAGGAAGCCAAGACGAAAGCCGAAGCCGAGCTGAAGAAGCTGCGCCAGATGTCGCCGATGTCCGCGGAATCGACGGTCGTGCGCAACTATCTCGACTGGCTGCTCTCCATTCCGTGGAATGCGCGTTCCAAGGTCAAATCCGATCTCAAGAAAGCCGAAGAAGTTCTTGAGGCGGATCATTACGGCCTTGATAAAGTCAAGGAGCGGATCATCGAATATCTCGCCGTGCAAAAGCGCATGGGCAAGATGAAAGGCCCGATCCTCTGCCTCGTCGGACCTCCGGGCGTCGGCAAGACCTCGCTCGGCAAGTCGATCGCGGCGGCGACGGGACGCGAATTCGTGCGCGTGTCGCTCGGCGGCGTGCGCGACGAAGCGGAAATCCGCGGTCACCGGCGCACTTATATCGGCTCGATGCCCGGCAAGATCATCCAGTCGATGAAGAAGGCCAAGAAGTCGAACCCGCTCTTCCTGCTCGATGAGATCGACAAGATGGGCCAGGACTTCCGGGGCGATCCGTCCTCCGCGCTGCTTGAGGTTCTCGACCCCGAGCAGAACGGCACCTTCATGGACCACTATCTCGAGGTCGAATATGACCTCAGCGACGTCATGTTCATCACGACGGCGAACAGCCTCAACATGCCTCAGCCGCTCCTCGACCGGATGGAGATCATCCGCATTCCGGGGTATACGGAGGATGAGAAGGTCGAAATCTCGAAGCGCCACCTCATTCCCAAACAGCGCAAGGACCACGGCCTGTCGGATAAGGAATGGACCATCACCGATGAAGGTCTCCTGAAGCTCATTCGCCTCTATACGCGCGAAGCGGGCGTTCGGAACCTTGAGCGCGAGCTTGCGCGCCTCGCCCGCAAGGCGGTGCGCGAAATCGAGGGCGGCGCCGTGAAGAAAGTCCAGGTGACGCCGGACAATCTCGCCGACTTCGCAGGCGTGCCGAAATATCGGTACGGCGAAATCGAAGGCGAGGATCGCGTGGGCGTCGTCACGGGCCTCGCCTGGACGTCGGTCGGCGGCGACATCCTCACCATCGAAGCGGTGAAGATGCCGGGCAAAGGCCGCATGACGCCGACGGGCAACCTCAAGGACGTGATGAAAGAATCCGTCTCGGCCGCGTCTTCTTACGTGAGAAGCCGCGCGACGCAGTTCGGCATCGAGCCGCCTGTGTTCGAGAAGACGGACATCCACATCCACGTGCCGGAAGGCGCAACGCCGAAAGACGGCCCGTCTGCGGGCGTCGCCATGGCGACTGCGATCGTCTCGGTGCTGACAGGCATTGAGGTGCACAAGGATATCGCCATGACCGGCGAGATCTCGCTGCGCGGGCGCGTGCTCGCGATCGGCGGGCTTAAAGAAAAGCTGCTCGCAGCGCTGCGCGCGGGCATCAAGACGGTGCTCATTCCGGAAGAGAACGAGAAGGACCTCGCTGAAATTCCGGACAATGTGAAACAGGGCATGAAAATCATTCCGGTGACCACCGTGGATGAGGTTCTGAGCCACGCATTGATGCGGCCGCTGAAGCCGATCGAATGGAAAGAACCGGCGGAGCTTCCGAGCCCGCCTGAGTCGGATACGGTCGAGCCGGTGGTGACGCACTAGGCGTCATCGCCGCTACAGGAACGAAAAACGCGGGCGCCCGAAGGCGCCCGCGTTTTTGTTTATCCGTTGATAAGTCCGCCGGAGCGGGGGAGGCGTTATTGCGCGCCAACCGTCGCGATAGCCGCCGGAACGGCGATCATGATCGCAAGGGCCGCCATCAGCACATAGAACATTGCGACTTTGAGGCCCGAGAGCGACGACGATGAATGCGGGAAGGGAACGTTCGCCATTCTACTACTCCTTTTCGGGCCCGTTAGGCCGGCCCGACTGCCTTAACCTGGTAGGCGTTACAAAACCGTGACGAAAGTGTCATTGAAATGTCATATAGCGCAGAATTTGCGCCTTTTCAAGCGCAAATAATGCGCACTTTCGGAACGTTCACGTGATGCGTGGCGGGTTTTCCCCAGGATGGGCCGGGAGGGCTGGACGCGAGCCGCGAGGCGCGGTTCAAACGCCGCTCCAGGAACTCGCGAGGTTAGCCGGCCTATGAACGCACCAGCGAAGTCATTGAAATCGGAGGCGGATCCCGCGGGGCGGGATGGCGTCGTTCCCGCCGCAGAATGCCGATCCATGGGCGAGGTGCGCGCCGGGATCGATCTCCTCGACCGACAGCTCGTCGCCCTCATGGCGGCGCGGCAGGGCTATATCGGCGCCGCCGCCCGCATCAAGGCTCGGCTGGAAGACGTGCGCGATGAGGCCCGCATTGAGGATGTCGTAAGCAAGGTTCTCGCAGCCAGCGAGGCGGCCGGCCTCTCAAAACGAATCGCCGAACCCGTCTGGCGTGAGCTAATCGAGCGCAGCATCGAGCATGAGCACGATTTATGGCGCTCATTCCGCATCAGAAACGAAGTTTAATTTGTTAAAACTTTCAACGGGTTATAGGGGGTGTTGATAAAGAACCCCTGATTTATGGGCGTTTCTCTTTGCCGGGCGCGGCGCGCCGCGCGATAATTCGCCGCCAAGCGCGCCATTCCCCACGAAATCAGCAGAAAGGTTGAAGAATGAACAAGAACGAATTTATTGACCGCGTCTCTGAGATGGCCGGGATGAACAAAGCCGAAGCGGCGCGCGCAGTCGACGCCGTCTTCGATGCGATCACGGAAGCCCTGCGCAAGGGCGACGACGTGCGCATCGTTGGTTTCGGCACGTTCTCGGCCGCCAAGCGCGCGGCGCGTGAAGGCCGCAATCCGCGCACGGGCGAGACGATCAACATTCCGGCTTCGACGCAGCCTAAATTCTCGGCCGGCAAAGGCCTCAAGGACGCACTCAACTAAGCGCGCCCTCAAAGAGCTTCGAAGGCCCGCCGCCGCGCAGACATATGCGGGGGCGGGCCTTCCTCTTTCCTGAGTACGGCGGGCGCGCCTGGCGTTCCCTTGTGGGCACTTGTTCCCGCAGGGAGCGCGCGCTAAAGGGAGCGCCCATCGAATGGGGGCCTTGCTCCCGAGCGGCGCGTGAGCGAAGTCGGCGTGACGGCCCATTTTCTTTCGAAGGAAAGAGAGCCGAAGCGCAGCGAAGCCCTGCTACATTCTCGTAGCGGCGACAGACTGATTAAATCCGGGCGGTTAGCTCAGCTGGCAGAGCGGCTGGTTTACACCCAGTAGGTCGGCGGTTCGATCCCGTCACCGCCCACCATTCATCCAACGCAATTTCTTGACCGATTGGGCTGGTGGGAAAGTCGCCGATTTTTCCACGGCTTGGTCAAGCAAAACATATTACTCCGCTCGGAAATTATCTCTGTAGGCGGAGGAGTGCGAAATGCCGGCGAAAGTCTCAAAACGCTATCAGGGCCGAATTGTCCGGGCCCACGGCAGGGGCTGTCTAACTGTAGTATCGTGCGCCCGGCTTTCGATGGGCTGGATTAAACCCAAGCAGTGGTTGGTTTCATTTTCTACTGCGAAGAATACGTTTAGATTGCCGTTTGAGTCGCTGATTGAATCGCTGATCGGAAAGAGTCGAACGCCATTCGTAAGTCCGATCAGGGGCACATCACAACCCAAGTTATTGCGCATTGTCTGGTTGCTGGACCTCATCGGCGTTCGGATTGAGCAAGGAAAGTCTTTGCGCCAGCGTGATCGCCAATTGCCTTCTGTTGACGCCGAGCTTTTGATAGATGTTTTGAAGGTGGAATTTTACCGTGTTGCTCTCAATGCCCAGATTGCGCGCAATAACCTTGTTGGAGTTCCCCTTCGTAAGCTCCGCCAGGATCTCCAATTCGCGATCGGTGAATATGGGCGCAGGGTTTTGCAGGTCTGCTCGGTTGTTCGTCGGATTTAGCGCTAACAACAATTCGGATATGTAGTTGACTTCCGTTGGCCGCATGGCCGAGAGGCCACGTTGGCGCACAGCCTGCCTGAGCAAGCGCTGCATCGGCGCGCCTTCTTCGATGATGATACGCTTCAAGCCTGATTGGAGGCATGCGTGCATCACGGCGTAAATTTGCAGGTCGGCGTCCTCCTGCTTTCCAACGGCGTTAAGCGCCAACGCTCTCAGCGCTTGCGCTTTCACGAGAAAATAGCTCCATTGGCGTAGTTCGCATTCTGCAATCAAGGTGTCCAAACGCGATACCGCCTGATCAATCCGCGCCGTTTGGATGAACATTCGCGCCCGGGTAATTTCCGCCATAACGCGCTCGCGCCACGTAAAGCCGTCAACCTTGGAAAAATCGGCGTCTTCCCAGTCGATGCCTAAGCCCTGAAAAACTGCGATCGCTTGCGGGACGTTATTGTGCAGCGAACACAATTCCGCAGCTTTTAGTTTTGCGGCAATTCTAAGCCGCGGCATACGCCGTTTATCAGCGACGCGGCACGCTTGTTCGAGTACGGTGAGCGCGGATGAAAGGCCTTCCGTTTCGGCGCGAATGGCGGCGGCTGTCGTCAGTCCAACCGCAAGGAGTTCAAACCACCCTTCGATGACGTTAACCACGTCCAGAAAACCGCGGATGTGATGTTCGGCACCCTTGATGTCAGCTTCTTCCAGCAGAGTGGCTGCAAGCAGCGTGCGGTGATGGACTTGCAAAGTGGGTTCCCGCACGAACATATCAGCGGCGGTCTGCGGGGCGATATTGAGACGCGCGTGCGCCTTTCTTATATGCCCCTGCAACATGAGCGCGCCGCCCATGTGCAAATTCGAATAGAAGCTCCAATAATGAGCATCGACGTTCTCACACCAGAGCCGGCACTCTTCCGCCATCCGTATCGCGTCATCGATATAGCCGCGGCGTAAGGAGGAGAAATAGAGCAGGATATTCAGGAAGCACAGCGAGAACAGATCCGAACTGGGCGTTTCCTGCAGCAGGCGCTCAATATTTTCGCGTTCCGAATCCGATAGCGGCCGATCGGCGAATATGTCGACGAAACGATCGATGATCCAGAAATCCTCCTCCAGTTCGGATTCAACAGGAGTTAGCGTCTGGCTTTCCGAGTTTAGAATACGTTGGCGGCGATATGTTTCGAGGCGAACCAAAGCTTCCTGAATGCGCCCGCCTTTTAAAAGATAATAAACATGAGCCAGCTCGATCCGCGGAAAATTATGAATGACTTCCATCGGTATCTGGCTGAGATAATGCGAGAGCGACTGGATGCCTTCGCGCATGCCAATTCTAATTGCGCCTGCTGTTTCAATTATATTCGCAGTTGACTCGATGTCGCTCGCTAGGGCGGAATGATATGCAGCCTTGGCGAGATCATTTTGTTCCGTGTACCACTTTGCAGCGCGCCGATGTTGATCTTTTGCCAACGCCTCTCCCTTGCGGAGAAGCTGCTGCTGCAAAAAAATTCGGAATGCCGGATGAAATTGATAGTCGTAAAGCTTGTTCGGTCCGCGAGACATCTCGGCGATGAAGAGATTTTCGGCCGTCAGTTTTCGCAGAATCTCAGCCGAGTTTTTGCGACCGCTTAACCAGAGTGCAAGATCGCAGGTGAAATTCTTGACGATGCTCATTTGCAGCATGAATTCCTGCACGTCGACAGGTAAATCATCGAAAACTTCTTCGCAAAGATATGTCTGAATATCGCCGGCGAGAGACGGGATGTCACTATTAGTGGATTCGCCTTCCTCTTCATCGATCCGCGTTTTCAGGAAACCATACGCTGCGGGCCAGCCAAGCAGTAGTTTCTCCAATTCCTCGAACTTGTTTTCGGTCAGGTCTTGGCCGGCGAGCAGATCTTCGATTTCAGCGGAGGAAAACTTCAAAGAGTCAATGTTAATAATGCGAGCCTCGCCCGACGCGAAACGCTTCGCCCAGGAGATGCGCGGCCTGCGGCGCACGGCGAGGGCCAGGCGCTCATTGGTCTGCAGATTATCGATGAGATAGGATATCTGCCTGTCGTTGCTGCTGCTGGAAATGAGATGATACTCATCAATGATGAGCAGGTATTGTTCATCAAAACGATTCTCGGAGTGTGGTGCGGCGTCGCGTCCGGCGGCGCGCTCAGATCTGAACTTCTGGAGGAAGCGGGGAAGGTCATCCAACGCAAAATTTATTTGCGCCGGATGCGTCCAATATACCGACGCGCCCTTTCGTTGCAGGTCCTCCGCCCATTGCGTTAGGGCGTAAGTTTTTCCGTACCCGGCGGGACCTTCCAGGAGAATCAGCTTGTGGTGGAAGGCCTCATCCAATTGCGAAAGCAGGGCGGGTCTGTGTATCGCGTCGGGCCTCAGAGAGGGCAGGTTCGGTTCGATTAGATTGCCTGACGCCGGCGTTTTTCGAAGCGGAATCACCTTCTCTTGGCGATCTCTGGCACTAGCGTCCCCCTCCGAGGGAGATTTTTGCATCGAACGCTCTCCAAGCTTCGCTTCGCCTTACTCTACAGCAGCGCTCTCAAGCCCCGCTTTGGGTCATCGCGATCTGGGCGCGCACGCAAATCAGCGAAGATAATACCCGGTGAGGCTTGCCGCCACGCTTCCTTGGCGAGCTTTGTACGGAATAATCGGATCGTCAATTCCTGATTGACTGACGCGCCATATAAATTGGACGCCCGGTCAGGCTGGAAAGTTGAACTCGCTCGAGTTGCCGGCCCAGGCTATCCATAATTTCACGACGTCCCATACTTGTTTGACGTTGAGACGGTCAACGCGTGCATATTAGCGTCCCCGTTTTCAACCTATGAATGCAATAACGAACAAGCATGGATGTGATGCGGCGAAAATTCAGCTCAAATACCCCGCACGAAGTGTCCGCATCAAAAGTGATTTGGCTCAGCGGAGAGCAGGTCTCTGATCTGCTTTCTTATGAAGCGTGTATCGAAATTCTTGAAGAAGCGATGCCGAAAGTTTCGCGTGGCGACGCGCTTATGCCGCTACGCCACGGCATGCCTCTTTTGGACAAAGGTTTGTTCGGCATGATGCCCGGAGCCTTGACCGGTCAACCGGGAGTGTTTGGAATTAAGCTCTTGTCGCTGTATCCGGAAAATCCCGCAAAGGGGCTTCCTTCTCATCTTGGTCTGTTTGTCTTGTTCAACTTCGAGGACGGCTTGCCGATCGCCGTCCTGAACGCAGGTGCGCTAACCGCAATTCGCACTGCTGCAGCAAGCGCTCTGGCGACGAAATATCTCTCCAGAAAAGACGCGCACATATTGACCATAATCGGGACCGGAGAGCAGGCCGGGACTCATATCGAGGCGATTTCGATGGTTCGCGATATTCGCGAAATACGAATTTGGGGCCGTAATGTGAAGCAAGCAGAAAAGCTCGCTTCAGAATATGCGGGTTCGGTGAGAGGTAATTTTCTCGTCGAAGAGAAAATTGAGCATGCAATAAAAGGCGCGGATATTATCTGTACCGTGACGGCGGCCTCGAATCCAATCCTTGCCGGAAAATGGCTGGAACCGGGCATGCACTTAAACGTCGTGGGGTCTGGCGTGCCGGATAAAGCCGAGGTGGATGCGGAGTGCATCAGGCGTTCACGGGTGTTTGTCGATAGTAAAAGCACGGCGCTTGCGCTTGCTGGCGATCTGCGCCGGCCTATTGAAAGCGGCGACGTCTGCGAAGGTGATATTATTGGCGAAATTGGAGAAGTGATTCTGGGCGGCAAGCACGGGCGTATTAGCGACGAAGATATTAGCTTGTACAAATCAGTGGGCGTTATTGCGCAGGACCTAAGCGCGGCTTGGTGGATCTTTGAGGAAGCAGCCAGGCGTAATATTGGTAGCGTGGTCACTCTTTGAGCTGTTTGTCTGCGCCCGCCGCAAGCGGATTCCGCGACTGAGCGTTGAAGGCTGCTTTCCTGAAATCACCGTGAAGCAGGCTGTCGAAGAGGCAAGCTGAAGAATCACCCAGAATTCGATTCTGGAATTGGCGCTTGCGCACCACGCGCGGTGTTGGGGCGCGAATGGTTTCGCTCCGGCGCGCCGTCGGTTCATCTCGTTAACCAACCCCAACGAGCGCTCTCTGGCGCCTGAAGATTTCCGTTTATTTTCCTTGGGTTACCTCCTGAGCATCAAGTTGGCCCGTCCTAAATAACCACCCACCCCAACCATCGTTTCTGTTGAATGAACTCGGCGCAGATTCATAGGGTGTTCCGTTCGTGAGGCGACGCATTCCCTTGCGCACGCTCAGTTTGAGGGGAACTAAAAAATGAAATCCACCGTTCGCGCGAGATTGTATTTAACCGGGGCTACGAGCGCGCTTGTCTCGATATGCTGTGCCGCCAGCGCCTATGCTGAGGCGAATCCGGACGAAATTACTGTTACGGCCACTCGGCGCCAGCAATCTGTTCAGGATGTGCCTTACAACATCTCGGCTTACTCCGCGGATGATTTGGAGCAAGCTGGCGCGTCGGATATTTCAGATCTTTCTCATATCGTGCCGGGCATTGCGTATATTGACCAGGGTCCCCGGCTCGGCGCGAATAATAATGGGTTCATTATTCGCGGCCTGCGCGGCACTCAGCTGGCTTCCGCCAATGACGAGCCGGATACGATCGAGCCGAGCGTCTCCACTTATCTCGGCGAGACGCCGATATTTTTCTATCTGGTGATGAAGGACATCGAACGCGTCGAGGTTCTGCGCGGACCGCAAGGCACGTTGTATGGCTCTGGCGCCGTCGGCGGCACGATCAGATTCATGCCGAAGAAGGCGAACCCCGATGAAGGTTTTACATACCGGGTGGAGGGAGAGACCTCCTTTACGAGGGACGCCAGCGATCCGGGTTATGCAATGAACGGCGTCGTGAATATTCCGCTATCGGATAATATGGCGGTCCGCGCTCTCTACGGCCACATCCGGGAAAGCGGTTTCGTTGATAATAACGCTGTCGCCGAACTTAATGCGAATGATGATCCAATTCTCTCGAATCTTGCGGATTTCCTCGGCAGTTCGATTGTGACCAGGAAAGTTGAAGACATCAACAAAACGGACATCGACTATGGCAGGGTGTCGCTCTGGTGGGGCGTCAATGACCGGATCGAGGCGAATCTCGCCTATAATTATCAGAATATCGACAGCGAAGGACGCCAGATCGACAATCCGGATTGGCCGGGGAACGATCGCAATGAAGTGTCGATGCCGTATAACGAACCGCAGAAAAGTACGCTTCATCTCGTCAGCCTCGATCTCGGCGTCGACACCGGCATTGGCCAACTGACTTCGGCGTCTTCCTACTACCGAACAGATACCGATCTTTTTGCGGATTCCACCAATCTCTATAGTTCCCTGCTCGCGGGCAACTATATGGGTTTCCCGCGCATCGTCGCCTATCGCGGTTCGGCGGATTCGAGCGCGGGGCCGGATTTCGGGCTCTATAACCAGCGCACCTTCGTGCAGGAATTGCGACTGGTTTCAAACCCCGGAAAAGTTCTTGATTGGGTGCTTGGCGGATACTTTCTTCACCGCGATACCGAATATGACCTTGCTGACAATGTTCCGGGATTCGCCGACTGGGCGGACGTCGTTCTCGGCGTTCCGCTCGGCGCGCAAGGGCTTCCCCAATACAGAACCCAAATCAGCAAAGAATTTGAAGACAAGGCCGTTTTTGGCGAGCTGACCTGGCATGTGACCGATCGCTGGCAGGTCACCGGCGGCATGCGGGCGTTCTGGCAATCCACCGATGGCGAACAGATATTGTCCGTGCCGTCTGCTTCAGCGATTATGACGACGCTGAATTTCGGTCAGGCCGATCCCGACTTTCTAACCTCGGTCTTTTCGCTCGATAATTCGGTTTCGGATCAAATATTCAAATTCAACACGTCGTACACGTTGAACGACGACACCAATGTGTATTTCACTTGGGCCGAAGGCTTCCGCCGCGGCGGCGCGAATGCGATCTTCGTCAATCTGGGAGCGGATCCGGAACTGCTGACCTATTCGCCGGACACCGCCACCAACTGGGAGGTGGGCGTCAAAGGGCGGATACAGAACTTCGCCACTTATTCGATCGCCGGTTTCTATATCGACTGGAATGATTTCCAGTTCTCCGGCACCGAGCCTGTGAACGGAAACCTCTATATCGATAACGGCGCTGGCGCGCGCTCAATCGGGGCGGAGATGGAACTCGGCGCGCGTATTGGTGATCGTATCAGCGTTGACCTCGGCTACACTTTCACCGATGCGCAGGTGACCGACGACTTCATGATCTCGCCCGGCAACGCCGCGACCACGGTTTTCTCCGGCGCCTCGTTGCCTGGAACGCCCAAGCACATGGTCACATTCCTGACTGAATACTCTTATCCGCTCGCGGCGGGCAGCGAGCTGAATTTCCGGCTGAACGGATTTTATCGCAACAAGACCGTGAATGCGTTCAGCCCGGTTGATTTTAATTATGGCGAGATTGACGGCTTTGGAATGGTCAACGCCGCAGTCACCTATCAACGCGAAAATCTGAGCGTTTCATTGTTCGCCGACAATCTGACGAACGCTGCAGGGGTGACGACAGGGTTGTTCACGCCTTACTTCCCGCCGAATCTGGCGACTCGGCAAATCGCTCGGCCATTTACGGCGGGTATTCGCCTGAACCTCAAGGGCAAGTGACCGAGGCGCTAGACCGTCATGCTAATGCATCTGGTTAACTGTACGATATTCGACGGCGATAGCCCGGAGCTTATCGAGAATGGCGCGGTGACGATTGAGGGCGGCGTCATAAAGGAGGTCTCGCACTCGCCGCCCAAGAGACTGCCGGATGCTGAGTTAATCGATTGCCGCGGTCTGTTCCTCATGCCCGGGCTGATCGATGCGCATTACCACGCCTATATGTCGACCTTTAACATTCTGGCGCTGGAGAAAATGCCGTGGTCGTTGTTGGCCTGTCACGCCACGCGCTTTCTCGAACAAAGTCTGCGTTCGGGCTTCACTACGGTGCGTGATGCGGGGGGGGCGGATATTGGTCTGGCGCTGGCGCTTGAGCGAGGTCTGATTGACGGTCCGCGCCTGTTTTTTTCGGGGCGCGTCATTAGTCAGACCGGCGGGCATGGCGACCTGCGCGCCAGCAGCGAAGTAAGCGCCTGCAGCTGTGCGATGTCGGGTCGCCAGTCGGTGATCGTCGATGGTGAAGCGGAAGTTCGCAAGGCGGTGCGGGAAGAACTCCGCAAAGGGGCGCATCAGATCAAACTGTTCGTCTCAGGCGGTGTTGTATCGCCTTCTGATCCGCTCTGGGCGCCGCAGTTCACTGAGTCCGAAATAAGAGCGGCGGTAGAGGAGGCGACTGCAAGGCGAACTTATGTGATGGCCCACAGCCACACGGATGACAGCACTCGGCGGTGCATAGAGTACGGTGTTCGTACGATCGAGCATGCGACGGAAACATCATCCGAGACTGCCGCCTTGATCGCTCGCAAGCAGGTATATGTCGTGCCGACGCTCTCTATCCTGAAAATCATGCGTGATAACGGGCCGGAGCTGAATCTGCCTGCGTCCAGCATCCAAAAGATTGGCGGTCTGTATGAGCAATCGCTGGCTTCAATTGAGCGTTGCTCGCAGGCGAAGGCGGCGATTGGCTTCGGCACAGACCTGGTTGGTGAGAAATTTTATTCTCTTCAAGGAATGGAATTCAGCCTGCGCGGCGAAGTGCAGGCGCCGATTGACGTTCTCAGATCGGCTACGTCGATCAATGCAGACATTTTGCAACAACGTGGCAGACTGGGCTGCATAAAAGCCGACGCACTTGCTGACCTGATCGTGATGCGAGGCGACCCGTTGCGTGATTTGTCGCTGTTTAGCACGCCGGAAAAAAACATGCCCCTTGTGATGAGGGGCGGCGCCATCGTGCGCAATGAACTTTAGGCATTTCGGGAACGCGAGCGGCGCTTCGCGCGATGCGAAAGTCAAAGTGAAGACAAGCAAAAAAATATGCAATCCGGGCGCTGACGCCTGAGGTAGAGCAGGGAGATGTTGAGTGACGCCTCTATCAGGAGAAAAATCCGGACGCAGAGTGGCCATCGATGTAGGCGGAACGTTCATCGACTATGTACTGCTTGATGAAAATACCGGCGAGATTCGAGTCGACAAACAACCGGTCGCTTCCGAGGTTCTGACAGATGCAGTTCTGACGGGACTGGAGCGGATAGCAGGCGACATCGGCACGATCGACCAGCTGCTTCATGGGATGACGGTCGCCTTAAACGCACTGGTTGAAGGGCGCGGCGTGCCGGTTGGGCTTTTGACGACAAAAGGTTTTCGCGACGTGCTGGAAATCGGCCGTGGCGGACGCAAGCAGGTGTACGATCTCTTTTACAGAGAGCCGCCGCCTTTGGTCGAACGCCACCTGCGGCGAGAAATAGAGGAACGGATCGACGCGCGCGGTGAAATCCTGATAACGCTTGATCCAGGCAAGCTGGATGTGGAACTCGACTATCTCGTTGCAAACGGCGTGAAGGCCGTCGCGATTTGCTTCCTGCATGCTTATCGAAACCCACTGCATGAGCAGATGGTTCGCGCTCATATTGAGGCGCATTACCCTGAGCTCGCCGTTACAGCGTCACACGAAATCGCGTCGGAATGGCGCGAGTATGAACGCACTTCCACAGCAGTGTTGAACTCTCACATCCAACCGCCGGTTGCGAGCTATTTGTCGGGGTTGACGCAGGAACTGGAGCGTAAAGGGTACAAGAAGCCTTTCGCAATTATGCGCTCTAACGGCGGCGTTTGTTCTCCGCAAGGCGCTTCGGAAAAGCCTGTTTATACACTGATGTCCGGGCCGTCGGGCGGTGTCATCGGCGCGCGCAAATTGTGCGGTGATCTCGGTTTTGACAACGTCATCTGCGCTGACGTTGGCGGCACTACTTTTGATGTAGCTCTGATTGAGCACGGCGAGGTCGTCGAAGTTACAGGCATGGAGGTGGCCAGGCGGCCGATATTAGCTTCAAGCATCGACATCAAGTCGGTCGGCGCAGGCGGCGGTTCTATAGCGAGAATCGATCACCGGGGCAGTATCGCGGTTGGCCCGCAAAGCGCTGGCGCCAGGCCGGGGCCGGCATGTTTTGGGTTCGGCGGCGACGAACCCACGGTGACGGACTGTCAGCTCGTGCTTGGATATTTCGACCCGGAGAAATTGCTCGGCGCGCAAATCTCCCTTGATATCGATCGCGCGCGAGACGTAATTCGCCGTAAATTGGCTGAGCCTCTGCAAATGGATGTCGAGCAAGCCGCCGCCGGCGTGCTTTCCATTGTCGAGGCCAATATGAGCCATGCTATCCGCTATATGACTGTGGAGCGCGGCCTCGACCCACGAGACTTCGTATTGTTGTCGTATGGCGGCGGCGGCGGTTTGTTCGCCGCTCGGTTAGCGGAAGAGCTGGATATCAAGACGATTATCGTTCCCCGTTTTGCATCGAATTTTTCAGCATGGGGGTTGATGATGTCTGACTATATGGAAGATGCGACGCAGGTTCTCGTGCGCAATTTCATTGCTGATGAATTCTCCGCAATTCAGTCAACATTAAACGAGCTGGCGGATCGCACTGGATTCGTAATCGGCGAATACGGGTTTTCGCCGGAAGAGATCGACTTTCTGTACCGCGCGGATATGCGCTATGCCGGACAAGATTACACCATTAGCATACCGCTTGATCGACAGTGGTTCGATGACCAGCGACTTTTCATGGAGAAAGTCCGCGAGCGTTTTACTGACGCCCACAGACGTCTTTATGGACATGGCGATCTGCACGCGCCGATGGAGCTTGTCGTCATAAGGTGTCGCGCGATCGGACGGCTTTCAAAGCCGGACATGACTGTGTGGCGGGGAGGCGAGAGAGAGTTGCAGCGCCCCCGCACGAGGGATATTTTTCATACCGGGCGAAAAGCCTTCACCCGTTCATCAATCTATGAACGCGACGATCTTGCTGCGGGAATTCACCTCGATGGGCCGGCCGTAATCGAAGAGTGGTCCACGTCGATCCTGGCGCCGTCCGGATGGCGTGCTGCGGTCGATGAGTCCGGAAATATCCTGATGACGTACTTGGATAAATGAGCGGGCGCCTAGCCTCAAATAACAGCTGCGGGAACGTGAAATGAGCCAATTTGAACAAGTCGATATTATCACTGCTGAAATCATTCGCAGCAGCATCGTCGCGGCGAGCGACGAAATGGCGAAAACGTTGGTTCGCACGGCATATAATCCAGTTCTGTACGACATTAAGGATTTTGGCGTCGCCGTGTTGTCGGCCACGGGCGAACTCTGGTCTGAGGCGCCTGGTTGCCTGATTTTTGGGCGCACGCTTCCGTGCACGGTCTCCAGCGGACTGCGCCACCATGCTTCGGATGGGTTCGAAGAGGGCGACATCCTGATTGTAAATGACCCATATGAAACAGGAACGCACCTCGCTGACACGACCATCTACCTTCCGATTTTTCATCAGGGACGGCTAATTGCATTCGCTGCGACGACAGCGCACTGGATTGATCTCGGCGGCATGACATCCGGCGGCGTGTGTACAATCTCGAGAGACATCTATCAGGAAGGTCTCAGTCTCAGGCATCAGAAGCTCTATGCAGCGGGCAGGAAGAACACGGACCTGATCGAGTTGATAAAGCTGAACGTCCGCATACCCGAGGTTGCTATGGGGGATATGAGCGCGCAAATCGCCGCCTGTAAGCAGGGCGCGCTGCGCGTAAAGGCTTTGTGTGACAAATATTCGCCAGAGACTGTCAAAGCGGCGATGGCGCAAGTTATCGATCGAACCGATCAGGCCATGCGCAAGATGATCCGCGCGCTTGATGACGGCGAATACGCAGCATCCATAAAACTGGATATCGATCCCGAGTTTAATGTCGAGCAGCCTGAACTGTGTCTTCAGATCACCATTGCCGGTGAAGAGATCAGTTTTTCATTCGAAGGAACTACCGCCGCCAACGCCGGGCCTTTGAACCTGCCCAGATACGGGGCCGAGGCGGAGATCAGCGCTGCTATCAAGAGTCTTCTGCTTCCTGACGACGCCGCCAACGAAGGACATAACCGGGCGCTCAACTTCATCATTCCAGACGGCTTGCTCGTCAGCCCACAGCGCCCGACGCCAGTCGACTGCTATATGTTTGTTGCAGAATGCCTGTTTGAGTTGGTCGTTCGCGCGCTCTCCGGCGTTTTGGGAGAACGGTGCCCCGCGGGCGGCTATCAGCTCTGCGGCGTAGGGTTGATGCGAACGGACCCGAAATATGGAGAGCCATTTGTCTTGATGGAGCCATTGGTCGGGGGAAATGGCGCGACGCCGCATGACGATGGTTCCACCATGATGTTTATCGGAAATGGCGATGTGCCAAACTTGCCGACTGAAGTGCTAGAGAACCGCTATCCGCTGCGTGTTGAATGTTATGAGCTGCAACCAGACGCAGCTGGCTGGGGCAAATATCGTGGTGGATGCGGCCTCCGCAAAGACTATCGGATATTGGAAGACGGGGTATTGTTATTGTTTGGCACAGATAATTCTGTGGATCCGATTGGCCGCGGTCTGTTTGGTGGGAAGAATGGAGAGCCGAATGAATTCATTTGCCGACCGAACACGGACAGAGAAATGGTCCTTCGTCAGCGCGTTTCAAATTATGGACCGTTCTTTAAAGACGAGTTGATCAGCATCCGGAGCGGCGGCGGCGGCGGGTGGGGGCCCTGCACTGAGCGAGATCCAGCGCGCATCATTCGTGATGTAGTGAATGGGTATCTGGATGCTCAGCAAGCCGAAGACATTTTTGGAGTACGCATGGTTTGAGAAGGCGGGGCATTGATGCATGTGGTTTTGCCGTAGCGGGCCGAATTCCTAGGTTCCGGATTCGTCCATGATCAACGCTTCCTTTGAATTCTATTATTATTGAGGTTCAGTTCCAAGGGAGAGGTGTCGAAGTGGTAGAGGCGTCAGCCTTGAACTTTGCCCGGCAGTTCTCGAAACGCTTCAGTGGCAACGTGTGAAGTTCGTGATATTCCCGCTGATTTAAGTCGCCGCGCATCCACTCTTCGTGATGCGCCTGCCAGAATGCTTCGCCGTAGCGCGTCTGCGGGTCGAAACCGTTCGTCATTCGATCGCCTCTTTCTTTGAAAATCGACAAAGAGCAAATCTAAATCAATGCGATCACCGCAAGCGTGGATTCCCTGTGCGCTTACGAATTTTCCCTGTTCCGTAAAAAATATTCCCTGCGCGGTGTGTTCATTTTCGCTGTTATGCCGCTTAGTGAATTCTCCCGTAGCCGGCTGTTTTCTCCCGGCTATTCGCCGAGAAAATGCGTCAAACCCGCTCCAATCCGCGAATTTTCCCTGTCAATTCACTGTTATCAGTGAATTTTGGTCCCGGAGACGCATTCTGGCGAGACTGCGGCGCCCACCATTCATCCAGCGCAATCTCATGAGCCGCCCAGCCGAGAGGAAAGTCACCGTACTTTCCGCTATTTGGCCCGACCTATTCATGAGCGGGATAGGCGAGACTGTCGTCACTATCACAAACGCGTCTGGTTCTCAGGCAAGTGGACCTAACTTAAGCATCGACTACTTTGAGACTTCGATCATTTCAAAAGCGGAGAGTTCCCTCGACGCCCCATCGCCTGGGCGCGATAATCGAAGCATTCGGAAAGCCGCCGAGCGCAGTCACCGCTGTGATGTGGCGATTGTCCGTCAGGTTTTGAGCGTACAGCGCAAGTTCCCAATGACTGTCCTGCTTCGAAATCGTCGCAGACAGGTCGATCTCTTGCCAGCCCCGGTTGCGGAATGTCGGCGTGTTCTGGTTGGTTTCGAGAAAGAACACGCTGCTTTGACGCCGGTAGGTTGCGCTTAGGCTGGCCGTTAGCGAGCCGAACTCACGTTCATACTCGGCTGTGGCGAAAGCCTGAAACTCAGGCGCGCGCGTCAGCCGGTTGCCGCTGACATTTTCGGTGATCAAGGGCAGCGGCGCCCCTATGGGAAAAGGTGGCGTATCCGAAGCGATCGCCGGGATCATGCCCTGCGTAATCTCGGCGTCGAGAAGCGCAAGGCTTCCCGCCACGGTGAAACCAGCGAAAGGCGAAGCCGTTCCTTCTATTTCGAAACCCTTTATTTTCGAAGCCGCAACATTGCGGATGTCTACGCCGCCGGTCGGGACTGGCAGGCGGATTTGCAGATTTGTGTAATCGTACATGAAGAACGAGGCATTGAGCCGGATGCGCCGGTCGGCCAGTTCCGACTTCACTCCGATTTCGTAGGCATGAATGTTTTCGGAATCGAAAGCTGGCGTGAGGCCGAAGGAATTAAACCCGCCACTTTTGAACCCTTGGCTGTAACTCGCATATAGCAAAGTGTTGTCGTCAGGCTTGAACTCCACGACGGCGCGCGGAGAAACATCATTGAAACTTGTTCGATCCGAAAATACGGGTGGATCGGAGAATATATCGCCGGCGGCGAAAGTCGCTCCGCCCAGAAAGGATGGCGGCGCCGTTCCACCATTCAGTATAGAGATCAGAAGATCGTTGCTGAAATCCTTGGTCTCCTGGCTGTACCGGACACCGGCGGTGAGGGCTATCCGGTCTGTGAGGTCGTAGGTCGCGTCGGCAAAGACGGCGTAGGCTGTGTTCTTTTGGGCCGCGTTGAAGAGGGCGTCCGTGCCAAGACCTGATAGACCTTGGAAATTCTGAATGGCGAATTCCACGTCAGTCTTGTCATAAAGGAAAAGCCCTCCCACCAACCATGTCAGCGCACGATCGCCGGAGGATGAAAGTCGTATTTCCTGAGAGACCTGCCGGGCTCTGATGGCGCCGCGATTGGTGAACAGTTGAAGGCCGGTGCTGTCGGAGTCCTGTTCGCCGTCCAGAGACCAGTTACGCCATCCGGAAATGAGGTTGAGAGTGGCGAAGCCGAGATCGATATCGGCGTGCGTCGTCAGTGACCACGTGTCCGACGCCGTTGAGTTCACATCGTCGAACTCAAATTGACGGGCTTTCAGTACATCTTGAAAGTCCGCTCGCAATGCAAAGGGCGACGCTGTCCCGTTCTGGCCGACGCTTGTAACTGCTAGAAGCGCAGGATTGGCTTTGCGGTTCTGATAGTCGCCAATGAGATCGATACGGATCGAATCGCGTGGCCGATACCGAAGAGACAGCCGGGCGGAGGCATCTTCGCCGCCGCCAGCTTTCTCTCCATTGACAATATTGCGGCCATAGCCGTCGCGATTGGAGTATCCGAAGCTTGCGCGTGCAGAAAGCGCATCGCTGAGCGCGCCCGAAAGAAATCCGCTGACGCGATAATCACCTATCGAAGAGCCGCCGACGCGTAGCGCGCCCTCCGTCTCGTCGGTTGGCCGGCGCGTCGAAATGAGCACTGCGCCGGCGGTTGAATTGCGGCCATAGAGCGTTCCTTGCGGGCCGCGCAACACTTCAATGCTGTCAATATCGATAAGGTCCGCAGTCGACACGCTCAGGCGCGAGACGTAAACGCCGTCGATGTAGACGGCGACAGGCTCGTCATTGAAGAAATTTCCGCCGCCATTGGCGCCGCCGACGCCGCGAATGCTGAGCGGGGCGGCGCCATAGGAAACTGTATTGGTCGTAACAAATCCGGGGATCAATCCATTCAGATCTTCAAGCGTTCTGACCTGGCGTGCGCTGAGTTCCGCGCCGGAGAGAGACTTGATCGCGATCGGCACGTCTTGAACATCTTCGCGCCGCCGCTGCCCCGAAACGAAAACGACGTCGAGGGATTGCTCGGCTTCAGCGGCGCGCGCCGGCTCAACGATGAGAAGAGCCGCGATCATGGCGCCGATGGTGCAAAACGCCGCCGAGGCCTTGCTGAGAAGTTGAGCGTCCAATGAACTCCTCGCGGTGCTCCGCCACAATCAGGGCGACTGCGCTATAGATCGTTCGCCACATTGATTGTGGCCCCTGGGTGCAGTCGCTCAATCGATTGTTGCACGCTCGAGGGCCTTGCGTTTGCGCCGAGCGCCAGCAGGCGCGCGAGAATTTCATGGCTGCTGATTTTATGGGGGGAGTTCGCAGCCCATTTGTGCATTTCGTCGACATATTTCGGCAGGACGCCCGGTTCGATGGCGTCGGCTTTGGCGATTGCGTCGCAGGCGGCCTCGTCGTCGCCAAGTCCGGCATAGGCCCATGCGCAGTGAAGAAGCGGCTGGAAATAACTTGGCGTGCGCCGCGCGGCCTCAATGGCGCCCGCCAGGCCCGCCTCATATTCAAGCATGAACAGGTGCGCCGTCGCTCGATAGGTCGCCCACAATCCGAAGCGCGGATGATGCGGCGCTCGTTCCTCGGCGATTTCAATCAGGTTGACGCCGTTGCGATCCGAATATCGAAGGCTTCGCTGCCAGCCGAGGACAGCAAGCGCATGTGCGTCATTCGGGTTGTGGGCGACAGATTGCTCGAGGAATTCGATCGCCTCATCTGGCTGGTGGAACATTGTCGCCACCACGCCGGCCGCGGCGAGAACATCGGGATCTTGCGAGCTTCTGGCGACCGCCGATTTGATCAGCGCTTCGGTTCTCTCTCTCGTCTCAGTGGGATCATCGACCCAGCCGCTGACGACATGCTGGCTCAACTGAACTGCGAGGGCGGCGGCGACCGTCGCATCATCGGGACTATGCGACAGGGCCTCTTCCAGCAGGGTCAGAATGTGGTCCGCAGAATTTCGGCCGTAATTATAGCGCAGCGCTTCGGCGCGCTGGACAAGCTCATACGCGCAGATGTCAAAGCGCTTGTCCCTGCGCGGAAATTCCTTATGGGGTACGCGAACCTTAGCGGAGATCGCTGTTGCAACGCCGATTACCGCCTCGTCCTGCACTTCATAAAACCGGTCAAGGTGCGTCTCATACCGCCGCGACCAAAGCAGAGAGTTTTCGACGCAGTCGATCAGTTCAATCCGTAAGCGGATTTCATGATCGAGCCGGACAAGCGAGCCCTTGACGATGAAGCGCACATTGAGCTTTCGGGCGAGATTCGGCGAGTCGCCTTCATTTGTGGCGTGGTGCGCAGTTGAACTGATCGGCGCAACGCGAAGGCGCGGGGTACGCGAAAGAAGCGCCGTCAAGTCGCGCGTCAGCCCGTCGGCCAGATGCGGCTGCGCATTCTCAATCGACTGATCTTCAATTGGCGTTACCGCGATAGAGAAGGGGTCCGGCGCTATGTCGGCGCTTGCAGGCCTCGCGCGTTCAATGCTCGTGTTCAGCCTGTAGCCAATTCGCGGCAGCGTAAGCAGGACGTTCTCACCCACATACGGGCCTAACGCTTTGCGCAGCTGATAGATGGCGCGTGTCAGCGATTCATCGCCGCCCTCGGATCCGCTCCAGACCCGATCGATCAGGTCTTCGCGTTTCCAGGTCCGCCCGGGCCGCTCGGCCAGCGCTTCCAGCACCGCCATCACTTTAGGTTCAAGCCGCACGCCCTCATCGCCGATATTGAGGCGGAGTTCGCCTGGCTCGACCAACACGCCGCTAATGAAAAATGCGTCGCCATCGGGCGCTGTGTCGGCGACTTTCAAGTTCCTTGGCTCTTTTCGCATCAGCGTAAAGCAATCCCACGCGCCGACTGTTCTGGACGAAGAGCAGTAGTTCTACGTCCGACGCGGGATATCCTTTCCAAAACAATGCGTTGGCGGCCCACGCCGAGACACCAACTCCCCATCATCATTATTCCATCATTTCTCAGTCAGGACAAATCCCGGAGCGGCGCGCCAACTGGGGACTCAGGGGTGAGGCGCGTGACACGCCGAAGCGTCGGCAAGCCCGAAAATTGTCCGCCGCGCCGCAACAGGTGCGGGAAAAGCAGATCCGATGTGGACGCAAGAAAAGGGTCACCGGCGGGGGGTAATAAAGCGATGAAAAGCGGTCTTTTTTCTATCGCCGCCGTGGCGGGCGTTCTCGCAGGCGGAGCCGCGAACGCGGCGCCGATCGGGCCGGCGGCGTTCGGACCGAATGCGCAAGCTGAAAGCTTTGAGAATTTCGTTCCCGACGGCCAGAACCTCGTGATTATTGTCAACCCGGCGACATTCGCGTCCGGCGTGACGACAATGAACCGGGGCGCTTCGACACCGGGCGTGATCGAAATTTCAGGGGGCCGCACGGGCGGGTGCTTCGGCGTCACGTTCCAAGAGAACCAGCTCGTCGATGGATCAGCCGTCGTCTGCGCCAACCCCTTCGTTTCGCAATCGGGCGAGGAGCAGGGCTTTGAATTCATCCTGCCGATCAACGCCGTCCGCGCGGGGATCTACCTTGCGTCCACCTCGCAGCCAGCGACGCTGATCGTTGAGGCGCGCGACGCCAACGGACAAGTAGTAGAGCGCGTCACGAAAAGCGATCCCGCAGGCATCGCCAATTTCGCCGACAACTTCCTTGGCGTCGAATCCAGCGTTCCCAACATAAAGTCGATTTTCGTTGCACTCGACGTCTCTACCGGCGTCCTGATGGACCAGTTGATTTTCGAAGGTCCGTCCGACATGGCCCCGACGGCTGACGCGGGCGCGGATCAATCGGTGCGCACGCTGGGCGAGACGGTGACTT
>JACKIL010000005.1 GCA_020638525.1 Caulobacterales bacterium | reverse complement strand
TTCCCCTTCGCGACGCTTGCGATCTTCGGCGGCGCCGTCGGCATCGGCGTCGGTCTTGGTCTGCAGAGGACCATTTCGAACTTCTTCGCCGGTTTCACGCTCATCGCTGACAAGTCAATCAAGCCTGGCGATGTCATTGAGATCGGCGGATCGTTCGGCTGGGTGACGGAGATGAATGCGCGTTATGTCAGCGTCAGAACGCGCGACGGCATGGAGCATCTCATTCCAAACGACAAGTTCATCGAGGAGGGCGTCATCAACTGGTCGCACAGCGACCGGGTTGTCCGCCTGCACGCAGCATTCGGCGTTGATTACAGCAACCGTGACTTGCGCGCGGTGAAGGCGCTCGCCGAGGAGACTGCGCTCACAGTCGATCGCGTTCTGAAGTCGCCCACCCCTGTCTGCAATCTCGTCGAATTCGGCGAGAGCTCCGTGAACTTCGATTTGCGCTTCTGGATCAACGATCCGGCCAATGGCGTCACCAATGTGCGCAGCGCCGTTCTCCTCGCGATCTGGGATGCGCTTCACGATCACGGCATCGGGATTCCGTTCCAGCAGCTTGATCTGCATATCAAATCTCTCCCGGAAGGCGTCGGGCCCGTCTTCAAGGACTAGCGTTCTTCAAGGACTAGTCGTCGCACAAAAGAGCGCTTCAAAAAGCTGTCACGCGGCAATACGATACTGGGTGAATGGGACTTGCGGCGCGTGTGCTGGGGGACGGGCGCAGGCGGCGGAGAGTGTCCCCTTCGAAAATGTCGGCCCCTTGGGAGTTCTGGAGATGAAAATGATCCGCAATCTAGCGTTCGCCGTCCTCGCTATTGCAAGCCTTGCGGCTTGCGCGACGTCTACGCCGTATCAGCCTGCGGAAGCAGGCGGCGGCTACGGCTTTTCCGAGCAGCGCATCGAGGCGAACCGCTATCGCATCACCTTCCGCGGCAATTCGCTGACGACGCGTGAGACGGTTGAGAACTCGCTCCTCTTCCGCGCCGCCGAGCTGACCCTTCAGAACGGCTTTGATTATTTCATCGTCGTCGAAAACGAGACCGAGGCGAACAAGAGCTATCGCTCAACGACCGAGCCTGCTTTCTTCGGTCATTATTATTTCGGCCATCCGGGCTATTATTACGCGTTCCCCTATTACGCCTATGGCTTCGGCTGGGGTTATCCCTATGAGTCCTATACGCGGGAATATACGCGTTACTCGGCGATCGCCTTCGTGACGATGCACAAGGGCGAAAAGCCGGCGGACAATCCGCATGCGTTCGATGCGCGTGAGGTCGAGAATAATCTCAGAAGCGTCGTCCTCGGAACGCCGACGGGCTCCTAAGACGAAGCCGTTAGACAGCGCGCAGGCGGGATGACACGAGCTCGCCTGCGGCTGGCTGGAAGACCGCCGCAAATCCGCGCGCCGTATGCCTTACGACGACCGCGCGCGTGCGCCCGACATGGATGACCGAGCCGATTTCAGGCTTGCGCGGCGCATCAACCGAAACGCCTTCCACCGAGCGATCGAGCAGCTTTACGAAAAGCGACGTGCCGTCCGGCATGCGGCAGACCATGCGCTGCTCGCCGACGAAATGGCGCGGGCTGACGCGCTGGTCGCGCAGGTCGGCCGAAAGATCGGCGTTCGCGCGCAACATCAGCTGTTCTGTCAATGTCGCGCGGCGTCGGCGCGACAACAGGAATGAGAGCGCGAAACCATCCGGAATGACGCGTACGACCGTGCCTTCGATTACATCGAGCCCGCTCGCGTGTACGACGGCGGCGTCTCCGACAACGACCTTCGCAGGCACGTTGACCGCCAGATCCCCCGGCGAGATGTTCACGAGAACGCCCTGATACTCGTCGATGCCGTTCACGACGATGCGTGCAGGCAGGTCGACCGGAATCCGGCGGTACCGGCGGTAATCGTTCTTGGCCATGGTCGGTTTCTTCTGGGGGTATTGCATGGGGGCGAGCCTATCGTTCCTCGCTCAAGTCTTCGCTAATGCGGAAGAGAAAATTGTAAGCGCCCGTCACGGACAGCCCGCCAACGCTTCATCGTATGAGGCGAACGCCCTGCCGCAGGCCTTTCGAGCTTCGAATTGCCGCTCCGGCCGGGAGGGTTATGGTCTCGTCTCAAAACACATTAACCTTTTTCGCGCCGGGGCAGCGCTCCTGGCGAGACCAGATGGGGAAGATCAGATGGAGATGCTCAAGTCGATGGTGAAAGCCGTAATCGCCGCCGCCGCCCTTTCAGGGGCCGGCGCCAGCGCCGCCGACGATCCCTTTCAGTGGCTGGAAGAGATCGAGGGGCCGAAGGCGCTTGACTGGGCGCGTGCGGAAAATGAGCGAAGCCTGCCCGAGCTGGAGGCTGATCCGCGATTTCAGCCGATGCTCGAGGAAGCAAAATCAATTCTGACGTCCAAGGAGCGTCTGGCTGTCGGCGCCATCCATCATGGCGCGGTCTACAATTTCTGGCAGGACGAAACGCATGTGCGTGGGCTGTGGCGCCGTGCGAGCGTTGAAAGCTATCGTTCGGGCGAGCCGGAATGGGAAACGCTCATCGATGTCGATGCGCTCGCCAAAAGCGAAGGCGAGAACTGGGTGTTTGAAGGGACCAATTGTCTTTCCCCTGACTATCGTCACTGCATGGTCGAACTTTCCTATGGCGGCAAGGATGCGGCGGTGTTCCGCGAATTCGACGCAGAGACAAAAGAATTTGTCGAAGGCGGGTTCTATGTCCCGGAAGCCAAGTCATGGCTTTCCTGGATCGATAAGGACACGCTTCTTGTCGGCACGGATTGGGGCGACGGCACGCTGACCGAGTCCGGTTACCCGCGAACAAACCGCATCTGGAAGCGGGGCGAACCGCTGGCTGATGCGCCGGTGTTCTATGAAGGCGAGACGGAAGATGTCGCGCTGTGGCCCCGCGTCATACAGGATGGCGGCGTCGCGCATGTCATCGCGCAGCGCGCTTATTCATTCTTCGAAACCGAATACTTCTATTCGCGCGGCGGCGAAGGCGCGCCTGCAAAGCTTCCCTTGCCCGGCAACGCCGATATCGAAGGCGTGCTTGATGGCCGCGCCATCTTCCATCTGCGCGAGCCTTGGAGCTATCAAGGCGCCGATTATCCGGAAGGCGCGCTCATCGCCTACGATCTTGCGAGCGGTGCGGCGGAACTCGTCATGGCGGCCGCCAGCAATCAGTCGATTGAAGATGCTGGTGTCGGCGAGACGGGGCTTGTCATTTCCTACCTTGAAGACGTCGCCGGCAAAGGCGCGCGGCTTGAGCGCGACAAGAAAGGCAAGTGGAAGCTCAAATCCGTCAACCTGCCGAAGAACGGCGTCGTCAAACTCATCTCAGCAGGCGGCGGCACGGATGACGCGATCTTCTCCTTCGAGAGCCTCACTTCGCCGAACACGCTTCTCTATGTGACCGCGAAGAACAAGGCTGAGACGATTGCAAAGGCGCCGGCTTTTTATGACGCGACGGGCGTCGTCGTCGAGCAGCGTTTTGCAACTTCGAAAGATGGGACCAAGATTCCGTACTTCATCATGGGCAAGGATTCCGTGCTGAAGAAGGGGAACGCGCCGACGATCCAGTACGCCTATGGCGGATTCCTCAATGCGATCCTGCCGGTTTATTACGAAGATCCCGCTCGTCCGCAGCACGGCGCGCTTGCGGGCAAGATGTGGGTTTCGCGCGGCGGCGTTCTCGTCATCTCCAACATCCGCGGCGGTTCGGAATACGGGCCCGCATGGCACAAGGCCGCGATGAAAGAAAAGCACCAGAACCCGATCGACGATTTCATCGCGATCTCGGAAGATCTGATCGCGACAGGCGTGACGAGCCCTGAAAAACTCGGCGCTATCGGACGCTCGAATGGCGGCTTGCTGATGGGCGCGATCCTGACTCAACGCCCGGACCTATATGCGGCGATCGATTGCGGCGTGCCGCTGTTCGACATGAAGCGTTACACGAAGCTCGGCGCCGGCGCATCCTGGGTCGGCGAATATGGCGATCCCGACATTCCGGAAGAGTGGGCCTATATCTCGAAATATTCGCCCTATCAGAATCTGAAAGCGGGCCAGCCTTATCCGAAAATTCTTCTCTACACGTCGACGCAGGATGACCGCGTTCACCCCGGCCATGCGCGCAAAGCCGGCGCGATGCTCAAGAGCCTCGGCTACGATTATTTCTACTATGAAAACATGGAAGGTGGTCATGGCGGCACGGCGAACCAGGATCAGCTCGCCTTCCGCACTGCGATAGAATACGTTTACTTCGCAAAAATGCTCATGCCGCTGAGCGACTGATCGGCGGACCATTTCTCAATCGAAACGCGTTGAAGGCCCGGCGAGTGATCGCCGGGCCTTCAACATTTGCAGCAAACCCTCTACGGTCGCTCGCCAAATCCGGCGCGAATTGCGCCGTTGCTGCGAGGAGAGAGCGCTGATGGCCTGGTGGTTTGGAATCAAGCTGTGGAAGCGGGTGTTTCTGGGCCTTGTTCTCGGCGTCATCTTCGGCCTTGTCGTCTCACAGACGATGGAGGCGGGCGCCGCTGAGGCTTTACTGCTGAAGACGAAAGTCGTCGGCGATGTCTTCATCCGCCTGATACGGATGATCGTCGTGCCGCTCGTTTTCTTCACGCTCGTCGCCGGCATCTACGCCATGGGCGACCCGAAGAAGCTCGGGACCATCGGCGTCAAAGCGTTTGTCCTCTACATTCTCACGACCTTTTTCGCGAACCTCATGGGCCTTCTCATGGGGACGATCTTCCAGCCTGGCAAAGGCGTTGATCTGGGCGGCGTGGCGCCGAAAGCGCTCGGCGAGGCGCGCCCGCTCGGCGAGCGGCTGATGGCGATCATTCCGGAAAACCCCTTCGCTGCGCTTGTTCAGGGCGACATGCTCGCCGTCATCTTCTTCGCGCTCCTGCTTGGCGTCGGCATTCTGATGGCGAGCGAGGAAGGCGCGCCGGCGGGCCGTTTCTTCGAGGCGGCGTCAGAAGGCGTCCTCAAGATGACCCACATCATCATGGAGCTTGCGCCCTTCGGCGTCTTCGGCCTCATCGCTTATGTCGCGGGCACGCAAGGCATTGCGACTTTTACGGCGATCTTCAAGCTGACGATCGCGGTCTATCTCGGCTGCGCGCTGCACATGCTGATCGTCTATGGCGGGCTTGTGCGGTTCATTCTGCGCTTGCCCTTCGTCAATTACTTCCGCGGCATTCTCGACGCGCAGATGGTCGCTTATTCGACGTCGTCATCGTCGGCGACGCTCCCTGTCACCATTCGCGTCGTGCAGGAAAATCTCGGCGTGCAGAAGTCGGTCGCGGGCTCGGTGCTGCCGCTTGGCGCGACGATCAATATGGATGGCACGTCGCTCTACCTCGGCATCGTCGCGCTCTTCACCGCGCAAGCCTTTGGTTACACGCTCGAACCGCAACACTACTTCCTGATCGCGCTCACCGCCGCGCTCGTCTCCATCGGCACGGCGGGCGTTCCCTCGGCCTCGCTCTTCCTGCTCTCGATCGTGCTCGACGTCTTCAACGTGACACCCGAGCACACGGCGCTCATCATCGGCTTCATCTTCCCGTTCGACCGCCTGCTTGACATGATGCGCACGGTCGTCAACGTCACGGGCGACACGGCGGTCGCCGTTGCTGTCGCCAAATGGGAAGGCGAACTCGACGAGGAGGTCTTCCGGGCCAAACCGGTGGCTTAGCAAACGTAGGTGCTTATGCACGTGTGTAGGAAATGCGAAGCTTATGAACTGCGGTTCAACCGGAATTACCGCCCCGACGAGTTCATTGAGGGTAATCCGGATGCCACGATTTGGATCATAGGCCTCAACCCTAAGGACGAACCAACGTCGCGGTCATTGGACGATCTGCTGATAGCTCTCGATAATGAATTGGATCGTCATTCATATTTTGCCGATTTTGGAAAGGTGTCTCAGAGCATAAGATTACATTCCGAAGGCAATGCTGCGCATACGGATCTCGTCAAATGTGCGTGCGCGAAGTGGCCATCAAGAGGTAAGAGTGGGATTATCGGGAACTGCCGAGAGTATTTGGAGGCTCAACTTCAGAGGCATACACCGCGAATTATCGTCTGCAATGGATCGGATGTGTCGCGGGAAATACAAGGAATTATCGTTCCTGCTCAGGAGCTGAAGGACGATGATACGCAATATGAAGCAGAGCTTAACGGTTGCGCAGTGACCGTAATTCTGTCGGGTTTCTTGGGCCGGTTAGACGATTTTGCGAAGCGGCGTCTGGGCTACGAAATTGAAGGTGCCCTCCAAAAACACCTTTGAGCAGGTCTCCGCTTGCCTTCTTAGCCCAGACCCCCTATAGAACCGGCCGATTTTCGGGAAATCCGTCTTTTCCCGCGTCTGCTGGCACGACCCCCTATATGAGAAAAAGGGACGAGGCCGGGGATGTCCCGCCGCCGGGGTAACGCCCTCGCGGCGGCGATCTTGTTTTGTGCGCCTTCGCGCACGGGCCTCGTTCGCCGCCGCTCGGGATTCCGGATTGCAGGCCTTCGCCTGCGGCGGCGAGCGGGAACGGCCTTGGGCTGTCGGGAAAGAGGAAGGAAGAGGCATGTTTGAAAGCCTGAGCGATCGGCTTGGTTCAATCTTCGAGAAGCTCCGCGGCCGCGGGTCTCTCGAAGAAAAGGACGTGACGGAAGCGCTGCGCGAGGTTCGCGTGGCGCTGCTGGAGGCTGACGTCGCGCTTCCGGTCGCGAAGGACTTCATCGCCAAGGTGAAAGAGCGCGCTGTCGGCGCGGAAGTGTTGCGCTCGGTCACGCCCGGCCAGCAGGTTGTGAAGATCGTCCACGACGCGCTTGTCGACATGCTCGGCGGCGACGCCGAGGACGCCGCTCTGAGCTTCGCCATGGCGCCGCCCGCGCCGATCCTGATGGTCGGCCTGCAAGGCTCCGGTAAAACGACGACGACCGCGAAGATCGCCAAGCGCCTTCAGGATCGCGAGAAGAAAAAGGTCCTTATGGCCTCGCTCGATACGCGCCGCCCGGCCGCGCAAGAGCAGCTTAAAATTCTCGGCGAGCAAACGGACGTCAAGACGCTTCCCATCATCGCGGGTCAGTCGCCGGTTGATATTACGCGCCGCGCGCTTGAAGCGGCGAAACTCGGCGGCTTCGATGTCGTCATGCTCGACACAGCCGGCCGGCTCTCGATCGACGAACAGTTGATGGCCGAAGTCGCTGAGATTCACAAAATCGCGCGCCCCATCGAAACGCTGCTCGTCGTTGACTCGCTTACGGGCCAGGACGCCGTCCGTACGGCCGAGAAATTCAAGGAACGCGTGCCTGTCTCCGGCGTCGTCATGACACGGATGGATGGCGATGCGCGCGGTGGCGCGGCTCTTTCAATGCGCGCGGTCACCGGCGCGCCGATTAAATTTGTCGGCCTTGGCGAAAAGCTCGACGCGCTCGATGTGTTCGACTCTCGCCGCATGGCAGGCCGTATTCTCGGCATGGGCGACATCGTCTCGCTCGTCGAAAAAGCCGCCGAAGATCTCGACATCGAAAAGGCCAAGCAACAGGCCAAGAAGATGGCGAAAGGCGAGTTCGATTTGAACGATCTCGCCGATCAGTTCCGCCAGATGCGCAAGATGGGCGGTATGGGCGCGATCCTCGGCCTGATGCCGGGCATGGGCAAAGCCAAGAAGATGCTCGATGCGGCGGGCGGCTTCGACGACAAGGAAATCACGCGCCAGGAAGCGATCATTTCGTCGATGACGAAAGCCGAGCGCAAGAAACCTGCGCTGATGAACGCCAAGCGCAAGATCCGCGTCGCCGCCGGCTCCGGCACGTCCGTGCAGGACGTCAACAAGCTTCTCAAAGCGCACCGCCAGATGGCGGACATGATGAAGAAGATGGGCAAAGGCGGCATGAAGGGCATGGCCCAGCAGATGATGGGCATGGGCGGCCTGGGCGGGATGGGCGGCGCCATGGCGGGCGGCGCGCCAGACCTGTCGGCCCTCGGCGCGCCGTCGGGAAAGAAAGATCAGGGTGCGGAAGAAGTGGACTTCGACGCCATCGAGAAGGCTCTGTCAGGCCGTGGCGCGTTGCCGCCCGGCATGGGCCTTCCGGGGCTTGGAAAGAAAAAATAACACAATCGGAATTATCGAAAGGAAGAAGAAAAAATGGCTCTCAAGATCAGACTTACGCGGGGCGGTGCGAAGAAACGCCCTTACTACTCAATCGTCATCGCTGATGGCCGCGCCCCGCGCGATGGCCGCTTCATCGAGAAAATCGGCTCGTTCAACCCGCTGCTCGCGAAAGATGATCCGAAGCGCGTTCAGTACAATGAAGAGCGCGCCAAATACTGGCTTTCGGTCGGCGCGCAGCCGACGGATCGCGTCGCGCGCTTCTTCTCGGTGAACGGACTAGTGAAGTGGCAGCATGGCGACAATCCGAAAAAAGGCGAGCCGCACGCCAAAGCGAAAGAGCGCGCCGCTGAACGCGCCGAGCGCGCCGCTGCTGCGGCTGCGCCTGCCGAAGAGGCCGCTGCGGAATAACGTTTCTTCGCGCGCTGCGTTAGCTGCGCGCGCGAAATTCACCACATGCAAAAGCCCCGCGCGAATGCTCGCGCGCGGGGCTTTTTGCATTTTGCATCCGAATGGCCGATGATGCGTCAAAATCATCCCGGCCGGAGCAAGACTGATCCCCCTCAGGATATTGAGACATACCCGCCCGCTTGTCTTCTGGCCGCCCGCGCTGATCCTGGTGCTGGCTCTTTCGGCGAGCCTGATCGACTTTAAGGATTTTCTTGCTGCAGCGACGGCGGCGAATGAGTGGATCCTCGAAAATATCGGCTGGCTCTTCAGTCTTTCATCCTTTGGCGCAGTGCTGCTCATGGCGGGAATATTCTTCTCGCCACTTGGCGCGGTGCGTATTGGGGGCGAAGGGGCGAAGCCCGTTCTCAAGCGCTGGAACTGGTTTGCGATTACTCTGTGTACGACAATTGCGACTGGAATCCTCTTCTGGGGCACGGCCGAGCCGCTCTTCCATCTGAACAGCCCGCCCGAATTCGCGCATGTCGCCAAGCGTACCGAAGGGGCGGCTGCTTTCGCGATTTCGACGCTATTCATGCACTGGTCGATAACGCCCTATTCAATTTATGCGGTGCCATCGCTCGCGTTCGCGCTCGCCTATTACAATTTCAAAGCGCCTTACTCGCTGAGCGGCCCGCTCTCCGTCGTCTTTGGAGATCTCGTTCGCGGAAAGGGCGCGGCGATTATTGATGCCGCGGCGTTGTTCGCGCTTGTCGCGGGCGTTGCGGCCTCGCTCGGCGCCGGGGTGATGACATTGTCGGGCGGGATCGGCGCCGTGACGGGGCTTCAAGACGGCGTCATCATCCGGCTCGTCATCACTGGGGTCATCGTCGCGACATATGTTGTTTCGTCAGTGAGCGGCCTTCAGCGCGGCATCAAGTTTCTGTCTGACATCAACATTCGCTTCTTCTTTATGCTGGCTGCTTTTGTGCTATTCGCCGGGCCGACATTCGCAATCTTTCGCCTCGGCGCGGAAGGCGTGTTCGAATATGCGCGGGATTTTCTCCCGCGAAGCCTCGATCTCGGGTTCGGAGCAGATAGCAGCTGGTCGCGCGACTGGACGATTTTCTATTATGCGAACTGGCTTGCCTGGGCGCCAATTACAGCGCTTTTCCTCGGGCGAATTTCTGTCGGTTACACGGTGCGCGAATTCATACTTTTCAATCTTGTCGCACCGGCGCTTTTCGGCATGCTATGGATGATCATCTTCGGAGGCGCCGCAATTCAGCTCGACCTTTCAAGCGGCGGCGACCTAACTGCGGCTTTGAGGAATGACGGGCCTGAAGCCGTGATGTACTCGCTTCTCGACGCGCTGCCATGGACGGCCGTATTCGCATCGACGTTCGTCTTCACGACTTTCATTTCCTTCGTCACGGCGATGGATTCAAACACGCACTCGATTGCGAGCGTTTGCCTAAAGGAGCGGCGTCAGGAAGATGAAGCGAAAGGCGCAGGGCTGTGGATCAAGATTTTCTGGGGCGTTCTTATCGGCGCTGTCGCCTGGGTCATGACCTCGACCAACGGCGTTGACGGCATTCGCATGCTGTCGACGCTCGGCGGCGTGCCGGGCCTCATCATCATGCTTGGCTGCGGCGCAGTTCTTGTCCGGCTTGCCTTCACCGGAATGACGCCACGGGATAGTGAGAAAAAGAACGAGTCAGCGCTGAGCGCTCATTCGTCGAGTTTGTAGCCATAGGCGCGATAGTCATCCGCGAAATAGGCGCTGATGAGAGCCTTCACTTTCGGATAGGCTTGCATGGTCGCCGTGTCGAACTCCGGAAGGCGAAGACGCGTCGTTGCGGGATTGGGTAATCCTTCATTGATGATCCGTTCAAGCGTGTCGGCTCGAGGGTCCTTGGGCCTGTGATGTTTCGACTCGCGGATAGCGTTCAGCTCTTCGTGAGACGTTCGGGGAAGGGCGAACCGCGTCTCGATTTCAGCGATCGCCTCATCCAGCATTTCCGCGCGATAAATTTGCAGCCGCGTGCCGAGCTGTTCTTCGATCTTGGTGTATTGCGGGGCGAGGTGCCCGTCGATGTCCGGCCGGGCTTCTTCGTTCAGCCAGGAAAGAAATTCCGTGAACGAAAAGATGGAATCGACGGGCGCGTTTGCGCCACGCGCATATTGCAACGCGCGGCGGCGCCAATAGAAGGCCGGATCGTCAGTCAGCGAATAGAGCAATGGTCTGTTGAGAAACAGATAGCTGCTGAAGGCGCGCGCAGCCGGGTCGCGCACGAATTTAAGAACCGGGAGACCATCGTTCTCAAGCGCCTTCTTGACGGCGTGCGCGTAGCTAGGCCGCTTCTTGAAGATTTCTGTCTCAAAGACATGCACGAAGGAATTGTATCGCAGCGCTTCTTCCAAAAGACCGGCCTTCAGGAAGAACCATTTTAGCACAACCGTGCTGGCCGCTTTCTGGCTCCAGAGGAGAAGAAAGGGGAGTGTTTCGCTGATGAGCGGCAGGCGATTGTATTGCCACATGCCTGACTGCGGAAAGATCGCGCGATATTGATGGCGCAATGCCGCGCGCAATCGCTCCATAGTTCTTTCAGGGGATGCGGCGCTCATGGCGCTCGCCATCGCCCGGAAGACGAAGACACTACCGTCATGCGCGCGAAACTCACGCGCTCTACTGCGGCGTCAGCCGCAGCACCGTGCCGATCGGCTCGCCGCTATGCTCTTCAGTCGTCACGTAGATCGCTCCGTCAGGGCCGACGCGGACATCGCGCACGCGTTCGCCGATGAGGTAACGCTCTTCTCCGACTTCCCTGTCGCCATCGAGGTCGACGCGATGAAGCGCGAGCAGCGCCATCGAGCCGACGAGCAGATCACCCTGCCAGTCGGCGGGGAAAAGGTCGCCGTAATAGACCGAAAGGCCCGACGTGCCGAGCGAAGGCGTCCAGTGCTTGAAGGGCTGTTTGGTGCCTTCATACTCCGTAAACGGCGTAATGCGCGCGCCATTATAGTCGATGCCATAAGTGGCGAGTGGCCAGCCGTAATTTTGGCCTTTTTCGATTATGTTCACTTCGTCGCCGCCGCGCGGCCCGTGTTCGGTTTCCCAAAGGACGCCGCGAACGGGATCGTAAGCAAGGCCTTGAGGGTTGCGGTGGCCCTTCGTCCAGAGCTCAGGAAGCGAGCCTTCGCCGAAGCTCGGATTGTCACCCGGGATCGTGCCGTCATCGTTGAGGCGGATGATAGCGCCGAAGCTCGTCGACATTACCTGCGCGCGCTCTTTGTATTTTGAACCTTCTCCGACGGAGAAGAAGAGTTTGCCATCGGGCGCGAAGACGATCCGTCCGCCGAAATGGTGGTTGGAGTCTTTGAGCGGCTTTGCGTCATAGAGGATCTCGACATCACTCAGCGAAGCGCCGTCGAACTTCGCCCTGGCGATGCGCGTGCCGTTCGCTTTCGCCGTTCCATGGGCATAGGCGAAATAGAGAAGATGATTGTTCGTAAAATCTGGGTGCGGAACAACATCGAACAGCCCGGCCTGGCCGCCGACATAGACTTCCGGCACGCCGGCGACCGGCGTCGGGTCGAGCGCGCCGTCGCGGATGATGCGAATGCGCCCGGGGCGCTCGGTGACGAGGATCGTTCCGTCGGGAAGGAAGGCGATGCTCCACGGATTGACGAGGCCGTCGGCGAGCTTCTCGACATTGAGCTTCAGCGTTCCTTCCGGAGCGGGCGGGGCGAGCGTCGTCTGCAGCTCGGGGTCTCCGCCGCCTTTGCTCGCGTCGGGCGTCGCAGCGCCCCCGCCTGAGCAGGCTGCAAGGGCGAGCGCCGCAACGGCGGACAGGAGGATTTGCGGGCGAGAGGTCGTGCGCATGGGCGCCTCCGTTCAGCGGGTCGAACAACATTGAGCGGCGCCGGCGCGATAGCCGGCCTTGTGAGGTTATGAATAAGGTGGTTTTCTGACAGAAAATAGAGGAGGGGCGCTTTCATGAGAATTATCAAGGTTCTCGCCGCCTACGTGGTGAGCGTCGTTGTCACTTACGCAGCCGCGACCGTATTCTACACGCAGCAGATTCTGGCCAAGCAGGCCGCCATTGGCGCGGTCTATACGCCCGCCCAGCAGGCCGAGACCTATCTCGCCAATTTCACGGGGCTCACCATTTATGGTGCTGTCATCGCGGTCGCGCTGCTCGTCGCGTTTGTCGTCGCGGCGATCTTGAAGCGGATCTTGAAGCCCCTTGCGCCCATCGCGTACCCGCTGGCCGGCGCTGCAGGGGTCGCAGCGACCATCCTCCTCATCGAGAATACGGCCGCCGCGGGCGGTGCCGGGGCGATTGGCGGGGCGCGCGACGCGCTCGGTTTCGGTCTCCAGTGCGTCGCCGGGGGCATTGGCGGGCTCGTCTTCGCGTGGATCGCCGGGGGTGGGCGGCGCTAGGGCGCGCCCCTTCCGTAAAGCCTTTCGGCGCGCTATGAGCCTCGCCCCATGACCCGCGCCGCGCCATCCCCCTCAAAAGTCGGTATCGTCAGCCTCGGCTGCCCGAAAGCGCTTGTTGATTCCGAGCGCATCATCACGCGCCTGCGCGCGGAAGGCTATGAGATCGCGCCGGACTACGCTGGCGCCGATGTCATTCTCGTCAATACATGCGGCTTTCTTGACTCCGCCCGCGCCGAGTCCCTTGAGGCGATCGGTGAGGCGGTTGCCGAGAATGGGCGTGTGATCGTGACCGGCTGCCTCGGTGCCGAAGAAAGCGTCGTGCGTGCGGCGCACCCGAAAGTGCTCGCTGTCACTGGCCCCCATCAATATGAAGCGGTGATGGAGGCGGTGCATGTCGCAGCTCCCCCAGCGCATGATCCGTTGTTCGATCTTGTACCGCCGCAGGGCGTGCGCCTGACGCCGCGTCATTACGCCTATCTGAAAATTTCAGAGGGCTGCAACAATAGCTGCAGCTTCTGCATCATTCCGTCCATGCGAGGGAAACTGCAGAGCCGGCGCATCGACGCCGTGTTGAAGGAGGCGGAAAAGCTCGTCGACGCAGGCGTGAAAGAGCTGCTCGTCATCTCGCAGGATACGTCTGCCTACGGCGTAGATTTGAAATATGCGCCTTATCAATGGCGCGGGAGCGAATACCAGACGCGCTTCCTCGATCTCTGCAAAGGTCTTGGCGAGCTCGGTGCGTGGACGCGGCTTCACTACGTTTATCCCTACCCGCATGTCGACGAAGTCATTCCGCTGATGGCGGAGGGTCGCGTTCTTCCCTATCTCGACATACCGTTTCAGCATGCGAGCCCGACGGTTCTGAAGGCGATGCGCCGCCCGGGCGCGCAGGAGAAGACGCTTGAGCGTATCCGCCGCTGGCGCGAGATCTGCCCGGATCTGGTGGTCCGCTCGACCTTCATCGTCGGTTTTCCAGGCGAGACCGAAGAGGATTTCGAGTTCCTGCTGGAATGGCTCAAGGAAGCGCGCCTTCTGCGCGTCGGATGCTTCAAATTCGAGCCCGTCGAAGGCGCGCGCGCCAATGAACTTCCGGGCGCCGTGCCCGAAGAAGTCAAAGAGGAACGCTATGAACGCTTCATGGCGGCGCAGCAGGAAATTTCCGGTGAGATCCTCGAAAGCTGGGTCGGGCGCGAACTCGATGTTCTGGTGGATGCGGTTGACGAAGACGGCGCCATTGCGCGCTCCTATGCTGACGCGCCGGAGATCGACGGCAATGTCGTCATCGAGCGCGCGAGCGATCTTTCGCCTGGCGATCTTGTGCGTGTGAAGGTCGTGGACGCCGACCCGTATGATCTCTGGGGCGAACTCAAAAGCTGAGCGCTGGCGGTAACGCTAGACTCGGTCATTCAATCACCGCTAACTGACGCGCGATGAAACCGTATCGCATTCTTGGTGGCGCGCTCGCCGCCGCCGCCGCAGGAGCGTTGACGCTCATCGCCGGTCAGCCCGAGGTGATCGCATGGACGATCGCGATCACCGTGCTGACGGCCGCCTGGTGGGTGACGGAAGCGCTGCCAATTCCCGCGACGTCGCTCGTTCCCTTCGCGCTTTTCCCGATGGCGGGCGTGCTGACGCAGGCGCAAGCCGCGCAAGCGCTTGGCAGTTACGTGATCGTGCTTTTGATGGCGTCATTCATGCTGTCGAAGGCGCTCGAGAAATCCGGCGTGCACGAACGTCTCGCGCTTTACATGATCCAGCTTGTCGGTGTTTCGGGGCGCAGGCTTGTTTTCGGTTTCATGCTTGCGGCCGCCATCTTGTCGATGTGGATTTCGAACTCGGCGACGACATTGATGCTGGCGACGATGGCGCTTGCGATCATCGCGCGCTCGGACAATCCGCGCCTTGCTGCGCCTTTGCTGCTCGGCATCGCCTATGCGTCCTCGCTCGGCGGCACGGCGACGCTCGTCGGAACGCCGCCCAACCTCATCTTCGCAGACGCTTATTTGAAAGCGACGGGCGAGGAATATTCGTTCGCGCGCTGGATGAAGACAGGCCTTCCCGCCGTCATCATCGGCGTGCCGCTGATCGGCTTCTGGCTGACGCGTGCGATGGGCGGCGTGAAAGCACCGACCTTGCCGCATATGGGGCCGTGGCGGCGAGATGAAGTGCGCACGCTCATTGTCTTCGCTGTCGCTATCGCGGCCTGGATCACGCGCTCTGAGCCATTCGGCGGATGGTCCGGAGCGTTCGGCATTGAAGGCGCTGGCGATTCAACTGTCGCGCTTCTTGCGGCCGTCGCGATGTTTCTCGTGCCCGACGGCAAAGGCGGCGCGCTTCTCGACTGGAAAAGCGCCGGCGACATTCCCTGGGGCATGCTGCTGCTTTTTGCGGGCGGCATCTGCATTGCAAGCGGTTTTCGTGCAAGCGGGCTCGATGTACTGATTGGCGATCAGCTTGGCGGGCTTGCCACAGCGCCGCCGCTGCTGATGATTTTCGGCATCTGCCTTGTCGTGACATTCCTCACCGAGATCACGTCGAATACAGCGACCGCAAATCTGTTGATGCCGCTCCTCGCCGCTGTCGCCGCCGGCGCGCATATCGCGCCTGAACTTCTGATGATCCCGGCGGTCATTTCATGTTCCTGCGCGTTCATGCTGCCCGTCGCGACCGCGCCGAATGCGATCGTCTATGCGACCGGCCGCATGACGATGGCGCGCATGGCGCGCGAGGGCTTTGCGCTGAATTTCATCATCGCAATCGTCGTGACGCTCGCCTCGTGGCTGACGCTGCGATAGGGATTCAGCCGACAGAAAAGAAGAAATTCATTGCCCGGAGCAAATGCGTCAGAATTGTGGCTGCGCGCCTTCTGTGAAATTTTCGCGACGCCTTGATTCGATTGGCTTTCTTCCGCCTTCTCGCAGATTGCGATCCTCAAAATCTCCGCTTACCCTTTCCCAGTCGAAGGAAGAAAAGGGAGATTTTTTATTCGACGGAGCGCGAATGCAGAAAAACCGCGAAGCGAGATTTCGCGACGCAAAGCCAAGTCGGAAAACATACTTGAAGCGCCGCTGTTCTTCAGGAGCCGTCTGCGCTTTCAAACCTGGTTATTCCACGTGCTCAACGGCGATTTCACAATCGTCAACGAGTACCGCCTCATCGGCGAGTTCGGCGCGAAATATCTGCGCAAATTCCTGCCGCAAGAACAGATCGACAAGATCAAAGAGCTGCGCGGCGGGGCGAACACTTATCTTCACATCAAGAATTTGCCGACGATCGGGTTCTTTTTTCCTTATCCATCAGAGGCTGCGTTCCGCGAGCCGGGTCGCAAGACTTTTAACGAAGCTCTCGGCAAGCGTTTTCTCCATACGGAGATGATGGTCGCGGGTGTCGCCTACCTCCTCGGCGCGCATGTGCGCCGGCGGTACGAGCAGCCCGATCAGCCGGTGGGGCGCGATTTGCGCACGGCGCCGGACGAGCCGCAAGTTGGCGATCGCGACGGCAGCGATATGGCGCTCCGATTTCATCAGAGCACGGTCGAATTTCAGCTCCCCGTCGAAAATGCGACGCAAGGCCCCGGTCATGAAAGCTGTCGCTACAAGATCTATATTGGCGTAAAAAACCGGCGCCGCATACCGGTCTATCTCATTCCGGTGCGCGAAGTGGTGGCGAACATTCATCCGGACGATGAAACCAAGCGCGCCGGTGTGCTCCATGAGCTCAAGCAGGCCCAGTTCCGCAAGCAGGCGCCGACATGGGATGTGACGGAGCGCGCCGAAGCAGTGACGGGCGAAATCCTGAAAGAGGTGACCGGCCCCGACGGAGAGCCGGACTGGTATATGTGTTTTGATCCCGAACGGGTGCGTGTGCCGGACGGCGGCAAGGTCGAAGCGCACAACGCCGTTCGCCAGCTCCGCGCCGCGCTCATCCGCTGCCGGAAGAATGCGGTGCGGATTATTATCGAGCGCGGGGATGTTCTGGTGATCGACAATCAGCGCGCTTTCGTCAGCCGGCGGGAATATTACCCGCAGACTTTCGGCGACATTTTGCGGCTTGTCTTCTTCCGGCGGCCGCGCTGGCTGCGCCTCTATTATGCGTTCCGCGCGCCGAAGACGAAGGACAGCTAAGGTCTAGACCACGCTGTCGAGCGTCATGTGGCGGGCGCGGGCGGCGTGTTCGATCGCCTGTGCGCCCTCGTCCGAGACTTTCAAGGTGTCGCGGATGAGTTCGAGAATGCGGATTTCCGTCATTTCGAGGCCTTCATCCGCCGTCACCACATCGACAGCGGCGGCGTAGGCCGTTTCGGCGAGATGGGACGGCAGGGCCATCGCGGCGGCTTCCAGCACCTTGTGGAGCCCGGCGTCCGACGCCATCAGCGCGCCGCAGGCTTCCGCCGTCTCGACAAGGGCTTCCTCATCACCTTCCGAGAACAGCGGGAAGGAGCGTACGACGCGGCCGATCGTGCGCAACTCGCGCTCGGAGATGCGCCCGTCGGAGGCCGACGTCATCACCATCAGGTAGATGATCGCTTCTTGCGGCGTAAGATCGGCGACGCGCTCGGCGGGCATGGACTTCTCCTCGTCAATTTCGGCGCACCCTAAAGGCGGGCCCTCGCGGGGGCAAGCGTTGACGGGAAAGGGGCGCATGCCTACAGCAGACGAATTATCCCTAACAAAGACCGTGTTTTCATGACCGCCGTCCGCACCTTCGAAAAAGCCGATATCGACGCCGCCAAAGCCTGGCCCTTTCAGGAGGCGCGCGCGCTCATAAAACGGCTGGAACGGGTGAAGAAGGATGGTCCGGTCATCTTCGAGACGGGCTACGGCCCCTCGGGCCCGCCGCATATCGGCACTTTCGGCGAAGTCGCGCGCACGACCATGGTGCGCCGCGCTTTTGAACTCATGACAGGCCGGCCGACGCGCCTCATCTCTTTCTCGGACGATATGGACGGCATGCGCAAAGTGCCGCCGCACCTGCCCAATCAGGAATTGCTGGGGAAGTATCTCCAGATGCCGCTGACGGTGGTGCCTGACCCCTGGGGCAGCCATGAGAGCTTCGCGCACCACAACAATGCGCGGCTGCGCGCGTTTCTCGACCAGTTCGGCTTTGAGTATGAGTTTGCGTCATCGACCGAATGCTACAAATCGGGCCAGTTCGACGAGACGCTCATCCGCGTGCTCGAGCGCTATGACGCGGTGATGGAGATCATCCTGCCGACGCTTGGCGACGAGCGCCGCGAGACTTATTCGCCGATCCTCCCCATCTCGCCGTCGACGGGCCGCGTGCTCTATGTGCCGATGCTCGAAATCGACGCGAAGAAGGGCGAGGTCGTCTTCGAGGATGAAGACGGAACGCGCATCAGGAGCTCCGTGTGCGGCGGAAAAGTGAAGCTGCAGTGGAAGGCCGATTGGGCGGGGCGCTGGTTCGCGCTCGGCATAGACTATGAGATGGCGGGCGAAGACCTGACGGAGTCGGTCAAGCTCTCCTCGCGCATCGTCAAGGCGCTCGGCGGCGAGCCGCCTTCGGGATTTAATTACCAGCTCTTCCTCGACGAGGAAGGCAAGAAAATCTCGAAGACCAAAGGCAATGGCATCACGATCGACGAATGGCTCACCTACGCCTCGCCGGAAAGCCTGTCGCTCTACATGTTCCAGAACCCGAAAGCGGCGAAAAAGCTCTATTTCGATATCATCCCGAAGACTGTCGACGAGTACTGGACGCATCTCGAAAAGTACCGCGACCAGGAAGGCGCGAAGGCGCTCGACAATCCGGTCTGGCACATCCACGAGGGCGCGCCGCCAGCGGCGACGCCGCCAGTCTCCTTCGCGCTGCTCTTGACGCTTGTGAGCGCCGTCGGCGACGCCAAGCCCGAAGTCATCAAGGGCTTCATCCGCAAATACCGGCCCGATGCGAGCCCGGAGTCGATTGCGGCGGAAGACGCGATGGTCGGCTACGCGGTCCGCTACTTTGAGGACTTCATCAAGCCGAAGAAAAAATTTCGTGCGCCGACGGATCAGGAGCGCGCGGGGCTCGTCATGCTTTCGGCGCGCCTCAAGGAAGTCGGCGACGGCGCAAAGGAAGACGCTTACCAAACGGCGGTTTTCGACGCCGGCAAGGCGCAAGGCTTTGAGAACATTCGCGAGTGGTTCACCGGCCTCTACGAGGTCGTGTTCGGTCAGTCCGAGGGTCCGCGTATGGGGCCGTTCGCACGCATCTATGGCGCGCTTGCGACGGCGAAACTCATCGATGACGCGCTCGCGCGAGGATGAGCGGATAGGGAGGCGGAGCGTAAGATGACATCAAGCCCGCCGCCCTTTCGTTTCACTCGCGCGATCGTTCGCCAGCCGGCGAAATCCGTAACGGAGGGGCTTCGCGCTCACGGCGGCGAAGGGCCAAGTTTCGAAGGCGTTCGCCGCGAGCATGCAGCCTATATCGCTGCGCTGCGCGATGCAGGCGTTGATGTGACCGTGCTCCCGGCGCTTGAAGGCTTCCCGGATTCTATTTTCGTTGAAGATCCGGCGCTTGTCTTTTCCGAGGGCGCGATCGTGTTGAAGCCCGGCGCGCCGACGCGCGCGGGCGAGGCGGCGGCGATCGCTCCGGCGCTGCGCGCCGCATTCGACTCAGTTCTTGAACTATCAGAAGGGACGGTCGAGGGCGGCGATGTTCTGACGGCGGTGGACAAGGTGATGATCGGCCTGTCAGCGCGCACGAGCCGCGCCGGGGCCGAAGCTCTCATTCGGCTTCTTTCCGAGCTCGGCCGGAAAGGCGAAATTGTCGAAACGCCAAAGGGCATTCTTCACTTCAAGTCAGATTGCTCGCTTCTTGCGGAAGAAACGGTGCTCTCAACGGCGCGGCTCGCGGCGTCCGGCGTCTTTGAAGGGTATGAAATTCTTCTTACACCGGAAGGCGAAGAGGGCGCGGCGAACGCGCTGCGCGTTAACGACGTCGTTTTTGCGAGCGCCTCTTTTCCGTGCACGCTCGAACTCCTCGACCGTAGCGGTTTCACAGTCATTCCGATGCAGACCCGCGAAATAGCGCTGATCGATGCAGGCCTTTCCTGCATGTCGTTGCGCTGGTTCGCTTAAGGGCGGGCGCGCCTTCAGATATTTCCTTTTGTTCATGCCGGAACCGGCTTCCCGGCTGCTTGTTGGCGGGGCTGCGAGGGGCGGGGGGCGCCTTTCGCGCATCGTAAATTCCTGTACGGAGTAAAAAATGACAGCCACTCGCACCACGCTTTGCGCAGCCGCCGTCGCGCTGCTCGCCGCCAGTCCGGCGTTCGCGCAGTCGGAAGGCCGCAGCTATTGGACCGTCAACGCGGGCGTTTCCTTTCCGCCGAACCAGGATCTCGAAGGCGACTTCACCGATGACGGAACGTCGATTGCCGCGCCTTTTGCTGGCGAGGTGGAGTTCGATCCAGGTTTCTTCGGTTCGATAGCCTGGGGTCATGCCTTTGCGCCGCTCAATCGTTCGGGCTTCGGCGTCGAGCTCGAAGGCTTTTATCAAGCTCTCAACCCCGAGGGCTTCACCTTCGGCGGGCTCGATCTCGACCCGAACGTAAATGATACAGAGGAGTTTTTCGCCGGCGACGCATCGCTCTTTGGCGGACTCGTCAACGGCGTCTATCATTTCCGCACGGACAGTCCGCTGCGCGCCAAGATTGGCGGCGGCGTCGGCTATGGGCGGCTCGCCTATGACATCGACAATGCCTTCGACGATGGCGACGGCGTTCTCGTCTATCAGGGGTTTGTCGGCGTCGGGTATGCGCTTTCGTCCAACCTTGAGGCGAATGTGACGGGCCGATATTTCGGCGCGTCGGACACGGAATTCGAAGACGACGAGTTCTTCGCCGAGTCGCAATTCGACACCTTCATCACCACTGCCGGTCTCACCTTCTATTATTGAGGATGCGCCCAGACAGGAGCGGGCGGCGCTTTTTAGGGGCGCCGCCCGTTCTTATTCCGGGAACCAACCGGCTATGCGGCGCGTTCCTTCAGCACAGCCATGGAGGATGCCATGTATAAATCTGCTCTCGTCGCCTTCGCGACGCTTGTCGCGGCCGGCTGCGTTTCGAGCGCCGGTCCGCGCTATGAACGCGCAAGCGGCCCGAATGATTTCGGCTATTACGACACGCGCATTTCTGAGAACCGCTATTCCGTTCAGTATCGTGCGGATGAGGCCGGCCCCTACGCGGAAGATTTCGCGATGCGCCGCGCGGCTGAGCTGACCCTCGATCGCGGCTATCAATGGTTCCAGGTGATTTCGCGCAGCCGCAATTTCGACGACCGTTTCTTCGACCGCTATGAGGGAACGCGCTATTACGGCGACGATCGCGCCTATCGCGACCGCCCGCGCTATGGCGATTATGATGGCGACAGCGTCGCCGTTCTGGAAATCGTCATGGGTTACAATCCGCCCCCTCGCGGTTCGTCCATCTACGACGCCCGGCGCGTTCTCGACCGGGACTATCGATATTAGGCCACGAGGGCGGGGCGCAGGCTTCTTCCCAAGCGCCGGCGACACACAGTAGCGTTCGCCCATGTGTTTCTCCGCGCCAGCAAGCTTCACCGCGGCTGCGATCATCGGCGCTGTCGGTATCGCGACGCTGGCGCAGCGGCCGGCCCCGCGGCTTATGGCGTTTGCGGCGATCCCGCTCGTCTTCGCCACGCATCAGGCGATCGAAGGCTTCATCTGGCTGTCCGTGAACCGGAACGCCGCCCCGCCGCAGGCGCTTGTCGGCGCCTATCTCTTCATCGCGCAGGTGTTCTGGCCGACGTTTACACCCCTCTCCGTGCTTCTCTTCGAGAGCGGGCGGCGTCGCAGGCAGGCCTTGGGCGTGCTTCTCCTTACGGGACTCGCTGTGTCGGGAACGCTCGGCGCCATCCTTTTTCAGGACGAGTTTTCGGTCAGGGCCGTCGCGCATGGCCTTTATTACGGCGTCGGGGAGCGTGTGGAGAACCCGGTTGTCGGCCTTTATGTGATGGCGACGACGGCGCCGCTTTTGATGTCGCGCCATCGTTTTGTCCTGCTTTTCGGAATCTGCGTTCTGGTGGGATCGGTCGTCACGGAGCTTTTCTTCTTTGGCGCGCAGGCCTCTGTCTGGTGCTTTTTTGCAGCGGTCGCCAGCGTGCTCGTCTTCCTTCATGTCCGGCGGGAGAGGTTGCTGGCGTCCATTGGTCCGCAGCGGCCGGCCGAAGAGTTTGAGGCCTAGCAGCTTCCAGCGCCGAGTGCTGCCTGACCTGAAGCGACGCTGGAGTTGGGACGCGTTTGGAAGCGATCGAAGAAGCAAGATCGAATCGCCTGATTCAAAAACTCTTCGCGTGTCGGCGTTTCTCACAAATGCGCGACACGGCGCGCGATCCGAAGCTTGCGACGAATACTTCGCCTTATCAGGCACTTAGTTTCACGCGACAGAATGAACGACGCAATGCACAATTCTTGTGTCGCATCATCGCCCCAATCTTGTTACATTATCCATATCTTAAGAAGCGCGGCGTTAACCTAAAAGCCGCGCAGCCAGGGGAAACGCAACGGCTACGCTAGGGTCGAAAGTTGCATAGACGGCCTGAACGGGGGCGGGAAGAGACAAGGAAGACGAAGCGCACTGAACGAAGACGATCAACGGGTCACCAATGCTGCGTAGGCTTCAACATGTTGGGACGATGAGCACGACGGCCGCTTGCATAGCGCCACTTGCATCCCACATTGTTGAGTATGTTCGTAAAGGTCGATCTGTGGTCGCGGCGCTTCAAAGCCCCATAGGCTGCAGCACGAAATTGTCAGCCGCGCGATCCGGTGGAGCAGCGAATTTCGCCTCCCGTCATCGCGCGCCTCGCAAAGTCGACAGCAGGAGACTTGGCCTGTCTCCTGCAATTTCCCGGTGCAACCAATCCAGCGCGCGGCGGTCGAAACTCGGCGGTTCGACCGGTCTGGAAAGTCAGTGAGGGCGTGATGACCACAGAGAATCTGGACGTGTTTAACCTCTTTACGGAGAGCTATGCTCGCGTGAAGCAGGAAGCGATGAGCCTTCGCGACTATCTGCTCGCATGCCGGGACGATCCGTTGCTTTATGCAACGCCTGCTGAGCGCATGGTGAAGGCGATCGGCGAGCCGGAACTCTACGACACGTCCCGGGACCCGCGGCTCGCGCGCATCTTCTTCAACCGGACGATCCGCCGCTACAAGGCCTTCGAAGGCTTTTACGGCATGGAAGACACGATCGAACGGATCGTTTCGTACTTCCGTCACTCCGCGCAGGGCCTCGAAGAAAAACGCCAGGTTCTCTATTTGCTGGGTCCGGTCGGCGGCGGCAAATCCTCACTCGCCGAGCGCCTGAAAGATCTGATGGAAACCTATCCGATCTACGTGCTCAAAGCCGGCAACGAGATTTCGCCGGTTTTTGAAAGCCCGCTCGGCCTCTTCCAGTCGAATGAGCTCAAAGAACTTCTTGCTGACAAATACGGTATCGAAAAGCGTCGCCTGACTGGTCTCATGAGCCCGTGGGCTGTCAAACGCCTCGATGAGTTCAGTGGAGATATTTCGAAATTCGAGGTCGTGCGGATTTATCCGTCAAAGCTGCGTCAGGTTGCGATCGCCAAAACCGAACCGGGCGACGAAAACAACCAGGATATTTCCGCGCTCGTCGGCAAGGTCGACATCCGCAAGCTTGAGCATTTCAGCCAGGACGACACCGACGCCTATTCCTATTCGGGCGGTCTTTGCCGCGCCAATCAGGGCCTTCTCGAATTTGTTGAGATGTTCAAGGCGCCGATCAAAGTGCTCCATCCGCTGCTCACTGCGACGCAGGAAGGCAACTATATCGGCACTGAATCCCTCGGGCCTATTCCGTTCTCGGGCGTCATTCTCGCGCACTCGAACGAGAGCGAATGGCTGCAGTTCCGCGCGAACAAGAACAACGAGGCGTTTCTCGACCGCATCAGCGTCATCAAGGTGCCTTACTGCCTGCGCGTGACGGAAGAGCGCCTGATCTATGAAAAGCTCGTCGCCAATTCCGAGCTTGCAAGCGCGCCTTGCGCTCCGGAAACGCTCGATCTTCTCGCGCGCTTCTCGGTGCTGACGCGTCTTAAAGAGCACGAGAACTCAAATCTCTACTCGAAGCTTCGCGTCTATGACGGCGAAAAGCTGAAAGACACCGATCCGAAAGCGAAGTCGCATCAGGAATATCGCGACGCGGCCGGCATTGACGAAGGCATGGACGGCGTCTCGACCCGCTTCGCCTACAAGGTGCTTTCAGAGACTTTCAATTTCGACACGGATGAAGTCGCGGCTGACCCCGTGCACCTCATGTACGTTCTCGAAAACTCCATCCGCCGCGAGCAATATCCGGAGGAGCAGGAGAAGAAATATCTCGACTTCATCAAGTCGGATCTTTCGGCCCGCTATGCCGAATTCATCGGCAAGGAAATTCAGAAGGCCTATCTCGAATCCTATGGCGAGTACGGCCAGAATCTCTTCGATCGCTATATCTCTTACGCCGATGCGTGGATCGAAGATCAGGACTTCAAAGATCCCGATACGGGACAGCTTCTCGATCGCGCGACGCTCGACGCCGAGCTTTCGAAAATCGAAAAGCCCGCCGGCATCGCGAACCCGAAAGACTTCCGCAACGAGGTCGTGAAGTTCGCGCTGCGCGCCCGGGCAGCCAACGCCGGCAAGAACCCGGCCTGGACGTCCTATGAGAAGCTGCGCAACGTCATCGAAAAGCGCATGTTCAGCCAGGTCGAAGACCTGCTTCCCGTGATTTCCTTCGACTCCAAGAAGGACTCCGACACGGAGAAGAAGCACGAGAACTTCGTCAGCCGCATGGAAGAGCGCGGATACACGCCGCGTCAGGTCCGCCGGCTCGTCGAATGGTATATGCGCGTTAACAAAGCGGGTTAATAGCGAGTAGGGAATTAGGGAGTAGCGATTAGTGGACCGAAGCGCAGGAAGTTGTTCTATTCGCTACTCGCCATTCGCTATTCGCTGACACGCATGAACCAGTTCCATTTCATCGACCGGCGGAAGAACCCAAAAGGCAAGTCGCTGGGCAATCGTCAGCGCTTCCTGAAGCGTGCGCGCACGCAGATCAAGGAAGCGGTGAACAAGTCGCTGCGCGACCGTTCGCTCAAAGAAATCGAGAAGGGTGAGAAGATCACCATTCCATCGAAATCGACGGCGGAGCCGCGCTTCCGGCTCGATCCCGATTCCGGCGAGCGCGAGATGGTTCATCCCGGCAACAAGGAATTTACCGCCGGCGATAAAATCAAGAAGCCGCCGAAAGGCGGCGGCAAGGGGCAGGGCAAGCAGGCGAGCGATTCCGGCGAAGGGGAAGACTCGTTCCAGTTCACGCTGACGCAGGACGAATTTCTCGACATCTTCTTTGAAGACCTCGAACTCCCGAATCTCGTAAAGCGCTCGCTGAAAGAGGTGAAAGCAAACGCTTATCGCCGCGCGGGCTTCACGGTGGCCGGTTCACCGACCAACATGAATCTCATCCGCACGATGAGGAACGCGCACGGGCGCCGTCTCGCCTTGCGCCGCCCCTCGACGCGCGAAGTGAATGAACTCAAGGCGCGCCTTTTCGAGCTCGAACGCATCTCGCAGCCGAGCGAAGCGGAGATCGCCGAGAAAAAAGCGCTCATCATCAAGCTGGAAGAGATGGAGGCGCGCCGCCGCTGGGCGCCGTTCATCGATCCGCTCGATGTGCGTTACAACGCTTACGAGCCGACGCCGGTCGAGACGACGAGCGCGGTGATGTTCTGCCTGATGGACGTTTCGGGCTCCATGGGCGAGCGCGAGAAAGATCTCGCCAAGCGCTTCTACATGCTGCTCTATCTGTTCCTCACGCGCCGCTATGAGCGTGTCGAGGTTGTCTTCATCCGCCATACGCATCATGCGGAAGAAGTCGACGAGCAAACCTTCTTCTATTCGCGGCAGTCTGGCGGCACGGTGGTTTCGACGGCGCTTGAGAAAATGCTCGAAGTGCAAAAAGAGCGCTTCCCGGCGAGCGACTGGAACATCTATGTCGCGCAAGCCTCAGATGGTTTCACGCAATCGGGCGATGCGCAGCTTTGCGTTGAGATGCTCGACCGCCAGGTGATGCCGATCTCGCAATATTATGCCTATATCGAGATCCTCGACGAGCGCGAGCTTGAAGTCTTCTCAGACGCTGACTCGGGCGCCGAACTCTGGCGCGCCTATCGCGGCTTCGCGCCGAAATGGCCGAACTTCGCGCAGACTCGCATTGCAAGGCCGCAGGATATTTTCCCCGTCTTCCGCGAACTCTTCTCGAAGAATGCGAAGGAGGCGGCGTAAATGAGCGAGCCCGCTTTGAAGCAAGCCCCTCTTTTCGAAGACAACGATTGGGATTTCGCCCATCTCAAGACGACGTTCAATGCGATTGAGGAAATCGCGCTGAACGATCTGGGGCTCGAGGTTTATCCGAACCAGATCGAGATCATTTCTTCTGAACAGATGCTGGACGCTTACTCAAGCCACGGCATGCCGCTCATGTACAAGCACTGGTCGTTCGGCAAGCATTTCGCGCGCGACGAGCAGATGTATCGGCGCGGCTATACGGGTCTCGCCTATGAGATCGTCATCAACTCCAATCCTTGTATCGCTTATCTGATGGAGGAGAACACGATGACGATGCAGGCGCTCGTGATGGCGCACGCCTGTTTCGGTCACAACCACTTTTTCAAGAACAACTATCTCTTCCAGCAGTGGACGGACGCCGAAGGCATTTTGCCCTATCTCGACTTCGCCAAGAAATACATTGCGAAGTGCGAAGATGAATATGGCTTCGATGAAGTCGAAAAAATTCTCGATTCCGCTCACGCGTTGATGGATCAGGGCGTCTTTCGCTACAATCGCCCGCCGCGCCTTTCGGAAGCCGATCTGCTCGCGAAGATCGCTGCGCGCGCCGACTATGAGCAAAAGACATTCAACGATATCTGGCGCACGCTTCCGAATCTGGAAGAGCCTGATGACGAGATGGAAGAACGTCAGGCGGAAGTGAAGAACATCAAGTTGCCTGAGGAAAATCTTCTCTATTTCATCGAGAAGGCGTCGCCCATCCTGCGTCCGTGGCAACGCGAACTTGTGCGCATCGTGCGCAACATCTCGCAGTACTTCTATCCGCAGAAGCAGACCAAGGTGATGAACGAAGGCTGCGCGACCTTCGTGCACCATTACATCATGAGCGAGATGTTTGAGCGCGGCCTCATCGGCGAGGGCTCGATGATGGAGTTCCTCCATTCGCACTCATCGGTCGTTTTCCAGCCGGATTTCGACGACCCGCGCTATTCGGGCATCAACCCTTACGCGCTCGGCTTTGCGATGATGCAGGACATTAAGCGCATCTGCGAGAAGCCGAGCGATGAAGACCGCGAATGGTTCCCCGCGCTCGCCGGGTCGGGCGACTGGCGCGGCGCCCTCAAGGATGCGTGGGCGAACTACCGTGATGAGAGCTTCATTCTCCAATACCTCTCGCCGACCGTGATGCGTAACATGCGCATGTTCGCGCTCGAGGATGAGTCGGAGAACCCGCATATCGAGATTTCCGCGATCCATGACGAGCGCGGCTTCCGCCGCGTGCGCGAGAAGCTCGCCGGCATGTACGATCTCGGCATGCATGAGCCGAATATCCAGGTCGTCGCCGCCGATCTCGATGGCGACCGCATGCTGACCTTGCGGCACGCCGTCCACCGGGGCCGCAAGCTCGACCCCAAGACCCTCGAGGATGTCGTCTGGCACATCCATAATCTCTGGGGTCACAAGGTGAAGCTTGACGAGGAGCCGGCCTGAGGGGCCGCTCGCCCCCCTTTGAGGGGCCTCGCCGCTTGACGCCGCGCCGCCTTCGTTTGAAAAGGCCCGCGTCAGCAGCCGGTTAAGAGCGAAAAGGCGAATGCAGGACGATCTCGCGACCTTGATCCGCAAGACCGCCGATCAGGTGCGCGCCCGCGATTTCGCGTGGGCGGTCGGCATCAGCGCTGGCATTGCGCTTATCATGGTCGCCTCGCGCGAGGTTGTCTGGTGGCTGCCGGCCGCGGGCTTCGTCGCGTTCCTCGGGGCGCTGGCGGTCCGCTATCGTTTTTCCTCAGGCCGGGTCTGGGCCGAGCCTGTGCAGCGTGTCGTCGAGGCGGAGTTCACGGCGCAGGAGGCCGAACTCTCAAGCCTCAGGCTCGCGCGCGGTGTCGCGCAGGCTTTGCCGGAGCCGCTCTTCATCGTGACCGCGGATGGCGTCATCGAGCTCGCCAATCCGGCTGCGGAAGAATTTATCGGTGCAAGCGCTGTCGAGGGGCGCCATCTGGCGGTCGCTCTGCGCGCGCCGACCGTCTTCGATGCGGCCGAAGATGTCGCGCGCACCAAGAAAGCGCAGTCCGTCGAATTTGCGACGACGAGCGGCGTCGAGCGCACCTGCCGCGCGTTTATCGCGCCGCTCGAAGAAGCGAGCGGCGACGGGCGCGTCCTGATCTTCATTCATGATCTCACGACCGAACGCCGCCTCGAACAGATGCGCGCCGACTTCATTGCGAGCGCCAGTCACGAGCTCAGAACGCCGCTAGCCTCGCTCATCGGATTTATCGAGACATTGCGGGGGCCCGCAAAGACCGATGAAGAAGCGCGCGAGCGCTTTCTCGATATCATGCAAGGCCAGGCGGAGCGCATGCAGCGTCTCGTCGCCGACCTCATGTCGCTGTCGCGCATTGAGCTCAACGAGCACGTGCCGCCGAGCAAAACTGTCGATCTCAACGAGATCGCGCGGGACTGCATCGAAAGTTTCGGGCCGATTCTTGAACAGCTCGGCGCCATCGTCGATTTCGAATGCGACGAGTCCGGATCATTCGAAATGCTCGGCGAGCGTGACGAAATCTTTCAGGCGATCCAGAACCTCATCGATAACGCCATCAAATATGGCGGCGAGCCTGCGCTCGTGAAGGTGCGCGTCGGGCGCGGCGCGGCGCCCTCGCTCGCTGGAGACGGCGAAATCTCGCAGCGCGCGGGCGATTCCGCCGGCCAGGTCGCGGCGCGCCGGATGACGGACGTCGATGACCTTCTCTATGTGCAGATCCGCGATTTCGGTCCCGGCATTGAGCGGCCGGACCTGCCGCGACTGACGGAGCGTTTCTACCGCGTCAATGTCGAGCGCAGCCGCAAGCGCGGCGGCACCGGGCTCGGTCTCGCGATCGTCAAGCACATCGTCAACCGCCACAAAGGCGGACTGCAGATCGAAAGCCGCCTCGCCGCAGGCACCGCCTTCACCTGCTATTTCAAGGCGCTGAAGCCTCGGGCGACAGAGCCTGCCGCTGCATGACAAGCAGTTGACTCATGCGCACATATTGCGCATGTATTTTTCGCCCGGACAAGAATCTGTCACAAAAGTCCTGCATTGAGGCGGTCCGCCGTGAGTGAGCCTGCGAGAAGTCCTGCGAGAGTACGGCAGGACCTATGGTGCTCGGCCCAAGCGCGCCTTCACGTGTGGATAGAAGGACGTAAAGCCTGATGGCGACTTCGCCGCAAAACCGTATCACCGGCCGCCTCGACGGCCTGGAGGTCGATCTCGCCCAAATGGCTGGCCTCGTGGAGAGTCAGCTTGCCGAGGCGATCGGCGGATTCGAACGCCGCGATATTTCGACGGCGGAGAAAGTCATCAAGGCCGACCTTCGCATCGACGAACTGCACCAGACTGTCGAACGCAAGGTCATCGCGCTGCTTCAGAAGGGGCCGTTCGAAGCGAGCGCGCTGCGCGAAATCATGACGCACATGAAGATCGCCGGCGAACTCGAGCGCATCGGCGATCTTGCGAAGAATGTCGCCAAGCGCACGCTAGTCGTGAGCCGCGAGCCGCCGCCCAAGCCTTTCGCGGGCGTGGCGCGCATGGGCCGCGCAAGCCTGCAGCAGATTGTTGATATCCTTAACGCCTATTCACGCCGTGATCTGGCGGCCGCAAAGGCCGTCTGGGGCGGTGATGATGAGCTGGACGAGCTCTATAATTCCGTCTTCCGTGAGATTCTCCTGTCGATGATGGAGGATGCGACGCGCGTCAATGCGTGTACGCACCTTGTCTTCATCGCCAAGAATTTCGAGCGGGTTGGCGACCATGCGACCAATATCGCGGAAGCGATCTATTTCCTGGTCACGGGGTCGACCTTTACAGACGAACGTCCGAAGGGAGACGAAACGTCGTTGACAACGGTGAACGCGCCCAGCAAGGGGTAGCGGCGCCGTCAGCAGCCGGAGTAGTTAGTAATGGCCAATACCCGCGTTCTGGTCGTCGAGGACGAAGAAGCGCTCGCGACGCTTCTTGAATACAATTTGCGCCGGGAGAATTTCGACGTCGCGCTCGCCGCTGATGGCGAAGAGGCGCTGATGAAGATCGAGGAATTCCAGCCCGACATCGTGATCCTCGACTGGATGCTCCCTCGCGTTTCCGGCATCGAGGTCTGCCGGCAGATCCGCTCCAAGGCGGAGACCAAGAACCTGCCAATCATCATGCTGACGGCCCGCTCGGAAGAGGCCGACCGTATCCGGGGCCTTGAGACGGGAGCCGACGATTACCTGACCAAGCCCTTCTCCACCAACGAGCTCATCGCGCGCGTGCGCGCCGTGCTCCGCCGCATCCGGCCGGCGCTGGTGCAGGAAGAGGTCAAGGTCGGCGATATCCGTGTCGACCGGACCGCGCACCGCGTCTGGCGTGGCGAGGCCGAGGTCCATCTCGGGCCGACGGAGTTTCGCCTCCTCGACCATCTCATCCAGCATCCTGGCCGCGTCTTCTCGCGCGAGCAGCTTCTGAACGCGGTCTGGGGCTCCGACGTTTATGTCGAGGTTCGGACGGTCGACGTCCACATCGGACGCCTCCGGAAGGCGCTCAACAAGGCCGCGGATGGCGATCCGATCCGCACCGTGCGTTCGGCGGGGTACTCGCTAAGTCCGGAACGGTAGTTTCGGATACGGCACGAATACAAAAAGGCCCGCCATTGGCGGGCCTTTTCATTTTGAATCTGAAATGATCCTTTAGCCGGCGGCGCGACGGCGGGGAGCTTCGCCAGCGCTGATGCGCATGGGCTCGGGGCGCTCCGGGCGGCGGGATTGCGTCGGCTGGAAGGCGAGGCGCGCATGATAGGCGCAGTAGGATTTGCCGGACGAAGTCGGCTGGCCGCAGAAATGGAAATCGTCGCGCGCCGGGTCGCCGATCGGCCATTTGCACATATTGTTCTTGAGCGTCGCGACCGTGGTGCGGTCGCCCGTGTCCAGAACCAGCGGCGCCGTAAATTCGGGCTCCGGAATGATCGGCTTCATCACTGGCTCATGACGGTGCTCGCCAATGACTGTTTCTTCTTCGACATGATCATAGGCGCGGCCGCGTTGCGGCTTGGCGGGCGTAGCGCGGCCTGAAAGACCGAGCCGGTGAACCTTCCCAATGACGGCGTTGCGCGTCACGCCGCCCATCTTCGACGCTATCTGACTGGCCGAAAGGCCTTCGGACCAAAACTTTTTCAGAAGCTCGACCCGATCGTCATCCCAAGCCATTTGCCGCTCCTTGCCTGTCGCCGCCGCCAGCCGGAATCCCCGTCGCGGCGCGCTCTCGCCCCAATGATCAATATATTGTGTTGGCTACTGAAACCGCTCAAAAACGAGCCTAGGTATAGTACTCTCATGGCACCAAAACACAACATGGCGCCGAGTCGAATTTTTGCACACAATATCTGGTGAAAATCACAAGGCGCTGATTTTCCACGTGTTGAAACCCGTTTCCTTGACCCGTCAGGGGCGGTGCGCCACATCCGTTCGGCAAAGGTGGATCTCCTCATGAGCACGACCCTCTCAACGCCTGACGCAGCGCTTGCGGCCGCCATCAAGGCGGCGCCGGGCTTCGGCGAGCGCCGTTTCGGCGCGGTGAACTGGCTGGGCCTGTGGACCCTGACGGCGAAGGAGATCCGCCGGTTCATGAAGGTCGCCTTCCAGACGATCGTCGCGCCGGTGATCTCGACGATCCTCTTTCTCGTCGTTTTCATGCAGGCCTTCGGGCAGACGCGCGCGGCGGTGCACGGCGTTCCCTATCCGGAGTTTCTGGCGCCCGGCCTCATCATGATGGCGGTTCTGACGAACGCGTTCGCCAATTCGTCCTCCTCTCTCATCATCGGCAAGGTGCAGGGGTCGATCGTCGATGTTCTCATGCCGCCATTGTCCGCCTCCGAACTGACGGTCGCGTTTGTTGTTGGCGCCGCGGCGCGCGGCCTCCTTGTCGGCGTCGTCACGGCGGGGACGAGTGCGGCTTTCATGGCGTTCTCGACAAGCCCGATGCATTTCGCGGTTCCCTGGGCGATCGCTTATTTCGGCCTCGCGGCCGCTTTGATGTTCGGGATGATCGGCGTCATCGGCGGCATCTGGGCCGAGAAATTCGATCAGATGGCGGCCGTGACGAACTTCGTCATCACGCCGCTCACCTTCCTGTCCGGAACCTTCTACGCGATCAGCAGCCTGCCGGAGCCGTTCCTCAGCGCGAGCCGGTTCAATCCGGTCTTCTATCTCATTGACGGTTTCCGCTACGGCTTCACCGGCGCGCATGAAGCGCCGCTTTTCATCGGGTTTCTTTTCACCATGGGGATCAATGTCGTGCTCGCCGCCTGGTGTTATCTGATGCTGAAATCCGGCTACAAACTGAAAAGCTGACATGGCCACAGTCGCCGAAGAAGAAATTGTTGAAGCGGGCGACGACGCCGTTCTGCCCTTCCAGGTCGGGGACACGGCGGTGCGCGGACGGGTCGTCAAGCTCGGCGACGCGATCGACGAGATCCTTCGCGTTCATCCCTATCCGCCGAACGTGCTTGAGCTGATCGGCGAGGCGACGGCGCTGGTCATCCTCATGGGCGCGTCGCTGAAATTCGATGGCAAGCTTATTTTTCAGGCGCAGGGCGACGGACCTGTAGCGCTGCTCGTTGCGGATTTTACGGCAGGCGGCGCAGTTCGCGCGACAGCGTCCCTGCGCGGCGAGGTCGACCCGTCTCTGCGCGGTCTTCGCGCGCTGATGGGCGAAGGGCACATGGCGCTGACGATCGATCAGGGGCCTGACATGGAGCGCTATCAGGGCGTGACCCCGATCGAGGGTGACTCTCTTGCATCCGCAGCGGTCGGCTATTTTCAGCAGTCGGAGCAAATCCCGACGGCGGTGAAACTCGCTGTCGGCAGCGTATCGCGTCCCGGCGCGCGGGCGACATGGCGCGCGGGCGGCGTCATCGCGCAGTTCGTGCCGGGCGAAGGCGGCGTGCGCGAGCGCGGCGAGGCGGCGCTCAAGGGCCCTGAAGAGCGCGAGATCTGGGAGCGCGCTGCGGTTCTCCTTGAGACGACGCAGGCCGATGAATTGCTCGACCCTTCGATCAGCGTGGAAACCCTGCTTTACCGCCTCTATCACGAAGACGGCGTCAGGGTGTTCAAGCCGACTCCGGTCGCTGCATCATGCGGCTGCAACGCCGGAAAAATCTCGGCCGTCTTGCGGCGCTATTCGCCCGAAGATCTCGCCGATATGATGGAAGAAGGCGTCGTGCGTGTCGCCTGCGAATTTTGCCGGCGCGAATATACGTTCGATGCAAATGGCGAGGCGATCGACACCCCATGAAGGATAAGCGCTACGAATCCGAACTGAACGAGCTCGAATTCGAACTCGCCAAGCTGCAGGAGACGGTTGTCCGCAAAGGGATGAAGATCGCGATCGTGTTCGAAGGGCGCGACGCTGCTGGCAAGGGCGGGCTCATCAAGACGATCCTTGACCGAATGAATTCGCGCGTCTGGCGCACCGTTGCGCTTCCGAAGCCTTCCGATGTCGAGCGCACGCAGTGGTATTTCCAGCGCTATGTCGCGCATCTGCCTTCTGGCGGCCAAATCGTTCTCTTCGATCGCTCATGGTATAACCGCGCTGTCGTTGAGCCGGTGATGGGCTTTTGCACCGAGGAAGAACACGAGGCTTTCATGAAGGAAGTCCCGATGTTCGAAAAAATGCTCGTCGATTCCGGCATCTTGCTGCTCAAATACTGGATTCAGGTGTCGGCTGAGGAGCAGGAAAAGCGGTTCAAGGATCGCGCCTGCGATCCGCGCAAGCGGTGGAAGCTCTCTCCGGTTGATCTTGAGGCGCAGCGGCGTTGGGCGGAGTTTTCCAAATATCGCAACAAGATGTTCGAACTGACGCATACAGATCATGCGCCATGGCGCGTCATTGACGGCAATGACAAGGAAAAGGGTCGCCTCAACGGCATCCGCTCCATCCTCGATACGATTCCTTACGAATATAACGAGGAAGCCTTCAAGCCGATCGATCTGCCGGAACGCCAGACGGCGGAGGCGGGCGGTTACAAGCGCTCGGGCATAGAATACAAGTACCTCGTTAAGGACTATTATTCGTAAGGGGCGCCGGCGATGATCAATTTCAACGCGCTTGAAGCGGCGAAAGTCTATGACGCGCCGTTCCGGTTCATCACGGCGGAAGGCGCGCTGACGAAAGCGCAGGCGGGCGAGGTGCGCCGTGATTATCCTACGATCGACCGCAGCGGCTATCTTCCGCTGACGAAGCTTGACGTCAAAGGCGCTTTCGCGTCCCTCATCGACGACCTGCAGTCGAAGCGGCTTGCGGAGATTCTCTCCGACAAGCTGTCGCTCGACCTTGTGGACAAGCCGCGCATGATCACCGTGCGCAAGCTGTCGAAGATTGGCGACGGGCGCGTTCACAACGACTCCGTTTCGAAGATCACCACCATGCTCATCTATCTCAACGATGATTGGGATCCGGCGGAAGGCGGCGCCATTCGCGCGCTCAACGGTCCCGATGACATGGACGATTTCTCGCTCGAATTTCCCCCGCTCGCCGGCAATGTCTTCGCTTTCGCGCGGTCGGACACGAGTTGGCATGGCCATCCGCCCTTTGCGGGCGAGCGCTATGTCGTGCAGACGACCTTCCTCGTTTCGCAGGATGCGCTCGACCGCAAAGAAAATCGCGGCGCGTTGCAAATGCTCCTGAAGAAGCTTAACCCCTTCGCCTCTTAGTCGAGAACACTGAGCGTGTTGAGCCCGGTGTTGAGCGCGGGGCGATAGCCGGCGCCGATTGCGAGACGGCTCGCCGAGCGTTCATTGCTCTCGTGCGAGGTTTCCATCATCAGAAGGCGAGGCCATAACGCGCGCGGCGCATTCGCGAAGAAAGCGGCGAGCGCGGCGTATTCATGTCCTTCAATGTCGATCTTCATCGCATCGATCCGCGGCGCGCTCTCAAGCAGCGAGAGGAGCGAGCGGCCTTCGACCTCAATCTCGCCGTCCGGGGCGATATGGCTCATGCCGCGGCTTTCGCGGTTGATCGTGAAACGAAGGCGCGCCGGCGCCACCGTGGCGGCGAACGGCAGAACGGTGACTTCTCCTTGCGCGTCTGAAAAGGCGATGTTCTGCATCAGTCGCGCGCGCATTTCCGGATCGGGCTCGACGCAAATCGCGCGGAACGTCTTTCCGGCATGAAGCGTCTCGCCGCGCGCGAAAAGCGTGTAGAGCCCGACATTCGCCCCGATATCGGCGAAGAAGAAGTCGGGAGACGTTAACGAAGCAATGTACTGCGAAAGAAAAGCGCGCTCCTGCGGGTCCCAGAGCTGCGGCGTCAGATAAACCCGCTTCTCGCAAATATTGTCGAAGGGGTGAAGGCGCGCCTTCTGTCCACGGAAGATATTGACATCGAAGGCGCGCTTCTGGCGCCCGCCAGCGAGCCCAAGAAACAGGGAGGCGAGCTTTCGCCCGGCATAGCTAGCGGGCAAATGTTGCGCGATCGCGCGTGCACGCTCCTGCGCGGGGCTCGGGCGCATCGCGCCGAAGGGCGGCTCGCCCGTCATTGTCCGCCGCGCTCTTTGTGCGCTCTTTCATACATCTTCACGTCGCGCAGCCAGCGCCCATAGCCGGACATCATCGCGAAGGCGAATCCGTAAACGCCGCCGCGAAAGAGCCCGTCGAGGAGGTAGCGCTTGAGGAAATAGAACGGCAGCGCGAAGAGAATGCGCAAGATCAGCATTGGCGTCGATTTCAGCGGCGCTTCGCGCGCGCGCACCGAGGAATTGCGATTGAGCTTTTCCATCAGGTGTTCGGCGCCCGTGAAGGCGTAGTGAAAGATCGGAGAGTTGAGGCGCCCGACTGGCGTTCCTGCGGGGATCTCAAACTGATCCCACGCCGCATGCGCGGGCGCGCGAAACTGGCGACGATCGTAGAGTTTATGGCGAACGGAGCCGCCGAAGCCGACCCATGCATCGCCGACGGCTGGCACGAATGCCATTGGCGTGCGGTAGACATGGAACGAAGGCTCGCCGCTTTCGAACTGCGCCGCAATTTCGCGCGAAAGCTCGGGCGTGATGATTTCATCCGCATCGAGGTCCAAGAGCCAGTCATGGCGGCACTGCTCTTCGGCGAAGCGCTTTTGATGCCCATTGCCGGGCCATTCATGCGCGATCACGCGCGCGCCAGCGTTCTCCGCGATCTTCACCGTGTCGTCAGTCGAACCGGAATCGACGATGACGACTTCGTCCGCGACTTGAAGCGCCGCGCGCACGACATCGCCGATCATCCGCGCTTCGTTCTTCGTGCGGATATAGGCGGAGAGGGGCGGCTTTCCGAGCTCGGTCATGGGGTCATCCAAAACGGCGCGCCTTCATTGCAGAAGGCGCGCCGGAGATGGCGCAAAGCGCCATGGTTTGCAACCGAATTAGGCCTCCTGCTGGCTCGCGATCCAGGCGTCGACATTTTCCTCAAGGATAGCGAGCGGCACGAAGCCGTCTTTCAGGACGACATCGTGGAAAGCCTTCACATCGAAATCGTCGCCGAGCGCTTCTTCCGCGCGGTGGCGCAGTTCGAGGATCTTCAGCATGCCAATCTTGTAGGCCGTCGCCTGGCCCGGCATGGCGATGTAGCGTTCGATGGATTTGATCGCGTCGCCTTCCGGGTTCGGCGTGTTGTCGAGGAGATACTGGATCGCTTCTTCGCGCGTCCATTTTTTCGAATGGATGCCAGTGTCGACGACGAGGCGCCCGGCGCGCCACAGCTCCATTGAGAGACGTCCAAAGTCGGAATAGGGGTCCGGGTAGAGGCCCATTTCTTTGGGAATGAGTTCCGAATAAAGGCCCCAGCCTTCGGAGAAGGCGGTGTATCCGCCGAAGCGGCGAAAGCTCGGCACGCCTTCGAGCTCCTGCGCGATGGCGATCTGCATGTGATGGCCGGGAATGCCTTCGTGATAGGCGAGCGCGGCCATCTGATAGGTCGGCATCGAATCCATATTGTAGAGATTGGCGTAATAGATGCCGGGGCGCGAGCCGTCCGGCGCCGGGCGTTGATAGAACGCCTTGCCGGCGGAGCGTTCGCGGAAGGGCTCGACCCGTTTGACGACGAGCGCCGCTTTCGGCTTGGTGTAGAAAAGCTCGTCGAGGCTCGAACGCATGTCATCGATAAGCGCGGTAGCTTCGGCGAGATAGCGCTCGCGGCCTTCATCCGTATTCGGATAGGTGAACTTCCGGTCGGGGTCTTCGCGCATATAGACGAAGAAGTCCTGAAGGCTTCCTTCAAAGCCGACCTGCTCCTTGATCGCCGTCATTTCCTTGTGGATGCGCGCAACTTCGGACAGGCCGAGATTGTGAATCTCGTCGGCCGTCATGTCCGTCGTCGTCATCTTCTGCAACTGGCTTGCGTAATAGGCGTCGCCGTCGGGTAGCTTCCATGCGCCATCGTCGTTCGTGGCGAGCGGTTCCTGCGCTTCGAACATGGCGATAAGCGCCTCGTAGGCTGGCTTCACTGATCCGGTCAGAGCTACCTCGGCGCGTGAGATGAGGTCAGCCTTCTGCGCCGCGTCGATTTCGAGCGCGTCGACCTTCTTCTTGAAGTCCGCGAGCAAGACGGAATCCTCGCCATCATCGAAAGGCGCGCCGGAAATGACATTGCGCGACGTCTCGATCATCTGCGAGTAGGCCCATTTCGGCGGGTTAATTCCGGCCTCGAACTGGGCTTCTGCGTTTTTCTGATGCTGGCCGAGATAATCCTTCACGCCGGCAAGGCGCGCGATATAGGCCTCAGCGTCTTCAGTCGTGTCGACGCGATGCTGGTTGATCAGAAAAGCGGGAACGCCCGAATGCGGTCCGCGGAACTGGCTGAACTCATACCAGTGATCGCGGAAAGGCCACGCCGCTTCGTTTTGCTCGCCCTCATATTCGAACAGGCGATAAGAAAGCTGGGCCGAATGGTCGAGCGTGTCGAAGTCGAACTTGTCGCGCATCTCTTTGAGAGCGGCGAGTTCGAGGCGATGGTTCTCCTCGCGGAATTCCGGAGAATCGTCGTCCCATTTGTCGTAATTCGTCTTGCGGCCGAGAAATGTCTGCGTCATGGGCGAGCGAGCGAGCTGTTCTTCCCATTTTTCCTCGAACCATTCGTTGATCGCCGCTGTTTGGTTCTGCTCGGCGACGGTTGTCTGGGCGCTTGGGCCATCCGCTTTCGGGGACTCGCCGGCGCCGCTGCAAGCGGCGAGCAAAGCCAGCATGGCGGCCGAGCAAAGCGCGCGGCCGAGAAACGCAGTTCTGGTCATCATACCTCCGGGGTTGAATTGACACGGGCCAGTGCGCGAGGGCCGGCCAGATGAAAGCGAAAGGCTAGGCGATGCTTTCCGGCCGGGCAAGAACGGTCAGTCGAAGGTGAAGCTGAAGGGTGTTGCGAGGCGGCGATATTCATCGACGACAAGGCGCCGGCGCATGGGCGGGTGTGCGCGCGCAGCACAATCGGGCCGTTCGCACAGGCGGCAGGTGACGCCGATGGGCGTTGCTTCGGCGTTTTCGAGATCGACGCCCTTCGCATAGACGAGCTTGCCGGCGTGCTCGATCGAGCAGCCAAGGGCGACAGCGCGCTCCGCATGCGGCGCAGCAAATCCGCCCGCTTCGCTCTGCACAGTTCGCGCGATCGAGAAGAAGCGCGCGCCGTCAGGAAGCTGCACGATCTGCGTCAGAATGCGGCGCGGCGTTTTGAAGGTCTCGTGAATGTTCCAGAGCGGGCAGGAGCCGCCATAGCGCGCAAAGGGGAAGATGTCCGCTGAATAGCGCTTCGATATGTTTCCGGCGGCGTCGACGCGCAGGAAGAAGAAGGGAACGCCTTCCGCGCCGGGCCGCTGCAAGGTCGTCAGCCGGTGTGCGATCTGCTCGAAGCTCGCGCTGAAGCGTCGGCCCAGCATTTCGATATCATAAGAAAGTTCGACCGCTGATTTCCGAAACGCTTCATAGGGCAGCATGATTGCGGCGGCGGCGTAATTCGCAAGAGCTGCGCGCGCAAGCCGGCGGCCCGCATCGGTTTCGAATTTCGCTGCATTGACGATTTTATCGAGGCCCGCCGACTGCTCGATGAGCGCAAGCTGCAATGACAGATGAAAAGCGCGGCTCGCATGATCGAGGCTTTCGGAGATCGCGATGTCGCCGGAGTGTCGGTTGAGCCGGCGATAGGCGCCGACCATCACATCATCGGGCAGAACGCGCACGCGTAGGCGATGCACGGTCTCAAAGCGATGGGCGAGGGCGGAGAAAAGTCCGTCTCCGGAGGATTCTGCGTCGCGCGCGATTGTCTCGCCTGCTTCATCGAGCGCGGGAAAGTAGTTGCGGTTGGCGTGGAGGAAGGTGCGCGCTTCCTCGACCGGGTCGGCGCCGCCTGAGCGAGCGGCGGCGCGCGCATCGAACAAATCGGCCTGAGCGCCGCGATAGGCGCGGTAGAGCGCGGCGACCGCCTCGCCAAGAACCGGATTGCCGGCGGCGAGTTCATGCGCATCCTCGCGCGTCACGCCGGCGGATTGGAACAGGGGGTCGGCGAACGCCTCGTTGAGGTTCGCGAAGAGATCGTCCGCCCGGTCGTCAGAGAACGCCGAAAGGTCGAGGTCATAGGCCTGGGCGAGCCGCACCAGCAGGTCTGCGGAGACCGGGCGCTGGTTACGCTCGACGAGGTTCACGTAGGAGGGCGAAATGCCAAGCTCGCCAGCCATCTGGGCCTGCGTCAGCCCGCGCTCCCTTCGCAGGCGCCGAATCTGGGGGCCGAGATAGAGTTTTCGCTTTTGTGACGCCATGACGAATGCCGAAACAATTGTTCCAAAACGGGAAGTTAGGCCAATAAATTTACAAAATCGACAATTTCACAAAAATATATGTTGTACAATCGACAATCCTTCCCGGAATGCCTCGCTTCGCAGTCGCAAAAGTGCTTCTGTCCGCCCGAATTTTCATCTGGCTATCCGGAGAGACCCCATGACCAAGTTCAGCGACCTCATCCCCTCAGCGAAACCGGGCCGGTTCGACGGCATCGAACGCAATTACACCGCCGAAGAAGTCGAGCGCCTGCGCGGCTCGTTCCCGATCGCCTACACGCTCGCCGAGCGCGGCGCGGTGAAGCTTTGGGATCTCCTGAAGTCTGAGCCCTACATTAACGCCCTCGGCGCGCTCTCGGGCAACCAGGCGATCCAGATGGCGAAAGCCGGCCTCAAGGCGATCTATCTGTCGGGCTGGCAGGTCGCGGGCGATTCCAACGTCGCCGGTCAGGTTTATCCCGACCAGTCGCTCTATCCGGCGAACTCCGGTCCGGAGCTTGCGCGCCGCATCAACAATGCGCTACGCCGCGCCGACCAGATCGAGCATTCGGAAGGCGGCGCCAAGCGCGACTACTTCCTGCCGATCGTTGCGGATGCGGAAGCCGGCTTCGGCGGTCCGCTCAACTGCTTCGAGATCATGAAAGCCTACATCGAAGCGGGCGCCGCCGGCGTTCACTTCGAAGACCAGCTCGCGTCGGAAAAGAAATGCGGCCATCTCGGCGGCAAAGTTCTCATCCCGACGAAAGCGCATGAGCGCAATCTCAACGCTGCGCGCCTCGCCGCCGACGTTTGCGGCGTGCCGACGCTTGTCGTCGCGCGCACCGACGCTGAATCGGCCAAGCTCATCACGTCGGACATTGACGAGCGCGATCACGAGTTCATCGACTTCGACCAAGGCCGCACGCCGGAAGGCTTCTATCGCCTGAAAGACGGCACGGGCGTCGATCACTGCATCGCGCGCGGCCTTTCCTACGCAAAATACGCCGACCTTCTGTGGTGGGAAACTTCGCACCCGAACCTCGATGACGCGAAGCGCTTCGCCGAAGCTATCCAGAAAGCCTATCCGGGCAAGATGATGGCGTATAACTGCTCGCCGTCCTTCAACTGGGAAGCCAAGCTCGACAAGGAAACGATCGCGAAGTTCCAGCGCGAAATCGGCGCGATGGGCTACAAATATCAGTTCGTCACGCTCGCCGGTTTCCACGCCCTCAACTACTCGATGTTCTCGCTCGCCCATGGTTACAAAGATCGCGGCATGGCGGCGTATTCCGAACTTCAGCAAGCGGAATTCGCAGCCGAGAAAATCGGCTACGAAGCGACGCGCCACCAGCGCGAAGTCGGCACCGGCTATTTCGATCTCATCGCCAACACGCTTTCGGGCGGTCAGGCGTCGACGACCGCGATGGGCGAGTCGACCGAAACGGCTCAGTTCAAAGCCGCTGAATAAGGCTCTCGCTCTCGCTTGAGAGCGCGTGAATTGAAACGCCGCCCGGATGGAATCCGGGCGGCGTTTTCGTTTCGGCGTGAATGATCCGCGCTATTGCGGGCGGCGGCGCTGCCCGCCCGGAGGAGGGCCGCCTTGCGGACCCCCCTGACGTTGTCTCTTGCCGCGTTCTTCTTTGGGCGGCGTGAAAGCGGCGAGTGAGATCGGCGTGAAATCGGCGGCGAACTTTTCGGCAGCCGCGGCCTGCTCATGAGTCATCGCGGCGCGCAGGCCTGGCGTGAAGGTCGGCGGCAAGGCCTGAAAACCATAAAGCGCCGAATCCGAATTGCCCTCATAGACGATCGCCCATTTCAGCGCGTCGACAGGCGAGGCGCTCGGGTTGTCGGCCGTGCCATAGAAGATCGAAAGCGCGCGCTGGGCGCGGGCGTTGCCGGCGTAAGCGGCGCGCTTCAGCCAGAAGGCGGCTTCCTCGCGGAATAGCGAAGTTTCCGTCTCGTTTGCGCCAGTCATGACTAACAGGCACTCGCCGAGTTCGTCCTGCGCGGCTTCAAAGCCTGCACCCATGCCCGCCACGACACGATATGAAGGAGCTGCCGCCGAACAACCTTCTTTCGTCCGCACATCGCGCGCCGCGGCGAGAAGGACTTCGCCACGCTGCATTGCGCCCCCGCCGGGGCCGCCCGTCATCGGGCCTTCTCCTGGAGGTCCGCCTTCAGGACCTTTGGGCCCGGAAGCGCAGGCGGCGGAGGAGGCGAGTACGGCGGCGAGGATGAGAAGACGTTTCACGAGGGGAACTCCTGACAGTGGGGAGGGGATGTTCGCATCCAGATTGAACGCGCAGATCATGCGCACTCCGTCGAAAAAAAATCGAGGAAAAATTCGACGGAGCTTGATCGTTGCCCCGTTTCAACAGTGAAAGAGGCGGTTCTCCCCAAGTCCCTGGCTCTTTCAAACCTCCAGTGGCGCCTGCCAGTTCGCCCTCCCCCCGTGCGGCGCCCCTTCAGAGAAGTCCCGCGCAAGCGATCCGCCCCGATCCCCTTGCGCGGGCATTCTCTTTATACGGAAGAGTGTCTTGCGGCGCGGTCAGCGAACGACGCCTTTTTCGATATCGCTGCGAACGCGAACTGCGATATCCGGAAAATCGGTGAACACGCCATCGACGCCGAGTTTGTAGGTCGCGCGCAACTCGATATCGATCGCGCCGTCTTCCGCGCTCATCTTGGCGGCGTGCTCAGGCGCGCCTGTGAAGCTCCGCGCAAGGTCCTTGCGGAACGTCCACGGGTGAACCGCCAGATGCTTTTCATGCGCCTCGCGCACGAAGCCCCGATCCGAGCCGTCATCATTCAACAACAATTCCTTGGCGGGGCCGACGCCGTCCGCATAGGTGGCGATGTACTCCAGCGGAACGTTTGAACCCGCGCCCGGCGAGGCTTCGAAAACAAGCTGGATGAGTTTTGCATCCGTCTTGCCTTTAAGGCGCGTCAGGATTTCCGGTTCGAACGACTGAATGAAAACGGGGCCGGCGCTGAAGCCTTTCAGCGCGTCGAGGAGCGGCGCTTCGAAATCATATCCTTTCGCGGCGAAGAAGCCCGGATGCTTCGTCTCCGGATAAACGCCGATCGGCCGGCCGGCTTTTTTCGCTTCGCCCGAAACGAACGCGAGAACCTCCGCGAAGGTCGGGATCTCATAGAGGCCGTCATACTCTTTCGAGCGGCCCGGAAAAGCCTGGCGCGCGCGCAAGGTCTTCAGCTCGGCGAGCGTGAAGTCTTCAACCCACCAGTCTTTGCGCGGCTCATCCGACGCATCGTCATTCGCGCGCTTGCGGTCCGCGAATTCCGGGTGGTCTGCGACATCGGTCGAGCCGCTGAGATAACGATCGTGCCGGACGATGAGAACCTCGTCTTTCGAGAAGACGAGATCGGGCTCGATCACGTCGGCGCCCATCTCAATGGCGAGGCCGTAGCCTTCAAGCGTGTGTTCCGGCCGATAACCGCTCGCCCCGCGATGGGCGATGACGATGGGCGCCTTGCCATCGAGCGTCGGGGCGGGCCAGGCGGTCACGCTTGCCTCTTCTTTCGCGCAGGCCGCGAGCATCGCCGCGCCTGCAAGCGCGATCATCGCGCACTTCAATCCGCCTGAGAACATAGAGATCCCCTTTGCATGTCTATCCACAGCGGCCATATCAATGCCGTATGACGGATTTTAGCGCATCGCGGCGGCCAAGCGTTCTCGCGAGGGCGGCGCTCGGCCTTCTCTGGCTCTACAAACGAACCCTGTCGCCGCTTTTCTATTTTCTCGGCGCGCGCTGCCGGCATGCGCCGTCATGTTCTGACTATGCGGCGGAAGCGTTTCGCAAGCATGGCGCATGGCGCGGGTTCTGGCTCGCCTTTTCGCGGGTGTCGCGATGCCATCCCTTCGGCAGTCATGGCTGGGACCCGGTTCCGCAAGAACTTGAACCTCAGGGCTGGAGATTCTGGCGCTATGGCGACTGGGCGTGGACCGAGCGCTCAGCTCATTCAGAAGTACGCAAGAAGGTGAGCGAAAATGAATCGCGTTCGCCATCCTCATAGGTTTCGACATCGGCCTGCAAGCCGCCATCCTCAGTCACGAAATAGCGGATAAGCGGCACGGTGTCGGTTTCGCCGGCGCGGAACTCGGCCATGCCGTCGCCGGTTTTCTCGAGGCGCAGCACGATCGGTTCTTCTTCCCAGGTCGACATGTCCGCCTTGTAGTGATGGAAGCGCATGAAGACGCCGCCTTCTTCTTCCGAGACGATGATGTATTCGAGAACGCGCAAGGCGCCGTCGCCGACGCCGCGCGCCATGCCGGTCATCACGCCGCGTTCCGCGGGGAGCCAGCTTTCCTCGAAAACGAAACTATCGTCGCCGCCGCGCCAATGCCCTTCGAGAAAAGCGAGGTCGGCGAGGGAAGGGTCTTTCGCCTCTGCCGCGCCTGCAAAAAAGAGAGCCGCTAAAACCGCCAGGACGCGCATGATTTCCCCCGAATATTCGCTCGTCTCTCCCGGATGCAGCATGACGCCCGGCTGCAGTCCGGTCTAGAGAAAAGCCGCTTTGCGCGCTAAGCACCCGGCTATCCACCACGTTGCGACTCTTATGAAATCCATCGTCCTTGCGACCTGCAACAGGCTGCCTGAGCTTCAGCCCGGCGACGACCTGCTCGCGGCTGAACTGGTTGCGCGCGGCGCGCAAGTTTCGAGCGCTCCCTGGAATGGGCCCTTCACGCCATTTGAGACAGCGGACCTCATCGTCGTGCGCACCACCTGGGATTATGATGAACAGCCGGCGGCCTTTACCGAATGGCTCGGCCGCCTCGCTGTAGTAAGCGGCCGTGTCGCCAATGCGCCGACGCTGATGCGCTGGAATCTACGCAAGACCTATCTCATCGAGCTTGCGGAAAAAGGGGCTAGACTGGCGCCGACGCGGCTCGTCTCGCCCGAAGCGGCGAGCATTGCGGCCGGCATGACCGCATTGGGGCTCGATGAGGCTGTCGTGAAGCCCGTTTTCGGCGCCGGCGCGCGCGGGCTTTCGATTGTGCGCAAGAGCGAGCCCGCGACAATCGAACGCGCCGCCCAAGAACTTCGCCATGAAGGTCTTTTGCAGCCCCTCATTCCGGAGATCCGCACTCGTGGAGAAACCTCACTGGTCTTCATCCGCGGTGCTTTCTCGCACGCCGTCGTCAAGCGGGCGAAGCCGGGCTCGATCCTCGTTCAGAGCGAATATGGCGGCACGGTTGCGCCCGTCGCGCCCCCGGCTTGGGCGCTTGAAGAGGCGCGGCGAACGCTCTCGCTGCTGCCGGAGGCTCCCGATTACGCCCGGATCGACGTCGTCATCCTTGACGAACGGCTCCTGCTGATGGAAGTCGAACTCATTGAACCCGAACTCTTTTTGCAGCATGAGGAAGCTGCGCCCCGGCGCTTCGCAGACGCCTTGATGAAGAAACTGGAAGATTAGACATGGTCGCAATCACCCTCCCCGACGGATCGGTCCGCTCCTTCGACGGCCCCGTCACGGGGACGGACATCGCCGAGTCGATTTCGAAGTCGCTCGCCAAGAAGGCGATTGCGATGAAAGTCGATGGCGCGCTCGCCGATCTGTTCGCGCCGGTTGAGAAAGACGCCAAGGTCGAGATCGTCACGCGCGACGACGCCGACGCGCTCGACCTCATTCGTCACGACACGGCGCATTTGCTCGCGCAGGCCGTTCAGGAACTCTTTCCGGGCACGCAGGTGACGATCGGCCCGAACATCGAAGACGGGTTCTTCTACGACTTCGCGCGCGACGAGCCGTTCTCGACGGACGACCTTGAGCGCATCGAAAAGCGCATGGCGGAAATCGTCGATGAAGACCGCCCGACCCGCAAGGAAGTGTGGCCGCGCGAAAAGGCGATCCAGCACTTCAAGGATATCGGCGAGACCTACAAGGCCGAGATCATTTCAGACCTGCCCGAGTCGGAGCAGGTTAAGATCTATTGGCACGGCGACTGGCACGACCTCTGTCGCGGGCCTCACCTTCCGTCTACGAAGCATATCGGCAAGGCTTTCAAGCTGATGAAGGTCGCGGGCGCCTATTGGCGCGGCGATCATCGTAACGCCGTGCTTCAGCGCATTTACGGCACCGCCTGGACGAATGAGAAAGACCTCAAGGCCTATCTCACCCGTCTTGAGGAGGCCGAAAAGCGCGACCATCGCCGCCTCGGAAAAGAGCTCGATCTCTTCCACTTCCAGTCGGAAGCGCAAGGCTCGGTCTTCTGGCATCCGAAGGGCTATCTCGTCTGGCGCCAGCTTGAAGCTTACATCCGCCGCCAGCTCGACGATGACGGCTATGTGGAGGTGAAAACCCCGCAGCTTCTCGATTCGATCTTCTGGGAGCAGTCGGGCCACTGGTCGAAATTCCGCGAGAACATGTTCGTCGTGCCGGATGAAATTCCGTCGACGGAGGAAGGAAAGCCGATCCTCACCGGCGAGGGCGGCCTCATGGCGCTGAAGCCCATGAACTGCCCGGCGCATGTGCAGATCTTCAAGCAGGGGATCAAATCCTATCGCGACCTGCCGATCCGCATGGCGGAGTTCGGGTGCTGCCACCGCAACGAAGCGCATGGCGCGCTCCACGGCCTGTTGCGCGTGCGCCAGATGACGCAGGACGACGCGCACATCTTCTGCCGCGAAGACCAGATCACGTCGGAAACGCAGCGTTTCCTCGCGCTCTTCGCCCGTGTCTACAAAGACATGGGGATGACCGATATTCACTATAAGCTTGCAACGCGCCCGGAGCAGCGTGCGGGCGACGATGCGACCTGGGACCGAGCCGAGAAAGCACTCGCCGACGCGCTCACCGCGTCAGGCATCAAGTTCGACTATGCCGAAGGCGAGGGCGCTTTTTACGGGCCGAAGCTCGAATTCCATCTGACGGATGCGATCGGCCGCACCTGGCAGGCGGGCACGTTCCAGCTCGACTATGTTCTGCCCGAGCGGCTCGATGCGACTTACATCGATGAGACGGGCGCGAAGAAGCGTCCGGTCATGCTTCACCGCGCCGTCTTCGGCACGTTCGAACGCTTCATCGGTCTGTTGATTGAGCACTATGCGGGCAAGCTGCCCTTCTGGCTTGCGCCCGTGCAGGTCGTCGTCGCGACGATTACGTCGGAAGCGGATGATTATGCGCGCGAAGCGGCGGCGCTCCTGAAGGCGAAGGGCCTGCGCGTCGACATCGATCTTCGCAATGAGAAGATCAACTACAAAGTGCGCGAGCACAGCCACGCTAAGATTCCGGTGATTCTTGTCGCCGGCGCGCGCGAGGTTGAGGAGCGCAAAGTGTCGCTTCGGCGACTTGGCTCGCAAGGGCAGGAGGCTATGGGCCTCGACGAGGCCGCCGAAGCGCTTGCGCGCGAGGCGATGGCGCCGGATCTCTTGCGCTAGCGGTTCATTGGCGCGGGACACGCCTTTTCATTGCGCGAGAAGCAGCGCCAAAGTTCAACTTTGGCGAGCGGCTTTTCGGGTGCGCTCGTCAATGGGGCTTTCGGGCCGCAGCCGGCGTGAAAAGCCTGCTTGCGCGCCTTCGCCAGGCCATTTGACGTTGCTTCGGCGACCTCGATGACTCATAAAGAAACCGAGCAGCCTGCGCCGAAAATCAAAGAAACGGCGTTTGGCGAGGGGGTGAGAGCATGCAGTCGGAAAGCGGGAAGCGGAGCGTCTCCGCTATCGTCGTCAGTTATTTCACCGGACCGCTTCTGGCCCGCGCGATCGCTTCGCTGAAGGCTCAGCCTGAAATTTCCGAAATCATTATTGTCGACAACGGCAACTGGCAGGGCGCCGTCGACGCCGCGGTGGAAGCGAATGCGGGCGGCGCGCCGGTTTCGGTCATCACCGGTCACGGCAATGTCGGTTTTGCGACGGCCTGCAATCTCGGCGCGAAGCGCGCGGCGGGCGACTATCTCCTGTTTCTCAATCCTGACGCGGTGGCGCCGCAGGGAGGCGTTCAGCGCTTTCTCGCCGATGGCGCGCGGCTCCAGCATCCGTGGCTGCAGGGCGCCAAACTCATCAATCCGGACGGCGCCGAACAACAGGGCTCACGCCGGATGACGCTGACGCCGTGGCGCGCCTTCGTCGAGGCGACGAAGCTTTACCGCTTCGCGCCGCGCCATCCTTACTTTCGGCGTTTCAATCTCCATGGCGATCCGTGCCCGGATGATGTGACGCCCGTGCCGATCATTTCCGGCGCCTGTTTCTTCCTGTCGCGCGATGATTATTTCGAGATCGGCGGCATGGATGAAGGCTATTTCCTCCATGTGGAGGACATCGATTTCTGCCTGCGTTTCCAGAAGAACGGCGGCGGGGTCTACTTCAATCCGCATGTCGAAGTGTTGCACCACAAGAGCTCAAGCCGGGTCGATCCTATCCGGGTCGAGGCGCGCAAAACCTCGAGCATGCTGCGCTATTTCCATCGCCATTTCTCTGATCCCTATCCGGCGCCGTTCCTTTGGCTCGTAGGCGTTCTTATGTGGATCTTGTTCGCCCTGCGCATGGGCGCGCGCATCATCGGGCGCGCGTTCGCATTCGCGGGCCTCAGTGCGCGGCGCGGCTCCGGCGCCTTGAAGCGCGCGCGCCAGATGAGCGCGCGGCGCTCAATCCGCTAGCGCCGGGCGCTAACGCTTTTCCTGATATCCCGATGCGTCGAAGAGATAGAGCGTGCGCTTGCGCCCGCGTTTCAGATCGACGGTGATTTCGCCCGCCGGCGTGATGGAGGCGAACCTTCTTTGCAGGGCGATCGCTTCCGGATGGGCGGTGACGAAGAGCGCGTGCGGATGTTTCGTCGCGTCATAGGCCATGAAGGCTTCATAATGATCGTCAATGCGCCCGTTTGAGTTCCAGGCGAGGATCGGCGCCGCGCCGCGCGCATAGTAGAGAAGTGAGCCCATCAACTCGCGGTCATCGACGATGATCGCGTCATAGCCCGCCGAGTGAGCTTTCACATACTCTCCCTGCGCCTGCCATTCGCGCACGCGCTTGACCGAGTTCGAAAGGCCGACGGCGTCGGCGAGCGCGAAATTCGAATAGATGGCGAGAAAGCCAAGGCCGATGAGGAGATGCGCCGCGACGCTCGCCCGGATGACAAAGCCGAGCTTCGCGCGAAACGCCCAGACGACGACGAGAATGAGCGCCGCCGGATAGGCCGCCGCCGCCCAGTTCGCATGTGCGCGCGCGATGAATGCCTGAACGCAAACAATTGCGAGCGGGGGAATGGCGAGCGCGAAAAGCGAAAGGTCGTCGTCTCGCCTTACACCTGCTTCACGAAGCCGCTTCGGCAGGCTCGCCGCGCCCCAAATGAAAAGCGCGAAAAGCGCAGGGCCGAAAACGCCGAATTGCGCGGCGAGAAATTCGCCAAGCTCGCCGGGATGGAAGAGATCGGCGCTCCAGTGAGCGTTCGCCGCCGTATGCGAAATCGTCTGAAAGTCGTGGCGCGCATTCCAGAGCACGTTCGGCGTCATCATCGCGCCGGCGACGACAAGGGCGAGGAGCGCTTCTTTCCAGCCGAGGCGCATCCGCACGCTCGGCGCCGCGGCGTAGGCGCCGGCGAGCCCTGCGAGGAAATAAATCATCGCATATTTCGACAACATGCCGAGGCCGAAGGCGGCGCCGAGCAGCGCGGCAGCCCGCAGCGATTGTGATGGAGTTTCAGCCCTCAGGATACGGAAGAAAAAATACAGAGCAGCCGACCAGAAGAACAGGAGCGGCGCATCGGTCGTGATGAGCGTTGCGGAGAAGGCCGCGCCCGGCAACGTGAGCCATCCCGCGCCGACCCAGAAAGCGTTCGCCGCGCCGTAAAGTCGTCGCGCAAGCGCGAAAAGGAAGATCGCCGTTCCGAGATGAAAGAGCGGGGAGGAAAGGCGCACCGCCCATTCGCTGTCGCCGAAAACCGCTGTCGTCGCGCCGATGGCCCAGGCGATCAGCGGCGGCTTTGAATAATAGCCGAAATTCGGCGTTTTGCTCCAAACCCAGTACTGCGCTTCGTCAGGCCCGAGATTCGCATCGGCGAAGATGAGCGCGAGAATGCGCAACGCCGTAATGATCGCCGCGAGAATGGCGAACGCCAGTGCAGGGCGCGCGCGCCAGTAAGATGCGTCGAAGTAAGATGGGGCGGCCGTCGTCGCGCGCAGCATCAAGGGTCAGCGATCTTTCCGGGCGTAGACGGTGAGATGAATATCGCGGCCCTTGGAGTAGTTAAGCCCTTCGATAACCGCAAGGGGCGCGACCATTATCGATCGTTCAGCAAGCGCTTTTTGGAAGTCGTCTTCGAACCGCGCTTCGACCGCGACGGCTGCGTCCGGCGCCTGTTCGAGGCGCGCCGCTGCGCCTTCGCCGTCGGTGAGGATGGTTTGCGTGCCGATGAGGAAGACAGCGGACGGCTCTGCATATCCTGCGAGCGCCGGCGCCGGCGCGCCGTCCCGCAAGGGGTGATAGCCGGCTTCATCGAGCGCTGCTGAAAGATGCGGCGAGATCATCAGCCGGTCGAGCCTCGGGAGCACGCCGCCCAAAACAGTCCACGCGACAAAGGCGGCGAGAAACGCGGCGGCTAGCCCGCCCTGATAGGCGCGGCCCTGAAGAAAGAAGAACGCAATGAGAAGCGATGCAGCGGCGATCAACGCGGCGGCTGCGTAACAGACGGGCGTCAGCGGCGAAGCGCTGAAAATGTGCGGCAGCGCCGCGACAAGGCCGGCGAAGGCGAGGCCGATGAGCGCATAGACGCCGGCGCCGAAACGGCGCGCCAGTTTTCGGCGCAGCGATGCGCCTTCTGCGGCGGCGCGCGCAGCGATGATTGCAAGCGCCGGGTAAAGCGGCAGCGTGTAATGCGGCAGCTTCGTCGCCGTCGCTTCGAAGATGATCCATGCCGGAATGAGCCAGCCGAGAAGCAGCCAGTCGGTCCATGCGCGGCGCGAGGCGATGGCGCGCGCTATCCCCGGAATGATGAGTGCGGCGGCGGGCCAGAAGAGCGCCCAGAGAAGAACGATGTAATAGCCGGGCGGGCCCGCATGGCTTTCCTGCGCCTGCCCGACTTTCGCGGCCATGTCGGCGCCGATGGCGTCGGCGAAGAAGCGCCCGTCCGTGGCGCGGTCGATTGCAATCGCCCAGGGGCCGACCATCAGTATCAGGATGATAAGGCCGGTGACAGGGCGCATCGCCTTCACCCAGCCGATCTTCGGTTCGCGAATTAGCATGGCGAGCCCGGTCAGGCCGACGACAAGCGGCGCGATCGGGCCCTTTACTAGAATGCCGGCGCCCAGCGCGATCCAGAATGCGACCGGCCAGACCCAGCCGGCGCGCGCGCCGTCTTTCCAGCGCGCGAAGATATGGATGAAGGCCGCTTCGGCGATGGTGATCGTCGCAAGCAGGAAGGCGTCGGTCTTTGCAATGCTTGCTTCGCCTGCGAGCGCCGGAGAGGCGGCGAGAAGCAGAGCTGCGAGAAAACCGGTTGACGGCCCGAAGAGCCGCGCCCCGGCGAGATAGGTGAACATGGCGGCGAGGATCGCGCCGAGCACTGACGGCAGGCGATAGGCCCAGATCTCCCGCGCTTCGACGCTTGAAAAAGCGCTCACTGAGGCCGCCTGCAGCCAGTAAATGCCGGCCGGCTTCTTGTTGCGCTCGGCTTCCTGGAACCGAATGGTGATGAAGTCGCCAGACTCGAGCATCTGGGCGCTCGCCTGCGCGAAGCGGGATTCATCGCGGTCGAGCGGCGGCAGGCTGGTGAGGCCGGCGAGGGCGACGATGAGCGAGAAGGCGGCGATGAAGGCGAGCCTTCCGGCGCGCCCCGCAATCGTCTCACCGGAGGCGGACTTTGCCATTTTCCCTCGACCCGCCCCGATGCGCCGCGTCAGCTTCTTCTCGGGATATTTTGGCGCCATCCGGTGATGAAATCGAGCCGCAGCAGGAGGCAGCCGGCGCCCTCGCTATTTGTGTTTCGCGCGGATTCTGCGAATTACTGTCCGGTGGCCGCGCAATTCCGCCGGCGAAGACTGAGGAACGCCCGCTCCGAATGAGTGCTGACGCGCCGAACACATCGCTTGCGCCGGTCTTCGCCTTCGGCCTCCGCACGCCGGATGCGCCGCAGATCAGCGTCGTCGCGCCAATGTATAACGAGGCCGCCGGCGCGCGCGCTTTCGTCAAGGAGATCAGCAGGGCCCTCTCCGGCGTCTCGCACGAAATCATCATTGTCGATGACGGCTCCACAGATGAGACGCGCTCCGTCCTCCTCGAAGAGCGCGCCGAGACCCCGCAGTTGCGGGTCCTCGCGCACAGAAAGAACGCCGGGCAGAGCCGGGCGATCCGCACTGGCGTGCTCGCCGCGCGCGCGCCCGTCATCGCGACCCTCGACGGCGACGGCCAGAACGACCCCGCCGACATTCCGGCGCTTTATGACCGCCTGACGCGAGCGGATGCGCCGAAAACGCTCGCGATGGTGGGCGGCGAGCGGCGCAAACGTCAGGACACGGCCGCCCGGCGCTGGGCGTCGAAGGCGGCGAACAGCGTGCGGTCATGGCTCCTGAAGGATGGCGCCGCCGATACCGGGTGCGGCCTCAAGGTTTTCTACCGGGAGGCGTTTTTGCGCCTTCCAGCCTTCGACCACATGCACCGCTACCTGCCGGCGCTGATGCGGCGCGAAGGTTTCGAAGCCGAATTTCTCCCCGTCAATCATCGCGCTAGGGCCCATGGGAGCTCGAAATACACCAATCTTGGCCGTCTTGCGGTCGCCGCGCGCGATCTTCTGGGCGTCATGTGGCTAAATGACCGCGCCCGATCGCCAAACGAGATTTCAGAGCTTTAGGCGCGCCGACAGTATGGTATTGTCACGATCGCCCGATAGTTCGGGGAACGGGCCCCGCGTGCGCGGGGGTGGGGAATTGAGGGAGCTCGGCTCATGAAGCTGGAAATTTTTCCGTTGCTGGCGATCAGCTATGCGGTGTTCTTGGTCCTGACGCTGGTCGGCGCGACGGGCGCGGACGGCGTTCCGTGGTATGAAGCCACGATCGTCAACCTGCCGCTCTATTCGCAAGACACCTGGTCGGTGCGCGGCGGCGATCTCTTCATCGTTGCGAGCATGGGCCTCCTCTTCATCGAGCTTATTCGCGCGACGAAGACCGGCACGGAGTCGATCACCAATCACCTCCTGTCGTTCATGCTCTTCATCGCCGTGCTGCTGACGTTCATCCTGGCGCCGGGCTTTGGCAATTCGGTCTTCTTCATCTTCACGACGATGACCCTGCTCGATCCGATGGCCGGTTTCGTCGTAACGACGGTCACCGCGCGCCGCGATATCGGCGTTCCGGACAAGTCATCGCTGCTCGGCTAAGAGCGCTGTCCAATTATTGAACAGGCGAGGGGCGCTTAGGCGCCCCTTTTTTAGACAGTGCGATTGAGAAGCGGCGCGCCTTCAGAGGCGCCGAGCTTTTGCACGCGGTAATAAGCGCGCTCGGCGAGGGCCGCCGTCGTCGCTTCGGCGCTGAAATAATTCCAACCTTCATGCGGTGTCGGCCGCACTTCCTCAAGACGGGCGGCGCTGACTTTGCGCGCGGCTTTTAACGGCGCTGCGGGGAGCGTCTGTGAAAAAGTCCGGCTCGAGGGCGCAAGGTTAAGAATTCGTTTCATAAATAGCGATAGAGCAAGAGCCTTGCCGCAATCGCGCATTAACGAGCCAATAACGAAACAGAGCTGCCGCGCATTTGAGTTTTTTTTACGGCTCGCGGTCTAAGGTGCCCAAGTCGAATGACAGGTCGGACAATGGTTGTTAACGCTGATGCCCGCACGCCGGGCGCGCCGGATGAATTCTCGGCCGATACGTCCGAGGGCGTGCGCGGAAACGCGGCGAACGTCGTCGCGCGCTCACACCCGGGCGCAGGCGGTCATGTGTCGGCGGCGTCCGAAAGCGCGCCGCAGACCCTTTTCGAATTCGATCCCGCTTCGGGCGCGATCTTCTGGTCGGACCAGCGCGCGCGCGAACGCTTGCTTGGCGATGCGGCCGCGGAGACGCGCGAAGCCCTTGCGAGCCTCATTGTCGGCGGACCGATAACTGAGCGGGAAGCGGCCTTTGACGGTTCGGTGCAGAGCTATTGGTGCGAATACCGGCTCATCGGCGCGAATGGCGCGCCGCAATGGGTTGAAGAGCGCGGCGGCTGGATCGGCGGTTCGAATAGCGGGCGCCTTATCGGCATTCTTCGCTCCATCGAAAGCGACAAGCAGCGCGAGAAAGAACTCGCCTGGCTTGCGTCGAACGATGATCTGACGGGTCTTCTTAATCGCACCAATGTGCGCGCGCGCCTTGATGACTTCCTGAAAGATGCGCAGCGTCGCGGACGTCGCGGCGTTTATCTTCTCGCCGGCATTGACGATCTCGGCGCCATCAACGCCGATTTCGGGTTCGAGATCGCAGACGAAGTGATTGTCGAAATCGGCGCGCGGCTGAACAGCGTGCTTGGGCCGGGCGACCATATAGGCCGCGTCGCCGGTACGAAATTCGGCATTCTCGCCGTCGATTCAGGCTCTGAATCGCAGCGCGAGCTTGCGACGCGTCTGATGAACGTCGTGCGCGAGAAAGTCGTCGAAACGCGCCGCGGCGCGGTGGCGGCCTCGATCTGCATCGGCGCGGTCAATCTTCCCGATGACGCCGAGAACGCGCTCGGCGCGATGGCGCGCGCGGAAGCCGCGCTCGATCAGGCGAAAAGTTTTGGCCGGTCGAGCTGGTCGTCTTTCTCTGAGAAGACTGAAACGGTCAGCCTTCGCCGGCGCAATTCGCATATGTCGGATGTCATCCTGACCGCGCTCAATGAGCGGCGCATCCGTCTCGCCTTCCAGCCGATCGTCAGCGATCTTGGCGAAACGCCGAGCAAGCACGAGTGCCTCATCCGCATGCGCGCGGAAGACGGCCGCGAAATTCCGGCGCCTGATTTCATTCCGGTCGCCGAACGGCTCGGGCTCGTCCACCTTCTCGACCGCCGCGTGCTCGAACTTGCGGTGAACACGCTGGCGACCTGCCCGCATGTCCATCTCAACGTCAACGTGTCGATGGAGACGGTGAAAGACCCCGTCTGGGCGGAAGGCTATCTCGCGCATCTGCGCGCGCATTCGAACCTTGCAAAGCGCATCACGGTCGAACTCACCGAAACGCAGGTTATCGACGCCATCGACGTTTCGATCGAATTCGTTTCCGAGATCAAGAAACTCGGCGCGATGTTCGCGATCGACGATTTCGGCGCGGGCTACACCTCGTTCCGCAACCTGAAAGCGCTCGACATCGATACGCTGAAAATCGACGGCTCGTTCGTCACCGGGGTTTCGTCGTCGCGCGAGAACCAGCTCTTCGTGCGCACGCTGCTCGACCTTGCGCGCAATTTCGGCATGAAGACGGTCGCCGAATGGGTCGACAATGAAGCCGATGCGATGCTCCTCAAGGGGCTCGGCGTCGACTATTTGCAGGGCTATCTTATCGGCAAGCCGGAAACCAATCCGACCTGGCTTCCTTCGGGCGCGCCGAACGAAGTGCCGAGCGCCGCCGCGCGGGCCGCGTCCGCCCGCTAAGCCAAGCTGAGCCTTCGGGCGCGATTGACTTCGCATCCCGGCGCGCGTTTGGCTCACGCCCATGAATTACCGCCACGCCTTTCATGCCGGCAATTTCGCGGATGTGCTGAAGCACGCCGTGCTCGCCCTGTGCGTTTCCTATCTGAAGGAAAAGCCCGCGCCCTTCCGCGTCATCGACACGCATGCGGGGATCGGGCGCTACGATCTCGCAGGGATCGAAGCGGGCAAGACGCTTGAATGGATCGATGGCGTCGGCCGGCTCCTCGGCATCGACGCCCCTTCGGCGCCGCCTGACGTCGCGCCGCTTCTTGAGCCTTATCTCGATATCGTGCGGAAAATGAATCGTGGCGGCGCGCTCAGCCTATATCCCGGCTCGCCGATGGTCGCGCGCGCGCTTCTAAGGTCCGATGACCGTCTCGTCGTCAATGAGCTGCACCCGCAGGACAACGCCGCGCTCGCCGCGCTCTTCAAGGATGACGCGCAGGTGAAGGTGATGGCGATGGATGGCTGGACGGCCGTGCGCGCGCTCACGCCGCCGCCCGAGCGGCGCGGCCTCCTGCTGATCGACCCGCCGTTTGAGGCGCCGGGCGAATTCGACAGGCTGGCGCAGGGCCTCGCCGACGCGCGCAAACGTTTTGCGACCGGCGTGATGGTGCTCTGGTATCCCGTGAAAGATCTGCGCGCGGTCGAGGCGTTTTATGAACGCATCGATGGAATGGGCGAGATGAAATCCTTGCGCGCCGAACTCTTCATCCGCGCGCCGGCGGAGGGCGTCTTCAGCGGTTGCGGGCTCCTTGTCGTCAACCCGCCCTGGACGCTGAAAGCGCAGCTCGAAAAGCTCGGTCCCTTTCTGGCCGACAGGATGGCCAAAGGGCCGGGCGCCCGTTTCATGCAAAAAAGCCGGGGCGACTAGCCCCGGCTTTTCGCGTCACTCTGGCGTCAGTTCGTGACGTCAGTTTTTGGTGTCCATTTTGTCCAGCTGGCGCTGCAGCGCGGCGAGCTGCGCCTTGAGATCGCGAATTTCTTCGCTCTCATTCTGCGCTTTCGGCGCCTGCGGCTGGAAGACGCCGCCCATCGGCGAGAACATTTTCATCGCCTGCTCGAAAAGCGCCATGTTCTGGCGAGCCGTATCTTCGAACATTTTGTAACCCGGCGCGCCGCCGAAAGCGTCGCGCATCTGGTCGCGAAGCTTTTCCTGATTGCGCGAAAAGGCGTTCATGCTCATCTCGAGATAGGACGGCACGAAGCTTTGCAGGCTGTCGCCGTAAAACTGGATCAGCTGGCGAAGGAACTGGATCGGCAGGAGATTCTGCCCCTTGTTCTCTTCTTCGAAGATGATCTGCGTCAGCACCGAACGCGTGATGTCTTCCCCCGACTTCGCGTCATAGACGACGAAGTCGTCGCCGCTTTTGACCATCTCCGACAGGTAATCGAGCGTCACATAGGAGCTCGTCGCCGTATTGTAGAGACGGCGGTTGGCGTATTTTTTGATGACGATCGGGCCCTCGACTGACTTCCCAGCCTTCTGCCCCGGTTCTCTTTCGCTTTGCGGTTCGGACACGGATCCGCTCCTCCCGTATAGTTGTTGCGCAACATAGAATTGATGCTGCATTGCAGCGATTTTTTGCGCTTGCTAATCTTGCTATAGCATGAAATTGGGCGTTGCCTACGCGCCGCTGTGTTCCCGGGAGTGAGGAAAATAGCCGCCGGAGACGATTCCGGGGCGCTCTACGCCCGGCGGGAGGCCGCCATCGGGGCCCGCCACGCCGGCTGCGCCGCCGCAAAAACAGAATTCAGACAGGACGTGCGCATCGCGCGCGGTTATTTTCAAACCAGGAGGATTTATGACCGAAGTCGTCATCGCATCAGCCGCCCGCACGGGCGTCGGCTCTTTCGGCGGTTCGCTCGCGAGCGTTCCGGCCGCCAAGCTGGGCGAGATCGTGATCAAGGCGGCGCTTGAGCGCGCTGGGGTCAACCCGGAGGAGGTCTCCGAAACGATCATGGGCCATGTGCTGCAGGCGGCTCAGGGCCAGAACACGGCCCGCCAGGCGAGCATGGGCGCCGGCATTGCGAAAGAGACGCCTGCGATGACCATCAATCAGGTTTGCGGCTCCGGGCTTCGCGCTGTCGCGCTCGCCGCGCAGGCCGTGCGCGGAGGCGATGCCTCGGTCGTCATCGCCGGCGGCCATGAGAGCATGTCATTGTCCGTACACGCTTCTTTCCTGCGTAATGGCGTGAAGATGGGCGACGTGTCGAATGTCGATACCATGATCAAGGACGGCCTGTGGGACGTCTTCAACAATTACCACATGGGCCAGACGGCGGAGAATCTCGCGGCGAAATACCAGGTCACCCGCGAAGAGCAGGACGCCTTCGCCGTCGCCAGCCAGAACAAGGCGGAGGCCGCGAAAAAAGCCGGCAAGTTCAAGGATGAAATTACGCCGGTCGTCATCAAGGGCCGCAAGGGCGATGTCGTTTTCGATCAGGACGAATATATCCGCGACGGCGTGACGATGGACTCGATCTCGGGCCTCAAGCCCGCTTTCATGCGCGACGGCGGCACGGTCACGGCTGCGAATGCGTCGGGCATCAATGACGGCGGCGCCGCGCTCGTCATCATGTCAGCGAAGGAAGCTGACCGCCGCGGCCTCACGCCGCTTGCGCGCATCGCGTCCGCCGCTCATTGCGGCGTCGATCCGTCGATCATGGGCATCGGCCCGGCGCCGGCTTCGCGCCTCGCGCTTGAGAAAGCCGGCTGGAAGCTCGCCGACCTCGATCTTATCGAGGCGAATGAAGCCTTCGCCGCGCAGTCGCTCGCGGTGGGCAAAGAACTCGGCTGGGATCCCTCTAAGGTCAACGTCAATGGCGGCGCGATTGCGATCGGCCACCCTATCGGCGCTTCGGGCGCGCGCATCCTGACGACGCTGCTCTATGAAATGAACCGGTCGGGTGCAAAAAAAGGTCTCGCCACGCTTTGTATCGGCGGCGGCATGGGCATCGCCATGTGTGTTGAGCGCTAAGACGCGAGACTAAAAAAGGGTTGGAAGCGCCGCTTTTGCGGCGGCGCTTCCGGTGTTCAGGAAACGCGATTTCATTTGGGAGAGAGATCAATGGCGAAAAGGACGGCAATCGTAACCGGCGGCACGCGCGGCATTGGCCACGCGATTTCGATCGCGCTCAAGAATGCAGGGTGCACGGTCGCGGCCACCTATCACGGCAATGACGAAGCGGCGAAAGCGTTCAAGGAAGAAACGGGCATCCACGTCTATAAATGGGATGTCGCTGACTACGCCGCCTGCAAGGCGGGCGTCGCAGAAGTCGAGAAAGAACACGGCACGACAGATATTCTCGTCAACAACGCTGGCATCACGCGCGACGCGATGTTCCACAAGCTGACGCCCGAGCAGTGGCAGCAGGTCATTCGCTCAGATCTCGACAGCGTTTTTAACATGTCGCACCAGGTCTTCCCCGGCATGCGCGAGCGCGGCTTCGGACGCATCGTCAACATCTCTTCCATCAACGGCCAGAAGGGCCAGATGGGCCAGACCAACTATTCCGCCGCCAAGGCGGGCATGATCGGTTTCACGCGCGCGCTTGCGCAGGAAGGCGCCTTCAAAGGCGTCACGGTCAACGCCATCGCGCCGGGCTATATCGGCACTGACATGGTCGCCGCGGTGCCGGAAGACGTGCTGAAGAAAATCGTCGCGCAGATCCCCGTCGGCCGTCTCGGCGAGCCTGAGGATATTGCGCGCTGCGTCGCCTTCCTCGCGGACGACAATGCGGGCTTCATTACAGGCTCGGTCCTGACCGCGAATGGCGGCCAATATATCGCCGCCTAAGGCTTTCGGGCTTCCTTGCGGCGCCGCAAAACCGCGAGGAGGCCCGTTTTTCGCCAAATTGACCGGCTATTTATGATTGCGCGCAAGGTTCAATCAGCGCGATCAAACGGGATGGGCGAAGGCGGCTCTCAAGAATGACGACTGGGCTGAAAGGCATGTTTCTGGCGGGTGCGGCGGCGCTTCTGGCGGCCGGCGCCGCTTATGCTCAGCCCCTGCCGATCTCTCCCCGTTTCCAGATCGCCGCCGCCGACCCCTTTTCGAGCCTTGTCGGCGACAAGCGCGAAAAGAAGGAACACCAACACCGCACGCCGGATGTCGAGCGCTTTTCGGTCGCCGCCGACGGGCGCATTTTTGTCGTTGAAGGCGGCGTCGGCGAAGCGCGCATCAAGTTTCTCTGCGCGGACGGCGATCCGCGGCTCGACTGCCGCATCGATCCGGAAGCGCCTGCGGAAGAAATTTTCCTTGTAACGGGCGAGCGCGGCCCGCGCGGCGACGTCATCTACAAAGACGCGCAGGGCGAGGTCATGCTGCGCATCACCTCGTATGGCGGCGCGACAGTGTTCTGGCCGGGCGAGCGTCAGGGCCAGGCGGCGTCGCGGTCCTTTGGGGACGACGGAAAGCTTGCGCTGCCCGAGGCCGATTTCCACGCCGCCCAGCGCCGCGCCCAGTTTGCAACCGCCGCTTTGAGCGCCGTGACGGGCGAGCCCATCGTCTTCGATATCGGCCCCGCGCCGATCAGCGCGCCGCTGGCGGCGCCGGTCGCCGCGCGCCTCGTTGACGTTGCGCCCGCCGCCGAAGCGCAGCCTGCGCCGGAGGCGCCGCGGGCCGATGTTCTCGCTGATGCGGTGGCGCGGGTCGCCGCCGGAATGCGCCTTGTCGCGAATGACCCGACCGGCGCGCGCATCCTCGCCGCGCGGGTGAAGTCGGTGCGGTTCGAGGTGGGCGATGCGCCCGGACTGTCCCTCGAAGAGACCGTTTTACGGGTCGTTTACAACCCGCTGACGGGCGTGCGCGGCCGCCCGGCGTCGAGCGATGTCTCTCATTTCCTTGAGGAAACGCTTTAGACAGACAATTGCGCGATGCTCCCGGCCATCGGCCAAAAATCAGCCGCATTGGCGTTCCAGAGTATGAGCATGCGATTTCGCGCGTCCCGTTCCGTATCCCTTTTTGCTGCGCTGGCGGCCATGCTCGCCGCCGCAGCGCCGATCGCGCGCGCCCAGTCGCTGAAGGCCCTGCGCGCGCAGGAGGCTGAGGAAGCGGCCCTTTCCCGGGAAGTCGGCTATACGAGCTCCGTCTGCGGGACGTCGATCGACGCGTCGATCGACTGGCGCTCGACTTCCGGCTGGCCGGAGGGCGAGAGCCTCGCCTCGGCCTGCGACGGGGCCCTCGGGGCGATCGAGGCCTGGTGCCGTTCCGGCGCCGGCAAAGCGCGCGCCCAGTCCATTTCGAATTTCGTCTGCGCCGGCGACGGCTCCGGGCCCTATCTCAGGGGCTCGACCTTCCGCTATGGCGCCTCGCCGGGCGACAATGGTTTTTCCGACACGGCGAGCTATCTCGAAGGGCTCAACTGAGCACGGATCTCCCGCGCTTCGTCGCGCGCGCCTTCTTCATGCTGATTGAAATCTCCAGCGCCCGGCGCCATGTCATCGTGCATGCGCAAAGCACTCATCTTCGCAAGCCTTCTCTTCCTCGCCGCCTGCGGGCGCGGCGAGCACGAGGAAGTCGGTGAAATCAAGAACGACCTCCTCGGCAACGAGGTCAAACTCGAAGCGCTGAAGGACGCCAAAGTCGAAGGCGTCACCTGCCATCTGAGTTATTTCGACCGCGCCTTCTGGGACCGCGTGGCGAAAGGCAACTGGTTCGAGAACCCGTCGAACTCGTCGATCGCCTGCCGCCAGACCGGTCCGATCAAGATCGGAAACATCGACTTCGACAAGAATGGCGAGGAAGTTTTCTCGCAGCAGCAGAGCCTCATCTTCAAGCAGCTCGCCGTGCGCCGCATTTACGACCGCGCCAACAATACGCTTATTTACGTCGCCTACAGCCGCAAGCCTGTCGAAGGCTCGGCGAAGATGTCGATCTCATCGATCGCGCTCTACGGGCAAAACGTCGAGTGGCTGAACGCGAACGCCTCTGCGCAATAGTCGCATAGGGATTTCTCGCGCTTGCAATCACGACCTTTTCGGCGAGACTTCCCCGACCTTGTCGGAGGAGGCCGCCTTGAAACTCGACGAATACGTTTCCCATGACGCTCTCGGGCTCGCCGGCCTCGTTCGCAAAGGCGCCGTGAAGCCGGAAGAACTGCTCTCCGTCGCGATGGAGGCGGCCAATGCAGTGAACCCCGAGATCAACGCCATCATCGAGACATGGGAGGGCGAGATGGCGGACCAGCTGAAAAACGCGCCCGCCTCGGCGCCGTTCAGCGGCGTTCCATTCCTCATCAAGGATGCGGTCCTGCACATGGCGGGGCGCGCGAGCGAAATGGGAAGCCGCCTCGCCGCGGGGCTCGTCGCGCCGGAAGATACGGATCTGATGGCACGCTTCCGCAAAGCGGGGCTTCTCACCTTCGGGCGCACGACCTCGCCGGAGATGGCCTATAGCTGCTCGACGGAATCAATTTTCCGCGGCGCGACGCGCAATCCGTGGAACACCGGCCATACGGCGGGCGGTTCGAGCGGCGGCTCTGCGGCCGCTGTCGCCGCCGGCGTCGTGCCGATGGCGCATGCGAATGACGGCGGCGGCTCGACCCGCATTCCCGCTGCATGTTGCGGCCTCTTTGGCATGCGGCCTTCGCGCGGGCGCGTGCCGATTGGTCCGGATGCGGATGAAGGTCTCAACGGCCTTGGCATCGAGCTCGCGGTGAGCCGCACCGTGCGCGACAGCGCGGCGTTGCTCGATTGCGTCGAGGGCGCCGTTCCGGGCGATCCGTTCATCATCGAACACCCGAGAAGACCCTATATCGAGGAAGTGACGGCCGATCCCGGTTCCTTGCGCGTCGGCCTGATGGTCGATCCGTTCGGCGGCGGCAAGACGGCGCCCGTTGTCGCCGATGCGATCAACAAGGTCGCGCGCGAGATGGAAAGCCTCGGCCACAAGGTCGAGATCTCCGACGCGAAACTCGGCGTCGACTGGGAGGAATTCATCCTCGCCAATGCGCGCATCTGGACAGTCAATCTCACCGGCTGGATCAATGCGCTCGCCGGCGCGACCGGGCGGCCGATCGACGAGACGACGCTCGAAGAACATATCCTCGCCTGTTACCGCTACGGTTCGGCGACGAGCGGCGTTGAATTCGCCGCTGCGCTCGGCGTGCGCAACGCCGTCTGCCGCAGCCTCGGGCCGTGGTTCGCGCGCAACGACATTTTGATGTCGCCGACGATACCGACGTTGCCGGTCGAGCTCGGATGGTTCGCGGCGAACTCAAAGGGGCTCGACGGGCTCGGATGGACGGCGCTCACCTTCGCCGTGACGCCCTTCACGCCGGTGTTCAACGTGGCGGGGCTTCCCGCCGTCTCGGTTCCGCTCGCTCATGATGCGGCGAGCAATCTTCCCATCGGCGTTCACTTCGCCGCCGGCTTCGGCCGTGAAGACGTGCTCTTCCGTCTTGCAGGGCAACTCGAAAAAGCGATGCCGTGGACTTCGCGCAAACCCCGCGTATGGGCCGGCGCGTAAGGACCGCCTAGAAGTTATCCTTCCGCTTACGGACTTCCGCGAAGACCGCGACCGGGTCCGCGCCGACAAGGCCCATCGCGGCCTGCACGCCCGCATCTTTCGCGCGCAGGAACGGATTTGTGGCGAGCTCCAGCGCGACGTTTGTCGGCACGGTCGCCTCGCCGCGCGCGCGGGCCGCATCGATCTCTTTCGCGCGCTTTAACAGCGCTTCATTGTGCGGGTCGGCGGTGACGGCGAAACGCGCATTCGCCTGCGTATATTCATGCGCGCAATAGAGCTTCGTGTCGGGCGCCATCGCCGCGATGCGCGAGAGCGACGACCACATTTGCGTCGGCGTTCCTTCAAAGAGGCGCCCGCAGCCGAGCGCGAAAATCGTATCGCCAACGAAGGCCGCCTTATCGTCCGCGAAGTGATAGATGATGTGGCCGAGCGTGTGTCCCGGCGTCTCGATGACTTGTCCGCGCGACTTGCCGAGCATCACGACGTCGCCGTCGCCGACCGGCGTGTCGAGCCCCGGGATTTTCGCCGCTTCCCCTTCGGGGCCGAAAATCCTGCAGCCCCACTTCTCCTTGAGGGCGAGGTTCCCGCCAGCATGGTCAGGGTGCCAGTGCGTATTGAGGATGTGGGTGAGGCGCCAGCCCGCGGCGGCGAGCTCCTGATTGATCCGCTCCGCGTCCGGCGTGTCGATGGCTGCGACCGCTCCCGTCGACACATCGCGGATGAGATAGCCGTAATTATCTGAAAGGCAGGGAAACTGGCGAATCTCGATGGGCATGGCGGCATCCTTAAGGGCGCGTTAAGGCGCGGCGCTGTGTAAGATATGCCGGCCCGCCTCGGATCATAAGGGGCAGGGGCAGCGAGACAAACCCCGGTAAGTGGTGATGCGCACCGACGTTCTCGACCTCTACGGCTTCTACGACTCCGCGCTCGGCGCAGCGGCGAGCGATTTCATCGCCGGCTGGATCGCGGACCGCTGGGGCGACGGCGCGGGCGCGCGCATTGCGGGTTTCGGTTATGCGAGCCCCTATCTCGGCGATTTTCCGGCGGCTGAACGCGTTCTTGCGCTCGCGCCTGCCGCACAAGGCGTCATGGGCTGGCCGCCGGGCGAGAAGAACAAGGCGGGGCTCGTCGAGGAATATCACTGGCCGCTGCCGGATGCTTCGATCGACCGGCTGCTCATCGTGCATGGGCTGGAGGAGACGGGCGATCCGCGCCGGTTGATGCGCGAGGCCTGGCGCGTACTGACGGACGAAGGCCGCGTCATCATCGTCGCACCGCACCGGCGCGGGCTCTGGTCGATCATCGAGACGACGCCGTTCGCAGCGGGGCGCCCTTACCTCAAACGCCAGCTTCGCGCGCTTCTCGCTGATACGCTCTACAGCGACGAGGCGTGGAGCGGCGCTCTCTATTTTCCGCCCTTCGGCGCGCGCTTTCTCCTGCGCGCCGCGCGGGCGTGGGAGCGTGCAGGCGCAAAGCTCTCGCCGGGGCTCGGCGGCGTCATCATGGTCGAGGCGACGAAATCGCTGATGGCGCCGATCGGTCTCGTCCAGCGCGCGCGAAGCGGCGCGCTTCGGCCCGTGACGGCGCGCTCGGCAGCCTATCGCAAGCGCTGCGAGAGCTAGCCCCGCCTTGCTGCACCAGCTCAGGCGAGGTTATACCCCGCGCGGAGGCGCGAGAGACCTCGCGCTCAGTAGCAGTTGAAAGCGACCAATAATGACCGCCCCGACGCCCAGACCCGGCATTCTCGACATTGCGCCCTACGTTCCCGGCGCTTCCAAAGCGGCGGGCGCGGCGAAGGTCTATAAGCTTTCATCGAATGAATCCGCGCTCGGCGCGAGCGACAAGGCGGTGGAGGCCTATCGCAACTGCGCGACCTCGCTTCACCACTATCCGGATGGCGGAGCGACGGCGCTGCGCGAGAAGATCGGCGATGTTTTCGGTCTCGATCCGGCGCGCGTCGTCTGCGGCACGGGCTCTGACGAACTGTTGCAGCTTCTCTGCCGGGCCTATGTCGGCGAGGGCGATAACGTCATCCAGTCGCAATATGGCTTCCTCGTCTACGCGATCGCGACGAAATCCTGCGGCGGCGAAATCCGTTTCGCGCCGGAAGAGAAATATGTCACCGATGTCGACGCGATCCTGAAGCTTGTCGACGACAAGACGCGCATTGTCTTCATCGCCAATCCGAACAACCCGACCGGAACCTATATTCCGGATACGGAGGTTCGCCGCCTGCGCGCGGGACTTCGGGACGACGTTCTTCTCGTGCTCGATTCGGCTTACGCGGAATATATGGACGCGCCGGACTATGACGCGGGCGGCGCGCTTGTCGACGAGTTCGACAATGTCGTGATGACGCGCACCTTCTCGAAGATTTACGGGCTCGCCGCGCTACGCCTCGGCTGGGCCTATTGTTCGGCGTCAGTCGCGGATATTCTGAACCGCATTCGCGGGCCCTTCAACGTGACGTCGGGCGCGATTGCGGCGGGCGTCGCCGCGCTTGATGACGAGGCGTTCGTCGAGCGCAACCGCGCGCACAATCGCGCCGAGCGCGATTATCTCGTTCAGCAGCTCGGCGGCCTGGGGCTTTCCTTCCTGCCGAGCGTCGGTAACTTCCTGCTCGTGAAGTTCCCGGCGGAAGAAGGGCTCAACTCAAAAGCCGTCCTCGCTCACTTGCGCGCCGGCGGCGTCATCGTGCGCGAGATGGAGGCCTATGGCCTTCCGGAGTTCCTGCGCATATCCATCGGAGCGACGGAAGCGAACCGTCGCCTTGTCGAATTGCTCGCGGAGAAGTTCGGTCATGGCCGCTGAGAAGAAATTCATGTTCGAGCGCGCCGCCTTTGTCGGCGTCGGTCTCATCGGCTCCTCGCTTGCGCGCGCGATGCGTGAAGAGGGGCTTGCGAAAACCATCATCGGCTATGATGCGGATACGGACGTTCTGGCGCGCGCGAAGGCCATCGGCGTTGTCGACGGCGGCGCGGGCTCGCTCGCCGAGGCGATCAAGGGCGCCGATCTCGTCGTTCTCTCAACGCCCGTCGTCGCAACGGCGGCGCTCCTTCCGGAAGTCGCCGAAAAGGCCGATGGCGGCGCGCTTATTATCGACGTCGGGTCGGTGAAGGGCGCGGTGGCGAAAGCCGCCGCCGCGGTGTCGCCGCGTGTGCATATCGTTCCCTGCCATCCTGTCTCGGGGACGGAGCAATCGGGTCCGGAAGCGGGCTTTGCGACGCTCTTCCGCGATCGCTGGTGCATTCTCACCCCGCTCGACCGCGATACGCCGGAATACAAAGCCGCCGTCGAAAAAGCCGCCGCGCTCTGGACGGCTGTCGGCTCGCGTGTCGAGTTCATGGATGCGACCCATCACGACCTCGCGCTCGCCGTGACGAGCCATCTGCCGCACCTGATCGCGTTCACGCTCGTCGGCGCCGCCGACGATGTGCAGACCGTCGCCGAAGCCGAAGTCGTGAAATATTCGGCGGGCGGTTTTCGGGACTTCACGCGTATCGCCGCGTCGGATCCCGTGATGTGGCGCGACGTTTTCCTCACCAATCGCGAGGCGGTGCTGGAAGTGCTTGGCCGCTTCACGGAGGAGCTTGCGCTGCTTCAGCGTGCGATCCGCTGGGGCGATGGCGACGCGCTCGCCAAAGCCTTCACGCGCGGGCGTTCGCTTCGCAGGGCGATCGTTGCGGCGGGGCAGGAAACGGCGGCGCCGAACTTCGGCCGCGACAAAAAAGAATAGATCAGCAGGCGGAGCGCATGGGGCGCGGCGGATATTTCTACAAGATACTGCCTGCGCGCGACTGGCGCGCCGCCGAAAGCTCGGGCGTCGTTCCATACGCGGCGGTCGACGAGCGCGACGGCTATATGCATATGTCGACCGGCGAACAGGTGCTCGAGACGGCGCGGCTTCACTTCAAGGGGCAGACGGATTTGGTGGCGCTCGAAATCGATCCCGCGCTCATTGACGGCGATGTGCGCCTTGAGCCGAGCCGGGGCGGGGCGCTTTTTCCGCATCTTTATGGCACGCTTTCAATCGATGCCGTCTTGCGCGCGCGGTCGCTGATCGAATCGAACGGCGAATTTTCTTTCGCGGATGAGACGCGCGCATGATCAAGCCGCCAATGTTTCTCGCCGATATTTCCGCGCGCGCGATGAGCCTTCTCGATGCGGAAAAGGCGCATGCGACGACCGTGCGCATGCTCGCGAAAGGCCTTGGGCCGAAGGCGCATCTCGGTGACACGCCGCGTCTTTCAACGAGCCTTGCCGGTCTTTCTTTTCCGAACCCTATCGGCCTCGCCGCCGGCTTCGACAAGAACGCCGAAGCGCCGAATGCGATGCTCGATGTCGGTTTCGGGTTTGTCGAAGTCGGCGCGGTGACGCCGCGTCCGCAGCCCGGCAATGATCGTCCGCGCGTCTTTCGGCTGCGCGAGGATTGCGCGGTCATCAATCGCTACGGCTTCAACAATGAAGGCCTTGAGGCGATTGCGGCGCGGCTCGCTGCGCGACCTCGGCGCGGTATCGTCGGCGTCAATCTCGGCGCCAACAAGGACAGCGCCGACAGGGTTGAAGACTATGTGGCGGGGGTCAAACGCCTCGAAGGGCTCGTCGATTTCTACACGGTGAATATCTCCTCGCCGAACACGCCGGGCCTTCGCGCGTTGCAGGATCGCGCCGCGCTGATGGATTTGCTGACGCGCGTTCTCGCCGCGCGCGACGGGCTTCAGAAAAAAGCGCCGCTCTTTCTCAAGATTGCGCCTGACCTGACCGATGCCGACAAGGCCGACATCGCAGACTGCGCGCGCGTCGTGAAGCTCGATGCGCTCGTCGTATCGAATACGACGATTACGCGCTCGAACGAGCTGCGCAGCAAGCACGCAAACGAAAAGGGGGGGCTATCGGGCGCGCCGCTCTTCGCGCCGTCGACGGCTCTCCTGCGCGAGTTCTATGGAGCGCTTCACGGCGCCGTGCCTCTCATCGGCGTTGGCGGCGTTTTCTCCGCGCGTGACGCCTACAAAAAGATCCTCGCTGGCGCGAGCCTCGTCCAGCTTTACACAGCGCTCGTCTATCAGGGGCCGGGGCTCGTCGCGCGCATCGTGCAAGAGCTGCCGACTTTTCTCGATGCAGACGGCTTTCCCTCGATCTCTGACGCAGTCGGTGCGGGCGCCCGCTAGGACGTCGCCGCAAAACTGCGCGCAATGCGCGGCGTGTAGAAGCCGAGCGTCACGGCGCGCAACAGGAAATAGAGCGAGAACGCCGCCCAGAGCCCGTGATTGCCGAATTGCGGCTGCAGCATCAAAGTTGCGATGAGGAAAACCGGCGCGCTCAGAATCATGCTGTCGCGCATCTCCTGCGCGCGTGTCGCGCCGATAAAAATCCCGTCGAGCTGAAACCCGATGACGACGATGAGCGGGCTCGCAATGACCCAGGGCAGGTAACGCGCGCTCGCCTCACGGATCGCTTCATCTTTCGCAAGGAAAGCGATGAGGCCTTCTCCGAACATGCCGTAAAGCGCGGCGAAGAAGAGCGCGGCGAGCATGGCGATGACGAAGGTTTTCTTGACGGCGTCGTTGTAGCGCGCGCGCCCGCGCACCGCATCCGGATCGCCGATTGCGCCGCCGACGAGCGTTTCGGCAGCAATCGCCGTACCGTCGAGCGCAAGACCCGTAAAAAGAAAAAGCTGCAGGAGCGTCTGGTTCGCGGTGAGCGTGACGTCGCCGAACGCGCCGCCGCGCTGCACGAACCACGCGAAGGAGAAGGCGAGCAGCACGGTGCGGATGAAAATGTCGCGATTGACCGAAATCGTGCGCGCAAGTTTCGCGCGGTCTAAGAGCGCCGCGAACGACCAGTGCGTGTCGAGACCGCCATTCGATCTCAGGATGAGCGCGACAAAAACCGCGCAGGCGATGAAGCCTGCAATCTCTGCGATCAGCGTTCCCGCCGCGACGCCGCCCGCGCCCCAGTTCATGTGCACGACGAACCAGTAATCGAGCACGGCGTTAAGCGCCGTCATGAAAACGCTCGCGATCATCAGATAGTCGGTGCGCCCGCGCGCCGTGAGCCAGCCGAATGCGGCGTAACTCGCCAGCGCGAAGGGCGCGCCCCAGATGCGGATGTCATAGTAGAGGCGTGCGGCGGCGAAGGTTTCGGGCGTCGCATCGGAGCCGATGGCGAGCGCCTTGAAGGAGAGTGCGCCGAGCGCCGTTTGAAAGACGACGAGGACGAGCCCGATGGCGCCGCCAAGGAGCGCACCGCGCATCAGCGCTGCGCGCGCTTCGCGTTCATCGCCCGCGCCGGCCGCCTGCGCCGTCAATCCGGCGACGCTCATGCGGATGAAGCCGAACGTCCAGTAGGCGAGCGAGAAGATGACCGAGCCAAGGCCGATCGCGGCGATGTCGAGCGGACGCGTCGACTGGCCGAGCGCCCATACGTCAATCGCGCCGAGAAGCGGCGTCACCGACGCGGCGATGGAAGCCGGCCAGGCGAGCCGCAACACGTCCTTGTAGAGAATGACGCTTTGGGAGGCGGAAGAAGTCAGGTTCACGGAACAATACCCCCGCTTGTCATCGCCGGGCTTGTCCCGGTGATCCATGGACGCTTCAATTCCGCTGAGAAGCTCGTGGATGCCCGGGACAAGCCCGGGCATGACGGTGAAGAGCTGAGACGTAAAAGAAGGTTCGGATTGCGCGAGGCCATGAGAACGCTATTCGACAAAGACGAGCTTTGCGCCATCCGGCCCGTTCTCAATGCGGCGATAGAAGCAGGAGCGCCGCTGCGTGTGGCAGGCAGGGCCCGTCTGGTCGACAATGAGTTCGATTGCGTCCTGATCGCAGTCAACGCGCATCTCAACGACCTTCTGCGTGTGGCCCGATGTTGCGCCCTTGCGCCAGAGCTCGCCGCGTGAGCGCGACCAGTACCACGCCTCGCCCGTATCGATCGTTTTCTGAAGCGCTTCGGCGTTCATATAGGCGATCATCAGGAGCCGGCCCGTCCCATGCTCTACCGCCGCCGCGACGACGAGGCCGTCGGCGTTGAATTTGGGGCTGAAGCGCGCGGTTTCCTCGATTGTGTCGGTCATGGGAGGTTGTGGCTGACAGGTTGTCGGTTGTAGGAAAAGGGAAGGCCGCCTGCTGTAGCCCCAAGACTCTACAATCGACAAGCCAAGACCGCCAATGGGCCTTTCCCTTTACGATACGATGAGCCGCGAAAAGCGCGTCTTCGAGCCCGCCGATCCGAAGCGGGTGACGATGTATGTGTGCGGGCCGACGGTCTACAATCACGCCCATATCGGCAATTTCCGCGCGGCGGTGGTGTTCGATCTGCTGTACCGCGTGCTGCGCCACCAGTTCGGCGCGGACCATGTCGTCTATGCTCGCAATTTCACCGATATCGACGACAAGATTATCAAGGCCTCGAACGAGACGGGCCAAGCGATCTCCGAGATCACGAAGAAATACGCTGATATCTACAAGCAGGAGACGGCGGCCTTCGGCGTGCTCGCGCCGACGCTGGAGCCGCGCGCGACCGGCCATATCGGCGAGATGATCTCGCTCGTCGAGCGCCTCGTCGCGGATGGCTTCGCCTATGAAGCGGAGGGGCATGTTCTCTTCGCTGTTGATCGGTACAAGGATTATGGCAAACTTTCCAATGTGAACCGCGACGAAATGCTCGCGGGCGCGCGCGTCGAAGTCGCGCCTTACAAGGAAAGCCCGGCGGATTTCGTTTTGTGGAAACCGTCAAAGGCGGAAGAGCCCGGCTGGGAAAGCCCGTGGGGCCGCGGGCGGCCCGGCTGGCATCTTGAATGCTCGGCGATGATCGAAAAGACGCTGGGCGAGACGATAGACATTCACGGCGGCGGGCAGGATCTGCGTTTTCCGCACCATGAAAACGAAATCGCGCAGAGCGCATGCGCCCATCATGGCGCGCCGCTTGCGCGTTTCTGGGTCCATAACGGATTCCTGAAAATGGGCTCGGACAAGATGTCGAAATCGCTCGGCAATGTCGTCCTGCCGCGCGATCTCCTGAAGAAATGGTGGGGTGAAGATTTACGCTTCGCGCTGCTGTCAGCTCATTACCGCCAGCCGCTCGAGTGGACGGAAGAACTGCTCGAACAGTCGAAGCGCCAGCTAGACCGGTTCTATCGCGTTCTCGCCGAAGCGCCGGATGTGCCTGCCGCGAAGCCGCCGCAAAGTATCATTCTGGCGCTCGATGATGACCTCAACACGCCGGAAGCGATTGCGGGCCTGCATGAGCTTCGCGACATCGCCGCGCAAATGGAAGGCGAGGCAAAGGTGCGCGCAATCGCTTCATTGAAGGCAGCAGGAAATCTCATGGGGTTTTTCGAACAAGATCCCGAGGTTAGACTAAAAAGAATCATCACCAGTCGCACAAACACGGGAAGCGTAAATGTTGTGCAGGGTGGAGACACTGTTGTGGCGACGGGTGTACTCGAAGTCGTCCCTGGGCTGACGGAAGCGAATATCGATGCGCTCATTGCCGAGCGCGCCGCCGCCCGCAAGGCGAAGAATTTCGCGCGCGCCGATGAAATTCGCGACGACCTTGCCGCACGCGGCGTCATCATCGAAGACGGCCCGCAAGGTGCGACCTGGCGGCGGGGGTGAGCTATGCGTCTCCTGGAAGCTGAATTCCCGAAAGAGTACTGCGACCAAATTACGAAATATGTCGAACTGGCGGAGCCCATTCACTGGCGGATGAGCGATGCGGATTCGCGCGGTCGCTGTGTGTTGCGCGCGATTTTCGACGCAGGTGAAGCGCAGGAACTTCTGGATGCTGTGCAGAGCCTTCTGGAGAACACGAAAGACTGGCGCGTCATCATTTTGCCGGTCGAGGCGGTCGCGCCCAAAGTTGAAGACAAAGAGGCCGAAAAAGCGCGCCGGCAAAGAAAGACCATCGCGCTGCGCGAAGAAATTTATCAGGACGTAGCGGCGGGCGCTCGTCTGTCGAGCGATTTCTTTGTCCTGACGGCGCTCTCGACGATTGTCGCGTCTATTGGTCTTTCCACAAACAATATCGCCGTCGTTATCGGCGCGATGGTGATCGCGCCATTGCTCGGCCCCGTCATCGCATTCTCTTTCGCCGCCGCGCTTGGCGATCTGACCCTCATCCTGCGATCGGCGCGCAATGCGCTATCTGGCCTTGCGCTCGGTGTCGCGCTTTCGATTTGTCTCGGCGCTTTTTTTCCAGTCGACTTTCAGAGCCATGAGCTGACGTCGCGCACCGTGCTGGGGCTTGATGCGATAGCGCTTGCGCTCGCTTCCGGCGGGGCGGCGGCGCTTTCAATTTCGGCGGGGCTTCCAAGCGCGCTTGTCGGCGTGATGGTCGCCGTCGCGCTGCTGCCGCCCGCCGCAGCGGCGGGGCTCTTTCTCGGCGGGGGCGACCCGGAAAGCGCGATCCGCGCGGCGATCCTCCTCGCGGTCAACGTCGTTTGCGTCAATCTCGCGGCGCTGGCCGTGTTCGCCTACAAGGGCGTCCGCCCGCGCACCTGGCGCGAGCAGGTCTCCGCCGAAAAGGCGCAGCGCGTATACGCCGCTGTGCTGATCTTCCTTCTCGCCTTGTTGACCGGCGCCATCCTCATCGCCTCGAGGACCGGCTGACGCTCTCGCACTCGTGAGAGCAGGCGCAAGGCGCGCCCCTTTAATTTCTCCGGGAGGGGCCCCATTTGCCGGGCTCAGCACGAAAACCAGTGAGGCGATATGATCCTTATCCGCAAGGGGATCGACCGCGGCCATGCGAACCATGGCTGGCTCGATACTCACCACACTTTCTCATTCGCGAATTATCATCACCCGGACCATATGGGCTACCGCGCGCTGCGCGTGATCAATGAAGACTGGGTCGCGCCGGGCGCAGGCTTTCCTCCGCATTCCCATCGCGACATGGAGATCATCACTTACGTTCTTGAAGGCGCTGTGGCGCACAAGGACTCGACCGGCGCAAGCGGCGTCATCAAACCCGGCGAAGTGCAATACATGCGCGCAGGGCGCGGCGTGACTCATTCCGAATATAACGCTTCGGATACGGAGAAACTGCATCTCTATCAGATCTGGCTCTTTCCGGACGAGGCGGGGCTTCAACCCGGCTATGAGCAGAAAGCGTTCGGCGATGAGCGCAACGGCAAGTTCCGCCTCGTCGCGTCGAATGACGGGCGCGACGGCTCCTTGCGCATTCATCAGGATGTTTCGCTCTATGCGAGCGTGCTCGATGAAGGCGTCGAGATCGAGCATCCGATCGCGCCCGGACGCGCCGGCTGGCTGCAGGTCGCGCGCGGCGGCGTCGAGATCGGCGGGCTGATCATGCAGGCCGGCGACGGCGCGAAGATTGAGGAAGAAACGGCGCTGCAATTGAAAACGCTCGCGCCGAGCGAACTTCTCTTCTTCGATCTGGCCTAGAGGCGTCAGCGGACCTATATCGGCGCCATGATCGGCGAGCTTTACAGCGACAGAATACTGGCGGCGGCCTCCTCGATTCCGGCCGCCCGCCGGCTCGCCGGCGCCGACGCTTCGGCGAAGAAGGTGAGCCGCGTCTGCGGCTCCGAGGTCGATGTCGATCTCAAGATGGATGGCGACACGGTTTCCGATTTCGGCATGGAGGCGCGGGCCTGCGCCCTCGGCCAGGCGGCGGCGTCGATCGTCGCGCGCCATGTCGTGGGCGCGAGCGCGGCGGAGCTCTACCGGCTCCGGGATGAAATGAAGGCGATGCTGAAGGAGGGCGGGCCCCCGCCTTCAGGCGAGCGCTGGGCCGATCTCGCCGTCCTGGAGCCCATTCGCGATTATCCGCAGCGGCACGCCTCAACCATGCTTGTTTTCGAGGCGATCGCTGCCTGTCTCGACCAGCTTTCCGCGCAGCACGGCGAGGCATAACTCGCTCCTTCCGCGCTGGTCAAATTGACGCAGCTGACGGAACCCCGCCGCATTGCAGCATTCCACACACAAGTGTGAACGTAGTGTAACCATTTCACCCGGTTGAAAAAGTTACAAAGTTACATCATTTAAACGAAAGCAAGGTTGGTCCGTTCTCTCCCCCGAAAGGCCGCTTTGCGTCGGTTCCCCCGCGCCGCTCTCTCTCCCCCAATGGCTGGCGCGGGGGGCCACCATTCCTTCCGAAAAAACAGCAAGATAGACGTCAGACAGCGACCGCGAGTTTTGCGGAGTCCGGCGTATCCGTCGCTTCGGCGTGTAGCCATGCCTTGAACGCCTTCACGGCGGGCGAGGTCGAGCGCGAATGCGGGTGGACGATGTAATAGCCGAAGGCGCTGGGGCTGCTCATGTCGAACGGGACGACGAGCCGGGCGGCTTCGAGATCGGCGAGGGCGAGCTGGGCCTTCGCGAGCGCGACGCCCTTTCCCGCGACCGCCGCCTCGATGACGAGGCTCGACTGATTGAACTTCGGCCCGCGCGCGCCATCGACGCTGGTGACGCCCGCCGCCTTCAGCCACATCGGCCACGTCGGGCAGCTGTCGTCGCGGTCTGGGCTGCCGTCATGGAGGAGCGTGTGCTCGGCGAGGTCGGCCGGCGTCTTCAGCGGCTTGTCGCCCAAGAGGAGGCGAGGGCTGCACACCGGAACGATCGTTTCGGCCATCAGATGTTCGACGACGAGGTTCTCATAGCCGCCCGGGCCATACCGGATCGCAACGTCCACATCGTCGACCGAGAAGTCTACGACGTCCATATCCGCCGAGATCCAGACATCGACCTCCGGGTGCATCTCGTGGAAGCTGTCGAGACGGGGCACGAGCCATTTGGCGGCGAGGGAGGGGGCGGCCGAGACCGTAAGTTTTCCTGAATCGGCTCGTGAGGAGAGGAGCCGCGCCGCATCGGCCAGCCGGTCGAAGCCTTCGCGCAGCACCGGAAGGCTCGCCTGCGCCTCGTCCGTCAGCAGCAGGGCCCGCTTGTGGCGGCGAAATACGGGCGCGCCAATGTAATCCTCGAGCGCTTTGATCTGCTGGCTCACTGCGCCGGGCGTAACGTGCAGTTCTTCTGCGGCCTTGGTGAAGCTCAGATGGCGGGCGGCGGCTTCAAAAACCCGTAGTGAATTGAGGGGCGGCAATCTTTTTGTCAGCATAGCTAAATCTCCTCTCCCCAGGACGCCGATACATTTCCATGGAATATGCCCGCAAACTGGTCGCGGAAACGCACATTCGTGTGAAGATTATCTAATTCAAGCGCGGCAGGGCCCGCAAGAGCGCGGTTTTCGCCATCCCTTTAGCGAAACTGCATCACGAGACAATTTAATTCGTTCGTGGAGCGCCGCGCCTGAGGCTAGCTTCCGCCTGTCCAGACCAGCCAGACGCCTTCGCCCACCAAAAAATAAATCAGAAAAGCTAAAGAGATGAAGCGATTTCCTGCCTTCCTGAACCTCGTCGACCGCCGCGTTGTCATTGTCGGCGGCGGCGAGGCGGCGGCCCAGAAAGCGCGGCTCTTCGCAGCCGCGGGGGGGGACCTCCTCATCGTTGCGGAGGACTTGGCGGAATCTCTCCGGTCGGAGTTCGACGCCCGTGCAGGCCTGCTGGAGCGCGCCCCGGCGCCCGGCGACTTCATCGGCGCCGCCATCGTCGTCATCGCGGGCGCTGAGCCGGGCGAGGCGAAAGCGCTCGCCGCCGCAGCGCGGGCCGAAGGGGCGCTCGTCAATGTCGTCGACGACCCCGATCTTTCCGATTTCATCACGCCGTCCATCGTCGATCGCGACGAGGTCGTCGTCGCCATCTCGACGGATGGGGCCGCGCCCGTGCTTGGCCGGCGCATCCGCTCGAAGGTTGAAGCCCTACTCCCTGCGCGCCTTGGGGCGCTCGCCTCTTTCGCGCGTTCGTTCCGCCCAGCCGTCGCCGGCAAGTTAGCGCCCCCTGCGCGCCGCAAATTCTGGGAGCGTTTCTTCGACGGTCCCGTTGCGGCGCGCGTACTCGCCGGCGACGTGCGCGGGGCGCGCGAGGCGATGATCGGCGCTATAAATCGTCCGCAAACGGATGATGAGACGGGCGATGGCGTCATTCATATCGTCGGCGCCGGGCCGGGCGATCCGGAACTGCTGACGCTGAAAGCTTTCCGTCTCATTCAGGAGGCAGATGTCATCTTCTACGATCGCCTCGTCAGCGATGATGTGCTGGCGCTCGCGCGACGCGATGCAGAACGCATCTATGTCGGCAAGGCGAAAGCCAATCACTCTGCGCCGCAGGAAGAAATCAGCGCGCGGCTTGTCGCTTATGCGCGCGCAGGAAAAACGGTGGTGCGGCTCAAGGGCGGCGATCCGTTCATTTTTGGCCGCGGCGGGGAAGAGCTTGATGTCGCGCGCGCGGCCGGCGTTCCTGCGTTCGTAACGCCCGGCATCACGGCCGCGGCAGGCTGCGCGGCTTCCGCCGGCATGGCCCTGACGCATCGCGATTACTCGCAAGCCCTCACCTTCGTCACCGGGCATGCGAAAGGCGAAGCCGAGCCCGATATTGACTGGGCCTCGCTCGCAAAGCTCGGCCACACGCTTGTCGTCTATATGGGCGTCGGCAAAGCGGGCGCGATTTCCGAGCGCCTCATTGAACACGGCCGCGCCGCGGGAACGCCGGTCGCCGTCATCGAAAACGGTACGCTTGCAACACAGAAGACCCTCAAAGGAACGCTTGGCGGCCTCGGCGCGCTCATCGAACAGGGCGGCGTCAAAGGTCCGGCGATCCTCGTCATCGGCGAAGTCGCAGCGCTCGCAAACGCGGATGCGCTCGCCGACATCGCGGAGACCAATCTGAAACGGAGCGCGGCATGAAAGTCGTCACCGCCAATCGCCTGCAGGACGGCGCAGTCGTCTACCTCGCGCCCGATAATTCGTGGTCTGAGCGGTTCTCAGGCGCGGTTCTCATCACCGACGCCGAAGCGCAGGACGTGATTTCGGTCATCAGCGGGCGCGTCAGGGAGATCGCTGACGCCTATCTCATCGACGCCGACGCCTCCGGCCCCGTTGGCCGCGAAACCCTGCGCGAGACGATCCGCAGCGCCGGCCCGACCGTTCGCCCGGACCTTGGGAAACAAGGCGAGAGGGCGTGATGGGAAAGTACAAGATTTACGGCGATCCGATCAGCGGCAATTGTCTGAAGGTGCGCTGGACTGCCGATCTGCTCGGCGTTTCCTATGACTGGATCGATGTCGACGTTCTCTCCGGCTACACGCGTTCGGAAGAGTTTCTGGCGATTAATCCGTCAGGCCAAGTTCCTGCGATCGTATTGCCGGATGGGCGTTCCCTCTCGCAATCGAACGCGATCGTTCTTTACCTTGCGAGCCTGTATGACAGCGCGCTCGTACCGAAAGATCTTTTCGAGCGCGCCAAGGTGAATGAGTGGCTGTTCTGGGAGCAATATAGCCACGAGCCCTACATCGCCGTGCGCCGTTTCCAGAAGGCTTATCTCGGCAAGAGCGACAGCGAGCTTGATCCGCGGCTTCTGGCGAATGGCAAGCGCGCGCTCGCCCAGATGTCGGACCAGCTATCGCGCACGCCGTTCCTCGCCGGTGAAAACCTCACCGTCGCCGATATCGCGCTCGTCGCCTATACGCGCGTCGCGCATGAAGGCGGCTTCGATCTCGATGAATTTCCAAACCTGCGAAGCTGGGTCGCGCGCGTCGAGAGCGCGCTTGGCGTCGATCCGGTCGGTGGAGCCGCCTGATGTATCGTTACGACGAATTCGATGAAACCATCGTGCGCGAGCGCGTGAAAGAGTTCCGGGGCCAGGTCGAGCGCCGGCTTTCGGGTGAAATAACTGAAGATCAGTTCAAGCCGCTGCGGCTGATGAACGGGCTCTACCTTCAGCTCCACGCCTATATGCTGCGCGTCGCGATTCCTTATGGCACGCTATCGTCGCGCCAGATGCGTCAGCTCGCTTTCATCGCGCGCGAGTATGACAAAGGCTACGGCCACATGACGACGCGGCAGAATATCCAGTATAACTGGCCGGCGCTCGTCGACACGCCTGCGATTCTCGATGCGCTCGCCGATGTCGAAATGCATGCGATCCAGACATCGGGCAATTGCATTCGGAACGTAACATCGGATCAGTATGCGGGCGCGGCCGAAGATGAAGTCGAAGACCCGCGCCCATGGTGCGAGATCATTCGTCAGTGGTCGAGCTTCCATCCGGAATTTTCGTTCCTGCCGCGCAAGTTCAAGATCGCCGTTACGGCGAGCGAGCATGACCGCGCTGCGGTGAAAGTGCACGATATCGGCCTGCGCCTTTACAAGAATTCCGAAGGGCGCACGGGGTTCGAAGTGCTCGTCGGCGGCGGGCTCGGCCGCACGCCCTATATCGGACATGTCATCCGCGACTTTCTGCCCAAGGAGCATCTGCTCTCTTATCTTGAGGCGATTTTGCGCGTCTATAACCTCCTCGGCCGGCGCGACAACGCCTACAAGGCGCGCATCAAGATTCAGGTGAATGCGGAAGGCATCGACGCGTTCCGCGGCATGGTCGAAGAAGAATGGGCGCGCATCAAGGATTCAGGCGTCGATCTTCCACGCGAGGAAATCGAGAGAATCCGGCGTTATTTCGCGCCGCCGCCCTTTGAGAAACTTCCGCGCGAAAGCACGGCTTTCAACGATGCGGCTGCATCCGACAAGGGTTTTGCGCGCTGGGCGCGCGTGAACACGGTCGCCCACAAGCAGCCGGGCTACGCCATCGTCAACATCTCGCTGAAGCCGCCCGGCAAGCCGCCCGGCGATATTTCCGATGAGCAGATGGAAGCAGCGGCGCACATCGCCGAGCGCTATTCCTTCGACGAATTGCGCGTGACGCATGAGCAGAACATCTGCCTGCCGCATGTGAAAAAGGACGATCTCTACGCAGTCTATCAATCGCTTCAGGCGGCTGATCTTGCGACGGCGAATATCGGCCTTGCGAGCGATATCATCGCGTGCCCCGGTCTCGATTATTGCACGCTCGCCAACGCCCGCTCGATCCCGATCGCCGAACGCATCGCCGAGCGCTTCTCCGCTGCGGGCGTGGAAGACGATATCGGCGAATTGAAGATCAAGATATCAGGCTGCATCAACGCCTGCGGCCATCATCATGTCGGCCATATCGGCATTCTTGGTGTCGATAAAAAAGGCGAAGAATTCTATCAGATCACCCTCGGCGGTTCGGGGGCGGAAGATGCAAGCATCGGCGAAATCGCCGGGCGCGGACTTTCTTCCGACGAAGTCATCGACGCTGTGGAGCGTCTTGTCGACTATTACCGCGCCAATCGTCAGGACGGGGAGCGTTTTCTCGACGCTTATCGCCGTCTCGGTCTCGATCGTTTCAAGGAGGCTATTTATGCCGACGCTCAAGCTGCGTGAGGGCGCCCTTGCGCCTTACAAGGACGCCAAGCCGACGGAGATCTCGCTCCAATCATGGCGTGACGGCGTAAGGCCTGAGGGTGGGCGATTCGCGATTGTCGTTCCGAACGACACGGATATTCGCGAGATCGCGCCGTCGCTCGCTTCTTTTTCGGTTGTCATTCTCGACTTCCCGAAATTCCGCGACGGGCGCGCCTATAGCCAGGCGCGCATCCTGCGCGACCAGCTCGGCTTCAAGGGCGAGATCCGCGCGCGCGGCGACGTTCTGCGCGATCAGGCGTTCTTTATGGCGCGCGCCGGTTTCGATGCGTTCGAACTCGAAGAGAGCCGCATTGAAGGTTTCACGGAAGCGCTTCGTACGTTCAGCCAGGTCTATCAGCCGGCGGCCGATGACGCCGTTCCGGCGTGGCGTCTTCGCGCCGCCCGCGCGGTGGCCGCATAACCCTTCGGAAGTTCGCCATGAGTCAGAGCGCGGCCTTGAGAAACATTGCGACGAATGATGACGCCGATGCGCTCGCCGAGCGCGCGCGCAGACTTTCCATCGCTCATGGCGCGGAAGATCCGCTCGAAGTGTTGCGGCGCGCGATCCGGCAGGAGTTTCCGGGCCGGATAGCGCTTGTTTCATCCTTCGGCGCGGAATCGGCAGTGTTGCTGCATCTCGTCGCACAGGTCGATCCGAAAACACCGGTGATCTTCCTCGATACAGGCAAGCATTTCGCGCAGACGCTCGGGTACCGCAAAAAGCTTGCGCGCGATCTCGGCCTCGAAGATGTGCGCGATATTCATCCCGACACGGAAGAGCTCGCGAAAACCGATCCGCGCGGCGATCTCTGGCGCGAGGATACGGATGCGTGCTGCAATGTGCGCAAGGTCATCCCGCTCGACAGGGCGCTTGAAGGTTTCGATGCGTGGATCACGGGCCGCAAGCAATTCCATGGCGGCGCGCGCGTGTCGCTTCCCGTCTTCGAAGCCTCCGGCGGTTTCATCAAGGTGAACCCGATCGTGCGATGGAACGCGGATGACGTCGAAGCGTACCGCGCCGCGCAAGAACTTCCGCCGCATCCGCTGATCGAACAGGGCTATCCCTCGATCGGCTGCTGGCCGTGCACGCATCCGGCTGCGCCCGGGGAGGATGCGCGGTCGGGCCGCTGGCGCGGCGCCGCGAAGACCGAATGCGGCATTCACGAGCTGCGCGGGCGCACGCTGCGCGCGGTCTGAGCTCAATCGATCTCGTCGAGGAAAGCGCCCATCGCGGCGACGGCGTCAGGCTCCGTCAAGGTCGGCGCGTGGCCGACACTGGCGACATCGCTGACAAGCATGGCGGGATTGACCGCGCGCATTTTTCCAATGATTTCGGGCGTTAAAAGGTCGCTGATCGCGCCGCGCAAAATGAGAGTCGGCTTGTTCTTGAGGCTCGTGAAGGCGGACCACAGATCCGGCGCCGGGCCCGATTCCTTGAGCGCCGCTGCGATCGCCGGATCGTAGTCGAGCTTCCATGTTCCATCACCGAGTTCGCGATAGGTGTTGCGCGCGAAGTCCCGCCAGAATGCGTCGTCCTTGCCCGGAAAGGCGACTTCGTTGACGGCGCGAATTTGCGCCGCTGCCTGATCGAGATTTGGAGCCGCGCCATCGCTCGCGCCGACATAGGAAGCGATGCGCACGATGCCTTCCGTCGCAAGCTCCGGCCCGACATCGTTGATGATCGCAGCGGCGACGCGCTCCGGCGCCGCCTCATTCGTCAGCATGGTGACGATGCCGCCGAGCGACGTGCCGACGAAGACAGCGCGCTGAATGCCGAGCGTGTCGAGCGCGCCAAGTACGTCCTCGCGATAAATCGTAGGAAAGTAATTCAGATATTTCGGATCGTAGTCGGAACGTCCGCGCCCGCGCAGCGAGATGGCGTATACGTCGCGCCCTCTGGCGGAGAGCCATTTTGCGAAATCATCGAAATCGCGCCGGTTGCGCGTGAGGCCGGGAATACAGAATGCGGGGAGGCGGGCGCCGCCGCCCGGATACCGCGCAAGATCAAGGTTGAGACCGTCTTTCGTCTTGATCGTCAGCGTCTCAATCGCCATGCGTCCGCTCGCCTCGCCGTCCAGGGCTTCCCTAGCGCCTTGGAAAGCCACATAAATAGCCTGAAATCAAGCCGGTGAGGGGTTTGCGGCGTGGCTGCGTCGTTGAAAGAGCTGACTGATAAGGCCAATGCGCTGAAGGCGGCGGGCCGGATGGCGGATGCGATTGCGGCGCACCGGCAGATCGTCGCGCTCGCGCCCGGAAATGGCGTTGTCCTGCACAATCTCGCCGCCGCCCTTGGCGACGCCGGGCAGAATCGCGAAGCGGTCGATATCGCAAAACGCGCGCTCGCGACGGGTCTCAACGCGCCGGAGACCTGGCTCGTTCTGGCGCGCTCGCTCGTCGCGGTCGATCTCATGGCCGAGGCGGAAGATGCCTTCCGCAAAGTGCTCAGCCTTCGTCCGACGGATACGGTCGCGCACCGCGAATTCGCGCAACTGATCTGGATGCGGACGGGCGATGTGTCGAAGGCGCTCGCGCCGGTCACGCAAGCGCTGACGAAGCTGCCGAACGATCTCAATCTTGCGCTGGTGCGCGCGCATATCCTCGGACAATGCGGCAATCCGGAAGCGGAATATATCGAAGTCGCCGATGTTCTTCGGCGCAGCGGCGGCGCGGCGCAATTGCAGGTTCCGGCGACGAACGCTGCGATCGCCGCAGGGAAATTCGAGGCCGCGCTCGATCATGCGCGCGCAGGATTGAAGGCCTTCCCGAGCGCCCCCTTCGTCCGTCAGGCTTATGCGCGCGCGCTTCTTGCTGTCGGCGAGGCGAAAGAAGCCGCCGAAATCGCCGGCGCGCTTCAGGCGCAATTTCCAAGGGACCAGCTCTACATCGCCTTGCTGGCGACGGCGTGGCGGCTACTGTCAGATGAGCGTTATCGCCAGCTTTATGACTACGACACTTTCGTCGTGCCGGGCGAACTCGCAGCGCCCAAGGGGTGGGCGAGCCGGGAGGCTTATCTCGACGATCTCATCGAGGCGCTTGATCGCCATCATCAGTATGAGACGCACCCGTTCAGCCAGTCGGTGCGCCATGGCAGCCAATTGCCGTCGATCACGAAGATCGATGAACCGGCGCTGAGGGCTTATCCGGAAGCGGCCGCCGGCCCCATCATGCGTTATATCGAGAAGGCGGGCCGCGGGCCGGATCCTCTGCGAAGCCGTAACAGAGGTCGGTTTGAAGTCATCACCGCCTGGTCGGTGCGTCTTCCCTCAAGCGGCTTCCATGTCGATCATGTTCATTCGGAAGGTTGGCTTTCCTCGGCCTGCCATTTGCGGATTCCCGAAACGGATGGGCCGGACCCGCGCGCCGGTTGGCTCAAATTCGGCGAGCCGGGAATCCCGACGACGCCGAAGCTCCTCCCCGAGCATTTTGTGAAGCCGCAAAAGGGCGTGCTCGTCGTCTTTCCGTCCTATATGTGGCACGGAACGGTTCCCTTCTCAGGGAAAGACACGCGGCTCACCGTCGCGATCGATATTTCGCCCGGAAAAGAGTGAGACGCCGAGACGCTATTTGATCCGGCGCGCTTTGAAGGCGGTGCGCGTGTTGTCGAGGCGCACCCAATAGCTGCCGAGCGCGCCACGCTTCACAGTCGCGGAAACGCCGTCAAGATTCTTGCGGATGTAGGGCGTCGCCTTGTCGCCGTCGATCTGGCGCCAGACCTGTCCGTTATCAAGGAAGACGATGATCCTCCCGGTGACTGAGGTGCTGACATCGGTGACGCCCGCGACGATCGAATCGACCTGATCATCGTTGTCGTCGTCGCTGTCTTTCACGGCGACCTTCGGAAGATCCTCGGCGCCGAATGATTTCTCCTCGAACGGGTCGTTCGCGCGCTTTTCGGGGACAGAGAGGCCGAACTCTTCTTTCGCCTCTTCCTCGGCGGCCATTCGCGCCTCTTGCGCGCGAGCTTCGGCCGCGACGAGAGCTTCGGGGAATGCCTCGCCGAGAGCGGGCGCAGCCGCTTCAAAGCACCTGAGGCGCGCCTTGTCGCCTCTTACTGATCCGCAGGCGATGACATTGGCGACGGCGTCGTCCTGTTCTCCGGCGAGAACAGGCGCGGCGGCGAACGAAATGAGGATGGCGATGGCGGCGAAGCGCATGGGCGAACTCCCTTGAAGTTTTGCGAATGCTACGTCAGCCGCGCGGAAATTGCGACTACGGCGTCGAGCGTTAAGTCGATGTCGCCCGACGCTCTAAGCAAGCACGGCCGGTTTTTGGCGGTGACCCTGCTGAAGTCGGCGCACAAAAAAACGGCGGGCCCGAAGGCCCGCCGCGTAGTCTTTTAGTCGGTTGACGATTCTTAGAAGTCGATCGTCGTGCCGATGAACAGGAAGCGACCCATCGCATCGTAGGTTTGCGGATAGGTGTTGCCGTTCGAGAAGCCAGCCGTCTGCGCGGTGAGCGGCGGGTCTTTGTCGAGCAGGTTGTTGACGCCAACGCGAACGTTCCAGTTTTCCGTCACGTTGTACGACGCCGCGAGGTCGATGTAGTTGCGGGTGCCGAGCTCGTAATCGAGGTCGGTGACCGCCGAACGCGGGCCGCTATCCGAGTCGCCGTGGATGACGCTCGAGAAGTAGCGCCAGGTGACCGTGGCGTCGACGCCGATCGGCGTTTGCCAGGTCGTGCGCAACTTGTGACGCCAGGTCGGGTTCGGGCTGCCGCAACGCGAACCGTAGTAGCCGGCGCAGTCATACTCAGGAACAATCCCGCCCGGCAGTTCGAGCGTCGAGAGGTCCATGAGATACGTGCCGACGAAGTCGACGTTGAGACCGCCCGCATTGCCGAGGCCGAGCTCTTCGAAGTCAACCCCCCAGTTGAGGAGGAAGTCGAGGCCCGACGTCGAGAGCGAACCGGTGTTGACGTTCGTCGCCGTGATGTAGCCGTTCGGCGAGATCCAGAGCGATCCGTTCGGCGCGCGGGTGATCAGCGAGCAGAAGAACGCATCTGCGGTCGTGGCGCACTCGTCGAGAGCCGTTTGCGGGCTCACATTGCCCACGAAGCCGTCAACCGTGATGTCGAAATAGTCGACCGACATGATGAGGTTGCCCGGAACGTAGTCATTCGGCGTGAAGACAACGCCCGCCGTGTAGGTATCCGAAACCTCAGGAGCGAGATTCGGGTTACCGCCGAAGATGGCGTTGTACTGGTCGGCCGGGTTGCCCGGGATCGAGCCCGGAGCCAGCGTTGCGCCGCCATTGGTGTTGGCGCATTGGGCCGCCGTATACGGGCTGGATGAGCCGAGGGCGCAGCCGTCGTCGATCTGCGTGAGGCCGATCGCTTGAGGTGCGAAGGCTTCGATCACGTTAGCTGCACGAGCCGCGCGCTGCCATCCGCCGCGGACGCGGAATTCCGGCGTAATCTGCCAGTTGCCCGCGAGTTTCCACGTCGAGTAGCCGCCCGAGGTCGAGACGTCGGAGTGACGGTAGCCGCCTTCGAACGTCAGCGATTCCGCGAACTCCATGTTCTGAACAATCGGAACCGCCGCTTCGACGAAGAAGTCGGTCGTTTCGATCTCACCGGAAACCGGCGGCGTCGGGCCGCCCTGACCGGAGAGGAGACCGAATTCGAAGAGCGCATCCGGATTGTAGCTCAGCGTGTCTTTGCGCCACTGCATGCCGGCCGCGACGCCGACGCCGTCTTCCGCCCACGGCAGCTTCATGCCGTACACGCCGAGGTCGCCAGTGAAGACAACTTCGCCGAGATACTGCTTGACGTCGCCGCCCTGGAAGGACTGCTGCAGAACGTAAGAGACTTGGTCGCCCGTCACGCCGCCCGGCGTGAAGAGGTTGAGCGGAACGCAGCCCGCCGCTTGCGCGAGCGGATCGCGGCAGACAACGCCGCCGGCACCGTCGGAGACCGCGTAGAGAGCGTTCTGCATGTTCGGGATAACGCCGTCGTTGTCGTAGGTGTTCGACGCCGCAGTGTTCGCATACTGGAAGTACGCATCGTAGTTCCAGCCTTCCATCATGTCGCCGCGGATGCCGGCGAGGATGCGGTAGCTGGTGTTGCGGATCGAGTTGTTACGCGGGCTGCCTTCAACGAAGCGCTTGCCCGGGTAGAACGTGACTTCCGTGCCTGCCGCGACGTCAGCCGGCGAACAGCCGAGGGCGTCGAGCCAGCTCTGCGACGACAGCAGCGGGTTGTCGCAGTTCACGAGCGAGGTCGTGAAGAACGTACCTGTGTACGCGATCTGCGCATCCGACACGTAGTCGTAGAACATCGCCTCGGAGTAGAACTCGAGGTTTTCGTTAACTTTGTAGTGCGCGAACGCGCCGAGCGTGAAACGCTCGTCCGGACGCTGATAGAAGTTGGTCGGATTGTAGTTGAACACGTCCGATCCAACGCGCGGGCGAACCGTATTGCCCGGGCCGGTTTCGTCGAGCGTATAGTCTCCCGTGTTGGTGAAGAAACGGCCGGCCGGCGTCGTTGAGGAACCCGAGCAACCGAAGTCCGGATCGCCGCCAGCATAGGCGCACTTCGAATAGTCGCGGTCGGCCTGCAGGATCGCGTCGTTGTTGCGATAGCCGGCGTAAGCCGTCACGTTGCCGCGGCCGTCTTCCGTGTTCGCGCCGATGATAAGCGTGACTTCCTGGCCTTTGCCGTCGAAGACGCTGCCTTCCGGGATCGAAAGGTCCGAGCCGTAAGCCGCCGGCTGCGCGTTCAGGAGGCGAGCCTGCGCAGCATCATTGTTGTTGCTGTGCTGGTAGCCCGACAGCTGACCGTCGATGCGGACGCCTTCGAAGTCTTTGATCATGATGAAGTTCACGACGCCCGCGATAGCGTCAGAACCGTAGGCCGCCGAGGCGCCGCCCGTCAGAACTTCGACGCGCTCAACGAGAGCGCCCGGGATCTGGTTAAGGTCAGGAGCCGAAGAAATCGGCGAGCCGTACTGAAGACGGCGGCCGTTGACGAGCACCAGGGTACGGGTGGCGCCGAGACCGCGCAGCGAAACCTGCGCCGTACCGGTCGCGCCGTTCGAAGTGTTCGAGCCTTGCGCGGCGAAAACCTGCGGCAGCGTGTTCGTCAGGTCTTCAACGCGGGTCGTGCCGCGAATGTCGAATTCGACGTTGCCGATCGTCGTGACCGGGCTCGCCGCAACAGCGTTCGCCGACGGGATGCGAGAACCCGTGACGATGATTTCGTCGTCCTGCGCAGCCGCCAGTCCGGGCAGTGCTACGCCGACGAGCATGGTCGACGCGAGCAGCGCAGACCTGTTCATACGATGTGACAAGGTAGACCTCCAGTTCTTGATTGAATCGCCCCTCAGAAACGACCGGATCGCCCCTGCTTCGCCCCTTGGGTCGACATTTTTAGTACGGCGCTCGTGCGGATGTCCCCGCCCCTCCGTCCGTGGGAGTATCTTTGTCGGCGGGGAGAAGAGGCGTCAACGCACGGGAACGCTTGAAAAGCTTGATCGAAATCAGGTGTTGCGATTTTGTCGCATTCCTTAGCTACAGGGTTAAGTTTGCGTTAACGCAGCGGTTGTGCGGCGGCGGCGCAGGGCGCTTTGGGCGACTACCTGCGAGGGCGTCGCAATCGCGAAAATGGCCCTCTGCGGCGCGCGTGCGCACGTGCGAAAAAGCCTGAAAAATTGGCCTTTATGGAACCCTCGGCGAGGGCGCGCGCTTTTCCTTCGCGCCTCGCGCGTTTGACAGCGCGCTCGAGCGCGTGAGACTAGCCGGCGCGAAGCATGAGATTTGAGCGATGACGGACCCTGCCGAGCGGCTCCACAACGAAGCGGTGCGGGCGATGCAGGCGGGGCGGCGCGCTGAGGCGATCGGCGCTTTTCGCCAATTACTGGCGCTGCGACCGGCTTTCGCGGATGGCTGGTACAATCTCGGATATCTGCTGAAGGCGGAAGGTCAGTACGCGGCGGCTCTTGAGGCCTATGGCCAAGCGCTTGCGTGCGGCGTTTCGGGGCCGGAAGAAGTCCGGCTCAATCGCGCAGTGATCTTCGCGGACAATCTTCGCAAGGAAGGGGAGGCGCGGGCCGAGCTTGAGGCGGCCCTCGCGATCAGGCCGGATTACCTGCCGGCCCTGCTCAATCTCGGCAATCTTCAGGAAGAGCGCGGGGAGCGGGAAGCCGCCGCCGCCTGTTATGACCGGCTTCTTGCGGCGTCGGCCGGCGGCCGTGGCGGTGAGGGCGCGCCGGCCCTTCGCGGAGAGGCGCTCGCAAGGCTCTCCCACCTTCGCCCGCCCGCTTCGGCCGAAGACCCGCTACTGGCCCAGCTCAAAGGGGCGGCCGGCGCCAAGGGCCTCGACGCCATGACGCTCGCCAACCTCAATTTCGCGCTTGGCCGGGCGCTCGACAGCCTCGGCCTTTATCCGGAGGCATTCAGGGCATTCCGGGAGGCCAATCGCTGCGCCCGGCTGACGGGGGCCGCCTATGACCGGGCGCGGATGGAGCGGGGCGTCGAGGCGATGATCGCGGCGTTCCCGGCCGGGCGAAGCGGGGAGGGCGCGGCGCCCGCTGCATCTCAGGTTCCGGCGCTCGTCTTCATCTGCGGGATGTTCCGATCCGGCTCGACTCTCGCCGAGCAGGCGCTCGCAGGGCACCCAAAGGTGACGGCCGGGGGCGAGCTCAACATTTTGCACCGCATAGCGGCGCGATCGCTCGCGCCATTCCCGGCGTCAATGGCCAAGCTCGCCGACGAACGCGCAGCGCGTCTCGCCGATGATTATCTCGCGGAGGTGAGGCGTCTTTTTCCGAAGACGGATCATCCGGGCGCGATCGTCACCGACAAGCGACCGGACAACTTCCTGCTGGTCGGCCTCATCAAGCGTCTCTTCCCGGACGCGAAGATCGTTCACACGGTGCGCCATCCGCTCGACACCGGGCTGTCGCTCTATTCTCAGCATATCGATCAGCACGCCGCCGGATATTCAAGCGACCTGTCCGACATCGCGCATTACTACGCGCAATATCAGCGCCTGATGGCGCATTGGAAGAAGCTCTTCCCCGAGAGCATTTATGATTTCGGTTATGACGCCTTCGTCGCGGCGCCAAAGGAAGAGCTTGAAAAGCTGCTCGCTTTTCTTGGTCTCGACTGGGATGAACGCTGCCTTGACGTCCACAAGCGCGACAATGTCGTGAAGACGGCGAGCTATTGGCAGGTGCGCCGGCCGCTCTACAAGGAGTCTTCAGGCCGCTGGCGCAATTATGCGCAGGAACTCACGCCTTTGCGCGATGCGTTAAAGGCGCAAGGCGTTGCGCTGCCGGACAATATTTGAAGTCAGGAAATAAAGAGGGGCGGAAAGGCGCGGGGCCGCCGCCTGCGCGCCTTTCCGCCTTGAGCGCGGCCTAGGAGAGGGAGGCCTCGCTTTGAAGGATGGCGGCCGCCGCGTTGACGACAGCAGCGATGCGGATCGCGGTCTGCACCTGATCGGCGGCGAGGCCGCCCTTGCGCACGACTTTCTCGTGGCTGTCGAGGCACATGCCGCAGCCATTGATCGCGGAAACGGCGAGCGACCAGAGTTCGAAGTCGAGCTTATCAACGCCCGGGCTGCCGATGACGTTCATGCGCAGGCGCGCCGGCATCGACTTGTAGTCTTCGGAGTGCATCAGGTGCGTTGCGCGATAATAGACATTGTTCATCGCCATGATCGCCGCGGCGGACTTCGCAGCGGTCGCTGCTTCCGGCGAAAGCTTGTCTTCGGTCCAGGCGGCGATGGCGCGGATCACCGTCGGCTCGCCGGTCGCAAGCGCGCTCGCGAGGAACGTTCCATATTTCTGCTGGTCGCTCAGCGAGGTTTCCGAAGCGAGCGTGCCGAGATTGAGGCGGATATCCTTGGCGTAATCAGGGATGGCGTCGCGCAGGGCGTCGAGACTCATGGGGCGAACTCCTTCTTCAGCGCGCCCGGATTTTCGGCGCGCAGCGATTAATCACGTGAGATGTTGAACGAGGTGGGTCGGCGCGACGCCTGGGGGAGAGAGCGGCGTCGCGCCGGCGCCCGATCTTAGAGCGTTTCGCCGCCGACCGGACGATTACACGGACAGAGTTCGTCCGTCTGCAGAGCATCGAGAACGCGCAGCGTGTCCTGCGGGTTGCGGCCGACGCTCAGATTGTTGACGTAGACATGCTGGATCACGTTGTGCGGGTCGACCACGAAGGTCGCGCGCAGCGCAACGCCTTCCGGCGCGCGGATGCCAAGGCCGTCGATGAGCGCGCCCGTCGTGTCGGCGAATTGCCAGGCCGGGTGGCTCTTGAGATCCGGATGGTCGCGGCGCCAGGCGAGTTTGCAGAACTCGTTATCGGACGAGCCGCCCATCACGACCGCGTCGCGGTCTTCGAATTCTTTTGCAAGGCGGCCGAACTCGGCGATCTCGGTCGGGCACACGAAGGTGAAATCCTTCGGATAGAAATAGATGACCTTCCATTTGCCCGGGAAGCTGTCCTGGGTGATCGCTTCGAAGGCCGACTTGCCTCCTTCTTCATGGCTGTTGAAGCCGGGCTTCACGCCGGTGACGGTAAAATCGGGAAGCTTGTCGCCTACGCCGAGCATTGAGATCTCCTTGCCTGTAGCGGGTTATGAACATGCGAACTGGCGCGGCCCTCTCCGGCCGCACACGGGTACTTAAACCTGCTTGAAAATTTATCAAATAGATAATAGCTAATAATCTCATCGAATTAGTCGATAGGCTGCCTTTGTGGCGGCGAGGGGTGTCATGCTCGTCCTTCCGACCTTGCGCCAGCTTCAGTTCTTCCTCGCGCTCGTCCGGCGTCATTCTTTCTCCAAGGCGGCCGACGACTGCCTCGTTTCGCAATCGACATTATCCTCTGCGATCAAGGAGCTTGAGACGGCGCTCGACTGCCAGCTCGTCGACCGCTCGACGCGCGCCTTCGCGCTGACCCCGACGGGGGAGGAAGTCGCGCGCCGCGCCGCGCCAATCCTCGCCATGGCGGAAGATCTTGCGCGCGCCGCCGCCGCCCATCGACCGCTCGAAGGTGAATTCCATCTCGGCGTCATTCCGACGATCGCGCCTTTCCTCCTCCCGCGCGTCGCAGAGCGCCTGAAGGCCGCCTATCCCAACCTCAAACTCTTCCTGCGCGAAGACCTGACGGCCAATCTCGCCGAGCGCCTTTCGGCGGGACTGCTCGACGCGGTGGTGCTCGCCTTCCCCTACGATCTCCCGGGCGCTGAGGTGATCGATATCGGCGAGGACCCGTTCTGGTTTGCTGCTGCGCCCGGCCATCCGCTCGCGGCGAAGAAGTCGCTCAAGGTCGATGACCTTGAGAACGTCAATCTTCTCCTTCTCGAAGACGGCCATTGCCTGCGCGATCACGCGATCGAAGCGTGCAAGCTGCGCCGGTCTGATGCGGCGGCCTATGGCGCGACGAGCCTCTTCACGTTGACGCAAATGGTTCGCTCAGGCCTTGGAGCGACGCTGTTGCCGGCGATGGCGGTGAAATCCGGGCTTGCAGAGACTACAGGCCTCAAGGTGTCGCCATTCGAGAGCCCTGCGCCGTCGCGGCGCATCGGCATCGCCTGGCGGCGCGGTTCAGGCCGGCGGGAGGAGGCGGAGGCTGTCGCCGCCGTTCTGAAAGAAACGCTGAGCGAAATAGAGACCGCCTGATCAGCGCGGATGCTTGATGCCGGCGATTTGTCCGCTATCGGACAATAGAACTGCGATCGGTCGCGTTGACGGAAACTGCGTCAGGATGATCATCAGCGTAACCGTCACCGGCACGGCGAGGAGCGCGCCTGCGAACCCCCAGAGCGTTCCCCAAACGCCCAATGAGACGAGGATGACGAGCGGGCTCAGATTGAGGCTCTTGCCGATGAGGCGCGGCTCGATCCCGGAACTCATCGTCTGCTCGACGCCGACGAGCAGCGCGAGCGTCAGCAGCGACATTTGCACGCCGCCGCCATCCGGCTGGACGAGCGCGAGCAGAACGGGCGCGGAAATCGCGCTGATCGCGCCGACGATCGGGATGAAATTGAAGAGGAAGATGAGCAGCGCGAAAAAGCCTGCAAACTCGACGCCGATAAGGCGCATGATCGCATAGCTCGCCGTCGCCGTGACAAGGTTCGAAACGGTTTTGACGGTGATGTATTCGCGCACCATCGTTCCGATATCGCCGATGATCTCATTCACGGCGCGGCGCTGGCTCGTATCTTCGCTCAGGAGGTCGATCTTCAGGAAGATGCGCCCGCGTTCGAGCAGCATGAACGTCGTGTAGAGGAAGACGGTGACGACATTGGCGGTAAGCGCGCTCAATGTGGAGCCGATGTCAGCAAGGATCGGCCGGATCATGCTGAGGCCGGTGCGCCGCAACTCCTCGACGCCGGAGAGGAAATCCGCAGGCAGAATATTCAGGCCTTCGACGAAATGCAGCGCTTCCTGAGAGATGTCTCTGAGGCGCGTCTCGTAGAGCGGTGCTTTCTCGACGAGCGTCTCGGCATTTTCGCGCACGATGTCGACGATGACGATGAAGCCGGAGCCGATTGCGGCGAAGGCGAAGAGATAACAAAGCCAGTTCGGCAGGAAGCGCCCGACAAGCGGGCCGCGCTTGATCGTTTCCTTCAGCGTGTAGATGAGAAAACAGAGGAAACCCGCGACGACGAAGGGAATGATGACGCCGCGCCCGATATAGGCGACGAAGCCGATCAGCACGGCGAGGGCGAGCCCGTAAAAGGCCTGCGCCTGTCCGCCGCCGCGCGGCCCGTCCGCCGTCTCGCTCGCCGCCATCTTTCCCGCTCCGCAGTCTTTCTGAACCGCTAGGGCGATTTGCGAGCGCGCGCCAGCGCGCCCGCTCGCGCTATCGCCTCGCGGGTGCTATCAGGCCCGGCATGAGACGAGGCGACTTTTCATGGCGTGAGATCGACTGGCGCTCGCCGCTGGATGCGTTTGCGCCGCTGGCTGAAAGCCCTTTCGCGGCGCTCCTCCATTCGGGCGGAGGCGATGCGCGGTGGTCGGTGCTCGCGGGCGCGCCCGCCGCGATGCTTGAGGCGCGAGGAGGACAAACCTTCGTCGACGGTTCGCGCGTCGCCGCTTCTCCCTTCGACGCTCTGCGCGAGCTCGCCGCTTCGCGCGCGCTCTCTCCAGACGCTGCGCCTGATGCGCCGTTCCTGACGGGGCTCATCGGTTTCGCCGGTTATGAGATGGGCGGGCTCCTTGAGCCTTCGGCGAAAGGGCCTGCATCGCCTTTCGCGCTGCCAGACATGGCGTTCGCCGCCTATGATGCGGCTGCGCTATTCGACAATCGCGAGAAGCGCGCCTTCATCGCCTCGCGCGATAGCGCGGCGGCGGCGCGCCTTGAAGAGACGCTGGGGCGCGAAGCGCCGCTGCGCGCGGCGCCGATCTTTACAGGCTTCACCTCGAACTTCACGGCGGACGACTATCGCGCCATGGTCGCCAATGTCGTCGAGCTCATCCGTGACGGCGTTCTCTTTCAGGCGAATGTCGCGCAGCATTTTCGAGCGATGAGCGAAGGTCCCGCGCGCGCCTTCGATCTCTTCCGGGTGATCGCGGCGGAAGCTGCGCCGTTTGCGGCGTTTCTTCCGTATAAAGAGGGCGCCGTTCTGTCGAATTCGCCGGAGCGGTTTTTCCGGATAGAGGGCGCCGGGCGCATCGTCGCCGAACCCATCAAAGGAACGCGCCCGCGCGGGGGCGATCATGCGCGCGATATGGCGCTCGCCGCCGAACTCCTCGCCGACCCGAAAGAGCGCGCGGAAAACATCATGATTGCGGATCTGACGCGCAACGATCTCTCGCGCATCTGCCGCGACGGTTCGATCCGCGAGGAGGCGATCTGCGCGCTGGAGAGCCACGCCCATGTGCATCATCTCGTCTCGCGCATCAGCGGCGTGCTGCGCGACGGGATCGGCGCGGTGGAGGCGCTCGAAACCCTGTTTCCCTGCGGCTCCATCACCGGCGCGCCGAAGATCGAGGCGATGAAAACGATCGCTACGGCGGAAGGCGTCGGGCGCGGGCCCTATTGCGGCGCGATCGGCTATATCGATGACCGGGGGCTCGCCGATTTCGCTGTCGCGATCCGCACGACGATTGTCGAAGAAAAGACGGGACGGCTTTGCGCGACATTCCCCGCAGGCGGCGGCGTTACGCTAAGGTCCGATCCGCAGGCGGAATATCTTGAAACGCTTGTGAAGGCGAAAGGCGCGATGCGCGCCCTGTCGATTGATGAGGCGCGCGCCTCATGATCCTCATCATCGATAATTACGACTCCTTCGTTCACAATCTCGCACGCTATGTGCGCGAGGCGGGGGCTGACGTTGCGGTCATCCGCAATGACGCAGCGAACGCGCGCGAGCTTGTGCGGATGGCGCCGGAGGGCGTCATTCTTTCACCGGGCCCGAAAGCGCCGGCGGATGCGGGCGTTTCGCTCGCCCTTCTCGATCTCCTGCCGCAATCGACGCCGCTTCTCGGCGTTTGCCTTGGCCATCAGTGCCTGGCCGAAGCCTTCGGCGGAAAAACGCTGCGCGCCAAAAGACCGCTGCATGGCGAGGCGAGCCTCGTGCGTCATGACGGAACGGGCGTTTTTCGCGGGCTTCCATCGCCGCTTGAAGCCGGGCGCTATCATTCGCTGATTTCTGAACTGCCGCCGAGCGGCCCGCTCATCGCCAATGCGTGGAGCGAGGAAGGCGAGTTGATGGGCGTGCGTCATGAAACGGCGTCGTGGGCCGGCGTGCAGTTTCACCCGGAGTCGTTGTTGTCGCCGCATGGCCGCGCGATGATCGCGAATTTCCTCGGGCAAGTCGAAAAGGCGCGCGCGGCATGAAGGTCTGGCTGAACGACGAAATTCGCGACAGCCGCGCGGCGATCGATGCGGGCGATCGCGGCTTCCTTCTCGGCGACGGCGCTTTTGAGACGCTCTATGTCGAGAAGGGAAGGCCGGCGTTTCTCGCCGAACATCTCGCGCGCCTTCGGTTCGGGCTCGGCGTTCTGCAAATTCCCGCGCACGCCGCGCACGCCGCGCTCGCCTTGCTTGGCGATGTTATCAGCAGGCTCGCCGCAGAGAATGATCTTCAGGAAAAGGCGAGCGCGCGCATCACGGTGACGCGCGGAAGCGGCAGGCGGGGGCTTGCCTTTCCGTCAGCGGAGGAAGCTTCGCCGACGCTTCTCGTCACGCTCTCGCCTTTTCCGCCGCAACAAACCGCTTCAATTAAATTGCACCTGACGCAGCGGCGCCGCTTTTCAGGCGCGGCGACGGCGCGCTTCAAGGCGATCGGCGGCTATGCCGACAACATTCTTGCCTTCAACGAAGCTGTGAGCGCCGGGGCGGGCGAGGCCGTCATGCTCAACGAACATGGCCGCGTCGCGGGCGCCGCCGCCGCCAATCTTTTCGCCATCGACGAAAGCGGCGCTGTCATCACGCCGCCGCTTGAAGAGGGCGCGCTCCCCGGCGTCGTGCGCGCTCTGCTTCTGTCGGGCGATCATGGCGTTGCAATCAGCGAAAGCGCGCTCGCGCCCGAGGCGTTGCAGCGCTGCGCGCTCTTCATCACGAACAGCCTTAAAGGCGTCGTCGCGGCTCATCTTTCCGCGCCGTTGCAAAGCCCCGTCTTGCAGCGCCTGCAAACATGGTATCAAGAGCGCCTGCAGCGCGAAATTGAGATGGCGGGCGACGAGGCTGACCGGTGAAAGCGTTCGAGATAGATGAAACCGAAATCTCAAGGGTCATCGGCGGCGTCGTCGCGGAAGAGCTGAGCTGGCGTTTCAAGCGGCATACGGACTTCCTCACGCTCGCCTCATGGTCCGGCGAGACGGAGCTTGGCGCCGGCGGGCTCGGGCTCAGCGAAGAAGAAGAAGCTGCCTGCCGGCGGCGCATCGCGCAGTTTTTCGACTTTCCGCCGGAGCGTTTTGACGGCGCCCCGGCCTCGCGCATCGCCGACTGGGCGCATGTCGCGGCCGGTTCGATCACAGGTTCGCTCACCGCTTTCCGCTTTACCCCGGCGGGCCGCGACGCCGACACGGAGGCCGTGCTGCATCCGGCGGACGCCGTCTTCAAGGACGCCGCCGCTGCTGCGAACCTCCTTTACGGCCGGCGCCGCATGATCTCTCTCATCGCGCCGCACAGCTTTCTCGGTTTTGCGGTGACGATCCTGACGCCCAACCTCCAGCTCATCCCGTCAGTCGATGCTCGGCGCATGTCGCCGGAAGAACTTGAGCGCACGCTTTCCTTCGGCGACGTGCTGGTCGCGACGCCAACATTGTGGCGCTATCTCATCAACGAAGGCCTCAAGGCGCCCGACAATGCGATGGGCGTGTTCTTCGGCGAGACGATGACGCCCGAGCTTGTCTCGGATTTGCGCAAGGCGGGTTTCGGCGCGCTGCGCGAACTCTACGGCTCGACGGAGACGGGGCTTATCGCCTGGCGCGACTCGCCGAGCGAGGCGTTCACGCTCTTCGATCACTGGCGGCGCGACGGCGACAATCTCGTCCGGCTTGCGCCCGATGGAGCCGAGCGCATCGCTGAGCCGATGGATATCCTCGAATGGACCGGCGAGCGCAGCTTCAAGCTTGCAGGAAGGCGCGACGGCGCCGTGCAGATCGGCGCGGTCAACGTATTCCCGAGCCGCATCGCCGCGACAATCCGTGGACACCGCGCCGTCGAAGACTGCAAAATCCGCGTTGCGCGTCACGCTGGCGGCGTCGCGCGTCTTGTCGCGCGCATCAAGCTCAATCCGGAAATCGCGCCTTCCGAACTTACGGCGCGCGATATCGACAGCTGGTGCCGCACGCATCTGCGCCCGCAAGAGCGCCCGCGCATCTACAATTTTGAAGCATCGCTCGAAGACGACGCAGAAAAATCCCCATAACGAAAACGGGCCCCTTTCAAAGGGGCCCGCTCGCTTACGCGATAAAACTTGTCCGGCTTACTGCGGCGTCGCCTGAAGGGCTTGCTGCACTTTCGTCGACACCTGCTGGTTCAGCTCCGTGAAAGTCTGCGTGTCATCGCCGACCGTCATCGTCGGCTCGCAGTTCGTTGTGCAGGTATAGGTCGTGCGCTCCGCGCCGCGATGCATGACGAGCATGTCCTGCGTCGTCGCGCGCACGCGGATGAGAAGGTTATCGACGAACTGGCCTTCGTCGTCGAAGATATAGATGTTCGTCATGCCTGGCGCCTTGCCGAAGAGGAAGACGCGCTCCTTGTCCTGAACCGTCACGTCGGCGATCGCCGGATTGCCGACGATGATCTGGCCGGCCGGCTTTTGCAGCTCATAGGGGCGAACCTGGTCCATGGTGAGCCAGACTTGCCCGGCGCTCGCCTGGCTGGCGACGACAGAAAGGATGGCGGCGGCGAAAATGGTGCGCATGAGACAATTCCCGTTCACTTTGAAACGACCATAGTCTCGAGCGGTCAATGAAGGCTTAACGACGTCGCTCAAGCTTTCGCGCTGAATTACGAAGAAACAATTTTCACTTTTACCCCGCCTTAAGCTCGTGCGCGCATAAATGCCGCACAAAGAGAGACCTGATATGTCCGCAACGCAGCTAATCGCCAGCGAAGAAGCGAAGAGCGACTTTTCGTCCGCGCTCGCATCAGTGGTTCCTTTCGCCGGCCTGCCGGCGCCCGCCATCAAGTCCATCTGCCAGATCGGAGAGCATCGTCATTACGGAGCGGGCGAGACGATTTTCTCGCCGGGCCAGTTCGATGGCGGCGAGTTTCTGTTTGTCTGGCGCGGCCGCGTTAAGGCCGCCTTCGCCAATCCGTCGACCGGCGCGATGCACATCGAAGAGTTCGGCGCCAACGCGTTCTTCGGCCTTGCTGAGGCTGTGGTGGGCGGGGAGTATCCGCAAGCGGAGCTTCTGACGCTGACCGCCGAAGAAGAAGCCGATGTGGTCACGCTGGATGCGGAGGCCTTTCGGGAGCTTTTCCAGCGCCGCCCGGCGCTGACGCGCGCTCTCGCTCAATATTTCGCGCGCGCGCTTGTCATGGAACGCTCGCAGCTTTCGCCGGAAGACCTTTCGCCGGAACGGCGCGTTTTTGCAGCGCTCCTTGAGTTTGTCGAACGCGACGCCGTAACGGGCGCGTGGCGCGTCGCGCGCATGCCGAAACATCGCGAGCTTGCTGAAAAGGCTGATGCCGATGAGGCGGCCGCCGCTAGCGCGATCGCGCATCTCATTCAGGAAGGCGTCGCGCGCCGCGACTATCCCGGCCTCATCATCGATGATATTTCGCAGCTCAACGCGCTTGCTCGCTGATTTAACATTCCATTTACCATAACTCCGTAAACGAATAAAATTTGGATATTCCTGCAATCTTCAGGAACTCTTAATTGTTCTCTCGCATAATGCGTTATGTCAGGGGCTCGCAAAGCTCCGACGGTGCAAGCAACGAGTAGGGTAAGCAGGAGTCGACTCATGACGAAAATGATCACGAAGTTTTTCAAAGACGAAGACGGCGCCACGGCTATCGAATACGGCCTGATCGCGGCGCTCATCGCCGTCGCCATCATCGCGATGGTTAAAGCCGTCGGCACGAACCTGTCGACGACGTTCTCGGAAATCAACAGCGCGCTCTAAGTTCGGCGCTGCTTCGAAACCGAAGAAAGAAGGGAGGCCGTTTGCGCCTCCCTTTTTTTGTTTTCTGATTTTCAGCGCATGTCTAACGGACAATTAACGCCGCTCGCCTAGCTTCGCTTGATCAGCGACTGGAGTACCGGGCGTGGCGTCTCTCATCGTGCTTTCTGTTTTTCCGGCGGCGCTCATCATAGCGGCCGCGAACGATCTTTACGAATTCAAGATTCCTAACTGGATCGCCATTACGCTCTTCTGCGCGTATTTCGCTGCAGGCGCGGCTTTTGGCGCGGGCGCAAGCGAGATGCTTGAAGGCCTGCTGCTCGCCGGCGCGGCGCTCACAATCGGTTTCGGCCTCTTCGCCATGCGGATTCTCGGCGGCGGCGACGCCAAGCTCATCGCGGCGATCGCGCCGTGGATCGGGCTCTCCGCAGCCCCGCTTTTCCTCGTCAATATGGCCTTTTCGGGCGCCGTTCTCGCCGCCGCGCTTCTGCTTTTCCGCAAGACGCCGGCGCTGCCGATCTACGCCCAGGCGCCGTGGGTCATGCGCCTCCATCAGAAGCCCAAAGACATCCCTTACGCTGTCGCGATCGCCGCTGGCGGTCTCCTCAGTTTTCCGCACACGCCTTTATTTCAATTGGCGTTCGGCGGTTAAGAAGATCGGTTAACTGAGTTTTGAGAAGTTTTTCCCACAATGGGTCAGGGCGCTAAGTACGCGCCTTCCGAAAGAAAACGAGGCAGGTTCGAAATGAACGTCACCCGTATAGCAGTTCTTGGCGGCGCGCTTGTGGCCGGCGCTGTCGCCTTCTTCCTGATGATGAACCGGGGGCCCATCAGCTCGCCGGTGCAAATCGTCGAACCTGCCCAGGAAAAGACCGTTCGCGTGCTGATCGCAGATCATGACATCCAGCGGGGCGAACGTCTCAGCGTCGATGCGACGAAATGGATCTCCTGGCCCGAGAAAGCGCTTTCGGAAAGCTATATCGTCGAATCCGGCGAAAGCACGCAGGAAGATCTCAACGGCGCTGTCGCGCGCACGCTCATTGTGGCAGGCGAGCCGATCATCGAAGCGAAAATCGTTCGCGTCGGTTCTTCCGGCCTCATGGCCGCGATCCTGACGCCTGGCATGCGCGCGATCACGCAGCGCGTGTCGGCAGAGACGGCGGCTGGCGGCTTCATTCTTCCGGGCGACCGCGTCGATGTTCTGTTTACGGAAAGCGATCGCCGCGGCATGGCGCGCACGCGCACCATCTTCGAGAACGTCCGCGTTCTCGCCGTTGACGCGACCTATCAGGAAACGCCGGAAGCCGCGAACATCGCAAGCGCGACCGTTACGCTCGAATTCTCGCCGCAAGACGCGGAATCCTTCGTCAACGCGCGTCAGGGCGGCGAGGTCAGCCTTGCGCTCCGAAGCGTCTTCCAGCCGGAAGGCGAAGTCGACAGCAACACCAAGAAATCTTCCGACGTGACGGTCATCCGTTACGGCCGCTCCTAACACCATGCGCGATCAGGGGATGAAAATGACGCCCACATTCAACAAAGCCGCCGCCTTCGCGGGACGCGCAGCAGGAATCGCCGCCGTTGTCATGCTCGCCTTTGCGGCGGCGTCTCCGGCGAGCGCCCAGCGCGGCGTGCGCCAGCCGTCGATCGATCTTGGCGGGACGAGCGAGGTGTCGAAAAGCATCGTGTTGCCGCTCAACAAGGCGGCGATCGTCGAACTGCCGCAAGCTGCTTCCGACGTGCTGGTCTCGCAGCCGAGTGTCGTCGACGCGGTCGTGCGCTCGCCGCGCCGCGTTTACCTGCTCGGCCTCTCGGTCGGCCAGACGAACGCTTTCTTCTTCGACGCGAACGGGCGCCAGATCCTCAATCTCGAAATCCAGGTCGAGCGCGACGTCGATGCGCTGACGAGCCTCATCTCGCGCCTGATGCCGGATACGCGCATCGTCGCTGAGGCCGTCAATGACAACGTCGTTCTTCGCGGCACCGCGCAAACAAGCGTGCAAGCCGCGAACGCCGCCGACATCGCGGGCCGTTTCATCGGCGACCCGACCAAGGTCGTCTCGATGATCGCCGCGCGCGAAAAAGAACAGGTCATGCTGAAAGTGCGCATCGTCGAGATGCAGCGCCAGCTCATCAAGCAACTCGGCATCACGCATGACGGCACGATCCAGCTCAACAAGACCGCGCTGCAATTCGCTTCGGCGAATGCGATCGGCGCGGCCGGCGGCCTCACGGCAGGCGGCACGCGGACGAATATTGGCGACCTTGAAGAACTCAATCTGACGTTCGAGGCGCTTGAATCGACCGGCGTCATCCGCATCCTCGCCGAGCCGAACCTCACCGCCGTTTCGGGCGAGTCCGCGAAGTTCCTCGCGGGCGGCGAATTCCCGGTGCCGGTCGGTCAGGATGACAACGGCATCACCATCGAATTCAAGCAGTTCGGCGTGGGCCTCGGCTTCACCCCGCTCGTGCTCGACAAAGGCCGCATCAGCCTGAAGATCGACACGGAAGTGAGCGAAGTGACGTCCGAGAACGCGTTCCTCGTGCCGGGCGCCTTCACGATCGACCCGACGACTGGCGAGCTTATCTCGACTGGCAACCTCACCATTCCGGGCCTGTCGGTGCGCCGCGCCAACACGACGGTCGAACTTCCTTCCGGCGGCAGCCTCGTCATGGCCGGCCTTCTTCAGGAAGACATGCGCTCGACGGTCGAGGGCGTGCCGGGCCTGAAAGATGCGCCGATCCTCGGCCAGCTCTTCCGCAGCCGCGACTTCCAGAACAGCGAGACGGAACTCGTCATCATCGTGACGCCTTACCTCGTCGACGCCGCTCATGAGAGCGAGCTGACGGACCCGGCGCGCGGCATGGCGCCCGCCTCCGACCTGCAGGCGATCCTTCTCGGCAAGGTTATCGCGACTTACGGCCTCGCCGGCTCGGCCGCGCAGGAGAAAACCCTGCAAGGGCCCCTTGGTTTCATCCTCGATTAGAAAGCACGCGCCATGACCAGAACAGCATTGAGACTCTCCTTGATGGCTTCGATCGCGGCGCTCGCCGCCGGCTGCGCCGGCGCGTGGAACGGGCGCGACCAGGCGATGACCGTCGCTGAAGAGCATCCGATCTCCGTCGACTCGCAGACCGTCACGCTGACGATCGATCTCGATCGGTCGACGAAAGAGCTCACCTCGGTCGACAAGGCCCGCCTTCGCGCCTTCGCCGACTCTTATCTGACGAACGGCCATGGGCCCCTCACGGTCACCGCGCCTTCGGGCACCAGCGATGACTTCGACGGTCAGGAGACCGCGTCGGACGTGCGCAAATATCTCAACGAGATCGGCGTCGCCTGGTCCGACATCACCGGCTCGAGCTATCGCGCCGCGGACGATCGCGGCACCAAGCTCATCGTTTCGTACACGCACTATGTCGCAACGCCGAGCGCGTGCGGCGTCTGGGCGGGCGTCAAGGCGCGCGATTATGCGAACATGCACACGCCGAACTTCGGTTGCGCGACTCAGAACAACATCGCCGCGATGCTCGCCGATCCGCATGATCTGATCGCGCCGGCTGACGAGACCCCGCCGGATTCGACGGCGCGCATCCGCGGCGTCCAGGCGTATCGCGAAGGCGCTGTGACGGTTTCCGAAACTGACAACAACATCAAGTCGCAAATTGCTGAATAGCGCGCGAGTAGTGCTCTCGCTGCGTGCAGGGCTTTAGGAGAAGACCATGAACAAGGCTCTTGAACCCGCCATCGACCACGAGGACGATGACGAGGGCGTCGCCAAGTCCGCTGCGCGGCTTGGTCCGGACGGAGGCCCGCTCGTCGCCAAGCCCCAGCTCGGCGAGGAAGAGGACGACTCCTTCGAGGACCTGCCTGAAGATGACGCCTGGCTCGATGAAGAGCTCTCGGACGAAGAACTCGCCGCGCTCGGCGAAGAAGACTTCGACGAAGAAGCGCTGCTCGAGGAAGAGCTTGGACTTCTCGGCGAAGAGGAAACGGAAGAGGCCGCGAGCGATGCGGACGATTTCAGCCTTGGCGAAGACTTCGCCGCGGCCGCGCAAACTCTCGGCGCGCATGCCGTCACCGCCCAGCCGCTGACGGACGAGGAGCCGGCGGAAGAGGAAGCTCCGCTCACGGCGCAGCCGCAAGGCGCCGTCGTGAAAGCGAGCGAATCCCTTCCTGAAGAATTCGATGAAGAATACGGCGCAGTCGTCGCCGCCGAAGAAGAGGAAGTCGACTACCGCCCGGTTCCGCGCATTGCGATCCATGCGTTCTGCGAAACGCCGGAAACGACCGCGCTGCTTGAGCAGGCGTCGGTCGACCGCCGTCTCGCCAAGGCGCACATCACCATGCACATGGGCGGTCTGCCGAAAGCGATCGACCATTTCCACACGGCGACGACGCCGAACCTCATCATTCTCGAGACGACTGAGGGCGGCCCGCAGCTTTTCGCGCAACTCGCCCAGCTTGCGGAAGTGTGCGACCCGTCGACCAAGGTCGTCATCATCGGCCGCGTCAACGACATCGCGCTCTATCGCGAACTCATGCGCCAGGGCATCAGCGAATATCTCGTTCGTCCGCGTTCGCCCCTGCAGCTCATCAAGACGATTGCGACGCTTTACGTCGACCCGTCGGCGCCGCCGATCGGCAAGACGATCGCTTTCGTCGGCGCGCGCGGCGGCGTCGGGTCGTCGACGATGGCGCACAATGTCGCCTGGTGCACGGCCGAAGAGCACAAGTCCGACACGATCATTCTCGACCTCGACCTGCCGTTCGGCACGGCGAGCCTCGACTTCGAACAGGACCCGACCTCGGGCCTTATCGAAGCGCTTTCCTCGCCGGAGCGTCTCGACGACGTGCTGCTCGATCGCCTGCTGCAAAAGCATACCGATCGCCTGAGCCTCTTCACGGCGCCGAATCTTCTCGATCGCGATTATTCGATCGACGATCAGGCGTTCGAGACGGTCATCGACGTCGTGCGCGCCGCTGCGCCGACAATCATCATCGACGTCCCGCATATCTGGACGAGCTGGGCGCGCCGCCTTCTTCAGACAGCGGACGAAATCGTCATCACGGCCGCGCCTGACCTTGCTTCGTTCCGCAACACGAAAAACCTCGTCGACATCATCTCGGGCGCGCGCCCGAACGACTCGGCGCCGGTGCTCGTGATCAACAAGTTCGATCCGAAGGTCTCGTCCGTGCAGCCCGACCAGTATCACGAGCATGTGGGCCTCAAGCCCGCCGCCGTGTTTCACTGGGAGCCGCAGCTCTTCCATGCGGCCGCGACGAATGCTGCGCCGATCTTCGAAGTCGGCGCGAAATCCAAAGCCGCGCAGAACCTGCGCGATATTTCCGCCCGCGTTCTTGGACGCACCGAGGCGACGGCGGCCAAGTCCCGCTTCGATCTCGCGAGCCTTTTCAAGAACCGGAAGTAAGAGTCTCCAGGAAACGGAAGTAACAAATGTTCGGACGCAGAACAGCAGAGGCGCCAAAGCCGGCAGAATCAGCCGCGCAGAAGCCGAAAGCCGCAAAGCCGGCCAGCCCTGCGCCGCAGCCGAAACCTGCGCAGTCGGCGCCGCAAAAAGCGCCGCAAAAGGCCGCTGCGGCCGTGCCGCCGCGCGTCGCTGCGCCGGCCAAGGCCATGGAGCCGATCGAGGTCGGCGGGCGCTCTGACGAGTATTTCAAGACGAAGACGATGATCTTCAATGCGCTGATCGACACCATCGATCTGTCGCAGCTCGGCCAGCTCGACACGGAGTCGGCTGCTGAAGAAATTCGCGACATCGTCAACGAGATTATCTCGATCAAGAACGTCCAGATGTCGATCGCCGAGCAGGAATCCCTGCTGCAGGACATCTGCAACGACGTTCTCGGCTACGGCCCGCTCGAGCCGCTGCTCGCACGCGACGACATCGCCGATATCATGGTCAACGGCTCTTCCCGCGTCTTCATCGAAGTCGGCGGCAAGATTCAGCTGACCAATGTGCGCTTCCGCGACAATGCGCAGCTGATGAACATCTGTCAGCGGATCGTGAGCCAGGTCGGCCGCCGCGTCGACGAAGCCTCGCCGATCTGCGACGCGCGCTTGCCGGACGGTTCGCGCGTCAACGTCATCGCGCCGCCGCTTGCGATCGACGGCGCCGCGCTCACCATTCGTAAGTTCAAAAAAGACAAGCTGCGGATGCAGGACCTGATCAATTTCGGGTCCATCTCGCCTGAGGGCGCGAAAGTGCTCGAAATCATCGGGGCGAGCCGCATCAACACGCTGATCTCTGGCGGTACGGGTTCGGGCAAGACGACGCTCCTCAACTGTATGACCGGTTTCATCGAGCACGATGAACGCGTCATCACCTGCGAGGACGCGGCCGAACTTCAGCTGCAGCAGCCTCACGTCGTGCGACTCGAAACGCGCCCGCCGAACCTTGAAGGCCAGGGCGAAGTGACGATGCGCGACCTCGTCAAGAACTGTCTGCGGATGCGTCCTGAACGCATCATCGTCGGCGAGGTCAGGGGCCCTGAAGCCTTCGACCTTCTGCAGGCGATGAACACCGGCCACGACGGCTCGATGGGAACGCTCCACGCCAACAGCCCGCGCGAAGGTCTGCAGCGTGTGGAATCGATGATCACCATGGGCGGCTACAACCTGCCTTCGAAAACGATCCGTGAAATGATCGTCGGCTCGATCGACATCGTCATTCAGGCCGCGCGCCTTCGCGACGGTTCGCGCCGCATCACGCACATCACCGAAGTGCTCGGCACCGAGGGCGACACCATCATCACGCAGGATCTCATCGTCTTCGAGATCGACGGCGAGGATGAGCACGGGCGCATCATCGGCAAGCACCGGGCGACGGGTATTGCGCGTCCCGCCTTCTGGGACCGCGCGAAATATTACGGCAGGGAAGCCGAACTTGCGGCGGCGCTCGACGCCGCCTCGGAATAGGCGGGCTCGATGGATCAGCAGCTCATCATCGTCGGGGTTCTGGGCCTCGTCTGCGTCGGCGCGGTCGGCTTTGTCGCCTTTGCGCCGACGGAGAAAGACAAGGCCAAGAAGCGCGTGCAGGCGCTCGAAGGCTCCAAGGGCGCGCGGCGCGCCGTCGGCTCCGCGCAGGAGCAGGCCTCGAACCGCGACCGCCGGCGCAAGCTTTCCGACGCGCTGTCGAAAATCGAAGACCAGAGCAAAGAGCTCAAGAAGAAGAAGCGCGTCTCGCTTGAGCAGCGCATCGAACAGGCCGGCCTCGAATTCACGCCGCGCCAGTTCTATATCGGCTCGCTCATCTGCGCGGTCTTCCTCACGGCGATCGGTTTTATTTCCGGCCAGAAACTCTGGGTGACGGGGCTTCTCGCGCTGGTCGGCGGCCTCGGCCTGCCGAACTGGTATGTCAACTTCGCGCGCAACCGCCGTCAGAAAAAGTTCGCGGACGAATTTTCGAACGCGATCGACGTCATCGTGCGCGGCGTCAAATCCGGTCTGCCGGTCAACGAATGTATCAAGATTATCGCGAGCGAATCTCCGGCGCCGGTCTGCGACGAGTTCCACGTTCTCGCGGAAGGCACGAAAATCGGCCTTTCGCTCGAGCAGGCCCTCGGCCGCATGCAGGAGCGCATGCCGCTCGACGAGGTCAAGTTCTTCTCGATCGTGCTGCTCATCCAGCAGCGCACGGGCGGCAACCTCGCCGAAGCGCTCGGCAACCTTGCGAACGTTCTGCGCGGGCGCAAGCTGATGCACGCGAAGATCAAGGCGCTGTCGTCCGAAGCCAAAGCCTCGGCGATGATTATCGGCGCGTTGCCTTTCCTCGTGATGGGGGCGGTGAAGCTCTCCTCGCCTGATTATCTCAATCCGCTCTTTACGACGAAGGAAGGCAACTTCCTCCTCATCGCCGCCGGCCTCTGGATGTCGATGGGCGTCTTCGTGATGAGCAAGATGGTCCAGATCAAGGTGTAACGGCGATGGATATTATTTCGCTCGCGACAGATCGTCAGTTCCAGATTGCGCTGCTTGTTTCGCTCGCCGCGGTCGGGGCGATTTACACCGTGCTTGAGCCTTTCCTCGTGCAGGACAAGCTCAAGGAGCGGATGAAATCCGTCAGCGAGCACCGCGAAAGGCTGCGCCAGCAGCAGCGCGACTCATTCAACAAGCGCGGTACGGCGCGCCTGCGCGCGAACACGGCGTCCGGCGCCCTCAAGCAGATCGTCGAAAACCTGAAACTCTTCGAAGTCTTCGACGCGGCCGAAGCGCGCAAGAAACTCATCATGGGCGGCTTCCGCGGCCCGCGCCCGGTCTTCATCTTTATGGCGGCGCGCCTCGGCATGCCGTTCGTGATGGCGATTTTCGTCGGCGTTTATGTCTATGTTCTCGAAGCGATCGAACTCGACAGCTTCGGGCGCCTCATCGCCGTCCTGTTCGGCTTCCTCTCGGGCTTCTACATTCCGTCGCTTTACGTGACGAACGTCACCAAGAAGCGCCAGCAGAAGATCCAGCTCGCCTGGCCGGATGCGCTCGACCTGCTGCTCATCTGCGTTGAATCGGGCATGTCGATCGAAGCCGCGCTTCAGAAAGTGAGCGAGGAAGTCGGCGCGAACTGCCCCGAACTCGCTGAAGAACTCGGCCTGACGACGGCGGAGCTTTCCTATCTGCAGGAACGCAAATCCGCCTATATCAATCTCGCCGAACGCACCGGTCTCGACGGCGTCAAAGGCGTGACGACCGCGCTCGTGCAGTCGGAGAAATACGGTACGCCCCTCGGCCAGAGCTTGCGCGTCATGGCGCAGGAAAACCGCGACCTGCGCATGCAGGAAGCAGAGCGCAAGGCCGCCGCGTTGCCGCCGAAGCTCACCGTGCCGATGATCGGCTTCTTCATGCCGGTTCTCTTCGCGGTCATCATGGGCCCGGCGATCATGCAGGTGATGAACGTCGCGGGTAACTAGAGCGCATTTTCGCAAACGCGCTCTAGCTGCGTCCGCGCGCAAAGCGCGGATGCGTGTCCGCCGTGTCGAACCAGCCGATGCGGCTCTCGCAATAAATGTGGAATGTCGGCGGCGAGAGCGAGGGATCGTCGAGCGTCGCCGTGTTGACGCTGATCGTCTCATCCGGATTGTCTTCGCGGAAGACGAGATAGGTTCCGCAATTTCCGCAAAACTCACGCCCTGCGCGTGCTGATGCACGGAAGGTCTTCGGCGCGCCCTTCGTGTAGGCGAAATGCTCCCGCGGCAGCGCGAACCAGGCGACGACCGGCGCGCCGGACTGCTTCTGGCAGGTGCGGCAGTGGCAATAGCCGGACTCCGCGATTTGTCCCTCGACGCGATATCGAATGGCGCCGCACAGGCACCCGCCCTCGGCGGGTTTCGAAAATGCGTCCACGGACGATTCTCCTCTTTGTCTCAATGGCGCGGTTAATTTCGCGCCCGCGCCAGTTGCACCCCAATAAGGCGATCAGCCGCAACGCCTTTGTCGGCGCGCCTTTGCGGAGGTTGTGAGGAAACTTATCCCACAGTTTATCCCCGGGCGTCGCGGCAAGCGTAGAATAGTTGTCCGCGCAGCTTTAGTGGAGTTTTCGATGTGTGGCGGGTTGAGAGCAGGAAGGGAACCCTCCCTTTCGGCCAAGTCCGATTTTGCTTTCGCAAAACCGTGGCCTCGAGCCCTCCCTTTTCAAGGGAGGGGAAAGCGCATGCGGGCGTCCGGCGGGATTCCCTCCCTTGAAAAGGGAGGGTTAGGGAGGGTTCAAACCGGCGCTTCCTTCAGCGCCAAAAGGCGCCTTTTCCCGCTGAAACCCGCATTCGCGCTGGGCCGCAGCGAGCGCCATGTTTCACGTGAAACATTTTCCGGAAGCGCGCCGCGCCTATTTCTCGGCGAGCTTGTCGTCTTCTCCCGCGAGCTGGTCGAGCGCTTCGTAAAGCGGCAGCTCGCCCGCCGCGACCTTGTCGCGGCTCGGCGCCGGCTGGCCGAGGCGGGCGCGATAGACCCACACATTGGTCAGCACTTTCTCGACGAAGTCGCGGCTTTCCGGGTTCGGAATGCTTTCGATGAAGAGCAGCGGATCGGCGATATCCATATCGCGCTTCCAGCGGCGCAAATTGCCGGGCCCGCCATTGTAAGCGACGGCCATGTCGAAGAGATCGCCGTTCGCCGCTGTCGAGATAAGGTGGTTCACGTAAGTCTGGCCGAGCGAGATGTTGTAGGCGGGATCATAAAGTCTGTCGCGGCCGCTTGCGCGCGCAAGGCTTCTGTCTTTCGCCATGAAGCTCGCCGTCTTGGGCATGAGCTGCATCAGGCCGCGCGCGCCGACGCGGCTCGTCGCCTCGACCTTGAATTTCGATTCCTGGCGCATCAACGCGTAGAGAAGCGCGCGGTCCGCCGTGAAGCCGCCTTCGGGCGCATAGGAGGGAACGGGGAAGAGGCCCGCTTCAAGGCGCTTGTCCGTGCCCGAAAGCGCGATGTCGATTTCCGCCGCGGGAAGTTCGAGCGCGGCGGCGACGGCCAGAAGATCGACGAGGTCTTTCTCCTCGATCGAACCGTTGACCCAGCGCAGTTCGAGGTCGGCGTCGCTTTCCTGACCGGCTTCGGCGAGCGCGACGGCGCGTTTGACGCGCGGCTGCGTTTCGACGAGGCGCGCGAACGCCGTCGGCGTCAATGTCGGCGGCGTCCAGTTGTAATCATAGTCGCGGCCAAGCTGGGCGAGAGCGAGCTGGCCATAGAACGTGAACGGATAATTCGCCGCGATTTCGAGATTGGGCGTGATGTCGGAAACGTGGCCGTCGGCGAGCGCCGTGCGCGCGGCCCAGAAGGCGCCAGCCGAGCGAAGCGAATCTTCCTGATGCGGATTGGCCGCCATCGCCGCGAAGTGATCGTGCGCGGCGCCCATGTCGCCTTTGCGGAAATCGACAAGTCCGCCGATCCAGTGGGCGAGCACGGCGACATCGCCATTACGCGCGGCGGCTTCGTCGGCGACGCGCTCGGCCGTTTCGACATAGCCCTGGTAATAAAGGCTCGCCGAAATCCACGACCGCATGCGGTCATACTGGCGCTCGGTGATCACGCGGCGCGCAAGGTGCTGGTCGATCTCCTTCAGCGCCGCCGTCGCCTGCTCTTTCTTGCAGAGATAGCGCACGCGGCCTTCGATCTGCGAAAGGCGCGGCTTGCTCGTCGTCGCATAGTCGGCTTCGAGCTCAGGGTGGATCTCGTATTCCTCAACGCCGTTGCGCCATTTGCGCGGGGTCGGGCGAACGGGCGGAGAGGAGTTTTTCGGCCGGCGCTTCAGCGCGAGGGAATAGACGTCGCTCGCCTGCGGCAGGTCGGCGTAATAGGCCATCCAGCGCTTCAGTTCGTCATAGGAAGAGCGGTATTTCGTCGGGTGCATGTAGCGCTGGAAGAGCACATAGCCCATCAGCGTGTCGTCGCTGAGAGCGCCGATGAGTTTGTCGGCGGCCTGCCAGTTCCCGTCTTCCTGCAGCGCGAAGATTTCGCGATAGCGCGCAGCGTCTTCATCGTTCAGTACACGGAGCGATGCGGCTTCCGGTTGCGCGGCCTCTGTCGGGGCCGGCGCCGTCGCCGTGTCTGCTGCAAAAGCGCCGCAAACGGCGCTCGCCGCCATCAAAGCGGAAAGGGAAAGACTCGCCAACAGTTCGCGCATCAACGCTCCTCACCCAAATCAAACGCCAGGCCGCACCGCGTTCAAAACTCGCTTTCGGCCGATTTCCCATGCCTATCCTCGCACGGGAGGATTTCCTAACGCTAAATAAATAGTTTGGTTAACTACCTATTAACCTCTTCTCGAGCGCAAGGAGATCGCTCCATGCGAGACGCTTTTCGGACGGTTGTCGCAAGAGGAATGCCGGATGGAACATCGGCAGAGCGGGAACACGGTATCCGCTCTGGGTCTCAATGTCGCGCCACGTCCCCCGCGCGCGCATGATGCCCGTTAACCCCAAAAGCGCGCCCATCGGCGCGCCGCCAGCGAGAAGTACGGCCTTCGGTGCGGTGAGTTCGATCAGCCGCTCGACGAATGGTTTGCAGATGGCGATCTCGACCTGCGTCGGCGTGCGGTTGCCGGGCGGGCGCCAGAAGATGACGTTCGAGATGAGGGTGTTCGTCTCCCGGGAGCGGCCGATGGCGGCGAGCATCCGGTCGAGGAGCTGGCCGGCCCGTCCCACGAATGGCCGTCCGATGAGGTCCTCGTCCCGTCCCGGCGCCTCGCCGATGACGAGGAGGTCCGAGCCCGGAACCCCGTCCGCAAAGACCGTGGAGCGGGCGCCCGCCTTGAGGGGGCAGTGCTCGAAGGCGGCGACGGCGGCTGCGAGCGCCTCGAAATCGGCCGCCGCGGTGGCTGCCCGCTGGGCGAGGATGACGGCTTCGTCGGCCGGAAGGGGGCCGGAGCCTGCCGTGAAGACCGCCGCCGGGCGCGGTTCGCTCGGGGCTGGCTTGGCCGCCGGCCGCGCCGCGGGGCGCTGGAGCTGGCTCGTCTGGCCGGTCGCGGCGGAAAGCGCGAACCAGTCCGCCGGGGCCGCGCCGACGGCTTCGTCGACGCCCATTTCCGCATACCAGTGCAGGAGCGCCCGGGCGGCTTCATGGCGGGGGAGTTCGTTCATCGGCGCGCAAGGCAGCACATCGTGCGGCCTCCCGTCAAATTACAGCGTGGGCGCCGCGCCCGAAAACTACACGGCCGCATAGCCTTGGCGGCCAAATTTTGCCAAACACGCGGTAACCGGCCATGAAGCCGCGCAAAGAAGAAAAGAGGATCCACGAGATGGTCGATGCCCCTGACACCGGAGTCGAACGCGAGTCGATGGAATTCGACGTCGTCATCGTCGGCGCGGGGCCTGCCGGGCTATCCGCCGCCATCCGGCTGAAGCAGCGCGCGGCCGAGGCGGGCGGCGACATCAATGTCGTGGTTGTGGAAAAAGGTTCGGAAGTCGGCGCGCATATCCTTTCCGGCGCTGTGCTCGACCCGAGCGGCATCAACGCGCTCATTCCGGACTGGAAGGAGAAAGGCGCGCCGATCGACACGCCGGTGACTTCCGAAGCTTTCAAAATTCTCGGGCCGTCAGGCTCGCTGCCGCTTCCGGTTTTCGCGATGCCGCCGGCCGTGCAGAACCACGGCAATTACATCGTCTCGATGGGCAATGTCTGCCGCTGGCTCGCCTCGCAGGCCGAGGAGATGGGTGTCGAGATCTATCCGGGCATGGCCGCTTCGAAGCTCCTCTATCGCGACGATGGTTCGGTGCGCGGCGTCATCGTCGGCGAGATGGGCATCGGTAAGGATGGTGAGCCGACGAGCGGCTACGAGCCGGGCATGGAGCTATGCGGCAAATACATTCTCATCGCCGAGGGCGTGCGCGGTTCGCTCGCGAAAATTCTGATTGATAAATATGGCCTCAGCGACGGGCGCGATCCGCAAAAATTCGGCATCGGCCTCAAAGAACTCTGGGAGATCAGCCCCGAGAAATCACGCCCCGGCCATGTGCAGCATTCGTTCGGCTGGCCGCTCGACGACCAGACGGGCGGGGGCTCGTTCATCTATCACTTCAACGACAACACCGTTGCGGTCGGCTTCGTCGTCCATCTCAATTACAAGAACCCCTATCTTTATCCGTATGGGGAGTTTCAGCGCTTCAAGACGCATCCGGAAGTCGCCGAGCTGCTCGAAGGCGGCAAGCGCATCGCCTATGGCGCGCGCGCGATTACGGAAGGCGGCTTCCAGTCCGTGCCGAAACTTGCGTTCCCCGGCGGCGCGCTCATCGGTTGCTCGGCTGGCTTCGTCAACGTGCCGCGCATCAAGGGCAACCACAATGCGATGCTGACGGGCATGATGGCGGCGGACGCCGCGTTCGACGCGATCGGCGCGGGCCGCGAGGGCGATGTGCTCGAAGCTTATGAAGAAGCCTATCAGGGCTCGCCCGTGCGCCGCGAACTCTTCAAGGCGCGCAACGCGAAACCGCTCTGGTCGAAATTTGGAACGCGCCTCGGCGCGATCGCGTTTGCGGGCGTCGATCTGTGGACGAACACGATCATTCCGGGCTTTTCGTTCTTCGGCACGCTGAAGCACGGGAAGACGGACGCCGCCGCGACCGAGCCCGCCGCCAAGCACAAGAAGATCGATTACCCGAGACCCGACGGAATTTTAACGTTCGACCGTCTTACGAATGTCTCGTTTTCCGCGACAAATCACGAGGAAGACCAGCCGAGCCATCTGAAGCTTAAGGACCCGTCAATTCCGATCGGCGTAAACCTGCCTAAGTATGATGAGCCTGCGCAGCGCTATTGTCCGGCGGGAGTTTACGAAGTGCTGACTGACGACAACGGCGATCCGCGCTTCCAGATCAACGCGCAGAACTGCGTGCACTGCAAGACATGCGATATCAAGGACCCCTCGCAGAACATCGTGTGGACGACGCCCGAAGGCGGCGGCGGGCCGAACTATCCGAACATGTAACGCCCGCAAGGGCTTGAAGGAGGCCGCGTGCGCCTGAAGAGTGTGTTGATTGCCGTTGCGGGCGCAGGTCTCGCGCTTGGCGGATGTACGACAGCGCCGCAGGAGAACAATCTCGCTGGCGATTTTCTGTCGGGGCGTTTCGCCGAACGGCGCAATTCGATTGATGACGCGGCGGCGGCTTATGCGAAGGCGCGCGAACACGCGCCGCAGGAAGTGCCGATCCTTCGCGACGCTTTCTTCTATCATCTCGCGGGCGGCGACATTGATGCGGCGGCGAACTATGCGCGCGAGATCATCGCGATCGGCAAGGACGCCGACGATGGCCTTGCAAGCCTCACCCTCGCCGCGCAGGCGATCAAGGCGGGGCGCTATAAACCGGCGCGCGCCATTCTTGTCGGCAATGTTTCCTCGCCGCTTCTTAAATCGGTCGCCTTCCTCGCCGATGTGTGGATCGAGGAAGGGATATCCGGTCCCTCCGGCGCGCTCGACAGAATCGCTAGTCCGGGTTCGGACGTTTTCACCGGCTTTAACGCGCTTCACAAAGGCCTCCTCTATGAGGCGACCGGTGAGATGGACAAGGCGCGCGGCGCGTTCGAAGCGTCCGCCTTCGGCGTCGGCGACCCGATCGGGCGCGATGCGCTCGGCGCGTTCCTCGAGCGTGCGGGCGAAACGGAAGATGCGCGCCAATATTATGCGCTCCTCGGCGCGGAGCCGGGGCCGATGCGCCGCGAAGCGGAGATGGGCCTTGCGCGTCTCGAAAAGGGCCGCGCATCGAAAGAGTACCTGAATACGACGCCGGCCGAAGGCGCGGCTTACGCGTTCTACGCTTTTGCAGGCGCGGTCATTCAGCAGGCCGCCGGCGAGCGCGCGCGCGCCGAAGAAGCAGGCTTCAGGGTCGGCGATCCGCGTTACAACTATCCGCTCGCGCTTGCACGCATCGCGCTCTACCTCAATCCCGATCTCGCCGAGGCGCGCCGTCTCATCGGAACGATCCTCAACATTTACGAGGAGTATGACGCGGCGAGTGAAGTGCTCGCGGCGATCCCGCCATCCTCGCCGCATTTCGAGCAGGCGCGCATCGAGATGGCGGGCATGCTGCTCGTGCAGGACAAGGCGAAAGAAGCGATCCGTATCCTGAAGGATGCGCTTCGCCGCGATGTCGATAGCGACGGGCAGGAGCTGCACTGGAGCCTTGCGAATATCTACGCGAATGAGGGCGACCACGAAGAAGCCGTCAAGGCGCTCAACGCGATCATCGCCTCGGTCGAGAAGGCAAGCGACGAGACGCCGCCGGAGAAAGCGGCGTGGCGCTTTTATGTTTCGCGCGGCGCCTCGCTCATCGAACTCGGCCGCTGGGACGATGCGGAAAAGGATTTGCAGCGCGCGGTTGAAATCGCGCCGGAAGAGCCGGCGGCGCTCAACTATCTCGGCTATAGCTGGGCCGAGCGCGGCGTCAATCTCGACGAAGCGTTCAAGCTGATCGAGAAAGCTGTCGAACTCGAACCGGATTCCGGCGCCATCATCGACAGCCTCGGCTGGGCGCACTACCAGCGCGGCGAATACGAGAAGGCCGCGCCCTATCTCGAACAGGCCGCAGCGCTCGAGCCGAGCGACCCGACGATCACGGATCATCTCGGCGACGTTTACTGGCGTCTCGGCCGGAAGATTGAGGCGGGATATCAGTGGCGGCGCAGCCTTGAGCTTGAGCCGAACGAAAAACTCGAAAAGCAGCTTCACGAGAAGCTCGAAAGAGGGCTGCCCGAAGTCGAAAGCGCGGCGCCGGAAAAACAATGACCGGCGCACCAGCGATCACGGAGATTGCGCCCGCCAAGGTCAATCTCTTCCTGCATGTCGGGCCGGTGCGGCGCGACCGGCTGCACGCGCTTGAAAGCCTCTTCGTCTTCACGGATGACGGCGACCGCGTCTCGGCCGCGCCGGCGCGCGATATCAGTCTTGCGATCACGGGTCCCTTCGCGCGCGAGCTTGCGCCATTCCCGATCGAGTCAAACCTCGTCTGGCGCGCGGCGCACGCGCTGAAGGCTGCGGCGGGCGTCAGCGAAGGCGCGGCCCTTACGCTCGACAAGCGTCTTCCCATCGCCTCCGGCATTGGCGGCGGTTCGGCGGATGCGGCGGCGGCGTTGCGCGCCCTTTGCGCGCTCTGGAAACTCGACATTAGCGAGCCAGCGCTTCATGCGATCGCTTTTCGTCTGGGTGCGGATGTTCCGGCATGTCTTGGCGCGCGCCCGGTTTTCGTTTCGGGAGCGGGCGAGAAAATCGAATCCGGGCCGCGTCTGCCCCCGCTCTGGGCCGTTCTCGTCAACCCGCTCGTCGAAATGCCGACGGGGCCGATCTTCCGCGCGTTCGACAAGCGCTACCCTTCGCCGCCGGCGCCGGACGCTGCGCGCACTGTAGCGATTGCGACTTACGCTGATCTTCGCGACTATTTGCAGAACACTCGCAATGATCTTGAGCCCTTCGCCGCGGCGAGGCAAAGTTCTATTGCCGCCGTCAGCGAATTCATTGCAGAATGCCCCGGCGCGCTTCTGGCGCGCATGTCGGGGAGCGGCGCGACAGTCTTCGGATTGTTCACGTCGGCCGAAAGCGCCCTGAGGGCGTCACGGCGGGCGCGCTCCAAAGGATGGTGGTCGATGTCCGCGCGAGTTGCGAGCGGCGGCTCCGAATGTTCCGGGGGGAGCCGGGCGCGATGAATGCTTTTTTCAGTGCGGGCGCTGCGCCATTTCTCGTGGGCGGAGCAGGTCTTGCGGCGTTGCTTGTAGCGCTGTTGATGTCGCGTCTTGCGATCGCGCAGGGCTGGCTGCCTGATCATCCAAACGGCCGTTCGAGTCACCAGCGCGTGACGCCGCGTTCGGGCGGCGTAGCGGTTTTCGCAGGCTGGCTTGCGGGGCTCGGCGTTCTCGCCTTTGCAGGCGATCCTGATTTCATTCCTGGCGCGCTCCGTCTCGTATTGCTCGCCGGCGCCGTCTTCGCGCTCGGTCTCATCGACGACATTCTGGAACTGCGCGCGCTCTGGAAATTCGTCGGCCAGGTCGCCGCGGCGGTCGCCTATGTCGCGATCTTCGGGCCGCTCTCTTTCGCGCCGGCGCCTTTCGTCGGCGATGTTCCGCTCGGGCTTCTCGCGGCGCCCATCACCGTCTTCTGGATCGTCGGCTTCATGAACGCTTTCAATTTCATGGACGGCGTCAACGGCATCGCGGCGGCTTGCGCGGGTTTCGTTCTCTTTGCGGTCGCGGTCGCAGGCGCCAATCTCGATATCGGCGTTTGGGCGATGTCGGCGGGCGTCGCGGCGGCGGCGCTTGTCGGGTTCCTGCCGCAGAATTTTCCGGGCGGGCGCCTCTTCATGGGCGACAATGGCAGCCAGACAGTCGGCTTCCTCCTTGCGGCGATGGCGGTCGGCGCGGCGAACGCTTCTGATGGCGCAGTGAGCGCGCTCTTCATTCCAACGGCGATGGCGCCGTTCATTTTCGACGTCGGGTTCACGCTTCTCCATCGCGCGGCGCGCAGGCAGAGCATTCCAACCGCGCACCGCGAACATCTTTATCAGCTGCTGCTGCGCCTCGGCCTCTCGCATGCGGCGGTGACGTCGATCTATCTCTCGCTGACGGCGCTTTCGACAGCGGCGGCGATCGCCATGCTGCGCCTTGAGCCGCAGAACCAGTGGCTTGCGCCGCTCGCTATTCTGATCGTGCTGTCGGCGCCGGCGATCCTCGTCTTCAGGCGCGCGCAACGCGCCGGTCTTCTGGCTGGCGACGCCGCAAACGCTGAGACGGCGGCGGATGAAGCCTCGCTCGGCGCCGGCGTGTCGCACGCCGCCGAGTAATTCCATCAGGAAACGGGAAAGCTAGAAGCCGCGCGTGAGCGAGGTTTCCGCGAGCGCTGCGAGCGCGCGCGAGAAAGCGTTGTCCGGCGCGTGCGTCAGGTCTTCGAGCGCGCGGTCGGCGTAACGGCGCGCGCAAAGATGCGTGTCCGCAAGCGCGCCATTGCGCGAGACGATTTCGCGCGCGCGCGCAAAATCTTCCGGTCCCTGCCGCCCGTCAGCGATCGTACGCTTCCAGAAGGCGGCCTCATCGGGCGTTGCGCGCGCGATCGCATAGACGACCGGTAGCGTCATCTTTCCTTCGCGGAAATCGTCGCCAATGCTCTTGCCGAGGCTCGCTTCATAGCCCGCATAATCGAGCGCGTCGTCGATCAGCTGATAGGCGATGCCGAGATTGCGGCCGTAATTCTTCAGCGCTTCGGCGACCGGATCGCTCGCTTCTGAAATGACGGCGCCCGAATGCGTCGCGGCGGAAAAGAGCGCGGCCGTCTTCGATTCGACGACGGCGAGATACATCTCGAATGTCGCTTCGAGATTCTTCTGCGTCGCGAGCTGCAAGACTTCGCCTTCCGCGATGACGCCGGAAGCCGAAGAGAGGATTTGCAGCACTTCGAGATTGCGTGCGCCGACCATCAATTCGAAAGCGCGGGCGAAAATGAAATCGCCGACGAGCACGCTCTCTTTATTGCCCCAGATGATGTTCGCCGTGCGCGCGCCGCGGCGAAGAGCGGAAGCGTCGACGACATCGTCGTGAAGAAGGGTCGCGCCGTGAATGAGCTCGACTGCGGCGGCGAGCTTCACATGCGCTTCGCCCTCATAACCGCACAGGCGCGCAGCCGCGAGCGTCAGCATGGGGCGCAGGCGTTTGCCGCCCGACTGGATGAGGTGCCCGGCGACTTCCGGGATGAGCGGCGTCGAGGAGCCCATGCTGTCGATGATCGCCCCGCCGACGCGGTCGAGATCCTCTCCTACGAGATCGCGAAGCGCGGTGACCGCGTCCCTGAATTCGCGGCCGTCGCTCGCCGCTTTCTCCTTGGTGGGGGCCGCCAGTCCCAAAGTTTTCGCCTCTTTTTCCGCTCGTTCAGCGCGGGCCACATTGCGGAAAGGCCCTTGGGCGGTCAAGGCGGCCGTTTGCGACCGATTGAGCCAGAGCGCGGCGCAAAGCCTTGATTGATCGCCGAGTTTTCCGCGGCTATGGGTCGGCGATGAGCAACCCGATCACTCTCCTGCGAGAAGCCGCCGCGAAGGTCCGCGCGATAACCTCAGCCCCGGTCGTGACCAATCTCGAACTGAGGGGCGTTATCGGCGAGGGTTTCGTCGGCCGGCGCGGCCTTGCGCAAGGCCGAATGGCCGATGCGATCGAGGCTGCTTTCAAGCCGAAACGACTTGCCGCCGTCGCCCTATCGATCAATTCGCCGGGCGGCTCGCCCGTTCAGTCGCGGATGATCTATCAGGCGGTGCGCCGAGCGGCGGAGAAGAAGAAGGTCCCGGTCTACGCTTTCATCGAAGATGTCGGCGCGTCGGGCGGCTACATCCTCGCCCTCGCCGCGGACGAGATCTACGCGGACGCCTCTTCGGTCGTCGGGTCCATCGGCGTTATTTCCGCCGGCTTCGGCTTTCAGGAGGCGATGGCGCGTTTCGGGGTGGAGCGGCGCATCCACACGGCCGGCGAAAGCAAGAGCCAGCTGGACCCGTTCCGGCGCGAAGACCCGAAAGATGTCGAGCGCCTCAAAGCGATCCTTGACGATCTCCACGCCCAGTTCATCGCGCTCGTCCGCGAGCGACGAGGCGAAAAGCTCTCCGGCGCGCCCGACACCTTCACGGGGGCGTTCTGGACGGCCGGGCCTGCGAGGGAGCGCGGTCTTATCGACGGAACGGCTCATCTCACCGATTTCATGAAGGCGCGCTTCGGCGAAACGGTTAAGATCAGGACGGTCAGCGGCGAGAGGGTACCGCTGCTGCGCCGGCTGGTCGGCGGCCAATTGGCGCTCTCTGGCGGCCTGGAAGCCTTGCCGGAAGCGGCCTGGAGCGCCGCCGAGGCGCGCTCCCTCTGGGCCCGCTACGGGCTTTAACCAAGACGGGGAGGGCCCGCCTTGGACAAAAAAGGGTCGAACTTTTCCGCAATGATCGGTTATTGATCAGACAAGGGCGGGCGTTGCTCAAGTTGAGCGCGAAGGAGAAACAGAAATGGGTGCAGTGACTGGGATTGTCGCAGGCTTCGTCACCGCCGCCGGCGCCCTCGCCCTTTATCGTTATGCGCAGCGCCGCGGGCGCGCCCTGCGCGACAAGCTCGAAGGCCTGCGCGCTCGTGCGGCTTCCCCGGGCGGCGCCGTGATCGATCTCGAACTGGACCCCGCCACGGGCGTCTTCAAGGCGAAATAATTTCGCCGGGCTCGTTCACTATACGGAGCGTGCTTCCCGAAACGGGTCAGCGACGCTGCAGTGCGGCGAAGCCGATTTTGGAATTTCCTGATACGGATTAGCGGGCCGGTCGCGAGAATCTCGCTCCCGCCATATCGGTCTGGCAGAAGCTGTCCCGTTTTTCGCATTGCACGCGCGTAATGATGCGGCGCAACAACGTGTTGCGGTGCAGCTTTACCTGGCGGCAGGTGTTTGGCGTATACATATCCTCCCAAATCGGTCTTCATCCGGCCGCGAAAAACCGACACAAGTTTGTCACCAGTAGAATGTAGATGCGCGCGTTATGGCGGAACGTTTGATTGAACTCACCCCGGCGCCGGCGACGAAAAAGATCGCGTTTATCGATCTTGAGGCGTCCGGTCTTGGCTCGAAGTCGTGGCCTGTCGAAGTCGGCTTCGCGTTCATCGAAGGCGCGCCGCAATCGACGCTGATCCGTCCGGATGCGACGTGGTCTGACGAAGCCTGGGACAAAGGCGCCGAAGCGCTGCACGGGCTGACGCGCGCCGAACTCGACCGCGACGGTCAGAACATTCGCGACGTCTGCCGCTCGCTCAACAAATCGCTCGCCGGCGCCGAAGTCTATTCCGACGCGCCCGACTGGGACGGCTTCTGGCTGTTCCGTCTCTTCATGGCGGCGAACATGCGCCAGCAATTCGCGGTGCATGATTTCGGCAAGCTCATCCGTCCGATCGCAGGGTCGCGCGAAGGCGAATTGCAGGAGCGCGCTGCGCGTCTTGCGCCGCGCCGTCACCGCACGAATGACGACGTTCGTCACCTGCAAACGCTTTATGGCCTCGCCGTTGAAAACTGCGGACCCCGATTGACGCGCTGAGTTTTTGCGGCTTCTTGCCCCCGCATGAAAGATTCGAACGAACCGCGCCGGGAGTATGGCGAGGCGATCCGCTTTGCGCTCGCCGATGGTGAAATCGCGGCCCGCCGCTGGCCGCGCCCCGGCGCGCAGCGGCTCGTCTTCTGTCATGCGACCGGCTTTTGCGCGACCGCCTACAGGGCGATGCTCGCGCGGCTTGCAGATCGCTTCGACATCATCGCGCTAGACCTTCGCGGTCATGGCCGCACGCGCCTTCCCGCCGATCCGGCGACGCTCAAGAACTGGGCGCCGATCGCGCGCGACATCGCCGGCGTGCTCGACCATCTGCACGCAGAGTCAGCCGAGCCGGTTCTCCTCTCCGGTCATTCGCTCGGGGGCGCGTCGAGCCTTCTCGCCGCACGGGGTCGAAAAGATGTTGCCGGGCTCGTGCTCATCGAGCCTGTCTCGCCGGGGCTTCTCTGGGCGGCCGCCGCTTATTCCCCGCTCGCGGAATTCACGACCAAGCGCTTTCCGCTGGTGCGCGGCGCGCTCGCCCGGCGCGGGTCGTGGCCGGACCGGGCCGATGTGGTCGCCAGCTATTCGAGGAAGCGCCTTTTCGCGCACTGGGCGCCGGGCGTTCTTGAGGACTATCTCGAAGACGGCCTTGAGCCCGCGCCCGAAGAGGGGCCGAACGGCGTTCGTCTTTCCTGCAGGCCGGCCTGGGAGGCTGCGGCCTTCGCCGCCCAGCGGAACTGGATCTGGCCGGCGGTCGCAGAAGCGCCGGGGCCTGTGCGGGTCCTCGCCGCCGCGCACCCCAGCTCGACCGTCGGGGCCGAAGGGCGAAGGCGTTATGCCCGGCGGGGCGCGGAGGTCGTCCTCGTCGAAGGGGTGACGCACCTTGTGCCATTCGAGCAGCCAGAGGTCGCCGCGGACTTCATCAGGGCCAGCGCCGACGCCCTCAAAGCCGCTGCGTAAGCCTTGGATGGCGCGCGGGTTTTTGCTAAGCGTCGCCGCGAGCCGCCCATGGGGCAGGGCTGGGCGCTGAGCTTTCCGACCGGATGCGAGAGGCATTTCCCGGATTTCGGACGCCGCCTTCCAGCCGATCACCCACGGGAATGTCAATCAAAGGAAAGTCCGTCATGAGCCAAACGCCCGCAGCCCCGCAGATCACCGGCAAGATGTTCCTCTTCGAGCGCCCGGAACTGCTCAACAAGGAAACTCATGGCGATCTCGGTTTCCACAAAATCGAAAAGCCGCATTCTTTTTGCGCGAAAGTGCGCGCGCTGCCGCTGACCATCAACGAGTTTCCGTTCGCGATGCGTCACTACCCGATTGTCTTCGTGAACAAGGAAAACCCGATGCCGCTCGCCGTCGTCGGCGTGATCGATGACGTCAACCTGTTCGTCGACGAGACAGGCGAGTGGGAGACGGGCATCTATGTCCCGTCCTATGTTCGCCGTTATCCTTTCGCGATGGCGACGGAGACGGGCGGCGATCGCCTTGCGATCGTCATCGACGCGGGCAGCCGCGTGCTGACGAAAGGCGGCGAGATCCCGCTCTTCAACAAGGGCGAGCTTTCGAAAGAAGCTGAAGACGCGGTCGAATTCTGCAAGCGCTGCGAGGGCGAGCGCCGCCTCACTGAAACGATGATGGCGAAACTGAAAGAGTTCGATCTCATTCAGGGCCAGTCGGCGCAGTATACGCGCCCGGGCGACACGCAAGGCACGACCTTCGCGCAATATTTCGGCGTCGATGAAAAGCGCCTCGCCGATCTTCCGGCCGACCGCTTCGAAGCGCTGCGCCAGGCGGGCCTCCTGCCCTATATCTACGCGCAGCTTCTTTCCTTCTCGAACTGGCGTGAGCTGATGAATCGCCGCGCGCGCCGCTTCAATCTGAAAGAAGACCAGCTCTTCCAGCCGCTCAACGTCAATTAATGACGGCGAGCGCCGGCCCGCTCACGATCCGGCGAGCGGGCGGCGCTGCGTCCTTATTGCGCTGGCCGCCGCGCTGCGGAGTTTATATTCAAAGGTGCATGGCGGTCTGGCGGCTCATCCTTGCAACCCTGCTGGCGGCGTTTGGCGGCGGCATCTCGCTCGCGCAAGATGGCGCGCATGCTCAGGATTATGTCCGTACGGAGCATGCTGAGAGCTGGCTCGTTCCGGAGCGTGACGGTTTCGCGCCCGGCGAGACGACTTGGTTCGCGCTGAGCCAGAAGATTCAGGATGGTTGGCACGTCTATTGGCGCAATCCCGGCGATTCCGGATTGCCGCTCGTATTCGACTGGTCGCTGCCTGAGGGGTTTTCGGGGGGCGATGTCGTTTATCCGACCCCGGAACGAATTCCGGCTGGCCCCTTCGTCAATTTCGGTCATCACGGCGCGCCGGTCTTCCTCGTTCCCGTGACGGCGCCGGCGGACGCTGCGCCTAGCGATACTGTCAATGTCGCCGTGAAGGCGACGTGGCTCATCTGCGAAGACATTTGCGTGCCGGAAGAGGCGGACTTCTCGCTCGCGCTTCCCGTCGCGGCGACGCCTGCACCAAACGAAAAAGGCGAAGCGCTTGTCGCCAAGGCGCGCGCGGCGACGCCAGTCGAGATGCTTGGTGAGAGTTTCTTTCATGCGCAGAAGGATGCAATCGTTCTTGATGCGCCGGCGCCTGAAGGCGGCTTTAGCGAGGCTTATTTCTTTCCGGGTGCAGACGGCCTGACGGAGCCCGCGGCGGCGCAAAAGATGAAAGTAAAAGACGGCCGGCTCACGCTTTCGATGACGCCGGGCTACGCCTACAAGGCCGATGCGCTAGATAAACTCGACGGCGTTCTCGCAATCGACTTCGCCGATGGCGCGCGGCAAGGCTATGCGCTGACTGCTTTTCCCCGCGATGGCGCAGCGATGGCGGCGGGCGCGAATCCTTCAACGAGCGGCGCCGGAGCGAAGCCGGCCACGGGGTTGCCGCTGCTGCTTCTCATGTCGTTTCTCGGCGGCGTCATCCTCAACGTCATGCCTTGCGTGTTCCCGATCGTCTTCATCAAGGCGGCGGCGCTCGTCAAAGGCGCACACGGAGAGCAAGGCGTCGCGCGCAGGCACGGTCTTCTCTACGCTGCGGGCGTCATTGCGACTTTCGTTCTTCTTGGCGGGCTCTTGCTCATGCTGCGCGCAGGCGGCGAGCAGCTTGGCTGGGGCTTCCATCTTCAATCGCCGATCGTCGTGCTGCTTTCGGCCTATGTGCTGTTCATGGTCGGGCTTAACCTTGCCGGCGTCTTCCATGTCGGAACGAGCCTTCAAAATGTCGGCGACGGGCTGACGTCGAGGGGCGGAAATCTTGGCGCGTTCTTCACGGGCGCGCTTGCGGTCTTCGTCGCCGCGCCGTGCATCGGTCCATTGCTTTCCGCGCCAATGGGCGCGGCGGTGATGCTGCCGCCTCTCGCCGGCATGTCGATCTTCATCGCGCTCGCGCTCGGCCTCGCCGCGCCATACCTCGCGATCTCTTTCGTGCCGGCGCTCGGGCGGTTGCTGCCGAAGCCGGGCCCGTGGATGACCGTCTTCAAGCAGGCGCTCGCCTTTCCGGTTTTCGCCGCCGCCGCGTTCTTCCTGTGGGTGCTCGCCCAGCAGACGGGAGCCGAGGGGCTGGGCCGCGCGCTCGCAGGGCTCATCTTCCTTGCTTTCGCAGGCTGGCTTTTCGAGCTTGGCAAAGGCGCGCGCGTGCCATGGCTTAAGGCGGGCGCCGCAGCGGCCGTCATCGCCGCCTTCGCGCCGATGCTAAGCCTCAAGCTCGTCGAGACGGCTGAAGCTTCGGAAGGCGGCTACGGCGCCCTCGCGACGGTCGCTTACGATGCGGCGAAGCTTTCCGAACTCCGGGCTAAGGGCGAACCCGTCTTTGTCGATTTCACCGCCGCCTGGTGCGTCGTCTGCCAGTTCAACAAGGCGACGGTGCTCTCGCGCGGATCGCTTGCCGAGGCGTTCGAGGAGAAGGGCGTCGCGGTGATGGTCGCCGACTGGACGCGGCGCGACCCCGAAATCACCGAAGCGCTCGCCGAATTCGGCGCGAACGGCGTTCCGCTCTATGTCTATTATCCGCCGGCGGGCGAGCCCGTCGTGCTGCCGCTGCCATTGAGTGAAAACGCGATCCTGAAGGCGGTCGGAGCGAAATCCTGATCAATGTCGAAAGAAGGAGGACCATCGGCCATGTTGAAACTGTCTGTCGCCGCTCTCGCCCTCATCTCCACCTCGGCTCTCGCCGCACCTGAAATCGGCGCGCCGGCGCCCGCCTTCGAAGGCGCGGCCGCCTCCGGCGAAACGGTGAGGCTCAGCGATTATCTCGGCCAGAAGGTCGTTCTCGAGTGGACGAACAATGGCTGCCCATTCGTCCAGAAGCATTACAACTCGGGCAACATGCAGGCGACGCAGGAAGCAGCGAAGGCCGAGGGCGCCGTTTGGATCTCCGTCATCTCCTCCGCGCCGGGAATGCAGGGGCATGTGAGCGCGGACGAGGCCAACGCGCTCTCTGAGAGCCGCGGCGCCACGCCTGACGAAGTCGTGCTCGACCCGTCGGGCGAGATCGGGCGCCTCTACGCCGCTAAGACGACGCCGCACATGTTCATCATCGATGAGGAAGGCGTCCTGCGCTATGACGGCGCCATCGACGACAGGCCGAGCGCCGACCCTTCAACGATCGAAGGAGCGAAGAACTACGTGCTGGCCGCGCTTGGGGATATGGCCGCCGGCCGTCCGGTCGAAAGCCCTGCGACCAAGCCTTATGGCTGCTCGGTCAAATACGCCCACTGATAAGGGAAGGCGGGCGTCCGGTTACGGGAGCTTGCTGAGCTGGAACGCCGGCGCTCCGCTGTCGCGTTTCTGGGCGAGCGGCGTATGTTCGTTGATATAGGCCTTGAGGCCAAAGATCGCTGAAATCGCGGCGACGGCGACCAGATTGGCGGCGGCGCGCGAGGCGAGGCGGCGGACTTCAGGATTGCTCATCATGAGCGCGAAACTAGCGCGCCGGTTTTAAGCAGCGTTGAGAGGAAACGCTAAAATGCGTATGACTTCACGCCCTGCTTTCAAAAAGGCGCGAGCATTTGCCCATGACCGACATTACGAAAACCGGCGAATGGCGGGCGCTTGAAGCGCTCAGCGCCAAGCCGGTCGATTTGCGTGCGGCGTTTTCGCGCGACCCCGAAAGGGCGCAGCGCTTCGCGCTCGAAGCCGCGGGCATTTATCTCGATTTTTCGAAAAATCGTATCAATGACGAAATCCTCGCCGCGCTTCTCGCGCTCGCCAAGGCTGGCGAGCTTGAGGCCGCGAAGAAACGCATGTTCGCGGGCGAGAAGATCAACGCGACGGAAGGGCGGGCGGTGCTTCATGTGGCGCTGCGCGACTTTGCGCTGCGCGCCTATCACGTCGATGGCGAAGATGTCTCGAAGCTGGTGCGGGCCGAGCGCGAGAAAATGCGCGACTTCGTGCGCCGCGTTCATTCCGGCGACTTCAGGGGCGTGAGCGGCAAACCGCTCGATACGGTCGTCAATATAGGCATTGGCGGTTCCGATCTCGGGCCGCAAATGGCGACGGAAGCCTTGCGCCCCTATTGGGCGCCCGGCCGGCGCGCTTTCTTCGTCTCGAATGTCGACGGCCAGCATCTCGCCGACACGCTTGAAGGGCTCGACCCCGAGCGCACGCTTTTCATCATCGCGTCGAAAACGTTTACGACGCAGGAAACGATGACCAACGCCGCCTCCGCTCGGGCGTGGTTCATCGAAAAGACGGGCGATGAAAAAGCGATCGCCAATCACTTCGTCGCGCTGTCGACCAATGAGCGCGCGGTCGCCGATTTCGGCATCGACCCCGCCAACATGTTCGTCTTCTGGGATTGGGTCGGCGGGCGCTATTCGCTGTGGTCCGCCATCGGTCTTTCGATTGCGCTTCAGACGAGTTTCGATATTTTTGAGCGCCTTCTCAAAGGCGCGCATGCGATGGACGAGCATTTCCGCACGGCGCCTCTGGAAGCCAACATGCCCGCGCTGCTCGCGCTCATCGGCGTCTGGAACCGCAATTTCGAGAATATCAGCGCGCATGCGGTGCTTCCCTATGATCAGCATCTTGCGCGTCTTCCCGCCTATCTTCAGCAGGCGGACATGGAATCGAACGGCAAGAGCCGGCGCATGGATGGCGCGCCTGTTTCCTGTGCGACCGGGCCCGTCATCTTCGGCGAACCCGGCACGAACGGGCAGCATGCGTTCTATCAGCTCATTCATCAGGGAACGGACGTCATCTCGTCCGACTTCATCGCGCCGGCGCTCTCGCAAGAGCCCTTGGGCGATCACCATGAAAAACTGCTCGCGAATTTCCTTGCGCAGACCGAGGCCATGATGCTCGGCAAGACCGAAGGGGAAGCGCGCGCAGAACTTGAAGCGCAAGGCCTGACGAAGCCTGAGGTCGATGCGCTCGCCCCGCACAAGGTTTTCCCGGGAGGCCGGCCGACAAACTCCATTCTGATGGAGAAGCTTACGCCGGAGACGCTCGGCGCGCTCCTCGCGCTTTATGAGCACAAGATCTTCTGCGAGGGCGCGCTCTGGGGCATTAACTCCTTCGACCAGTGGGGCGTCGAACTCGGCAAGACGCTGGCGAAGGCGATCCTTCCCGAGCTTGCAAAGCTCGGCGAAGAAAAGCCTGAAGCGAGCGCCCACGACGCCTCCACAAACGCGCTTATCAATCGCATCAACGCCGCGCGCGCGGCGCAAAAGAACGATCAGTAAAGGGAGGGTTTCCCATGCGTATCGGCTTCATCATCGCCGCTCTCTTCGCATTCGCCGCGAGCGTTTCGGCGCCGGCGCACGCCGAGAGCTATGCAAAGATCGCGACGTCGAAGGGCGACATCATCGTCGAGCTTTATCCCGACAAGGCGCCGGCGACGGTTGCGAACTTCCTCGAATATGCAACGAGCGGTCATTTCGATCACACGATCTTTCACCGCATCGTGGCCGGTTTCGTCATTCAGGGCGGGGGCTATTCGCGTCTCTTCACCGAACGCCCGACGCGCGATCCGATCCCCTATGAAGGCGCGAACGGGCTCAAGAATCTGCGCGGAACCATCGCGATGGCCCGCACCTCAGACCCCGACAGCGCGACAGCGCAGTGGTTCATCAACCTCAAGGACAATGACAAGCTCGACCATTCGGTGACCGATCTTGGCCCCCGCTATGGCTACGCTGTCTTCGGCAAGGTCGTCGAAGGCATGGATGTGGTCGACGCCATCGGCGCGGTTGCGACGGGGCCGGGCGGGCCGTTCGAGTCCGAAGTGCCGGTCGAGCCTGTTTTCATTGAGCGCGTCGACCCGGTCGACTGGGCGCCGGGGGAGTAGAGCCCTCACATTGCGCGGCGCCCGCGCATCGGCTATCCCCCGCCCATGGCGAAGAAAGAGAAAACATTCCGTCCGCAGGCCCGCATTCCGCGCGGCTTTCGCGACCGTTTCGGCGCTGAGATAGCGGCTGAGCGCGAGATGCTCGCGGCGATCACGCGCGTCTATGAGGCGTATGGCTTCGACCCGCTGGAAACGCCTGCGTTTGAATATACCGACGCGCTCGGAAAGTTTTTGCCCGATGTCGACCGGCCCAATCAGGGTGTTTTCTCGCTGCAGGACGATGACGAGCAGTGGATGAGCCTGCGCTATGACCTGACGGCGCCGCTCGCACGCTTTGTCGCGCAGAATTACGATGGCCTTGCAAAGCCCTTCCGCCGTTATGCGGTGGGGCCGGTCTGGCGGAACGAAAAGCCGGGGCCGGGGCGCTTTCGTCAGTTCACGCAATGCGACGCCGACACGGTCGGCGCGCCGGCGCCGAATGCGGATGTCGAATGCATTTCCATGCTCGCCGAAGCGCTGGAAGCGGCGGGCATTTCGCGCGGCGACTATCAGATTCGCCTTAACGACCGGAACGTGCTGACGGGACTTCTTGAGTCGATTGGCGTTGATGAAGATCAGGATGCGGAGAAAAAGCTCCGCGTGCTGCGCGCGATGGACAAGTTTGACCGTCTTGGCATGGAAGGCGTGCGATTGCTCCTCGGCAAGGGCCGCAAGGACGAGTCTGGCGATTACACTGAAGGCGCGCAGCTTCCCGATAATGAAATCGAGCGCGTGCTCGCCTTCATGTCGGCGACGGCGGAAACGAATGCGGAAACGTGTTCGAGGCTTTCCGATCTCATCGGCGGGTCGGCGGCGGGCGCCATCGGCGTTGAAACGCTTGCGGAAATCGCCGCGCAGCTCGCAGCGCTCGGCCTTGATGAATCCCGCGCGAAGATCGACCTTTCGGTCATTCGCGGGCTTGAATATTACACCGGCCCCGTCTTCGAAGCTGAACTCATGTTCTCCGTCGAAGACGAAAAGGGAAGGCCCGTGCGCTTTGGTTCCGTTGCATCGGGCGGGCGCTATGACGGTCTTGTCAAACGCTTCAAAGGCGTTGAAGTGCCTGCTGTCGGCATTTCTGTTGGCGTTTCGCGATTGCTTGCGGCGCTTGAATTGAAGAAAGCCGCAGGTGCGGAAGCGAGCGGGCCCGTTGTCGTTCTCGCGCTCGAAGAAGGTCAGATGGCGTCCTATCAGGCGATGGCGGGCGAGCTTCGCGCGGCGGGGCTTCGCGCGGAAGTCTATCTCGGCGGTTCCGGCATGCGCGCGCAGATGAAATACGCCGACAAGCGCATGGCGCCGGTCGCCGTCATTCAGGGCGAAGACGAACGCGCCAAAGGCGAGGTGACGATCAAGGATCTCATTCTCGGCGCCGAGCTTTCGAAAGAGATCGAAGACAACGCCGAATGGCGCGAGGCGCAGCCTGCGCAATTCTCCGTTCCGCGCGGCGAACTCGTCGACGCCGTGAAGAAAACGCTAGCGCGCAAGCGCTGACGCATGCTCCTATCTGGCGCCGCGTATCGCGGCGCCGATCTCACACTCTATCGAAAGAACGGGGGCTTTCATGAAATCGCTTTATCTGTCCGTCGCTGCGCTGGCCTTGAGCGCTGGCGCCGCATTCGCGAAGAGTGACGACCTCGACAAGCGCGCGCATGAAATTCATGACCGCGTAATCGCGCTCGACACGCATGTCGATATTGCCGATCACGGCTATGCGACGGCGGCGCTGGACCCCGGCGGTTTCACCAAAGGTCAGGTCGATCTGCCGAAAATGCGGGCGGGCGGGCTCGATGCGATCTTTCTCATCGTTTACACGCCGCAAGGCCCGCTGACGGCGGATGGATTTGCTGAAGCGCGCCACTTTGCGACGGCCAAGCTCAACGCGATCACGCGGATGACGCGCGCTTATCCGCGCGATATCGCTCTGGCGCTTTCGGCGAGCGATGCGCGCTCGATCGACCGGTCAGGCCGCAAAGTCGCTTTCATCGGCATGGAAAACCCCTATCCGCTCGGCGCGACGATTGAAGATGTGGAGACCTGGCGCGACGCTGGCGTGCGCTATATGGGCGTCACCCATTTCGGCCATAACCAGTTCGGCGACAGCTCCAATCCGAATACGGAAGGCGGGGACCCGGACGAAAAGTATGGCGGTCTTTCAAGCCTCGGGCGCGAGCTTGTCGCGGAGCTTAATCGCGTCGGCATCATGATCGATGTCAGCCATGCGAGCCGCAAGACGATGATGCAGGTGATTGAGCTTTCAAAGGCGCCGATCATTGCATCGCATTCTTCGATCGCCGCGCTCGCCGAAGCGCCGCGCAATCTCGACGACGAGCAATTGCGCGCGCTCGCCGCGAATGGCGGCGTCGTGCAGATCACCGCGGTCGACGTCTATCTGAAGCCGTTCACGCAGGAACAGAGCGACCTGCAGGCGAAGATCAAGAAAGAGATGAAGCTCGAATCCGACGAGGCGATGGAAGCCGCTTCCGACGAGGTCAAGGCCGAGTATCAAAAGCGCATGCAGGCCGTCTGGGCGATCTCGCCGCGCGCGAATGTCGCCAACCTCGTCGACCACATCGACTACGCCGTGAAAGTCGCAGGCATCGACCATGTCGGCATTTCATCGGACTTCGACGGCGGCGGCGGCATTGATGGTTGGGACGATGCTTCCGAAACCTACAATGTCACGCGCGAGCTCGTGCGCCGCGGCTATTCGGAAGAAGACATTGGGAAGATCTGGAGCGGCAATCTGCTGCGCGTTCTTTCCGAAGTGCAGAAAAAGGCCGAAAAATAGGCTGCTTTTGAAGCGCGGGGTCAGGCGGCGACGACGTTGATGACGCCGCCCCTGACGCCGTCGAAAACATATTGCGTCGCAAGCGCCATCAAGAGCATTCCGAGAATGCGCGTGATCGCGTTCATGCCCGTGCGGCCGAGCGCATCGCCGATGCGGCTCGCAAACGCCATCATCAGTACGCCGATGGCGAGAACGATCACCGCGGCGGCGAGCACAATTCCCTTCTCTTCGATCGACGTGCCGGGGCCCATGAGAAGCATGGTCGTCGCAATCGCGCCGGGCCCTGCAAGCATCGGGATCGCGAGCGGAAAGAACGCGATGTTGTCGCGCTGCGAAGCTTTGGGGCCGGGCGTTTTCGCCTGCGTTTCGCTGTCGGGATCGAAGAACATGCGAAAGCCCATGATGAAAAGAATGATGCCCATCGCCGCGCGGAACGCATCGAGGCTGACGCCGAGCTGATGCAGCATCGCGTTTCCGCCAAAGCCGAAGACGACGAGAATTCCAATCGAATAGAGCGCGGCGGAAAAAGCGATGCGAAGGCGCGCGCGCGGCGTCTCGTCCTTCGCGAGCGAGGCGAAGATCGGCGTCACCAGAATCGGATCGATCACGATGAAGAGCGTGAGGAACGCTGCGCCGAAGGATGCGAGAAATTCTGTGAGCATGCGGCTCGCGCGAAAAAGGTTGCTTCAGGCCTTCCTGCACTGCTGCTTGCAGGCGCGCAAGGGCGGGTGAAGCCGGGCGGAATGGGGGGCCGAAATGCGAAGCCGGCGCGGGGCGGACCCGCGCCGGCTTTCCGGACTGGCCTTTGGGGTTGGGGGGCTGAAGGCCGGGCCTGGATCTTCTCGCTTTCGTCGGCGGCGAGCCTCTGTTCACGCCTTCGACGAGGAAGCTGCGGCAATCAAACGCGCGCCGGGAAAAACCTTCAACTTACAAAGGGGTAACTCCGCGGGGCCTCGGCGGCCGCCGCCAGCGAAGCCGGTGTTTCCCTTGCGAATTTTTCAAACCGCCCGCGGCGTTTTATGGTAGTATTAACCAATTATCTTGCGCGGCGGGCCCGCGCGCGGGGACGGTGAGGGGAGCCTTTATGTCTGGAATCGGCGGCAAATTTTCCATTTTTGTCATTGGCGCGTCCGCTCTGGCGATGGCGTCAGGCTGCGCGACGACCGAACAGCAGGCGCGCGTTTCGACCTATGGCGCGCCGGCGCCGGAAGATGGCGTCTATACCGGCGCGGACCGGGTTTTCGCAGACGGGCATATGGATGAGCTGCGCCGCGCGGGCGCTGCCTCCTCTATCGAGCGGCCGGATGCAGCGCTTCTGGCGGCCTATGAGGGCGTCGAAGGCGCCCGCCTTGCGCATCGCGTCTTCGGCGAGGCGCGCGCTGAGGCTCTCGACGGCGCCTGCGAGCAATATGTGAAGATCGGGCAGGGCGAGACGCTTTACGACATCGCCTCCTACTGCGACGTGCCGGTCACCATGCTGATCAGCGCGAACCCGGTTGTCCACAACCCGCGCCATGTCGAAGCCGGCCAGATCGTCGAGGTGCCGCAGCTCTTCAATGCGCAGCGCCATGCGATGGGCGGCGCGTCGGCGCCGGCCGGCGTGCAGTTCGCAAGCATGTATGTCGTCCAGCCGGGCGACTCGCTCAACGAAATCGCCGCGCGCCATCTCGTGTCGTCGTCGTCGATCGCCAACCTCAATCCGGGCGTTGACTGGCAGCGCCTGCCCGTCGGCATGCAGGTCCGCCTGCCTGCGGTTGCGGCTGTCGCGGCGCCGGGCAAGGTCTCCAACGCTGGACCTGATTATGTTGAGCCGCCGGTCGTCGCGCCGGCCGAAGGCTATCCATATGGCCATGCGCCCGGCTACGCTGCGAGCGACGAGGACGGCTATGTTCCGCCTGCGGAAGTCACGAATGTGATGCCCTATGCGTCGACGCCGACGCATGCGGTTCCGGAAGAAGCCGTTTCGAAATCGCTGCTTCTCACGGTCGACCGCACGCTCGCCAAGCCCGGCGAACTTGTGACGGTTTCCGCTGTCGGGCTGCCGGCGAATTCAAGCATCTCGCTCTATGCGGGCCCGAATGGCGGCGATCTGCGCTTCATCAAGTCTGTGACGACGGACAGCTCGGGCGCCTTCTCCGAACCGCTGCCGATTTATGGCGGCCTTGGCGGGGTCATCTTCCGCGCGACAGTCGATTCGACCGGCAAGCAGCTGCAAAGCCCGCGCGTCGGCGTCGACAAGATCAAGCCGGCCGAATAGGCCCGACTGAAGATATTTGATTGAAAAACTCCGGCGCTGCGCGCCGGAGTTTTTTGTTCAGCCGCGAGACTAATCGCCGGCAAGCGCCCGCGCGTAAATCTCGACCAGAGACTTTGCCTTGGCGCGCCAGGAAAAACGCTCTTCGACGCGCGCTCTCGCCGCTCGCCCCATGCGCTCGGAAAGAGCGGGATCATCGCAGAAGCGGCGCATTGCATCGGCGAGGCCGCCGACATAGCCCGCGCGGCTTGCAGGCGCGATGAGAAAGCCGGTGTCGCGCGTGATGTAGTCTTGCGGTCCGCCCCAATCGGTGGCGATCGCCGGCGCGCCGCAGGCGAAGGCTTCGAGAATCACCGCTCCCCCGCATTCGCGCAGCGACGGGAGCACGAGCGCGCTCGCCGAGGCGAGGATGTCGCGAATTTCCGCCGCCGGACGAAAGCCGAGAAACTCAATCGACGCGGCCTTGTTCGAAGCCTTCGCGAGCGCTTCAAGCCGCGCGCGCTCTTCGCCGTCGCCGACGATGAGAAGGCGCGCATCTTCCTTGATCTTGCCGAACGCTTCGATCAGCAGGTCGACGCCTTTCCAGCCGACAAGGCGTCCGACGAAGGCGAAAGTCGGCGCGACCGCGCGCGCCGTCTGCGGCGGCGTCCACACCGAGAGGTCGACGCCGTTCTCGACGACGACTTCGATACGGTTCAACGGAACGCCGGCGGGAAGGCCCGTTCTCGTCCGTTCATTGGCGACAAGAATGCGCGCGGCGCGCCGTTTGCCGGCGATGAAGAAATTCGCCGCATCAGAAACGCCGCGCGCGACAGCGTTGAGCGCGTCGAACCCGCGCGAGAACTCGCGCCGGAACGCATCCGGGTAGACCATATTGCCGTTGAGCGGCCCGATGACGACGGGCGCAGGCATGTTCGTGAGGAACGATGGAAGACGGGGCGAGACCGGCGTCGGCTGATGGATGATGTCCGCGCGCATCTCGCGGGCAAGCTCGCGGGCGCGCGAAGCAAGGCGCGCCAGCGTCACGACGTTGATGCCCGTTTCGAAAATGATTTCGCGCACGGCGCCCGGAACGCGCTTGCCGGTCTCGTAGAGAAAGCGTTCCAGCGGGGCGTCTTCGACGAAGTGAAAGTCGCCGTCGCGCCAGAGCGGGCTCGCTCGAAGTTCGTCGCGCACCCGGGCGTGCGTCAGCGCCTTGACGTCGAGACCGAGCGCGCGAAGCTCCCGCATGCAGTGATAGGGGATGACCGCTTCACCGCCCATGCGCATGGAAATGTTCGGCGCGACAAGTAGAACCCTCATGGGCGGCCTTTCGCGGGGGAGGTTCTGCAAGCGATTAATTCGGCACGTATTTCGGCAGGAAGCCATCCATGCGTTGCATCATCTGCACAAGCTCCTGGTCGGCCGCGTCAATGCTGCCGCCATCCTCGATCGGCACGATGAGGCGCACCATCGCGCCGTCAGAGCGCTTGCGCGTGACCGCATCGACGATGAGCCAGAATTTCATCACGAACTCATTGGCAAGGCTGCGCCCGCGCTGATCATACCAGTAATAGACAAGCTGCAGGTGATTGCGATTGGCGATGAGGAGACGGTTGTAATTGACGACGCGGCCCGAAGGCATGGTCGCCGAGCGCACCTGGTGATCTGCGATCTGCCATCCGCCGCCCGGAATGCACTGGCGCGGCGAATGCCATGAGCGCCCGTCGCGCTGGGCGTCGAGATAAGCGAGATAGAGATTGTAAAGGTCGCCATCGGGTGATGTCAGGTTGACGACGATCGTATCGTCAGCGCCGAGAACTTCCGCGACCGTCGGGTCCATCGGGCGAATGTCGGCGCGCATTTCCGGAAACTCTGAGGGAAGTTCGGCGAACATCGCGCGCTTCGGAATGATGAGCGAATCCGTGGAAATGAAAGCGCTCGCCGCGAAGAAGAGGGCAAGAACGCCGGCGCCGGCGCCAAAAACGACGCCGGTCTTCATCTTCGCCGTGCTCGGCGTAACCGGCGCGAGCTGCGGCGCGCCAAGCGCGTCGAGCGCTTTGCGGCGCGGCTTCGAAATCGCGCAGAGCAGCGCGACGACGCCGAAGAGCGCGATAAGGCAGATCAGGAAAACGACCCAGCCCTCGAAGAAATGGAGCGCGCCTTCCGCGTGCTGCGGGCCATAGGCCTGCACGAGCGCGCCGGTGACCGCGATGCGGAAGGAGTTCATGAAGATGGTGATCGGGATCGTAGAAGCGACGATCACCAGGCGCTGCCACATCGGCCCGCGATAAAGGTAAGCCGTCATCACGCCGAGGCTGAGGAAGGGGAAGAGATAACGCAGCCCGCTGCACGCCTCTGCGACCTGTAGTTTGTACTCGCCAAGGTCGATGATGTTGCCGGAAAGGTAGACCGGAATGTCCATCAACTGAATCATCCATACGCCGAGCACGGATGAAATCTGCTGGAACTTCCACGAGAGAACCGTGATCACCCAATAGGGCGGCGGCACGGCGAAGAAGAGAAAGGCGACGGGAATGGCCGTCGCGCGCAAGAGCGACGCGCCGCCAAAGCTCGCAACAAGCCCCGCAATCGCGACGACGAGCCCGATATGCTGGAAGAGGAAGATGTATGTCAGCTTGCCGAGCAGGAGGAGAAGCCCCGCAAGCCCGAGCAGCGCCGGGCCGAGCGCCGACGGCGCGCCAACGCTTTTCGCAACCGCTTCACGGTTCGTCCAGACGAGCCAGGCGGAGATGACGGGGATGAAATAGCTGTGGGAAAGTTCCTGCTGCTGGCCCCAGCGCATCCACAGATTGGCGATTGCGTCCCAGAAGAGGACAGCGATGAAAGCGGAAGAAAGGGCGACGACCGCCATCCATTTACGCGCTGCGCCATTCTGAAAAAGGGTGCGCAGCTCTGCGGCCATCGTCATTCAATTCCTCCCGAATTCGCCCCGTATGGCGAATAAAGCATAAGGCTTAACGTATCGCTGAGCGCTGCCGCAACAACGCGGGTGCAACAATCATGCGGGCGCCCGCCGCGCCTTTCGGCGGGCGGGCGCATATATAGGAAACGCCGCTCCGGGGGCCTAGAGGACCACGAAACCGAAGCAGACGAGGAAGGCGGCGAGGGCAGCCCCCGCCACCCCGGTGAGCAAAAGCCCCAGAAGGACGCCGACCGGCAAGGGCGCGCGGCCGCGGGCCCGGATCGTCATCACGATGAGGATGAGGCCGAGCAGGCCGGCTGCAAGACCCGCATAGACGAACCAGCGGGCGATCGGCAGCAGGCCGACGAGCAGCACGAATTCGCTCGCCTCGCTCGTCGCGTAGATCGCATAGCCAAGGCCGCAGACGGCGGCTGCGCCCGCAAGCGCCGTCGCCCAGGCGACGAGACGCGCGCCGCCCGTCGAATGTCCTGGCGCGCCGTTGATGAGCCGCGCCGCCGGGGCGAGCGTATAGATGAACGCGCCGAAGACGAGGATGAGCCCGGCGAGCCCAGCCCATGCGGCGGGAAGAAGAATGTTCTTCTGGTCCTTCGCCATGCTTGAGACGAGGCCCGTCAGCGCATGCGTCTCATAAAGTTTTCCGACGAATTTCGGCGCCTCCATGCTTTGCGGGCAGGAAAGATCAAGTTCGCCTTCCGGCGCGTCGAAATATTTCGTCAGAAACTCGCCCGCGCATTTGACAGAGCGCGAGGGGCCGTGGCCGGCATAAGGGAACTCGACATAAGTTCCGTTCGAAAAGCCCGGCTCGATCATATGCGCGAAGGGCGGCGGCGTGATCGGGTCCATCGCGCCTTCGATGAGCAGGGTGCGGATGTTCGTCTCGACCGGCGCATATTGCTCTGCGGGCCGCGGATTCATGCCGTAGCGTTTACAGATCGCAACCATGCGGTCGATCTGCGCCGGGTCCCCCTGAAGCGAAGAAAGATCGGGGTGTTCGGCCGCGTCTTCTTCCAGCGCTTCGCGCAAATAGCCGACCCAGTTGTCGTTACAGGCGATGGCGTTGTACATGCCCTGGCTGATTTCAAAGCCGCCCGGCCCGCCGGCGCCGCCCGCCGTCAGCGCTTCGAAAGGCGCATAGTCCTTCTTCTCAACGAGCGTCGCGAGCGATGAGATAAAGGCGGGCAATGTCGCGTAATTGTCCTGCTCGTAGAACTGGACGAAGGGCGCCCCGCCGATGATGTCGTGGAAGAACCACGCCTTGCCTTGCGGGAAAGCCTCCGTGTCAGCCGCTTCGACTTCGATTGGGCCGTTCTCGCGCACATTCTTGATGGCGCCTTTCAGGCGAGCCTGAAAATTCGGGAACGCCTTGGCGCAGGTTTCGTTTTCATTGCAGGCCTTTTCGAGAAGATCGAGATCGCGCTGATAGCTGCCGCCGATTTTCTGGAAGCGCGCGCCGGGCGCGATCGGAACGATGGCGTCGATCGCCGCGGCGCGGATGCCTTCGGGGTCTTCTCTCAAATAAGCTTGCCCGAGGATCGAGCCATAGGAAATGCCCCACATATTCCACTGATCATAGCCAAGCGCACGGCGCAGCGCTTTCACATCTCGCGCATTCTCTATGGTGTTGTAGCCGGAAAGATCGACGCCGCGCGCCTTTGCTGACGCGAAGCAGGCTTCGTTCAGGTCGAGCCCCGCTTTCTGATATTCGGCGTAGTCCGGCGCATTCGCTGCAGCCGGATCGACAAGGAAATAGAGCGGACAGAAATCCTGCGAGAAGCCAATGCCGCGCTGTTCGAGGATGTAGAGGTCGCGGAAGTCGCGAACGCCGTGATCTTTGAGGCGCTTCACATAGCCGACAGCGCGCGCGCCGGGACCGCCAGTGAGATAGATCACCGCGTCGTCGCGCTTCTTCCACTCGCCTTTTTCCTCCGCATCCCAATCTTTCGGCTGGCGCGCGGAGATCTTCACATAATGAAGCTGGATTTTGCGCGAGCGTTTCTTCTCGCGGTTTTCCGGAACGGTGAGGAGGCCGCAGGAAACTTCGCCGGGCTTGTATTTCACCTGATCCTTGAACGGGCAGAGGATCGGCGTCAGTTCATAAGTGTCGCGTGCGAAAAGCTCCTCGTCGGAGGCGGCGTCTGCGAGCGCCTCGGCGTCATCTTCGGCTACGAGCGTTTCGGTTTCGCTCGCTGCGGCCGCATCGTCCTGCGCGGCGGCCTGTCCGGTGAAAAAGAAGAGCGCGGCCAGAACCGCGAGAAAACGATAGCCCATCAATAGCCCCCGCATTTTGAAAACCCCAGTGGAGGCTAGCAAATTAGGGGATCGCCGCCAAACCGGCGACGCAAATGCGGCGAACGGAGCGCGCAGTGCGCTAGGGCTCCTTCGGGCGCCGGGCGATCACGTGAGCGTGCGCTGCGGCATAGACATTTCAATCTCCGAAAGCCGCGGTGTAGGGTCCCCGCTCATACCCCGAGGAGGCGAACTGATGGCGGCGATCGAACTCACGATTGACAAGCGCACGCGCGATCTCGGTGGCGGGTTCGAGGTCGGGCGCATCCTTCCCTATGCGCGGCGCCGCATGGTGGGGCCCTTCATCTTCTTCGACCAAATGGGCCCGCTTGAGCTGGCGCCGGGCATTCCGCGTTCGCTCGACGTGCGTCCGCACCCGCATATCGGCCTTGCGACCGTCACTTATCTTTTCGATGGCGCGCTCACGCATCGCGACAGCCTCGACACGCTTCAGGAAATCCGCCCCGGCGAGGTGAACTGGATGATCGCCGGCAAGGGCATCACGCATAGCGAGCGGCTTGAATATGCGCGCGCACATGGCGCGCGAATGTTCGGCGTGCAGGCCTGGGTCGCCTTGCCGAAAGAGCTTGAGGAGATCGATCCCTCATTCCATCACCATGAAGGCGCGGACTTGCCGGCGTGGAACGAAGGCGGCGTCAAAGGGCGTCTCATCGCGGGCGAGGTGGACGGCGTTCGCGCGCGCGTGCCGACGCAATCGCCGCTTTTCTACATGCATTGGGAGATGGAAGAAGGCGCGAGCCGGATGCTTTCGAGCGAACATGAAGAGCGCGGCGTCTTTGTCGTCGACGGCGAAGTGGAGATTGACGGCGCGCGCCTTGAGGCAGGGCGCATGGCGGTTCTCGCGCCGGGAAAAGACGTGCGCATCAAAGCGGTTCGTCCGTCCACGGTGATGGCTCTGGGCGGCGCGCCCGTCGGCGAGCGTTTCATCTTCTGGAACTTTGTATCCTCGTCAAAAGATCGCCTTGAACAGGCGAAAGAGGATTGGCGCCAGCAACGCATGAAGCTGCCGTCAGGCGACGATCAGGAATTCATCCCGCTGCCGGAAGCCCCGCGCGGCGAACATTGAGGGAGCAAGAGTGATGGTTACGATCGCAGGAGTCTCCGGCAGTCTTCGCAAAGGCTCGCTCAATACGGCTTTGCTGCGCGCGGCGAAGGAACTTGCGCCGAAGGGCGTTGAGATAAACATCGTCAGCATCGCGAGTATTCCGCTCTACAATGGCGATGATGAAGCGGCGAACGGCCTTCCAGGCTCGGTCGTCGCATTCAAGGAAGCGCTGGCCTCGGCGGACGGCGTTTTGCTCGTCACGCCTGAATACAACAATGGCGTTCCGGGCGTCTTCAAGAATGCGATCGACTGGGCGTCGCGGCCTGCAGGCGATATTGCGAAGGTTTTCGGCGACAAGCCATTCGCGGTCATCGGCGCCTCGCCCGGCGGTTTTGGAACGATCCTGTCGCAGAACCACTGGCTGCCAGTCTTGCGAACGCTTGGCGTTCGTTTCTTCGCTGGCGACCGGCTGATGGCCTCGCGCGCGCATCAGGCGTTCGATGAGAGCGGCGCGCTGACAGATGATGCGCTTCGCGGGCGCCTTTCCGCTTATGTCGAGGCCTTCGCGAATTTCATCCGGCGATAAAAGACCGTTCACATCGATGGCGTGAAAAAAAGGGCGGCCTTTTGGGCCGCCCTTTCTGCAGTTCTCTGAATGACCTTACGCTTTGCGCTTCAGGTCGAAGCGGTCGGCGTTCATCACTTTCGTCCAGGCGGCGACGAAGTCCTTCACGAACTTGTCTTCGCCGCCGGAGAATGCATAGGCCTCGGCGACTGCGCGAAGCTCCGCATTCGAACCGAAGACGAGATCGACTTCGCTCGCCGTCCACTTTTTGGCGCCCGTCGAACGGTCGACGCCTTCGAAATGGTACTTCTTGCCTTCGACAGGGCGCCACGCCGTCGACATGTCGAGCAGGTTGACGAAGAAGTCGTTCGTCAGCGCGCCCGGCGTGTCGGTGAAGACACCGTCCTTGGAGCCGCCTGCATTCGCGCCGAGGGCGCGCATGCCGCCGATCAGCACCGTCATTTCAGGCACGGTGAGTCCAAGCATGTCGGCCTTGTCGACCAGCGCGTCGGCGGGCGAAAGCCGCGCATTCGCGCCGTAATAGTTGCGGAATCCGTCCGACGCTGGTTCAAGCACGGAGAAGGAGTCGACATCCGTCTGCTCCGCCGTCGCATCGACGCGGCCCGGCGTGAACGGAACGCTCACCGTATGGCCGGCGTCTTTCGCGGCTTTCTCGATCGCAGCAACGCCGCCGAGGACGATGACGTCGGCGAGCGAAACGCTCTTGCCGCCAGCCTGACGCTGGTTGAAGCCGGTCTGGATCGCTTCGAGCTTGGCGAGCGTTTTTGAAAGCTCCGCCGGGTCGTTCGCGGCCCAGTCCTTTTGCGGCGCGAGGCGAACGCGCGCGCCATTGGCGCCGCCGCGCATGTCGGTGTCACGGAAGGACGAGGCCGAAGCCCACGCCGCCCGCGTCAGTTCGGGCACGGACAATCCTGAGGCGAGGATCTCCGATTTCAGCGCCGAAACATCCGCCGCATTGATGAGCGGATGGTCGACGGCCGGCAACGGGTCCTGCCAGATGAGGTCTTCCGCCGGCACTTCCGCGCCGATATAGCGCGCTTTCGGGCCCATATCGCGGTGGGTGAGCTTGAACCACGCCTTGGCGAAGGCGAGTTCGAACTCTTCCGGATTGTCGTGGAAGCGCCGCGCGATCTTCTCGTAAGAGGGGTCGAAACGCAGTGCGAGGTCCGTCGTGAACATCATCGGCGCATGACGCTTCGAGGGATCGTGCGCATCCGGAACAAGGTTGGCGGCGGACTCGTCCGTCGGCTTCCACTGGATTGCGCCCGAAGGGCTGCGCGTTTGCTCCCATTCAAAGTTGAAGAGATTGTCGAGGAACTGCGTCGTGAATGCAGTCGGGTTCGCCGACCATGCGCCTTCAAGGCCGCTGGTGATCGTGTCGCCGCCTTTGCCGGTTCCGCAATTGTTGACCCAGCCGAGCCCTTGCATCTCGACGCCTTCAGCCGCCGGTTCGCGGCCGAGGCACTCGGCGGCTTTCGCTGCGCCGTGCGCCTTGCCGAAAGTGTGTCCGCCCGCGATCAGCGCGACAGTTTCTTCGTCGTTCATCGCCATGCGGCCGAAAGCCTGACGAATGTCATGCGCGGCTGCGAGCGGGTCCGGATTGCCATTCGGCCCTTCCGGATTGACATAGATGAGGCCCATTTGCGTTGCGCCGAGCGGGTTTTCGAGTTCGCGGTCGCCAGTGTGGCGCTTGTCGCCGAGCATCTCGGCTTCCGGGCCCCAATAGACAAGCTCCGCCTGCCAATCGTCTTCGCGCCCGCCCGCGAAACCAAATGTCTTGAAGCCCATTTGCTCAAGCGCGACGTTGCCCGCGAGCACCATCAGGTCGCCCCAGGAAATCTTGTCGCCGTATTTTTGTTTCACCGGCCACAGAAGGCGGCGCGCTTTGTCGAGGCTCGCATTGTCCGGCCAGCTGTTGAGCGGCTCGAAACGTTGCTGGCCGCCGCCGGCGCCGCCGCGCCCGTCGACCGTGCGATAGGTGCCGGCGCTGTGCCAGGCCATCCGTATAAAGAACGGTCCGTAATTGCCGTAGTCGGCGGGCCACCAGTCTTGCGAGGTCGTCATCACGCCCGCGATGTCTTTCTTGACGGCGGCGAGATCGAGCTTGGCGAATTCAGCGGCGTAATTGAAGTCTGCGCCGAACGGGTTCGACTTCATCTCCTCGTTCTGGCGAAGCTGCGAAAGGTCGAGCGCCTCCGGCCACCAGAACGCGTTTGAGCGCGGCCTTCCCGTGTCTGCCGCGTCCATCGCCATCTGGGTTTCGGATTTGGCGGGCTCGGGGCTCGCTTCCATGGTGGTCTCGGCGGCCGCCGCCGTTTCTTCAGCTTGCGGCGCTTCCGCTTTCTTGCTGCACCCGGCAGCGACGCTGATCGCCAGAATGGCGGCGGTCGCAAGCATCACGGATTTCGTGGATCGTTTCATGTTTCCTCCGGTCACTAGTTTCAACGGACAAGTCGACTGAACTCATGAGCGGGGGCGGCGACGACAAGCGCCTGAGCGGGAGGCATGCGGTTACGCATCGTCCCGGCCGGAGGCGCGCCGTTCTAGGCTTCCCTTCTCACTCCACTGTTACGGGTAACGGCGCTCATTATATATGTAAAAGCGATTGTTTTAATCTTTAATATCAATTCACTCGATGAATACGCGGCCGACCCGGCGGAAGCGGTGGCCAAAGAAAAAGGGCGGCCCGAAGGCCGCCCTTTCCCGATATTCTTGCTGGCTGGAAGCCGGACTTAGAAATCCATGCCGCCCATGCCGCCCATGCCGCCGCCCGGCATGCCGTGGCTGTGGCCGGCGTCGCGCTTCGGCGCTTCGGCGACCATGGCTTCGGTCGTGATGAGCAGGCTCGCGACGGAGGCCGCATCTTGCAGCGCCGTGCGCACGACTTTCGCCGGATCGACGATGCCCGCCGAAATCATGTCGACGAATTCGTCCGTCTGCGCATTGAAGCCGAAATTGTAGTCTTTCTGCTCCATCAGCTTGCCGACGACGATCGACCCTTCTCCGCCCGCGTTTTTCACGATCTGGCGGATCGGCTCTTGCAGCGCGCGGCGGATGATGTTGACGCCGGCGTCCTGATCGGCATTGGCGCCTTTGACGCCCGCAAGCGCTTTCGTGGAGTAGAGAAGCGCCGTGCCGCCGCCGGGGACGATACCTTCTTCGACAGCAGCGCGCGTCGCGTTGAGCGCATCGTCAACGCGGTCTTTGCGCTCTTTCACTTCGACTTCCGTCGCGCCGCCGACTTTGATAACCGCAACGCCGCCGGCGAGTTTCGCGAGACGCTCTTGCAGTTTTTCGCGGTCATAATCCGACGTCGTTTCTTCGATCTGACGGCGGATTTGCGAGGCGCGGCCTTCGATGTCGGCTTTGTCGCCAGAGCCGTCGACGATCGTCGTGTCGTCCTTGTTGATGAGGACTTTCTTGGCGCGGCCGAGCATGTCGATCGTGACATTCTCAAGCTTGATGCCGAGGTCTTCGGAGATGACCTGGCCGCCCGTGAGGATGGCGATGTCTTCGAGCATCGCTTTGCGGCGATCGCCGAAGCCCGGCGCTTTGACCGCAGCGACTTTCAGGCCGCCGCGCAGCTTGTTGACGACGAGGGTCGCCAGCGCTTCGCCTTCGACGTCTTCGGCGATGATGAGGAGCGGTTTGCCCGACTGCACGACCGCTTCGAGCAGCGGCAGCATGGTTTGCAGGCCCGAGAGTTTCTTCTCGTGGAGAAGGATGTACGGGTCTTCGAGATCGACAACCATCTTCTCGGCGTTGGTGATGAAGTAGGGCGAGAGGTAGCCGCGGTCGAACTGCATGCCTTCGACGACGTCGAGTTCTGTCTCGGCGGTCTTGGCTTCTTCAACCGTGATGACGCCTTCATTGCCGACTTTTTCCATCGCTTTGGCGATCATCTGGCCGATTTCGGCCTCGCCGTTCGCAGAGATGGTGCCGACCTGAGCGATCTCGTTCGACTTCGAGATCTTGATGGCGTGCTTCTTGATGTCTTCGATGGCGGTCGCGACGGCGAGGTCGATGCCGCGCTTGAGGTCCATCGGGTTCATGCCGGCCGCGACCGACTTGAAGCCTTCTTTCACGATCGCCTGAGCGAGAACGGTCGCGGTCGTCGTGCCGTCGCCGGCTTCGTCGTTCGTTTTCGACGCGACTTCGCGCACCATCTGGGCGCCCATGTTCTCGAACTTGTCTTCAAGCTCGATCTCTTTGGCGACGGTGACGCCGTCTTTCGTCGTGCGCGGAGCGCCGAACGATTTTTCGATAACGACGTTGCGGCCTTTCGGGCCGAGCGTCACTTTCACCGCATTGGCGAGAATGTCGACGCCGCGCAGCATTCTTTCGCGCGCATCAACGTCGAACTTTACTTCTTTAGCTGCCATTGAATTTATCTCCTGGTGTCAAAAGGTTCGGCTTACTCGACGATCCCAAGGATGTCGGACTCCTTCATGATGAGGAGTTCTTTGCCGTCGATTTTCACTTCCGTGCCCGACCATTTGCCGAAGAGGATCTTGTCCCCCTTCTTCACGTCGAGCGGGGTGACCTTGCCATCTTCACCGCGCGCGCCAGCGCCGACGGCGAGGACTTCGCCTTGCTGCGGCTTCTCTTTGGCGGTGTCCGGGATGATGATGGAGCCGACTTTCTCGTCTTCCTCGATACGGCGGACGAGAACGCGATCATGCAGCGGCCGAAAAGCCATGGGTGCGTCTCCTTGAACTTCGGTGTCTTGTTTAAAATCAATGAGTTAGGCTTGCCCCGCCGCCAAAGGCGCGCGGTTGGCACTCACCGGAAGCGAGTGCTAGCGGCGATCTAGGGGCAGCGCCTCAGAGGGTCAAGGGGCGGCGGGCCGGAATTTTGGCCGCGAGCCCGGCAGAGCAGGGGATCGACCGGGTCGATGCAGGCGGCCGCGCCTCCCCAATTCGTGATGGCAGGGCGCGGGCTCGCCGCAAGTCAGCGCCGCCAGCGGCCCAACTTCGCCGCAATTACCGGTAATTAATACCCTCGGGCGGGCGGAACCATCATATTTCGCGCGTTTTTCTAATACGCTCTGAACCAAAGCAGTTTAGGCGAGTAGCGGAATTCGAGTTCGCAGCGCAAAAGGAGCAAATGCATGCGGAAAGCAATTTTGTTGGCGGCCCTCGCGATATTCGCCGTGGGTTGCACGACCAATCCTTACACGGGCGAAAAGCGTGCGAGCCGGACAGTGACGAGCGGCGCCGGCGGCGCTGCGGCCGGCGCTGCGGCTGGCGCGGTCATTGGCGCCATCGCCGGTAATGCGGGCAAGGGCGCTGCGATCGGCGCCGCCTCGGGCGCTGCGATCGGCGTCGGCATCGGCGTTTATCAGGACCGCCAGCAGGCGAAACTTCGCGAGCGCCTCGCCGCGAGCGGCGTTTCGGTGACGCGCGTCGGCGACAACATCATCCTCAACATGCCGTCGGACATCACCTTCGACGTCAATCAGTCGGATGTGAAGCCGAGCTTCTATGAAACGCTGAACTCGGTCTCGCTCGTTCTGAAAGAGTACAACAAGACGACGATCAGCGTGCTCGGCCACGCCGATTCGACGGGTTCGGACGAATACAACATGCAGCTCTCGCAGAAGCGCGCGCTGTCGGTTTCGAACTATCTCGCCGCGCAGGGCGTCAATCCCGGTCGCCTCAGCGCCGTCGGTTACGGCGAAAGCCGTCCGATTGCGGACAATTCGACCGCTTCGGGTCGGGCTGCGAACCGCCGCGTCGAAATCCTGATCGACCCGATCGACAGCGAGTTCCAGAGCTAAAACCGGAAGCGAGGACCGAAGACGTCCAGCGCTTCACCGAAGTCCTATCGAGGCCGCCCGGACCTAAAGGTTCGGGCGGCTTTGTCATGAGCGTTCGAACTTACAGATAATTAAGCGCAAATTGCGTCAAAGGCCGCGGATTTGGCGGGCTTCGCGAGCGATTAAGCTCTTTTCAACCACGCCTCTTTACGATCCCCACAGGAAAAGGCGTGAAGGTCTCACGTCCGAAGTGATCAAAGAGGCGCCCGCGATGAACCTGCGGCAAAGAGTGTCCCGATATGGATCAGGCGTAATGTTCACCGCCGGCGTCGCCGGTCTTTCGGTGATCGCCGCCAGCATTCGCAACGGCCTTCAGCCGGCGACGGAAATCTGGCTCAGCGCCGCGCTTGTCGTCGTCGTCATTCTTCATGCGCGCATGGGCTTTGCGCTGACGAAAGCGCAAGCCGAAATCGAGATGCTGCGCCGGCTTACAAGCCGCTATCGCAATCGAGATGAAGATGGCGATGCGCCAAAATCGGCGAAGCCCGCCAAGTCCGCGGCGTCCTCGGCTCAGGCCGACGCGACGAGCCTTGCGCCAGTCTTCAGCATCGATTCGGCCGACGACCTGTCGGAGGAAGACACCAAAATGCTTGAGCGCGTGCGCGACGCCATCGAAGGCGGCCGCGTCGATCTCTACCTGCAGCCGATCGTCAGCCTGCCGCAGCGCAAGGTTCGTTATTACGAGGCGTTCTCGCGCCTTCGCGACGCGCAAGGGCGCATTCTTCGCCCGACCGATTACCTCGAAGCGGCCGAGCGCGCGAACCGCATTGGCGACATCGACAATCTCATTCTCCTGCGCAGCGTCCAGGCTTTCCGCAAGCTGCGCGTGCGCGAGCACCAGCTCGCCGTCTTCTGCAATATTTCGCCGGCGACGCTGTTCGACACAGAATTCTTCAATCAGTTTACGGATTATCTTGAGCTGAACGCGGACCTGTCAACCCGTCTCGTGTTCGAGTTCACTTATCCGGCGATCCACATGATGCATCCGCGATTTGAGGAGAACCTCAAGAGCATCGCCAAGCGCGGTTACGCCTTCTCGATCGACCACGTGCCGAGCCTTGACCTCGACTGGGAGGCGCTGCGCGAGAAAAATTTCCGCTTCGTCAAGGCGCCGAGCTCGCTCCTGCTCGCAGCCGGCGGCGGCGACGAAGTCGCGGCGACGCGCCTTCGCACCTTCCGCAAGCGCATTTCCGACGCCGGCATCGATCTCATCGCCGAGAAGATCGAGTTCGAAAGCCACATGCCGGAAGTCCTGTCGCTCGGCATCGACTACGGTCAGGGCAATCTCTTCGGTCCGCCGCGCCCGGCCGAGTTCTATGTCGTGAAAGACAACCAGGAAGCCGACTCGCTCGCGCAAGCGTCATAAGGCGAACTTCCTCCCGAGCTTGACCGAATCCGGCGGCGGCTTTAGCCAGCCTTCCGTGCCGGACCCTTTGTTGACAGACCGCCTCTCGACGATCGCCAGCCGCTATGACGCGCTGCTCTGCGACGCGTGGGGCGTCATTCATGACGGGGTGAACCTCTTTCCGGGCGCTGGCGAAGCGCTGGAGCGGTTCAGGACGGAGCGCGGTCCCGTCATCATCCTCACGAACGCGCCGCGCCCGTCGTCGATTATCCCGGCTCAGCTTGACCGGCTCGGACTTCCCCGCAGCGCCTACGATGCGGTGGTGACGTCGGGCGACGCGACCCGCGCGGCGATCCTCGCGCGGCTGCCGGCGCCCGCTTTCCGGCTCGGGCCGGAAAAGGACGATCCGCTCTATGAGGGCGTCGACATCGATTTCGTTCCGATCGAGGAAGCGAGCTTCATCGTCTGCACGGGGCTCTTCGACGATCAGAACGAGCAGCCGGAGGCTTATCGTCCGCTCCTTGAAAAGGGCGCCGCGCGCGGACTCCCGATGATCTGCGCCAATCCTGACATCGTCGTGCGCTGGGGCGGCCGGCTCATCTATTGCGCCGGCGCTCTCGCCGAAATCTACAAGGAACTCGGCGGCGAGGTGATCTATGGCGGCAAGCCGCACCGGCCGATTTACGAGCTTGCGCTATCGAAAGTCGCGGCGATCCGCGGCGCGCCGCTGTCGCCGTCTCGAACGCTTGCGGTGGGCGACGGCCTTCACACGGATATCGTCGGCGCCAATGCGCAGGGGATTGATGTCGTTTTCGTCGTCGGCTCTGGCGGCGTTCATGCGGGCTCGCGCTCTCATGGCGACGTCGTCAAGGCGCTTAACGAGGCTGATGCGCGCGCAGTCGCGATCATGGAGAAGCTGGCGTGGTGAAGGCGCAGGACAAACGCAGGCCCGTCGCCGCCCCCGTCGCCGCCATCGGTAATTTCGACGGCGTTCACCGCGGCCACCAGCAATTGCTGAAGAAGACGATCGCCTTCGCGCGGAAGATCCACGGCGTTCCGGCGGCGATCGTGTTCGATCCGCATCCGCGCCGCTATTTCCGCCCGGACGATCCGCCCTTTCTGCTGACGACGCCGGCGCAGCGCGAAGCCTTGCTGCACAAAGCTGGCGCGGAGCGCGTCATCACGCTGACTTTTGACGCAAGTCTCGCCGCCCTGACGCCGGAGGCTTTCGTCGGAGACGTGCTCAAAGGAAAGCTTGGGCTGTCGGGCGTCGTGACGGGTACGGAGTTTCGGTTCGGCAAAGGCCGCTCGGGCGATGCGGAAGGGTTGAAGGCGCTCTGCGAGGCGGCGGGGATCGAGGTTTTGCTCGTCACGCCGACAACGGATGGTCCGGACGGTGAAAAGGTCGGGTCGACGGCGATCCGCACGGCGATCTCGGAAGGCGACGTGCGCTCGGCGGCGGAAATGCTCGGCCGGCCCTGGGTCGTCGAAGGCGAAGTCATCACCGGCCAGAAACTCGGCCGCACGATCGGTTTTCCGACTGCGAACATGACGCTCGGCGAACTCGTCGAGCCCCGCCACGGCGTCTACGCCGTCATTGCGAATGTCAAAGGGCGCGATGTGATGGGCGTTGCGAATTACGGGCGAAAGCCGACAGTGGGCGCCGCCGCGCCGTTTCTTGAGACTTATCTCTTCGACTTTGAAGGCGACATTTACGGTGAGACGATCGCCGTCGCCTTCATGGATTTCATCCGTGACGAGAGGAAGTTCGCCGGGCTAGACGAATTGAAGGCGCAGATCGCCGCCGATTGCCGCGCGGCGCGCCACCTCCTGACGCATCCAAGATAGGCTATCGCCGGGACCGCCGGGCGACGAAGGCGCGGTAATCTTCCAGCTCGCCTTCAGCGCGGTGGATTTCGTCGCTCATGCGCGGCAACGCGTCTTCAAGGTCCTCGATCTTGCGCCGGTAGCGGTCCATGTCCTTGCCTGCGTCCTTGCGCTCGGCTTCGGACAGGTTCGGATCGTTGAAGCGTTCGCGCGCCTTGCGGAACTCATAACGCGAGCGCTCGAGTTCATCGACGGCGTCATCATAGTCGCTGCGCGCTTCGTCGAGCGCGGCCGAAAGATCGAACAGCCTGCGACCGATATTGTATTCGCTGAGGAACTCGCCTTCGAGGTCCGCCGGGCATACGCCGCGATAGGGCCGGCCATTGCGGCCCGCGTCATAGCCCGCTTCGGGCGTGCAATAGGTGCGAAGGCCTTTGCTCCGTCCCGCCTGATAGGCCTCGTAATCCGCCTCAAGGCCGAAGCCTGCGCAGCGCTCGGCGCGCTCGCTGAATTTATCGGGCCCTTCGCCGTAAAGCCCGTCGCGCTGGCCGATGTCCGCCCAGTCGGCGCCTGCGCACTCATCCTCGCTCATGCCTGTCGCGCATCCGGCGAGAAGCGCGGCCATCGCCGCCGCCGCCATCATCAATCGCATCTGGTTCCCCCGTTTTTCGCCCCGAGCCTTTTCTGGCCGGACCTTAGCGCCGTCAGCGCCGCACGTTAACATCTATGGCGGTCGGTCGCCCCAAAGTGGTCACATTGGCGAGGAAGAGTCAGGCTGGGCAATGGGGTTGTCTGTTTGGGGCGCGGGGCGCCCCGGCATAAGGAGTTGCGCCCATGACGATCAGGGCATCGCTGAAGAAAGCCGCTCTTGCAGCGGCCGCGCTTGCAACTGTGTTTGGCGGCATCGCGCCGGCCTATGCAGGCGGCGGGCATCATGGGGGCCGTCATGGCTATTACGGCAGGCCGTCCCATCACGCCTACCATCACCCGCAGCGCTATCACGGCCGCTATTATTACGGCTCGCGCCATTATCGCGGTTATCATCATCGCAGGGGCCTCAGCGGCGGCGAAGCGGCGCTCATCGCGGCGGGCATCATCGGCGGCATCATCCTGATCGACCGCGCGATGGAAGCCGAGGCCTATGATCGCTACTCCAGCGATCGTTATGACGATCCCTATTATAATCGCCGCTACCAGCAATATGGCGACGGCTATGGGTCGGGCCGCGATTTTTCCTATCGCCGCGACGAGCGCGCCTATGGTTCAGGCGGCTACGATGACCGCTATGACGGCCGCTACGACGATCGCAGCGACGGTTATGACGATGAACTCGCGGGCGGGCGCGGCTACGCCGACGCCGGCTCTGGCTCCAGCTACAATTACGGCGCCGCCTACAATGACTGCAAAGCCGAGACGCGCGATGCGGCGGGCGATAGCGGCGTTCTCGTCGCGCTCCCGGCCAAGCCCCGCGTCATCGACCCGATCGACGGCGGCGAGGCGGTGCGCTTCCGGGCTGACGTCATCGCCCGCGACCTGCAGGGCGTCGAATATCGCCGCGTCATGACCTGCGAGGCGGACGCGCAGGGCGTCAGGTTCCTCGAAATCACCTGAGAACTGGTCCATTCCCTGATGACCTCGGCGCCCGTCCCTGATAAGACGGGCGCCATGAAGGCGTTCAGCGGCATAGGGTTCCGAATTAGCGGGCGAATTATCGGCCCGGCTCGCCGCGTCGTCGCGCGCCTTGTCTGAGGCGCAGCTTGACAGATGCGGGCGGGACCGGGTCTTTCTCGCCCCCTGTTGAAATCCATAAGCTGAAGAGTTGACCGATGCCCAATGCATCGAATGAGGGCGGCCCCAAAGGCACTGCAACCGGGGCCCGCGAATACAAAGACACGCTTTTCCTGCCCGTAACGGATTTTCCGATGCGCGCCGGGCTCCCGAAGGCGGAGCCCGAGCACCTGAAGCGCTGGCGGGCGCTCGATATGTACAAGCGCCTGCGCGCGGAAGCGGCGGGCCGCGAAAAATACGTGCTCCATGACGGCCCGCCCTATGCGAACGGCCACCTTCATATGGGCCACGCCTTCAACAAGGTGCTGAAGGACTTCATCGTCCGCTCGCGCCAGATGATGGGCCGCGACGCCAATTACGTGCCCGGCTGGGACTGCCACGGCCTGCCCATCGAATGGAAAGTCGAGGAGGAGTTCCGCTCGCGCGGCAAGGCCAAGCGCGACGTGCCGACGGCCGAGTTCCGCAAGGCGTGCCGCGACTATGCGACGAAATGGATCGACATCCAGCGCGAGGAATTCCGCCGTTATGGCGTCGAGGGCGACTGGGACAATCCGTATACGACGATGGCGTTCGGCTCTGAGGCCGCGATCGTCGCCGAGTTTCTGAAATTCGCCGAGAACGGTCTCGTCTATCGCGGCTCGAAACCGGTGATGTGGTCGCCGGTCGAACAGACCGCCCTCGCCGAAGCCGAGATCGAATATCACGATCACCAGTCGACGACGATCTGGGTGAAGTTTCCGGTCGTCAAAGGCGACCATAAAGACGCAAGCGTCGTCATCTGGACGACGACTCCGTGGACGATCCCCGGCAACCGCGCGATCTGCTACGGGCCGAAACTTTCCTATGGCCTTTACGAAGTGAAGGCGATGAAGGCCGATCTCGGTTTCGAACCGTGGTCGAAGGCGGGTGACAAGCTCATCGTTGCTGACAAGCTTGCGGAGAAAGTGCGCGAAGCAGGGCTCATCGCGGAGTGGACGCGCCTCGGCGACGTCAATCCGCAAGGCTATGTCTGCGACCATCCGCTGAAGGGTTTCCACGGCGGCTACGAATTTCCGGTTCCGCTTCTCGACGGCGATCACGTCACCGATGAAGACGGTACGGGCTTCGTTCACACCGCGCCCGGTCACGGTCAGGAAGACTACATCGCCTGGCTCAACCATGGTTTCAGCCAAGGTGATATTCCGCACACGGTTGACGAGTTCGGCGCCTTCACCAAGGAAGCGCCGGGCTTTGAAGGCAAGAAGGTGCTCGTCACCGAAGGCAAGAAGCAGGGGCAGGATGGCGACGCCAACAAATCGGTCATCGACGCGCTGATCGAGAAGGGCAAGCTCCTCGCGCGCGGGCGCCTCAAGCACTCCTATCCGCATTCATGGCGCTCGAAGGCGCCGGTCATCTTCCGCAACACGCCGCAATGGTTCATCGCGCTCGACCGCAAGACGGCGAACGGCAAGACCTTGCGCGAGAACGCGCTCGCCGCGATCGATGCGACGGCGTTCACGCCGCCGCAGGGCCGCAACCGCCTGCGCGCCATGATCGAGAACCGGCCCGACTGGCTCGTCTCGCGCCAGCGCGCCTGGGGCGTGCCGATCACCATCTTTGCGAACAAGGATACGGGTGAGATTCTCAACGACCCCGCCGTCAATGCGCGCGTCATCGCCGCCGTGAAAGAACGCGGCGCCGATGCGTGGTTCGACACGCCGGCGCGCGATTTTCTGGGGCCGGATCATTCCGACAACGCCTATGAGAAGATCGAAGACATCTTGGATGTCTGGTTCGATTCAGGCTCGACGCACGCCTTCGTTCTCGAACAGCGCCCCGACCTTAAATGGCCGGCGGATTTATATCTCGAAGGCTCGGACCAGCATCGCGGCTGGTTCCATTCCTCGCTGCTCGAAAGCTGCGGCACGCGCGGCCGCGCGCCTTATGACGGCATCCTGACCCATGGCTTCGTCCTCGACGAAGAGGGGCGCAAGATGTCGAAGTCGCTCGGCAATGTCGTCGACCCGCAAGACGTCATGAAGGAATATGGCGCCGACATTCTGCGCATCTGGACGGCGAGTTCGGACTATTCCGACGATATCCGCATCGGCAAGGAAATCGTAGGCTCGTCCGTCGACGCCTATCGCAAGCTCCGCAACACGGTGCGTTATCTTCTCGGCGCGCTGGCGGGCTTTGAGGAAAGCGAAATCGTCAAGCCGGAAGAGATGCCGCAGCTTGAGCAATATGTGCTGCATCTTCTCGAAAAGCTCGATGTCGAAGTGCGCGACGGTTATGAGAAGTTCGACTTCAAGCGCGTCTGGCGGCGCGTGTTCGACTTCTGCGCGCTCGACCTGTCGGCCTTCTATCTCGATATCCGGAAGGACAGCCTTTACTGCGACCGGCCGGACGCGATGCGCCGCCGCGCCGCGCGCACGGTGATGCACTACGCCTTCGAGCGCATCGTCAAATGGCTCGCGCCGATCTGCGTCTTCACGATGGAAGAGGCGTGGCTCTCGCGTTATCCGTCCGAGACGGATTCGGTTCACCTCGAACTCTTCCCGGAAACGCCGAAGGCGTGGAAGAACGATGCGCTCGCCGCCGACTGGGCGAAGCTGCGCATGGTTCGCCGCGTCGTCACAGGCGCGCTTGAAATCGAGCGCCGCGAAAAGCGCATCGGGGCGAGCCTTGAGGCTGCGCCCGTCGTCCATCTCGCCGACGAAGCGCTGATGAAACTCTGCGAAGGCCGCGACCTCGCCGAGCTCTTCATCACCGGATCGGTCACCTTGAAAGCGGGCGAGGGGCCGGCGAGCGCCTTCCGCATGGAAGAAGCGCCGGGAGTCGCTGTCGAGCCCGTTGAATCATCCGACGCCAAGTGCGAACGCTGCTGGCGCTATATGGAAGACATCGGATCGTCGAAAGCGCATCCCTCGCTTTGCGGGCGCTGCGCTGATGCGGTCGACGCCCTTGAAGGATCGGCCGCCTGATGACGGAGCAACCGGCGCGGTTTCAGGAGAGGGCGGCGGCGTGGCTTGCGCGCGCCCGCTCGAACCCGCTCTTCGCGCCTTGCCTCGGCGCCGCAGCGGCGATCGCCGCGATCGATCAGGCGTCGAAAGCGTGGATCGTGCACGGGCTCAGGCTGCCGGAGCGGATGGGCGGGCGAATCGAAATCTCATCGATTTTCGATCTCACTTACGTCCGCAATTTCGGCGCGAGCTTCGGCATGCTGGCGGGCGGCCTCTGGTCGCGGCTCATCCTCGCCTCGATCTCGATCGCGGTCTCGCTCGCGCTCATCTTCTGGCTCGCAAAGGCGGAGCGCCGCCTTCTTGCGGCCGGATTCGCCTGCATTATCGGCGGCGCCGTCGGCAACCTCATCGACAGGGCGAGCCTTGGCTATGTCGTCGACTTTCTCGACTTTTCGGGTCTCGCCTTTCCCTGGGTCTTCAATGTCGCCGATGCGGCCATAAATATCGGAGTAGGGCTGTTGATCCTCGATGCTTTCCTGTCGCGTGAGAAGGCGGAACGGTAAGTCTTTGGTTGCGAGCGCCAATTTCCGCGGAATTCGGTTCCCACTTTCCGCGGGTCGCTCTAAAGGGTCTTTTGCTTTGCCCGCCCGGCGCAGCTATATAGTGCCGCGCACGCTTGTGGAGTGACGTCAATGAAAGCTTCCGTCTTCCTCCGGACCGCCCTTGGGCTCGCCATTCTCGCCGCCGCGACCAGCGGATGCGCGGGGTTCGGGCGCGCTGTGGGCGGGGGCAAGAACCCGCCGGACGAATTCGCTGTCACGACGAAGGCGCCGCTGGTCGTGCCGCCGGACTACTCGCTGCGTCCCCCGAAGCCGGGCGAGGCGCGGCCTGAAGACATCGCGCCATCCGAGCGCGCCCGCCAGGTGCTCCTTGGCGATGAAAGCTCCGCCCCGCCGACCGCGGGCGAGCAATACATCCTCTACAAGGCGAACGCGCTCAACGCGAACCCGAACATCCGCAACCTCCTCAACGCGGAAAATGGCGGTCGCGCCGAGAAAGAGCGCAGCCTCGCCAACCAGCTCATCTTCTGGAAGTTCGTCGACGGCAAAGTCGACGATTCGGTCGCGCCGTTGCGCGTCGACAATCCGGATGAGTGGTGGGCCGAGCGTCAGGAGTCGATCGACAAGGCGATCGGCAAGGGCCAGAAGGTCACCATCAAGAACGAAGGCGCGCTCGGCCTTCCGGGTATTTTTTAGGGTTCCGGCTTCCAAGGTTCCGGCGATGCGGGCCGGGGAAGGAAATTTCCCCGGGCCCTAACGCTTCCGGGCCAAAGCCTCTATTTTCTTCGCATGTCGAATCATTCGCCCGCGCAAGCCGGGGCGCATCCTGTCATCCGCCGCCTGCCGCCTGAGGCCGTCAATCGCATCGCCGCTGGCGAGGTGATCGAGCGGCCTGCCTCGGCGATCAAGGAGCTTGTCGAGAACAGCCTCGATGCGGGCGCCCGCAAGATCGACGTTGAGATCCGCGAAGGCGGCAAGGCCGGCATCGTCGTCGCAGACGATGGCTGCGGCATGGATGAAGAAAATCTCCTCCTCGCCGTAGAACGCCACGCGACATCGAAGCTCGCGCCGTCGACGGATGGCGATTATGACCTCACCAATATCGCAACGCTCGGCTTTCGCGGCGAGGCACTGCCTTCCATCGGCGCCGTTGCGCGGCTCGACATTTCGAGCAGAGCCGCCGGCGCGCGCGACGCCTACAAGCTTTCCGTGCATGGCGGCGCGATTGCAGGGCCGGAGCCGACGGCGTTTGGCGGCTCGGGCACGCGCATCGAAGTGCGCGATCTCTTCTATGCGACGCCCGCGCGATTGAAGTTCCTGAAGTCCGACCAGTCGGAAACGGGCGCCGTCGCAGACGCTGTGCGCCGGCTCGCCATGGCGCACCCTGAAACGGCGTTCTCGCTCACATCGAACGGGCGAAAGCTCTTTTCGTTTCCGGCTGAAGAAGCAGGCGATGCAGGGCGCCTTCGCAGGCTTGGCGCCGTCATGGGCCGCGACTTCGAAGAGAACGCGCTCGGCATCGAAGCGCAGCGCGAAGGCGCGCGGCTTCATGGCTTTGCGGGGCTCCCGACTTTCAATCGCGGCCTGCCCGACAAGCAGTTTCTGTTCGTGAACGGACGGCCCGTGCGCGACAAGCTGATCGTCGGCGCATTGCGCGGCGCCTATCAGGATTTTCTGGCGCGCGACCGGCACCCGGTCGTCGCGCTCTTTCTCGAAGTCGAGCCCGAGATTGTTGACGTGAACGTGCATCCCGCAAAATCCGAAGTGCGGTTCCGCGACGCTGCGCTCATTCGCGGGCTTATTGTGGGCGCGCTGCGCCATGCGCTCGCAGAAGCTGGGCACCGCGCCGCGACGACGACGAGCGCTTTCGCGCTCGGCCGCATGTCGCCTGAAAGCGGTTCGGTCGGCGGCTATGCGCCGATAAGGCCGGGCGTTCGCGCCTTCGCGCCGGCGAACCCGTTCGCGCGCGCGGGCGAGCCTTTCGAGCCCGCCTTCGAAGACCGCCCGCGCAGCTTTGAAGGCGTCGATCTTCCCTCAGCGCGCGCCGAGGCGCCGCCAGCAGCCGAGACGCATACGGATGAATTTCCGCTGGGCGCTGCGCGCGCGCAAATCCACGAGACCTATATCGTCGCGCAGACGGCGGAGGGGCTTGTCATCGTCGACCAGCACGCCGCCCATGAACGCCTCGTCTATGAGAGAATGAAGGCGGCGCTCGGCGGCTCGGGCGTCGCGCGGCAGGGTCTTCTTATTCCTGAAATCGTTGAACTCGACCCGGATGAAGCAGAACGCATCGCGATCCGCGCGGATGAATTCGCCGAACTCGGCCTCGTGCTTGAGCGCTTCGGCGATGGCGCGATCGTCGTGCGCGAAATTCCGGCGCTTCTCGGCAATCCGGATGTGCGCGCGCTCGTGAAAAAACTCGCCGAAGATCTCGGTGAAATCGGCGAGGGGCTGGCGCTCAAGGATGCGCTTGAAGAAGTCTGCAGCTCCATGGCGTGCCACGGCTCCGTGCGCTCGGGCCGGCGCCTCTCGACGGAGGAGATGAACGCGCTTCTTCGCCAGATGGAGGCGACGCCCCATTCCGGCCAGTGCAATCACGGGCGGCCAACTTATGTCGCCCTCAAGCTTGCCGATATCGAAAGGCTTTTCGGCCGGCGCTAGCGCCTTTGCGGCGGTTCGGTTCTCACGACTGCGCTTCCTTCTTCGTCATCCCCGCGAAAGCGGGGATCCAGAGCGACAAGCGCAGGCGCATTTGGTTCTGGGTCTCGGCTTTCGCCGGGATGACCCCCGAATTTGCAGGTGAGCACAGCTTTCAAATTCCGTATAGTCGATGCGGGAGGACGAACCCATGTCGCAACATCAGTTCACGCCGCTCGCCGACCTTGGCGATTTCATCGAGCGTTCGCCGGAAGAGATGGCGGCCCGCGCCCGCGATTTTCTCGAAGAAGCAAAGCGCCGCCACACCATTCGCGAGTTCGCGCCGGACCCTGTGCCGCAAGGCGTGATTGAGGATTGCATCGCGGCGGCGGGCCGCGCGCCCTCCGGCGCCAATCACCAGCCCTGGCATTTCGTCCTCATCGGCGATCCGGCGACGAAGAAAGCGCTGCGCGAAGCGGCGGAGGCCGAAGAGCGCGCCTTTTACGCCGGTAAGGCTGGCGAGGAATGGCTTGATGCGCTCGCGCCCCTCGGCACGGACGATCACAAGCCCTATCTCGAAACCGCGCCCTGGCTCATCGCCGTCTTCGCCCAGCGCCGCGGCGGCGCCGATGTCGGCGAGGACAGGAAGAACTACTACATCAACGAAAGCGTCGGCATCGCCGTCGGGTTCCTGCTGCTGGCGCTCCACCATGCGGGGCTCGCAACGCTCACCCACACGCCGAACCCGATGAGCTTCCTCAACGAAAAGCTCGGCCGTCCGCCCACGGAAAAACCCTATATACTTATCGTGGCGGGAAAACCCGCCGACGGCGCCCTCGTGCCGCATCACGCGCTGAAGAAGAAGGCGCTGAAGGATATTTTGACGGTGGTTTGAAAGGGGTGATCGTAGGGTGCGTCAAGCGAAGCGCGATACAATATTGAAGCGCCTGAACGGTGCATCGCGCCTGCGCCTTGGTTCACCCCAGGATTTCTGATTTCCACGGAAGAATTTCCTTTTCAATGAACTTCCGCATTTCTTCCGGCAGTTGGTCCTTGCTGACGAGATGCTTCCTCAGCAAAGTTCGCAGAGTCTTTCCGCGCGGGACCGCAAAGTTCCCCTCAGCTGCTGTCCTGAATTTGATTTTCTGGTCACCGTTTAGTGTGGCTAAAGCCGCAGCTTCTTTCGTTTTGTCATTTTGCTGCGCTTCTTTCACTAGGTTCTCAGGGTAGTAAAATTCGACTTCTCGGCGATCCAGTATTTTCACCGGCATTCCAGCCTTCTTGAGCGCATTGCTGAACTTTGTCGCATTGGCGGATGGAGCCTCACTCGCTGGTGCATCTCGATCTCGAAGCCAGTAAACGTGACTCTGTGCGGGGACGATGTTGCCGACATCTATGGAACCATTGATGATCCCCTCAGCTGCTCCGCCTCCATACTGCAGCACTCCCACGGAAAGAGGGGTGAAGTCTGCCTCATAGATCGTGTTCAGGATATGATCGAAAACAATAACATCGTCAGCGCCCTCCACCATAACGCAGATATCTTGGTTGAATACATCACTAGGTCGCAAACCTAGGTCGCCAAGGACAGTATGAAAGGCATCTGCGGGAATATGGGCAACCTCACGCGTGCCCTTTGTATTTTTCACGCGATAGCAGTTTAACGGATCGAGCGAGTTAAGGAAAATCGGCGAGTGCGTCGAAAGGAAAATCTGCACATCTTCTTCCTTGGCGATTTTGTTCAAATACGTGACGAACTGACGTTGCATGTCCGGATGCAGCCCCATTTCTGGCTCATCCAGAAGAAGGATTTCTGCTTTAGAAAGCTTCAGCTTCACGATGATGTCGATGAAGTGGCGTAATCCGGAACCGGAGTAAATAATATCCAACTTTTTATCATACTCCTTATAAAACAAAGTATCCACGTCGGTTTCAGTTCTGGTGCTCAAGAGTTCTGAGATATCAGGAAAGAAGGCTTGAACCTCGGCGACAAGTTCATCATAGGTCTTCGGGGTTAGGCCTCTTTCGTTGCGTCCTCCATAGTATTGAATGGCGTGGAGAAGTTGTAGGCCGTTCACATTCTGAAAGGCACGGGCTTCGAGTTGGTCAATGACCCATTTAGGAGTGCGATGAATGCGATTGCTGATCAATGAATTTACATCAGGCCAGACAAGCAACGTTCGAATTTTCTGATCCTCTGTAGGCGTCGGATCGATTATTGGATTACGGTTTGCATGCGAAGTGATTTTCAGTTTGTTGCCGTCATCAAGCTCCAGATCAATTCCGAATTTGCCGATCTCATTGAAGAGGTCCTCGATATCGAGCTTTAGTTGGAAGCGGGAAAAGTCGCTGTACCGCAAAGCGAGGCCTGCGATATCAATCGCGTGTAGAAGGGTGCTTTTTCCCGAGTTGTTCTTGCCGATGAATACATTAATGTCGCCTAGCTGTTCTATCTTCAGCTTGGCGACCCCCTTAAACGAGGTGATGTTCAACGAGCGAATTTTATTAGCCATAGTCCTAATTGTAGTAGTTTAATGCTTCTGTGAACCGCAGTCAAAGGGTAGTATAAAATGTATGTTGTTTCACACTGATTAGTGAAATCTAATGTTCTCCATGAGTGTTGAAAGTGGCCTACAAGAATAGGCACATCAAGCGAAGCGCAATGCGCCACTCGGCGCAAAATATGATGGCTGGCGCAGTCGGCTGTTCCGCCCTACAGCCTCAAGCCCGCTCAACCTTCTCCGCCATCGCCTCGACTCTCTTCGCCGCCGCTTCGATCACGCGGCCTGCGCCGCCGATGGTCTCGGCGTCGAGCGCTTCTGAGCCTTCCTCGAAATCGGCGATGCGGCGGCGGCATTCGAAGAGTTCGTCGCAGACGGTGAGCGCAGTGAGGAGGATCAGGCGCGCTTCGCCGATCTGGCCGAGTTCGCGGGCGAGCTGCGTGACGTGGCGGTCGAAATAGCCGGCGAGCTGGCGAAGGCGGCCTTCCTGCCCGTCATCGCACATCACCTTGTAGGCGCGCTCGTTCACGGTGATTTCAACCTGGGCCATGGCGCTACTCCTTTTCCTACTCCTGCGCGTCGCCCGCCTCATCCTCGCTGAGGATGCGGCGCAGCTCCGAAATCGCCTCGCCAAGCCCGTCGGCGGCGTCGCCCGCATGGGCCTTCGCCGCGCGCGCCTGCCGGCGGGCGGCGTCGACCGCGTCGCTCTGATGGCCGAGTTCGGCGAGGCGCTCGTCGAGCTTCGCCTCAAGGGCGTCGAGGGCTGCGGCGAGCTGGATGGCTGATTCCTCGAGGCGCGACATAATCGTGGGACTCCTGATCCGTCGGGCGGGCCTGACTGTGGGCAGCGCCGCCGGGGCTGTCCAGCCGCGCCCGCCTTACGGTTTAACCATGTTCCGGGCGGGTTCGGGAAGGGCGCAAAGCCGCGCGGGGCCCGTCCTGCTCTTGACCGCCTCGGGGCCCGTGTTGCATGTACCGCCGCAGCCGCTGGGGCCATTTTCCGCCGTCATCCGAGGATCGCAATGCCCGACACCGCCCGCGCCGGGGCGCCCGCCAATTCGGTCCCTTTCGCCAAGATGGCGAACGCCATTCGCGCCTTGTCGATGGACGCCGTCGAAGCCGCCAAATCGGGCCATCCCGGCATGCCGATGGGCATGGCCGATGTCGCGACGGTTCTCTTCACGCGCTTTTTGAAATTCGACGCTGCATCGCCCGACTGGCCGGACCGCGACCGCTTCGTACTTTCCGCCGGACACGGATCGATGCTGATTTATTCTCTCGCTTATCTCCTCGGCTATGAGGGGATGACGATCGAGGAGATCAAGAACTTCCGCCAGATGGGCGCGAAGACGGCGGGTCACCCGGAATATGGCCATGCGCCGGCCGTTGAAACGACGACCGGCCCGCTAGGCCAGGGGATTGGCAACGCTGTCGGCATGGCGATCGCGGAAGCGCATCTCGCCGCGCGCTTCGGCAAGGATGTCGTCGATCACCACACCTATGTCATCGCGGGCGACGGCTGCCTCATGGAAGGCATCAGCCACGAAGCGATCGCGCTTGCGGGCCAGTTGAAGCTTTCAAAGCTCATCGTTCTTTTCGACGACAACGGCATCTGCATTGACGGCCCAGTCTCGCTGACGGATTCGACGGACCAGCTCGCGCGCTTCGCCGCGTCCGGCTGGGCGACGACCCGCGTCGACGGGCACGATCCGGAAGCGGTCGCCGCCGCCATCGAAGCCGCGCAAAAGTCCGACAAACCGAGCCTCATCGCCTGCCGCACGATCATCGGCAAGGGCGCGCCGAAAAAAGCGGGCACGGCCTCGACGCACGGCTCGCCGCTGGGCGCTGACGAAATCGCCGGCGCGCGCGAAGCGCTCGGCTGGCCTTACGCGCCGTTCGAAATTCCCGAAGACATTCTGAACGCCTGGCGCGCCGCCGGCCGGCGCGGGCGCGACGCGCGCCAGCAATGGCGCGCAAGGCTTGGCCGCTCCTCGCAGCAGGATGCGTTCAACGCCGCGATCGCCGGCGACTACAAGGAAGCGCTCGGCGAGGCGATCCGCGCTTACAAGGCGGAGCTTGCGAAAGAGCCGCCGAAGGTCGCGACCCGCAAAGCGTCCGAAATGGCGCTCGAAGTCGTCAACCGCGTCATTCCGGAAACAATCGGCGGCTCGGCGGATCTCACCGGCTCGAACAATACGAAGACCAAGGGCCTCGAAATTCTGAACGCGGAAAATTACGCGGGCCGCTACATCCATTACGGCGTGCGCGAGCACGGCATGGCCGCCGCGATGAACGGCATGGCGCTGCATGGCGGCGTCGTTCCTTATGGCGGCACCTTCCTCGTCTTTACGGATTACTGCCGCCCGTCGATCCGCCTGTCGGCGCTGATGGGCATTCGCGTCGTCTATGTGATGACGCACGATTCGATCGGCCTCGGCGAAGACGGCCCGACGCACCAGCCGGTCGAGCATCTCGCGGCGCTGCGCGCGATCCCGAACCTCAATGTCTATCGCCCGGCCGACACGATCGAGACGGCTGAATGCTGGGAGCTTGCGCTCGCTGACAAGAATACGCCGAGCGTCATCGCGCTGACGCGCCAGAACCTTGCGCCGGCCCGCCTGACGCATACGGATGAAAACCTTTCCGCGCGCGGCGCTTATATTGTCGCCGATGCGCCGGACCCCGAGGTCGTCATTGTCGCGACCGGTTCAGAAGTTGAGCTTGCGCTCGCCGCGCAAGCCTCGCTCGCCTGCGACAAGATCAAGGCGCGCGTCGTTTCCGCGCCGTGCTTTGAGCTTTTTGAAGCGCAAAGCGAGAAGTACCGTAAATCCGTGCTCGGCAAAGCGCCGCGCATCGGCGTCGAAGCGGCGATCCGGCAGGGCTGGGACCTGTTCCTGCGCCGCAAGGACGTCTTCATCGGTATGAATTCGTTCGGCGCCTCCGCGCCGGCGGAAGAGCTCTACAAGCATTTCGGCATCACGACCGCCGCCATCGCCGAGGCGGCCAAGCAACTGATCGACTAGGAGGAAATTTCGATGACGTTACGCGTCGGCATCAATGGTTTCGGCCGCATCGGGCGGCTGACGCTTCGCTCCATGCTGGAAAACGGCCGCAAGAACATCAAGGTTGTCGCCATTAACGACCTCGGCCCGGTCGAGACGAACGCGCACCTCCTCCAGTACGATTCCGTCCATGGTCGCTTCCCGCATGAAGTGAAGGTCAAGGGCGACTCGTTCGATGTCGGGCAAGGGCCCATCAAAGTGTTCGCCGAACGCGATCCGGCGAAGCTTCCGTGGGGCGATGCAGGCGTCGATATCGTGTTCGAATGCACGGGCATTTTTGCGGATAAAGAAAAAGCCGCTGCGCACCTTAAAGGCGGCGCCAAGCGCGTTCTCATCTCCGCGCCGGCGACGGGCGATCTCAAGACGATCGTTTTCGGCGTCAACCACAAGAACCTGACGAAAGACGACCACATCGTCTCGAACGCGTCGTGCACGACGAACTGCCTCGCGCCGGTTGCGAAAGTTCTGCATGACGGCATCGGCATTGACCGCGGTTACATGACGACGATCCACTCCTATACGGGCGACCAGCCGACGCTCGATACGATGCACAAGGACCTTTACCGCGCGCGCGCCGCGGCGATGTCGATGATCCCGACCTCGACGGGCGCGGCGAAAGCCGTCGGCCTCGTCCTGCCGGAACTCAAAGGCAAGCTCGACGGCTCGTCGATCCGCGTGCCGACGCCGAACGTCTCGGTGATCGACCTCGTCTTCACGCCGAAGCGCGACACGACAGTCGAAGAGGTGAATGGCCTCATCATGGAAGCGGCGAACGGCCCGATGAAAGGCGTTCTCGGCTACACCGACAAGCCGCTCGTCTCGATCGACTTCAACCACGATCCGCATTCGTCGACCTTCGCGCTCTCGCAGACGCAGATCCTCGAAGGCAAGCTGGTGCGCGTTCTTTCCTGGTACGACAATGAATGGGGCTTCTCGACGCGCATGAGCGACACCGCGCTTGAGATGGCCAAATTCCTTTAAGGGCCCGGAATGACGCGGGTCCGAACGCTTGATGATCTCGATGTCGCGGGCAAGCGCGTGCTTGTCCGCGTCGATTTCAACGTGCCGATGAAGGACGGCGAGGTGACGGATGACACGCGCATCCGCGCCGCGCTGCCGACGATCGAGGCGCTTTCGAAGAAAGGCGCCAAGGTCATCCTGCTTTCGCACTTCGGACGGCCCAAAGGCGTCGCCAATCCGGAATATACGCTGCGCCCGGTCGCGGCCAAGCTCGCCGAAATTCTCGGCGGGCCTGTCGAGTTTGCGTCGGACTGCGTCGGCGAAGCGGCGAGGAAAGTCATCGCACGGATGATCGACGGCGACGTCGCGCTTCTCGAGAACACCCGCTTCCATGGCGGCGAAGAGACGAACGACCCGGAATTCGTGCGGCTTCTTGCGGAAAATGGCGACGCCTATGTGAACGACGCCTTCTCCGCCGCGCACCGCGCCCACGCCTCGACGGAAGGGATCGCGCATGTGCTTCCCTCGGCGGCGGGGCTTTCGATGGAGAAAGAGCTCGATTATCTCGCGGCTGCGCTTTCAAACCCCGTCCGCCCGCTGATGGCGGTCGTCGGCGGCGCGAAAGTCTCGACCAAGATCGAACTCCTCCTCAACCTTGTGTCGAAGGCGAACTTCCTCGTCGTCGGCGGCGGCATGGCGAACACGTTCCTTTTCGCGAAGGGCGTATCCGTAGGCAAATCGCTTTGCGAACCGGGCCTTGCAGACACCGCCCGCGAGATCATGGACGCTGCGGCGCGCGCGAACTGCGAAGTCATCCTTCCAATCGACGTCGTCGTCGCGAAAGAATTCAAGGAAGGCGCGGAGCACGAAGTCGCGCGCGCGGACGGCGTCGCAGCCGATCAGATGATCCTCGACCTTGGCCCCGAAACGGTCGACCTTATCGCGGACCGCATGGAAGCGTCGAAGACGCTTGTCTGGAATGGGCCGCTCGGGGCGTTTGAAACGCGTCCCTTCGACACGGCGACTGTAGAAGCAGCGCGCTTTGCTGCGAAATGCGTGAAAGACCGCGGCCTTGTTGCAGTCGCGGGCGGCGGAGACACGGTCGCCGCGCTCAACCACGCTCAAATTGCTGACGAATTCACTTACGTATCGACGGCTGGCGGCGCGTTTCTCGAATGGCTGGAAGGCAAGAAGCTTCCCGGCGTCGAAGCGCTGAAGCCGGCGAACTGAACAGACGGGAGAGACTGAACATGAACCTTACTGCGCTCAACAAGATCGCCGTAGCGATGGTCGCGCCGGGCAAAGGCATTCTGGCTGCGGACGAATCGTCGGGCACGATCAAGAAGCGTTTCGACTCGATCAATGTCGAATCAACCGCTGACAATCGCCGCGACTATCGCGAAATGCTGTTCCGCACGGAAGAAGCGATGAGCGAGCATATTTCCGGCGTCATCCTTTACGATGAAACCATCCGCCAGAACGCGAAAGACGGCACGCCGCTCGTCAAGCTTATCGAAGCGGCGGGCTCCATTCCGGGCATCAAGGTTGACGGCGGCGCCGTCGATCTCGCCGGCGCGCCGGGCGAAAAGATCACCGAAGGTCTCGACGGTCTGCGCGGGCGGCTGAAAGAATATTACGATCTCGGCGCGCGCTTCGCGAAATGGCGCGCGGTCATTGATATCGGCCGCGGCGGCGACCGTTCGATGCCGTCTTACATGTGCCTGCGTTCGAACATGCATGCGCTCGCGCGTTACGCCGCGCTCTGCCAGGAAGCGAACATCGTCCCGATCGTCGAGCCGGAAGTGCTCATGGACGGCGATCACGACGCCGAGCGTTGCTACGAAGTCACCGAGCTGACGCTGAAGCTGTTGTTCGAAGAACTCTACTTCGCGCGCGTCGCGCTCGAAGGCACGATCCTGAAACCGAACATGATCGTCTCCGGCAAGAAGTGCGCGAAACAGGCGGGCGTTGAAGAAGTCGCGGAGAAGACCGTGCGCTGCTTCCGCTCGGCGGTTCCGGCCGCGGTGCCGGGCATCGTCTTCCTGTCGGGCGGCCAGTCCGATGAAGATGCGACGGCGCACCTCAACGCGATGAACGCCGCGTATGCGGATCGCATGCCCTGGGCGCTCTCTTTCTCCTATGGCCGCGCGCTGCAGGCCGCGCCGCTGAAGGCGTGGTCGGGCAAGCCGGAAAATGTCGCCGCGGGCCAGAAAGCCTTTGCACACCGCGCCAAAATGAACGGCCTCGCCCAGCTCGGCAAATGGTCGGAAAGCCTTGAGAAGGCCGCGTAAGAACTTTTTCTTCGGAAATGTTTATTTCTTTGAACCCCGCATCGGCAGTGTCCGGGCGGGGTTTTTCTTTCGCCCTCGTGAGGCGCTTGCAGGTCGGCTTTTGCGCGTTGCAACGCCCGTCGTTGAGATTTTTCTGACGGGGTCATAAAGGCCGCCGCCCAACTGCGTGTGCCCCCAGCTCATCAGGTGCAGCAAGGCCGGTTCGAGTTTTTTGCCTTTCTCAGTCAGGAAGTAGCGATAGCGCAGCGGGCGTTCCTGATATGGCTCGCGCCGAATTACGCCCCACTCCATGAGCCGTTTCAGCCGCTGCGAAAGCAGATTTGCTGGCATGTTTTCCTCGCTTTCCTGCAGCTCCTGAAATGTATGTTTCTCGTGCCACATGAGGTCGCGCACCAGGAGCAAAGTCCATTTGTCGCCTACGATTTCCAATGTGCGGGCGATGGAGCAACGGGAGCGGAAAGCGTGTTGGGGCTTCGGCACGGCGGTCTCCTGTGGCGGGCTCATTTCTTGTGTTTAGCGAGGCGGCTTTAAAATTGGAAGTTTGACCCGGATAGTAACTTTAAATATGGAAGTGACTTGGCGCGTCGAAGCGGAGAGATACGGCGATGATGGCGATCGGAAATACGCCTCTGGTGAAATTGAACCGCCTGGCAGGTCCTGATGACGCTGACGTTTATGTAAAGTGGGAAGGCGCAAACCCGACTGGCAGCATGAAAGATCGCATGGCGCTGTCGATGATCGAAGGCGCGGAACGGCGCGGCGTGTTAAAGCCCGGCGGGCGCGTCGTCGAATACACCGGTGGCAGCACGGGCAGTTCCCTCGCCATGGTCTGTGCAATGCGCGGCTATGCGGCCCGCTTCGTTTCGTCGGACGGGTTTTCCGAAGAAAAGCTCAAGACCATGCGCGCGTTCGGCGCGGAGGTTGAGATTATCCCTGCTGAAGGCGGCGTGCTGACGGCGATGGTGATCGACCGAATGATTTCAAGAGCAAGACAGCTTGCTGACGAACCCGGGACCTTCTGGCCGGATCAGGTGAACAATCTTGATAACAAGCGCGGCTATTATGGAATGGCGCGAGAAATTCTAAGTCAGATCGATGGCGAGATCGATGAGTTCGTAATGGCCGCCGGCGGCGGCGGGTGCGTGTCTGGCAACGCTGAGATTTTGAAAGAAGAGAACCCGGCGACACGAATAATCGCTATCGAACCATACAATGTGCGAAATGTTTCAGGCGGGGATACGAGCGGCGCTCACCGGCTTGAAGGGATCGGCCTTTCATTCAAGCCGAGCATCCTTCGTAGCGATCTCATTGACGAGGTGATTCCGGTGAAGGACGAAGACGCTTATTGGGGCGCTCGCTCACTCGCCAGATATGAAGGTTTGTTTGGCGGCGTTACTTCGGGCGCGAATGTCTGGGCGGCGCTCCGGCGCGCAAAAGAACTGGGGCCGGGCAAGAAGGTCGTGACCGTGATTATCGACTCGGGCCTGCGCTACCTGAATGGCGATCTCTATCGGTAGCGGCCCCGGTTTTTGCTGCGGGTGCGAAGGGCGAGGCGGCGAGCCCTCACGAAATCTTATGAAAGGGGCCCTTGTATTTCAGGGCGCGGCGCGCAAGATACACAAAAGTAAACTCCTCAGTGTAATATCATAACTCAACGAATTGAGGCGTTCCCCAATGACCGAAGCTGCAGCCAAATTGCCTAAAGAAGTCGCCCCCGAAGACATCGAGTGGATCAACGGCTTCCCGACGCCGCCCTCCCTGCCGGTGCGCCCCATCCATGCGCTCGTCAGCGTCTTCAAGCTCATCCTCAATAAGGAAGACACGCGGCAGGTCTTCGAAGTGTTTCAGGCGCTCTCGGGCGATACGGGCAAGCGCCTGTTTTCGGAAATGGTCGCGACCCCTTACGGGCGGCGCGTCGTCTCCGAACCGGTGCAGCTTGAAAAGATCCTGAGCGACCGCGCATGGCTTCGCTCGCTTCCGGAAGGAAGCTTCGGGCGCATCTATCTCGCCTTCATGGAAGGCGAAAACCTGACGCCGGAGGGCCTTCTTTCTTCCGCCGAAGAAGCCGGCATCGACCACAAGGGCGAGACCGAGTTCAAGGAATATCAGCGCATGTTCCTGCATCTCAGCATGAGTCACGATCTGTGGCATGTGCTGACAGGCTATGGCCGCGACGCGCTCGGCGAACTGTGCAATCTCGTTTTCACGCGCACGCAGACTTACAATCCCGGCAACTGGCTCATCACCACGATCGGCATGATGGCGCAGAAGGCCGAACAGCCGGGCCTGCCGATCCTGAAGGCGATGAAGGAAGCGCGCCGGATGGGCGAAGGCGTCGACTTCATTCTTCAATACGACATTGAAGAGCTTCTGCCGCTGCCGCTCGATGAAGTGCGCCGCAGGCTGAACTTCATCACGCCGACGGTCTACAACGCCATTCCGGAGGAGATTAAACAAAGTCTCCTCAAGCCGAAGCTCAAGCAGACGCAGTCGGAACGCGAGCGCGCTGTCGCGGCTTAAGGCGTCAATAAAGCCGGGAATAACGAGCGTCGAAAACGGTGCGCCACGTCTTGCCGTTGTCCGTCGATGATTCGATGAGCTGGCGGACCTCGCCTTCCGGAAGCGGCATTAGCGTCGTCTTGTCCAGATAGTGTTTGCCATCCTCGCCGACGGGCATTCCGCGGAAGATCACGCCGCCATAGACGCCTGTCTGAACGAGCCTTTTTCGTTTGAGCCCGCCTGGCTTCGACGTGTCCGCCGTCACCCAGATCTGTTCCCACGCCCCGTCGCGTGCGTCGAAGAAGAAGAGCGATTGCCCCCGTGCGCCGGTCGCGCCTTTCCAGTCTTCATGGATCGCACAGCCGTCGAGCGCCATCGTCACATGGTTCTCACCGAAGACGGTCGTTCCATCCATCGACGTCACCTTCCAGTCGCCGAGCCAGAAGTCGAGCAACTTTCCATATTCGTGAGCCCGGCAGGCCGGCTCGCCTGCGCCGCTGTCTGCGGGCTCCGTTGCATTGACGGTCCCGGCGGAGAGAATGGCGGCGACGGAGATGATGAAGAGGCGCACGGGCTTATCCTCTGGCTTTCCAGCGGCGCGGAATTCCTATTTATAGCCCTGCTTATGGAAGCAAAGTGCCGCCTATATCTCATTACGCCGCCGGAAATCCTCGATCCGTCGCGTTTCGCGCCCGCATTCGAGGAGGCGCTCAGTGCGGGTGACATCGCCTGCGTGCAATTGCGCCTGAAATCGAAGGGCGGCGAAAGCGCGAGCGATGAGGCGATCCTCGCGGCGGCGAAAACGCTGATGCCGATCGCGCACGCACACGGCGCCGCGTTCCTCATCAACGACCGGCCTGATCTTGCGAAGAAAGCGGGCGCCGACGGCGTTCATGTCGGCCAGACGGATATGACAGTCGCTGAAGCGCGCAAACTCCTCGGCGAAGACGCGACAGTCGGCGCGACCTGCCACGCCTCGACGCATCTCGCGATGGAGGCGGGCGAAGCGGGCGCCGACTATGTCGCTTTCGGCGCTTTCTTCCCGACGGAGACGAAAGACGCGCCGACGCGCGCGGACCCTGAAATTCTATCCTGGTGGTCCTACGCGACGACGCTTCCTTGCGTCGCCATCGGCGGTATCACGCCGGAAAATTGCGCGCCGCTCGTCGCGGCGGGCGCTGATTTCCTCGCTGTCTCGGGCGCGGTGTGGAATCATCGGCAAGGTCCGGGCGCCGCCGTGAAAGCGTTCGAAGCGGCGATCGCGCGCGCTCTCGACGAAGCGGGCCAAACTGCGCGAAGCTGACTTTCGGCAAGGGAGAAGCCGGACCATGATTTCACCGAAGCGCGTCACCATAGCGCTCCTGTTCGCGCTTTCCGCGGCAGCGCTTTCAGGCGCAGCGCACGCGGAAAATGCGCGCGTCGAGGAAGCTTACCGGCTGATGGTCGACAAGGATTATGCGGGCGCGCGCGCAATCGTCGAGCCGCTCGCCGAAGAGGGCGTTGCGGGCGCGCAGCACATGCTCGGCTATCTCGAGCAGTATGGCCTTGGCGGGCCCAAAGAGCTGCAACATGCGATCGACCTTTATTACAAGGCCGCGCTTTCGGGCAGCGCGGATGCGCAGTTCGCTCTCGGCGAACTCGCCTTCTATGGCGACGGCGTGAAGGTCGATTATGAACGCGCCGCCGGCTGGTATCGTCTCGCGGCCGCGCAAGATCATCCCGGCGCCGAAGCGCGGCTCGGCATCATGCACCAGCGCGGTCTCGGCACACCGAAAGACCCGCGCGTCGCTGTCTCGCTGTTCGAAAAGGCTGCGAAGGCGGGCGACCTCGACGCGCAATTTTATCTGGGTACGGCCTATGTGAACGGCGAGGGCGTCAAGCAGGACTACAAGAAGGCCGCCGAGTGGTACAAACTTGCGGCGGAAAAGGGCCAGGGCGACGCGCAATATAATCTCTCGCTGCTTTACGACTCCGACTATCTCGGCGCCCCGGATCCGAAAGAGGCTTATCGGTGGATGCGCGCTGCAGGCGATGCGGGCCTTCCGGAGGCCTATGTCGCGCTCGGCCTGATGACGAATGAGGGGCGCGCAGGCCCGGGCGATAAGGCGATCGACTGGTTCGAACTCGCGGCCAATGCGGGCGACGCTCAGGGCATGTTCCTCTTCGCGGTGGCGCTGACGAAAGGCGACGGGCGCCCGAAAGACCCGAACCTCGCCGCCGTCTGGCTCGACCGGGCGCTTGAGGCGGCGGACCCCGCCGATACGGAATTTCGCCGCAACGCCGAGGCGCTGCGCGAGGAAATCGCCGAGGCGCAGAGGGCCGCGCGGTAAACGCAGGCATGTTCCCTCTCCCGCCGGGGCGGGAGAGGGCTAGGGTGAGGGTGGCGACGTCGGCCAAAAGTCCAAATCGCATTCTGTATCGCGGATTCAGCCACCCTCACCCCCGCCCCCTCTCCCGCAAGGCGGGAGAGGGGAGATACTGGCGTGCGGCCGGGCCTTGCGGCGCCAAGGAAATTCCCGTTTCGTTCTTCTCCGAAGCGGGCCATTCTGTCCTCCATGAGCAAGGTGATTCGCATTCTTGGCCTCGACCCCGGCTCGGCCGCTACCGGCTGGGGCGTCATCGATTGCGCGGGTCCGCGTCTTTCCTTCGTCGCCGCGGGCGTCATCCGAGCGCCGCGAACGGCCGCGCGCGCCGAAAAGCTCAGCTTCATCTTCAAGGCGCTCCGCGCTTGCCTCGACCAGCACCAGCCCGACGAGGCGGCGGTTGAGGAGACCTTCGTTAACGCCAATCCGCGCGATGCGCTCGTGCTCGGCCAGGCGCGCGGCGTGGCGCTGCTTGCGCCGTCGCTCGCCGGCCTCGATGTCGCGGAATACGCGACGAACTCAATCAAGAAGGCTGTCGTCGGCCAGGGTCACGCGGCGAAGAATCAGGTGCAGGCGATGGTGCGCGTTTTGTTGCCTGCTTCCGGCGAGCAGCCGGAGGATGCGGCGGACGCGCTCGCCGTCGCCATCTGCCACGCGCATTGCCGCGGCGCGCGGGCCCTTGAAAAAGCCGTAGCAGGAGCGCGTGCATGATCGGACGTCTCACAGGAACAGTCGCGGCGATCGACGTCGACAGCGCGATCATCGATGTCGGCGGCGTCGGCTATGAAGTCTATTCGCACGCGCGCCTGCTTGCTCAGCTTGGCATGGGCGAGGCGGCGACGCTGTCGATTGAAACGCTGGTGCGCGAAGACTTGATCCGCCTTTATGGATTCGAGAACGAGGCCGAACGCGAAGCTTTCCGTCTTCTTCAAAACGTGCAGGGCGTCGGCGCGCGTCACGCGCTTGCAATCCTCGATGTTCTGCCGCCGGACGATCTTTACGACGCCATCGGCGCTGAAGATGTCACCGCCCTGTCGCGCGCGCACGGCGTCGGGCGAAAGCTCGCCCAGCGCCTCGCGACGGAGCTCGCATCGAAAGTCGGCGGCATCGCGGTCAAATCCGGCGCGAAACTCAAAGTCGTCGCGCGTAAAATGGCCGCGGGTTCCGCCCCCGATGCGCGCGCCGACGCCTTCTCAGCGCTCGCCAATCTCGGTTATGACGGCGTGCAGGCCCGCCGCGCGGTGGGGCTTGCGGCGGAAGCCTTGGGCGAAGATGCTGGCGTTGAGGCGCTCATTAAGCGCGCGCTGAAAGAGCTCGCGGCGGCATAGCGAGGTTAGGATCAGGTTGATGGCAGATACGCGTGTCCAAGTAGAGGTCGAAGATTGGGTTCGCCGAAACTGGATGCAGGAGAAGTTCGGTCAGCCATTTCATCGCGATCGAATTCGACTCAAATCTGGTGGATTGTTTGATTTCGATGCGGTTAGCGCTGACCAATCAATTGTTGCTTCAATTTCGACGAGCAGTGCAAAAACATCAAGCGGGAAGCATGCGGTCGGAAAGATGATGAAGCTTCGCTCCGATATGCTCTTCTTGTTGATGGCGGAGCTCCCGACGCGCCGCTTCATAGTGCTGACCGAGAAATGCATGCTCGAGAATTGCGAAAAAGAAAAATCTGGGGGGAGGGTTCCGCAGGAGATACAGTTTCTGCTCGCCGAAATACCGGCAGAGCTTAGCTCTAGACTCGCCGCTGCCCGCAATCTTGCTTCCAAAGAAGTGCAGCCGAGACAGAGGGACTGACCTTGCATATCCAATTGACGTCAGGACTTGGGAATGGCTGAACCCGCACGCAAAGACGACCGCCTGATCGACGGGCAGAGAAAGCCCGAAGATTTGGACGTGGCGCTCAGGCCCAAGCGGCTTGATGATTTCGTTGGTCAGCCGCAGGCCAAGGATAACTTGCGCGTTTTCGTGCAGGCTGCGAAAGCACGCGGCGAAGCGCTCGATCATGTGCTCTTTCAGGGCCCGCCGGGCCTCGGCAAGACGACGCTCGCGCAGATCGTCGCCAATGAGCTTGGCGTCAATTTCCGCTCGACGTCCGGGCCGGTGATTACGAAGCCTGGCGACCTCGCGGCGATCCTCACCAATCTCGAAGCGGGTGACGTTCTCTTCATCGACGAAATTCACCGCCTCACGCCCGCCGTTGAGGAAGTGCTCTATCCGGCGATGGAAGATTTCGCGCTCGATCTGATGATCGGCGAGGGGCCTTCCGCGCGATCGGTGAAGATCGACCTGCCGCGTTTCACGCTTGTCGGCGCGACGACGCGCTCGGGCCTTCTCGCAAAGCCTCTGCTCGACCGCTTCGGCATTCCGGTGCGGCTCGATTTCTATTCTCATACAGAGCTTTCAGCGATCGTGCGCCGCGGCGCAGGCAAGCTCGACGCCGCCATGTCCGATGACGGCGCCCTGGAAATCGCGCGCCGCTCGCGCGGCACGCCGCGCGTTGCGGGAAGGTTGCTCCGGCGCGTGCGCGACGTCGCAACGGTCGAGGGGGCGGCGCTCATCGACCGCGCAGTCGCCGACAAGGCGTTGAAGCGGCTTGAAATCGACGCGCTCGGCCTCGATCCGCTCGACCGGCGCTATCTTCGTCTGATTGCGGAGCATTTCGGCGGCGGTCCCGTCGGCGTCGAAACGATTGCGGCGGCCCTCGCGGAAGCGCGCGACGCCGTCGAAGACGTCGTCGAGCCTTTCCTTCTCCAGCAGGGCCTCATCCAGCGAACGCCGCGCGGGCGGTTGCTTTCCGCGAGCGCATGGAAGCATCTAGGGCTCGCCGCGCCGAAAGGATCGGGAAACGATTTCTTTGGAGACTAGGCTTTCATCTTCCTGGGGAGGGAATGAATGGGCGGCCAGGTTTTTCTCGCATTGTTCTTTGGGCTGTTTCTTGCGATCGGCGTCGGCATTCTCGGCTTCGGCGCGAATGCGCTCTATCAGTCCCGCCTTGCGCAGAGCTGGCCGACCGCGTCCGGCAAAATCGTCTCGTCGGACTTTCAGGTGAATTCCGACAGCGATAGCGACACTTACGCCGCGAAGGTTCGCTATAGCTATGAGGTGATGGGCCGCGTGCTGACGGGCGAGCGGATCGCGTTCGGTTATACGGCGTCGAGCGGCGAGAGTTTTCACCGAGACATCTACAACGCGCTGCCTGTGAACACGCAGGTCGCCGTGCGATATGACCCGGCGAACCCTGAGCGCGCTGTTCTTGCCTACGGGATGAACCAGTCGATCGTCTTCCTGCTGATCTTCGGCGCGGTGTGGACGATGTTCACCGTCGGCATGATCGCCATGTTCTGGCTGAGCGGGCAGGGCGGCGGTAGTCTTCTCGACAATATCATCATCTATCAGCGCGGCTGAGCCTGCTTACGCCGACGGGGATTTGCCCGAGACGAAATATTGTCCGCCGAGCGGCAGCCATTGCAGGCGGCGTTCCAGCGGGCGCAGCGCGGCGAGCGCGCCCGGAAAGAACAGACAATAGCCGGCTTTGTCGATTTCGAGCCCCGCTCGCTTGAGGCGCGCCGCCGTTTCGCCCTTGCCGAGGAGAACCGCATCCGCATCGAACGGGCATGTGTTCACAAGGCGCTGCGTCACCGGGTTGAGCGGGTTGTGTTCGAAGATGACGATGCGCCCGCCGGGCGCGAGCCTTTCGCGGCAGAAGGCGAGCGTCTCGTCGCGGATTTCGGGCGCGATGTGGTGAAACACGCAAGCCGCGAAAATGACGTCGTACCGGGTTTCGGCGCCGAGTTCATTCAGCGGAACGAATGTTTCCTTCGGATTTGTCTTGCGTGCGAAAGCGAGGCTCTCCGCAGACGGATCGCTTCCGATGATCTCCGCTTGCGGATAGGCCGCGCGCAGAAAGGGGATGCTTCTGCCGACGCCGCAGCCGAAATCGAGAATGGAGCGGGCGTGCGGCGCGATCGATCTCAGGCAGTCGATCTTGTAGCGGACGAAGTAATCGTTATCGCTGTCGAACGCTTCGGTCTGCTCAGCGATGAGCGATGCATAGTCCCGCGCATACTGGTCGAAATCGATCGAGGTCATGCCGAACGCCGCGTCGTTGCAGAAGGCGCATCGGCGCCCGAAGTTTCGGTGGGCGCGCCGAGAAGTTCGCTGCGGACCTTGTCCCAGTCTGGCTTCGACGCTTTCTCCTTCGCCGTGTCCGCCGCGATGAGAAAGAGCGGGCGCCCTTTCGATTCAATGTAGAGCCGACCGAGATATTCGCCGATGATCGCCGTCGAGAGAAGCTGCGCGCCGGAAAAGAAGCTGACAGCGGTCAAAAGGCTCGCCCAGCCGGGCGTCGTCTTTCCGGCGAGCGCGCCGTAGACGACATAAGCAATTGCAAGCCCGGCGATCGCGAAGGCGAACAGCGAAAGCATGCCGGCGATCCGCAAGGGCGCGGTCGAAAAGCTCGTGACGGCGTCTGTCGCAAGGCGCAGCATCTTGCCGAGCGTGTATTTGGTCGAGCCTGCATGGCGCGCGTCGCGATCGTAAGGAATGGCGACCTGGCCATAGCCGACCCATGCGATCATGCCGCGCACGAAGCGATGGCGTTCGGGCATCGCCAGAAAGTCATCGAGCACGCGCCGCGTGACGAGACGAAAATCGCCCGTATTGCGCGGCAGGTTGAAGTCGGAGAGCGTGCTGATCAGGCGATAGAAAATGTCCGCCGAAAGACGCTTGAAGGCCGTTTCGCCGGCGCGCTGGCGGCGCTGCCCGTAGGCGACATCGGCGCCGTCATTGAGCGCGGCCATCATCTCGCCGAGGAGCTCCGGCGGGTCCTGAAGGTCGGCGTCGATCATCATGATGCGCTCGCCCTTCGCGGCGGAAAGGCCGGCGGTGAGCGCAAGCTGGTGGCCGTAATTTCGAGACAGCGCGAGGCCGCGAAGCTGCGGCCATTTCCGGCTGGCGGCTTTGATCCTGAGCCAGGTATCGTCCGTCGACCCATCATCGATCAGGATGATTTCGTAATCGCCGCCGACCTGCTTTTCCGCCGCAGCGGATGTGCGCGCGCAGAAAGCATCAATATTGGGCGCCTCGTTGTGACAGGGCGAGACGATCGAGAGCGAAGGGCCCGCGCGGCCGCTTTCCGAATGCGTCATGACTGCGCTCGTTGTTTATGCGTTCACGACGATTGGCGGCGAATGGCTAAGAATTCGTCAACTTTCGCTGGCGCGCGGGGCCCGCGTTCACCTTCTGTAGACCAAATTGTAACGATGGCGCGCTAATCGCTCCTTTCACCGCCAGCCCTGCGGCGAGGAAGAGGAAATGCCCCAGGCGGCTTCAGCCCTGAGACTGCGCCCCGAAGCAAAGCCGGCGTTCACGCTCGCCGGGGATCGCGCGGTCATTCTCATTGGCGCATTCCTGATTGCAGCGGCGCTTACGCCGACGCTGCTCGTGCGCATTCCATCCATGGTCGATTATCTGAACCAGATTGCGCGAATGGATATTCTCGCGCGCGCGGGCGGGCCGGATGCGAGCCCCTTCTATGATGTGGCGTGGAAGTTCTATCCCAATCTCGCGATCGATGTACTTGTTCCGCCGATCGCAAGGCTTATCGGGCCGGTCGAAGCGCTGCGGCTCTTTCTTCTTCTGAGCCAGATCCTGATCATTTCAGGCGCGGCCGCGCTGGAACTCGCGGTCAAGGGGCGCATTCGCCTTTCGCCTTTCGTTTCCTGCCTGTTTCTTTACAGCCTGCCTTTCACGCTCGGCTTTTTAAATTTCGAGTTCGGCCTCGGGCTTGCGCTGTGGGCGCTTGCGGCGATGCTCGCTGTGAAGGATCGATCGCCGCTCGTTCGCTTCGGGTTGCATTCGGCGTTTTGCGCCGCGCTTTTCGTATCCCACCTCTTCGCCTTCGGCGTTTATGGCGCCGCGCTTGGTCTTTACGAGCTCTCGCAATTCCGGAACTGGAGACAGGACGGCGCGAGAGTGTTCCTGCGCTTAGCGATGCTGGCGCCGCCGGCGATTGCATTGTTCGCCATAGTGTTTGTCAGTGTGGGAACAATCGGCGGGCAGGGAAATCTCTGGCTCTTCTCAACGAAGGCGCTCGTCTTTTTCAATAGTCTCAACGCCTACAGCTACGAAATTTCCGGCCTCCTCGTGGCGCTGCTGATCGCCGGAACCGTGATGCTCGCAATGAAGGGCGCGCTCATGCTGTCGCGGCCGGGCGTTTTCATCGCCGTTGGGTTTGCAGCGCTTTTTCTTCTGCTGCCGAGCCGGCTTTTCGGCACGTCCTTCGCCGATGTGCGCGTGCTGCCGGGCGCGGCGCTTATCCTGCCTGCGTTCCTGCACCTTCGCCTTCCGAACAGGGAATGGCGCGTCGGCGCCGCCGCCGCTGTCTCACTGGCGGCGCTCGCGAATATCGCGTTCGTTTACGGGGTGTGGCAGGGTGCTGCGCCGGACTATCGGGAGTTCATGGCATCCACGCAGAAGCTCTCGCCCGGCGCGCGCGTCATCACGGCTCACAGCGAAGAGGGGCGCGATCCGCCGGCGGATCTTGCGGACTATCCGTTCTATCATCTTGCAACATTGGTTGTGCCGTTCGCGGATGGTTTCACGCCGACCGTTTTCACCGAACCCGGCAAGCAGCCGATCCGGCCCAAGGAGTGCGTTCGCTCTCTCGATGTGGGCGTGGGCGGGCCGGTTCCCGCTGCAAGGCTCCTCGCGGCGGCCGAGGGGCGCGTTGACGAGAGAGCGCCAGCCTTCCTGCGCGACTGGCCGGAAAAGTTCGACTACCTTTATGTGGTCGGGCCGGCGAAGCCCAACCCTTTGCCGTCAAGGCTCGACGAAATCATGCGGGGACGGAAGTTCGTTCTCTATCGCATCCGCAAAGCGGAGGGCCTTTAGGCCCTGTTAACCGAAACTTTCCCGATGCGCGCGTAAGAACGGCGCATGCCGGTCATCATCTTCATCATCTTCTTCTCTGTCGGGCTCATGCTGCGCAACGGCGTGCTGATGGACCCCGATACGGGCTGGCACATCGCGTCCGGCGATCTCATCCGCGAATTGGGGCGCATGCCGGCGAGCGATCCGTGGTCGTTCACGGCGGGCGACTATCCGTGGGTCGATATGTCGTGGGCGTATGATGTTCTCCTGAGCTTCGTGCATTCGGCGGGCGGCCTTCCCGGCGTCGCCGTTTTCACTGTCGCTCTTTACGCGCTGACCACGGCTCTCATCGCTCTTTCGGGGCTGAAGAGTTCGGGCAGCGTCATCGCTTCATTCGTGACGTGTCTCATGTGCGGCACCGTGCTCCTGCCCGGCATGCTCGCGCGCCCGCAAACGCTCACCTTTCTGCTCGCCGCCGCCTTCTATCTGATCCTGCGCTTCGGCGGGTGGCGCGCGCATTACGCCGTGCCGCTTCTCGGAATCGCATGGGCGAATATTCACGGCGGCTTTCTTGCCGGGCCGATGATTGTCGGCGCGTTCTTCCTTGAAGCGCTGGCGGCGCGCGACTGGAGCCGCACGGTTCATTTCATGATCATCGGCGTCCTGTGCACGGCGGGCGCGCTCGTCAATCCTTATGGCTGGCATGTGTTCGAGGCCGCGCATCTTGCGATGACGAGCGAAATGCGCGCGCTCATCGTCGAATGGAGCCCGACGGAGATCGGCTTCCAGAATCCGGCGGCGCTGGTGTTCCTTCTCGCATTTCTTTTCACCGGCGCGCTGCACGAAAGGAGCATTCCGCTTGCGGACAAAATTCTCGCCTGTTTCTGGTTCCTGATGGGGCTGATGAGCGGGCGGATGATGCACATCGCCGCCATTCTGTGCGCGCCCTACCTCGCACAGGCGATTGCGCTTCGGCTGCGTCAGACGAATTGGGGCGAGGCGCTGATTGCGCGCGACAAAAATTATGCGGCGGATTTCGCACGGCCCGCGGCTTACGGCGCCTTTGTCGGCGTTGCGGTCGCGCTTGCGACCGGATCGTTGACGCCGCCTGTCCAGCGCGCGCTTGCGGGGCCAGCCCCCTTCGTTTCGCTGCCTTCGTCGACGGCGCCGGAAAAGGCCTTCGCTTTTCTTGGCGCGAACTATCCGCACCTGCGGCTCTTCAACGAGTACGGCATGGGCGGCTATCTCATCTATCGTTTCCGCGGCGAGCCGCGCATCTTCTTCGACGGGCGCGTCGAGCCAGCCTATCCGCGCAAGGTGATGCGCGACGGCATCGTCATCGGCGAGCTCGGCGGGCGGAAGACGCGCGACGAGGAGAGCGCTGCTGAGTGGCGCGCGCTCGTTGGCGAGTATGGCATCGAAGGCTTTCTCCTGTCGCCTTCGCGCGTCCATCTCATCGACCGCCTGTCCGGGCTTTCCGCCTGGCGGAAAGTCTATGAGGACGAGCACGCGGCGCTTTTCGTCCGCGCCGATCTCGTCCGCTGAGCTGCTTTTCCGTTTCCGGATCGGGGCGGGGGCGGGCATAGTGGGCGGCGCGCCATGACCGAATTCAAACTGCCCGTCCGCATCTATTACGAAGACACGGATTTTTCCGGCGTCGTCTATCACGCGCGCTATCTGCATTTCTTCGAGCGCGGGCGCACGGAAGCCCTGCGCGCCTGCGGCGTCCATCACAGTGAAATGCTGAAGCGCGAAGAGCCGCTCGCCTTCGCCGTCCGCAAGATGACGACGGAGTGGATTTCGCCCGCGCGCATCGACGACCTTCTCGAGGTCCGCACGCGCTTTCTCGACTTCAAGGGCGCGCGCATGCTGCTTTCGCAGGAGATCCATCGCGGCGACGCGCTCATCGCGCGGGCCGATGTCGAGGCGGCGTGCATGAATCTCGACGGCCGCCCGCGGCGCCTGCCGGCGGACCTGATGGCCAGGTTCGGCGGGTAAGATCGGCGGGCAAGATATTCCGGTGCGCGCCAAGCTTTTGAAATCCGGATTAAACTTCCGCAATCTCGGCGCCGCCCGAATCCGGATGTCGCGAGTTTGCCTAAATTCTATGGGCATTTACGGGGCGAACGGGCTATCTAAGCCTTTGTGGCGATGTTAACCCATGCAGGGCGCTGTATGGGCTAATGCTGCGCTGCAAATTTTGGTGTTTTCCGCAAGGTGACCCGCCGCGGGCGGGCGAGTGCAGGGGAATTAGGAACATGGAGACAGAAGTCGCGGCAGCGGCGGGCGCAGGGCTCGGCGGCGAATTCAGCCTGTGGAGCCTGTTTTTAAGCGCAGGGCTCGTCGTCAAGATCGTGATGGGCATTCTCGCCATCGCTTCGGTCTGGTCGTGGGCGGTGATCATCGACAAGTCGCTGCTTTTCGGCCGGCTGAAAACGAAATCGCGCCGCTTCGAAGACGCCTTCTGGTCGGGCAAGCCGCTCGACGATCTCTTCCGCAAGCTCGGCGACAAGGCCGATCACCCGATGGCGAAAGTGTTCTCCGCCGGCATGACCGAATGGATGCGCGCGAAAGATACGGGCCGCTCGGAAGCGCTCGTCATCGGCGCCAAGGAGCGCATCGACAAGGTGATGAACGCGACTGTCGCGCGCGAGCTTGAGGTCGCCGAGCGCAGTCTCGGCGTGCTTGCGACCATCGGTTCGGCGGCGCCCTTCGTCGGTCTTCTCGGCACGGTCTGGGGTATCATGACCGCGTTCCAGGCGATCGCCGTCACGAAAGACACGAACCTCGCCGTCGTCGCGCCCGGCATCGCCGAAGCGCTCTTTGCGACCGCGCTCGGTCTCGTCGCCGCCATTCCGGCGGTCGTCGGCTACAACCGCTATTCGGCCGCGCTCAATTCCTTCGCCGTCAAACTGCAGGGCTTCGCAGACGAGTTCTCCGCGATCCTTTCCCGTCAGCTTGATGAAAGGTCGCGCTAATGGCGTTCTCGATGGGCAATGGCGGGCGTCACCTGCCTGGCCGCAGCCGGCCAATGTCGGAAATCAACGTCACGCCGCTCGTCGACGTCATGCTGGTGCTGCTCATCGTTTTCATGGTGGCTGCGCCGCTGCTGACCGTCGGCGTCGCTGTCGACCTGCCTGAAACGGCCGCCCAGCCGATCCCCGATCAGGGCGAGCCTTTGACCGTCACCGTCGCCGGCGACGGCTCCATCTATGTCGAAGACACGCTGGTCGATATCGACACGCTCGTGCCGCGGCTCGAGGCGATCGCCAAGGCCGGTTACGACCAGCGCATTTATATTCGCGGCGACCAGAATCGTTCCTATGGCGACGTCGTTCGCGTGATGGGCAGGATCAACGCCGCCGGCTTTCGGCAGATCGGCCTCGTGACGGACCCGGAACTCTAGTAGCCGCCGGAGGAACCTTTAGGCCCCATGCGGTTCAGCGTTGTCGCTTCTGTTCTGTTGCACGGCTGCGTGCTCGGCCTGGCGTTCGTTTCGCTGCCGGAGAGCTGGCGCACCCATGTCGAGCCTGAACCGGTCATTCCCGTCTCGCTGATCCGCGAAGCCGAGCTTGCGCCGAAGACGAGCATTCCGGCTGCTGCTCCGAAGCCCATCGAGCCGAAGCCTGAGCCTGAACAGCCGGCGCCGGAAGAGATCAAACCGGAACCCAAGCCTGAGCCGAAACCAGAGGTGAAGCCTGAGCCTCTTCCTGCGCCCAAGCCCGAGCCGAAGCCGGAACCGGTCAAACCCGAGCCCAAGCCGGAAGTGAAACCGGAGCCGCCGAAGGAAAAGCCGAAACCCAAGCCGAAGCCGAAAGAAGAAGAGCTTGATCTCGACGCGCTTTCCGAACTCGTCGACAAGGCGCGCGACAAGCAAAAACCGTCCGGCGCGCCCGCGGAAGCGCCCGTCACGGCGGACAAGCCGCGCGCCCAGGTCGGCGCAGGCGACCGGCTTTCGGCGAGCGCGGAAGCCAAGATGCAGGCGGCAATCGCGCGCTGTTGGCAGACCTCGGCCCTCATTGGGGCGCCGGAGCCGGAAAAACTCGTTGTCAGGCTTGAGATTCGTCTCAACCGCGATGGCACGCTTCTCAATCAGCCGCGCACGATGAATTCGATGGAAATCAATCTTTCCGGCAACCGTTTCTGGAAATCTGCCGAACAGATTGCGCAGCGCGCCGTAATTTCGTGCCAACCTTATGATTTCCTGCCTCCGGAAAGCTATGAGACCTGGAAAGAGATGGAACTCAATTTCGATCCGAGCGTGATGGCCGGATTTTAACTCGCGCCGAACTTCGGCGCGTCGCAAGAGTTAGCCTCGAGAGAGAGACGATGAAGAAACAGCTGACGATCTTCCTGACGATTCTCCTGTTCGCCGCCGCGCCTTTTGCGGGCGCAAGCGCGCGAGTGCAGATCGACATCACGCAAGGCAATGTCGAGCCGATGCCGATCGCCGTGCCGGAATTCATTACGGCCGATGGCGCCTCGCCGGAAATCGGCCGCGACATCACCGGCGTCGTCATGGCGGACCTCGATCGCTCCGGTCTTTTCTCGGTGATCGACCAGCGCGCCTATATCGAGAACCTCGTCAATGTGAACACGAGGCCCAAATTCGATGACTGGCGTCTCATCAACGCGCAGGTTCTCGTCGTCGGGCAGGTGAACCAGCTCACGGACGGACGCATCGAAGTCGCGATGCGCGTGTGGGACGTTTATTCCGACGAACAGCTCGGCGCTGTTTCTTTCAAGACGCCCGCCGACAACTGGCGGCGCGCCGCGCACAAGGTTGCGGACTTCGTATACAAGGCGCTCACCGGCGAGGACGGTTATTTCGATACGCGCGTCGTCTTCGTGCACGAGACGGGGCCGAAGCAGAACCGCGTCAAACGTCTGATGATCATGGATCAGGACGGCGCGAACCCGGCGCCGCTGACGGACGGCCTCAACTATCAGGTGCTGACGCCGCGCTTCTCGCCGACGCAGCAGCAGATCACCTACATGGCGTTCTATGAAGATCGCCCGGGGCAAGTCTTTCTTTTCAATATTGAAACCGGCGAACAGGAACAGCTCGGCACGTTCCGCGGAATGACGTTTGCGCCGCGCTTTTCGCCCGACGGCACGCAAGTGCTGATGTCGATGGAGCGCGCCGGCAATTCCGACATCTTCAAGATGGATCTTGCGACGCGCCGCCTGACGCGCCTTACCGATCAGCCGGCGATCGACGTTTCGCCGTCCATGTCGCCTGACGGGCGCCGCATCAGCTTCACCTCCGACCGCGGCGGCACGCAGCAGATCTATGTGATGAATTCGGACGGTTCCGACCAGAAGCGCATCACCTTCGGCGAAGGCCGTTACCAGACGCCGGTCTGGAGCCCGCGCGGCGATCTCATCGCCTTCACCCGCTCCTATCAGGGCCGGTTCTATATCGGCGTCGTCCGTCCGGACGGTTCGGGAGAACGCCTGCTCACCGAGAGCTATCTCGATGATGGCCCGACCTGGGCGCCGAATGGCCGCGTCCTGATGTTCTATCGCGAAACGTCGCCGGGCGCCGGCCCGTCGCTATGGTCGGTCGATTTGACAGGTCGCAACCTTCGCCGCGTGCGCACGCCGGGCGATGCGTCTGACCCTGCCTGGTCTCCGCTCCTGCCGTAACTCGAGCGCGTTCCCGAAAAGTGGTTGCCGGTTTTCGGAAATAACGCGCGGCGAAAATCTTACCGACTGCGGACTATTGCTTGGCCGGTTCTTCGGGCGGCAGCGAAAGCGATGCCTGCCCGAAGAAATATCGCCACCCTTCGGGGGTGCGGACATAGGTGTCGCTGAACCAGAGCTTGCGGTCGAACGCCTTGCCGGCGCTTTCGCCCTTAAGCCAGAGCTTGGCCGTCACGACCGCCGTGTCGCCCAGAACGCGCACCGTCTGGCTGCCCGGTTCTTCATCCTGCTGTTCGTAAGTGGCTGATTTATCTCGCACCGAGTCGAGAAGGTCGCTCTTCGAATAGGCGGTTCCGTTTCCGACGACGAGGGTGAAATCGTCGTGCAGGATGCGGTCCATGCCCTCTACATCGTTGTTTTTGACCGCGAGTTGATAGGCGGTGTCGAGCGCGGCGACTTCAAGCTTGTCTGCGGCCTGATCGGGGGCGGGACCGGCGGCGCTGGCGGCGGCGAAACCGAAAACGAGGAAAAAGGGGAGGGCGAACAATCTGTGCATGGAAGATTCTCCGCAAATGGGTGAATGCCTCGGAAAAGCTACGCCTCTCCGACGCCTTCGTCATCTGGGTTGCGGGTTATGGGCCTTCACCCTCGCGCGGAACGCGAATCCCACGAACAAAAAGCTTCTATGCCGCACCGCCGTAACCGAAAATTCATTCTTTAGCCGGAACGGCTATGCTTGATCGGCGTTGCGGACCCCGCTACGATTCAAGCATTGGTTAAACTTTGTTGTTTAGCTGATAAGCAAACGCAACATTGCGGTGATAGGGTCCGTAATGGCGGCGTGGGCTGAAAAGAAGAACGCAGCGCAAGCTGTTACAGGAAAACGGAATTCGAGGGGCTTAAGGCGGGGGCGCGCTCGCTAGGCCTGATAAATGGAAAGAGTGGAGAATAACTAACATGACCGGAAATCTGGTTATCAAGCTGGCGGGCGCGGCGGGTGCGCTCCTTCTCATGTCGGCCTGTGCGACGAGCAACGGCCCTGACGTTTCGGCGGACACGGGTTCGAGCAATGCGGGTCAACAGGCCCAAGGCGTTGTCCCGGGCAGCCAGGAAGATCTCGAGCAGAACGCGGGTCACCGCGTTTTCTTCGCCTATGATCAGTACACGTTGACGGCGCAAGCCCAGTCGACGCTCGGCCGTCAGGCTGCGTGGCTGAAAGAATACCCGGAAACGAAAATCCTCGTCGCCGGCAATTGCGACGAACGCGGCACGCGCGAATACAACCTTGCGCTCGGCGCTCGCCGTGCGGAAGCTGCGCGCGCTTACCTCGTCAGCCTCGGCGTCGACGGTTCGCGCATCACGACGGTCTCCTACGGCAAAGAGCGCCCGCTTGATCCGCGCTCGACCGAAGAAGCCTGGTCGCTGAACCGCAACGCGACGACGACGATCACGGGCGCCGGCGCCTAAGCTATCGCTGGGCGATCGAAGTTTAAGGAGCGCGCCGGTTTCACCGCCGGCGCGCTTCGCTTTTGAAAAGCCGCGCTTTCTTGACCGGGAGTTCATGAAGCGGGCCATCATCGCGCCATTCTTTCGACGTATCGGCGCCGTTGAATGAAACGCCGCCGGTTGCTGGCGCAGACGGGATCAGCTGCAAAACTGGCGCGCCCCGCGAATTGCGCTAGAGTGCGCCGGCCCTGCAAAAGGAAGTGAAAGGCGAAGCCATGCGTAAAGCTTTGATTGGGATGTTCCTCGCCGGCGCCGCATTCGCGCCCCTCGCGGTTTCGCCCGCGCTCGCGCAGTCGACCAAGGATCGCGTCGAGATGCTTGAGCAGCAGGTCTCCGAACTGAAAGCGCAGGCGCCGGCCGCAACGGCGAGCGCCGTGAAGATCGGGCAGCTCGAAGAGCAAATTCAATTCCTGACGGGCCGCGTCGAAGAACTCTCCTACAAACTCGAACAGTCGAATGCGCGCCTCGATGCGATCACGGCAGCGCTCGCTGGCGACAGCGTCGGCGCGGCTGGCCTTTCTACGAGCGCCGGCGGCGCGGCAGGCGGGCCGACTTCGCTTGCAAGCGGCGATCCGATCGCAGACCAGATTGCGCGCTCGGGCGATGCAGGCGAGCACGCCGGCGTGACCGACGTTTCACTTCCGCTCGATCCCGATGCGGCGTTCGACTACGCCTCGTCCTTCCTGATGGCGGGCGATTATGATCGCGCGCGCGCAGCCTTCGAACTCTATGTGAAAGCGTTCCCGAACCATCCGCGTACGGCGGATGCGCAGTTCCGCCTCGGCGAGATTTATCTCGCGACCGGCGCGAACGCGGATGCGGCTGACGCCTTCATCGCGCATATCAAGAAATATCCGAACGACCCGCGCAGCGCCGAAGCCTATCTGAAACTCGGCACCGCCTTTTCGCGGATGGAGCAGACGACTCAGGCCTGCAAGGTCTTCAAATCCGTGCGCACGAAGTTCCCGAACGCTTCGCCCGTCGTCCAGCAGCGCGTCGATGTCGAGATGACGCGCATCAAGTGCCAGTAAGGGGCGCCTTGAGCGCCGCGGAACCGCTTTCGGCCGAAGACTTCAAAGCCTCCATGGCTGCCCTCGGCGCGCCGACGCGCGTCATTGTCGCCGTTTCGGGCGGGCCGGATTCGATGGCGCTCGCGCGCCTTGCAGCGCAAGCCTGCGAAAATGCGCTCGCCGTCACCGTCGATCATGGGCTCAGGGCGGGCGCTCGCGCCGAAGCGGAGAAGGCCGGCGAGTGGTGCCGCGCAGCCGGGCTCGACCACCGCATTCTCACATGGGAAGGCGAAAAGCCTGCTGCCGGCGTTCAGGCCGCCGCGCGCGCCGCGCGCTATCGGCTCCTCGCATCGCTCGCGGAAGCCGAAGGCTATGGCGCGATCCTGACGGCGCACACGGCAGACGATCAGGCGGAAACGGTGTTCATGCGCCTTGCGCGCGGGGCTGGCGTCGCCGGCCTTTCCGGCATGGAGGCGCGTTCGCTGATCGCCGCGGGGGCGGGGGAACCGACATTGCTCCTGCGCCCGCTTCTCGGTTTTTCCCGTGCACGGATCATCGCGACGCTTAAATCGCTGGAGCAGGACTTCGTCGAAGACCCGTCGAATGACGATCCGGGTTTTGAGCGCGTCAGAACGCGCGCCCTCCTCGCCGCGCTCGCCGAAGAGGGCCTCTTGTCCGCTGAAGCGCTGACGCGGACGGCGGAGCGCCTTCGCCGGGCGCGCGAGCGCCTTGAGGAAGACGAGAACGACGCCTTCTATGCTGCGGGCGGGGCTTTCAGCGCGCACGGTGTCATTTCGCTGCGTTCGAGCGAGGCGGGGCTGCCCCCGGGGCTCATGTCCCGGCCGAGCCTGCTCGCGCGTCTCGCGCGCGCCGTCGGCGGCGGCGACCATCCGCCTGCTGAGGAAGTCGCAGCGAGCGCCTTCGACGCGCTGGAGCGCGGCGGGGCGGCGAGCCTTGGCGGGGCGATCGCCCGGCGCGTCAGGGGCCGCCTCCTTCTTTACCGGGAGCCGGCTGCGCTTCTCGGCCGAGCGGGCGTTCCCCCGCTTGCTCCGGTGAAATTGCCTGCGGGCGGGCGCCTCCTCTGGGACGCGAGGTTCGCCATTTCCAATGAAACCGGCGACGCGGTCTCCATCGCGCCCTTCGGCGAAGGGGAGGAGGCGCGCTCCGCGGCGGAGGCCGAGGGCCTGCCGGCCAGCGCGCTCGCCGCCGCCCCGGCGGTCATCGAGGGCGATGGCGGGCCATACCGCCTTGCTTCCCGCGCGCCGGGGCTTAAGGTCGCAAGCCTCGCGGAAGAGCGGTTTTTCGGCCGAATTCTGCGGTTTGCCTAAATTTTACCGGAAGCCTCGGGCATGGCTGGTGGCGCCCGGCTTTCTTAACTCCTATCTTGTACCCTGACAGCTACTGACCGGCGCCCGCGCCGCCTTGAGGATTTTCTTTGATGAACGGACGCAATCTTCTCGTTTGGGGCCTCGTCTTTGTCTTTTTCGTTATCGCGCTCCAGCTTTTCGAGTTTTCCTCGCCGGGCCCGAGCGTTGAGCGTCTGTCCTACTCCCAGTTCGTCGACCGGATCGGCAATGGCGGCGTTGCGACGGCCGAAATCGACGGCGAGAAGGTTTCTGGCTCTCTTTCCGACGGCAAGCAGTTCATCACATCGATCCCGGAAGGGGCGGGCGTCACGATCGCCGACCGTCTGAACGCGGCTGGCGTCGACACCAAGATCACGCCGCCCGAAGAGCTGCCGCTGGCGCTCTCGATCCTGTTCAACATCCTTCCGTTCCTGATTTTCCTCGCCTTCATCTTCTTCGTCATGCGCCAGATGCAAGGCGCGGGCGGCAAGGCGATGGGCTTCGGCAAGAGCCGCGCAAAGCTCCTGACCGAGCGGCATGGCCGCGTGACCTTCGACGATGTCGCGGGCATCGATGAAGCGAAAGAAGAACTCGAAGAGATCGTCGAATATCTGAAAGACCCGATGAAGTTCCAGCGCCTCGGCGGCAAGATCCCGAAAGGCGCGCTGCTTGTCGGTCCTCCGGGTACGGGTAAGACGCTTCTTGCGCGCGCGATCGCGGGCGAAGCGAACGTGCCCTTCTTCACGATTTCGGGCTCGGACTTCGTTGAAATGTTCGTCGGCGTCGGCGCCAGCCGCGTGCGCGACATGTTCGAGCAGGCCAAGAAGAACGCGCCCTGCATCATCTTCATCGACGAGATCGACGCGGTCGGCCGCCATCGCGGCGCCGGCCTTGGCGGCGGCAATGATGAGCGCGAGCAAACCCTGAACCAGCTCCTCGTCGAGATGGACGGCTTCGAAGCGAATGAGGGGATCATCCTCGTCGCGGCGACCAACCGTCCGGACGTTCTCGATCCTGCGCTCCTTCGCCCGGGCCGTTTCGACCGCCAGGTCGTCGTTCCGAACCCGGACGTTGTGGGCCGCGAGAAGATCCTCAACGTTCACGCGAAGAAAGTCCCGCTCGCGCCGGATGTGAATCTGCGCGTCATCGCGCGCGGCACGCCGGGCTTTTCGGGCGCCGACCTTGCGAACCTCGTCAACGAGGCCGCGCTCCTCGCCGCGCGACGCGGCAAACGCTTCGTGACCGCGAAGGAATTCGACGATTCCAAGGACAAGGTCCTCATGGGCGCCGAACGCCGCTCCATGGTGATGACCGAAGAAGAAAAGATGCTGACCGCCTATCACGAGGCCGGTCACGCGCTTGTCGGTCTCTCCGTGCCGGGCAACGACCCCGTGCACAAGGCGACGATCATCCCGCGCGGACGCGCGCTCGGCATGGTGCAATACCTGCCGGAACGCGACCGTTATTCGATGACGTTCCAGCAAATGAAAGCCCGCATCGCCATGGCGATGGGCGGGCGCGTCGCCGAAGAGCTGAAATTCGGCATGGACAAGGTCACGTCCGGCGCGCAAGCGGACATCGAGCACGCGACCAAGATCGCGCGCGCCATGGTCACGCAATATGGCCTTTCCGAGAAACTCGGGCCGATCGCCTATTCGGAAGATGAAGGCGAAGTGTTCCTCGGCCAGTCGATCGCGCGCACCAAGGCGATTTCGAGCGATACGGCGAAGCTCATCGAAGACGAGATCAAGCGTTTCGTCACCGATGGCTTTGACGCCGCCAAGAAAGTCCTCTCCGATCGCCGCGATGACTGGGAGCGTCTGGCGCAAGCCCTGCTCGAATACGAAACGCTGACCGGCGAAGAGATCGACAAGATCATTCGCGGCGAGAAAATCGTTCGCGATGAGCCGACAGACATCAGCCAGACGCCCCCGCCGGCCTCCGTGCCGACAGCCGGCGCGCCGTCGGGCGATGGCTCGCGCAAAGGCCCGGAAGGCCTCAACCCGACGCCGCAGGGCGTCTAAGGCGAAAGCCTCGAAAAAATTTAAGGGCGCGCTTTTCGAAGCGCGCCTTTTTTCTGCGCGCAATCCGGTGCAAATCTTTGCTGCGCGCAACGGAGTGAAACAGGAGTCCTATGAAGAGCCGCCGAATTGCAGCTTTGTGTTTTGCAGCCTTTGCGGCGCTTTCGGCGCCGCCAGCGGCGCATGCGGAATCGAAATGGGCGCAATCCAATCCCGACTGGGTCGAAGCGGTTGAGCCTTTTCGGGTGATCGGTGACATCTATTATGTCGGCTCGCGCGGGCTTTCGAGCTTTCTCATCACGACGTCCGAAGGCGACATTCTTATCGATGGCGGCATGCCTGAAAACGCGCCGATGATCGCCGCAAACATCGAAAAGCTCGGTTTCGACATCAAAGACGTCAGGATTCTCCTCAACAGCCATGCGCATTTCGATCATACGGGCGGGCTCGCCGCGCTGAAGGCGATGAGCGGGGCGGAGTTTATTGCGAGCGAAGGCGACAAATCCGCGCTCGAAGGCGGCTTCTATCTCGGCTTCGAGAACGATCACGATCTTGATGCGCCGCCAGTGGAAGTCGACAGCACGATCCACGACGGGGAAACGGTCAATCTCGGCGGCGTCATCCTGACGGCGCATCTGACGCCCGGTCACACGCGCGGCTGCACTTCATGGACCATGGAGATGGAAGGGCGCAGCGTGCTCTTCTTCTGCAGCGCCTCGGTCGCCGCGAACCGGCTCGTCGATCCGCCGCAATATCAGGGCATCGTCGCCGATTACGAGAAAACCTTCGAGCAGACGAAAGACTGGCGCCCGGACGTGTTCCTCGCCAATCACCCGTTCTTCTTCGGCATGGAGGAGCGCCGCCAAAGGCTGCTCGCGGGCGATGAGAACGCTTTCGTCGACGCAGAAGCTTTCCCGGCCTACATTGCTGCAGCGAAGGACGCTTTTGAGAAAGCGCTCGCCGAACAGAAAGCGCAGGCCGCCGCGAAGAAGGAGTAAGCGTTTTGGCGCTGGGTCTTCCCCGCCTCATGGGCATCGTCAACGTCACGCCGGATTCATTCTCCGATGGCGGACGATACGCCGATTCTGCAGCGGCGATCGCGCATGGACTTCAGCTTGCGGAAGAGGGCGCCGAGATTCTCGACATTGGCGGGGAATCGACGCGGCCGGGCGCTGAGACCGTTCCCGTGGAGGAAGAGATCGCGCGCGTCCTTCCCGTTATCGAAGGGCTCGCCGCGCGTACGAAGGCGGAGATTTCAATCGACACGAGGAAGCCGGAAGTCGCGCGCGCGGCGGTGGGCGCGGGCGCGTCGATCTGGAACGATGTGACGGCGCTCGAATTTTCGCCCGAGAGCCTCAAGACCGCCGCGGCGCTCGGCTGTTCGGTCGTGCTCATGCATGCGCAGGGCGACCCCAAGACCATGCAGAACGATCCGTATTATGACGATGTGGTGGAGGAAGTGTTTTCCTACCTCTCCGCGCGCATCAGGGCGGCCTGCGCGGCAGGCGTTCCCGCGGACAAGATCATCGTCGATCCCGGGCTCGGTTTCGGCAAAAAGCTGGAGCACAATCTGGCGCTTCTCGGCGGGCTCGAGCGGTTCCAGGCGCTGGGCGCGCCGGTGCTCCTCGGGGCCTCGCGCAAACGCTTCATCGCCGCGCTCGATCGCGACGGGCCAGCGGAAGGCCGCCTTGGCGGCTCGCTCGCTGCGGCCCTCGAAGGCTGGCGGCGCGGGGCGGCGATCCTCAGGATTCACGACGTCGCCGCGACGCGGCAGGCCCTCGCGGTCGCAAAAGCCATAAACGCGCCATAGAAATGGCCCGCCGGGCGCGCTAAGCCCCTTTCAATTGCGTTAAGGCATTGTGAGCGGCCCCGTGCTAGGTTCGGGCGCTGAGAGTTCGAGGGAGAATAGCCCATGCGCGGGGACGACGACGCGCCGCAACCTAACAATCACGCCGCAAAATCGACCGCCAAGCCGGCCGCCAAGCCAGCCGAACGCGCGCTCTTCGGAACCGACGGCGTGCGGGGCCTCGCCAATGCGGGCGCGATGACGCCGATGGGCCTCCTGCGGCTCGGCATGGCGGCGGGCCGCGTCTTCAAGAACGGCGCGCACCGCCACCGGGTCGTTATCGGCAAGGACACGCGTCTTTCCGGTTACATGATCGAGCCGGCGCTGACGGCGGGCTTCGCCGCTTCCGGCATGGACGTGTTTCTCCTCGGGCCGCTGCCGACGCCGGCGATGGCGATGCTGACACGCTCCCTGCGCGCCGACCTCGGCGTGATGATCTCCGCCTCGCACAATCCCTATCACGACAATGGCGTGAAGTTTTTCGGGCCGAACGGCTACAAGCTGTCGGACGATACCGAGATCGAAATCGAACGGCTGATGGCGGAAGGCCCCGAAGAAGGCCTCGCCGCGCCAGGCGAACTCGGCCGCGTCAAACGCATCGACGATGCGGGCGCGCGCTACATCGAATTCGCGAAGGCGACGCTGCCGCGTCATCTCTCGCTTGAAGGCCTGCGCGTCGTCATCGATTGCGCGAACGGCGCCGCCTACAAAGTCGCCCCGACGGTGTTGTGGGAGCTCGGCGCCGATGTGAAGTCGATCGGCGTTGAGCCAAACGGCTTCAACATCAACAATCAATGCGGCTCGACCTCGCCCAAGGCGATGCAGGAGGCCGTTCTCGAATACCGCGCCGATATCGGCGTCGCGCTCGACGGCGATGCTGACCGCGTCATCATCTGCGACGAAAAAGGCGAGATCGTCGACGGCGACCAGATCCTCGCGCTCATTGCAAAGTCATGGGCGTCGAAGGGCATGTTGCGCGGCGGCGGCATCGTCTCGACCGTCATGTCGAATATGGGCCTTGAGAAATATCTCGGCTCGCAGGGCCTGAAGCTGGAGCGCACCAAGGTCGGCGACCGCTATGTGGTCGAGGCGATGCGCGCGGGCGATTTCAATGTCGGCGGCGAACCCTCCGGGCACGTCATTCTTTCCGACTATGCGACGACGGGCGACGGCCTCATCACCGCGCTGCAGGTGCTCTCCGTGGTCGCGGGCGAAGGCTGCAAGGTGAGCGAAGCGTGCCGCCTCTATAAGCCTTTCCCGCAGCTTCTTGAGAATGTGCGCTTTTCGGGCGGCGATCCGCTCGCCGCGCCCGAAGTCAAAGCTGCGATCAGCGCCGCGGAGGCGGAGCTCGGCGGAAACGGGCGGATCGTCATCCGCAAGTCCGGCACCGAGCCCCTCATCCGCGTGATGGCTGAAGCTGAAGACCAGCGCCTCGTGACCGCCGTCGTGCGCAAGATCTGCGACGCCGTCGAAAAGGCGAAGGGCTAGCCTCTCTTATTCCCTCCCTTGAAAAGGGAGGGTTAGGGAGGGTTCATCGCTGACTCTCCCTACGCATGATCGCTGCAATTGAACCCTCCCTTTCGGCCAAGGCCGACTTCATCTTCGATGAAGTCGGGGCCTCAAGCCCTCCCTTTTCAAGGGATGGGAAGGCGCAGCGACCTAACTCCGCGCCAATTGCTGAAATACCCCAAGGCGATCCGTCTGCTGACGGTGGCCTGAGAGCTTTCCATCCTCGAACGAATAGAAGGTGAGACCCGAGGTCTTCACTTTCCTGCCGCTCGCCGGAAAGCCGGGAAGGTCGGCGAGATGCGTTCCTTCCCAGCGCCATGCGACCGCGACGCCCGCCTCGTCCGCGATCATTTCATCGACGATGAAAACCTGATCGGGAAAAGGCGCGCGCGAGATCGTCAATCGCTCGGCGAATTCCTCGCGCGTTAATGTCCGCCCGTCCCAGGGATCGCCGGGGTCCGAGCGGATCGTGTAACGAGGCGCGAGGAAGCGCTCGACTTCAGAAACGTCGCCGCGCGTCCACACGATGTCGAGAAACGCGGCGACAAAGGCTTTCTTCTCCGCCGCGTTCATCGCGCAATCTCCATATGCGGACGACCGTTCGAGGTCTTGTCAGGCGAGACGCCATCTTCGCCGACGACGCAGGAAACGCGTTTCCTGAACGCCGAAAAGCTCTCGAACGTCACGACGTCGACAGCCTCGTCGAAGTCGATAGTGATGCGGAAGCGCCCGGAAGAAAGCGTCTGCACGGCGATGATCTCGCCTGCAAACGCCTGGCCGAGATAAGCCCCGCCAATGCGCGCGCCCACTTGCGGGGCGAAACGCGGCGGCCGGTTGCCGATCACGGCGTGGAGCGTGTTCCAGTTGCGATAGCCATATTGCCGGGCGATGAGCTCCAGCGCTTCGGAATGGCTGATGAAATCGCCGTCTTGCGCAAGCCCGGCGCGCAGGCGTTTCGCCTGCGTTTTGAGCATGTCGAGCGACGGCAAAGGATGGTCGATCATGGGCCTACCTCATTCAATCGAGGCATGCGGAACGTTCACTGATGGGGCTCGCTTTGCCATCGGTCCGCACGCCGTTGAACGGGTTCATGCCGGATCGTTCGTCATCGGAGAGCTTCGCCATAGCCTTGCGGCTCGCGAGCGGCGGGCGCCTCCGGCCCGGCGCGGGTGATAGGCGGGAAGGGAAGGGGCGTCAAGCGGCGGTAGTGTCTCAGTTTGAATTTTCGGCCTGCTTTTTCTTGTAGGTCTTCGGGCGGCCCGGCTTCGGGGCGCGGGCGTCCATAAGCTCGACGATATCCGTCAAATCCCAAACACGATCCGTGAGGCCAGCTTGCATCGCTGGGGTGACGCGAAGGGTCTTATGAACCCGGCAGAAGTTATAGAAGGCGAAGTAGAGCGCCAGCGCGTGAACGTGGTTTTGGAACTTCTTCGAAAAGGCGTTTGTCAGGCGCGTAAAGCGGCGGTTCTGCATGCGGATAGAAAGGTTCGAGCGCTCCACATAGGACGTTGAAACCTTCGTCATATCGGGCTCGCCTTCAACGACGCGCTTCTTGGCGCCGATGCAAACCGGCGGGCTATAGCGGCCACGCGCGGCGGCGGGATCGGTCGCGTAAACCTTCTCAAGCGTCGCGTAGTCAGCATCCGCGCCGAAGGCTTCCTCAATAGCGCCGAGATAGGCGTTATGGCCGTCCGTTGTGATCTGGACGCGCTCGGAGGAAACGCGCTTGCGGAGATCGTCGGCGAGAATCAAGGCGCTTTGGCCAGAGCGGTCCCCCACGAAATAGGAGATCATCAGCTTGCTGTCGGCGTCCAGCGCCGTCCACGTCCAGACGTCGCCAGCGCCTTCCGGGGCGGCTTTGGCGGCCGCCACGTTCTTTTGTTTTGCGTAGCAAAAACTCCAGATTTCATCGCATTGAACCCGCTCAGCCTTCACGCCCATGACCTTCTCGTCATGGAGCGCGAGGCAGGCTTCCCCGGCGTCCTCAAGCAGCTTCGAAACCGTGTTGATGCTCACTCCGGCGATGCGGGAGATCGACCGCATGGAAGCGCCCTCGCAGAGCATATTGAGGATTTGGGCGCGGTCTTTGGCGGGCAATTTGTTCATGCCATTAATATATGAACTAAAATGCCTAGCGTCAAGATAATTGTTCACATATTTATGTATTTCGACTCGCTTTTTCGTTGTTTGTTCGCAATCTTTCGTGAATCCGTAACCTCTTTTCAACCCGGATAATTGACTTATATGTCAATAGACGATGAGATCAAGGCGGCGCTCGCGTCCGGCCAACTCCATATTCTGGAGTTGAAAATGCCAAGCGACCTTGCGGCGCGAACGGTCTTGATACACCCGGAACTAAAGAGGCTTTTAGATGGTCCCTGGAAAAACGACGGCGAGATGCGGCGCATTGGCCGGCTGCAAGCGGATTTGGAAGCCTTTGTTACAGGGAAGGTCATCTCGATGTGCCTCACACCCTACAACCACCGAACGGCTTACATGGGTCTCTTAGACCCGCCGACCAAAGGAATCTTCGACATACGCAGCAGAGACCCAAGCCCCGGCATGCGGGTATTTGGGGGATTCGTAATGCCCGATGTGTTCGTTGCGCTCAATTATGAGTTTCGTTCTATCTCGCCGGACTGGTCTGATCGCCGACCTTTACAAGCAGACCCCATCCGCTGGGCGCTGGCGACGCTCGAATGCGAAAGCCGATGGGAACAGATATTCAGTTCACCGCCGATCACAGGAGGTAATGTTCGTGACTTCATCACAACCGACGCCGTTTCTATCTGAAATCGCAGGCGCTGATCCGCTTTCAGAACACAGCCTCGCATACTTATGCGAGCGCGTCCGAAATAACTACTATGACTATGTCATTCGGAAGTTTTTGGAGGCGGAAGCTGAACGAGGCTTCACAAAGGCTGACCTTGCAAGGAAACTAAACAAAGGCGCTGATCGGATAAGCAAAGTGTTAGGAGCCCCAGGAAACTGGACTCTAGACACGATAACAGAGCTTTTAGCGGCAATATCAGCGGAAGAACTGCTTCCTTATTCGGAGCCGATTTTAGACAGAGGCACCAGAAATCATACGCAGCACGATCTTATTCAGCACTGCTCGCAGACAAAAACATATGCAAGCAACGATGATTATGCGCCGAGCCGTGATTTTTCTGCATGGCGTCCATCTTCGTCAAACAACGCGGAAATTGAGATTCGTCGATGAGCGGTGAGATTCCCGATATTGAGATTGTGTCGCTTGTTGTCTGCGATGAAATTCGCAAAGAAGACAACGGCAAAGGCATTCTAATTGGAGTTTATATAGATGACATCCTTGTGCGCGAATTTCCTGCCGCACTGGCTTTATCATTATGGCTCCACTTGCGGATTAGCAGCGCTGCAGAATTTCCGTTTGAATTTCGATTTACTGAAACAAATGGGACGCATGCTTCTGAAGTAGGGGGAATGGCCAAAATTAAGCAAAAGGGCGCGGCAGTAATTACGACGCCCCCCGTGCCAATAATTTTAGGGGGCGAGGGCGATCTCAAAATTGAAAGCAAGTTTGGGGATGGCGAATGGGAGCCGCTCCGCAATCTAAAAGTTGGACTTATGAAGGCTTAGCCCATCGTTTCGCCGCCGCCTTCTTCGCTATCTCCTTGCGTTTCTTTGCGCTCAGGTTTTCCGCCCGCGCCTTCCCGCCCTTTCGGCCCATAGCCTGAGCTGCGGGGTCTTTACCGTCCTTGCCGTCGAACTCTTCTTCGTCCTCGCCAGTGGCGATGCGCGCGACCTTGATCGCGTTGCCAACCGTATCAGCGGGGCGGTTCTGTCCTTTGGGGCCTTTAGGCATCGTTACTCTCGTAATCTTCGGTGGCATCGACGAAACCGCCATGCCCTTGTGCGGGATTCGGATTACCTCTCCAGCGCATATTTGTGGCCTTCGGCGATTTGGTGAAAGTGAATGCCGTACCCTTTTCTCTGACCGCACCCTCCCGTGCGCACTCCGACGCCGCAATAACGCGCCCGCCCATCTTTGCCGGCTCGCCGCTGGTCTCATGGAGATATATCCAACCGCCAACTAGCTGCTCCGGTCGCGGTCCGAGATAAGTCCAACAGCCAGAAATGTATTCGCCGGGGCTTGTCCCGCGCGAAACGCCCTTGGGGGCAATGCCGTCTTGTCGTGCAATTACATGGAGTGCTTTCGCCATCCGACCTCCTATTGCTTACCGCTAAGCATATAGGGATTGGCGGTGGGATTCAAAGGCTGGCGGCGGGGCGTCAGATTTCAAACTGAGACACTACCCAAGCGGCGGGGGGGGCGCACAACTGATGGATGTGCGGAATCTGGCTTACAGCAAACTTATCCCCGCCTTCTGCGCTTGCCCTATAATGCCTCCTTCGCCGTTTGAGAAAGGAGGCGTCATGACCAAGCAAACGACATCAGCGCCGCCCCACTTCGCGGCTGGCGGCGCGCCCGAAAGGCGCCTTTTAGCGCTGAAACCCGCGGATTTGCTGGCCTGCGCGGAGACGCATGTTTCACGTGAAACATTTTCGCAGGTGAATTTGCGCTCAGCGGGAAGCGCTCGATCTCAGCCTGTCATTCCGGGGCTGCGCGCAAGCGCAGAACCCGGAATCCACCTTTCTGACTCAGCAACTGGATTCCGGGTTCGCGCGCTTCGCGCACGCCCCGGAATGACAATTGACGTGAGCGTTGAGGAAGGCAGGCGCAGCTTACTCGCGATGCGCGCCGTTCGAGCCGCGCCCGAAGATCGCGGCGAGCACGATCAGGAAGAGGCCGAAACCGAACATCGCCCACGCCCTGTCCGGCTGCATGCCGACATCGAACGCGCTTTCAGGAAAGAGATTGACCAGAAGCGCGCCAAGGCAACAAAGAACGCCAATCCACATGAGTTTTCCGGCGGCCATGATTTATCTCCCCTTCATGATCGGGCGGTCTGCGCACACGCTGAGCATTTCCTCCGTCATCCCCGCGAAAGCGGGGACCCAGAACCACCCGCTCCTGTGCCTGTTGCGCTGGATCCCCGCTTTCGCGGGGATGACGGAGAGTGTTGTGTGCAAGCAGGGGACCGCTCAACGTTTTCGCAGGAGGGATTTCCCCTATAATTCGGGCGCAAGTTTGAAGAACATGAGGCCATGAAAGGACGCGTGCTCATCATCGCCGGCTCAGACCCTTCGGGCGGGGCGGGCATACAGGCCGACATCAAGACGGTGACGGCGCTCGGCGGCTATGCGGCGGCGGCGATCACCGCGCTCACCGTGCAGAACACGCGCGGCGTTTCGGCCGTGCGGCCTGTCGCGCCGAAACTCGTCCGTGAGCAGATCGTTGCGGTGCTCGAAGATATCGGCGCCGACGTGATCAAAATCGGCATGATCGGTGAGGCTGGCGCGGCGGAAGCGATTGCGGAAGTGCTGGGGCGTTTTCCCGACATACCGCTCGTGCTTGACCCTGTGCTCATCGCGACAAGCGGCGACGCGCTTGCTGGCGAAGGCGTTGCGGGGGTTATCCTGAACGCGCTCGCGCCGCGCGCGGCGCTTATCACGCCGAATGCGGAAGAGGCGGCCGCGCTGACAGGCCATGAGGTGACCAGCGAAGAAGACCTTGTTGCGGCGGGCCGCGCGCTGATGAAGGCCGGCGCCGGCGCGGCCCTCGTTAAAGGCGGGCACCTTCAGGGGGAGACGGTGACAGACGTTCTCGTCTCACATGAAGGGCGAAAGCTTTTCCGCAATCCGCGCATCGAGACGACATCGACGCACGGCACGGGCTGCACGCTCGCTTCGGCGATCGCGACAAGCCTGGCGCAAGGCTATCCGCTGGAGGCGGCGTGCGAGCGGGCGATTTCCTATGTGCGCGAAGCGCTACGGACCGCGCCCGGCTATGGCGCCGGATGCGGTCCGCTCAATCACGCGCACACGGTGAAAGGAGACTGCCGCGGCTAGCCTCAGGCGTGTGCGAGAAGCTCCGCCGCCTGGCGCTCCGTCGTGCGATAGGCGCTGGCGACGAAGTTCGCGCTCGGCTGTTCGGCTTCCGCCTCGCTCTCTGCGAGGTTCGAGGAGAATTCGTTGACCCCTTCGATGAGCGACTGTGTGAGTACTTCTTTCCGGACAGCCTCGGCGCGGGCGATGATCCGTGCAAGGTCGTTTTCGATACGCTGCGTCTCGAAAGAAGCCTCCGTGACGCTTTGCGTTTTCGCGCTTTCAGCTTTTACGCTGCTCGGCGTTTCCCAGATATGGGGCGCTGCGCTCGCGCGAACGGGTGCGCCATGATTGGCGGCGGCGTTATCGGTGGGCGCGCCGGATTCCTTGGTATGCTCGCTTTTCCCCTCAGAGCGGCGGCGCTCCGCGCCGGCGAGCCTTTCGGCGAAGCGCGCAACGTCATGCCGCTGCATTCTTCCCGCCGCTTCCCGCGCGCCGTCGCGGCGATGCTCCGCAACGCGGGCCTCGCCGCGCGCGGGTTTGCCGGCTCTTTCTTCCGTGCGCTGCGTTTCTTTCTCGGCGTTGACCTCTTTCGCCGTCGCGGCGATCGAGGAGGCGAGGCTCATGATGCTCGTTTTCAGAGGGCTCGCTTGAAGGCCGAAATTCATGTGGGTTCCCCGTCTCGCAATTTCGTCATGTGCAGGATGAGGCGGGAGCCCTCTCCAATTCGACGTAAAATTTATTCAAATTGTATCGATCGTGTTCACCAGATTGGGATTTCAAACAGGCCGTTCCCACGGTTATGGCTAAGGCGGGTTAACCGACGAAGCGATTGGCGAAGAGGCGAGCTTTGCTTCAGGAAGCATCAGAATTTATCGATTGAAGGCCGCAGAAGCCGCGCCGACATGGTTAGCCGCTCGGGCGAGATACGAAAAATTTTATGCAAATGCCGCGGAGTTTCGCCGGAATAGCGCGCTCAGAAAAGGAAGAAACCACCATGAGAACCTTCGACTTCGAAACCTGGGACGTCTTTACGGATAAGCGCTTCACCGGCAACCCGCTCGCTGTCGTGATGAATGCCGACGGCCTTTCGTCAGCCGAGATGCAGACGATAACGCGGGAGTTCAATCTCTCTGAGACGACCTTCGTATTGCCGCCGGAAGACCCGTCGCACACTGCGCGCGTCAGAATTTTCACGCTCGGCTATGAGATGCCGTTCGCGGGTCACCCGACCGTCGGCACGACGATCGCGATTGCGAAGTCGCGCAAGCTGACGGGCGAGCTGTTGCTGGAGCTCAATACCGGGCTTTTCCCCGTGAAAGTCGACTTCGATGGCGAGAGCGCATTTGCGCAGTTCAAGAACCCGAATCTTCCGAAAGAAGCCGGCGCCGCGCCTGATGCCGCTCTCTTCGAAGCGGCGATGTCATTGCCGGAAGGCTCACTCGATCGCGTCGCTCACCGTCCGCGCGTCGTCGGCGCCGGGGTCAATTTCATTTACGTCAAAGCGCCGCTCGACGCTGTGCGCCTCGCGAAAGTGAACAGCGGCGCCTGGGAGAAGCTGAAACTTTCAGAGACAGTCGGCGTCTTTCTTTATGCGGAAGGCGGCGAGGGGGCGGATGCTTCCTGGCACGCGCGCATGTTCGCGCCTGACGCGGGCATTCTTGAAGACCCGGCGACGGGGTCCGCCTGCGCGGCGCTTCCGGGCCAGATCGCGCTGTCGCAAAAACTTTCCGACGGCGTTCACAACTGGATCGTAGAGCAGGGTTTCGAAATGGGCCGGCCAAGCCGCATCGAACTTGAAGTCGAGGCGAAAGCGGGCGCGATTTCATCCGTACGCGTCGGCGGGCGCGCCGTGAAGGTTTCTCAGGGAACGCTTTCGATCTGAGGCTGGATTTGAGGCCGGGGTTTTCGCTGGCTGATGGCGACCCCGAGAAGAATAAGCGCGAGCGCGCCGAGCACGTTGGGGCCGAGGCGCTCGCCGAAAAGCAAGGCGCCCAGCGTGACCGCGCAAATCGGATTGATGTAGTTCGCAAGCGCCATGAAACCCGGCCCCGCGCGCCGCACCAGAACGATGATGATGAGGCCGGCGATTCCCGTCGGCCCGACGCCGAGCGCGAAGATGCTGAGAATGCTCGGAAGGCTCCATGTCGACGGGTCGATCTCGACAAAGAAAAGGCCGGGCGTTGCAAGAATGGCGGCGCCAAGCACCGTTCCGCAGGCGAAGACGCGCGGGCGAATCGCAGGCGTGCGGCGCGAGAGAATGACGGAGATCGCATAGCAGAGCGTCGCCAGCAGCAGACCCGCCTGCGCAAGAAGGTTTGCATGCGCTGCGCCCGAAAGCGCGTCGAAGCCGATCAGCACGAAGACGCCTGCAAGGCCGAGCGCGAAGCCCGCGATCTTGTAGGCGCCCAATCGTTCGTTTGCGAACAAATAGGCAAGACCCAGCGTCCAGATCGGCATGAACGCCATGTAGATGCCAGCGAGCCCCGTCTCGACGAATTGCTGCGCCCACGGAAAGATGAAGAAGGGAACGACATAGCCGATCGCGCTCACCGACAGCATCCACGCCCAGCTGAGATGAAGGCGGTAGCCGGCGCTCGTCTTAACGATAAGCGGCGGCAGGCGCCGCCCGCCAAGCCGCATCACAAAATAGAGAACGATCGCGCCGACCCAGAGCCTGCCAATAGCGATGACGCCCGGCGGGATCGTGGCAACGCCTGTCTTGATGAACGCGAAGGACGAGCTGCCGATGGCCGTCAGCGCGGCGAGCAGGGCCCAGTCGAAGGGCTGCGCCGCCGCCGGTCCTTTAACGATGCGTTTCGAACGGCGGCTCATGCGGGCGGGCCTTGCGTGCTGCGCTGGGGAGGTCTCGGTCCCACCCGCGCTACGCGGTCCAGCAGAATCGGTCAATCCGGCGAATTTATTGCGACGCAAAATTTCAGTTGACGCGGCGCTGAAATTCCGATGAGAGTGCGCGCGGGCCACCTCTTCCCAACGAGAGGCGACTCATCTGTGAGGATGGGAGACATCAATGACGACGAAACCCGCGACGCGCCCCGCGCGTCCTTTCTTTTCTTCCGGCCCCTGCGCCAAGCGCCCCGGCTGGTCCCCTGAAAATCTTTCGATTCAAACGCTCGGGCGCTCGCACCGCTCGAAGCTCGGCAAGACGCGCCTGAAGGAAGCGATCGACCGCACGCGCGCGCTTCTCGAAGTGCCGGACGATTATCTTATCGGCATCGTGCCTGCGTCCGACACCGGCGCCGTAGAAATGGCGATGTGGTCTCTGCTGGGGCCGCGCAAAGTCGACATGATCGCGTTTGAAAGCTTCGGAGAAGGTTGGGTCTCCGATGCTGTCAAACAGCTCAAGCTCGACGCGCGCATCCTTAAGTCCGGCTATGGCGAACTGCCCGATCTTTCGGTCGTCGACCCGGCGCACGACGTCGTTTTCACCTGGAACGGCACGACCTCTGGCGTGCGCGTTGCGAACGCCGACTTCATCTCGGCGGACAGGGAAGGCGTCGTCATCTGCGACGCGACTTCCGCTGCTTTCGCGCAGAAGCTCGACTGGGCCAAGCTCGATGCGGTGACGTTCTCCTGGCAGAAGGCGCTTGGCGGCGAAGCCGCGCACGGCGTTCTCGTCCTGAGCCCGCGCGCCGTTGCGCGGCTTGAAAGCTATACGCCGCCATGGCCGATGCCGAAGATCTTCCGCATGACGAAGGGCGGCAAGGTCATGCGCGATATCTTTGAAGGCGCGACGATCAACACCCCGTCCATGCTTTGCGTTGAAGACTATGTCGATGCGCTGAAATGGGCGGCCGGCATGGGCGGGCTTGAAGGCCTTTGCGCCCGCGCTGACGCCAATCTCGAAGTTCTCGCCGACTGGGTTGATGACACGGAGTGGGTGGATTTCCTCTGCGCCGATCTTTCGATCCGCTCGAACACGTCGGTCTGCCTCAAGATCGTCGATCCGCGCGTCGCAGCGCTCGCTGACGATCAGCAACGCGCCTTCACGAAGAAGATGGAAACGCTTCTCGAAGCGGAAGGCGCCGCGTTTGATCTTGGCGGCTACCGCGATGCGCCGCCGGGCCTTCGCATCTGGTGCGGCGCGACTGTCGAGCGCTCAGACCTTGAAGCGCTGACGCCCTGGCTCGACTGGGCGTTCGACCAAGCGCTGGCGACGATCGGCTGATCGTCGCCTCTTCCCCCGCCTTTTTCATCGATAAGAATTCTGGAGACAATCATGCCGAAAGTGCTGATTTCCGACGCCTTGAGCGATACCGCAGTCGCCATCTTCAAAGAGCGCGGCGTCGACGTGGACTACATGCCCGACCTCGGGAAGGACAAAGAAAAACTCCTCGAGATCATTGGAAAATATGATGGCCTCGCCGTGCGTTCGGCGACGAAAGCGACCGCTGCTGTTATCAAGGCCGGAACGAACCTGAAAGTCATTGGGCGCGCGGGCATCGGTGTCGACAATGTCGACATCCCGGCGGCGACCGCGGCTGGCGTCGTCGTCATGAACACGCCTTACGGCAACGCGATTACGACGGCGGAACACGCCATCGCGCTCATGTTCTCGCTTGTTCGCCAAATTCCGCAGGCGAATGAATCGACTCATGCCGGCAAGTGGGAGAAGAACCGCTTCATGGGCGCTGAGCTTTTCAGTAAGACGCTCGGCATTATCGGTTGCGGCAATATCGGCTCGCTCGTCGCCGAGCGCGCTATCGGCCTCAAAATGCGCGTCATCGCTTACGATCCGTTCCTGACGGATGTGCGCGCGACGGAGCTAGGCGTTGAAAAAGTCGATCTTGAAGCGCTTCTGCAGCGCGCGGACATCATCTCTCTCCATACGCCGCTCACCGAGCAGACGCGCAACATTCTGAGCGAGGAGAATATCGCAAAGACGAAAAAAGGCGTCTTCATCATCAACTGCGCGCGCGGCGGGCTGGTCGATGAAGCAGCGCTCAAGACGGCGATCGATTCCGGCCATGTCGCCGGCGCGGCGCTCGACGTGTTCGCAGTCGAACCGGCGACGGAGCATCCGCTCTTCGGCGATGACCGCGTCGTCGCGACGCCGCACCTTGGCGCGTCGACCCGCGAAGCGCAGGAGAATGTCGCGATCCAGGTCGCCGAACAGATGGCGGAATATCTGACGCGCGGCGCGGTGACGAACGCGCTCAACATGCCATCGATCTCGGCGGAAGAAGCTCCGCGCCTCAAGCCGTTCATCTCGCTCGCTGAAAAGCTCGGCCTTTTTGCGGGCCAGGTGACGGAAACGAGCGTGAAAGCGATCGAAGTCGTCTATGCGGGCGGCGTCGCCAAGCTGAACACGAAGCCGCTGACTGCCGCGGCGGTCGCGGGCGTGCTGAGGCCGATGCTATCGGAAGTGAACGTCGTCAACGCGCCGATGGTCGCGAAAGAACGAGGCATCGCGATTGCGGAGACCTATCGCGATGACGCCGAGAACTTTGACAGCGTCATCCGCTTGCGGATCGTCACGGAACGCCAGGACCGCACGGTCGCCGGCGCGCTCTTCGGCCCTGCGCCGCGCATTGTCGAGATCAAGGGCGTTGAGATGGAAGCTGGCTTCGCCGAGCACATGCTCTATGTGACGAACGAAGACAAACCGGGCTTCATCGGCGCGCTTGGCGCGACCTTGGGCGAGGCAGGCGTCAACATCGCAACGTTCAACCTCGGCCGTTCAGCGCCGGGCGCAGATGCAATCGCGCTCGTCGCGGTCGACGAGCAATTGTCGGAAGCGGTGTTGAAAAAAGTCCGCGCGCTGCCGCATGTGCAGCAGGCCAAAGCGCTCGACTTTTCTTAAGAGCGCCTATTCGAAATCGAGACCGAGATCGAGCGTCGGCGCCGAATGGGTGATCCACCCTGAGGAGATGATGTCGACGCCGGTCTCGGCGATGGCGCGCACGGTTTGAAGCGTGACATTGCCCGAGGCTTCGAGAACGGCGCGGCCGGCGACAAATGCGACGGCTCGCTTCAATTCCTCTATCGACATGTTGTCGAGAAGAATGATGTCGGCGCCCTCGGCGATGGCTTCTTCCAGGGCTTCGGCCGTGTCGACTTCGATCTCGATTTTCACCATGTGGCCGACAGCGGCTTTCGCGACTCGCAGGGCTTTGGCGACGCCGCCCGCGGCGGCGATGTGGTTGTCCTTGATCATCACCGCGTCATAGAGCCCGAAGCGATGGTTGTGGCCGCCGCCGCAGCGCACGGCGTATTTCTCAAAGACGCGCAATGTCGGCGTTGTCTTGCGCGTGCAGACGATATGCGCCTTCGTGCCTTTTGCGGCTTCGACAAGCGCGGCGGTCGCCGTCGCGATGCCGGAAAGGCGCCCGAGGAAATTCAACGCGACGCGTTCCGCCGAGAGGATGCCGCGAGAAGGCCCGTTCATTGCGAGCACGACATAGCCTTCTTCAACATGTGCGCCGTCATGGCTGATGATGTCGACCTTGATCGACGGATCGATCAGGCGAAAGGCGGCGGCTGCGAGATCGAGCCCCGCGATGACGCCGGGCTTGCGTGTCGCAATCACCGCGCGCGAAGTCGCGTCCGCCGGAATGCAGGCGTTAGTCGTGATGTCGCCCGCTAGCCCAAGGTCTTCCTGCAGCGCGGCGCGCACGGCCTCATCAATGATGAAAGGCGGAAGCGGCGAAAGCCTCATTACGCAAACTCCAGGTCGTCAGGCGAAATCGCGGTGCAGATTTCTGTGTGGTAGGCGTCTTCATTCGTCTCGGGAAAGTCGGTGCGGAAATGCCCGCCGCGGCTTTCCTCGCGCGCCAGCGCGCCCTGCACAATGAGTTCGGCGGCGACAAGCGAGCTCCTGAGGCCGCTCGTCATCACGCCGCCATTCAGTTCATCGCAAACTTCAAGCACGTTTGAGAGGCTCTCTTCAGAGCGCAACAGGGCGCATCCATTCGACATCGCCGTGCGCAGGCGCTTCATCGCATCAGCCGGCGCCGGTTTTGACGGTAGTTCAAGCCGGTCTTCCGGCGCATTCGGTTTAAGCCGTTCCGAGCTTTCGCCGTCGCGCAGTGCATCGGCGATGCGCTTGCCGAAAACGACTGCTTCGAGGAGCGAGTTTGAGGCGAGGCGGTTCGCGCCGTGAACGCCGGTAGAGGCGACTTCGCCGACGGCCCACAAGCCTTCAAGGCTTGAGCGCCCATCGAGGTCCGTCGCAACGCCGCCCATGTGATAGTGCGCGGCGGGTGCGACAGGCATGAGTTCCGTTCGCGGATCGATGTTCGCTTTCTGGCACGCGGCGAAAACAGTTGGGAAGCTTTGCGGGAATTTCGCGCCGACGGCGGAACGCGCATCGAGGAAGGCGCCGCGGCCTGCCGCGCGCTCGGCTTCCACGGCGCGCGCAACGATATCGCGCGGCGCGAGGTCACGTTTCGGGTGGTAGTCCGCCATGAAGGCGCGGCCATCGGCGTTGACGAGCACGGCGCCGTCGCCGCGGAGCGCTTCCGTTGCAAGCGGCGCCGGGTCGAATCCGATATCGAGCGCGGTCGGGTGGAACTGTACGAATTCCGGATCGCAGATGAGCGCGCCCGCGCGCGCTGCAAAAGCAAGGCCATGGCCTTGCGCCTGCACCGGGTTCGTCGTCACCGCAAAGAGCCCGCCGAGCCCGCCCGTCGCGAGCACGGTCTCATCGGCGGCGATCATGATGCGCTCAGCCTTGGCGACATTATAGGCGAGCGCGCCTGCGACGGAGCCGTTGTCGTCTGTCAACAGGTCTTCAATGACGATTCGTTCAAGGAGCGTTATGTGTTCGGAGGCTCTCGCCGCGCGGATGAGCGCTTCCATGATCGCGGCGCCCGCCTGATCGCCCGTCGCGTGGACAATGCGATTGCGGCAATGCGCGGCTTCGCGGCCGAGCTTCAGCGTGCCGTCAGGATTGCGATCGAACTCGACGCCGTAAGCCATCAGATCTTCGACGGCGGGCGGGCCGCCATCGACAAGAACGCTCGCTGCGTCGGGATCGACAAGCCCTGCGCCCGCGCCGACTGTGTCGGCGAAATGAAGGTTCGGCGTATCGTCCGGGCCGACCGCTGCGGCCATGCCGCCTTGCGCCCAGGGCGATGATGCGCCTTCGCCGACAGGCCGCGCGGTGACGACGGTGACAGGGCGCGGCGCAAGCTTCAGGGCTGTGTAGAGCCCTGCGACGCCTGCGCCGATGATGAGGATGTCAGAATTCGTCGGCAATTTAAGCCCCGCTCATTCCCGCGAAAGCGGGAATCCATCTCTAGATTCTGTGTGGGTCCCCGCTTTCGCGGGGAAGAGTGGAGAACGAAACTCCGCTCACAGAGGAGGTCACGCCCGCGCCTCAACAGCCATCACTTCCGGCGCATGCTGGCGGTCATACATTGACTGGCGCTTTAAAGGCAGCGCGATCATGCGTTCGATCGGCAGGCGCGCGCGCGCGATGATTTCGGGGTCGATGATCACTTCATGCGTCATCGTCTCAAGCGAACGCAGAATGCCCGGCAGGGTGATGCGTTTCATGTGCGGGCAGAGATTGCAGGGGCGCACGAAATTCACTTTCGGGTTTTCGAGCGCCACATTATCCGACATCGAGCATTCGGTGATGAGCACGACATTCGTCGGCTGCTTATCTTTCACGTAATTGCTCATGCCGCTCGTCGAGCCGGTGAAGTCGGCTTCGGCGATGACTTCCGGCGGGCATTCGGGGTGCGCGAGCACGATGACGCCCGGATTGCCGGCGCGAATTTCGCGAATGTCTTCCGCCGTGAAACGCTCATGCACTTCGCATGCGCCCGCCCAGGTGACGATCTTCACATCCGTCATCGCGGCGACATTGCGCGCGAGATATTGGTCGGGGATGAGGATGACCGTGTCGGTGCCCCATTCCTGCGCGGCGTATTCGACGATCTCGACTGCGTTCGAAGACGTGCAGCAAATATCGGTTTCCGCTTTCACGTCCGCTGTCGTGTTCACATAGGTGACGACCGGCGCGCCCGGATATTTCTGCTTCAGCAGGCGAACATCGGCGCCACTGATCGACGAGGCGAGCGAACAGCCTGCGCGGAGGTCGGGGATCAGCACCGTTTTGTCCGGGCAAAGAATCTTCGAAGTTTCCGCCATGAAGTGGACGCCAGCCTGAACGATCACTTTTGCGTCCGTCTTCGCGGCTTCCTTGGCGAGCTGCAGGGAGTCGCCCGCGAAGTCGCCGACGCCATAATAGATCTCCGGCGTCATGTAATTGTGCGCGAGGATAACCGCGTTCTTCTGTTTCTTGAGGTCGTTGATCGCGGCGATATAAGGCGCGTGCAGGCGCCATTCGATCTCGGGAATGAATTTCGAAACGCGCGGGTAAATGTGGTCGGTCTTCGCGCGAACTTCCGCGGTATAGGGAAGGGGCGCTTTCGCCTCCGCCTCAAGCCCGTTCATTCTGTAACCGTCCGCCGCCATCTCGCGACCTCCCTCCGAGAGCCTTCTTTAATGCTCTTCTTGAGCATATATGGGGCCTAAAAAATGGCCCACAAGGGCTCAAGGGAGCGACACTACGCTTTGGTTGACGTCCGTCAACCCTGCTCTGCGATCCGCGAAGGCGGCGATATCACTCGTCTTCCGCCGGGCCAAGCCGCAGGCGCGGTATGGCCAGCCCCTTGGCGGCCTGATCGCGCAGAGCGGATTGCTTCACTCTGAAGAGGGCGGCGGGCCGCCCGCCGGTCTGCTGGACAGACTCTTTCGTCCTCGTAACGAGCCCTGATTGCTCGACGCTTCGGCGGAAATTCTGCTTGTGGAGCTCAAAGCCGACGATCGCTTCGACCGCCCTCTGGAGGGCCAGAAGGGTGAATGTCGCCGGCATGAGCTGGAAAATGATCGGCCGATATTTGAGCTTGCCCCTGAGGCGGCCAATCGCTGTAGCCAATATGCGGCGGTGGTCCGAGATCATCTCGGTGCCGGAATTTTCGAGCGGGGCGCCCGGCTCGCCTTTCCTGGTCGCGCGACGGTCGCGTATGGCCTCGGCGACAAGGCCCGCCTCATACATGAGTTCGTAGCGGTCGAGCGCGCGCTCTTCCTCCCACCCGGTCTCGATCCCGAAGGCGAGGCGAATGCGTGCGCGCCGGCTCGTCACGCCGGGGTCGTCCTTGGCGTTCGCGGCCCAGTCGCCGAGCGCGGGAAGAATGGCGGAGAGTGCGTCCGGTTCGCCCCGTCGCCAGTCCTCCCACGGAAAGAACTCATACCAGTCGCGCCAGCTTGCATTGGCGGCGTCGACTGCGGCCGGTTCAGGCGCCAGCGCGAGATAGCCGACCGAGACAACGCGATCGTCCGCCCCGCCGCCGACAAGCGCCGCCGCCGGCGCCTCGCGGCCTTTATCGCCGAAAGTGTAGAGCTGCTCGACATAGCCAAGATTGACGTGCGTCTGTTCCACAACCCACTCACGCAGCCCGATCTCGAAGGTGCGGTGGCGTGCAGGGTCGAACGGGCCATAGGGAAGACCCGGCAAGCCGCTATCATAGCGCACGCACAAGACCTTCGGCCGCGCGTCGTCAACGATCGCAAGAACGGCGTTGAGGCCGATAGCGACCCGGGCGGCTTTTTCTGGCGGGAGCGCGCTCATGGCGCGACATATGGCGCGATCAGGCGCTGAGCGGCAAGGTCACGATGGGAGCCGAAATCGCCGGGCAGGGCGGCGGAAGGTCGTCGATGGCGTCAACCATGCGGCCATCGCGGCCAAGGATTTCGTCTGCATAGGAAATAAGAAGCGGGCACGGATCGGCATAGGGTGCCGCTTTGCGGAGTTCGGCGGCGAGCTCAGCCTCATCCGCCTCCGGATGGAGCATACACATCACCATGAACGCGGCCGCTGTTGAGCGTGAAATGCCGCGGCTGCAATGGATGAGGATGTCTCCCTCTCCATCCCATCCCTCCATGAAGCGCACGATCTCCTGCGCACGGCGCCGCGCTGCGACATCGATCGACTCGCAACAGGACTCGCGGTCGACATGGAGTTTCAAGTGCCGCTCCGCCGGCAAGCCCTCAAAGCAGGGCACCGTTTCGTCTCCGGAGAGGAGCGAAATCACTCGCGCTGGCCGGTGGGCGGCGAAAGCACGGCAGGCGCAATCGAGAGAACTCACAATCAGCATGAACGTTATCTAATGCTAATGTTAGCTCCAGTTAAAGGCGCCAAGGTTCACAGCCGGTTGAAAATTCGATCAATTTATGGGGACGCTGCGCCGATCTCGGCGATGAGGACGGCGAAACGGTCGAGATAGGCGGTCTGGGCGACGGCGGTCGTCTCGATTTTCAGCGTCAGCGGTGAAACGCCCTTCGGAACCCCGAATAATTTCCGCGCTTCTACATGGCCAAAGCCGGCAAGCTGCGTCGCCTCGAAGAAGGCGCAGGCCTGGTCCGCCTTCTTGATCGTCTTCTCGATCGCCTCGGGAAGGTCCGCCGGCAGACCAAAGCGAATGTGGATTGCGCGCTGCAGACGCTTTTCGATGACCTTGTATTGTCCGCCGAGCGCGGCCTTGAACGGGCTGATCATATCGCCGATGACGAATTCAGGCGCGTCGTGAAGCAGCGCCGCGAGGCGCCAGGCAGGCGGCCAGCCCGGCTTCATCTGTACGCAGAATTCTTCAACGATTACGGAGTGCTGCGCGACCGTAAAGGGCGATAGACCGAGTGTCTGGCCATTCCATCTCGCGACGCGCGCAAGGCCGTGCGCGATATCTTCAATCTCGATGTCGACGGGCGAAGGGTCGAGAAGGTCGAGGCGTCGGCCGGAAAGCATGCGCTGCCAGGCGCGCGGCGGCGCATCCGGTTTCGCTGTTTTCTTTGTGGTCGTGGCCATCGAATTCGCTTCATCCCGATTGGAGAACGCTTCGCCTAGCAAACCCGCACCGCCCCGACAACATACCCTTTGCACGCGCCCTGAAGCCGCGACGGGGCGGGCCTTTCATGCGGCGAATCGGCTTGTTAGCGCGGCGGTGAAAGAGCAGAATCGAGTTCAAGTAACGCGCGTATAACAGCAAAAACAGCCAACCGCTCTTGAGTTCGAGCAAAACCGACAGAAGGGGGTTTCAAATGACTGCAACGGATATGGATGCGTATGGCGAACGCCGCGGCGGCGGACTTTTCTGGTTCTGGCTGCCGATTGTTCTCATCCTGTTTGTGGGCGGCGCGCTTTCCGTCGCCGCTTATCACTTCGAACCGGGCCTTTCGATTGTGGAAGCGCTCGCGGCCGGTTTCGGCGGCCTCGCCGGAATCATCATCGGCCTGTTCGGCGCCGCCGTCGCGGTGGTCCTTGGTCTTCTCGGGGCGCTTTTCGGCCTCGTGACTGCGGGCGGCGCCGTCGCGGTGACGCTCTTCATCATCGCCTCGCCCATTATCGCCATCGTGCTCTTCGTTCTCTTGATGCGTCGGCGCGGCGGCGACTGTCCGGATCCGGGCGCTCACTGAGTGATGCGAGCTCCGCTCAGCGAAAGGTGAACGGCGCCCGCGGGCGCCGTTTTCATTTCATTTACCAACAATTGAACGAGAACCGGCTTAATCGGCCAGTTTTTCTGCATGAAGTTTATTTGAATACGAATTTATTGATGGTCGACAAGTAAATCTGTCAATAGTGGATTAACTTCGACTTCCTAGCATCCCTGCAGACGGGTGAGCAGGGTGTGTTAGAATGGCCTCGGCGAAACGGGAATCCGGCCAAGGCGAGATCGCCGATAACAGGCTGGAGGTTGAAGACCCCGGCGTGGCGGCAGTGCGCATGGTCGCATCGACCGGCGCAGTTCGGTACGTTTTCATCACCCTGTGGGCCATCTTCCTCGGCACGCTCGTTCCTCTGACGACGCTCATCGTCTGGTATGCGGCGACCATGTCCGCCGGTTTCGGGCGCGGGCTTATCGAGCGAGGCATTAAGGCCCGTCTCCAGACGAAGACGGAACAAGTCCAGCGCGCTTATGCGCTCGTTGCAATGGCGTCCTGCGCATTCTGGGCGGCGGCTCCCGCGCTCGCCTGGCACTCAGACAAGGCGTTTGGCAAGGCTGGCGCTCTCTTCCTCCTCGTCGGCGGCTTCTTTCTGGTGTTGTCGCAGTTTCGTTCAAAGCCCCTAAACGCGCTCATCGTCACCTCGCCCTATAGCGCCGTCTATCTCTGGTTCATCATCGACAGCTTTGGGGAACCTGCTTTCGCACCGCTTCTCGCCGGCGCTGTCGTGCTCGCCGCCACGATCGGTTACAACCTCGTCTTCAGTTACCTCATCCAGCAAGATGCGCAGCGCGCGCAGGAAGAGCGCAACAAGCTCATCAGCGATCTTGCCGAAGCCAAGATTGTCGCCGAGCGCGCTTCCGAAGCGAAATCCATGTTCCTTGCAAATATGAGCCATGAAATTCGCACGCCAATGAACGGCGTGCTCGGCATGGCGGAGCTGCTCGCGCAGACGCGCCTCGATAGCCGCCAACGGCTGTATGCTGACACCATTCACAAATCCGGCGCGGCGCTGCTTACCATCATCAACGATATTCTCGACTTCTCGAAGATCGAGGCGGGGCGGCTGGAGCTTGACCTCGCACCCTTCGATCTTCGCGCGGCGATCGAAGATGTCGGCGCGCTTGTCGCGCCTCGCGCACAAGACAAGGCGATTGAGATCATCGTTCGTTACCAGCCGGGCCTCACGCCGAATCTCATCGGCGACGCCGGGCGAATCCGGCAGATCATCACCAATCTGGTCGGAAACGCCGTGAAATTCACGAGCGAAGGTTACGTGCTCATCAATGTGGGCGGTGAGGTCGCAAACGGCCGGGCGATGCTGCGCGTCGAAATCTCCGACACGGGCGTCGGCATCGCCGCCGACAAGATTTCGCGAATCTTTGACGCCTTCCAGCAAGCTGATGTGACGACCACGCGTCGCTACGGAGGAACAGGGCTTGGCCTTTCGATCTGCAAGCGTCTTGTCGAGGCGATGGGCGGCTCGATCGGCGTAGACTCGACCCTCGGGCATGGATCGACGTTCTGGTTCTCCCTCGACCTGCCGGTCGACACGGCGCCGTCAGTGCAGGATGACTTCTCATTCGACGCTTTCGGACGTCGCATTCTCATCGTCGACGATATTGAAGTTAATCGTCAGATCACCAGTGAGCAAATGGCGGCGTGGGGCTTTTCGCCTGATACCGTCGAGGGCGGCGAAGAGGCTTTGAGCGCGCTTCGCGCTGCGCGTCTTTCCGGCAAACCTTATGAGCTGGTGATTACCGACTACTTCATGCCGGAAATGGACGGCGAAATGCTCGTACGGCAGATCCGGAATGATCCTGAGATCGCTGCGACGCCTATTCTCGTCTTGAGTTCGGTTGATCAGGAAGGCGGTGCGCGCCGCTTCCGGGAGCTCGGCGTTGACGGTTACCTCGTAAAGCCTGTGCGCGCGGTCGATCTCCTCAAGGCGATCGCCGGAGTTCTTGCGCGCCACGCGCCGAAACCATTGGATGCTGCGCCCAGTGAAGCCGAAGAAGAGGCGCCTTGCGGTGATGGGGGCCTCTGCGTGCTTCTCGCTGAGGACAATGAAGTCAACCAACTCGTCATTCGGCACATGCTGAAGTCGGTCGCGAGCGAAATCCGCCTTGCAAATAACGGTCAGGAGGCGGTGGAGCAGTTCAAGGCGGCGAAGGGCGAGATCGATATCATTCTTATGGATGTATCGATGCCTGTCATGGACGGCTACGAGTCAGCGCGCGCAATTCGCGCTTTCGAGCAGCGCAATCAATTCTCGCAAACCCCGATCATCTGCCTTACCGCGCACGTGCTGTCCCAAGACGTGGAATTGAGCACAGCAGCCGGCATGAACGATTTCCTCGCCAAGCCCGTCAATCAGGCGAAGCTGATTGAGATGATCCGGCGCTGGTCCGTCCAGATCGAATGGGACGATATGATGAGCGCCTGATGTAGCGCTCAAGGGCTGGCCGTCAGTGTTTGGAGTAAGGCCAGGAAACGATGAAAACAAATACGAAGAGAACGGCCGTCATCGCGAGGGCCGTCAAAATGATCGCCGGGTAACCGAGCAGCATCACGGCGAGCGCCCACAGCATCAGGCAGTTGACGAGGAAAAGAGTCTTGGCGTGCGCGCCGCCGCGAACGGCTTCGCGGAGCGCCCAGCCGATGATGGGAACGCTGAAAAAGATATAGGCGATCATTGTTTTCTGCGATTGATTTGAGCTTGCACAACGCCTTCCGGCGCAGGGCTCACTAATCGACCTAGCCGATCTCGATCAATCTGCGACATGTGCGACAAATCCGTCGTGCGGAGTAATTGATCTTCGTCTAGCGAAGGGGGAAGGGGGTGCCCGGCTTCGGAGGCGTTTGTTCTTCTGTCCAAAGATCGCCCTCGCTGCTGTCGCGGCGCTCCGATTTGTGCGCAATCGATTGAGCGATGATTTCGGGCCCGCCCTCATCATCGTCTTCCAGAGCGCTCTCAGCTTCCGTCTCGTTGGTGTGCGCGAGAACATCTTCTTCTGAGTAATCGGGTTCCGCGTATTCTTCGCGCTCTTCTATCAACCCATCGCTGACGTGCGGTTCGTGAACATCCTCATCTTCATCGAAGCGCCCTTTGAGGGAGGCAAAGCGGCTGCGCAGCGCGGTCAATTCCGAAAGAAGCTCGGCGTCGTCCCCGCGCGCCGGCTCGGTGCGCGGCGCGATGTTGCGAAGCGCGGCGCGCATGGCGTGAAGCGTCGCCATCATTGTCGTCGGCGAGACGATCCAGACGCGCGCGCGATAGCTGTCCTGAATGACGTCCGGGAAGCGCGAATGGAATTCTGAATAGAGAATCTCGGAAGGAATGAAGAGGAGCGCTGAATCCGCTGTCTCACCAGGTACGATCAGATGTTCGGCGACATCGGCGATGTGGCGGAGCGCCGCCCGGCGGAATTCGTTCTCGGCACGCAGGGACTCCGCGGCGCCAGGCGCGCGCAGGCGGAGGAAGGCTTCAGCCGGGAATTGCCCGTCGACCGCGATCGGGCCGGCGAGGTGCGGCAGGCGAATGAGGCAATCGGCGCGGCGCCCGTTTGAAAGGAGCGCGCGCATCTCATAGGATTTCGCCGGCAACGCGGCGCGGATGACATCCGCTAATTGCACGGTCGGCGCGCTCGGCGCTGCGCTGCGCCCGGCGAGACCATGCGCGCTGAGGCTGCTCACAGATCGCTTCAGCGCTGCGATCTCCTGGCGCAGATCCGCCGCGGCGTCGGCGCGGTCAGCGACAGATTCAAGCCGGTTAGAAAGGGTGGCGATCGCGCCGTCGAGAGCATCGCGTTCCTCGCCGAGGCGACGCGAAATCAGTTCGGCGATCGCCGATATCTGGTCTTCGCTCGCTGCGCCGGATGGCGACGCATCTGAGGCGCTCGCGTGGGAGAGCTTCTCTTCGACGCGAGCGGCAATCGCCTCGAAACGAGCGTCGAGTTCATCTGCGAGGTCGCGGCGAAGCTCTTCGAATTGACGGTCGACAGCGTAAGCCTGTTCGGCGAGGGAGCGTTCCTGGTCCTCGATTGAGCGGCGTTGCTGGTCTAACGCCGCCATATGTTTGCGGCGTTCGAATTCCGCTTCGCGTTCTATCGCCGCGCGGCGCTCATCCTCTATCCGGCGAAATTCTTCTTCGACCTGACGGCGGGCGGCGCCCGCTTCATCATCGCCGTGGCGCGTAGAATGCGTCTCGCTTTCGACGAAGGAGTCAGTAGCGCTGAGCTTCGCCCATGCGTTCTCGGTTTTTTTTGCGCGCGGTGTTTCCTCCGCATGAGGAAAGGCTGTTTCGTGCTCACGGTCATCTGCGGGCGCAACTTCAATGTGCGCAGACGCTGTTCTTTCCGCGGCTGCGGATTTCTTCTTGCCCTTGCCGAAGAAGCCGGCAAGGCCACCCTCGCGTTGCGCGGGCGCTTCGCTTGCACGTAAGGCCGGTTCATCAAAAAGCGGCTCCTGATGCAGCTTCGATTCCGCTGTCTCAAATACGACTTCCGCTTCGTCGGCGCGCTTCTTGTTGCGGCTTGCGGTTTTGCTGTCGGCGATGATCGCCTTGTCTTTGTCGCGCTTCTTCTTGCCTTTCGCCGGTTTTGCTTCGGCAAGGCTCGCATCTTCGTCTTCGAAAGAGATATCGGCGCCTTCTCCCGCGGGCTGGAAGAAATCGTCAGGAATCGTCGTGGCCGCCCGACGCTTCGAGGCGCGAGCGCTGCCGCGGATGATCATCATGATGACGATGAAAAAGACGACAAGGGGAACCAGAAGCGTCGCCCAGAGGGTGAGCGGCTCGCCCTTCAAAATCGGGTCTGGCGCGGGCTGCGCAACCGTTGCTTCCGTCTGATCGCCGCCCTTCGCTGCGTCCGCTGTTTCGACGCCCTCCGGGCTCGCCTGGCCGCCCGCTTCCGTTGGCTCGCCGGTCTGCATCAGAATCCCCAAACTCTACACCACACGTCCCAAGAGGGTTATATCGGGAAAGTCTCGTAATTGCGAGGGTTTAGGCCGGACAGAGCCCCGCTTGACGGGAGCCTTTCCGCGCCATACCTGAGGGCCATGGCGATCCGACCGATCCTCACCGCGCCTGATCCAAGGCTGCGCGAAAAATCGCGCCCCGTCGACAAAGTCGACGACGGGCTTCGCGCCCTCATGGATGACATGCTGGAGACGATGTACGACGCGCCCGGCATCGGCCTCGCAGCAATCCAGATCGGCGAGCCCATCAGGGTCATCGTGATGGATCTCGCAGGAGAGAACGAAGAGGCGCAGCCGCTCTACTTCGTTAACCCTGAAATCCTCGATCCCTCCGAAGAAACAAGCCTTTATGAGGAGGGGTGCCTTTCGGTTCCCGAGTTCTTCGAAGAAGTCGAGCGACCCGCGCGCTGCCGCGTGCGCTACCTCGATTATGCCGGGAACGAACAAATTCTTGATGCGGAAGGTCTGTTGGCGACCTGCATTCAGCACGAAATGGATCACCTTGAGGGCGTGCTTTTCATCGACCATTTGTCGAGACTGAAACGCGACCGCATTCTCCGAAAGCTGAAGAAAGAGCAGCGCTTCGTCGCGGCCGAATAGGGTTGTCCGAGCGGCATCAGCGAATTTTTTTCAAGAGCGCGGCGCCGACGACACATTGCATCTGGAGAAATTAACCAATGCGCCTCGCCTTTTTGGGAACGCCCGATTTCGCTGTCCCAACGCTCGGCGAGCTCATCGCGGCGGGTCACGAAATCATCGCGGTTTATACGCGTGCGCCGCAGCCGTCAGGGCGCGGACAAAAATTACGCATTTCGCCAGTGCATGCACTCGCCGAGTCGCACGGGCTGGAAGTCCGTACGCCAAGCAACTTTAAATCGGATGACGATCGCGCCGCTTTCCGCGCGCTTGACCTCGACGCGGCGATCGTTGTCGCTTACGGCCTCATCCTGCCGCAGGCCATATTGGAAGCGCCGCGCCTTGGTTGCTTCAATCTTCATGCGTCGCTCCTGCCGCGCTGGCGGGGCGCCGCACCGGTTCAGCGCGCGATCATGGCGGGCGACAAGCGCACTGGCGTGCAGGTCATGCGGATGGAAAAGGGCCTCGATACCGGGCCGGTCCTGCTTTCCGAAACGGTGGATATCAGGCCGGATGATACGGCGGCGAGCCTGACTGAGCGCCTCTCCGTGATCGGCGCCGGGCTTTTGCCTCGCGCGCTTGCGGCGCTCGATCGCGGCGGCCTCGTCGAGACGGCGCAATCAACAGACGGCGTCACCTACGCGCACAAGATTTCATCCGACGAGGCGCGCATCGACTGGTCGCGTCCAGCTGCGGAGATTGACTGCAAAATCAGGGGCCTTTCGCCATTCCCCGGAGCATGGTTCGAAGCTCCGTCGGCGAAAGACCCGCAGCGCGTAAAGGCTCTCCTTTCGCGTCTTGCGCCGAATGTGAAGGGCGCGCCCGGCGAGGTCATGCAGGCGGATGATCGCCTTGTCATCGCCACGGGAGACGGCGGCGTCGAACTTCTGCGTCTCCAACGCGCCGGCAAGTCAGCGCAGTCGCCTGCGGAATTCTTGCGCGGTTTTCCGCTTCCGGTCGGAACGCGGCTTTAGACGATGCAGCGCTACAAACTCATCGTCGAATTTGATGGCGCGCCCTTCGTCGGATGGCAGCGGCAGGAAAACGGGCCTTCCGTGCAGGCGGCGATCGAGGTGGCGGCGCTCGCCTTTTGCGGCGCTGAAACGACGGCGCACGCCGCCGGCCGTACGGATGCTGGCGTCCATGCGCTCGGGATGCCGGTCCACATCGACCTCCCGAAAGAATTTCCGGACGACACCGTGCGCGACGCGCTCAATCATCATTTGCAGCCGCAGCCGATCGCGGTTCTGAAGGCGGATGCTGTTTCATCTGAGTTTCATGCGCGCTTTTCGGCGAAAGCGCGCCACTATCTCTATCGGATCGCCAATCGCCGCGCGCCATTGACGCTCGATCGCGGCAAGGTGTGGCGTGTCGCCGGCGCGCTGGACGCGGATGCGATGCACGAGGCCGCGCAGCACCTCGTCGGACGTCATGATTTTTCGACATTTCGCGCCGCGCAGTGTCAGGCGGCTTCGCCCGAGAAAACCCTTACTTCCATCAGTGCGATGCGTCATGGCGAAGAGATTGCGGTTCGCGCGTCCGCGCCATCTTTCCTGCATCATCAGGTGCGCTCAATGGTCGGCACGCTGGTGCAGGTCGGGCTCGGCAGATGGCCGTCTGCGAAAGTGCGGGCGGCGCTTGAGGCGCGCGACCGTTCCGCTTGCGGTCCGGTCGCGCCGGCGGACGGGCTCTATTTCGTCAAGGCCGATTACGATCCGCTCTGAACGATAATAGTAACTGGCCGAAGCATCATGCTCGCAAGGCCCCCGATAATCAGATTCGTCAGCAGACCGACAAGCAGCACGACAACCATCAAGCCGATCGTCGGCGATATGCGGGCCGCGAAACTCCGGCGCAGATAGCCCCAGAGGAATGCGAGCACGAAGATTGACGTCACGAGGAACAATGGCTTGGCGGAGTCGAGCGCGCCGGTGACGCCAAGAACGGCGTATGGCGCAGACTGCACCATGGTGATGATCAGCTGCAGCCAGTTGAAGCCGACAATGACGTCGGTGATGCGCCACCCGATAGAAAGCGCCCGCGCGCAGAAAATGAGCGCCGCCAGTTGTACGCCCCAGTCCGCAAGGAAAGCGACCGAGTGAATGCCGAGCCCGAGAGCGAAGGGGGCATGCGCCAGCAAGGATTCTGTGGCGTCGGGCGTGCGCTCGGCGAACCGGCGCGCCGAATAGAAACCCAGGAACGAGAAAGGAACGGCCAGGAAGATCGCCCAGAACGACTTGAAGACGCCGTCGACAGTTCGGTCTAACGTCTCCTCCCACCCGGGGCGATTCCATCCCATTTTCCAGACGGCGCCGATCTGCGATGCGGCGTAATCGAGACGGATCACTCGCTCTCTCCCGCGCGGAAGTAATCGGAGAGAATGTCGGCGTAGATGTCGCGCAGCATCGTGATGTCGGCGATGTCAGCGTGCTCGTCGATCTGGTGGATCGTTGCGCCCACGAGACCGAATTCAGCGACAGGAGCGATATCTTTGATGAAGCGCGCATCCGACGTGCCGCCGCTTGTCGAAAACTCAGGGCGCCTCCCGGCGTGCTTTTCGACATTGTCGGCGATGAGCTTGAGGAACGTCTCATCGGTGGTCAGGAATGCATCGCCAGAGCAGAGCGTTTTCAGTTCGTAGATCGCACCCGTTTCAGTGGCGACTGCGTCAAGCTTCTTTCGTAACCATGCGTCGACTGCGTCGCCAGTCCAGTTTGGATTGAAGCGGACGTTAAAGCGCGCCATCGCCGACGCCGGAATGACATTGTGCGCCGGATTGCCCACGTGAATGTCGGTGATTTCGAGATTGGATGGCTGGAAGCGATCATAGCCGGCGTCGAGCGGCGTCTCGCTAAGGGCGAGAAGCTTGCGCAGGAGCGCCGGGATGGGATTTCGGGCGCGCTCCGGATAGGCGACGTGCCCTTGTCTACCCTTGACCGTCAGCACGCAGTTTATGCTGCCGCGCCGCCCGACCTTGATCATGTCGCCGAGCGCTTTGGAGCTTGAAGGTTCGCCGACGATGCAGTGATCGATTTTTTCGCCTTGCCCGGCGAGCCAGCCGAGCATTTTACGGGTGCCGTTGATAGCGACGCCTTCTTCATCGCCGGTGATAAGAAGGCTGATTGAGCCGCCGAAGCCTTCGCCGATCATTTGCGCCGCGGCGGAGATGAACGCGGCGATCGACCCTTTCATATCGGCCGCACCGCGCCCCCATAGGGCGCCGTCCCGAACTTCCGCAGCGAAGGGCGGCGTCGTCCAAGCGTCTTCCGGACCTGGCGGCACGACATCGGTGTGGCCAGCGAAGCAAAAATGCGGCGCCGCCGAGCCATATCGGGCGTAGAGGTTGTCGACCGGCTCAGCGCCATCGCCCTCAAAGGGCAGGCGAACGCACTTGAACCCAAGCGCCGAGAGAGCGGCCTCGACAATATCGAGCGCGCCTTCGTCCGCCGGCGTGATGGACGGGCGTTTTACGAGGGCGCGGGCCAATTCAACAGGGTCGATGTCGCTCATGCGCCTCTGGTAGACTACCGCCATGTCCCCCGACAAGCAGCAGCGCGGGTCGCCGGCGTCCGAAAAGAACAAAACCAGCGGAGCCTTTCGAGCGCAGATATTGTCGGCTTGCTCCGGGTGATCTTCTTTCTGTTTTATTAACCTTTTAAGCTGGCTCTTTGCTGACGTTTATTTTCGCCGCAGTGCAGAAAATGGGTTGAAATTAACCTTTTGTTAAGAATAATCGACCCGACGCGGAACGGCGCAGAAGCGCCTTCGTTAGTGGGGTTAGTCGATGGCGAAGACCTATGAAGAACTGTCGGGTGCGATCGGTCAGGCGCGGTTCTTCCGCCCGACGCGCCACGATGCGCTCGCGGTCTTCTGCGGCGCGCCTCCCAGCGTTTATTTCGACGAGCAGGAACTTTCGCTGATCGATATCAGCGGGGTTGGTCTCGGTTGCGTAATGCAGGGTGCGGCCGAAGAGGGGGCGCTCAACGCGATCAACTCGCGCGGCGTGCTTCGCCTAGTTCAGCGCGGCCGGGAAATCTACCGCACGAAAGCGCGATGCGCCCGCATGAACGATGCGCGCGGACGCACCGTCGCCGGTTTCGCGCTCGAAGACGACATCTTCGATTTCGATCTGCTTCGCGTCGCCAACGCCAAAGCGCTGGCGAGCGATGCGGGCGCGCAGGCCGCGCCGGAAACGCCGGTGGACTACAAGGCGCTTTGCGCGGACACGCTCGAATTTGTCGGCCGTCTTCTCGGCGAGATTGATCGGCACATCACGCCGATCGAGACAAAACTCACGAGCGCCGAAAAAGCGCAGATCGTTTCCGAGATCGAGGGCGCTTCGCGCTCTCGCTGGGATGAGATCCTGCAGGCGGGCAACGAGCTTGTCCGTCCGATGCACGATGACAAGAAGCTTCGCGCGTCCTTGAAGCGCTATACGGAAAACACAGTCACGCGCGTTCTTGTCGGCGGGTCGAGCTGGGGACGCAGCTACTTTAAACCGGCAGGCTATCCCGGCGACTATCAGATCATGAACTTCATGTATGATCAGACGCCGATCGGCGCGACGGCGCGCGAGATGCTTCTGCACTCGCTAGGTGTTTCGGCCGGCGAGCCGATCGTCACGCGCATGCGCAAACTCGCGGAGATCATCGTCGAATATGGCGAGCGCCGTAAAGGCGAAGGGCGCCGCATCGATACGATGAGCATTGGCAGCGGCCCGGCGCGCGAACTCGAACGTATTGCGCAAATCAGCAGCGATGGCCTCCTCTGGCGCACGGCGCTCGTCGATCAGGAGCCGCAGGCGATCGAATATGCGCTCAGTTATGCGCGCCAGAAGGGCATTGATCGCACGATCGACATCGACCCCATCAACATGTCCTTCACGGAAATGCTCGCGCCGTCCACGGTCACCGGTCATTTCGTCGAGAAAGACATCATCTATTCATCGGGTATGGTGGACTATCTGAGCCCCATGCTCGCGCGCCGCTTCGTCAAGCGCATGTATGATTTCCTGCGCCCCGGCGGTTTGCTCATCATCGGCAACGTCAACGACCTGACCACCGGCACTTTGTGGCCAATGGAATATATCCTCGACTGGACGCTCTACTTCCGGAACTACGAGGAAATGGTGGCGATGGCGGCTGGCGTCGACGGGGCGAGCGTGCGCATCATCGAAGACGATCGCAAGGCGATCTATTTTCTGGTGCTCGAAAAGCCGGCTTAAATAGCGAGCGAGCGGCGCAACCTTAGGCGACGGCGCGGCGGTCTTCGCCGGTGTCCTTCGGTGCAGCGAAGCGAATGGTGACCGTCGTTCCCTCGTCGGGCTGTGAGCGCAGCGAAATGTCCGCGTTCTGATCCTGGAGAATCTTCCTTGCGAGCGCCAGGCCGAGACCGACGCCTTCGGACGTGCGCGTACGGAAGGATTCCATGTGAGCGAAAGGCGAGAGCGCCGACTTGATCTTCTCGGGCGACATGCCGACGCCCCTGTCGACGATCTCCAACAGGTAAGCGCCGTCGCGCGCCTTCTGGCCGCGAATGAAAACCTGCGATCCGTTTTTCGATGCGTTGATCGCATTTTCGACGATATGGCCGATCGCATAGCTTGCGTTGAGCGGATCGACATAGAGGCTTGCTGACTTGAGGCCGTCGGTGACGATTTCGACGCCGCGCGCCTGTGCTTTGCCATTCGTCTGCGCGCAGATAGTCTCGACGAGTTCTGAGACCGGGCAATCTTCAAGGTGGTACTTGATCTTGCCCGCGGTCGCATCCGCATAGCGAAGCATTTTGGCGATCTGCGACAGAAGGCTGTGCGCCGACTGATGGATCTGGCCGAGGAACTCCTGGGATTGGTCGCTCGAGCTATCGCCGCCCTGTTTCATGACGACTTCGCAGAAGCCGATGATCTGATGCAGCGGCGTTCTGAGTTCGTGGCTCAATACCGAGAGGAAGTTGATCTTCGACTGGTCCGCCGCCGTCGCTTCGATCAGCAGTTCTTTGATGTATGCCGCGTCGAGTTCGCGCTGGCGCGTCTTGTGGAAGAGAAGGCGCGAACGAATTTCCTGCGTGTAGCTTGTCGCGAAGGAGATCATCGCGATCGTGAACATGAAGAAGAGGCCGCTCGCGACTTCGATGGCGCCCTTCGGCGAGATGGCGGTGATGGTGACCGCATAGGCTGTCAGCACGGTCAGGAAGACCGTCGCGGCGACAACGAAATAGATCCGTGTGATACACGAGAAATAGATGAAGATCGTCAGGATGCCGACGATGTAAGGAGGGCCCCCGGGCGGCGCCATGGCGATCATCCAGACGATCGAGAAAGAGCCGATCGCCATGTTCGCCGCGGTGACGTGCGGGAAGAACCGCCGGAACGGGTCGCGGTAGGTCAGGAGCACGATTGTCAGAGCGAGCGGCGCACACACCGCCCAGCGCACGAAAAGAACGGCTCCGAGATTTTCCTTGAAGGTGATGATGTCGAGGGCGCCGAAGAAGAGATACATCCCGATGCCGAGGATGTTGATGAAGCGCTCCTTCGGCAGCTCCTGCTCGATAAGATACTTGCAGTATTCGTTTTCGAGAGAACGGTCCGCGAACGTCGCCGTCCCCCAGGCGATCAGGGAGCGGTCGGCGCGGCCGAACAACGCCTCAGGGGCGGCTTTGAACCAAGCGGATATGCTCACAGCAGGCGCAATCGTTCCGAATAGTTGGCGCAACGACGCCGACACTAGCCGTTCGGTGGTTAACAACCGCTTTGTCTACGGAACGTTAACCGACCAATTCCACGATTTGATGCGCTGCGGAAATGGTGGGCGCAGATAGGATTGAACTATCGGCCTCCACCGTGTCAAGGTGGCGCTCTCCCACTGAGCTATGCGCCCGAAGGGCCGCTCTCTATCGGTTCTGGCGGACCGATGCAAGCGGGTTGTCGCGACTTTTCTGGAGCTCAGGCCGCGACCATCCGTTCGACTTCCTGGACGAGGTCCCGGAGGTGGAAAGGTTTGGAGAGGATCTTCGCATCTTCCGGGGCCCGGTTCGCCGGGTTCAGCGCCACGGCGGCGAAGCCGGTGATGAACATGATCTTCATGCCGGGGTCGATTTCGGCCGCCTGCCGGGCGAGCTCGATGCCGTCCATCACGGGCATGACGATATCGGTGAGCAGGAGGTCGAACTCGCGAAGCTGAAGCTCCGTCAACGCCTCGTCGCCCTGAGCGGCGGCGACGACGGTGTGGCCCGCCCGTTCAAGCGCCTTTTTGAGGAACCGGCGCATGGAATCATCGTCTTCAGCCAGGAGAATCGCCGCCATCGTTTCGTCGCCTCATTCCTCACTTTCGGCCCGACAGTCCTAGGCTGCGTCGAAGCCGAATGAAACACTGTGCGCGGGCCGAATTTGCCCCGTCGGATCACCTTCCAGCAAGTTCCGCGCCGTCTGGGTTCGGCGCGGCGCCGAAGTCGTTTCGCAAATCCTGTCATTTGACGTTAACATCTGTCGAGCCTGATAGGGCTCTCAGAACGGGACAGGCATGGTCGAATTGACTGGCGACTTTGATGATGACGATCGGCGCCCGCCGATAGAAGTGCTGGCGCCGCCTGAACTTCTGTCGCCTTTCATCTTCGCCTCGCCGCATTCCGGCCGGCGCTATCCGAGTGATCTTCTTCGGATGACGAAACTCGACCGGCACGCATTGCGCCAATCGGAAGACGGCTATGTCGACCTCATCTTCGACGCCGCGCCGCGGTTTGGCGCCCCGCTGCTGCGGGCGCTTTTCCCGCGTGCTTACGTGGATGTGAATCGCAGCCGGCACGAACTCGATCCCCGGATGTTCGCCGATCCGCTGCCGAAATCGATCGATGCGCGGTCCAACCGCGTGCTCGCCGGGCTCGGCGTCATCCCGCGTATCGTGGCCGACGGGCAGGACATTTACAGCAGAAAGCTCAACTATTTCGATGCGCGCCGCCGACTTTCAGTCTGCTATGAGCCTTATCACGCGGCGCTCGCCGATCTGATCGGGGAAGCGCGGCGCGGTTTTGGCTGCGCCATCCTGATCGACTGCCATTCCATGCCGTCGGCAGGCGGCGCGCCCTTCCGCCCGGGCGAGCCCTCGATCGACTTTGTATTGGGCGACCGATTCGGCGCGTCCTGCGCCCCGAGCCTCGTCAGTCTGGTCGAAAATCTGCTCACCAAAATGGGCTATCATGTCTCACGGAACGCGCCTTACGCGGGAGGCTATGTCGCGACCGCCTATGGCCGCCCCAGTGAGGGCGTTCACGTTCTCCAGATCGAAATAAATCGCGCCCTTTACCTCGACGAGACGCGCCTGGCTCGCAAACAGAGCTTCGTCGCCCTCCGCGAGAATATGCAGGCGCTCATGGCCGATCTCGCGCAGATCGACCCCGCCGCGTTAAGGCCTGCACAAGCGGCCGAATAAGGCTATAAACCCCAGAAAAAAAGCCGCGGGTCGTGCCCGCGGCTAGAAGTTTAAGGGAGGAAACGCCCATAAGGGCAGCAGCGTGAAACACGCTGCAGAACGGATATTATGCGACCGCCTGCTGCGGTGCAACAATTATTTTGCGCTGCAATATTCTGTTGACAACACCTCCTATTCGCCGCCCCCGACCGTGATCGGATGGCTCGAAGCGTTGTCATCATCCGCAATTGTGCCTAAGCGATCGCTTCTCGACCTGCGGATGCCCTTTCAAAGCGAGGCGCCAGGAATGGTGAATGAAAAGACACCGGGGGCCGGCGAGGCCCCGGCGGCGCGTAAGAAAGGCGCCCTGACCCGAATTGGCTCGACCGTTGGCCGCCTGACGCGGCCGAAGCAGCGATTCCAGATGCCGAACGGGGCTGAGGGGCTTCGAATCATTATCGCGACGGACGCCTGGAAGCCGCAGCTCAATGGTGTGGTCAGGACGCTCGATACGCTCGGCGAAATCCTGTCGCGTTTCGGCAATCAGGTCCGCTACATCACGCCGAACGAATTCAAATCCGTTCCTCTGCCGTCTTATCCGGAGATTCGGCTGTCGCTCCTCCCGAATCGGCGCGTCGCCAAGATCATCAATGAGTTCAAACCGGATGCGATCCACATTGCGACCGAAGGGCCGATTGGACGGGCGGCGCGTCGTTTTTGCAAACGCCGCGGCTATCCCTTCACGACGAGCTTCCACACGCGGTTTCCCGAATATGCGGCTGAGCGTTGGGCGGTGCCGATTTCTTGGGGCTACGCGGTTCTCAAGGATTTTCACAAGGATGGCGAGACCATGATGGTCGCAACGCCCGGCCTGATGGACGAACTCAAAGAGCGCGGTTTCACGAAGATGAAGCTGTGGGCGCGCGGCGTTGACCTCGAAACCTTCAGGCCCGGCGACCGCACGGCTTTTGACAAATACCCGCGTCCGATCTTCCTCTATGTCGGTCGGCTGGCGGTTGAGAAGAGCATTGAAGACTTCCTCGCGCTCGACCTTCCGGGCACGAAGCTCATTGTCGGAGACGGGCCGCAGCGCGCGGAGCTTGAGCAGAAGTATAAAAACGCTGTCTTCGTCGGACCGAAGTTCGGCGAGGAACTCACGAAATATTATCAGGGTTCGGACGTCTTTGTGTTCCCGTCTCGAACGGACACTTTCGGCCTTGTTAACGTTGAGGCGCTCGCTTGCGGCGTGCCGGTTGCGGCATACCCTGTGCGCGGGCCGCTCGAAATTCTCGCCGGCGCTCCGGAAGGATGCGGTGCGATGGACGAAGATCTCAGGGCGGCGTGCATGAAAGCCTATGAAAAGCGCGACCCCATAGCCTGCCGCACGCATGCGGAGAAGTTCTCATGGGAAGCGGCGACGCGCCAGTTCATCGCCAATCTCGAGACGCCGGGCTTTGATGAGGATTTCTGGCTCCGCTCAGCACGGATGGACGATTAACCTCGCAAAGCCCTTTGGCCTGTCCCGCTTTGGTTCAGTTCCCGTTCCGGCATGTCCCGCGTAGCGTATGACATCGCCGCGGGCGAGCGCGCGTCAGGCGATTTCAGTTCGAAAATCCGCAAGATTTTCTCTTTGCGCGTGCGCTGAAACGCCCAATCCGCGAATTCGGCATGGAGCTTGCCTCTCTCCGGGCGAGAACGGGACGGCCTCGTTAGGCGCGTCCTCCCGCGAGGAGAGTAAGAATGGCCAATTCGATTGATGCTCATGTCGGCAAACGTCTGCGCCAACGCCGCCGCCTGCTCGGGCTGACGCAGCAGCAGCTCGCGGGCGAAGTAAATATCCGCTTCCAGCAGATTCAGAAATATGAGAGCGGCGCGAACCGCATCTCTGCGTCGCGCCTGTGGTCACTCGCCAAGGCGCTCGACGTGCCTGTTTCCTATTTCTTCGACGGCCTTAACGGCGAAGAGACGGCGCATTTCTCCTCAAATGCTGACCACGCGCCCGGAACCAATGGTTCTAAGGCGCCCGTCGATGTCTTCTCGACCAAAGAGACGATTGATCTCGTTCGGGCCTTTTACAATCTTGGAGAAGAGCCGCGCCGGCGCCTTCTCGATCTCGCCAAGGCGATGTCCGGCGAATAAGCCTTAGCCTGCTTGCGGATCGATGCGGCCGCCGCCATTATCCCGGCCGCATGGAGAAGACTTCAACTGATACTGACGAATTTGTTGCTTTCGCCGCGCGGCTTGCAGACGCAGCCCGCGGCGAGACTCTGCCGCGCTTTCGCGCCGGAAGCACGATCGTCAACAAGGCGCAAGCAGGATTCGACCCTGTAACGGAGGCCGACCGCGAAGCCGAGCGCGTGCAGCGCCTTCTCATTTCGGCGACCTTTCCTGACCATGGCATTGTCGGTGAGGAATTCGGCGCAGAGAAAGCTGACGCTGAATGGCGCTGGGTTCTCGATCCCGTTGATGGAACGCGCGCCTTCGTTTGCGGCGCGGCGAGCTGGGCGACCTTGATCGCGCTTGAACGTCACCAGCGCCCGATCATCGGCGTCATTGATCAGCCTTACATGAATGAACGGTGGATCGGCGCGCGGGAAAGGACAGTGTTCCGGCGCGGCGAAGCGCAGACCGTGTGCAAGACGAGCGATGTCAGGGAGCTTTCCCTTGCGCGGGTTTCGACGACCGATCCGCGCGGTACAGGGTATTTCTCGCCAGAGGAAGCCGACGCTTTCGGTGCGGTGGCGTCATCAGCTCGTGTCGCGCGCTTCAGCCTTGATGCGTATGCCTACGGTCTCCTCGCGCTTGGAGAACTCGATCTTGTCATCGAAGCCGCGCTGCAACGGCACGATTTCGCGGCGCTCGTTCCGGTGATTGAAGGGGCCGGCGGGGTCATCACCAATTGGCGTGGTCAAGCGCCCGGCGAAGACGATCGCGGACGTATTATCGCCGCGGCGACGCCAGAGCTGCACGAAGAGGCGTTGAAGCTTTTGAGAGACGTCTAATTCTGCACAAGCAGCGGATTGAGGAACTCGTCGACCACTTTCCAGAACTCGGCGCGATACTTGTCCTGCTCCATCATGATTTCATGCAGCGCGCCTTTGATGAGCACACGCTTGATGAGCGGGCTGCGCGCGGCAAGCGTTTCGTGATCCAATGAATCGACAAGTTTGTCTTCTTCGGCCGAGACGATCAGCACGGGTGTCTTCAGATTTTCAAATCGCCCGGGTCGGTGGAGATCGTTCATCGCTGCAGTTGCGGCTTTGACCCAGCCGAATGTCGGCGCACCGATGACGGCGTTCGGCGCGACGGTTTGCAGTTCGCGAAAGCGATCATGACGGGCGTGGTCGGAAGTCAGCACATTGCCGTCGAACTTCATGGAATGATCTTCCGCAGAAGGAACGGCCGCTTCGCTTGCCCCGAGCGCGCTCGCAATGCCTGGGAGCACGTTGAGGACGATGCGCATTGCGCCCGGCGCATAGAGCCGCGTCATTGGCGCGCACAAGACTGCGCCTCGGAACTTGTCATATCCATCTGCAAGTAGTTGCAAGCCCGGCGCGCCGCCCATTGAATGCGTCATTAGGAAATAGGGCCCGCTGAAGCGCTTCATAGCGACTTCTTCGGTGAAGAGACGAAGGTCATCGACGAATTTGCGGAAGTCATCGACATGGCCTTTCGATCCGTCGGGAAGCAACCGCGCGGAAAGGCCCTGTCCGCGCCAATCCATCATCGCGACGGAAAAACCTCGCGCCTGCAGATCCTTGATGACTTCGAAATATTTCTCGATGAACTCGCAGCGCCCCGCCATCAGGATGACGCACGCGCGTGGATGCTCCACCGAAAAAGTCGCGCCCCGCAGCCGAACGCCGTCCGCCGCCATGAAATCGAAAACTTCCGCACCCTCAGGCGGCGGATTTCCGGGTATGCGGATGAATTCAGCCACGCGTTCCGCGCTCCAATTGCAGACGCGCCATGATGCTCATATCGCCTGCAATTGAAAGTCGCCCTGACACATAGGCGCTGCCGAGAAGGCGCTCGCCCTGACAGATGCGCAAGAGCGTATCTTGCGCTGCCCGCCAGACGCAGAGCGGGGCCGCGCCCGCATCGACGGGCGAAGCCTCCGTAATTGCAGGCGGGCTCTGCCGGCCGTCGATCCAGAGGGGAGGGGCGGCATCCGCTTCAAGCCGGATGAGGCCGCCGAATGGTTTTGCGAAGGCGAGCGCTGCGGCGGCGGCGAGTTCGCTGGCGGGCGTAGCGCTCATGGTTCAAATCCCTGCCGGCGTTATTGCATCAACGCGCCATCCGCAGCGAGAGGCTTGCGGAACTTCAGCGTCATGCGATCGCTTTCGCCGATTGCGTCATATTTGGCGCGGTCAAAGCCTGGCTCTTCGACGCCGCGCACGGCGGACGAACGCCGTGTCGGCTTCAAGGTCCAAACGCCATAGGGGTGGTCTTTCGTATCGAGCGGATTTGCATTGATCTCTGACGAGGAGTCGAGGTCGAAGCCTGCCGCCTCCGCAAGCGCGATAACGGTCGCTTCGCGCACGTAACCGGATGATTTTTCCTGTTCGGCGGTTGCGTCTTCTCTGGCGCGATGCTCGACGACGCCAAGAACGCCGCCGGGCTTCAGCGCCTCGTAAAACTTCTTGAAGTTCTCTTCGGCCTTTCCTTGCGCGAGCCAGTTATGGACATTGCGGAAGGTGAGGACCATGTCCGCTGAGCCGGGGCTGGCGATAGGTGCGTCGCCGTCGAGAATAGTCTGTCGAACATTTCCGTACAGAGAGGGATCGTTCGCGAACTTGCCTGAGAATTCGGCGACAGCGCGCGCCTGACCCTCGCTCGCTTCCGGGTTGAGGCCGGCGGCGATGTAAATCCCGCCGCCCTTCGCGAGGAATGGCGCGATGATGTTCGTGTACCATCCGCCGCCCGGCCAGACTTCAACGATCGTCATATCCGGCTCGACGCCGAAAAAGAGCAGCGTTTCTTTCGGATGGCGAAACTGGTCGCGGGCGCGTTCTTCTTCAGACCGCTGCTCACCCGCAATCGCGAGATCGAGAGCCTCTTCCGCGGAGAGTTTAGCGGGCTCTGCAGCGGCAGTCTCGGATTCTTCGGAATTCTTCGCGCACCCGGGTGCGAGCGCAATCAGCGAAATGGCGGCGACAAGGAGGCTTTTTTTCATTTTCTTGGGCGTTCCTGTTTTCGTCCGGAAAGAAAGGAGACCTTACCTAGCACGTGTCGAGAAATCGGCCACCCGCAACGGCTTCACAGGTCCTTGAAACCCCGGACCGGGCGCCTATCTCTACCATGTCGGAGGCCAGTCGGCTCCGGCATGCCTTCCGTCGGCCCTCTGGGCGGCGGCAAGCGCACGCAACCCTTGCTTCCTTAAGGAGGATGAAACATGCGTAGCTACGATCTGACCCCCCTCTATCGCAACACTGTCGGCTTCGACCGTATTTTTGACCTGCTCGACAATGTCGGCAAAGTCGATGCGGGTGGCTATCCGCCGTACAATATCGAGCGGCTCGACGAAAACGACTACCGAATTACGCTCGCTGTCGCAGGTTTTGGCGAGGACGATCTCGACATCGTCTTTCATGAAAACACGCTCACTGTCACGGGCCGCCGTCCGGATGCGGATGAAAAGCGCACTTTCCTGCATCAAGGCATCGCCGGCCGCTCGTTCGAGCGCCGCTTCCAGCTCGCCGATCATGTGAAAGTCGCGGGCGCCTCGCTCGTAAACGGGCTTCTCAACATTGATCTCAAGCGCGAGATTCCTGAAGCGATGAAACCGCGGAAGATCTCCATCAATGGCGGCGAAGCTTCGAACGTGAAAGTTCTGAAAGGTCAGGACGCCGCGTAAAGCTGGCGCTCCTTTCCAGATTTCCCCTCTTGATTGAAGACTTAGGCGCGCTAGCCCTTTCGGGCCGGCGCGCCCTTTTGCATTTGGGCGATGCCTGTTACCCTTCGCGCCATGCAATCTATCTGGAAAAGTCTTTTCATCGCCGGCGCCGTAGCTCTCGCCGCTTCCTGCGCGACGGAGGAGGCTGGCTCGCCTTTTGGCGACGGCGAATCCGTCACCATCCCTTACGATCCTTATAATTATGATCCCGACGATCTGTTGCGGCAGGCGCAGGCGCATTGCCGGGCTTACGGGCTCAACGCCGTGTATGTCGACGAAACGATTGATCCGCAGTCAGTGCGCTGGCGTTATCGCCATTTTGACTGCGTCTAGTTTTCTTCGTTGAGAATGCGTTTGGCCGCTTCGTAGATCTCTGCATTCGCAGCGAGAATCGAGCCGTTATGCGACGGTCGGCTGTCGCCATTGATCTCTGTGACGAGTCCGCCAGCTTCACGCACGAGGACGATTCCGGCGGCGACATCCCAATTGTTGAGGCCGCGCTCCCAGTAGGCGTCGTATCGTCCGGCGGCGACAAAGGCGAGGTCGAGCGCGGCTGATCCAAAGCGGCGAATGCCAGCGGTATTTGCGAGCACGCGGTCGGCTTCTTTCAGCGCGAGCGCGCGCCCCTCTTTGCCTTTGAAGGGAAGGCCGGTCGCAAAAAGCGAGCTGTCGAGGTCCTTGCGGTTTGACACACGCAGGCGGCGGTCGTTTACGAAAGCGCCTTCGCCTTTCTCCGCCCAGAAGAGCTCATCCGTCGCCGGATTATAGACGACGCCGGCATAGGGGACACGGTCGCGCTCAAGCGCGATGGAAATCGCAAAGTGCGGCAATCCGTGAAGGAAGTTCGTCGTGCCATCGAGCGGGTCGACGACCCAGCGATTCGAATTGTCCACGCCTTCGATCTCGCCGCGCTCTTCCATCACGAAACCATATTTCGGACGGCCCTTGGAGAGCTCCTCAAAAATCGCTTGCTCGGCGCGCAGGTCCGCCTTGGAGACGAAATCCGCCGCGCCCTTCTTGGAGATTTGCAGGGCCTCTGTTTCGCCGAAATCGCGGCGCAGGCCTTTGGCCGCTTTCCGGGCGGCGTTAATCATGATGGTCATGACAGCTGAGGCGTGCGGCATGGGTCTTTCGGCGCTTTCTCTTTTTGGGGCGGCGGCGCACCATAACGGCGGCGCGCTGAGGCGCAAGGGGAGCCCCGTGGCTGAGCGGGCGAAAGGGACCGGCCTTTGCATGGAAAGCCAGCGCGCCTTAGAGCGTGTCCAGGAATTGAATAGACCGGTTCTCGGCCCGGGCAGGCGAGGAAGACAGGGAAGATTGAACGGGCGGCCTCGGAAAGAGGGCGCGCGGCCCAAGGCTGGATCGGAATGAGCGAGGCGTCTGACGGGATTGGGGGCATGGCGGGACGCGCCGCGCGCGGCGCGGCGTGGATTGTTGCGGCCCGCTTTGTGATGCGCTCCTTCGGATTCGTTAATACGATCATTCTGGCGCGCCTGCTCGTGCCGGAGGATTTCGGCCTTGTCGCTGTCGCCATGACGGCGATGCAGCTTCTCCAGGGATTTTCCGATATCGGCATCTCGCAGGCTGTCGTACGTTTTCACGACGCCGACCGCGACGATCTCGACACGCTCTTCACGCTTGGCGCGTTGCGCGGTTCGGCGATCGCGCTTCTCCTTTGTGCGCTCGCGCCCCTCGCCGCGCAGTTCTACGGCGACCCGCGCATGTTCTGGGTCTTTGTCGGCATCGCCTTTCAGCCGTTCTTGATGGGACTTCTCAATCCGAGATTTTTCGAATTCGAGCGCAATCTCGATTTCTCGAAAGAGTTTATCTCGAACGCCGTTAACAAGTTTGCGGGCGTCGCCGTTTCGATTGTCGTCGCGGTTGTTTTCCGCACTTACTGGGCGATCATTCTAGGCGTCGTCACAAGCGCCGCGATCCAGCTTGCGCTTTCTTATGTGCTGCGCCCTTCGCTGCCGCGCTTCACTTTCAAGTCATTCAAGAAGGTCATCGGTTTTTCCGGCTGGCTCACCGGTGTCAGTTTTGTCGCCGCGCTCAACAACAAACTCGATGCGTTCGTGCTTGCACGCGTCGTCGGTCATACGGGAACGGGCGTCTATTACGTTGGCAAGCAGATCGGCGAGATGCCGACGAACGAGCTTGCAGCGCCGATCGCGCGCGCGATCTATCCGGGCCTTTCTTCGCTTCAGGGAAACCGCGAGCGTATGCGCACGGCCTATCTGCGCGGCGTCGAGGCGCTTGCGGCGGTCGCGATGCCGGCGGCGCTAGGCTTCGCCTTCGTCGCGAATGAAATCGTCCCTCTGCTTCTCGGCGACAAATGGCTCGAAGCGATCCCGGTCGTCCAGGTGCTGACGCCAATCCTCGGCTTGCAGACGCTTTTCCTTGCGACGCAGTTCTATGCGATGGCGCTCGGCGAAACGCGGCTCGTCTTCTTTCGCGAGCTGATCTTCTTTCTGGTCCGCTTCCCAACTTTCCTCTGGGCGTCAATCCATTTCGGGCTCGATGGCGCAATCTATGCGACTGGCGGGTGCGGGCTTATCCATGTGCTCCTCAATTTGACGCTCTATTCCCGCGCGACACGCAGGCCCTTCTGGGAGCCGCTCTGGCAAGCGCGCCGCAGCTTCGCAGCCATCGGGGCGATGTCCGTCTATTTTCTGCTCTTGCGGCCGCATTTCGGCGCCTTGCTCGAGGCGCCGCTGCTCGCGCGGCTTGTGACGGATGTCGCAATCGGCGGGGTGCTATTCACCGGAGCGCATCTTGCGCTCTGGCGCCTTGAGGGCGAGCCTTCGGGCGCCGAGCAGTTTCTGCTTGGGATCGCAAAATCTGCTGTGGCGCGCTTCAGGGGATCGCGCGCGAGCGCCTGACTGCTGCCCGCTGTTTCTTGGGGCTGTTTTCTCGTCTAATAACACGCTTAACGCGTAAAAGAGAGGAAACAGACTATGACGCAGGCGGCCGCCGTTGATCCCATGAAGGTTTTTGCGGCCGCAGCGCGCATTCTCGCCGAAGAGCCGATGTTTGCAGTCGGCGAGGCGGATATCCGCGGCAACACCTATCGGGTCTTCAAGAACGCGCCGCCGAGCCTTGTCGGGATTTTTCTGTTCGGCACGCAGTTCGCGGACAAAGACTTCCTCATCTATGAGGACGAGCGGCTGACCTTCGCTGAGACGTGGGAGAGAGCTTGTCGCTTCGCCAATGCCCTCGCTCGCGACTTCAAAATTGGCAAGGGCGACAAGGTCGCAATCGCCATGCGGAATTTTCCGGAATGGTGCATCAGCTATATGGCGATCATTTCGCTCGGCGCTGTCGTCGTGCCCCTGAACGCCTGGTGGAAGAACGAGGAGCTCCATTACGGTCTCGCCGATTGCGGCGCGAAGCTGGTCATCGTCGATGACAAGCGCATGGAGCGGATCCTGCCGTGCAAGAAGGATCTTGGGCTGACGCTTATTCTCGCGCGCGGCGGCGGCGAAGGCGCTGACCATCACTATGAAGATCTGCTCGAGTCGTGCTGGGACGCATCGGTTCCGAGCGTCGACATTCAGCCCGAAGATGATTTCTGCATTGTTTACACTTCAGGGTCGACCGGCAATTCCAAGGGGGTCATCCTCACCCATCGCGGCGTCGTCAGCACCTTGCTTTCATGGGCGTTCGTCGCGTCGGCCCTTAAAGAAGCGCGCGGCGGTGAAAGTCTTTTCGGCGATAATCCGGGCATTCTCCTCGCCGTACCGCTTTTCCATGTGACGGGGTCGCACTCGCTCTTTCTGATGTCGATGCTGATCGGCCGGCGCGTCGTGATGATGTATAAATGGGACCCGAAGAAAGCTGTCGAACTCATCAATCATCATCAGCTCACGAATTTTGTCGGCGTTCCGAGCCAGTCTTACGAACTTGTCGATGCGGCGGGCGACACTTCTATGCCAAGCCTGCTCGACATCGGTTCGGGCGGCGCAAAGCGCCCACCAGAGCATGTGAAGCTCCTGAAGAAGAAGTTTCCCAACGCCAACCCCGCGTCGGGCTACGGCCTTAGTGAGACAAACGCGCTTGGCTGCATCATTTCGCTCGACGACTACCAGAAGCATCCGGATTCGACGGGGCGTCCGGTGCCGCCAGTGACTGACATCAAGATCATGATGGAAGAGGGCGAGGCTCAAACGGGCGAAGTCGGCGAAATCTGGATTCGCTCGCCTGCGAATTTCCGTGGCTATCTCAACTTGCCCGAAGAAACGGCGAAGTCGCTGACGCCTGATGGCTGGTTCAAATCAGGCGATCTTGGCCGGTTCGACGAGGAGGGTTTCCTCTACATTGTCGACCGCACAAAGGACGTCATCATCCGCGGCGGCGAGAATATTTCGAGCCTCGAAGTCGAGCACCGCGCCCACGAATTCCCGGGCGTTGCAGAAGTCGCGGCGTTCTCCGTGCCGGATGAAGTGCTTGGCGAACGCGTTGGGCTTGTCGTCTACCCGAAGCCGGGCGCCACGGTGGAGCCTCTCGCCTTGCGCGATTTCATCGCCTCCGAGCTTGCTGAATTCAAGGTTCCCGAGCGCATCTGGATTTCGCCGGTCCCTCTGCCGCGCCTCGGAACGGAGAAATTCGACAAGCGCACGGTGCGCATGATCGCCCTCCAGCACCCGCCTGCCTATTCCGCCTGACGGGCTGCGCAAACTTCTTGCGTGAGGGCGAGGTTGGCGCAACATGACGCGCCGCCAGAAGTGGAGCGCGATGATGAGCGATCTTGAAAAATTCCGTCTTGAGACAAGAGCTTGGCTCGAGGAAAACTGCCCCAAGGAAATGCGCGACGGCGCCGTCGGCGAGGAATTCATCTGCTGGGGCGGCCGCAACTGGAAATTCAAATCCGAAGCGCAGAAGACTTGGCTTGAGCGCATGGCGGCCAAAGGCTGGACCGTGCCCGCCTGGCCGAAAGAATATGGCGGCGGCGGCCTATCCAAAGATGAAGTCAAAATCCTGAAAGAGGAGATGCGCCGTCTTCGCGCGCGCTCGCCGCTTGAAAGCTTCGGCATCTGGATGCTCGGGCCGGCGCTTCTGAAATATGGCACGCATGAGCAGAAGGCGCATTTCCTCCCGCCGATCGCGCGCGGAGAAATTCGCTGGTGTCAGGGCTATTCGGAGCCGAATGCCGGCTCCGACCTCGCCTCGCTTCAATGCAAATGCGAAGACAAGGGCGATCACTGGCTCATAAACGGCCAAAAGATCTGGACGTCTTACGCCGACCACAGCGACTGGATTTTCGTCCTTGTTCGGACGGACCCGAAGGCGGCCAAGCACCTCGGCATCAGCTTCATTCTTGTCGATATGACGACGCCGGGCGTTTCGACGAAGCCAATCAAGCTCATCTCAGGGAAATCGCCTTTCTGCGAAACCTTCTTTGACGATGTGAAAACGCCGAAAGAACATGCTCCGGGAATCTCCGCGATTGTCGGCGAACTCAATCGTGGCTGGGACGTCGCGAAATATCTTCTCACGCATGAGCGCGAAATGATTGGCGCTGGCGGCGGCGGGCTTCTCGGCGGGCGCAGCCCCGGCGAGATCGCGGCGCAAGCGATTGGCGTTGAAGAAGATGGCCGTCTCGCTGACCCCATGCTCCGCGCCAAGGTCGCACAGACGGAAATCGACGGTTGGGCGTTTCTGCTGACGATGGAGCGTTTGAAGGATGAAGCGAAAGCCGGTCAGGGCATCGGTGCGAAGTCGTCAATGCTCAAATATTACGGCACCGAGTTCAACAAGCGCCGCTTCGAGGTGATGATGGATATTGGCGGTTCCGACGAGCTCGAATGGGAAGGCGCGCGCACGGAAGACGGCAAGCTCGTCAAAGGCTGGCTGCGCACCAAGGCGAACTCGATCGAAGGCGGCACCTCCGAAGTGCAGCTCAACATCATCGCAAAACGCATTCTCGAACTGCCGGACGCTTAAGCGTCGCGCCGGTTCAACGCATTAATTCAGGAACGATCCAATGCCACTCATTCTAACCGAAGAACAGGAAATGCTGCGCGAATCGGCGCGCGGTTTTCTCGAAGAAAAGGCGCCCGTCGCTGCGCTCCGCAAATTGCGCGATTCGAACGACGCGACAGGCTTTTCCCGCGATCTCTGGAAAGAGATGGCGGAGATGGGCTGGGCCGGGATCATCGTTGAAGAAGAGTTTGGCGGTTCGGACTTCGGTTTTGTCGGCGCTGGCGTGCTCGCCGAGGAGATGGGGCGCACGCTGACGGCGTCGCCTTTCCTGTCGACGTCAATTCTCGCAGCGACCGCCCTGAAGAAATTCGCGAACGCCGGTCAGCGCGGGGAATATCTGCCGAAGATTGCATCCGGCGACCTCGTGATGGCGTTAGCTGTTGACGAGCACGGCAAGCACGGCCCCGCCAAAACCGCGATGAAGGCGGAAAAATCCGGTAATGGGTTCAAGCTTTCCGGCGCGAAGACGTTCGTTGCGGATGGGCATGTCGCCGACAAGTTCATCGTTGCTGCTCGTTCTGGCGGCGCGCCGGGCGAAGAGGCGGGGATCACGCTCTTCCTTGTCGATGCGAAGGCGAAAGGCTCTTCCATCGAGCGCACCAGCATGGTCGACAGCCGCAACGCCGCGCGCGTGACGCTCGAAAATGTTGAGGTCACGGGCGATGACGTCATCGGCGAAGTCGACAATGGTTATATGGCGCTGGAAGGCGTCTTGAGCGCCGGTCGCGCAGGCCTCGCCGCCGAGCTTTCCGGTGCGAGCCAGCAAGCATTCGCGATGACGACGAACTATCTCAAAGAGCGCAAACAGTTCGGAAAAGTCATCGGAACCTTCCAGGCGCTGCAACATCGCGCCGCGCACCTCTACTGCGAGATTGAGTTGATGCAGTCGGTCGTCCTCAAGGCGCTGCAGGACCTTGATGACAATTTCGGCATGGCGAGCGTCACTTGCGCGCTGGCGAAAGCGAAAGCCGGCGAAGTCGCCAAACTCGCCGCGCTTGAAGCGGTGCAGATGCATGGCGGCATCGGCATGACCGACGAATACGATATCGGGCTCTATTTGAAGCGTATTCGTGTGGCGCAGGAAATGTTCGGCGATTTCGCCTTCCACGCCGACCGTATCGCTCGTCTGCGCGGCTATTGAGGCAGAAATGAAAGTCGTAAAAGCATCAGAAATTTCCTCGCATGTCGGCGCGGTGACGGGCGTCTCCGACTGGATCCTTGTCGATCAGGAGCGCATCAACGTTTTTGCGGATGTGACGGAGGACCATCAGTTCATTCACATCGATCCCGAAGCGGCGAAAGCGACGCCTTTCGGGACGACGATCGCGCACGGCTTTCTGACGCTCTCCATGCTGTCGCGCTTTGCGGCGGGCTGCGTGCTCGTCACAGAAGGCGTCAAAATGGGCGTCAATTACGGATTCGACAAAGTGCGGTTCATGAGTCCGGTGAAATCCGGCAAGCGGATTCGCGGTCACTTCACGCTGATGTCCGCCGAAAACAAAATTCCCGGCCAGTGGTCGTTCAAATACGCCGTCAAGGTTGAAATCGAGGGCGAAGAAAAGCCGGCGCTCGTCGCCGAATGGCTGACGATGCAGTTTGTTTGATGGGCTAGCGCCCGCCTGGCGCGCATGAGAGAGGCATGCTGAAGAGAGCATCGATTTTTGGGGCTTCAAGCCTGTTGATCGTCTCGGGCCAATCCGCGGCGCAGTCTCTCGATGTGCCGCAATATCCCTCATCTCGCGATCGGATGAGCGATAAGGCCGATGCTCCCGTCGAACAGGAATTCAAAAAGACCATCGCCATTGAGATCAAGAAGTCCAATCTTGTGATCTGCAGCGAAGGCGCGGCGTCAGGCGAGGACCTCGAAAACGCGCTCGCAGCCTGCGACGCAGCGATCGAAGAAGCGCCGCAGAACGGCGACGCTCACTATTACAGAGGATTTGTACTCTTTCATTTGGAGCGCTTTGAGGAAGCCGAACAGGCTTTTACGAGCGCGATAGAACTCGGCGCGCGACGTCTCGCCGAGAGTTATTATCAGCGCGGCGCGTGCAAGGAAGAGCAGCGCCGGCTTCGTGATGCTGCGGCGGATTTCAAGGCTGCGTGCGAGCTGAAGCCGGATTGGAGCGCAGCCCGTCGCAAGGTAGAAGAATATCAGTGGGCGTACGAGAAAGAATAGCAACGGTCAGGCATCAAGAGGCGTCAAGTGTCAGAGCATGTCGCGAACATAGTCTGGAAGCGGATGAGCGAAGGGTTCGGTTACGAAGAATATAATCGGCGCCATAGCTGGGGGTTTGACGCCGGCGTGACAGTGCCCGCCGCAGCCTCGCCGGAATATCGCGGCGAACCTGATTGCGTCGATCCGGAGGAGGCGTTTGTCGCCGCAATCTCAAGCTGCCACATGCTGACATTTCTGGCGATCGCCGCAAGGAAGCGCCTTGTCGTCGATGCTTATGAAGATCGCGCTGTTGGCCGCATGGAGAAGAATGCGGAAGGACGCATCGCCGTAACGCGCGTCGACCTTCATCCGAAAATTACTTTCGCACCGGGCGTTTTGGTTGATGCTGCGGCGCTCGAGAAAATGCATCACGATTCGCATGAGCACTGCTTCATAGCGAATTCTGTGAAGACCGAAATTATTGTCAATTTCGAACATTGAGAGGGACTGGCGTGGCTATCAGCTTCAATGGAAAAGTTGCAATCGTAACCGGCGCGGGTGGCGGGCTCGGTCGCTCTCACGCGCTTGCTCTCGCCGCGCGGGGCGCAAAAGTCGTCGTCAATGATCTCGGCGGCGCGCGCGATGGCACTGGATCTTCGCTCTCGGCGGCTGAAACCGTCGTCAAGGAGATCGTCAATGCGGGCGGTGAGGCGATCGCCGACGGCGCCAATGTAACGAAGACGGATGAAGTCGTCGCCATGGTTGATGTGGCCATGAAAAAGTGGGGCCGTGTCGACATTCTGGTGAATAACGCCGGCATCCTTCGCGACAAAACTTTCGTGAAGATGGAGATGGAAGATTTCCGCTTGGTCATTGACGTTCATCTCAACGGCACGGCGACCTGCACGAAGGCCGTCTGGGAAATTATGCGCCAGCAGAATTATGGCCGCATTGTCTGCACGTCGTCGCCTTCGGGCCTCTATGGTATTTTCGGGCAAGCTAATTACGGCGCGGCGAAAGCCGGTATGATCGGCTTCATGAATGCGCTGCACCTTGAAGGCGCCAAATACGACATCCGCATCAACCTGCTTTCGCCGTCGGCCAAGACGCGTATGACGGAAGACCTCGGCATTCCGCCGGCGATTCTCGAGCAAATGACGCCTGAGGCGATCACGGCGGCGTGCCTGTATCTCGTCAGCGAGGATGCGCCCTCGCGCGCCATCGTTTCCTGCGCCGCAGGCGGCTATGCGCGCGCCTATGTTTCCGAGACTGATGGCGTCTACCTTCCGCCGGAAAAGCAGACGCCTGAAGACATCGCGGCGAATTGGGAGAAGATCTCAGACGTCGCAGGCATCCACTATTATGACAACAGCAGCGGCCCGAACATGAACTTCATCGCCAAGGCGCAAGCCTTCGCCGCAAAGAAATAAGGAGCAGACGCAATGCGTGAAGCCGTAATCGTATCGACCGCCAGAACGCCAATCGGCAAAGCTTATCGCGGCGCCTTCAACGCGACGACCGCGCCGACCCTTGGCGCCCACGCGATCAAACACGCCGCCGAGCGTGCGAAGATCGATCTCGCTGAGATCGAGGATGTCGTTATGGGCTGCGCCTTGCAGCAAGGAACGGCGTTCCAGAACGTCGCGCGCACGTCGCTTCTTCGCGCCGGCCTTCCGCACAGCGTGGCGGGCATGTCGCTCGATCGTCAGTGCGCGTCGGGCATGATGGCGATTGCGACAGCGGCCAAGCAGGTCATTTCCGATAATATGGCGGTCGCGATCGGCGCAGGCGTTGAATCGATTTCGACGAACCAGACCGGCGATATGTTCGTGCGTCCCGATCCGTGGCTCCTTGAGCACCTCCCCGCGACCTATATGACGATGATCGAAACGGCGGAGATTGTCGCTGAGCGCTACAAGATCAGCCGTGATGCGCAGGACGAATTTTCGCTTCAGTCGCAGCAGCGCACGCACGCTGCGCAGCAGGCGGGCAAGTTCAACGATGAAATCGTCCCGATGAGCGCGGTGATGAAATTCGTCGACAAGGCGTCCGGTCATACGTCGGATGTCGATGTCACGCTCGACAAGGACGAGGGCAACCGGCCGGAGACAACGCTTGAAGGTCTGAAAGGTCTGAAGCCTGTCTTCAAAGGCGGCCAGAAAGTGGGCGAAGGCAAATACATCACAGCGGGCAATGCTTCGCAGCTCTCGGACGGCGCTTCAGCCGCCGTCGTCATGGAAGCGAAGGAAGCCTCACGCCGCGGGCTTACGCCGCTCGGCGTTTATCGCGGCATGGCGGTCGCCGGCACGCACCCTGATGAAATGGGCATTGGGCCTGTCTTCGCCGTGCCGAAGCTTCTCGAAAAGAACGGCCTCAAGATGGATGACATCGGCCTGTGGGAGCTGAATGAGGCGTTCGCCGTGCAGGTGCTCTATTGCCGCGACAAGCTCGGCATTCCGAACGACCTCCTCAACGTCAATGGCGGCGCGATCTCTGTTGGCCACCCCTACGGCATGTCGGGCGCGCGCATGGTCGGTCACGCCCTCATCGAGGGCAAACGGCGCGGCGTTAAATATGTCGTCTGCACCATGTGCGTCGGCGGCGGCATGGGCGCGGCGGGCCTCTTTGAAGTCGCGTAATGGCTGACAAGTTCGTCATCGCCTTTGTGCTCTTTCCGAACCTGACGCAGCTCGATTTCACCGGGCCGCTTCAGGTTCTTTCTCGTCTTCCGGGCGCTGAGGTTCACCTCGTCGCGAAGACGCTCGACCTCGTGCCAAGCGATGCGGCGCTCAGGATTCCGCCCACGACGACGTTCGATAACTGTCCGCCGGTCGATCTCCTTTGTATTCCCGGCGGCTTCGGCGTCGATCAGGCCATGCAGGACGAAGCGCTCATGGCCTTCGTACGCCGAGAAGGCGCGCGCGCGAAATATGTGACATCGGTTTGCACAGGCGCTTTCATTCTTGGCGCGGCGGGACTGCTCGAGGGCAAGCGCGCGACGACGCATTGGGCGTATCATGACGAACTGGCCCGTGTTGGCGCATCGCCAGTGAAGGAGCGCGTCGTCCGTGACGGCAATGTCTTTACTGGCGGCGGCGTGACGGCGGGGATCGATTTCGCCCTGACCGTTGCGGCGGAGATTGCGGGCGAAGGCGTTGCTCAGACGATCCAGCTCAGCCTTGAATATGACCCCGCGCCGCCCTTCAATTCAGGCTCGCCAGACAAGGTGCCTGCTGGCGTGCGCGCGGCGATGGCGGAGCGATATGGAGCTCGGCTGGCTGATTTCCAGGCGGCGCTTGCCGCGGCGCGGAAGGCTTAAATTCCGTTAACGGAAGGCCTGATCGCCTCAATTTCGCCGGACTATATCGACACTCTTTTCAAACTCACGCACATATCTTCCTGCCGGTCGAATCTTAGGGAGACGATCCATGACCAACGCCGCCATCCTTCGTTCTTTCGCCGCTCTTGTCGCCGTCTTCTTTGCTGTCGCCGGGAGCGCGTCAGCCGCCTCGAAAGAGAAGATCGACTCTCGGGTCGATAAAGCGCTGGCCGAGTTCCGGAGCGATATTGGCGGCGCGAATGAAGTGCTCGCGCGTGCGCATGGCGTGCTTGTGTTTCCTTCGGTGAAAAAGGCGGGCATCGGCATTGGCGGCGAATATGGCGAAGGCGCGCTGCGCATTGGCGGCAGGACGGCCGCCTATTATTCAACCGCCGCAGCGTCCATTGGCTTCCAGCTCGGCGCGCAGGCGCGCCGGCAGATTATCGTCTTTCTTGACGAGGGGGCGCTCCAGAAGTTCCGGTCGAGCCAGGGATGGGAAATCGGCGTCGACGCATCCGTCGCTGTCGTCACGATTGGCGCAGGCGGTGCGATCGACACGACGCAACTCAACCAGCCGATCGTCGCGTTCATCTTCGACAATAAGGGCCTGATGTATAATCTTTCGCTCGAAGGCTCGAAGATCTCGCGCATCCATAATGACTGACGCGCGAGACGCTTCTCGCGGTATTGGCGTCTAGCTCTTGTAGAAGAGCACCGTCTCCTTGAGGGAGACATCCTTCACGCCAGAGAATTTCGAATGGCCGTCGCCTCGCTTGATCGAGAAGGCGGCCTTTTCGAAAGCGTTGTAAGACGGGCTCTCAATCGTATCGACCGCCATGAACTTCGCATGCGCGCCATCGCGGCGGAATTCGAGGTCGATGAAGCCGTGATCTTCGCCCGAAAGATAGCGGACAGACTTGTTTTCCTTGTTGGTCAGCAGAGCGTATTCCGCGCCTTTGCCGCCAAGGAATGATTTCCGGTAAGGCGAGGGCGACGTCACGGAATGCGTGCCGAGTTCGACGCCGACGGGCGAGCCGTCGCGCTTCTCAAGGTCGTTAGCCCACCATGTGTGCGTGTCGCCCGTAACGACGACGAGGCCGTTGGAGCCTGCTTCTTCGACGATGTCGTAAAAACGCTCACGCGCGGCAGGGTAACCGTCCCACGCATCGAAATTCGTCGGCAGTCCGAGGCCTGACGATTGAACGAAGGCGCGTGCGGACGACCACTGCTTTTCAAGCTCGACGATATCTTCTTCCGTCACATGCGGACGCAGGTCGGGCGCGATGACTTCCGCCATGATCACCTGATTGGCGATTAGCTGCCATGGCTGACCGGATGCGACTGAGTCTTTCAGCGTCTTGGCGACAAATTCCGATTGCGCCGCGCCCATCATCTCACGTGACGGGTCCCACAGAATGTCGTTGCGGAAGCGCTCAATATCTTCGGGCGTCTTCAATGTCGGTACGACATCTGAATATTCGAACTGTTGAGCGCGCGCCATGAGCCGCGTTTCAAGCGCTGTAAGCGTCAGAAGATCGCCATAGGAGAAGGCGCGGAATATGGCTTCGCGCGCTCGGCCGGGTTCGGGTTCACGGATAGGAAGCCATTCATAATATGCCTGCAATGCTGCGCGCTTGCGTGTCTGCCAATCGCCTTCGCTTGCGGGATCATGGTTCTCAGCGCCGTCTTTCCAGGAATTGTTTGATGTCTCGTGATCGTCCCAGATTGCGATGAGCGGATGGGCTGCGTGCGCGGCCTGGCTCGCTGCGTCCGCTTTGTATTGCGCATGGCGACGGCGATAATCGTCGAGCGTCACGCACTCATGCGCCGGATCATGCGGCCGTCCGAGCTTTGCACCCATCTCGCCGCCGTAACCGTCGCCGCCATATTCGTAGATGTAATCTCCGAGATGGACGATCGCCTCAATGCCTTCCTGGCGCGAGATCAGGTCGTAGACATTGAAGAAGCCGAACGGGAAATTCGAGCAGGAGATGATGGCGAAGCGCGCTTTGTCGATCGGGCCGGTCGGCAGGGTGCGTGTACGCCCCGTCGGCGAATAAGCGTCGCCGACGCGGAAACGGTAGTAATAGGTCTCACCCGGCGAAAGATCGTAAGCGACCGCCTTTACAGTCCAGTCGGATGCGGCGCTTGCGATCGCTTCTCCTTTGCCGCGCGCATCGGTGAAGTCTTTGTCGGCGGCCATTTCCCAGACGACAGGGAAAGGCTCCGTCGCATCAGTCGTCACGCGCGTCCACAGTACGACGCTGTCCCTTGCCGGATCGCCGCTTGCAACGCCATGGGCGAAGATGCCGCCCGCCGCCTCAGACGGTGAGGTCAGCGGCGTCATTTCAGGTTTTCTGGTGCAGGAGGCGGCTGCGCCGCCCAGAAGACCAGTCGTCAGGATCGTGCGCCGGGAAATTCCGTTCATCGTCTATACCCTTCGTTTCGGCGCATGAGATGCGCTATGGGGTGCCGGAAATGCTTCCCCTGTCGGGAAAATGCTCTAGGTTGCGGTCAGTTTTATGAAGCGGCGAGCGCCGCGACAAGTTGGCTGGGCTCAATACAGCGGGGCATTCAAGATGAAGAAACAGGCGTTCATGGCCGTTGCGGCCATCGCTATGCTGGCTGCCTGTGGAAAAAAGGGCGCTGAAAGCGCCGATCATGGGACGGACGCGGCCCCTGGGGCGGAGACAAGCGCCGTCGAGGTCGCCGCGGCGGAGGAGCCGGCCAAACCGGCCGATCTTATCGTCCGCCCCCCGAAAGACCCATTCCCATCGACCTATGAGCCTTATCCGTCAAAGGCGACGCTGATAACGGGCGCGACCGTTCTCACCGGCACGGGCGAGCGCATTGAAAATGGCGCCGTGCTCATCGTTGACGGCAAAATCTCGGCAGTCGGCCCCGCAGCGTCGGTGAGCGCGCCCGAAGGGGCGACGCAAATCGACGCCAAAGGCAAATACGTTACGCCCGGCATTATCGACATCCATTCGCATCTTGGCGTCTACCCGTCGCCCTCGACGGAGTCGACTTCAGACGGCAACGAAGCCGTTAGTCCGAATACGGCGCAAGTTTGGGCGGAACACTCCGTGTGGCCGCAAGATGCGGGCTTTACGCGCGCGCTCGCGGGCGGCATCACGTCTCTGCAAATCCTTCCTGGTTCCGCCAATCTCTTTGGCGGCCGCTCGGTCATTCTGAAGAACGTTCCGTCGCGTACGGTGCAGGGAATGAAATTCCCGGGCGCGCCTTACGGCCTCAAAATGGCCTGCGGCGAAAACCCGAAGAGGGTTTATGGCCTGACCGGTGGCCCCTCGACGCGTATGGCGAATTTCTCGGGTTATCGCGCGGCGTGGATTGAAGCGGCCGCCTACAAGAAGAAGTGGGAAGACTACTGGGCGGACGCCGAAAAATTTTACGCTGACGAGAAGAATGACAGCGACAAGAAGGGCGATGAAGAGAAGAAGCCGCCCGAGCCGCCGACGCGTGACCTGAAGCTCGAAACACTCGCTGGCGCGTTGAACGGCGACATCATCGTCAACATGCACTGCTATCGCGCAGACGAGATGGTGCAGGTTCTCGATATGGCGAAGGAGTTCGGCTACAAGGTCGCGACGTTCCACCACGCTGTCGAAGCCTACAAAATCGCTGACTATCTCGCGAAGAACAATGTCTGCGCGGCGATGTGGGCGGACTGGTGGGGCTTCAAACTCGAAGCTTATGATGGCGTTCGCGAGAATATCTCGCTTGTCGATGCTCAACCGAACAGCTGCGCGATCGTTCACTCCGACAGCGAAGTCGGCATTCAACGTCTCAATCAGGAAGCCGCCAAAGCGATGGCTGACGGCGCGCATATTGGTCACAAAGCGACGGAAGAGCATGCCATTGAATGGCTGACCTCGAATCCGGCGAAAGCAATGGGCATTGCCGATAAGACGGGCTCTCTCGAGCCCGGCAAGATGGCCGATGTCGTCATTTGGAATCGCACGCCATTTTCGGTCTACGCGCTCGCGGAGAAAGTTTATATCGACGGCGCGCTGATGTTTGATCGCGATGATCCGAAGCGTTCGCCGCGGACTGACTTTGAAATTGGTCAGCCTGGTAATGGCTTCACGGGCGGAGCAGGCCAATGAACGGGGCATCGACAATGAAGAAGTTTCTCCTCGCTGGCGCGGCGCTCGCCATTGGCGCTCTTTCCTCGGCGGCTGCGCTGGCTCAGTCCGCTGCCTCTCAAACGATCCTCATTCAGAATGCGCGCCTCATTACGAGCGGGCCGCAAGGCGTCATCGAGAATGGCGACGTGCTCTTGCGCGACGGCGTCATCGCCGGCGTCGGCGTTGACCTCGCTGCGCCCGAAGGCGCAAACGTCATTGATGCTGCAGGCCGCACGATCACGGCTGGTTTTATCGCGCCTTTCTCGCAGCTCGGTATTGAAGAGATCAGTCTCGACCGGGAAGCGAATGACGCTTCACCCGATCCGGGCTTTCCGCTTAGCGCCGCCCTCGATTCGCTTGACGCTTACAATCCAACCTCTTCGGTGATCGCGGTCGAGCGAGCGGGCGGCATCACGCGTGCGCTGATTTCTCCGCAAGCAGGCGACAAGCTCTTCGCAGGCAAAGCGGCGGTGATCGATCTGTCTGGCCGCGTCGCTTCGGTGACGAAGGCGAATGCGGCTCAGCTTGCAATGGCTGGTTATTCCGGCGCGGCGCGTTCAGGCGATACGCGCATGGGCGCCTGGGCGATGTTGCGCGAGTATCTGAGCGAAGCGGCCTCCTACGCCGCCAATCCGCGCGACTATTTGCTCCGCAAACGTGAAGACCGTTTCTTCATCAGCGACCTAGAAGCGCTCGGGCCCGTCGTCGCTGGTCGCGAGCCATTGATCATTTCCGCGAACAGCGCCGCTGACATTCGCAACGTCATTCGTTTGAAGTCGGACTATTCGCTAAACGTCATCATTCTTGGCGGATCGGAAGCATGGCGCGTCGCGCGTGAGCTCGCGGCGGCGAATATCCCTGTCATTCTCGATGCCATGCAGAACTTGCCGACGCAGTTTGAAGACCTTGGCTCGACGATGGCGAATGCTGCGCGCCTTCAGGCCGCGGGCGTCACGATCGCTTTCTTCAACGATGGCGGTACGCCCCACAATATGCGGCTCTTGCCGCAATATGCCGGGAACGCTGTTGCACACGGTCTTCCCTATGACGCGGCGATTGCAGCGTTGACGATCAATCCGGCGAAGATGTTCGGCGTCGACGCCAAGCTTGGCTCGGTTGAGATCGGCAAGGCGGGCGACATCGTGGTTTGGGACGGCGACCCGCTTGAGGTTACGACGCGGCCGGTCGCGGTCTTTATTGACGGGCGGGCCATGTCTATGGAAAATCGTCAGACCAAGCTGCGCGATCGCTATAAAGATCTTTCGAAAGGCGACCTGCCTTTCGCTTATCGCGGCGAAGAATAGAATAGCATAAATTGCTAATTTAACCGTTCTTTGCTGGCCCAATTAGGATTTTCGGCCCTATACCCGCGACCTTTGGGCCGATCGCGCCATGTTGGCCGCCGGTCTGCTTGCGCTCGCCAACCATCTCGTGCAAGGTCCAGCCCGCCTGCCGGGCCGAAAGTCCGGGGGAAGGGCTCTCGCGCCCGATCGACAGTTCCCGCAATGCGCCATTCTGGGCGCGAATGATTAGAGATGACCGAACGGATGCTGCAGTTTGTCTCGCGTGATCGCGAGACGCCGGAAAAGCGCCCCGCTGGGGCGCGCGCGCATGATTTCGGGGAAATCTATGCGCGCTTTTCGGCTGAGCGCGCCGCGGAACAGGCGTCGCGATGTTCGCAATGCGGCGTTCCCTTCTGTCAGGATCATTGCCCCCTCAACAACAATATTCCGGATTGGCTGCGGCTCGTCGCGGAAGGCCGCCTCGAAGAAGCCTATGCGGTTTCCTCAGCGACCAATTCAATGCCGGAAGTGTGCGGGCGCATCTGCCCGCAGGACCGTCTCTGTGAGGGCTCCTGCGTTATCGAGCAATCCGGCCACGGCACGGTGACGATTGGCGCGGTCGAGCAATACATCACCGAAACGGCCTTTGCGAATGGCTGGGTTAAACCGGTGACGCCCCTCGCGGAGCGCACCGAATCCGTGGGCATTGTCGGTGCCGGGCCTGCGGGCCTCGCCGCCGCCGAAGAGCTGCGCAAGCTCGGCTTTCAGGTGACGGTCTATGACCGCTACGACAGGGCGGGCGGGCTCCTTCTTTACGGAATCCCGAATTTCAAACTCGACAAATCGATCGTCGAGCGGCGTGTGCGTCTTGCTGAAGAAGCTGGCGTCCGTTTCGTCTTGAACTTTGAAGTCGGCCGTGATGCGACGCTGGCGGAGCTTCGCCAGCAGCACGATGCGGTGCTGATCGCGATCGGCGTCTACAAAGCGCGCGAGCTCGCCTGTCCGGGCGCGGCGAATGAGGGCGTGGTCGCAGCGCTTGACTATCTGACAGCGTCGAACCGCAAGGGACTTGGGGATGAAGTTCCGGCGTTTGACGACGGTCGCCTTAACGCTGACGGCAAGCGCGTCGTCGTGATCGGCGGCGGCGATACCGCCATGGACTGCGTGCGCACGGCCATTCGCCAGGGCGCGCGCAACGTGACCTGCCTTTATCGCCGCGACCGTGCAAACATGCCTGGCTCGCAGCGCGAAGTGGCGCACGCGGAAGAAGAAGGTGTCGTCTTCGAATGGCTTGCCGCGCCTAAAGCGGTCCTCGGTTCTCCTGAGCGCACGACTGGTCTCAAGGCCGTACGTATGCGTCTTGGACCGGCGGATGCGAGCGGGCGGCAGACCCCGGAAGAAGCGCCGGGCAGCGAGTTTGATCTTCCTGCCGATCTCGTCATCAAGGCGCTCGGTTTTGAGCCTGAAGACGCCCATGCGCTGTTCGGTGAGCCGCGCCTTGCGATCACCAAGCGCGGAACGCTGCGCGTCGATGGCGACACGCTCGAAACGAATATCGAAGGCGTCTTCGCCGCCGGCGATATCGTTCGCGGCGCGTCGCTCGTCGTATGGGCGATCCGCGACGGGCGCGACGCCGCAGCGGCGATCGCCGCCAAAATTACGAAAACCGCCGAGACGCGAAACTTTCGCGTCATGGCCGCCGAATAAAGAGAGAAGCGGTCATGACGAAAGGAAAGAACACGCCAAGGCGTGAAAACCCCGGGCTGCGGGGACAAAGAGCCGGATTTTCCGACCTGTCCATTAACGCAGCCGCTCGAGGAAGAGGACAATCGTCATGGCCGATATGACGTATGAAGAGCAACTCGCCGCCCGCGCTTGTGCGGAGGAAATCGGGCTCTGGACGCCGGGCGACGAGCATGACGCTTGCGGCGTCGGCCTCATCGTCGCGCTCGATGGCGAGCCGCGCCGCGAGATTGTCGAGCTTGCGATCAAGTCGCTGAAGGCGGTCTGGCATCGCGGCGCTGTGGACGCCGACGGCAAGACCGGCGACGGCGCCGGCGTGCGGGTGAACGTGCCGCAGGATCTCTTCAAATCCTATGTCGGGCGCACTGGGCACACGCCCGCGAGCGCGGATGTTTGCGTTGGGCAGATCTTTCTGCCCCGGACGGATTTCGGCGCGCAAGACGCTGCGCGCGCCGCTGTCGAAACGGAAATTCTCCGCGAGGGTTTCCATCTTTATGGCTGGCGGCAGGTGCCGGTGGACGCGGCGGTGCTCGGCCAGAAGGCGAACGCCTCGCGACCCGAGATCGAGCAGGTTCTCTTCTTCGATCCGCATGCGCGCTCACGCGATGAGCTGGAGCGCGCGCTTTATCTGGTGCGTCGGCGCATCGAAAAGCGCGCGATCGAAGCGAACATTCCCGGTTTTTACGTCTGCTCATTTTCGAGCGATGACGTCATCTACAAGGGCATGTTCCTCGCCGAAGAGATCGATGCTTTTTATCCGGATCTCAAGGACGAGCGCTTCGTGTCGCGCGTTGCGATCTTCCATCAGCGCTATTCGACGAACACATTTCCTGAATGGCGCCTCGCCCAGCCTTTCCGGTTGCTCGCGCATAACGGCGAAATCAACACGCTCAAGGGCAATATCAACTGGATGAAGAGCCATGAAATTCGCATGGCTTCGGAGGCTTTTGGCGATGCTGGCGACGATGTGAAGCCGGTTGTCCAGCCGGGGTCATCAGACTCGGGTTGCCTCGATCAAGTATTTGAAGTGCTCGTTCGCGCCGGGCGTTCCGCGCCGATGGTGAAATCGCTTCTGCTGCCCGAAGCGTGGTCGAAGCGTGAAGCAATCATGCCGCGCCGATGGCGCGCGCTTTACGAATATTGCAACGCTGTGATGGAGCCGTGGGACGGTCCGGCGGCGATCTGCGCTTATGACGGGCGCTGGGCGCTCGCAGGCTTGGATCGCAATGGTCTTCGACCATCGCGCTATGCGATCACTGAAGATGGCATTCTCGCTGTGGGCTCCGAAACCGGAATGTGCCCGCTCACGCCGAAAAAGATCATCAAGCGCGGCGCGCTCGAGCCAGGGGCGATGATCGCTTTCGACTTTGACGAGCGAAAGTTCTACACCCACCATGAAATCCTTGATCATTTCTCGGCCAAGCACCCTTATGAGAAATGGATCGACAATATTGTCGAGCTAGAGCCTGAGATCGGTCCGGGTCCGGAAGACCGCCTGTTCTCGACAGAGGAGCTGCTGCGCCGGCAGACAGCGGCGGGCTACACTCTGGAAGAGCTGGATCTCGTCCTTCGTCCAATGGCTGAAGATGGCAAGGAGGCTGTCGGGTCCATGGGCGACGACACGCCGCTTGCAGTTCTTTCGAGCCAGTATCGTCCGCTGTCGCATTATTTCAGGCAGAAGTTCAGCCAGGTTACGAACCCGCCGATCGATCCGCTGCGCGAAGCGCGCGTGATGAGCCTGAAAACGCGCTTCAAGAACCTTGGCAACATTCTTGTTTCCGATGAGACACAGACGAATGTCTACGTGCTTGAAAGCCCCTTCCTGTCGAACGGCATGTTCGAGCGCTTTCGCAAATATGCGGACGAGGCGCCGGAGATCGATTGCACCTACCCCGTCCCCGATGCGGCGGGGTCCGGAGACGCACTGCGCGCAGCATTGGATCGCATTTGCGCTGAAGCCGAAGCCGCCATCCGGGGCGGCGCGCAGCATGTGATTCTTTCCGATGTGGCGCAGGGCGAAGACCGTATCGCGGCGCCGATGGTGCTTGCTGCGGGCGGCGTTCATACGCATCTGACGCGCGCTGGCTTGCGCACTTTCTGTTCGATCATCGTGCGCTCGGCTGAGTGTATTGACGCGCACTATATGGCGGTCCTCGTCGGCGTCGGTGCAACGGTCGTCAATCCTTACCTTGCCTGTGAGTCGATAGCGCTCGCCCATTCCAAAGGGCTTTATGGCGATATTTCGCTCGGTCAGTGCATCAAGAATTACAAGGCCGCGATTGAAGCGGGTTTGCTGAAGATTCTCTCGAAGAGCGGCATCTCCGTCATCTCCGCTTATCGCGGCGGCTGCAACTTCGAAGCGCTGGGGCTCTCTCGCGCTTTGGTCGCCGAGTTCTTCCCGGGCGTTGCTTCCCGCATTTCCGGTATCGGTCTTCCGGGCCTTGAGAAGAAAACGGCGGCGCTCCATGCGCGCGCCTTCGGTCCGGCGACGCCGGCTCTGCCGATCGGCGGATTCTATCGCCATCGTGCGACGGGCGAGCGCCATGCGCTCGACGCCAAGCTCATCCACCTTCTCCAGAAGGCGGTGCGCGAGGAAGATTACGCCTCCTACAAACGATATTCGAAGCAGTTGCTTGATCAGCCGCCTGTGCAATTGCGTGACCTTCTCGGTGCGCGGCCGCTCGGTAAGCCGATTGCGCTTGATGAAGTGGAGTCGATCAACTCGATCCGTCAGCGATTTTTGACGCCCGGCATGTCTCTTGGCGCCTTGTCGCCAGAGGCGCATGGCGTTCTGAATATCGCCATGAACCGCATCGGCGCGAAGTCTGTGTCTGGCGAGGGCGGGGAAGACCCTGAACGCTATCATCCGCTGGCGAATGGCGACAATCCGAACTCAGCTGTCAAACAAATCGCTTCCGGCCGCTTTGGTGTGACGGCGGAATATCTCAATCAATGCCGTGAGATCGAAATCAAGGTCGCGCAAGGCGCCAAACCGGGCGAGGGCGGGCAGCTTCCCGGATTCAAAGTGACCGAGTTCATCGCACGTATGCGTCATGCGACGCCGGGCGTGACGCTGATTTCCCCGCCGCCGCATCACGATATTTATTCGATCGAAGATCTCGCGCAGCTCATCTACGATCTGAAAAACATCAATCCGGATGCGCGGGTCTGCGTGAAGCTCGTTTCGACTGCGGGCGTCGGGACGATTGCGGCGGGCGTCGCCAAGGCGAAGGCGGATGTCATTTTGATTTCCGGCAATGTCGGTGGCACGGGCGCTTCGCCGCTCACGTCGATCAAACACGCGGGCAGCCCGTGGGAGATCGGTCTTGCGGAAGCGCACCAGATCCTGACGCTCAACAATCTCCGCGAAAAAGTCACGCTACGGACGGATGGCGGCATCAGAACGGGCCGCGACGTCGTGATGGCGGCGATGTTCGGCGCTGAGGAGTTTGGCGTCGGCACGATTTCACTCGTTGCGCTCGGTTGTCTCATGGTGCGCCAGTGTCACTCTAACACGTGCCCGGTCGGCGTCTGCACGCAGGATGAAGAGCTGCGCAAACGGTTCATGGGCGCGGCGGATCACGTCGTCACACTGATGTCGTTCATTGCGGAAGAGACGAGGGAAATTCTCGCGTCACTCGGCGCGGCTTCGCTCGAAGATATTATCGGGCGAACGGATCTTCTCGATCAGGTGCACCGCGGAGCGCCGGACCTTGACGATCTCGACCTCAACCCAATCCTGACGCGAGTCGACGCAGGCGGGCGGGCGCAACGCTCCTCGCGCAAGGGCCGCATCGAGCCCGCGCCGACGCTTGACGACGAGATCCTGCGCGATGCCGCCGCCGTCTTCGGGCGCGGCGAGAAAATGCAGCTCACCTATGCGGTTAGGAATACGCATCGCACGATCGGCGCAAAAACGTCGTCTGAGATCGTTCGCCGCTATGGGCCGGAAGGTCTTAGCGAAGGCCATCTCACCGTGCGCCTCAAAGGCTCGGCCGGCCAATCGCTCGGAGCGTTTTCAGTCAAAGGGCTTCGCATCGAGATCGATGGCGATGCGAACGACTATGTCGGAAAGGGGCTTTCCGGCGCGACGATCGTCGTTCGCCCGCCTGCGGAGCGGCGCGCGAGCGCACATGAAGACGCGATCATCGGCAACACCTGCCTTTACGGCGCCACCTCCGGCGCGCTCTTCGCATCGGGGCGCGCGGGCGGACGCTTCGCAGTACGTAATTCGGGCGCCGTTGCAGTCGTCGAAGGCCTTTCTGCCAATGGCTGCGAATACATGACCGGCGGGACGGTCGTCGTGCTCGGTTCGGTCGGCGACAATTTCGCCGCCGGCATGACGGGCGGGCGAGCCTATGTGCTCGACGAGAACCGGGGCTTTGTCGATCTCGTGAACCCCGACAGCGTGATCTGGCGCTCCTTTGACGATGGGGACGGCGAGGCGGAATGCCTCGCCCTTATCCAGCGTTACGCCGAGGAGACGAAGTCGCTGCGCGCGGCCGCTATCCTGAAGGACTGGTCGCTCTGGCGTCCCAAATTCCTCGAGGTCGTGCCGATCGAGATCCTGAAGCGCGCCGAACGTCTCCGGGCGGCCGCTTCGGCGGCGGAGTAGGCGTCTAAAGCACAGCCTTCCGCTGCTCTGGGCCCGCCCTGACGGGGCAGGCCTGCTCTCCGGCGCGTCGGGGTTTGACGCCTGCCCGGCAAGCGCGTAACTCAGCCGACTTTCACCCTTCGCCCAGGCTGCGCCCGTCATGACCGTCACCGTTCGTTTCGCCCCCTCGCCAACCGGCAAGCTCCATGTCGGCAATATTCGTGCGGCTCTCTGGAACTGGCTGTTCGCCAGAAGCCGCGGGGGCAAATTCATTCTGCGCATCGACGACACGGATCGTGAGCGGTCGACGAAGGAGTTTGAAGACGGCCTGCGCCGTGACCTGACATGGCTTGGTCTCAATTGGGACGACACCTTCCACCAGTCCGCGCGCTTCGCCGATTACGACAAGGTGGCGGACCTCTTCCGGCGCGAGGGGCTCCTTTACCCCTGTTACGAGACGGCGGACGAACTGGAGCGCAAGCGGCGCCTGCAACGGGCGCGCGGGTTGCCGCCGGTCTATGACCGTGCGGCGCTGCGCTATACGGACGAACAAGTAAAAGCGTTCGAGGCCGAAGGCCGCAAGCCGCACTGGCGTTTCAAGCTCTCCCAGTCGCCGGTGAAGTGGAACGACCTCATCCGTGGGGAGACGATCGTTGACACTGTGCACGTTTCCGATCCGGTGCTTATTCGCGAAGACGGCATGTACCTCTACACGTTGCCGAGCTGTATCGACGATATCGACGTCGGGATCACTCATGTCATCCGCGGCGAAGATCACGTGACGAATGCCGCGGTGCAGATCGAGATCATGGAAGCGCTCATCCGCACGCGCAGCTCTGGCGCGCTTCCCGCTTTTGCGCACCATTCTCTTCTCATCGGCGCTGATGGGCAGGGGCTTTCAAAACGCCTTGGTTCGCTGTCGATTGAAGCGATGCGCGAAGACGGGCTTGAGCCGTCTTCGATTACAAGTCTTCTCGCGCGTCTGGGCACCGCGGAGCCCGTCGTGCCCGAGCGTAGTCTTTCAGCGCTCGCTGCAAGCTTCGATCTCGACAAGGTCGGCCGAGCGCCGGCGCGCTTTGATCCTGCTGAGCTTGAGGCGTTGAACGCAAAAATCCTGCATGAAACGCCTTATGAGGAAGTGGCGGATCGCTTAGAAAAACTGGGCGTTTCGAAAGCGCTCTGGGAAGCGGTGAAAGGCAATATCACGCGCCTCAAAGATGTTGCGCAATGGCGCGAGATCATTGAAGGCGCAATCGAACCCGTCATTGAGGACAAGGCGCTTACAGAAGCTGGCGTTGCACTCGTGCCGGCCGATCCGCTTTCAGAGAAAAGCTGGTCGGACTTTACATCAGCGTTAAGCGCCAAGACAGGCGCCAAGGGCAAGAAACTGTTCATGCCATTGCGCCTTGCGCTCACGGGGCGTGCGAACGGACCTGAAATGGCGCATGTGTTCCCGCTTATCGGCGCGGAAAAAGCGCGCGCGCGTCTTCGCGGGGAGCGCGCCTGAGGCGCTATTCAGCGACGACGCGCAATTGCGTGTTCTCGATCGCCTTGAAGATGTCTTCAGCCGTATCGACGAAGATCACTTCGCGCAGCAGCTCGCGCGGCGCGAAGCCTTTTTCGATGACATGCTCGAAAAGGTTTTTGAGCGGCGTCCAGAAGCCATTCTGATTGAAGACGACGATCGGTTTTGAGTGGAGCGACAGGCGCGCCCAGGAGAGCGTCTCGATCAGTTCTTCGAGCGTTCCGATGCCGCCGGGGAGCGCGCAGATCGCGTCCGATTCCTCGAACATCAGCATCTTGCGTTCGTGCATTGTCTTGACGACCTTGTGGTCGACATTTTCGAGCACGCCCTCAAGCTCGACGAGAAAATCCGGAATGACGCCGAAGACTTTGCCGCCGGCGTCACGGGCCGCGCCCGCTGTCACGCCCATCAATCCCATCTTCCCGCCGCCATAGACGATGCGCCAGCCGCGCCGGGCGGCTTCTTCGCCAATAAATTTGGCGGCTTCGACAAATTCTGGACCGCTTCCCGGACGCGATCCGCAATAAATACATAGAGATTTCATACAGTTACGGTCTTTTCCCGGTTGCTCGCCATTGTAGGCGCAAACCCCTCTTGGTAAAGTTAATTTCCCGGCTGTAGGGCCGTTCGCCTCATTTTAGTATGGGCTTGCGGATATACGCCGGAACAGAAGCGCCTGCCTCGTCGTTCGGCCTGAAGGGCGTCGGGGCTTGTTCGCACGAAGGGATTTGCATGCGCGTCGTCATCATTTTTGTCCTTCTCGTCATTCTCGGTTTCATCGCCTGGAAAGCGGCGGAGCGCTTCAAGGTCATCGGAACGCCCGAAACCACCGAGAGCGCGACAAGCGCGCCAGGTGAGGAGCAAGCCGCCTCCGAAGCGAAAGCGCCCTCATTGCCGAGCTTCGACATCGTGCGCGTTGATCGCACCGGCTATGCAGTCATCGCGGGCCGCGCCAAGCCGGGTGCGAAGGTGACAGTCTACGCCAACGAGACGGAGCTCGCCTCCACCGTCGCCGAAGGGGACGGGTCTTGGGTGATCACGACTGATACGCCGCTCGAGTCCGGCTCCGTTGAACTCAGCCTTTCGATGACGACGGACGATGGGCAGACGATTCGCTCTGAAGAAACGATCATCATCTATGTGCCGGAGCGGCCGGGCGATCGCCCGCTCGTTCTCAGAACGACGCCTGGCGGTGCGACGGTTGTCATTCAGGAGCCGCGCGACGCCGTCGGCGGGCTCGGACCGCTCGCCCTTGAGACGATCGACTATGACGATTCCGGCGCCGTTATCTTTGCAGGGCGTGCAGAGCCGAACCGCGTTGTCGAGATTTTCATCAATGGCGTTTTTCTCGATCGCGCAACGTCTGATGCGAATGGGCGATGGATGATGACGCCAAGCCAGCAGATTGCTCCAGGCGTTTACACGCTCCATGTCATTCAGCTCGATGAGAACGGCAAGCCTGCTTACGCGATTGAGGTGCCGATTGAGCGCGCGCGCCCGGAAGATGTCGTGCTGCGCGACGGCAAGGTG
>JACKIL010000004.1 GCA_020638525.1 Caulobacterales bacterium | reverse complement strand
TGAGGTACCTCTCCATAATTCGTCGCTTGGCAAAGCTCTGACTCCAAAGATGCCGACGACACAACGTCCCCTACTCCGCCGCTGTCTGCTCCGCGAAGGTCGGCGCGATGAAGCCGCCGGACTGGCGCGACCACAGGTCGGCGTAGAGGCCGCTGGCTTCGACGAGATCCTTGTGCGCTCCCATTTCCACGATCGCGCCGCGGTCGAGCACGACGAGGCGGTCGAGCTGCGAGATCGTCGACAGGCGGTGCGCGATGGCGATCACCGTCTTGCCGCGCATCAGCGCGAAGAGGTTTTCCTGAATCGCGGCTTCGACTTCGGAGTCGAGCGCGGAGGTCGCTTCATCCAGCACGAGGATCGGCGCGTCTTTCAGGAAGATGCGCGCGATCGCGATGCGCTGGCGCTGGCCGCCTGAAAGGCGCACGCCGCGTTCGCCCGCATGGGCGTCGAGCCCCGTGCGTCCATTCTGGTCTTCAAGCCGCTCGATGAAGTCGAGGGCGTTCGCGCGCCGCGCCGCCTCGATGATCTCCTCTTCGCTCGCATCGGGCCTGCCATAGGCGATGTTGTCGCGAATGGAGCGGTGAAGGAGCGAGGTGTCCTGCGTGACGACGCCGATTTTCGCGCGCAGGGATTCCTGCGTCACCTCGGCGATATTCTGGCCGTCGATGAGAATGCGCCCGCCTTCGACATCGTAGAAACGCAAGAGAAGATTGACGAGCGTCGACTTGCCCGCGCCCGAGCGCCCGACAAGGCCGACCTTCTCGCCCGGCGCGATGTTGAGCGAGAAGTCGTCGATGATCCCGCCTTCCTTGCCGTAGTGGAATTTGACGTTCTCGAAGGCGATCTCGCCGCGCGGCGCGGCGAGCGCCGGCGCATTCGGCTTGTCGGTGACGTCCTGACGCTTGGTCAGCATCTCCATGCCGTCATAGACGGTGCCGATATTCTCAAAGAGGCCCGATATCTCCCACATAATCCATTGCGACATCCCGTTGAGGCGAAGCGCAAGGCCGATCGCCGTCGCGATGGCGCCGACGGAAATGAGATCGCCAAGCCAGAAAGCGACGCCCAGCGAGGAAATCGCAAAGAGCGCGAAAGCGTTATTGAAATAGACGCTTGTCTGGAGGCGCGTGACGAGGCGCATCTGCGGATGCACGGTGTCGAGGAACATCTCCATGCTTTCGCGCGCATAGGATTCCTCACGCCCCGCATGGGAGAAAAGCTTTACCGTCGCAATGTTCGTGTAGCTGTCGACGACGCGGCCTGTCATCGCCGAGCGCGCATCCGCCTGCTCTTCCGAGATCTTCCGCATGCGCGGTATGAAATAGCTGATGATCGCGCCATAGGCGACGATCCAGAGGATAAGCGGCAGCGCAAGACGCCAGTCGGAAATGGCGACGAGCGCGATCATGCTGATGAAGTATACTGCGACGTAGACGAAGACTTCCAGTATCTTCATCACCGTTTCGCGCACAGCGAGCGAAGTCTGCATCACTTTCGTCGCGACGCGGCCGGCAAACTCTGTAGAGAAGAATCCCATGCTCTGTTCGAGCAATTGGCGGTGCATGCGCCAGCGCGCGCTCATCGGCAGATTGCCGAGCAGCGTCTGGTGCATGATCGTAGATTGCAGGAAAACCGCGAGCGGCAGTCCGACCAGCACGAGCCCGCCCATCAGGAAGAGCCGCGTTTTCTCCGTCTCAAGGAAAGTCGTTTTGTCGGCGCCGGCGAGCCAGTCGACGATCGCGCCGAGGAAGCCGAACAGCAACACCTCGCCGATGGAGATCAGCGCCGTGAGAACAGTGAGCATGATGAGCCAGGGCGCGGCGTCCTGCACATAGTGCCAGCAGAAGCGCACGAGGCCCTTCGGCGGAACGCCGTGGCGCTCTTCCGGGAAGGGATTGAGACGTCTTTCAAAGAAACGAAACATGCGCGTCGATGTGGCATGGCCCGCGCGGGAAGGCAAAGGCCGGCGCGCCGACCCCACGCGTTCGTTATTGGCGCTCCCTTTCGCAACTTCTCTCGCGCAGCCCAGCGTTGATGCGGGGTTCTGGCGCAAAAGGCGCCTTTTCCCGTTTCGAGCGCCGCCGCTGTCTCGTTTCGGCGCGGAATGTTTCACGTGAAACATGGGCGCGCGGTTGGGGTGAAGAAAATCAACGGGTTGCGAGAGGAAAGGCGCCTTTTGGGTTTTGGAGTGCGTTGAGGCGCCGCGTTGAACCCTTCCTAACCCTCCCTTTTCAAGGGAGGGGACTGCTCCGAGTTTCTGGGCGGTCTTGACCCTCCCTTGAAAAGGGAGGGCTTGAGGCCCCGAAGTCGCGTCGCGAGTTCGGTTGGCCGAAAGGGAGGGTTCCCCACTGACTCTCGAAACGCACAAAGCCGACATCGCTCGCTCCAAACGCAACAACGCGAAAGGAGCCATTCTACGTCAGCGTCAGAGGTGTGGGATAAACTGTAGGATAAGTTTGGGTATTATGCACTTGACATACCAAGGCGCAATCCCTAGATTTAGGTCATTGGAGAGAACCGATGACCGCGAAACTTTCAGACCCGATCTTTCACAACGAGGACGCCGCCAGAGCGCACTTTGAAGCGCTGCGCTGGCCGGATGGCCGCGTTTGCCCGCATTGCGGCACGGTCGATAATTCGGTTCTTCTCAAAGGCAAATCCACGCGCCCCGGCCTCTACAAGTGCCGCGACTGCCGCAAGCCTTTCACCGCGACGCTCGGCACCGTCTATGAGAAGTCCCATATCCCGCTGCACAAGTGGCTTCTGGCGACGCATCTCATGTGCGCCAGCAAGAAGGGCATCAGCGCCACCCAATTGCACCGCGAGCTTGGCTTCGGCTCCTACCGCACCGCTTGGTTTATGGCGCACCGTATCCGCGAGGCCATGCGTCCGGCTGGCGCCTCCGAGCCCATGGGCGGCGAAGGTAAAACGGTCGAGGCCGACGAAACCTACTATGGAAAAGTCGCCAAGCCGCGCATGCAAACGCGGGATCGCGGCGCCTTCAAAGGCTCGCGCATGGGTCGCGGTCCGGCTAACAAAAACGCGGTCATCTCGCTCGTCGAGCGTGGCGGCAAAGTTCGCTCGTTCCACGTCGATACGGCGAACCGCGCCACTGTCGAGAAGATCGTCGCCGAAAACATCGCCAAGGAAACGCGCCTCCATACGGATGAAAGCCATCTCTATGCGAAGTCAAAAGTCCCGACGCTAGTCGCCAAGCACGAAACCGTCCGTCACTCGGCAGACGAGTATGTGCGCGGCGACGTGCATTCAAACAGCGTCGAAGGCTTCTTCAGCGTGTTCAAGCGCGGCATGCGCGGCGTCTATCAAAAGTGCGACGAGAAGCACTTGCACCGCTACCTTGCCGAATACGACTTCCGCTTCAATCACCGCGCCGCTCTAGGCGTCAACGATACGGAACGGACGGACGCCGCCATTACTGGCACGGTCGGCAAGCGGCTGACGTATCATCAGACTAACGGCAGATAGGCCGTTCAAGGGCGATGCGCTCGCCTTTTTGCGCTGGCGCCGGAAAAGGCGCCGAAAACAATAACTTGCGAATCAGTACTGCCGAGCAGCAAAGTAAACGCCGGGCGTTGGCGCGCCCGGCGTAGAGTATTGCTGAAACCCGCCGATGGCCGGCGGACTGGATAACACCCCGACCATCGCTGACTCGGGACACTCGGTCAACGGCCACGGCGCTCAAAGGAGCTAACAGCCGATGACAACACGAGATGATCTTTCACTAACTGACGGCATTGCGAGTGCCGGCATTCGCATCTCAGCAATTTTTCCAACGATGGAAGGCGCCGAGGTCGAAGTAGAAATGTACAATCCTACAACAGACCACGTTTTTGGAACGCTGAAATATCATATTGGCCAAGAAGTAGGGCGGCCATTAATCGCAGTGCTAGCCGACGCTCATCACGAGACAAATCTGGTGCTCCGCCAACTTCTTTTTCTGAATGACCGGAAACGTCGGGCGTATGAAAAAGAAGTTGCGGACCACTACTCAACGTCCGGTCAATAAAAGCAACCATAAAAACAAAGCCCGGCGTTTAGCCAGGCTCCTTTCCCTTGGTTTTGCGTTTCGCCGCCTTCTTTTTCTTAGGCGGTTTCTTCTCGCTCTTTAGAGGCGCGTGCGGCTTAGGCGGCGTCGAAAGCATGCGCTTGATGGTTTCATCGCGGCGACGGGCCGTTTCTTTCTCATTGATCTTATCAGAGTGTTTCAATGTCAGCCTCTCAAACCGTTTCATATCGACACGTGGGTAAGTGTGTTTATTGCCCGAATCCAAGAGGCTTAAGACTCACCACCGAACATATTATTCCCGAGAAGCTAGGGGGAAAGGAAGTGCTTTACGCGGCAAGCTGCGATGACTGTCGCGAGAAGACTCAAAAAATTGAAAGCCATGTGCTGTCTCAAATGCTCGATGGCGCCCGCGCATATCTTGGTTTGCGCGGACAAAAACGCGGCGCACCGCAACGCGGTCACGCGTATGTACGCGACGCAGAAAATAATCCGAGGGCAATCAGCATAGACCCTGCGGAAGCGCCTATCGGCGCAATACTCCCACACTGGGGCCCGCCGACAATTCTTATGAAACCAGGAGCAACATGGCCCGGCAGACCATCCTTAAAGCTCTATGGCAGCGAAACCAAATTAGCCGAATGGATGAGCGTTTACGGTTCCTACGTTTCAGGCAAGTTGCGCCCCGAATTGTTTGTCCAAATGCTCGCGAAAATCGCTCATTGCTGTACGATCGATGCGGTCGGCATTGACGCATTCGAGCCATACCTTCCACCAATCATTCTCGGGGACATGAGTACCGCGCCGCGCCTTATTGGGTGCCACAAATTTGAGCCGGCGCAGAAGCCCGGCAATGCCTACAGAATCGAGCAGCGTTCAATTGAGATTTTTAACGTGGAATATTTCCTCGTGATCATTCGGCTTTTTACGTATTGGGAGACGCCGACTTATTGGGTGATCGCCGGCCACCCAAAGGGCCCGCCAAGTCCTCGTGCCTTCGGACCACTACCTCCGCGATCACCAGAAAGCTGACGCGGTCTTCGGCGGACAAATCGTCCCAAACATCCGGCTCTAGGACGTACTCTGCCCGACGCATCTCCCGGAAGAGAACCCGCCCTAGCTCATTGAGATTATGAGACGGCCATCCTTCAGATGTACCTTCTGCCGGCCCGTCACTGGGTTGATCTAGTTCTTGGGTCATGGTATGGCAAGTGCATATTTGCCATAAGTTTCCCCACAACCGTCTGTATGCGGCGGATATGCTGGTGTTGCGCCTGATCTACCTATTGGGGTACAACCGCCGGGCGATCCGCCGCTATTGCCGCGAGAAGGTCCAGCGCATGGTGAGCGTCGCGTCGCGGCCGAGAAGTTCGTCCTTCACCGCGACCGTTTCCGTTCCCGAGACATTCTTGCAAGCGCCGCAGGTCGCTTTGAACGCATCGCGCTTCCCTCCCGAAAGAAGCGCGCCCCGTTCGATCTGCGTCGTGCCGGTTTCGATTTCCTTCGAAGCAGAGGTGACGGTTTTCGTCGCCTTGAGATAGCCGGGCCACGGAACCGCAATCATCAGCGTGCCGGCTTCGAGGTCGACTTCGGCGCGCGCGCCATAAAGGAAGCGCGGCCCGTCTTTCTCCGAGATCTGGCCGGCCCCCGTCACCGTCGTGTCGTAAGCGCAGGCGGCTTCGTTTTTCAGCGAGCAGGCGGCGTCGAAATAGGCCTGATAGGCCTTTTCATCGATGCTGTAAGAGCCGGTCTGGCTGGTTCCCGAAAATCCTTGATAGCTTCCAGCCGATCCGGTGATCGCCTTCATCATCTCGCGCTGCAGGCAGTCAGCGTCGGCGCCGCATTTGGCTTGCGCGCCCATGGCGAGCGCCATCATTGCGGCCTGATCGTTCTCGTCGATTTGCGCCCCCGCGCCTTCCGGCTGCGGGTGCATGACGCCGACGGCCTGAACGACCGCCGCTTCCATCGTCGACTTCGCCTCGTAGCGGTCGTTGATCGACCATCTCACATGGCGCTCGTGCGACTGGGGAATGTCGTCGCCGCCGCCTTTCACTTCATAGACGACGGTGAGCGTCGCCGTGGATTTGACCGGAGAAGCATCAGCCGCGGCGGCTGATTGTGACAGGCACGCGGCGGCGCCGACGGCCGCAACCGACAGACAAAAGTGGTGACGCATGTAATGGTGCTCCAAGCGCGACGCCCCCGCGCCGCTGAGTTGGAAATTACCACGTCAGTGAAACCGTCGGCAATCGGCGCTTTCGAGCGCTAAGTGACTGGCGTCACATAGCGGGCGGAGCCATAGCCCCGCCCTGCTGTTCGGCCGCTACTTCGCCGTTTCGAGAACGCCGCGGCGGATCTGGTCGCGCTCCATCGATTCGAAGAGCGCCTTGAAGTTACCTTCGCCGAAGCCTTCGTCGCGCTTGCGCTGGATGAACTCGAAGAAGATCGGTCCGATCATCGTTTCGGAGAAAATTTGAAGGAGAAGACGCGGGTCGCCCTTCTCCGTCGAACCGTCGAGAAGGATGCCGCGCTTCTGGAGCTCCTCTACCGGCTCGCCATGGCCCGGCAGGCGCTCGTCAAGCATTTCATAGTAAGCGGCGGGCGGCGCCGTCATGAAGGGCGCGCCGATGGCTTTGAGTTTGTCCCATGACTCGAGAAGGTCGTCGCAGGCGAAGGCGATGTGCTGAATGCCCTCGCCATTATAGGCCATGAGGAACTCCTCGATCTGGCCCTTGCCGCCGGCGCTCTCTTCATTGAGCGGTATGCGGATTTTTCCGTCCGGCGCCGTCATCGCGCGCGACAGAAGGCCGGTATATTCGCCCTTGATGTCGAAATAGCGGATCTCGCGGAAGTTGAAGATCTTCTCGTAATAGTTCGCCCAGAAGTTCATGCGGCCGCGATAGACATTGTGCGTCAGGTGATCGATCACTTTGAAGCCACAGCCTTCCGGATGGCGCTCCGCGCCTTCGATATAGTCGAAGTCGATGTCGTAGATCGCCTTGCCGTCTTCATAGCGGTCGATGAGATAGACGAGCGCGCCGCCAATGCCCTTGATCGCGGGCAGCTTCAGCTCCATCGGGCCGGTCGGCACGTCGACAGGCTGTGCGCCGCGCTTGATCGCTTCTTCATAGGCCTTGTGCGCGTCGCGAACGCGAAAGCCCATGCCGCAGGCGGACGGCCCGTGCTCTTCCGCGTAGTAATGGGCGTGCGACTTCGGCTCGTAATTGATGATGAAATTGATGCCGCCCTGGCGCCACAGATCGACGTCCTTCGAGCGGTGACGGGCGACCTTCGAAAAGCCGAGCGAAGAGAAGACCTTTTCCAGAAGCCCGCGCTTCGGAGCGCAAAACTCGACGAATTCGAAACCATCGAGGCCAAGCGGGTTCTCAAAGAGATCGGTCATCTTTCTGCTCCATTGTGGCCGGCGCCGGGCGTTGCGTCCCTGCCCGAGCTTGCTATCTTGTAGTTTCTATCGCATCTAGTTGCGATAACAACTAATATCGCGGAAGACCTGATGGCCGTCAATCCCAAAGACGATATCCTCCGGCTGGACAGCAACGTCCCCTACCAGATCAGCGTCCTGTCGCACCGCATCGCGCGGGAGACGGCGGCGATCACCGAGCGCCACGGGGGCCTCAACATCTCGCAATGGCGGGTTATGGCGGCGGTCGCCGAGCGCCCCGGCAGGACGGCGAACGAGGTCGTGGCGATCACCCCGATGGACAAGGGCATCGTCAGCCGGGCCGTCAAAGCCCTCCTCGACAAGGGCATGCTCGCCCGCAAAGCTTCAAATGAAGATGGCCGTCTCGGCCACCTGTTCCTGACCGCCAGGGGCGAAAAGAAATACGCCGCCCTCGCCGCCGACATTCGCGGCATCGAAGCCGAACTCCTCGGCGGCCTTTCGGCGGAAGACGCGGCGCGCCTTCGCCGCCTTATCGGCGCCCTTTGCCGGAGCTTTCAGGGCGGCCCTCAGGAGGCCTGACCGGCCCGCCTCCCGAATTTCGGCTCCATGACGCCGATTCCCGGCCGCGGAGCGCTCCGGAAGGCGTCATGCTTTCCCGCTTCTTAACCATCTAGCCTTACTCTCTGCACGGATAACAGGTGAAATCTGATCCCTAGCAGAGGCGTCTTTATGGCCCGACCGACGGCCCTCCCGGCCAATTCCAACGCCGCGCCGTCGAGCAGCGGGGCGAGCCTGATGGCGACAGCGCTCGCTGCGGGAACCTTCGCGGTCGTGCTCATCTTCATTGTCTTCGCCTATTATTATGACGTCTCGCAGCGCGCGAGCCGCACGGCGGAAATCGAGAAATATGTCCGCACGCTCTCCGGAACGACCGCCTGGGGCATCGACTACTGGCTCGCCGACCGCGTGAAGCTCGCCGAAGAAGTCGCCTCGCATATCACGCGCGAGGCCCATGAGAGCGATCCCGTCGAATTCCTGAAAAGCCCCGTATACGAACATACGTTCCTATGGACCTATTACGGCGAAACGAACGGCGCCTACCACATCTGGCCGCTCGATCCGGATCTGCCCGCCGATTACGACCCGCGCACGCGGCCCTGGTACAAGGATGCTGTCGCGGCCGGCGCCGCGACGCTCACCGAGCCTTACCTCGACATCACCACCAATGTAGAAACCATCACGGTCGCCGTGCCCGTCTACAAGGACGGGGAGCTTCTTGGCGTCGTGGGCGCCGACTTCTCGACGCAATCGCTCGGCGACGTTTTGACGGAGAGCGATCTTGGCGGTCTCGGCTTTGCGTTCCTTACGACCGGCGACGGGCGCATTCTCGCCCATCCGAACCGCGATCTCGTCTCGAAGACGCTGAAAGACGCTTACCCTTCAGGCGCGCCGCTTCTCGATGGATCGATCGAGCATGTGCTCGACCAGAAAGGTCCGCAGATCGTCCGCTTTGCGAAGATCCCTTCGCTCGCGACCATCGACTGGAGGCTCGGCCTCGCGATCGACAAGAACAAGGCCTATGAGGGCCTGCAACAGTTCCGCATATCAGCCGCGATCGCGACGCTCGCCGCCGCGCTCGTGATGATCGTCGTTCTCGGCCTCGTCATTCATCGCCTTCTGGTTCGCCCGCTGATGAAGGCGCGCACCGCAGCCGACGCGGCGAACGCTGCGAAGTCCGAATTCCTCGCCTCCATGAGCCATGAAATCCGCACGCCGATGAACGGCGTACTCGGCATGGCCGATGTGCTCCTCCACAGCGATCTCAACGAACGCCAGCGCGAACTCGCCGGCATCATCGTTTCGTCCGGTCAGGCGCTCGTCACCGTCATCAACGATATTCTCGACTTTTCAAAGCTCGAGGCGGGCAAGCTTCGCCTGCTGCCGCGCGGCTTCAACCTGCGCCAGATGGTTCATGAAGTCGCGACCATGATGCAGGCGCGCGCGATTGAGAAAGACATCGAACTCATCGTGCGTTACGCGCCAAACCTTCCCGAGGGCGTTGTCGCCGACGAGGCGCGCCTGCGGCAGGTGCTCGGCAATCTCATCGGCAACGCCGTGAAATTCACTGACAAGGGCCATGTGCTCGTCGACATCTCCGGTGACGTCGACGGCGATCAGGTGCGTCTCCACTTCAGCGTCGCCGACACCGGCATCGGCATCGCCCCCAACGAAATCCCGCGCATGTTCGAGCGCTTCGAGCAGGCCGACGCATCGCACACGCGCCGCTTTGGCGGCACGGGGCTTGGCCTCGCCATCTGCAAGAACATCGTCGAACTGATGGGCGGCTCGATTGGCGCCGAAAGCGAACTCGGCAAGGGGTCGCGTTTCTGGTTCACCTTCGCTTCGCCGATCGATGAAAACATCAAGCCTGTTCAGGGCGTCGACGCGGCGGTGTTCGAAGGCGTACGCCTCCTCGCCGTCGACGATAACGCCGTCAACCGGCGCGTCATTGAAGAACTTACGAGCGGCTGGGGCCTGCGCGCGACGATCGTCAGCGGCGGCGCGGAAGCGATGGCCGCTCTTGAAAAGTCGGTCGCGCAGAACGATCGCTATCATCTCATCCTGATGGATTACCAGATGCCGGGCGAGCACGGCGTCGCGCTGACGGCGCGTATTCAGGAAGACGCCCGCTTCGCTTCGATCCCGGTCGTCATGCTTTCGTCCATCGATGCGACGCATGCGGGCGGGCCGGAAAGCAAGGCGAAATTCGCAGCGCACCTTCCCAAGCCCGTTCGCCCATCGCAGCTAATGGACGTGCTCGCGAGGGTCCTGAGCTACAGGTCGACGAGCGATCTCAGCGCGGCTGCGCAGGCGCTTCGCAGCATGGCGTCCGACAAGCCCGCAGCGAATGAAGACGGCGCCTGCGTGCTGGTCGCGGAAGACAATGTCGTCAACCAGCTCGTGCTCAAGAACATGCTCGCCTCGAGCGGCTACAAGGTCGTCATCGCGCAGAACGGCGCTGAGGCGATCGAGCGCTTCCTCGAACTCTCTCCGGCGATCATTCTCATGGATCTCTCCATGCCGGTGATGGACGGCCTCGAAGCGGCGCGACGCATTCGTCAGCTCGAAACCGAGCGCAATCTCAAGAGAACGCCGATCATCGCCGCGACCGCGCATGTCTTCGATCAGGATCGCGACCAGTGCAATCTTGCGGGCATGGACGACTTCATCTCCAAGCCGATCCGCCAGCAGAAACTCGCCGAGATTTTCGCGCGTTGGCTGCCGGATGCGAAGGTGCTTGAAGCGAAGACGGCGTAGCATCCGGAGCCTGTATTGCGTACACCTCTCCCCGCGTCATCGCCGGGCTTGTCCCGGCGATCCACGGACATGTCCATCTTGCCGATGCCGCCATGGATGCCCGGGACAAGCCCGGGCATGACCTGATGGTGGGGCAAATTCGAGAAAGCTAACGCTGCTTCTTCACCGCATACATCGCGCTGTCCGCGGTGTGGAGCGCGTCGTCGACGGTCCAGCCCTTCTTGATCTCGACGACGCCGCAGGAAATGTGCGCGGAGAAAGCGTAGTCCTTCCACAGCACCTTCTCTGACGAAACAAGCTGGGAGAGCGTTCCCGCCTTGTCGAGGGCGCGCGATTCATCTGCTTGCAGAAGAATGACGCCGAATTCGTCGCCGCCTAGCCGGCCCACGCTGTCAGTCTCGCGGACATTTTCAGCGAGCACATTGGCGACGCGCGTCAGCGCGGCGTCGCCCGCCCCGTGCCCTAGCTGATCGTTGATGAGCTTCAGGTCGTCGAGATCGACGAAGACGAGGCTCGCCGGCGTGTTGTAGCGCTCCACCAGCGCGAGCGCGCGCGAGAGTTCTCGCGCGAAGGCGCGGCGGTTGAGAATGCCGAGGAGCGGATCGGCGTCGGCGAGATTTTCAAGTTCTTCGATTTTCGACTTCGTATTCTTCAGCTCATCGCGGAGCGTGTTCACTTCTTCGATGAGCGTGATGAGGGCCTGACGGACGCGCGGCGTCAGCTCTGAATCGGGAATGCCGCGGAAATACGCAGCTTCCGTCGCCGGCGTCGGAGCGGTTTCCTGAGTCGGCGTTGTCGTGTTGTCGGCGGATGTACGACGGACGCCTCTCGACGGCGTCGATTTCATGGTGTCGAAGATTTTCATCGCCGTTGAGAACCGTCCGGTAACATCGGCGCGATCAATGCGCCGTGAAATATTGCCGCTAATTTATTAATCTTGGGCTGCGTCCCCGTTCAGCGCAAGAACCACTCACCTCATCGCTCGCGCCTTGCGACACGAGGGCTCTCGCGCGACTTTCGCAGGTGCGGATAGCGGCTCGCGCCACCCCCCTTCTCAAAAGCGCGGTCCTGCACCGCGCTCGGAAAGAGGAGGCGCCGGTTTACGCGCCCCCGTCCAGTCGGCTGGCGTCTCCTCTAACCCGCGTTCTTCCCGAAATGGCCCTGGCCTCAAGGCGCTGCGCCCGGTTTTTGGGAAATCTCCCGGTTTGCGGTTCGCCCAAGAGGCTATATAAGGCGCGGCTTGCTCTGGCCATGACTGGCCGGGATGGGACGACGGCAGGCAAGTGGCTGAAAAACAGGCGAAACCGGCGACGGCTCTGGTCGGCGTCATCATGGGCTCCCAGTCCGACTGGCCGACCATGAAGCGCGCGGCCGACATTCTCGATGAACTCGGCGTACCCTACGAGGCGCGGATCGTTTCTGCGCACAGGACGCCGGACCGTCTCTACGATTATGCGAAGACGGCCGCCGGCCGCGGCCTCAAAGTGATCATCGCCGGGGCTGGCGGCGCGGCGCACCTTCCCGGCATGGCGGCGTCGATGACAGTGCTGCCCGTGCTCGGCGTGCCGATTCGCTCGAAGACGATGGACGGTCTCGACAGCCTCCTGTCGATTGCGCAGATGCCGGGCGGCGTGCCGGTCGGAACGCTCGCTGTCGGCGAAGCAGGCGCGGTGAACGCCGGCCTTCTCGCGGCGGCGATCCTCGCGACGAACGACGCCGAGCTTTCAAAACGACTCGCCGATTGGCGCGCCCGCCAGACGGCGTCCGTCGCCGACACGCCCAAAGACTGATGGCGATGGCGGGAGAAGCCCACAGCCGGACAGTCGCGCCGAATGGAACCATCGGCATTCTCGGCGGCGGCCAGCTTGGGCGGATGCTCTCCCTCGCTGCGGCGCGCCTCGGCCTCAAGACGCACATCTTCGCACCGGAAGAGCGCAACCCCGCTTACGACGTCGCCTCGTCGCGCACCATCGCTCCTTATACGGATGAGAAGGCGCTAAAGGCCTTCGCCGAAGCTGTCGACGTCATCACCTATGAATTCGAAAACGTGCCGGTCGAGACGGTCGAGATCCTCACCGGCCTTGGCGCGCGCGTCAGCCCCGGCGCGCGGGCGCTCGCCGTCGCGCAGGACCGCATCATCGAGAAATCCTTCGCGCGTTCGATCGGCGCCCGCACCGCGCCCTATTTCGCGGTCGACGATCTCTCCTCGCTCGAAGCGGGCCTGAAAGAGATCGGCCGGCCCGCAATCCTGAAGACGCGCCGGCTCGGCTATGACGGCAAGGGCCAGACGGTGATCAGCGCCGATGCGCGCAATCTCGGCCTCACCTGGGAAGAAGCGACCAGGAAAGCCTGGGAGGAAATCGGCGCGCGGCCGGCGATCCTCGAAGGGTTCGTCGAATTCGAGTGCGAAATCTCCGTCATCGGCGCGCGCGCGGCTGACGGCGCGATCGAGCTCTACGATCCGCCGGAAAACCGCCATCGCGGCGGCATTCTGAGAACGTCGATCGTACCGGCCGATGTCGAAGACGAGACCGTCGACGAAGCGCGCGCGATCACGGGTAAGATTCTCTCCGAGCTCGACTATGTCGGCGTCGTCGGCGTTGAATTTTTCGTGCTGAAGGACGGCTCGGTGATGGTGAACGAGTTCGCCCCGCGCGTTCACAATTCCGGCCACTGGACGATCGACGCCTGCGGCGTGTCGCAATTCGAGCAGCACATCCGCGCCATCGCCGGCTGGCCGCTGGGCGACCCTGCCCGTCATTCAGACGCGGTGATGGAGAACCTCATCGGCGATGAAGCGGATAAGTGGCGCGACTGCGCGCGCACGCGCCAGCTTTGCGTTCATCTCTACGGCAAGCGCGAGGCGCGCGCCGGCCGCAAGATGGGGCATGTGACGCAGTTGAAGCGGCGCAGTTAATCGATCCGTTAGCGGCCTACTCCTTCGCGCCTCCCGCCCAGTAAGGCGGATCGCTCGCCGGGAAACTTTCTTCCAGCGCTTCGTCGATCTTTTCTTCGCGCCTCTTGCGCGCGCCGTTCGGTGACGGATAGCGCAGTTTCGCGAGCCAGCCGACCGCTTTCGACGGATCGAACCCCGCCTCGCGCAGCTTCGCTTTCGCCTTTTCGATCTGCATGACGTTTTCGATGCGCGCGGCGAGGAACTCGTCCGTCTTCGCTTCGTCTTCGGTGTCGTCGGCGAGCCAGCGCGCGAGCGTCGAAGTCCACACGCCGGCGAGGATCGCGCGCTTCGTATAGAAGTTGAAATCCGTCGACTTGTCGTCGAGCCCGCGCCAGATCGCGTCCGCCGTCTTCCAGGCGAGACGGGCGGCGAGCGGGGCATGGATCGGCAGAGCGAGCGTGCCGGCCGCGCGGCGGGCGGCTTCCTTGTGGGGACGCAGATATGAGATCCGCTCCTTCACCGCGAAGGCGACCTTCTCGCGGATACGAAGAGCCGCGAATTCCGGACCCGCCATTTTCGCGGCCATCGCCGCGTCCGCCGCTTCGGACCACAGGGAGAGGACGTCCTCCACTCCGTGCGGGAAGGCGGCGGCGATGACGGACCGGGGAACGCCCGCTTCAGCCGCCGCCCGGCCGAGCATCAGGTCCGTCCAGCCGTCGAAGGGCGCGCGCTCAAGCGCAGCGGCGAGCGTCTTGGCCCGGGCTTCTTCAAATCCGTCGTCGGGAGCTGTCATGGCGGGGACCTTTCGCGTGTCTGATCCTAGACTTGGGGGCCTCTGGCGGCCATGCGGCCTATCGACAATCAAGTGGACATAGAGGGGCGTATTTGGTATACGCCGCCCCGGTTGGAGCGCTGAATAACACGGCGATCCGGCTTGATTTAGGCAATGGCGCCCCGCCCCGCAGCCTTCGGCCGCCGGGCAGTGGCGCTTTCTTTCACTGGTAGCAAGCTACAGGAGGCTCGCCCTGGTTCAGATCGTTGTGCGCGACAATAATGTCGACCAAGCCCTTAAAGTGCTGAAGAAAAAGATGCAGCGCGAAGGGACTTTCCGGGAAATGAAGCGCCGGAAATTCTACGAAAAACCCTCGGAAAAACGCGCTCGCCAAAAGGCTGAAGCCGTTCGCCGCGCCCGCAAGCTCATCCGCAAGCGGATGCAGCGCGAAGGCGCCGTCTAAAGAGTTCTCCATGAACCGTCCTCGCGCTTGTGCGATTCGGCCTACCGGCTAGAATCGCCCGCGATCGACGGTTCTTCTGAGGTGTTCCATGCGTTTGATTCCCCTCGTTCTGGCGTGCTGCGTCTTCCTCGCCTCCTGTGAGACGATCAAGGGCGCCGGCCGGGATATCGAGAGCGTGGGCGAGGCGATCGACGACGCCGTAGACTAGGCGCGAGATCTCCCCCAAATTTGGGCCTGAATTGAACGGCTGTGGCCTTTTCGCCACGGCCGTTTTTGCATTTCGCGAACTTTCGCGCTGGCGCCCAATTGACGCCGAAAATTTAACCATGTTTGTAACGGTTCGGGTGAGAGATTCAGGCTATCTCTGATAGTCTGAGGAGCGGCGCGTTTGCGCGCCATGTGGGAAAATACGAAGAGCGGGGCGATATGCGGGGAGTATTGGCGTTTGCGGCGGCGGTTGTGGCCGGCGGGTTCTTGTCGGCGGCGTCCGCGGATTCCCAACAGATTGACGATCCGACCATCGACCCGATCTTTGGCCGCCGGAAGCACGAGGAAGTCAAAGAGCTTCCCGTCGAGCCGGAAAACGACGACGAATTCGACGGCGAAAAGCGCTGGCGGCCCCTGCGCGGCTTCGTCGGCATCATGACCTTCATGACGCCGGAAACGACCAACCTCTCCGTCGGCGTCGGCCCGGTCTACAAGCCCGATTATTTCGGCTCCGACGATTACGAATGGGCCGCCGACCCGGCCGCCTATGTCCGCTTCAAGAACTTCGTCTTCCTCGATGACGACGGCGCGGACCTCGCCATCTTCGGCTTTTCGAACTTCTCCGTCGGCCCGACGGTCCGCATCGTCGGCGCCCGCAATGAGAGCGACAACCCCGCCCTCGCCGGCCTTGGCGATGTCGGCACGACATTCGAACTCGGCGGGTTCATCGGCACCACCTTTGTCGACCGCTTCCAGGTGAAACTGAAAGCGCGCCACGGCGTCGCGACGGGGCACCGCGGCACCATCGTCGACGCGCGCGGCACGGCGCTCCTCTTCAAGTGGGGCCCGGTTTCGACATCGGCTTCGGCTGAAGCCTCGTGGATCGACAACCGTTACGCCGACGCCTACTTCTCGATCACGCCGGAGCAGTCGACCAATTCGGGCCTGCCCGTTTACGACGCGAAAGCCGGCTTCCGGAACATTGGCGGCTCGGTCAACGGCTATATCAACGTCGCCAAGAACTGGTCGATCAATCCGTACGCGTCCTACTATTATATCTTCGACGAATACGCCGAAACGCCGATCATCGACGGCTTCGGCGCTCGCGACCAGTTCCGCGTCGGATTCCACATCCTGCGCGAATTCCAGTTCGGCCGCGGCAAGCGCACGCCGATCCGCAACGACGACTGACGGAAACAAGAATGGCTGAACAAACGAAGACGGGCCGCGGCGCGGTCTCGCGCCGCTCTGTCCTAAAAAGCGCGGCCGCCGCGTCCGGTTTCGCCGCGCCGATGCTGAATTTCGGCGCGTTCCAGCTCTTTGCAAAGTCGCCGAAGACCTACAGCGCCAAGGCGATCGATCTCGTCAACAGCAACCTTGTCATCGACATGCTGTCTGTGATGGGCAGCCTCAGCGAGGAAATGGGCGCTCTTTTCAGCGAGAAGCCGCAACTGAAAGACGGTTTCCGGATTTCGCCCGAGCAACTTGAGAAGCTGCGCGCGAGCGGCGTCACCGTTTTCCATCCGGCGATCGGCCTCGACACTTATGAGGAAGCGCTCGAATTTATCGCGCGCACCAACGCCTATGTCGCCGACTATCCGGAAGATTTGCGCCGTATCGATACCGTCGTGGATATGGAAAAGGCGAAGGCCGAGGGAAAGCTCGGCTTTATTGTCGGCCTGCAAAACTCCAATCACTTCCGCGATGTCGATGACGTCAACCGCTTCTACACGCTCGGCCAGCGCGTGAGCCAGCTCACCTATAATGCGCGCAATCTGATCGGAACGGGCTCAACGGACCGGAATGACAGCGGCCTCAGCGATTTCGGCGTCGCCATTGTCGAGCGCATGAACGAACTTGGCATGGCGGTCGATGTCTCGCATTGCGGCGACACGACGACGCTCGATGCGTTCGATGTTTCGAAAAAGCCGGTTCTCATCACGCATTCGAATGTGCGCGCCCTCGCCGGCGGTCACGTTCGCTGCAAGAGCGATGAAGCGATCAAGAAGATGGCTGCGGCAGGCAGCGTCATGGGCATAACGGGCGTGCGCATGTTCGTGCGCGACAAGGAGCCGACGACGATCGAGCACCTGCTCGATCACTACGATTATGTCGCCAAGCTCGTCGGCGTCGAACATCTCGGCGTTGGGTCGGACATGGACCCCGACGGCTATGACGATATCGCCGAGCCTGCCTACAGCAAGCTCAAAGGAAGTTACAAAGGCTCCTACGCCTTCCGGAAGAAGATCGACACGGATGGATTCGACCACCCGCAGAAAGTCTACGACCTGACCGAAGGCCTCATCCGGCGCGGCTATTCCGACGCCGACATTGCGGGCGTTCTCGGCGGCAACTTCAAGCGCGTCCTCGGCGAGATCTGGAAGCCGGCCTAATCCGCCCGCGGTCCGTAGCGCTCTAGCAGATAAAATACCCCGCCCGACACGATCAGGGCGTCGCACGCCGAAATTGTCGTGAGCGTCAGCACGCCTTTGGCTGTCGCAAAGCCGACGGCGCTTCCAGCGATCCACGAAACGAAGGCCTGCCAGCGAAACGCCGGCCGCGTGTCGATATCTTTCAGGTCGTAACGGCGTCTGACGACAAAGAGGAAGTCGACAACATAGATAGCGGCGATGGGAGGAATCAGGACGCCCAGTGAGATGAGAAACGGGACGAAAAAGTCGATGATGCCGGAGAGTGCGACGACGATCCCGAGTATTCCGGCGGAAAGCGTTAGCCGCCACGGTCTGATGCGCTTGAAAGTCGCGGCAAGGCTGAGGCCGGCGCTGTAGAGATTCGCCGCATTCGACGTCCATGTCGAAAAGATCAGTACAAAGAGCGCGGGCACGCCAAGGCCCAGTCCCAGAATAATCTGCATCAGGTCCTTCTCACCCGTGACGAGGCTGGGGATCGCAGCGCAGGCAAGGATGAGCGGCGCGCCAAGCCCATAGGCGACAAACATCGCGATGACGGCGCCTTTGCGGGATTTTGCATAGCGTGTGAGGTCCGGCATGGTCGCCGCCCCCACCATGATGCCGCCTGCGACGGCGGAGATGGCGAGGCCGAGACTCATCGTTCTGGGGCCTTCCGAGAAGAGCGCGTCGGGGTTCGCCTGGCGAACGGCCATCGCCATTACGCCGATGAGAATGAGCAGAAGCAGCGGCACAGCGAGTTGAGAAAGGCGGTCAAGCGCCTTGAACCCGAACAGCGTCGTCAGCACCATTAAGAGGCTGCCGATAACGACATAGACCGGCCAGCCGCCTGTGAAGTTATAAAGGCTGGAAACGCTCGCGGTCATCGCATCGCCAAAGAGCGCCGCGTTCACGCCGAACCAGCCGAACAGCGTCGTCGTGAAGACTGCGTTGACGATCCGCGCGCCCTTCGATCCGAAAGCGAACTGCACAAGCATATAGGTGCTGAAGTGAGATTCAGCGCCGACAATGGCTGCAAAGCTCGATACGGCTGCGAGGATCAAGCCGCCCGCAACGAAAGCGATGAGCGCAGACTTGAGACCAAGCGCGTCCCCGATTTGAACGCCGGTGAGAAACGCCGGGAGCGCAATGCTGACACCGATCAGGATAAGCGCGATGCGCAGCCCGCTGACGGTTTTCTCCGCGGGCACTGGCGTAGTCGAGAAGTCCTCCGTGATCTTGTCGAGATCCGCCATCGGCAGCGTTGTTCCCTCTCGCCTCTGGCCGTCGATGCCGAGGACGCCTGAAGCGGGAAAGCGTGCCTTCATTAGGCCGACGATGCGAATGGCGCGTCAGGTAGGTCCGCGCGGCGAATGGCCCTACCCGTATGAGGAGGGCGCGATGTTCGCCGCCAGCGATTCGGCGCGACAGGCGAACGCTTGGGCGATGCGCGCCTTGCGTCGCCGGGGGTCCCCTTGTGAGCTTCCCCCGGCGCCTTGGCGCGCGCTGCATAATGGGGGTTGGGCATGGCGCTTTTGCTCTTTCTGGAACTTGTCTTCTTTATCGCAGCGCGGAATTCGGTCGACCTTTTGCGAAAGTTCGAGGCCTTCACATCGGTCGCGCCGCAGATGCCGATCCTCGAATACGCCTACTGGAAATTCACCGCTGCGCTCTTGCTTCTCGTCTGGCTAAAGGCGCGCGGCGCCAAATTATCCGACTATGGATTTCGCAATCTGGGTCCGATCTGGCTGTTTCTGTTGATCGCCTTCGCGGCTGTCGCAGTCAGCATCGTTGTTCCCGGCATCGTCGATCAAATGCTCGAAGCCTATTTCGGAAAGACGCCAGTCTTATCCCGTTTTGCAGCCTTGAAAGACGATCTGCCGCTCTTCCTTTTCATCCTGCCTTTCGTTTGGCTCTTTGCGGCTTTTGGCGAAGAGTTCTTTTATCGCGGTTTCGTGCTCGAAAACCTGCGGCGCATTTTGGGCGGCGGCGCATTCGCGACTGTCATCGCGATTGTCGCCCAGGGCGCCATGTTCGGCGCCGCGCATTCATATCAGGGACCGGCCGGAATGATCTCGATCGCGATCGGCGGAACCCTTCTCGGATTCCTCTATTGGGCAGGCGGGCGCCGCCTGTGGCCGATGATCCTCGCGCACGGAATTGTAGACACGTTAGGTCTCTACGCGATCTATTCCGGGTTGATGGCGACCTAAAGGGTTTTAACCGCCCAGCGCTTTCGCGATCTCTTCGCACATCTTCTTGGCGTCGCCGAAGAGCATCATCGTGTTGTCGCGGAAGAAGAGTTCGTTCTGAACGCCGGCATAGCCCGATGCCATGGAGCGTTTGACGAAGAGCACGGTGCCGGCGTTTTCGACGTCGAGGATGGGCATGCCGTAGATCGGCGATGACTTGTCGGTCTTCGCGGCCGGGTTCGTCACGTCGTTCGCGCCGATGACGAAGGCGACGTCTGCCGTGCGGAATTCCGCGTTGATGTCTTCAAGTTCGAAGACTTCATCGTAAGGCACCTGCGCTTCGGCGAGGAGCACGTTCATGTGGCCGGGCATGCGGCCAGCGACCGGGTGGATCGCATATTTGATCTCGACGCCGTCGGCCTTCAGCTTGTCGCACATTTCTTTCAGCGCGTGCTGGGCCTGCGCGACCGCCATGCCGTAGCCCGGCACGATGATGACCTTGTTCGCGTTCTTCATGATGAAGGCCGCGTCTTCCGCCGAGCCCTGCTTGACGGGGCGCGTTTCTTCGCCCGCGGCGCCCGCCGCTGCGTCTTCGCCGCCGAAGCCGCCGAGGATCACCGAAATGAAGGAGCGGTTCATCCCCTTGCACATGATGTAGGAGAGGATCGCGCCTGACGAGCCGACAAGCGCGCCGGTGATGATGAGCGCCATGTTCTCGAGCGTGAAGCCGATGCCCGCGGCCGCCCAGCCCGAATAGGAGTTGAGCATCGAGATGACGACCGGCATGTCGGCGCCGCCGATCGGCACGATGAGAAGGAAACCGATCACGAAAGCGGCGAGCGTTAACAGGAAGAACGTCGTCACCGACTGTTCGCCCGTCAGCATCATTCCGATGAAGAGCAGGATCAGGAGGCCGAGGCCGAGATTGATCGCATGGCGCGCTGGCAGGAGGATCGGCTTGCCGGACATCCGCCCGCTCAGCTTCAGGAAGGCGATGACCGAGCCGGAGAAGGTGATCGCGCCGATCGCGACGCCGAGCGACATCTCAAGCGCGGACTGGAGATGGATCGCGCCCGGCTCGCCAATGTTGAACGCGCCCGGCGCAAGGAAGGCCGACCACGCGATGAAGACGGCCGCAAGGCCGACGAGCGAGTGGAACGCGGCGACAAGCTCCGGCATCTGCGTCATCTGCACTTTGCGCGCAACGAGCGCGCCGAGCGCTGCGCCCGGCGCAATCGCGAGGATGACGAGCAGATAGGTGCCGAAGCCTTTATCCTGCAGGACGAAGAGCGTCGTCAGGATGGCGATCGTCATCCCGATCATGCCGAAGCGGTTGCCCTCGCGCGATGTCTCCGGGCTCGAAAGCCCGCGCAGCGCGAGAATGAACAGGATGCCCGACGCGATATAGAGAAGGGCCGGAAGGTCGTGCTTCATCGCTTCTCGCCCCTATCGTTCTTTCTTCTTGTACATCGCGAGCATTCGCTGCGTGACAAGGAAGCCGCCGAAGATGTTGACGCTTGCGAGCGTGACGCCGAGAAGGCCGAAGACTTTCGGCCAGAAGCCGGCGGCGGCGTTCGTCAGGTCCGCGCCGACCGCGATCAGCGCGCCCACGATGACGACGGACGAAATCGCGTTCGTCACCGACATCAGCGGCGTGTGCAGCGCCGGCGTCACCGACCAGACGACGTAATAGCCGACGAAGATCGCGAGGATGAAAATCGCGATGAGATAGACCGACTCCGACGGCCCGCTCAGCGAGGCCGCGAGCGCGGCGAGCTGGTCGGCGAAAGTGCGCGCCTGTTCAGCGGCGGCGTTCGCAGCGTCTGCGTTGCCTGTCGCGCTCGCTGCGGCGGCTTCAGCGGCTTTCGCCGCCTGCTCCGCGGCCAGCGCCGCTTCCGAAACCATCTGTTCCGTATTTTCTCCGGCCATTGGGGCCTCCTGTCCGGTTATCCTTGCGGACCGTTTTCTGCGTCTTTCGCCGGCGCGGGTTCAGCCGCGGCGACATTCGCGTAGTTCGGATGAACGACCTTGCCATCGCGGGTCAGCGCGACGCCCTTGATGATGTCGTCTTCCCAGTCGACCTTGAAGGTCTTCGCGTCCTTGTCCCAGAACGCGGAGATGAAGTTGAGAAGGTTGCGCGCGTAAAGGCTCGACGCATCCGCCGCGAGGCGGCCCGGCACGTTCGCAAAGCCGAGAATGATGACGCCGTCGACATCGACCGCTTCGCCGAGCTGGCTGAGCGCGACATTGCCGCCCTGCTCGACCGCGAGGTCGACGATGATCGAGCCAGGCGCCATGGAGCGCACCATTTCTTCGGTCAGAAGCTTCGGCGCCGGACGGCCCGGAATGAGCGCTGTTGTGATGACGATGTTCTGCTTCTTCACATGCTGGCTGACGAATTCCGCCTGCCGCTTCTGGAAGTCCGCCGACATCTCTTTCGCATAGCCGCCGGAGGTCTCGGAGGATTTCATCGCTTCTTCGTCGACGGTGACGAAGGTCGCGCCAAGGCTCTCGACCTGCTCTTTCGCCGCCCAGCGAACGTCAGTCGCCGACACGATGGCGCCGAGACGGCGCGCGGTCGCAATCGCCTGAAGGCCAGCAACGCCCGCGCCCATGATGAAGACACGCGCGGCCGCGATCGATCCCGCAGCCGTCATCATCATCGGGATCGCACGGCCATAATACGCCGCCGCATCGATCACGGCCTTGTAGCCTGCAAGGTTCGACTGCGAGGAAAGAACGTCCATCGACTGCGCGCGCGTGATGCGCGGCATCAGGTCCATCGCGAACGCATCGACGCCCGCCCCTGCATAAGCGCCGAGAAGATCGGGCTCTGCATGCGGCGACATGATTGCGGCGAGCTTCACGCCTTTGGCGAAGTAAGAAAGCTCCGCACGCGTTGGACGCTGCACTTTCAGTACGAGATCGGCTGCGTTCGCCGCATCGACGCCGCTTTTCGCAATCTCTGCGCCTGCGTCGCGAAACGCCTGGTCGGAGAAGCGCGCACCGTCGCCAGCGCCAGTTTCGACCGCGACGCTCGCGCCCATGGCGACGAATTTCTTCACCGAGTCCGGCGATGCGGCCACGCGCGTTTCGCCGGGGCGCGTTTCCTTGAGTACGGCTATTTTCATCGGTCCTCCCGAGTGCGCACGCGCACGCGAAGCCGGGCTAAGTGGGAAAGATTAGTGGCCGGAGAAGAACGTCTTTACGACGAACCACACAAAGACATAGGTGACGAAGAACGCGACAAACGCCATCGGAACGCCGTTGCGCATCACGAGATTTGTGAAGAAGGCGCCAAGCCCGATGCAGAACGGCAGACCGATTTCGCCGGTCGCCTTCATGATCGCGTTGTAAGACTTCAGGTGCTCTTCAGCGTCGTGCTGACGCTGGAGGGTATCGTCGGCCATTCAATTCACCCCTTGGGTTCCGAAAATCTGGAGTTTTCTGACGGAATTCAGCGGTTTGGGCAAGGGGGCGCGGCGCCACATCGGGCGCCGATCCGATACCCTTCGGCGCCTGCGGTTCAGGCGCCCGCCCTTACAGGCCAGCACGATAATAGCGCGCGCAGGGTGGAAATGAACGCGATCGGCTCCTCCATCATCAGATGATGGTGGACCGCCGGCATGACGATGAAGGGCGAGCGCCCTTTCACCCTCTCGCGCAGATGCGCAAAACCGTCGCCCTTCGCGAAGGCGGAATCTTCCCCATAGATGAAGGCGAGCGGGCAGCGCGCCGCGATGAGCAGGTCTCGGTCGAAGTGGATGGGGAAATTTCGGCCCTGATTTGGGTCGAACTTCCACGTCCAGCCGGCTCCCCCACCCGGCATCGGCGCTTTGGTGAGACCGTTCCGGGCGATGTGATCGACGAGATAAAGCTCCTCGCAGGGCTGGTTCGGCAGGAAGCGGAACCGCGTGATTGGCTCTTCGATGGTGGCATAGACCCGGTTCGTGCGAACGGGATTCGTCTCATCCTCAGGCTTTGGCTTGATCACCGTATAGCCTTCGTCGGGGTCAGGCACGCCGAGCGGGCTGTCGATGACGACAGCGCCGGAAAGCCCCTCGCCGCTGCGCTCGACGGCGGCGAGCGTCACCCAGCCGCCGAAGCTGTGGCCGACGACGAGCGGCCGGCCGCCTTTGGAAAGCTTCGCCGCCTCGATCACCGCGAAAAGTTCGTCGATGACGACGTCGAGCGAGTAATGCGGGCGCCAGTCGGAATCACCCATGCCCGAGAGATCGAGCGCGGCGACGCGGAACTTGTCGGTGAAATAGGGCGCGAAGGGGCGCCACCAATTGCGGTGCGCGCGCCCGCCATGAACGAACAGAAGCCCGCGCTTGCCGACCTCGCCCCAGGCGGAAAAACGGATCTTCGCCCCGGCGACGTCCACCTCGCCCTCCTCGGAAGGGGTCGCGATCGCCTTTTCGAACCATTCGGGTGCCGGCGGCTTGGCGCCTTTGAGGGCTGCGAGCGGACGGATGACGTCCTTGCCTTCTTCCTCGTCCTTGGACATGCGGAATTCCTTTCGCGCCCGCGGGGGTGAGCCGCCCAGAGGCGGCCGGGGCCCGCCGGTCATACCGCAGTGCGGCGCCCTTCGCAAAGGCGGCGAGGGGCGCCCCCTCGCCCGGCGCACTTTGCTGACCCGGAGCGCCCGCCCCGCCCGCCTTCGCGCGTCAGGCGATCATCCGTCAACGAACTATTAACTATAATCATTATGCCCCGTAATGAAACGGTTTAAGCGCAAATTTACTTCGGCGTCATAAAGACGAAGGGAATTCTTTCCATGAGGAAATCCCGCGTGATGGCCAAAACTATTCTGATTGTCGATGACGACCCGACGCAGCGCCGACTGATGCGCGCTGTTTGCGAACGCGGCGGTTACCCCGTGTTGCAGGCCGATAGCGGCGAAGCGGCGCTGTCTGTGCTTCAAAGCCAGGAAGGCGCTGAAGTCAGCCTCATCATGCTCGACCTTCGCATGCCGGGCCTTGGCGGCATGGAGACGCTCAAACGCGTGAAAGCGACGCGCGAAGATCTGCCGGTCATCGTCCTCACCGCGCAAGGCGGCGTCGACACGGTCGTCGAAGCGATGCAGAACGGCGCGGCGGACTTCTTCGTGAAGCCCGCAAGCCCTGAACGCGTCATCGTTTCGATCAACAACGCGCTCAACATCACGACCCTGAAAGGCGAAGTCTCGCGCCTCAAGCGCAAGCGCGACGGCGCGATGGGCTTTAAAGACCTCATCGGCGACAGCTCGGCGATGAAGAATGTGATGCGCCTCGGCGAGCGCGCCGCGGCGTCGAACATCCCGATCCTCATCACCGGCGAATCCGGTGTCGGCAAAGAGATGATCGCCCGCGCCATTCAAGGCTCGTCAGAGCGTTCGGGCCGCCCGTTCATCACGGTGAACTGCGGCGCGATCCCGGAAAACCTCGTCGAGAGCATCCTTTTCGGCCACGAGAAGGGCTCTTTCACAGGCGCGACCGCGAAGCATATCGGCAAGTTTCAGGAAGCCGATAGCGGCACGATCTTCCTCGATGAAGTCGGCGAACTGCCGGCTGACATGCAGGTCAAACTCCTCCGCGTGCTGCAGGAAGGCGAAGTCGATCCTGTCGGGGCCAAGCGCCCGACAAAGGTCGATGTGCGAGTCATCTCGGCGACGAACCGCGATCTCGCCGAAGAAGTCAAAGCCGGCCGCTTCCGCGAAGATCTTTATTATCGCCTCAACGTCTTCCCGATCGTCGCGCCGCCGCTGCGCGACCGGCCGGAAGATATTCCGGCGCTCATCGATCACTTCATTCAGCGTTACAACGCCGAAGAGCGCCGCGATGTGCGCGGCGTCCAGCACGAAGTTCTCGAAGTGCTCGTGCGCCAGGCCTGGCCCGGCAATGTGCGCCAGCTTGAAAACACGATCTTCCGCGCGGTCGTTCTTGCGGAAGGCACTTATCTCACCGCGTCGGACTTCCCGCTTCTCTCGGCGGAATTCGAAGCCGCCGGCGTCGACCTCGGCCCGCCGATCCTCGCCGATGCGTCGGAAGACGAAAAAGAAGATTATTCGCGCCCGCCCGTCTTCCAGACAAGCCAGGGCGCTGACGAAACCGTTCGTATCTTCGACCGCGAAGGCAATTTGAGAACGCTCGAGGAAATCGAGCGCGATCTCATTCAGCTCGCGATCGAGACCTATGAAGGCCGGATGTCGGAAGTCGCCCGCCGCCTCGGCATGGGCCGCTCGACGCTCTACCGCAAGATCCGCGATCACGGCCTTGAGGTGAAGCGCGCCAGCTAAAGTTCGGGTTTGGGGCTAGGGAACTGGGACTGGAAGGGCCTCGCCTTTCCGGTCCCTTTTCTTTTAAGCGATCAGGCTTCGCCGAGCGCCGACAGGTAAAGATCGAGAAGCGCTTCCTGCTCCTGGCGGTCGGCGCGGTCCATCTTCCGGATGCGGATCACCTGACGCAGGATCTTGGTGTCGTAGCCCTCGCCCTTCGCTTCGGCGTAGACTTCCTTCTGATCCGAGAGGATCGCGTCCTTTTCCTCATTGAGGCGTTCGATGCGCTCGATGAAGGAACGCAAACGTTCCCCTGCGACCGTCGATGCGCCCGGAGGCAGTGCTTCGATATTCGCTGTTCCGTCCGCCATGACCACTCCTCCAGAACCCGGAAACCGCCCGCGCCGATTCGTCCGTACAGGGATTGAGGGGCGCGGCGCCTGCGGCTCAGATAAAAAGTTGCGTCGCGCCCGCGTTCAAGACGGAAACCTTGCATGTGGAAATATCGGCGATTGGGGAAAGAAAATTCCCCGGGGAGACTTTGTTCCCGACGCTGGGGAGCGTCTCGCGCAATAGATTTCCACAGCCCTGTGGAAGCCTATCGAAGGCTCAGTCTATCCCTTGAAATACAGCAATATATTTTCCTCTAATTTGTTCGGGCATTCCCACATACATGTACGACTCGCATGGATTTTTCCCGAACGCTTCGTTTGCGCCTTGGCGGATGCACAGACTTTTCCACCGTCATCGCCGGGCTTGTCCCGGCGATCTATGGGCGCTTCGCAGTACTGGAAACTTCATAGATGCCCGGGACAAGCCCGGGCATGACCAGAAACAAAATATGTGAAACAGCCGCCGGTGGTCCCGGCGCCCTAAATCTCCTGCCCGTCGAGTTCGCGGCGGAGAGCGCGGGCGCGGCTGCGCGCATGATCGTCATGCGGGTTCCATTCGAGCGCCTTCTGGAACATCTCGTAGGCGTCGCGCTTTTCGTGGTTCGACAGCAGGATTTCCGCGAGCGCGATCCTGACTTCGAACTGACGCGGCTCAAGCTCGAGGGCCTTGGAGAAATCCGCGACGGCGCCGGACTGGTCCTGATTGGTCAGGCGCATCATGCCACGTGTCGCGAAACCTTGCGCGAAATGCGGGGCGAGGCCGACGACGTGGTCGAGCAGCGCCAGCGCAAGGTCGAGGTCCCCCTCGTCCGCGCTCTGGAGCGCTCTTGCATAGAGAATGTCGACAGTATCGCTTTGGGCGTCCGACCAGATGTCGATGATGCGCCCGACAGTCTCCTCGGAGCTGAAGGCGTCGCCGGAGCGAAGTTCCACGAACAGCGAATCGAGGCGGGGGTCCGTCTGGTCCGCCAGAACGGCGGTAGACGCGCACGCCACGAAAACTGTCAATAGAAACAACCGCATAGCTAGTACAATACTGCCATGCGGTTAAGAATCCAAATGAAAAGCGATTGAAAGTCGAGGCATCAGCGCCCGGAGGGGCGCTTCGAGATCAACCCTGGCGCGCTTTGTAGCGGCGCTGCGTCTTGTTGATCACATAGATGCGGCCCTTGCGACGGACGATCCGGCAATCCTTGTGGCGGGCCTTGAGCGACTTGAGTGAACTTCTGACTTTCATGGGTCGAAACCGGTCTTTTTCGTGTGAGCGCGGGGAGATACCGGGCTCGCCATCTTCTGTCAACCACCCTGTCAGCCCCATGGAGAACCTCTGGCCGGTCAGTTCTTGTTAAGGAATTTTCTCCATGTTCGGACGAGGAAATTCTTGTACGGCACAAATCCTGAAGGAAGCGGGGATGCCCCATTATATGAGCGCCATCATCGGATTTGTCTTCCTCGCCGCGGCTTCCGTCGCTGGCGCGCCCCATGCCCTCGCCCAGAGCGAGGACCCCGTCACCCTTGAGAAGAACTGCTCCAAAAAGGACGCGTTCGCCTGCGCCAATCTGGCGGTTTTGCTGCGCCATGGCCGGGGCACCAACAAGAGCTACGCCCGGGCCCTCACCCTGTTCGTGATGGCCTGCGAAAAGGGCAATGACTTCGCCTGCGGCGCGGTCGGCGACATGACCTATCGCGGCCTTGGCATTCCGTCTGATCCCCAGCGGGGCGAGCAGCTCCTGCGGGGGGCGTGCCGCCGCGGGAATGAGTGGTCCTGCGAATCGCTGCGCCGCCTCCTTGATCATCGCCGCAGAAGCTAGGTTTTAGGGCGTAAAGCCCTCCCGGAAATCTACCCCATTTGGCCCGGTTCCTGCATCGCAGGAGCCATGTCTCATCGGTTGACAGCGCTCTGTTTCCTGATCCTCGCGGCGGCGGTTCTCGCGACCGGCCTCGCGCTTACCCGCGCCTTCGCGGCCCCAATGACAAGCGAAATGCTCGACGCCGACTGCACGGCCGGCAAGGCATCGAGCTGCGCTCTTCTCGCCGTGCGTTATCGTCACGGCCGGGAGCTTCCCAAGGACGAAGCGCTGGCGCTCAAATACGCCCAGAAAGGCTGCTCGGCGGGCAGCAAGTTCGCCTGCGGCTATGCCGGCGACATGACCTATCGCGGACAGGGAACCTCCGTGGACAAGACCGGCGGCGAGGCTCTCATGCGCTCCGCCTGCGCTTCCGGCGATTACTGGTCATGCGATGCGCTGCGCCGCCACGGGCTCGAGCCCGAGGAAATGCGCCAGCCGGACGCCGCGCCAGCCTCGGCCCAATAATCAGCCTATCCTGCCGCGCGCTGCGCCGGGCTCTGAGGATCGCGCACTAGCGCTCCCGAAGCGAACGGATATACGCCGCGCGCGCCCATCACCCACGCCGTCAGCTCGCCGAACATGCCAGCATAGGCTTCGTCGAGCACGTTGAGCCCGCCCGCATAGGCGCCGAAAGCCGGAAGGATCATCCGTTCGCTATCGGACGCAAAGCAGCGTCGCCTTTGCGTGCTCCCATCGGCGCGCACGCGCGCGCAAGGGTGAAGATGACCAGCGAGTTCGCCCGGCGCCGCGCCTTGCGTCGGCTCATGGCGCAACACGAGCGAGCCGAGTTTCATTTCTTCGCAGACCTCTCCCGCAAACCGCGTCGGCGGCGCGGGGTCGTGATTGCCGAGCACCCAGATCCATTCGCGCCCCGCCATCAGCGCGTCGAGCAGCGTGGCGTCTTCCTCGTCCATGCGCGCTTCAGCGCCTGTCTCGTGGAAGGCGTCGCCCAGCGAGACGATGGCGCGCGGCTGGAAGCGTTCGGCGAGCACCTTCATCCGCTTCAAGGTCGTGCGCGTATCGTAAGGCGGCAGCATCACGCCGCGCCGCGCGAAGGACGAGCCCTTCTCGAAATGGAGATCGGCGACGATGAGCGCTTCTTGCGCCGGCCAATAGAGAGCGCCCGCCGCCGTCGCGACGAGGCTTTCTCCGTTGACTTCAATCGCCGCATTAATCGCCGCATTGTCAGGCACGCCGCATTCCTTCCGCAATGAGCGCGTCGGAAGCTTCCTTCAGCATCGCTTCCTGTGCTTCGCCGTGAATGACCGTTTTGTTGATCTCAAGCATAACCGGAATCGCGAGCGGCGAAACGCGGGTCAAGTCCGACCGGCGGATTTTGCCCTTGATGCGCGCAAGCAGGTTCGACAGGCGCTTGAGATCGAGGAAACCGCCCGCAGCATCCGCCCAAGCGGCCTTCATCAGCACATGGTTCGGCTCGTGCTCGCGTAAGACGTCATAAATGAGGTCCGCTGAGAACGAGACCTGCCTTCCCGTTTTCTGCACGCCCGGATAGCGCCGCTCGATAAGCCCCGCAATGACAGCGCAGTCGCGGAAGGTGCGCTTCATCAGAACGGATTCCTGAAGCCAGCTTTCAAGATCGTCGCCCATCATGTCTTCATCGAAGAGCGCCGCCATGTCGACGCCGCTCATATCCTGCCGGCCCCAGATGGAGAGCGAGTATTCCGTCGGCACAAAGCCCATGGGCTGAAGCCCGAGACGCTCCAGCCGGCGCGTCAGCAAAGTTCCAAGCGTCTGATGCGCGAGTCTGCCGTCGAACGGATAGCAGACGAGGAAGAAGCGGTTCGTATGCGGAAAGGTTTCGACGAGCAGTTCATCCGGTTTTGGAATGACGGAGACTTCGCGCTGCATCTCGAGCCATTCGCGGAGCGGGTCCGGCATAGCGCGCCATGATTTGCGGTCATGGATCATCTTGCGCACGCGCTCGGCGAGATAGGTCGTCAGCGGAAACTTGCCGCCATTCCAGCTCGGGATTTTGGGGTCTTCATCGGGCGCGCGCGTGACGAGCGCATCCGGCCCGTCGACGCCCTCAAAGCGCAACACTTCGCCCGCGAACAGAAACGTATCGCCCGGCGCGCAGCCTTCGATGAACCACTCTTCCATTGTGCCGAGAATACGCCCCGGCCGGCGCGGGCCTTTCGTCGACACCAGCCGCACATTGAAAGCGGGCGCTTCGACGATCGCGCCGACATTCATGCGGTATTGCTGCGCCGTCTCCGGATTGCGCACGCGATAGCGCCCTTCCGGCGTCTTCACGATGCGCCTGAACCGCTCATAGGTCTTGAGCGCATAACCGCCCGTCGCGACGAATTCGAGAATCTCGTCGAATGTCTCTCGCGGCAGGTCGCGATACGGCGCCGATGAAATGACTTCCGCGAAAAGCTCGTCCGGAAAGAAGGGTTCCGCGCACGCCATGCCGAGAACATGTTGGGCGAGAATATCGAGCGCGCCGTCGCGTGGGGCTTCGCCGTCGAGCGCGCCTTCGTCGAGTGCGTCTTTCGCAGCGATGCATTCGAGCACTTCGAAGCGATTGCCCGGAATGAGCAGCGCCTCCGAGGGCTCATCCATGCGATGATTGGCGCGCCCGATGCGCTGCGTGAGGCGGCTTGCGCCCTTCGGCGCGCCGATCTGGATCACGAGATCGACATCGCCCCAGTCTATGCCGAGATCGAGCGTCGACGTGCAGACGACCGCGCGAAGCCCACCGCGCGTCATGGCGGCTTCGACTTTCCGGCGCCGCTCTACATCGAGCGAGCCGTGATGCAGCGCGATCGGCAGGTTGTCGTCATTCATCGACCACAGCGCCTGAAACGTCATCTCCGCCTGGCTGCGCGTGTTGACGAAGACAAGCGTCATCTTCGACGCCTTGATCGCCTCATAGACTTCCGTCCAGGAATGACGCGCCGAATGCCCCGCCCACGGAATACGGTTCTCCGAATTCAGCACCCGGACGATCGGCTTCACGCCGCCTTCGGCGCGGATGAGCGCCGCCTCGTCCACACCGGCATTTTGCGGCGTCAGGAAATCGAGAAGCGGCTGCGGGTCCGGCACGGTCGCGGAGAGCCCGACGCAGCGAAGCCCCGGCGCGAGGCGGTGAAGGCGCGCGAGGCCGAGCGCGAGCAATTGCCCGCGCTTGACGCCGATGAGCGAATGCAACTCGTCGATGATGACGGTCTTGAGCCCGCCGAAGAAGCGCGCCGCATCCTTGTTCGCAAGCAGCAGAGCCACCTGCTCCGGCGTCGTGAGCAGAATATCAGGCGGATTATATTTCTGCCGTTGCCGGCGCGAGGCGGGGGTGTCGCCCGTGCGCGTTTCGAGGCGGATCGGCAGATCCATTTCGCGCACCGGCGTTTCGACATTTCGCGCAATATCGACTGCGAGCGCTTTCAGCGGCGATATGTAAAGCGTGTGGACGCGCCGCTCACAATTGCTGCGCCGCGCGCCCGCCTCTGCGATTTCAATCAGGCTCGGCAGGAAGCCTGCGAGCGTCTTGCCCCCGCCCGTCGGCGCGATCAGCAGATGCGAGCGCCCGCCCCGCGCCGCCTCAAGACACGCAAGCTGATGCGCGCGCGGCCGCCAGCCGCGCGCGGCGAACCATCCGGCGAAAACGGGCGGCAGGTCAGAGGTTGAGAGCGCGCCATCGGGCATGGGGCGAGGATAGAGGGGCGGCGCGGATTTGGAAGCGGCTTGCGAGGCGCCGGAATCAGCCAGCGCTCTTACTGGCGCTCAGCGTTTGCTCCTGAACCGAAAGCACAATTTCGTAAACGCGCTGCACATCCCGAATCCGTTCAAATGCGAAAGGGTGGTCCGGCCCATACAGGAGGGCGAATGACCGCCACATATCATAGAATCCGTGCCCTTCACCGAAATAGATGGAGCCCCTTCGCTTTCCGCTGATTTTGATGCGGGTGCTGGGAAGGATGCGCATCGCGTCGAAAGATTTCGAGAATATTCCGGAGAGGATAATGGCGCGCTTGTTAGTCACGGCGTACTGCGTGCCGATGCGCCTGACGATATCAACAGCAAAACGTCCAGCGAAGATATAGATGCCGAAAAGTGAGAACAGACACCCCATAAATACGAAACCTGGCGGCGCTCCGCTGCTAACCACAAGCAAGGTCCAGAAGAAGGAGAACGCGGCCCATACAAACGTGAACGGGATGTAGAACACATCCCACCAGCGGAATATCAATCCCCACGAAGGGACGCCGCGCCAGAGAATTTCTTCGCCTTCCGACAAATATTCTTCCAACGCCACGGAGCCCCCTCTCCATCATGTCTTCACGGCGATAATACTTATATTAAGTGACATTCCTGTCTTATCGAAAGCAGATTGTTGATCTGCCAACTGGATTACTTCCCAATCTCCGCAAGCGCCCGATCAAGCGCCTCGTCCGCAGGAACCGCGATGTCCGGTTCGATCCCCACGACATCCCAGCCCTTGCCGGTCTTCGGGTCGACTGTCTGGCCGACAGCGATGAAGGCGTAAAATCGCTCGCCGATGCGTTCACCGCCGCCGAAATTGCCGGCGCCGCGCGTGCGTTCGCCGATGAGCGTCGCGCGGCCCGTCGTTTTCAACGCGAGCGTAAAGTGTTCGGCGGCTGAAGCCGTGACCTTGCTCGTCAGGAGATAGACTTTCGCCTTCGACCAGGGCGAGCCGCCTTTCACGGGCGCCGCCCAATGCTCCCAGATGTCGACGCCGTTCTCGGCGGGCTGGCGCTTCATCGTCGGCATGGCGTCGAACGCTTCGGCCATGAATTCGCCCTTGCCCTGACGGATGCGCATGGTCACGAGATGCGTCGGCTCGCCGAAGAGATAGCTGAAGAAAACATCCTGCTCGTCGAGGCGCCCGCCATGGTGCTCGCGCAGATCGAAGATGATCGCTGTCGCGCCGGCGTAATCCTCCATCAGCTTTTTGGCGGCGGCGATGGTGTTGTCTTCGCTGGGGAAGACGTTCCACTTCGAATAGACGACGCCGTCGGCGATCCAGCGCGGTTCTTCATAGGCGGGCGGAAGCTCGCGCGCCTCTTCTCCCTGATCGCTCGGCTCCTTGAAAACTTTGAGTTTCAGATGGCCGTCGGGATAGACCGTGCCGATGTCTTGCGTGACCTTTTCGGCGAATGCTTCGAGGTCGGAATAATCGTCATAGGCGCCCTTCCCGACTTGCGAGCGGAGCATCGTCGCATAGGCGGCGCCAGTTGCGGGGTCGAGATAGCCTTCTTCGAGCTTCGCCGCGAGGTCGAGCGCTGCATCGCGCGCTTCGGATGCTGTCAGGGGCTCCGCGGCGACAGCCGGCGCGAGTGCGGAAACAAGGAATGAAAAAGCGACGGCGATCGACTTCATGACGGCTCCTGCTACGTTTGTAAAACGCACCTAAGCAGGAATCGCAAATGCGGGAAGCCGGGCCGCCGCGTCATGCGGCGAAGCGTTTCGAAGCCGCGACCGGCGGCTCTAAAGTTCGACAGCGCGCTTGTAGGCCGGGCGCTCTGTTATCCGCCCCCACCATTTCAGCACATACGGCGTGAAGGCGTCGTCAATGCCGATCGTTCTTGCAAGGTGCAGCGCATAACCGACGCAGATATCGGCCATGGTGAAGCGGTCCGCGCAGAGATAGTCGCGGGTCTCCAGCGTGCTCTCGACCGAACGCCAGCGCGCGAGGAACCAGGCGCGGTAATCCTCCGCAACCTGCGGCTGGCGGCGTTCTTCCGGCTCGAACATCGCATAGCGAAGAATGAGCGTTTGCGGAAAGGTGAGCGTCGCGTCGGAGCGGTGCAGCCAGTTGAGATAGAGGCCGTATTCCTTCTCATCCGGCGTTACGGCGAGCGGCGTCGGCCCGTATTTGACACCGAGATATTCGCAGATGCCTGCGCTCTCCGTCATCATCAGCTCGCCGTCGACAAGCGCCGGAATGGTGCCGAGCGGGTTCACTTCCTTGTACTCTTTGTGAAACGCCCGCGGCGGAAACTGCATGGAGACAAGCTCGTAATCGAGCCCCATTTCTTCGAGCGCCCACACGCAGCGCATCGAGCGCGCCTGATTGCAATGATAGAGTTTCATGGCCCTTCCTCCCCTCGGCGTCATGGCCGGACTTGTTCCGGCCATCCACGGGCCTTCCGGGGCGCATTCACAAGTCGATGGATCCCCGGGACAAGCCCGGGGATGACAGTGAAAGGAAGCGCCTAACCAATCAACTGCATGACGCACTTGCCGCCCTGGAATGCGCGGCAGCATAGTTCGCCCATGACAGCGCCCCTCGACTTCGATTCAACCCGTCTTCCCTCGCCGCACCTCACGGACGCGCATGAGGCGTGGCGGCGCAGCGTGCGCGCCTTTGTCGACCGCGAGATCATGCCCAATGTGAACGCGTGGGATGAGGCCGGCGGTTTCCCGCGCGAGCTGCACCGGAAGGCGGCGGAGGTCGGCCTGCTCAGCGTCGGCTATCCGGAGGAATTTGGCGGGGTGCGCGAGGGCGTCGATCTTTTCCACACGCTTATCGTGTCGGAGGAGTTGGCGCGCGCTGGCGCGGGCGGGCTTATCGCGGGGCTCCTGACGCATGGCATCGGCCTGCCGCCGGTCATTGCTCTGGGCTCGGACGAATTGAAAGCGCGCATCGCCCCGCCCGTTCTTGCGGGCGAAAAGCTCATCGCGCTCTGCGTCACCGAACCGTCCGGCGGGTCGGATGTCGCAAGCATCAAAACGCGCGCCGTGCGCGACGGCGCCGATTACATCGTCAATGGCGAGAAGACTTTCATTACGACCGGTTGCCGCGCTGACTTCCTGACGGTCGCCGTGCGCACGGGCGGCGACGGCGCGGGCGGGCTTTCCTTCCTTCTCATCGAAGCGGACCGGCCAGGCGTTTCCCGCACGAAGCTCGACAAAATGGGCTGGTGGATGTCGGACACCGCGGCCATCCATTTCGACGATGTGCGCGTGCCCGCGGAGAATCTCATCGGCGTCGAGAATGGCGGCTTCGCGGGCATCGTGACGAACTTCAACATGGAGCGCCTGTCGATGGCGACGCAGGCGATCGCTTTCTCCCGCGTCTGCATCGAAGACGCGGCCGCATGGGCACGCGAGCGGCAAACTTTCGGCAAGCCGCTCTCAAAGCATCAGGTGATCCGCCACAAACTCGCGGAGATGGTGCGCCACGTTCATGCATCGTCGGCGTTGCTTGACAATTGCACGTGGCGCGTCATGCGCGGCGAAGCGCCGGTCGCGGAGCTTTCGCTCCTCAAGGTTCAGGCGACGCGCACCATGGAGTACTGCGCGCGCGAAGCGATGCAGATCCTCGGCGGCGCTGGTTTCATTCGTGGGCAGAGGGTTGAGCGCATCTACCGCGAAGTGCGGGTGATGGCGATCGGCGGCGGCTCGGAAGAGATCATGCTCGACCTCGCCGCGCGCCAGATGGGCGTTTAAGCGCCCTATTCGCTCATCACGGCCACATGCTGGGCCGTATCCGTATATTGCTGGAACGAAGCGATCTTGCCGTCCTTCACCATCCAGTGGTGAACGAACTGCGCATTGAGCGTCTTGCCGGTCGCGAGATGTGTTCCGTGATAGCGGCCGAACACGGCGACATCGCCGCCTTCCGCGACCATCTGCGCGGGGATCGCCTCGAAGTGATCCCACTCGCCGCCAAGGCGCGCGAAGAGCCCGGAGAAGATGGCGTCAGGGCCGACATAAGGATTATTATCGGCGTAAGGCGCGCTTTCGGCTTCATTCCAGACGATGTCCGGCGACATCGCGCCTGCGACTTTCTCCATGTCGCCCGTAGCGAAGCCGTCATAGACGGCCTGCACGGCGAGCTTTGAAGCCGCGCCCTCATCGGTGACAGCGACGGAAGTCGCCTCGCCAGTCTCGGTCTTCGCGCAGGCGAACAGCAGCGGCGCGAGCAGCACTGCAAGCAGAATTCTCATGAAAGGCCCCTTCTCTGAATGCGCAGAGTGATAGCACTCTGCGCACTCGGAAAGAACCCGGCGCTTACATCTTGCGCAGCGAAGTCTTCAGGATTTTGCCGGAAGGATTGCGCGGCAAAGCGTCGAGGAAGGCGACCGTCTTCGGCAATTTGAAGCCCGCAATATTCGGTCGCAGATAGTCGATTATCTCATCGCTCGTCAGCGACGCGCCCGCGCGTTTGACGACGAACGCTTTCACGACTTCGCCCCACTTCTCATCAGGAACGCCGATGACCGCCGCTTCAAGCACGCCGGGATGCGCGGCGAGCACATTCTCGATTTCCGCCGGATAAATGTTCTCCCCGCCCGAGATGATCATGTCCTTGATGCGGTCGACGACATAGAGAAAGCCGTTCTCGTCGAAATGGCCGGCGTCGCCCGACCAGTACCAGCCGTCGCGAATGGCTTCCGCCGTCGCGCCCGGCCGGTTCCAGTAGCCCTTCATGATGAAACCATTCCGGATGACGATCTCGCCCGTCGCGCCCTGCGGCAGTTCGCTTCCCGTTGCAGGATCGCAGATTTTGATATGAGAGCCGGGCAAGGGCGTGCCTGCGGAAACGCGCTGTTTCTTGCCCTTCTCGTGATCTTCCGGGTCAAGAACAGTCGCGCCGCCCGTCGTCTCCGTCATGCCGTAGAACTGCAGGAAACGCGCATTCGGGAACATCTTGATCGCCGCATCGAGGAGAGGCTCCGGCATCGGCGCGGCGCCGTAGCTGACACAGGAAAATGCGCTGAGCGGCAGCTTCATCGCCTTCGCCGCTTCGACGATCATCATGATCATCGCCGGAACGAGGAACGACGTCAGCGGCGTTGCGCCTTGCGCCTCCTTCACGATCGCCGCCGGATCGAACTGCCGATGCTGGATGACGGGCATAGCGCGCGACATGCCCATGATCCCGAAATTGACGCCGGCGACATGGAAATGCGGCAGCGAATGGAGGATCGACTCATCATCCGAGCGCGGAATGATGACGCCGCGCTTGAGGCCAGCCTCCCCGACGGCGTGGTAGCAGCGATTGGTTAGAAGGACGCCCTTCGGCAACCCGGTCGTGCCGCTCGTGTAGAGCTGGACGACGACATCGTCGTGCTTCGGCTTGTAATCGGGCTCGATCGCCTCGCTGCCGTCGATCAGCCTGTCGAAGCAGTTCGCTCCCCCGGACTCGAGCACGAAGGTGCGCGGCGGGGCGAAGCCTTCGACGGCGTTCAGCGCATCGAGGAACATCTGTTCGGCGACGAAGATCTTCGCCTGCGAGTCGGCGAGAATCGCCGCGATCTCCGGCGGGGCGAGCCGCCAGTTGATGGGCGTCATCACCGCGCCGATCTTGGTGGCGGCAAAGAGCGCGTGCCAGAAGGTCGCGACATTGCGCGCGACCCAGGCGATGCGGTCGCCCGGCCCGATCCCGAGACCGAGCAGCGCCTGCGCGGCCCGGTTCGAGCGCTCGTTCATTTCAGAGAAGGTGTAGCTCTTGCCTTCGAAGGTCAGCGCGACCCGGTCCGGATATCGTCTCGCCTGCTCGCGAATGACATCTGCAATAACGGGCGGATTGATGATTCTCTCGCGCGCCGAACAATCCACAGGCATCTCCCTAAAGTGTCTTTTTTTGACACCCTAACGCCAACGCAGCCGTGGCGGAACGGGAGATGGCGCCTTGCCAGGAAAGCGCGCAGCAAAAAGCCCGCTGCAAGGGGGCCTGCAGCGGGCTTCTGAAAGCTTTGAAGAAAGGGCCGTTAGGCTTTCTTCTTGCGGCGGCCCGCGAAGCCGAGACCGGCGAGGCCCGCGAAGAAGAGCGGCGCGGCGGCCGGCAGCGGAATGACGCCGAAGTTCATGCCGACGACAGCGGCGACGTCAGGCGTGCCGACATCGCGGCCAAGGAAGAGCGGGTTATTCGCCAGCGCGTCGAGCGCGATGCCGAGTTCGCCGAGATCATAGCCCCAGATCGCAACCGGATCATCGGCTTTGCCGTCGCCATCCGTATCGAGCTTCACGTCAGCGAGCAGCACGCCGTAGATCGTCACGCCGCCAAGCGTGAGCGAAAGCGTCGGCTGGTCGGGCTGGTCGAGGATTTCGAACACGAGCAGGTCGCAGCCGGCATAAGCCGCGGCGCTGGCCGGGCCTGTTTTCGGGTCAGCCGACGCCGTGCACGCGCCCCCGCCATTCGCCAGCGGCGAAGCGAAGAGCAGCGAAAGAACGTCATCCGGAGATGTGCCATTGCTGTCGAGTTCGAAGCTCGTGTCGAGGTCGAAGCCTTCGACTTCCGGAACGTCGTCGCCGACATTACGCCAACCGGAGGGCGGTCCCACAAAGTGGCCGCCTTGAGCGATCTTCACGTCGATCGGCGTATTTGAAGAGTCAAAGTTCACGCCGCCGATGGTCATCGGCGCAGCGTGAGCAGCAGCAACCATCGCGAGCGAGGCAATAGCGGCCGACACCAGGTATTTCATTGCAAGTCCCCCAAACTAAAAACCTTAACGTTTCCTAACATTTTCACTCCGAAACAGTCAAGCAATTTAGCTAACTGTTTCACATGGAAAATTCTCGCAAGAAGCGTGCAAAATTTCCACAGGTCTTGGCGCTACACTGATTCTTTATCCGCCAAACACAACCTCTGGTCGCGAATAACTATAATCCTATCGAGCCTTCGGGCGAGACGGTGATCGTGGGTCGCAACCAGCGCGGCAAGTCCTTCCGCCCGCACAAGCCCCAGGAGAGAATCGAAGACGACGTCCGAGGTTTTCGGATCGAGATTGCCTGTCGGCTCATCGGCGAGGAGGATCTTCGGATTGTTCGCAAGCGCCCGCGCGATCGCCGTGCGCTGCTGCTCCCCGCCCGAGAGCTGGCCCGGCTGGTGGTGAAGACGCTCGCCAAGGCCAAGCGCCGTCAGAAGGCGCGCGGCCTCCTTTTCTGCTTCGGATTTCTTCTTGCCGGCGATCAGCAGCGGCAAGGAGACGTTTCCGAGAGCGGAAAACTCCGGGAGCAGATGATGGAACTGGTAGACGAAACCGAGCTTGTCGCGGCGGATGCGCGTGCGCGCAGCATCCGGCAGGCGCGAGACGGCCTCGCCTTCAATGTAGACCTCGCCGGCGGAAGGCCGTTCAAGCAGGCCGGCGATATGCAGCAGCGACGACTTGCCGGAACCGGACGGCCCCAGCAGCGCGACAGTCTCTCCGCGCGCCAGCGAAAAGTCAGACGGCTGAAGAATAACGAGGTCGCCATAACGCCGTTCGACGCCTTCAAGGCGCAGGACGACATCGGACTGGCGACGCGCGGGCGTGCTATCGTTCATCTTTATGGTGCCATTGCCGCAGCGAGATCGCCTTGCCGGCTTCGTTGAAGACGACGACGAAAATGCCGTCGAGATGCTGGCGCTTGCCGCCGCGCAATTTCGTCAGCGCTGCGCTCCAGTGCGCGGCGCCGAGTTCGGCGGAGGTGTAGAGAGCGCGCGCGCCATATTCGATGTCGCGCTCGCCGCCGACGGCCTTCGAGAAGGCGGCGACAATCGCCTCCCTGCCCCTCAACGGCTCGTTGAACGGCGTCCAGTAATAGATCGCATCTTCCGCGAAGAGCGCGCCGAAACGGTTTGAGTCGCGCGCTATCCATGCCTTGCCGTAGGCCTCGATCCAGGCTTCGAAACGTTGCGTGGAGAGTGTCATCTAGCGCCTCCTATTCATAGCGCAGCGCTTCGACCGGATCGAGCCGCGCTGCGCGCCAGGCCGGATAGATCGTCGTGATGAAGGACATGATGAGCGACCAGCCGACAATGAGCGCGACTTCGCCGCCCTGCATCTCAGCCGGCACGCCTTTGAAGTAATAGACATCCTCCGGGAAGAGATCGGTCTGGAAGACCCATGAGAGGAAGTGCTCGATCGCGTCGATATTCCAGACGAACACCGCGCCGAGAACGACGCCGGCGAGCGTGCCGAGAACGCCGATGAGCGAGCCGGATATAAAGAAGATGCGCATGATGGAGCCTTGCGTCGCGCCCATGGTGCGCAAGACTGCAATGTCGCCCGTCTTGTCTTTGACGAGCATGATCAGCCCCGTGATGATGTTAAGCGCAGCGACGGCGACAATAAGAAGAAGGATCAGCCGCATCACGCTGCGCTCGGTCTGGAGCGCGTTGAAGTAACTTCTGTTCTGCTGCTGCCAGTCGCGGATTTCATAGCCGGGCGCCGCTTCGACGACCGCCTCGCGATAATCCTTCACCCGTTCGGGGTCGGCGACTTTCAGTTCGATCTGCTCGACGGCGTCGCCATAGTTGAAGAAGAGCTGCGCCTGCTCGAGCGGCATGAAGCCGATGAAGCCGTCATATTCTGAATTGCCGACCTCGAAGACGGCGCCGACGCGATAGGTTTTCTTGCGCAAGGTCGGGCCGAATGGCGTATCGGCGCCGCGCCCGGAAATCAGCGTCACTGGATCGCCGGCCCATACGCCCAGCGAATAGGCGATGCGGCTGCCAAGCGCGATTTCATCGCCGCCGCTCTTGCCGACGCCGAAGCCGTCGAACGAACCCGCGACGACATGCTCTGGCGATGTCACATAGCCGATCTTCATCAGGTCATCCTTGCGCACGCCGCGCATGACGATGCCCGTCTCTCCCCTTGCGCTCGCATAGACAGGTGACTGAATGAGAGGCGTCGCCTCTTTCACGCCCTGAATGGCGAGGAGCTTTTCAGCGAGGTTCGCATAATCCGCGATCGGCTCCGTCGCTTGCACGAAGATGTGGCCGTTGACGCCGAGGAGCTGGTCAAGAAGCTTTGAGCGGAAGCCCTGCATCACCGACATGACGATGATGAGCGTCGCGACCGCGAGCATGATGCCGCCGAAAGCGATGATCGAGATGAGCGACACGCCCGTCCCGCGCTTCGTCGCGCCAAGATAGCGGCGTGCGATCATCCATTCGAAGAAAGAGAAAGGCGGGGTCGACGCGGGCGTCGCGATAGCGGCCATGAGGGGGCTCGGTCTCGAAGATGCTGAAGTCTCTAAAGTAGTCGTCTCTGCAAGCAGTCGGGGCCTCGTACCTCAGTTCGCAACTTTGGCCAAATTAAAGCCGGGCGAGGCGCCGCGCCGGCGATCCGGCGCGAATTCCGGGCGGTCCGGCGAGAACTCACCCCGGGGGGTGATGATCTTTGGTGCAAGGCCGCGCATATGAGGCCCGGAGCCGGTGGAGGGGAACCCGCGCGCGAAAGCGCGAGGAATCCGCCGGAGGGAGAGAGAGATGCAACTCTACGTGAACTACTTCGTCGTCGGCGCGATGGCCTGCTGCGTGATCTATGTCGCAGCGCGCCTTTTCATCGCCTGAGGGTGCGCGCGCTGCTCCGCCTGAATTGCTGAAAGCCTCATTTTACGCCAGCCTTGCATAATGTCCGCAACACCCTCACTCTAGGACATCTGTCCTAGTTGATGCGGAGGGGGCGCCGTATGGCGGCGGCGATCGCGGTTTTCGCCTTCTATTTCCTGCTGGCCTTCCTTCACGCCCCGCGCGCTGGCGGCGGGTGGAGCTGGGATTTTGCGAACGCGCTTGGCCTTGCCGCATATTGCGGTCTCCTCGTCCTGATGTTCGGCGTGCGCGGCGCAAATGCGCGGAAGCTTCACGAGATCATCGGTTACGCCGCGCTCGCACTCATCTTCGCGCATGGCTTTTGGCTGATCTTGTCAGAACCCGTGCTGACCAACTACTTCCGCCTCAGCGCGCCGCTCTATATGTGGTCGGGCGTTATCGCGCTTCTGGCCGTCATCTATCTTGTCGTGTTTTCGCGGCGGGCTGACCGCAAGCTCGTGCACAAGGACTACGAATCCTTCCGCCGCTGGCACCTTTATATTTCCTATCTGGCGCTGGCGGCCGGCGGTTATCACATCCTCGCAAGCGGGCTTTATTTTTCAACGCGCCTTGAAGTCGGCGCCGCCATCGCCGGCGTCGCCGCGCTCATCGTTTTCAGGAAGAAAATTCGCGCAGACCTGTCGCGCCCGCCGAACCTTGCAGCCTTCGCAGGGGTCACGCTGCTGTCGGCGATCGTGTTCCTTCTTGTCAGGAATGTCGTCTGATGAAACTGACGATCGCCATCGCGCTTATCATCGGCGTGCTTGTCGCCGCTCTCGGTCCGCCAATTGCGGCAAAGCGCCCGGCGAAAAGCGCCTACTGGTTTGCGCCGCAAAAGATCCTGCCAATGACCTTCGCGCATGCCGACCACAAAAAGGAAGCTTGCGTTACCTGCCACCACAACTTCACGGATGGGCTGGGCTTTGGCAACTGCATGAACTGCCACGTCTCCGACAAGGAAGTCTGGCCTGTTCTTGAAGAGCAATTTCACGGACTGTGCCGGTCATGCCATGAAGAGCGCGACGCAGAAGGAAAGCCGCACGGGCCCGTGCGCGAATGCATCAACTGTCACATGGTCGATGACAAGCCGTAACGGCTTGGGCCTAAGAAACCTGAAGCGCCGATTTGACGTCGCGCGTCACCATGTCGATCGCGGCGTCAAAGCCCATCTCATCGCGATGACCATCGGCGCGGCGCTTGATTTCGACCTTCCCGGCTTCAAGGCTGCGCGGTCCGATGATGAACTGATAGGGAAGCCCGATAAGGTCCATCCGCGCGAACTTCTCGCCCGGGCGCGCTTGCGTGTCGTCATAGAGAACATCGACGCCGGCGTTTGTTAGCGCTTCATAAGCTTTCGCGCAGGCCGCATCCGTTCCGGCGTCGCCCTGCTTCAGGTTGACGAGGCCGACATGGAAGGGCGCGACGGGGATGGGCCATTTGCAACCAGCGTCGTCGTGGTGCGCTTCGATGATCGCGCCAACGAGGCGCGAGACGCCGACGCCGTAGGAACCCATTTCCACCGGGAATTCTTTCCCGTCAGGCCCCGCGACAACCGCTTTCATCGGCGCTGAATATTTCGTGCCGAAATTGAAGATGTGACCGACCTCGATGCCGCGTGCGGAAACGCGGTCGCCATCGGCGACTTTCGAGGTGAACTCGCCCTCTTCATGCTTTTCGTCGGTCGCGGCGTAGAAGTTCGTGTACCGATCGACGAGCGGCTGCAGGTCACCGTCGAAATCGAGATCCGCGGGCGGCACTTCGAGATCGAGCAGGCGCTTGTCGCAGAAGACCGCGCTCTCGCCCGTATCGGCGAGGATGATGAATTCGTGGCTCAGATCGCCGCCGATGGGGCCGGTGTCAGCGCGCATCGGAATGGCGGTAAGGCCCATCCGCGCATAGGTGCGCAAATAGGCGACAAACATGCGGTTATAGCTCTTGCGCGCGCTCGCCTTGTCTGCGTCGAAGGAATAGGCGTCCTTCATCAGGAATTCGCGCCCGCGCATCACGCCGAAACGCGGGCGGATTTCGTCGCGGAACTTCCACTGGATGTGATAGAGGTTTTTCGGAAGATCCTTGTAGGAACGAACACCGGAGCGGAAGATCTCCGTGATCATCTCTTCATTGGTCGGGCCGAAAAGCATCTCGCGATCGCCGCGGTCGGTGATGCGAAGCATCTCCTTGCCATAGGCGTCATAACGGCCGGACTCGCGCCAGAGTTCGGCCTGCTGGATCGTCGGCATCAGCATCTCAATGGCGCCGGCGCGGTTCTGTTCTTCGCGCACGATCTGCTCGATCTTTTTGAGAACCGCGAACCCGAACGGCAGCCAGGCGTAAATCCCCGCCCCTTCCTGCCGGATCATGCCGGCGCGCAGCATGAGCTGGTGCGAAGCGATCTGCGCCTCGGAGGGCGTCTCTTTCAGAAGCGGCAGGTAATAGCGGGTAAGGCGCATGGGATGTCCGTCGAATTGTTTCGCCGGACTTCTAGGAATGGTTGGAGCGCTTGTCTATTGCGGCGCTTCTTCCGGCTCGCAAGCGGAAGGCTGCGCCGGTTCGCTCAGCGCATCCGGATTGAGACGCAGATAGACGGGGCCGTAGTCGCGCGTGAAGTCGCGGCCGAAACCCGGCGCTTCGACATAGATGTCCCGCGGCGGCAGGAAGCTCCAGTCGGGCCCGCCATTGGCTGGGCGAACATCCGCTTCCGGCTTGAAGGGCGGCGCGACGGCCGGAACCGGGCACGGGTTCGGATGAACCTCCCATGTCCGGGCGGTCGCAGGGTTCGCCGCGATGGCGAGGCCGAACAGGATCAAAAAGCGCGCGCGCATGCGGCCAGCTTAGCCCCAAAGCCCCTTAAAGGCGCTCTAACGCCCGGATTTATGCGATTGCGTAATGAGTGCGCATCCGAAGTTATTCAATAAAATTAACTTGTTAGCGGGCGACAACCCCTAAAATTTATCCCCAACCGGCATTGTGAACGTGATTTGTTTGTGCAACGCACAATATGCTGCTTCGGCGTGGCGGCTGAGCCGCGCCCGAATGAAGGACTAACCATGGCCCATCGCGAGGAAAAGCTGCGCCCCCTCCTCAAGCATAACGGGCCCGCGCGCCGGCTGCGCCTCGCTTACGTGAAGGCGGCGCGCGACCTCGCCCGCCGCGGCGCGAAGAAGACGAAGCTGAACCTCGCTTTGCAGGGCGGCGGCGCGCTCGGCGCGTTCACCTGGGGCGTGCTCGACCGGCTGAGCTATGAGCGCCTGATCGACGTGCGCGCCTTCAGCGGCGCGTCAGCCGGCGCTCTTAACGCCGCCGTCTTTCTCTCCGGTCTCAAAAATGGCGGGCGCGGCGGCGCGCGCAATGCGCTCAGGCGCTTCTGGACGGAAGTCGCCAACGCGGCGAGCTTTGCGAACTTCCTCTTCCCGCCAATGCTCCTGCCCGGCCAGCTCGCGCTCATCGAAGACGCGTTCAACGCTTCCTCGCGCTACGGCCTCTCGCCGATGAAAATTAATCCGCTCAAGGACATTCTTGCGCGCCATGTCGACCTCGACGCCTTGCGCGCCGAAGACGCCCCGCGCCTTTACATCGCTGCGACGAACGTGCTGACGGGCCGCGCGCGCATCTTCACGAATGACGACCTTTCGGTCGACGCCCTCCTCGCCTCCGCCTGCATTCCGAATTTGCACCCGACCGTGATGATCGACGCTGCGCCCTATTGGGATGGCGGCTTTTCTGCGAACCCGCCGATCATGCCGCTGATGGAGAATGACGCCGAGCGCATCCTCCTCGTCCGCCTCATGCGGTCCGGAACCGGCAAGGCGCCGCGCACCACGAACGAGATCGACGATTACATCAAGAACCACCTCTTCACGCGCCCGCTCGACGATGAGCTTGAGCGCGTCGCGCTCCTTCCTCGCGCCAGCCGAACGCCGATCGACGAGATTGACGCGAGCGACGCGGACTCTTCTGTGAGCTTCACAAGCCAGCCAACCCCGCGCCTCGTCAACGACCTCTTCGAAAAAGGCGCCGCGGCGGCGGAGCAGTATTTCGCAGGGCTAATCCGGGCGCATCAGGAAGAGCATGAACGCCAGGCCGGCGCGGCGGAATAGGCTCTTAAAACAACCCAAACACCTCGCCCTTCTCATCGACGCCCATGCGTTTGGCCGCCGGGTCGCGCGGCAGGCCGGGCATGGTCATGATTTCTCCGCAGATGACGACGAGGAATTCCGTGCCCGCTGAGAGGCGGATTTCGCGGATCGGAATTTCGTGGCCGGTCGGCGCGCCTTTCAGCTTCGGGTCGGTTGAGAAGCTGTACTGCGTTTTTGCAATGCAGACAGGGAAGTTACGGTAATCCTTGTCGAAGCGCTCGAAGCTTTCGCGCACGGCCTTGTCGGCGACGATATCCGCCGCGCCGTAGATCTCCCGCGCAATGGTTCGCACTTTCTCCCAGAGCGGCACGTTATCGGCGTAGAGCGGCTTGAAATCCGCCGCGCCGGAATCCGCAAGCTCCACGATCTTGCGCGCGAGCCCTTCCGCGCCCTTGCCGCCGTCAGCCCAATGCGTGCATTCGAAGGCTTCAACGCCGCGCGCGGCGCAAAACCCGGCAATCGCCTTCAGCTCTTCATCCGTATCCGCCGTAAAGCGGTTGATGGCGACTGCGACGGGAACGCCGAACTTCTTCACATTGTCGATGTGCCGGCCGAGATTTTCGAGGCCCGCTTTCACCGCTGCGACATTGGGGACGGACAACGCCTTCAAATCGACGCCGCCATGAAACTTCAGCGCCCGGACGGTCGCGACAATCGCGGCGGCGTCGGGCGAGAGGCCCGCTTTGCGGCATTTGATGTCGAAAAACTTTTCGGCGCCGAGATCGGCGCCGAACCCTGCTTCCGTGACGACATAATCGCCAAGCGCGAGCGCGAGCTTTGTCGCCATCACCGAATTGCAGCCATGCGCGATATTCGCGAAGGGACCGCCATGAACGAAAGCGGGGCTTCCTTCGAGGGTCTGTACGAGATTGGGCGCCAGCGCGTCTTTCAACAGCACCGTCATCGCGCCATCCGCGCCGACATCCTTCGCGGTGATCGGCGAGAGGTCGCGGCGATAGCCGACGATGATGCGCCCAAGGCGGCGTTGCAGGTCGGCGAGGTTTTCGGAGAGGCAGAAGATCGCCATCACTTCGGAAGCGACTGTAATGTCGAAACCGGTCTGGCGCGGCGCGCCGCCATTCATGCCGCCGAGCGCGACGACAATCTCGCGCAGCGCGCGGTCATTGATGTCGACGACGCGCCGCCACATCGGCCGGCGCACATCGAAGCCAAGCTCATTGCCCCAATAGATGTGATTGTCGACCATCGCCGCGAGCAGATTGTGCGCGGCGGTGATGGCGTGAAAGTCGCCGTTGAAGTGGAGGTTGATATCCTCCATCGGCACGACCTGAGCGTAACCGCCGCCAGCCGCGCCGCCTTTCATGCCGAAGGATGGCCCAAGGCTCGGCTCGCGAAGGCAAATCACCGCGCGCTTGCCGATGCGGTTCAGCGCGTCGCCGAGGCCGACCGTCGTCGTCGTCTTGCCCTCGCCCGGCGGCGTCGGCGTGATGGCGGTGACGAGGATGAGCTTGCCCTGTTTGGTTCGGCCGGCATGCGCAAGCGCGGGATCGATTTTCGCTTTGTAGCGGCCATAGGGCTGCACGGCGTCATCGGGAATGCCGAGACGCGCGGCGATTTCCGCAATCGGTCGCTTCACGCCCTCGCGGGCGATTTCGATATCGGATTTGACCGCTGACGGCATCCCGCGTCTCCCATCTACGAAGACCGTCTAGGTGACGTGAGTCTTCGCCTCGGCAGACAGTTAAGCGCGCTTGCCCGCGAAGAAGAAGCCGCAAGAGCCGGAACCTCTTTCGCACGCGCGAAAAATCAGGGCGCTTCGAGCGGCAGATCCGTCGTGTATTTGATTTCCCGCAGCGCAATGCTGGAGCGCACATGGCTGACGCCCGGCAACTGGAACAGGAAGGTCTGGAGGAAGCGGTCGTAATCGGCGATATCGCGCGCGACGACGCGAAGCGTGAAATCGGCGTCGCCCGTCGTCGCATAGCATTCGAGCACTTCTGCGCGCTTCAGCACTTTCGCTTCGATTTCCGCGATGAGTTTGGGGTTCTGCCGTTCGATCGATATATGAACGAAAGCGCACACCGCATAGCCGAGCTTTTCGCGGTCGAGGATGGCGCAGTATTTCTTGATGACGCCGCGCTCTTCAAGGGCGCGCTGGCGCCGCCAGGCGGTCGCGGATGAACTGGCGGCGTGGTCGGCCATCTCCTGCGAGGAGACGCGGGCGTTCGCCTGCAGCAGGGAGAGAATCCGCCGATCCTGCTGGTCGAGTTCCTGTTCGGGCATCACTGCCTCGCTTTCACGTCTGAAACAATCATTCGCCGATAGGCTATATGGAGAAAAATTTACATCATCTTATCGCCAAAGAAAGAAACAAATGAAGAAAAATATCGGTCCTAGATGATAAAATGGCTGCTTCGCAAGGGAGATTCCCGAATGGACGCCGTTTCGACCGCCCCAACCCCATCGCGCGCGCTCGATAAATACGAGCTCGACGACCGCTACCGGCGCGAGACGGGACGGGTCTTCCTCACGGGCACACAGGCGCTCGTCGAGATCCTGCTGATGCAGAAGCGAATGGACCGGGCGGCGGGCCTCAACACGGCGGGCTTCGTAAGCGGCTATCGCGGCTCGCCTCTTGGCGCGGTCGACCAGTCGCTCTGGCGCGCGAAGAAATTCATCGCCGACGCCGACATCAAATTTCTTCCGGCGATCAATGAAGACCTCGGCGCGACCGCCGTGCTCGGCACGCAGCAGGTCGAGGTTGAGCCGACGAAGACCGTCGATGGCGTGTTCGCCATGTGGTACGGCAAGGGCCCCGGCGTCGACCGCGCAGGCGACGCCCTCAAACATGGCAACGCATACGGATCATCGCCGCATGGCGGCGTGCTTGTCGTTGCGGGCGACGATCATGGCTGTGCGTCATCGTCCATGTCGCACCAGTCCGATGTCGCGTTCATGGCGTGGTACATGCCGACCATCAATCCGGCGAGCATTTCTGAATATGTTGAGTTCGGCCTGTGGGGATACGCAGCCTCGCGCTATTCAGGCATGTGGATCGGCTTCAAGGCGATTTCGGAAACAGTTGAAAGCGCGGCTTCCGTTGAGTTGCCGCCGCTGCCGACGTTCAAGACGCCGACCGATTTCGAAATGCCGGAAGGCGGCCTCAATTTCCGTTGGCCTGACCTTCCCGGCATGCAGATTGAATCGCGCATGAAGGACAAGAAGGAAGCCGTGCGCGCCTTCGCCCGCGCGAACCCGATTGACCGCGTGATCTTCAATAATCCGAAGGCGAAGTTCGGCGTCATCACGACCGGCAAGGCGCATCTCGATGTGATGGAAGCGCTCGCGCGCCTCGGTATCGATGAAGAGCGCGCCGAGAAAATCGGCATCGACATCTACAAGATCGGGCTTGTCTGGCCGCTGGAAACAGACGGCGCTGCCGCTTTCATGGCCGGCAAGGAAGAAGTTCTCGTCGTCGAGGAAAAGCGCGGCATCATCGAAAGTCAGCTCAAGGAGTTTATCTACGACCGCGCCGTCGACAAGCCGAAGCGCATTCTCGGCAAGCACGACGAAGACGGCGAAAGACTGATTTCTTGGGTGGACGAACTCTCGCCCTCAATGCTCGCGCCGATCCTCGCCGCGCGGTTGAAGAAAGTCTTCCATCGTCTCGATTTCACGGACGCCCTTGAAGAGATCGAGGACGCGAAGCAATCCGCGCACCAACCGGCGGGCGCAAAACGCATCCCCTATTTCTGCTCGGGCTGCCCGCACAACACATCGACGAAAGTGCCGGAAGGCTCGCGCGCCCTCGCCGGCATTGGCTGCCACTTCATGGCGTCGTGGATGGACAGAAAGACGACCGACCTCATCCAGATGGGCGGTGAAGGCGTGAACTGGGCGTCGAAGTCCATGTTCCTCAGCGAGAAGCACGTCTTCCAGAATCTCGGCGACGGCACCTATTTCCATTCGGGGTCGATGGCGATCCGTCAGGCGATCGCGGCTGGCGCGAACATCACCTACAAGATACTCGTCAACGACGCCGTCGCGATGACCGGCGGCCAGCCGATCGACGGCGTGCTTACGGTTCCCGAGATTGCGAGCCAGCTCAAAGCCGAGGGCGTCAGGAAGATCGTCATCGTCAGCGACGATCCCGAAGCGATCGAATCCGAAGGCGGCTATCCTTCCGATATTGCGGTCTATCACCGCGACGAACTCGACGCCGTGCAACGCGAGCTGCGCGAGATCAAAGGCGTGACCGCGCTACTCTATGTACAGACTTGCGCTGCGGAAAAGCGCCGCCGCCGCAAGCGCGGGCAATATCCTGATCCCGCAAAACGGATTTTCATCAACGAACTTGTCTGCGAAGGCTGCGGCGACTGCTCGAAGCAATCGAACTGCCTTTCCGTCGTGCCGAAAGAAACGCCTTTCGGCCGCAAGCGGATGATCGACCAGTCTTCCTGCAACAAGGACTATTCCTGCGTGAAAGGCTTCTGCCCGAGTTTCGTCTCGGTCGAAGGCGGCGCAGTGAAAAAGCCGGGCAAACGGGCGCTTACGGAAGAACTCTCCACCCTCCTCTCAAACCTGCCTGCGCCGAAGCTGCCGGATATTGACCGCGCCTTCGATCTTCTCGTCGGCGGCGTCGGCGGTACGGGCGTCGTCACCATCGGCCAGATCATTACGATGGCTGCGCATCTTGAGGGCAAGGGCGCGAGCGTTCTCGACTTCATGGGCTTTGCACAAAAAGGCGGCACGGTGCTGAGCTATGTGCGCCTTGGCGCTTCGCCCGCCGGGCTAAACCAGGTGCGCATCGACGAAGGCGAGGCGAAAGCCGCGATCCTCTGCGACCTCGTCGTCGGCACGGATGAGCGCGCGCTCAAAGTCATGAAGGCAGGCGCGACGCGCATCGCCGCGAACACCGACATCATCCCGACAGCGGACTTCATCCGGGACCGGAATATCGATTTCGGCGCGCACCAGCGCCTCAAGACTCTGAAAGCCGCCGCAGGCGCCGACAGCGTTTCGACGATTGACGCGAACGCTCTCGCTTTGCGCCTTCTCGGCGATCTCGTTTATTCGAACATGCTGCTTTTCGGCTATGCATGGCAGATGGGCCTTGCGCCGGTGAGCCTTGAGGCTGTAACCCGCGCAATCGAGCTTAACGGCGTCGCCGTCGACAAAAACAAGCTCGCCTTCAATCTCGGCCGCGCGGCGGCGGTGAACCACAAGGCCGTGCATCAGTCGGCTGGCCTCATCGAGGAAGAGCCGAAAGAAGAAACTCTCGCCGAACTCATCGAGCGGCGCGCCGCCTTCCTCACCGGCTATCAGAACGCGGCCTATGCGGGCGAGTACAAATCCTTCGTTGAAGAAATCGCCCGCAAGGTCGCGGGCGTTCCGGGCGGCGTCGAACTTGCGCGCGCCGTCGCGAAAAACCTCTTCAAGCTGATGGCGTATAAGGACGAATACGAAGTCGCGCGCCTCTATACGGACGGCGCTTTCCGTAAAGCGCTCGCCGACCAGTTCGAGGGCGACTACACGCTCAAATTCCACATGGCGCCGCCCGTCTTCAATCGCGGGGTCGACGCAGAAGGCCGCCCGCTCAAATCGCAATTCGGGCCGTGGATGTATGGCGCTCTCTCCGTGCTCGCCAACTTCCGATTCCTGCGCGGCTCGGCCCTCGACATTTTCGGCATGACGGAAGAGCGCCGCATGGAACGCAGAATGATCGGCGACTATCGCGCGCGCATCGCCGCCCTCGCAGACGGGCTGACGGCCGACGCGCTCATCCCGGCGATCGCCATCGCCTCCCTCCCCGCAGACATTCGCGGCTACGGGCCCGTCAAACTTGAATCCGTGAAGAAGGCCGAGGCGCGTCTTGAACTTCTTGAGAAAGAGCTTCAGAAAGCCGTGCCTGCCGCCAAGGTCGCCTGACGAAAGGTTCGCCGGACGCGAGCGGCCATTCAACTGGGCCATTCAACTGGGGATGACGCTGTCATGTTCGCCGATATCAAGCTTCTGCCGCCCGATCCGATCCTCGGCCTGACCAAGGCCTATCAGGAAGATCCGCGAACGAAGAAGATTGACCTCGGCGTTGGCGTCTTCCGCACGCTCGACGGCCGTACGCCGGTGATGAAGGCAGTTTCTCAGGCGCAGGCGATTGTCGACGCCGGCGAGAAGACGAAATCCTACACGGCCGGCGAAGGCGCAGCGGGTTTTGCATCCGCCATTTTGAACCTCGTCTTCGGCGCCGACAGCGACATCGTGAAATCGGGCCGCGCGGCGGCCGTTCAGGCGCCCGGCGGCTCGGGCTCGCTCATGCTGGCGGGCGGCGTTCTGAAGCGCGCGGGCGCGCAGGGCATCTCGATCGGCGATCCGACCTGGCCGAACCACAAGCCGCTGCTTTCGGCCGCAGGGGTCGAGATCTCGATGATCCCCTATTACGACCACGCCTCGGCGAGCATCGACTTCGAAGCTTTCCATGAGGCCGTGAAGGAGCTCGGCCCGAAAGATGTGCTGCTCCTCCATGGCGGCTGCCACAACCCGACCGGCTCGGACCTCACGAAGGCGCAGATCGACACGCTCGCGGAGACAGCGCTCGATCGCGGTTTCCTGCCGCTCATCGACTTCGCCTATCATGGCTTTGCGAAAGATCTTGAGAGCGACGCCTATATGGTCCGCGAATTCGCGCGCCGTCTGCCGGAAGTGCTTATCACCTATTCCTGCTCGAAAAATTTCGGGCTCTATCGCGAGCGCACAGGCGCTTTCATCGCCGTCGGCCCGGACGCCGACCGCGCGAACGCCGTGAAATCGCACGCCATCAATGTCGCGCGCACCAGCTATTCGCTGCCGCCGGCGCATGGCGGCCTGATCGTCGCCGAGATCCTCAATTCTCCGGAACTGTCGAAGATGTGGCGCGACGAACTCACCGAGATGTGCGCGACGGTTCGCGGCAATCGCCGCCTCATCGTCGAAACGGCGGAGAAAATCGGCCTCGGCAACCGTCTTTCATTCATTCAGAGCCAGAACGGCATGTTCTCTCTGATGCCGATCACGCCGGACGAAGTGAAAGCGATCATCGAAAAGCATGGCGTCTATATGACGTCAGCCGGCCGCATCAACCTCTGCGGCGTCAATGCGAACAATGTCGAGCATCTCGTCAGCGCCTATCGCGACGTGACGGGCGCTTAATCTTCTTACCCTCCCTTAAAAAGGGAGGGCTTGAGGCCCCAGCTTTGCGTAAGCAAAGCTGGAATTGGCCGAAAGGGAGGGTTCCGCAGCAGCGCGTGCTTGTGGGGAGAGTCAGAAATGAACCCTCCCTAACCCTCCCTTTTCAAGGGAGGGAACTGTTCTGTGTGAAGACGAACCTATTTGCCCTTCCAGTCGGGCGTTCTCTTTTCAAGGAAGGCGGAAACGCCTTCCTTTTTGTCTTCCGTCGAGAACAGAAGCGAAAACGCCTGACGCTCGAAGGCGAGATGCGCGTCGTGCGGCATGTCGAAGGCCGCGTTGACGACGGCTTTCGCCTGCTGCATGGCGAGCGGCGCGCGCACGGCGATTTCGCCTGCGAGCTCGATTGCGCGCTCCGTCGCTTTTTCAGGCGCGGAGATTTCGGCGATGAGCCCGTAGGAAAGCGCTTCTTCCGCCGTGATGGCGGCGCCCGTCAGCACCATTTTCATCGCGCGCGAGCGCCCGACAATGCGCGCAAGAGTCGCCCCGCCGCCGGCGCCCGGAATGATGCCGAGATTGGTTTCGGGCTGGCCGAACTTCGCCGATGAAGAAGCGACGGCGATATCGCAGCAAAGAAGCAGCTCGTTCCCGGCGCCAAGGCACCAGCCTTCAACCGCCGCGACAATGGGCTTGCGAGTCTTGCGGATACGCGCCCATAGAAGGGGCCGAACATCGGCGAGCGAATCCGGCGCCTGCTTCGGGGCCATCTCGTTGATGTCGGCGCCTGCCGCGAAAATCTTGTCGCCGCCGGTGATGACGAAAGCGCGCACGCTCGGGTCTTCATCGCCTGCAGCGAGCGCATCGGCGATGAGGCGCAGCAAAGGCGTCGCAAGCGCATTGCGCTTCATTGGCCGGTTGAGCCGAAGCAGCCTGACGCCCGGCGCCGGCGCTTCGATGAGGAGTTCGTGTTCTTCTTCCGCTGTCATTATTCATTCCTCGCAAGCGCGCGCAGCGCTTCGGATGGGCGATAGAGCGCTTCGCCCGTTTCATCCGCAATCGCATCGAGCGCCGCGACGACGCGAGCGAAGCCGAACTCCTTCGCCCAGGCCATCGGCCCGAAGGGATAGTTGACGCCGTTGATCATCGCGCGGTCGATCGACTCTGCCTCGGCGACGAGATCGCGCACGGCGTCGCCAGCGCAGTTCGCAAGCTGCAAGAGCGTGCGGAAAACGACGAGACCCGGCCTGTCTTTCAGGATGATCGCCCTCTTCCCGCACAGCGCCGCGAAAGCAAGGCCCGCCTTGCGCGCGCCATTGCAGCACCCGGCGAGCCCGAGCGCGCTAGCGGATTTCGCATCGCGCACCCAGTCAATCAGCGCGAAGCGCTTGCCAAATTCCGCACGAAGGTCGCTCGCCGTGCGCCCACACGTAAAGCCGATAAGCACGCCATCGAGTTCCGCATAGCCGGCTGGAAGAGCCTTATCCTCCGCATAAGGAACGCCGGCGGCCGCGAGAAGCGCCTTCAGGGCTTCCGCGCCCGATGAAAGGCGCACCGTCGCGGATGGCTTATCGACACCATCGGCGAAGGCGGGCGCTGGCGCGCTCGCGCCTTCCGAATAATCGTAAACGCCCTTGCCCGTCTTGCGGCCGAGCATGCCCGCCGCAGCGAGCTGGCCTTGCGCGAGAGAGGGAACGAACCGCGTGCGGCCGAAATAAGAATCGTAGACCGACTTCGCCGCCGCCGTGTTGATGTCGTGTCCGATAAGGTCGCCGAGTTCGAAGGGACCCATGCGGAAGCCCGCAAGATCGCGATAGAGAAAATCGAGGCTCGCGGGGTCAGCCGCGCCTTCTTCAAACGCGCGCCAGCCTTCGCCGTAATAGGGCCGCGCGACGCGGTTGACGATGAAGCCGGGAACATCGCGCGCTTTCACGGCGACCTTGCCCCAGCCTTCCATCAGCTTCAGCGCCTCGTCGGCGAGCGCCTGATCCGTCTCCATGCCGCAGACGACTTCGACAAGCTTCATCACGGGCGCGGGGTTGAAGAAGTGCAGCCCCATGAATGCTTTCGGCCGCTTGAGGCTCGCCGCAAGGCTCGTAACCGACAGCGACGATGTGTTCGTCGCGAGCACAGCGCGCCCGCCCGTCGCTTCTTCGAGTTTGGCGAAGAGGCCCTGCTTGGCGTCCGCGCGTTCGATGATCGCCTCGATGATGAGACCGCAATCGCCGAGCGCTGCGACATCCGTCGTCCACTCAACGCGCGCGTTGAGCGCTTTCGCTTCGTCTTCAGAAATCTTGCCGCGCTTCAGAAGCGCTTCCGCACCTTTTGCGACGACGGCGCGCCCGCGCCCCAGCGCTTCGTCGTTCTGGTCGAGCACGACCACTCTGTGGCCTGCCTGTGCTGCGACTTGCGCAATGCCGGCGCCCATCGCGCCGGCTCCGCACACGCCGACGATGATCGTTTCATTCAACATGTCGCTCTTGCCTGTCCCGGATTTCCGCCACGCGCAGCGCCCGGCGGCGCTACGCGTCGATTTTCGAGAGGCATTGATCGACCGAAGCGCTCCACTCGGTCAAGAGCGCGTCGTTCGGGTTATGGCGCAGGCCGAAGCGTTTCAGCATGGCGAAACGCGGAGAATCCGCCCCGCCGAAGCTCGCAGCGACGCGCGGGCGCCAGTAGTCGACAGACTCGCGGATCGCCTTCTTCGCGCCGACGCCGCTGGCGGCGAGCCGCAGCAGCCCCTCCTCCCCAAGCTCGGCGTGACGCGCCTCTTCCGGAAGGATCGATTGAAACGCCTCAGCAAGCGGCTGATAGGAGCAGCGCGCAAGTTCCGTGAGCTGAATGACGGTGGCGCGCCCCATAAGGACGTTCATCGTCACCGCGTCCGTCCAACCTTCGAGCGGATAGTGGAAAACGTTGAGGCGCATGTCGCCTTCGCGTCGCGTCGCGCCGATATCTTCGTGACGCCCGATCCGCGACGCCCACGGGTGCACGGATTGGTAACGCGCAATGTTCGCGCCGAATTCGCCCATGATGTCGAGCACGCGCACGGCGTGATCAATCTTTTCAAGAACGATCCGTGCGGCGGCCGTCTTCTCGCCGATACCTGGCGCTTCGTTGATGAGGTCTGCGAAGCCGGCAGCGCCAGCAAGTTCGGAGTCAACGAAGCTCGCCATGACGCGCATCAGTTCGGCGCGATAGCGCGACGGCGCATTGTCCGGCGATGTCAGTTTCCCGCCTTTGGCGAGGTAGTCGAGGATCGCAGCATCTTCGCTCATGGCGCCCTCACTGATCGTAGTCGACGACGATTTTGTCGCTCAACGGGTGGCACTGGCAGGTGAGCACGTAACCGCGCTCGACTTCGTAATCTTCAAGGGCGTAGTTCGCTTCCATCTCGCTCTCGCCTTCGATGACTTTCGCCCGGCAGGTCGAGCAGACGCCCGCCTTGCAGGCGAAAGGCGCGTCGAGCCCGGCGGCGATCGCCGCTTCAAGAACGGACTGGCCGGTCTTTGGCATTTCGACGGTGCGGCGGATGCCATCCATGATGATCGTCGCCTGACAGGTCGCGCCTGACGCAGCGGCCTTGCCATTGGCGGTTTCTTTCTTCGCCTTTCCGGGTCGCGCAGAAGCGAAGAGCTCGAACTTGATCTTGTTCTCCGGCAGCCCGTGCGCCTTCAGCGCCTCTGCGATCGTCAGCATCATCGGTTCGGGGCCACAGATGAACGCGACATCGGCGCCCGCGACATTCACCCAGCGCCCGAACAGCGCGTCGCACTTTTCACGCGTCAGGAGTCCGCTGAAGAGGTCGATATCGGCTTCCGTTTCGAGAATATGGATGATGTTAAGCCGGCCCATATACTCGTTTTTGAGGTCTTCAAGCTCTTCGCGGAACATGATCGCGTTGGCCGAACGGTTGCCATAGACGAGCGTGAACGTCGCTTGCGGTTCTTCTTTCAGAACCGTTTTGATGATGCTGATGACCGGCGTAATGCCGCTGCCGCCGGCGAAACCGAGATAATGGCGCGCGCGCTCCGGTTCGAGCGGAACGTGGAAGGCGCCCATAGGCTTCATCGCTTCAAGCGTGTCCCCGACTTTCAGCTCATCATTCGCCCAGCTTGAAAACCATCCGTCTGCGACCTTTTTGATACCGACGCGCAAAACGCCTTCATCGCGTCCCGCGCAAATCGAATAGGACCGGCGCAGCTCTTCGCCGTCGAACTTCCTGCGGAAGGTCAGGTACTGACCTTGAATGAAATTGAAATCGGCGCGGTCTTCCGCCCGCGGCTCAAGCGTCACGACGACGGAATCACGCGTCTCGCGGCGGATATCAGTCACACTGAGAGGGTAGAAATGGGCCATGATGCGTCTGCTCGGTTGAAAAAATCAGAAACTCTTGAAGTAGTCGAAAGGCTCCAGGCAATCGAGGCAACGATAGCTCGCCTTGCATGGCGTCGAGCCAAACTGGCTTACACGTTCCGTATGCGTCGAACCGCAACGCGGGCACGTCACGACTGGCGGAACCTTGAGCGCGCCGGCGCAGGAGGCAGCGCCCCCGACTGGCGGCGCGATGCCGAATTCGCGGAGTTTCTCGCGGCCTGCGTCGCTGATCCAGTCGGTCGTCCACGCAGGCGAGATCCGCGTCTCCATCTTGAGATCGTCAATGCCCCGCGCGCGGATCGCCATTTCAATCGCGCGCGAGATGAAAGACGTCGCCGGGCAGCCGGAATAAGTCGGCGTCACGGTGACGACGAGCGTGCCGCCCTTCCACTCGACGTCGCGGACGATGCCGAGATCGACGACGGAGACCGCCGGGATCTCCGGGTCCGGCACTTCCTCGAGCCAGCCCCAGACATCGTCTGTCGAAGGTTTCGTCGCGAGGGCGCTCATGTCGCTACCACTTGAGGCCCGGGTAGGCCCGCTGCATCCATTGCATTTCGGCGACGAGGTGGCCGAGCTTTTCGGTGTGAACGCCCGTCTTGCCGCCCTGATACATGTGGACCTTTTCAGGCGCCACGAGCGTTGCTTCCTCGAGCGCGCTGCGCATGTAGGCCGTGTACTCGGCCTGAATGTCCGAAAGTTCAGGCGCAGCGCCATCGGCCGCCAGCGCTTCGTCGACGCTGTCCGGCGTCATCAGTTCGCCGGTGAAACGCCAGAGATCGTTAAGCGCTTCCTGCATCTTCGCGTGGCTCTCTGGCGAGCCGTCGCCAAGACGCGTGATGAGATCGTGCGAGCGTTCGAGATGATAGGAGACTTCCTTGACGGACTTCTCCGCAATCTCGGCGATGCGCGCATTGCTCGACTTCGTCAGCGCCGTCAGCATCGGGTGATGCCAGGCGTCGAAGAGGAACTGGCGCATCAACGCCTTTGCAAATTCATCGTTCGGCTGCTCGACGAGCAGGCAATTGCGGAACTGGCGAACGTCGCGCAGGAAAGCGAGATCGTCCGCGCTGCGCCCCTTGCCTTCAAGTTCGCCGGCGTAACCGAGCCAGAGTTTCGTCTGGCCGATGAGGTCGAGCGCGACATTGGCGAATGCAATGTCTTCCTCGACGACCGGCGCATGGCCGCACCACGCGCCAACCTGTTGCGCGAGGATAAGGCAGTTGTCGCCCATGCGCAGGGCGAATTCGATGGTCGGGTTATCGTTCATTACATGTGTCCGACTTCTTCGGGGATGTCGTAAAAGGTCGGGTGGCGGTAGATCTTCGAGTTCGACGGCTCGAAGAGCGGACCTTTATCGCTCGGCGCGCTCGCCGAAATGTCCGACGCCTTCACGACCCAGATCGAAACGCCCTCATTGCGGCGCGTATAGACGTCGCGAGCGTTATTGATCGCCATTTCCGCGTCCGGCGCGTGCAGGCTGCCGACATGCCGGTGCGCAAGCCCGTGCTGCCCGCGAATGAAAACTTCCCAAAGCGGCCATTCGTTCGACATTGATGTCTCCTACTCCCGTCCTTTTCTCGATCCTTAGGAAGCCCGCCTTTGGCGGGCGCCTCAAGATGAGGGATTCAAATTTGGCTTCAGCCTCATCCTGAGGAGCTCGCTCAAGCGAGCCTCGAAGGATGAATTTGTTACTCCGCTGCGAGTTTCTTGGCGGCGCGCTTTTTCGAGTGCGCCATCAGCCCCTCGCGGAACCATTCACCGTCATCCCACGCCTTCTGACGCGCAGCCATGCGTTCGCGATTGCACGGCCCCTCGCCTTTCAGCACGCGGTAGAATTCTTCCCAATCGATTTCGCCGAAATCATAATGGCCCCGCTCCTCGTTCCATTTGACTTCCGGGTCCGGAACCTTGAGGCCGATAAATTCAGCTTGCGGAACGGTCTGGTCGACGAAGCGCTGGCGCAGTTCGTCATTGCCGACCGGCTTGATTTTCCACGCCATCGATTGCGCTGAGTGAACGGAGTCCGCATCCGACGGACCGAACATCATCAGCGACGGCCACCACCAGCGGTTCAGCGCGTCCTGCGCCATTTCCTGCTGCTCCGGGCTGCCGCGCATCAGCGCCATCATGATGTCGTAGCCCTGGCGCTGGTGGAAGCTTTCTTCCTTGCAGATGCGGATCATCGCGCGGCTGTAAGGGCCGTAGGAGCAGCGCTGAAGCTGGACCTGGTTCATGATCGCGGCGCCATCGACGAGCCAACCGATCGCGCCGATATCCGCCCAGGTGAGCGACGGATAATTGAAGATCGACGAATACTTCGCTTTGCCGGTCAGAAGTTGCTGAATGAGTTCGTCGCGCGACACGCCGAGCGTTTCCGCCGCGCAATAGAGATAGAGGCCGTGGCCCGCTTCGTCCTGCACCTTGGCGATGAGGATCGCCTTGCGGTCGAGCGTCGGCGCGCGGTTGATCCAGTTGCCCTCAGGCAATTGGCCGACGACCTCGGAATGGGCGTGCTGCGAAATCTGGCGGATGAGCGTCTTGCGATAGCCTTCCGGCATCCACTCTTTCGGCTCGATCTTGATGTCCGCATCGATGCGCGTCTGGAAGGCGCGTTCCTCGGGCGTCATCTCGTCGAGCGTCTTCGGGCGTTCGCCGGTCGACTTCACCATCTGGGCGTACATCAGCTTCCTCCGGAATCGCGCTTGCGCATTGCAGGCGGAATCGCCCTGCAGGGTTCATATAGAATAAACCGACCGAGCGGTCAACTAATTCCGCCTATTCAATTTCGGCCGATCTTGACGCCGCGCGCGCTTGCCGCCACACCTCGCCTCGCGTTCGGGGAGTAGCCGTCCGCTTTGAGCGGAGCCCGCGTCAACAAACTTGGGTCGATCCTTCGGGAAACATCCATGGCGCTGGCGGCGAACCGTTAAAGGTTCGGATTGGCGAGACCGACGACGACCGCTTCCGGCTTAAGGGGCCGATGGAGGCGGCGCGTCGTCGTGTCAGCTAACCGGCCCCCGAGGAATTTTATGGAAACGGTTTTCGTATCAGCCGCGATGGTCGCGATCGCGGAGATCGGCGACAAGACGCAATTGCTCGCGATCGTTCTCGCCGCAAAATTTCGCAAACCCGTTCCCATCGTGCTCGGCATTCTGGCCGCGACGCTTCTCAATCACGCCGCGGCGGCGAGCATCGGCTATCTGATCGCGGAATGGCTGAACGGAAAGCTCTTCCAGATCATTGTCGGCGCCGCCTTCATCGCCATGGCGGGCTGGGCGCTTATTCCGGACAAGGAAGATGACGAGGCGGCCTCCCGCTCGCATGGCGGCGTCTTCCTGACGACGCTGATCGCCTTCTTCTTCGTCGAAATCGGCGACAAGACGCAGATCGCGACGTCCCTCCTCGCCGCGCAGTTTCACAATATCCCGCTCGTCACGCTCGGCACGACGATCGGCATGATGGCCGCGAATGTTCCCGCCGTTTACTTTGGCGAAGCGGTGACGCGCGTCGTGCCGCTCAACTATGTGCGGATCGCCGCAGCGGCCGTCTTCGCGCTCATTGGCGTGTGGATGATCGTCGCGACGTTTGGCGGGGCGCAATAGAAAGACCGGGCGCTCACGCGCCCGGCCCACGTTTCGAAGCTGGTGCGAAGAATGTCTACGCGGCTTTCGCTTTTACGGCCGGAAAGTCGATCTCCGTGTCGGCGACATGGTTGAGATAGTTCGTGAAGATGTTCGCGACGACATTGCCGATAGTTTCGACGATGGCTGCATCATCGAGACCGGCCTCGCGCGCCGCAGCGAGATCCGCATCGGCCACGCGCCCGCGCGCATTCACAATCGCGACGGCGAGCTTCAGGATCGCATTCAGCCGCGGTTCCGCAGAAGCGCCGTGGAGGCGCGCCGTGATTTCCGCCTGATCGACTTTCAGGCCTTTGGAAATCGCGCTGTGCGCAGAGGCGCAGTAATCGCACTCATTGGCGCCGGCGACGGCGAGCGCGATCGCCTCGCGCGTCTTCGCATCGAACGATCCTTTGCCGAGCGCATCGCCGAGGCCGAGAAGGCCTGCGAGAACCGCCGGCTGGTTCCCGGTGACGCGGTAGAGATTGGGCACGAAACCGACTTTGCCCTTGATCGCCGAGAAGAGGTCGGCGGCGGCGGGGGTCGCTTCATTGTCGGCGAGCTGGCGCAATCTGGACATCGGTAGTCTCCTTTTTCTGTTTGCTGGCTTCTTGCTTCTGGTTTCCGGCCGCCAGTTCCGGCGGCGCTTGCTGCGTATCGATGGAAGCCATATATAATTACGGACCGGTCCGTCCATTCAAACGGACTACACGGTCCGTAACGAAAGCGAGAGGAGGTCTTCGGCCATGGCGAGACCCAGAGAGTTCGAACCGGACGCAGCGCTCGACGCAATCAAAAACGCCTTCTGGGCCAAAGGCTATGAAGGCGCCTCCATGCAGGATCTTGAGGATGCGACGGGCCTCAAAAAGCAAAGCCTCTACCGGCTCTATGGCGATAAGCGCGGCATGTATCTGAGCGCGCTCCAACACTATGAGGACAATGAAATCGCCGGATCAGCGCCGCTCCTTGCTGAAGGCCCGGCCCGCGCGCGCTTTACGCGCCTCTTCAATCACGCGATCGACGACGCGCTGATCGGCGGTGACCGTCGCGGCTGTTTCCTCTGCAACGCCGCCGTCGACCAGGCGCCGCTCGATGCGCGCTCACGAGAAGCGGTCGAAGCCGCAATGAACCGGGTGCGCGCAATGTTCGCGGACGCCCTCGCCGCCTCTCCGCCCTATGACAGGAGCCCTCGAAAGCGCGAAGCGAAAGCGGCGCAGCTTACCGCCGCCTATTTCGGCCTTCGGGTTCTCGTCAAAGCGAATGCGCCTGAACAGGCGCTGAGAGATGCGGCGCGAGGCGCGATTGACGCGATTTGAATAAAGGCGTCTTCGCCTCCACGGAGAACAACCACCGCCCCTCTACGTCACAATACTTACATATACCCCGTCCTCTTGCGCCCGCGCTTAATACAGGCAAGATGCAATGGGGATTGAGGGGTAATATCACATGCGATTTTTCTTGCTTGCAGCGCCTGCGCTGCTTCTATGCTCGTGCGCGACGGTCGTGCGAGGAACTGACGATACGGCGAGGTTCGAAAGCACGCCGTCCGGCGCGGACGTCACCGCGGAATCGATCAGCAAAGACAAGATGGGGCCTTATAATTGCGTGACGCCGTGCGAGCTTGAGCTCAAACGCAAGCGCACATGGCGGGTGGATTTCGCGCTCGAAGGCTACAAGCCGGCTTCCGCATTGCTGAAGCCTGAACTGTCGGGCGGCGGTCTCGCCGCTGGCGCGGGCAACGCACTCATTGGCGGACTTGTCGGGGTCGGCATTGACGCCGGAACGGGCGCCAATCTCGACCTCCGGCCGAATCCGATGGTCGCGGAACTTGAGCCGCTCAACTCGCCGGAGCCGTCACGCGTTCTCGATGCTGAGCCCATTTCAGACGAAACGCCCGCGCCGGAGGAAGCTCCTGCCAGCGAAGAAATGCCTGAAGGTGGGGAAGCGCCGATGGAGACGCCGCCAATCGCGTCCGAAGCGCCACTCGATCCGGAACAGGGCGCCAGTGTCGCGCCTGAAGCTCCCGCTGTCGAGCCAATCGAAGAGACAGCCGTCGAAGTCGTTGCAGACGACACCGATAGCGCGCCCGTCGAAGTCGACGCGCCGATGAACGACGCATCGACCGACGAAACCGATCTTCACATCTACAAGCCGGGCGAGCCCGCGCCGAATGACGAAGTGGCGGATGATTTGAACCGTCGGCAGTTGGAGAAGGCGCAGTCCGATCTGGACTAGCCGGAAATCTCAGTAATGGAATCTAAAAAAGAAGCCGGATGCATCGCATCCGGCTTTCAATTTTGATCAACGTCGCGGAGTCTAAACCCGCTCGACAATGCTCGAAATGCCCTGCCCGACGCCGATGCACATCGCCGAGAGCGCATAGCGCGCCGAGCGGCGATGGAGTTCTTCGATCGCGGTGAGGACGAGGCGCGCGCCGGACATGCCGAGCGGGTGACCAAGCGCAATCGCGCCGCCATTCGGGTTCACGTGCTCGCCATCATCGGGAAGGCCGAGCTCGCGAAGGGTCGCGAGCGATTGCGAGGCGAAGGCCTCGTTGATTTCGATGACGTCCATCGCCGAAATCGCAAGGCCAGCTTTCGCGAGCACGCGCTTTGAGGCGGGCGCAGGGCCGATGCCCATAATGCGCGGGGGCACGCCGACGACGGCGCCGGCGATGAAGCGCGCGCGCGGCGTGAGGCCGTATTTCTTCACCGCCGCTTCCGATGCGACGATGAGCGCGGCGGCGCCATCATTGACGCCAGACGCGTTGCCCGCGGTGATGACACCATCTTTCTTGACGAAGGGTTTGAGCTTCGCGAGCGTTTCAAGGCTCGTCTCGCGCGGATGCTCGTCGCGGTCCACGATCACCGGATCGCCCTTGCGCTGCGGGATCGTCACCGGAACGATTTCAGCCGCGAGGCGGCCATTCGCCTGCGCTTTCGAGGCGCGCGCCTGCGAACGCATGGCGAATGCGTCCTGGTCTTCGCGCGAAATGTTGAAGTCTTCGGCGACGTTCTCCGCCGTTTCAGGCATGGAATCGATGCCGTACTGCGCTTTCAGGAGCGGATTGACGAATCGCCAGCCGATCGTCGTGTCGAAAATTTCGGCGCTGCGCGAGAAAGCCGTGTCCGCTTTGCCCATCACGAAGGGCGCGCGCGACATCGATTCAACGCCGCCAGCGATGATGAGTTCCGCTTCGCCCGCCTTGATCGCGCGCGCGGCGATCGTCACCGCATCCATGCCGGAGCCGCAAAGGCGGTTGACGGTCGAGCCCGGAACTTTCTCGCCAAGACCTGCGAGCAGCGCGGCCATGCGCGCGACATTGCGGTTGTCTTCGCCCGCCTGATTGGCGCAGCCGAAGACGACATCGTCAACAGCGTCCCAGTCGATGCCCGGATTACGGTCCTTGATCGCCTTTAGCGGGATCGCGGCGAGATCGTCCGTACGCACCGCTGAGAGAGCTCCGGCGTAACGGCCGATCGGCGTTCTGATGGCGTCGCAGATAAAGGCTTCAGACATTCTTTGTTCCTCGCAAACTTATTTTCCGCAATCAGGCGGTTTCGATGACCGGGCCGCCCGCCGTGCGGGAAAGGCCCGTAAAAATGGCGACGACGCGCCCGTCTTCTCCGGTGACGCTGACGGTATAGACGCCCGTGCGTCCGACCGCAGCATCCTCGCGCGCCGTAGCGGTGAGCTTTTCGCCGGGCTTTCCGGCGCTCAGAAATGAAATTGTCGCTGATTGGGCGAAAGTCGCGACATTGCGCGAATTGCAGGCATAGGCGAAGGCGGTGTCGGCGAGCGCGAATATCATGCCCCCATGCGCAGTCCTGAGCCCGTTGAGCATATCATCGCGTATGAGCATGGATGTGCGCGCCCAGCCCTCGCCTGCGTCTTCCAGCTTCAAATCCCAGACGGGCGCGGTGCCCTCTAACTGGTTGAGACGCTTGGCGATCGCCAGCGCGAGCGCGTCTTTATCTTTATCACCTGCCATCGAAAAAAGCTGGGCCTCTCTTAATTGACCGACTGATCGTTCAATTATATTACTGCCGCGCGGATTGCAATTTGAGAAAAACGTCAAATCCCAGGGAGGTCGCCCGAAGAGGCGGCGAAGCGCATGGCCTTCGAGACCATTCTCTTTTCTATCGCCGACGGCGCTGCGCGCCTGACGCTGAACCGGCCCGACCGTCTCAATTCTTTCACCGTTCAGATGCATGGCGAGCTGCAGGCTGCTCTCGACGAGATTGAAGCGGATAAATCCGTCCGTACGCTTCTTATCACCGGCGCAGGCCGCGGCTTCTGTGCTGGGCAGGACCTTTCGGATCGCGCCGTGACGCCGGGCGGCGAAGCGCCGGACCTCGGCGAGTCGGTTGAGAAACGCTACAACCCGCTCATTCGCCGACTGACTTCTTTGCCGATGCCGGTCGTCTGCGCCGTGAATGGCGTCGCCGCCGGCGCAGGCGCCTCGCTCGCTTTCGCATGCGACATCGTACTCGCCGCAAAGTCGGCGAAGTTCATCATGTCCTTCGCGAATATCGGCCTCGTCCCGGATTCAGGCAGCTCATGGGTGCTTGCAAGGCTGGTCGGCCAGGCGCGCGCGTTAGGGCTTGCGCTCACCGGCGATCCCGTGAGCGCAGAAGTCGCCGCCGATTGGGGCCTCATCTGGAAGTGCGTCGACGACGAGAAGCTCGCGGAAGACGCAGACGCGCTGGCGACGAAGTTCGCAAACGCTCCAACGCGCGGCCTTGCCGAAACGAAGAAGCTCATCCGCACCGCCTTCACGCGCCCGCTCGACGAACAACTCGACCTCGAACGCGACCGCATGCGCGAGCTTGGCCGTTCGGAAGATTATCGCGAAGGCGTCGACGCCTTCCTCAACAAGCGCAAGCCGAGCTTCAAGGGCCGGTGACATTGCGCTCTCAAAGCCTCAATATTCGTCATCCCGTGCGCGCTGCAGCGCACAGTGCTGCTGCGCAGATACGGGACCCAATGCCCGATGCGCCGAGCGCATACGCCCTGGGTCCTGAATCTGCGCGCCGCTTTGCGGCGCTTGTTCAGGATGACGGCGAGAATTTTTTGAATTTCTGAAGGAGCCGCCAATGACCATCGCCATTCTCAAAAACTATGTCGCCGACAAATGGGTTGAAGGAAAAGACGGCCTCGCCGAAATCGCCTCAGCCGTGACCGGCGAAAAAGTCGCCGCCACGAGTTCTTCCGGCGTCAATTTCAAGGCGATGCTCGATCACGCCCGCAATGTCGGCGGCCCGGCGCTCCGCAAGCTGACGTTCCATGAGCGCGCCTATATTCTGAAAGACCTTGCGACGGCGATTATGGACCGCAAGGAAGAACTCTACGCGCTCAACGAACACACCGGCGCGACGCGCAAAGACGGGTGGATCGACATTGAAGGCGGCGCCGGCACGCTCTTTTCCTTCTCGTCGAAGGGGCGCCGCGAACTCCCGAACGATACGATCTATGTCGACGGCGCGAGCGAGCAGATTTCGCGCAACGGCACCTTCCTCGGCCAGCACGTTTATACGTCGATGCGCGGCGCGGCCGTGCACATCAACGCGTTCAACTTCCCTGTCTGGGGCATGCTCGAAAAGCTCGCCCCGACCTTGCTCGCCGGCGTTCCGGCTATCGTGAAACCGGCGACGGCGACGGCCTATCTCTGTGAAGCGGCCTTCCGCATCATGATCGAAACGGGTCGCCTGCCCGAAGGCGCGGTTCAGTTGATCGTCGGCGGCACAGGCGATCTCTTCGATCACCTCACGGGGCAGGATATCGTCTCCTTCACAGGCTCGGCTTCGACGGCCAACAAGCTGAAGAGCCATCCGCGTGTCCTGAAAGAAGGCGTCCGCTTCGTCGCCGAACAGGATTCGCTCAACGCCTCTGTGCTCGCGCCGGACGCGACGGCGGACTCGCCCGAGTTCGACCTCTTCATCAAGGAAGTCGTGCGCGAAATGACAGTGAAAGCGGGCCAGAAGTGTACGGCGATCCGCCGCGCCCTCGTGCCGCAAAGCCTGATGGACGCCGCGCAGGCCGCGCTCGCGGACAGGCTCTCCAAAATCTCCGTCGGCGACCCGGCGCTTGAAGAGGTCCGCATGGGCGCGCTCGTCAGCGCCGCGCAATGCGCCGATGTGCGCGCGAAAGTCGCCGAGCTCGCCGCCGAAGCGAAGATCGTCTTCGGCGACCCGAAAGAAGTGAGCATTCTCGGCGACAAGGCGAAACAAGGCGCTTTCATTTCGCCTGTACTCCTGCGCTGCGATGATCCGTGGGCGGCGCATAAGGTGCATTCGGTCGAAGCCTTCGGCCCCGTCTCGACCCTGATGCCGTATAAATCGCTCGATGATGCGATTGAGCTTTGCCGGAAAGGCGAAGGCTCGCTCGTCATGTCGCTCTTCACCTATGATCCGGCGACGGCACGCGAATTCGTGCTTGGCGCCGGCGCCTTCCATGGCCGTATCGCCGTCATCAACCGCGACAGCGCCAAGGAATCGACGGGCCATGGCTCGCCCCTTCCCGTCCTCGTTCATGGCGGCCCCGGCCGCGCCGGCGGCGGTGAAGAACTAGGCGGCATTCGCGGCGTGATGCATTATATGCAGCGCACGGCCATTCAGGGCTCGCCGGACATTCTCACCGGCGTCACGGGCGCCTGGGTCAAAGGTTCGAAATATCAGGCGACGCCGCCGCATCCCTTCCGCCTCAAATTCGGCGAGCTTGAGATCGGCAAGACGATCGAGACCGCTGAGCGCACGATCACTCTCGACGATATCGAGCATTTCGCGCACTTCACCGGCGACACTTTCTACGCGCACATGGACGAGGAAGCCGCCGCCGCCAACCCGTTCTTCCCCGGCCGGGTCGCGCACGGCTATCTCATTCTCTCCTTCGCAGCGGGCCTCTTCGTCGATCCGGCGCCGGGTCCTGTTCTCGCCAATTACGGCCTTGATGAGCTACGCTTCCTGACGCCGGTTTCGCCGGGCGATACGATCAAGGTTCGTCTTACCGCAAAAGCGAAGAAGAAGCGCAATGACGAATATGGCGAAGTTCGCTGGGATGTGGCCGTTACTAACCAGAATGGCGACGCCGTTGCGAGCTATGATCTCCTGACCATGAACGCAATCTAGGAACGGAATAATGGCGCAAGCGAACTACGCACCTTCCCTCGATGACGGCGAAAAGCTGACGCGCGAAGAACTCTCCGCGCTGCAGCTCGAACGGATGAAATGGTCCGTACGCCACGCTTATGAAAACTCGGCGCATTATCGCGCTTCGTTCGATGCAGCGGGCGTAAAACCGGAAGAACTCCAGACACTCGCGGACCTTGCGAAGTTTCCGTTCACCGTGAAGGACGATTTGCGCCGCGCCTATCCGTTCGGCTTTTTCGCGACGCCTCGCGAAAACGTCGTGCGGGTCCACGCATCGTCAGGCACGACCGGCAAGCCGACTGTCGTCGGTTATACGAAGAAGGACCTTGAGACCTGGGGCTCGATGGTCGCGCGCTCGATCCGCGCAGCGGGCGGGCGCCCGGGCATGAAGGTTCACGTCGCCTATGGCTACGGCCTTTTCACCGGTGGCCTCGGCGCGCATTACGGCGCGGAAGCGCTCGGCTGCACCGTCATCCCGATGTCGGGCGGCCAGACTGAAAAGCAGGTTCAGCTCATTTGCGATTTCGAGCCGGACATCATCATGGTGACGCCGAGCTATATGCTCGCGATCCTCGACGAATTCCGTAAGCAGAATATCGACCCGCGCAAATCCTCCCTCAAGATCGGCATTTTCGGCGCCGAACCGTGGACGGATGCGATGCGCGCCGAGATCGAGGAAGCCTTCGCGATCGACGCCGTCGACATTTACGGCCTCTCGGAAGTCATGGGCCCCGGCGTCGCCAATGAATGCGTCGAAACGAAAGACGGTCTCACCGTCTGGGAAGACCATTTCTATCCGGAGATCATCAACCCGGAGACGGGCGAAGTGATGCCGGAAGGCGAACTTGGCGAACTTGTCTTCACCTCGCTGAGCAAGGAAGCGACGCCCGTCATCCGCTATCGCACACGCGACCTTACCCGGCTCCTGCCCGGTACGGCCCGCACGATGCGCCGCCTTGAGCGCATTTCAGGCCGCGACGACGACATGCTCATCATCCGCGGCGTCAACGTCTTCCCGAGCCAGGTCGAGGAGCACATCCTCGCAACGCCCGGCCTTGCGCCGCACTACATCCTCGAAATCTCGCGCCCGGGCCGGATGGACGAGCTGAAAGTCTATGTCGAAGCCCGCGAAGGCGACGATATTGATCCGGACGGCAAGGCCGCCCGCTCGCTTCAGCATCGAATCAAGCAATTCATCGGCGTCTCGATCCGCGTCGAGGTCGTTCCGCCGGGCGGCGTGCCGCGCTCGCTCGGCAAGGCGGCCCGAATCCGGGATCTCAGAAAGGCAGGGAAGTAGGATGATCAAGCTCCTCGCGCTCTACAAGAAGCCGGCGGATCTCGACGCCTTCATGAAGCACTATGAGGAAGTCCACATTCCGCTCGTGAAGAAGATCCCCGGCCTTGCGAAAGCAGTGATCAACAAGGCGATCGGCGCCCCCATGGGCGGCGAGCCAGCTTATTTCATGATCGCGGAAATGCACTTCGCCGATAAGCCGACTTTCGACGCGGCGATGGCCTCGCCGGAAAACCGCGCCGCCGGCAAGGACATCATGTCCTTCGCGAAGGACCTCGTCACTCTTATGGTCGTAGAAGATTAGGCAGGCGGGGGCCCGTGGCGAGAACCAAGGCCGCCGACTACGACGAGAAGCGCAATCTCATCATGGAGAAGGCGGCGCAGCTCTTCGCTCGCGACGGCTTCGCCGGCGCTTCCCTGTCGAGCCTTGCAGAGGCCTGCGAAGTCTCGAAGTCGCTCATCTATCATTACTACCCGTCGAAGGAGGCGATCCTCTACGACCTGATGGCGGGCCACATGGAAGAGCTGCTCGCGGTCGCGGATGAAATCCGTGAGAGCGGCGCAGTCGGCGAAGAAGGCTTTAGGGCGTTCACCCGTCTTCTCCTGACGCGCTATACGGGCGCGGCCTTCAAGCAGAAGGTTCTCCTCTACGAGCTGAACAGCCTGCCTGAAGCGCAGCGTGACGAGATCGTGCAGAAGCAGCGCTCGCTGATCGAATATGTCGAATCGCTGCTCGCCGGCGCCGCTCCGGAAGCGGCGAAAAACAAGCCGCGCCTCAGGGCCGAAGTGATGCTCTATTTCGGCATGCTCAACTGGACGCACACCTGGTTCCGCCCCAAGGGGCCCGTCTCCCGCGACGAAGTCGCCGACATGGCCGCGAACGCGACCTTGCGGGCGCTGAAATAAGCGCAAAATCCCCCACGAAAGGCCGTCATCGGGGCTTCACAGGCCCATACGGGTCTGCTATCCCCCCGCTTCCGTTGAATCCGGCGTGCGGTCGTGGCGGAATTGGTAGACGCGCAGCGTTGAGGTCGCTGTGGGGCAACCCGTGGAAGTTCGAGTCTTCTCGACCGCACCATTTTTTAGATCCGGTTCCTCATAAAATGTTGAGCGAGCAGCGCCTTCGGCGCCGCAGCGCTTAGCTTTTCCGGAAAGGCGCCCTATCTACCGGGTGAGCCCTTCATTCCGGAGCCTTGCAAGCCTTGCCCAGAACGTCCCCCGACAAGAACCTGCTGGCGTCCGATCCCGTCGGCTGGGCCGTCTCCAGCGGCTATGTCGACTATGACGCCGCCGTCGCCTTCATGGAGGCGCGCGTCGCGGCGATCCGCGCGGGCGAGGCTGAAGAGCTTGTCTGGCTCCTTGAGCACCCGCCGCTTTACACCGCTGGCACAAGCGCCAAGCCTGACGATCTTCTCAATGCGGATGAGTTCCCTGTCTATCGCTCCTCGCGCGGCGGACAGTTCACCTATCACGGGCCCGGCCAGCGCGTCGCTTATGTGATGTTGGACCTGACGAAGCGCGGACGCGATGTGCGCGCCTTTGTCGGCGCGCTGGAGGCGTGGATCATTGCAGCGCTCGCCGCTTTCAACGTGCGCGGCGAAACGCGCGAGGATCGCGTCGGCGTCTGGGTTGACCGGACCGAGCCCGGCCAGCCTCCGCTTGAAGACAAGATCGCCGCGATCGGCGTGCGCATTCGCCATTGGGTGAGCTTCCATGGCATCTCATTCAATGTGGAACCTGACCTTACGCATTTCGGCGGCATCGTGCCCTGCGGAATCGCAACGCCCGGCTATGGCGTCACAAGCCTCGTCGATCTTGGCCTGCCGGTCACGATGGATGAAGCCGACGCCGCCTTGCGCGCCGCTTTCGAGGAGACGTTCGGTCCGACTCGCAATGTCGCCCCGCCCGACGACGTTTCGGCGCGCGCCTAAACCGTATACGGATTAATACCCCTCGGAAACGACGCCTCGGCTTCGTCATCGTGGCGCCATCTTTTCTTGCGACGGAATATTCGCGCTCGGCCGTTCAACCTAAACGAACGGTAATTAGCGGTATGGCAATTCCGGGCGGACATCTTACTTTAAGGCCCCACATAGGGGTCTGGGGCGAAACGGGCGAATTAACGGAGTTCAGGAACGATGGCGGTTTCCAGCATCCGGGCGGCGAGCGCCCTGACAGCGATTCTTTTCCTTGGAAATCCAGCCGCTTACGCTGAAGAGCCGCAAATTGAGGCCGCGCCGCTTGAACAGGCGCAGGAGCCCGGCGCCGCCCAGCCCGAAGCCCCCGCCGAGATTAACCCCGACGAGAGCGCGGACCTCCTGAACTCCCGGCAACAGATCCAGCAGTCCTTCACCTTCACCCGGACCATTAACGGCGAAGTCGTCGACACCGAAAAACGCACGGTGACCTATTCCCGCAAGGACCCGCTGCGCGAAACCGAAGCTGGCGTCTCCGCCCTCGACCGGCTGAAGTCCGCCTTCGATAGCGAGGTCCTGACCCGCACGGAGGCGTTCGAAGAGGCCAAGCTCGACTTCGTCATCGCTGACAAAGACCGCGACAACATGATGACTGCTGACGAATTCGCAGGGCTCGCCGAACAATGGCGCGCGAATCAAGCGCGCGATCCGCAAAGCGACGAGCCGGAAACGGCGCGTGAACGCCAGTATCGCGCCTTCCTTGACGAACTCGACCCTGAAGGCGCTAAGGAAGAAGCCGATATCAATGCACGGCGCAAATTCGCGACCATGGTCGGCATGGCGCCGAGCATCAGCCGCGAAGACTATCTCTCGGAATATCTTCTCGATTTCGACTCGATGGACAGCGACAATGACGGCATCCTTCGAGGCGACGAGCTGATGATGTTCCGCGCGCTCAACCGCGGCGAGCGGGCGGGCGAATAGCGCGCCTCTGAATTCTCTGAAGCCTATTCGCGCAGCGCGACTTTCGTCGGCGCAGACCATGCTTTCTCAAGCGCTCCGAGGGAAGCCACCGTGTCGAGCCTGAACCCGCGTGAGGGCGCTGACGTCAGCCACGGCCCGATCACTGCCAGCGTGTCGGGATGGGGATGGCAGATCGCCACCGCAAACCCTGTCTCCACTGCAATCCGTTCAACCTGTTCAAGCTGCGCGATGACGGTTTCCTTGCCCGCCTCCGGGTCGAGAAACACGTCGCGCGCATAGACATGCACGCCAATGGCGCCGCCGGCCGCGCGCGCCACGCTTTTACCGGTCGTCACGGAGTCGAGAAAGAACAGTCCGCGCTCATCGATGATGGAGAGCACCGTCTTCATCGCCGCTTCATTGCGCGTGAATTTCGAGCCCATGTGATTGTTGACGCCGATATAGCCTTTGATCCGGCTGAGGTTCCAGTCGAGCTCGCTGAGGAGCGTGATCGCCGGCATATCGCCGCGCAGGGCATGCGGGCCGGGATCCTGCGCGCCGGCGGGCTCCATCGGCAAGTGCAGAAGCACTGCGTCGCCGCGCTTGCGCGCACGATCGACCATTGGCTGCATGTTCTTTCCATAGGGAAGGAATGACAGCGTCAGCGGACCGGGCAACCGCATCACCGCTTCGAAAGCTGCACGGTCGAGCCCCATATCGTCGAAAATGATGATGATGCGCGGGCCGCCGGAAAAGATGATCGGCGCCGGCGCCGGCAGGCGCTCGGGCGCGCCGCCCGAGAGAATGAAGTTAACAATCTGCGCGCGCTGATCGAGCGTCGAGCCAGTCGCATCGAGCCCGCCGTCGCGCAGCGAGGCCATCACCGGTTCGCCCCGCGCATAGGCGATTTCACCCGTCCCGCCGAGATAAGAGAACGAGGCCCCAAGGGCGACGCCGAAGGCCGCAATCACGAATGAAGCAATGTAACCCGCATAGCCCGCGCGCTTCTTGACGACCTCAGCCTTCACCCGCCGGGCGCGCACGCGCCCGTTATCAGGGCGAGCCCGAGCTTTAGCGCCTCGCCTGGGCGCTCTGAAATCCATGTTCGGGCTGTCCAAGGACGCACGCCTCGAATAATGACTTTCGCTTGCGACCGGCCCGATCCTTGCGGGGCATCCCCCTCGGAACTGCGGTTGCGAATGCGAAGGCTGTAGCTATTGTCTCGCCGGAACTTTTCATGATTCTCGAAGACGCATGATCCTGCTGATCGACAACTATGACAGCTTCACCTGGAACCTTGTCCACCTGATCGGCGGACTGGGCTACGAGGTCGACGTCCGGCGCAATGACGCGCTCTCGGCGGCGGAGGCGCTCGCGCTCTCCCCGGAAGCGATCGTGCTCTCCCCCGGCCCCTGCACGCCGACGGAAGCTGGCGTCTGCCTCGACCTCGTGCGTGCGGCGGAAAAGGCGAAAGTTCCCCTCTTCGGCGTTTGCCTCGGCCTGCAGTCGATCGCACAAGGACTGGGCGGCAAGGTCGTGCGCGCCGGCAAGCTGATGCACGGCAAGACGAGCCGCATCGACCATATCGCCGGGGGTCTCTTCGAAAGCCTGCCGGAGGGCTTCACTGCGACGCGCTATCACTCGCTGATCGCCGATCCGGCGAGCCTTCCCGCTTCGCTTGAAGTCGCCGCCAAGAGCGCGGACGACGGCGAGATCATGGCGCTTCAGCACAAGACGGCGCCGATCGCCGGCGTGCAATTTCACCCGGAGAGCATCGCCTCCGAATTCGGCGGAGAGATCTTCTCCAACTTCATTCGCTGGGCGAAGGCCAGGTCGTGAGCGCATTCACCCCCTTCCTTGAGAAAGCCGCGAGCGGCTATGCGCTGTCGCGCGCTGAAATGCGCGCCGCGATGGACATCATGCTCACAGGCGGAGCGAGCGAGATCGAGATGGCGGGCTTTCTCATGGCCCTCCGCGCGCGCGGGGAGACGGTCGACGAGATCGTCGCCGCCGCCGAAGCGATGCGCGCCGCCGCCCTGAAAGTCCCCGCCCCTGAAAATGCGATCGATACCTGCGGCACAGGCGGCGACAACGCCGGCACCTACAACGTCTCGACCGCCGCCGCTTTCGTCGCTGCCGGCGCGGGCGCGCAGGTCGCCAAGCACGGAAACAAGGCCGCAAGTTCGAAGTCAGGCTCGACCGAAGTCCTCGAAGCGCTGGGCGTGAAGATCGACATCGGCCCCGACCTGATCGCGCGGTGCATCGCGGAGGCAGGCGTCGGCTTCATGTTCGCGGCGGCCCACCACAAGGCGACGGCGAATGTCGCGCCGGTTCGCCGCGCGCTCGGCGTCAGAACGCTCTTCAACGCGCTCGGGCCGCTCTCCAATCCCGCCGGCGCGCGCCGCCAGCTCATGGGCGTCTATTCGCCTGACCTTGTCGAACCGCTCGCACGCGCCCTCCTCGCGCTTGGCGCTGTCCGCGCGTGGGTCGTTCACGGCGAAGACGGCATTGACGAGCTGACGACGACGGGGCGCAGCTTTGTCGCCGAGGTCATCGACGGCGCAGTGCGTACGTTCACGGTGACGCCGGAAGACGCCGGCATTTCCGAAGCTTCAGCCGCCGCGCTCAAGGGCGGCGATCCGGCCGAGAACGCCGATGCTATGCGCCGGCTACTTGCGGGCGAGAAATCCGCTTACCGCGACATCGTCATCTTCAACGCCGCTGCGGCGCTGATGGTCGCGGACCGCGCGGCGGACCTCAAGGAAGGCGCCGCCATGGCCGCCGCCTCCATCGACGAGGGCCGCGCGCGCGCCGTTCTCGAGAAGTTGATCGAAATATCGAACGGACGCGCCGGATGAGCATTCTCGACGACATTGTCGCCTATAAGAAGGACGAGGTCGCCCGCGCCAAGGCGTCCGCGCCGCTATCGGCGATCGAGGCGCTGGCGAGCGAAGCGGGCCCCACGCGCGGCTTTGCAAACGCCTTGCGCCGCAAGTCCGAAACCGGATTTGGCCTCATCGCTGAGATCAAGAAGGCGAGCCCCTCCAAAGGACTCATTCGCGCCGACTTCGACCCGCCGGCGCTCGCCCGCGCCTATGAGGAAGGGGGCGCCGCCTGCCTTTCCGTTCTCACGGATGCGCCGAGCTTTCAGGGCGCACCGGACTATCTTCGCTCAGCTCGAGAGGCGACGCGCCTTCCGGTGCTCCGAAAAGACTTCATGGTCGACCCCTATCAGGTGGCGGAAGCGCGGGCCTGGGGCGCCGACTGCATCCTCATCATCATGGCCTGCACGGATGATGGCCTCGCCGCCGAACTCGCCGCCGCGGCCGAGAGCTACGGAATGGATTGCCTGATTGAGACCCATGACGCCGACGAAATCGAGCGCGCCCTTAAACTGAACTCGCAACTGATCGGCATTAATAACCGTAATCTCAATACGTTTGAGACGTCTCTTGAGACAACGATGAAGTTGGCGGATTTCATCCCGCGCGATCGGCAGATCGTCAGCGAGAGCGGCATCGCCACGCACGCCGACATCGCCGCGCTCTCCAATTACGGCGTGCGCGCCTTCCTCGTCGGGGAAAGCCTGATGCGCCACGCCGATGTAGCCGCTGCGACGCACGCGCTTCTGACCCCGCCCGCGCTTGCCTAGAGCCTTGGCGCAGGCCGGATTCTTTTCCACAAGTCCTAGTTGACGCCTTAAAAGAACAACCATAGAACGTTGTTGGTTTGTTCCACCCTCGTTTCGGTCGCGCAATCGGCCCATGCCTTTGCGCGCGCAACGAGAATTGAGAGGCGATAATGCTGACCGAGAAGCAGCGCGAACTCCTGGTTTTCATCAATAGCCGCATCAAGGAGACGGGCGTTTCGCCCTCCTTCGATGAAATGAAAGAAGCGCTCGATCTGCGTTCCAAATCGGGAATTCACCGGCTCATTACGGCGCTGGAAGAACGCGGCTTCATCCGCCGCCTGCCGCATCGCGCCCGCGCCCTCGAAGTGCTTCGCCTGCCGGATGCGGCGACGCCCAAGCCCGCCCCCCGCGGTTTCTCCCCCTCCGTCGTCGAGGGCAAGTTCGGCGCCCGGGGCGCCCGCAAGATCGACCAGAAGGCGCACTCAGTTCCTGTCGAGGAAGCTGGAGCGGTGGAAGTCTCCGTCCTCGGCCGCATCGCCGCCGGCACGCCTATCGAGGCGATCCAGCACGAAGTCGACCGCTACCCTGTGCCGAAGTCGATGCTGCGCTCGGGCGAGCATTACGTTCTCGAAGTGCAGGGCGAGTCGATGATCGAAGCAGGCATCCACGATGGCGACTTCGCTGTCATCCAGCGCTGCGACGACGCGCAGACAGGCGACATCGTCGTCGCCCTCGTCGACCGCGAGGAAGCGACCTTGAAACGCATCCGCAAGAAGGGCGGCTCCATCGCCCTCGAAGCGGCGAACCCCGCATTCGAGACCCGCATCTACGGCCCCGACCGCGTTTCCGTTCAGGGCAAGCTCGTCGGGCTGATGCGGAAATATTAGCCGGTCTTATGCCGGCTAGGGCTAACGCCTGTCCACCGTTTGAAGGCCCGTGAAAACGAACTCGGATCAGAAAAGCCGACGAGATAAGCGGTTTCGCTCACGGAAACATTTCGCCCGTTGAGATAATAGAGGGAAAGCCTGCGGCGTAGATCGTCGAGAACGTCCTCATACGTCACGTTTTCATCTTTGAGCTGACGATAGAGCGACTGCCGGCTAACTCCAAGGCGCGCAGCGACGTCCTCCATTGCGGCTTCGCCCTTGTGGAGAACCGGCAGCAGAGCGGCCTCGACTCGCCCGCGGGCGGTTCTGTCCCGCTCCAACTCCTCAAGCAACCTGTCCGCCCGCTCGCTCAGCACGCCGAAAGCATAGCGGCTCGGATTATGAAGTTTGATCGAAAGCCATGAAACGTCGATCTTGATCGCGTTCCAATGGCTGTCAAACTTCACCGGCGCCTTCCACACCTCTGCATAGTCGGCGGCGTAAGCCGGCGCGGCATGCGTCACATGAACGGCTTTGGCGAAAGCGGCCTCTGGAAAGTGCCGAGCCGTTTCGCAGATGAACCGCGACCAGGTCGCTTCCGTGAGTTCAGGAACTGCGTTGGGGTCGGCGCGCGTATCATGAAGCCAGAGTTCGCCTTCGCTCTGAATGAGTTCGAATCTCTTCTTCCCGTCGCTGAGATCGACATCGGCGACAAGCCGCCCGTAACGGTTCAATTCCGCCAGCGCTTCCCCCATCGTCTCGGAGGCGTAGCAGATGAGCCCCGCCACGGAAAACTCACGAAAATCCCGCGCCGCGCCGAAGCGCAAGGCGAAAGAGGGCATGTTGCAGAGCTCCTTCGCCGAGCGCATGGCCGCGACATAGCTTGCGAGCGGGATCCGTCCGTCGGGATCCTCAAGCATTTCAGGCGCTATTCCGGAGAGCGCAGCCAAGCGCCCGGCTTCCGCCCCTTGCGAGATCGCGTAGTTGAAGAGTTGACCGGCGTACCCCGCCGACACTGTGCCGCTTACCACGCTTCGCCTTTCCTCGCCTGTTTTGATGGCGCCTGAAGACAAGTTTCCCGAACGCCGGCGTCATGTTCCGGCCGGCCGCCGCTGATTAGCATAGCGAGAGTGAAGCTGTCTTCGAACCTGCCGGCCGCACAATGCAATGCGCGGGGCGCGGCCAACATGATTGAGCGATGACCGACAACCAGAATAGCGCGCCGCATATGCTCGCCCGCCTTGCTGGCCTTCTCTACCTTATCGTGGTCGTGACAGGCGTTTTCAGCCTCGCTTACGCGCCTTCGCGCATTTTCGCGTCGGCGGAGGCGCAGACCGTCCTTAGCGACGTCGCACGTAACGAACAGCTATTCCGCTTCGCCATTTTCGCGGAAGCCATCTGTTACACTGCGTTCCTTCTTTTGCCGCTCGCGCTCTACCGGTTGCTCGCCGCAGCCGGCCCTGCTCTCGCCGCAACGATGGCGGCGCTCGCCATGGCGAGCGTTCCGATCGGTTTCACCAATGTGCTTCATTACCTCCGGATACTTAGTCTCGCCGGCCAGCCCGAAACCGCCAGCCTTGGCGCGCAGGCGATGCTTGCGCTCGACGCCTATGGCGACGGTCTTTTGCTGTTGCAGGTATTTTGGGGGCTTTGGCTCATCCCCTTAGGCTTCCTCATCGCACGCGGCAGACCTTTGCCCGGGATAATAGGCGTTTGCCTGATGCTGGCGGGCGCCGGATATTTCATCGACTTCTCAGGCAGGCTCCTTTGGGAAGATTACGGAGCAAGCGGCATCGGCGCATATCTCCGCCCGCTGCGCATGAGCGAGATGGCGATCTGCGCTTGGCTGCTTCTCTTTGGCGCGCGCGGATTGCCTTTGGCGGCGCGAACAGGCCGCACCGGCTGAACTCACATTGGAGAAATATCCGTGAACAGAGAAAATCGCCCGCTTGAGGATTTCAGGCCGCCCGTAAAACTCATGCTGTCGGCGCTCTGGGCGTCGCTCATGTTCCTTTATATCTATGGCGACTATTTCAACCTCTACACGCCCGGAAAGCTGGAAAAGATGGCCGCGGGCGATATCGGCTTCGGCCCGGCGACGGAGACGGCGCTTCTGGCCGTCTCGGCGATCATGGCTTTCCCGGCTGTGATGGTTTTTCTGTCGCTGGCGCTGGCGCCCGCGATAAACCGCTGGCTCAATCTGCTGCTGGGGCTCGCCTATACTGCGATTATGGCGCTCACCATGCCCGGCGCGCCGCTATTCTATATATTCCTCGGCGTCTTGGAGATTTCACTGACGCTGCTCATCGCGTTTCTCGCTCTGACTTGGCGGCGGGAGGCGATTGAGGCCTAAGCGCCGGACCAAGGGCGATTGCCCCTTTTCCCGTTGACTGTCCGAATCCGGATTTCTCCATCATTCCCGATCCACACCGCATGCGCGCCTCGCCTCCACGCCGAGCGCCGGTCGATGAGGCGCGCGCGGCAGCCGGTCCAGGCAGAGCCGTCGACGACATAGAGCGCGATGACGATGTCGGCGCGCGCGCAATCTTCCGCGAGCCCCATTGGGTTTTCGGAGAAGGCGACGGATTTGCCCTTCAGCGTTATGGTGCAACCGAGAGCGTCGCAGGCCGCAATGTCCTTGAGCTTTCGCGTTTCGGCGCGTTCTGCGTCGAGCCCTGCATATTCCTTCCAGACTCGCGCTGAGAACTTGTCCCGGCGCGGATTAACGAGCGCGAGCGCGCCCTCGCCCTCTTCAATGACGACGCCTGCATTCTCGCCGTCATCCGTCACGAAGATGGCAGGCGGCATCACACCCGCGATGAGCATAAATGCGACCGGCAACGCGATAAGTCCGCCAAGCCGCCACAACGCTTTCTGAAGACAGAGCCACAGTCCGCCAAGCGTGAGAATGACGAGCGCTGAGACCGGCCATGCGCCCGTTGTCGCAATGGCGCCCGGCTGCGAGGCGACCTTCTCGCTGATCGCAAGGATCGCTTCGACGCCGCCGGCCGAGACGCGCCACATGAACCCGTCGAGACCGAACGGCATCAGGATAAGCGCCCCAATCGCCGCCGGCATGACGAGAAAGCCCATGATCGGAACGCTCGTCACATTCGCTGCAAGCCCGTAAAGCGCGGCGCGGTGAAAATGGAAGAAGCTGTAAGGTGATGTCGCAAGGGCCGCGACAGTGTCGGTCGCCGCCAGGCCGACGGCGTATCGCTTCACTTTCGCAAAGAGGGAAAAACTCCGATTCGGATCGGCCCGCGACGACGCCCATTCATAGGCGGCGATGAGGGCAGTCACCGCGGCGAATGACATCTGGAAGCCGGGGTGGAGCACCGCTTCCGGGTTCATCAGGAGGATGATGGTCGCGGCGACAGCGACGTTGCGAAGTGAAAGCGCGCGCCTGTCCGCCAATATCGCAATGAACATGATCGACGACATGATGAAGGCGCGCCGCGCCGACCATCCGCCTCCGGACAAAAGCAAATAGCAAAATCCTGAAAGAAGCGCGGCCGCCGCCGCCCATTTCTTGATGGGATAGCGCAGCGCCAACGGCTCAACCAAAGCGAGGCCAAGTCTGAGGCTGAAGAAAATAAGCCCCGTCGCAAGCCCCATATGGAGGCCCGAAATCGCGAGAAGATGCGCAAGCCCCGCATCGCGCAACGCTGCTTCGGCCCGCTCGGAAATCTCGCCGCGCTTGCCCGTGACGACAGCGGCGACAATCGCGCCGCCTTCGCCATGCGCTTTTTCGAAGATGCGCCGCGCAAGCGTCAGCCGCGCGCGCTCGATGACTGCTGCGATCCGCGCGCCGAGAGGGCGCGGCGCGCCTTCAATCCTCTGAGGCGTGCTGACGACGAAACCGACGGCGCCGATCCTTTCGAAATAGGCGGCGCGCGCAAAGTCATAGGCGCCGGGGGCGACAGGCGCGCCGGGCGGCGACAACCCCGCTCTCAGACGGATCATGTCGCCCGGCAGCACGCCGAAGTCTTTTCCGCGCCACGTCACGCGGATGCGGCGCGGCAGCGACGCGGTCTCAATGCGGTCGATTGACGACACTGCGATGAGCAGCCTGCGCGAGTCCGGCGCTTCCTCGACAGAGAGAAGCCGCCCTGTCACCTCACGCGGCGACAACTCGCGAGCGATAACCGGCGCTTTGACGACAGCCGAGCGGCATTCGGCGGCCGTGAAACCGAGCGACAGGAAGAAGAGAGCGCTCGCCCACATGCGCCAGCGATCACCCGCGCGCCGCCAGAGCGCAGCGCTCGCCGCGATGAGAAGAAACCCAAGCCACAGCGGCGGTTCAGTCTTCAACGCGAAATAGGCGCCCGCGCCCGCGCCGATCGCCACAGGCACCCAGAGCGCCAGCCGCCCCGTTTCAGCAGCGCTCCAATCGCCGAACTTCCTGCGAGCACGGGCGGCGAGCGCCTTCCCGGCCGGAACGGCGCCGCTCAAGCCTCGCTGAATCCCCGCAAAAATGCGGCCGTCCGCGGCTTTCGCCGTCGGTTCGGTCGTCGCCATAGGCGCCCCGGAAAAAACCGTGCTAAACGCCACCCGCACCCGCAAAGCAGCATAGAGACCCGAAAGGCGCGTTCTTCGCAACCATGTCTGGCCAAGTCGTCACCCGTTTCGCGCCGTCGCCGACCGGCTATCTCCACATTGGCGGAGCGCGCACGGCGCTTTTCAACTGGCTTTATGCGCGCGGACGCGGCGGAAAGTTTCTCCTCCGTATCGAAGACACGGATCGCGCGCGCCACAATGAAGCGGCGGTTGCGGCGATCATCGACGGCCTCTCATGGCTCGGCCTCGACTGGGATGGCGATCCGATTTCGCAATATGGACGACGCGAGCGCCATGCGGAGGTCGCACGCGAGCTCCTCGAAAAAGGCGCGGCTTATCGCTGCTATATGACGCCCGAAGAAACGGAAGCCGCGCGCGAGAAAGCCCGCGAGGAAAAGGCGCGCTTCGAAAGCCCCTGGCGCGAGGCTGACCCTGCGACGGCGCCGAAAGATGCGCCCTTCGCGATCCGCTTCCGCGCGCCGCGCGACGGCGAAACGCTCGTGCGCGATGTCGTGCAGGGCGATGTTCGTTTTCCGAACTCAGCGCTCGACGACCTCATCATCCTCAGGAGCGATGGCGCGCCGACATACAATCTCGCCGTCGTCGTCGACGATCATGATATGGGCGTCACCCATGTCGTGCGCGGCGACGATCACCTGACGAACGCTTCGCGCCAGCAGCAGATTTACGAAGCGCTCGGATGGTCCGTACCCCAATTCGCGCATGTGCCGCTCATTCACGGGCCGGACGGCGCGAAACTTTCCAAACGGCACGGCGCGCTGGGCGTTGAAGCCTATCGCGACGACGGCTTCCTGCCGGAGGGGCTGGCGAACTATCTCATCCGTCTCGGCTGGTCGCATGGCGACGATGAATTCATTCCGCGCGACAAGGCGCTCGAATGGTTCGATATCGCAGGCATCAACAAGGCGCCGGCGCGGCTCGACTTCGAAAAGCTGAACAGCGTCAACGCGCATTACATGAAGCTTCTGAGCGATGCGGATTTCGTCGCGAAAGCCGCGCCCTTCATTGAAGCCGCCGGCGAAACGCTCGACGAGCGGCGCCGCGATATGCTTGGCCGCGCTGCTTCGTTCCTCAAGGAGCGCTGCGCAAACCTTAAACAGGCGCCGGAAGCGGCCGCCTTCCTGTTTCTTGCGCGTCCGCTCGCGATCACTGGCAAATCCGCAAAGCCGCTCGAGAAAGAAGGCGCGCGCGAAATCGTGAAGAGCGTCGCCGCCGAATTAACGACTGTGACAGACTGGTCGGCGGAAGCGCTGGAAGCGGCGCTCAAGGCCTTCGCCGAAGCCCGCGGCCTCGGTTTCGGTCAGGTCGGGCCGGCCCTCAGAGCCGCTCTCACAGCCGGTTTGCCCTCGCCCTCCCTGGGCGAAGTTCTGTACGCCTTGGGGCGCGAAGAATCGCTTGGCCGGCTCACCGATCAGGCGAGCTGAAGAGCGTCAGATTCCGGACGAAAGATGCGGCATTTTCAGCAGATTCAGCTCTGGCGTCCCGCGGCAAACCCACTATGATCGCGCCGAATTTCAATGATGCAGTGCACAAAATTGGGAGCATGCGATGGAAAGCAAAATGAAGCCCGCAGGCAGCATTTCCCTCACGATCGATGGCAAGACAGTTGAGCTTCCGGCTTATTCCGGCTCCATCGGCCCGAAGGTCGTCGACATACGCTCCTTCTACCAGGCGACCGGCGCCTTCACCTTCGACCCGGGCTTCACCTCGACGGCGAGCTGTGAGTCCCAGATCACCTATATCGATGGCGACGAGGGCATCCTCCTCTATCGCGGCTACCCGATCGACGAACTCGCCGAGCGCTCGGACTTCCTCGAAGTCGCCTATCTGCTGCTGCATGGCGAACTTCCGAAAGCGCAGGAGCGTACGGACTTCAATCGCTCGATCACGCTCCATACGATGGTGCACGAGCAGCTGAAGAACTTCTACAACGGCTTCCGCCGCGATGCGCACCCGATGGCCATCATGGTCGGTGTCGTCGGCGCGCTTTCCGCTTTCTATCACGACTCGACGGACATCAACGATCCCGTCCAGCGCAAGATCGCCTCGCACCGCATGATCGCGAAAATGCCGACGATCGCAGCGATGGCCTACAAATATTCGATCGGTCAGCCTTTCGTCTTTCCACGGAACGATCTTTCCTACACCGCGAATTTCATGCGCATGTGCTTCGCCGTGCCGGCGGAGGAATATACGATCGATCCGGTGCTTGTTGAAGCGCTCGACAAGATCTTCATCCTTCACATGGATCACGAACAGAACGCGTCGACGTCGACCGTTCGCCTCGCCGGTTCTTCCGGCGCGAACCCGTTCGCCTGCATCGCCGCCGGCATCGCCTCGCTCTGGGGCCCGGCGCATGGCGGCGCGAACGAAGCCGCGCTCAACATGCTTGAAGAGATCGGCACGGTCGACCGCATTCCGGAATTCATCAAGCGCGCGAAAGACAAGAACGATCCGTTCCGCCTGATGGGCTTCGGCCACCGGGTTTACAAGAACTACGATCCGCGCGCGAAAGTCATGCGCAAGGCCTGCCACGAAGTGCTCGACGCGCTCGGCGTTCGCGACGAACCGCTTCTGAAAGTTGCGATGGAGCTTGAGCGCATCGCGCTTGAAGACCCATACTTCGTCGAGAAGAAGCTCTATCCGAACATCGACTTCTACTCGGGCATCACGCTGAAGGCCCTCGGCTTCCCGACGGACATGTTCACTGTGCTCTTCGCACTTGCACGTACAGTCGGCTGGATCGCGCAGTGGTCGGAAATGATCGTCGACCCGAACCAGAAGATCGGCCGTCCGCGCCAGATCTATACCGGCGCCGGCAAACGCAGCTACACTTCGCTCGACCGTCGCTAGCGCGTTGAATTGCGGGCTCGGGGATGGGCCCGCAATTCGAGAAAGCTCGCGTGCCGGACATTTTCATATCCTACTCTCGTGAAGATCGTCCGGCGGCAGCGCTCGTCGCCTCGTCATTGCAGGCCGAAGGCTTCACCGTCTGGTGGGACGCCGTCCTCAGGGCCGGCGAATCCTATGACGAAGTCACGGAAGACAATCTTCGAAACGCCGGCGCCGTCGTCGTCCTGTGGTCGAAGCGCTCGTCCCGCTCGAAATGGGTTCGCGCCGAGGCGACAATCGGAGAGCGCCATTCGACCCTCGTCCCGGCGATCATCGAAGACTGCGATCGCCCGCTGCGGTTCGAACTGATCCAGACAGCCGACCTCACGCAGTGGAAAGGCGACCGCGAAGACGAAAACTGGAAAGGCCTCGTTGCAGACATAAGCGTCGCGCTCAGCGGGACCAGACAGGAGAGCGCTTCCCCGGCGCCTGACGCAGAGCCGGCGGCGCCCGCGCAGGACGACAGCATCGAGGCCGTGTTCTGGTCGACCATCAAGGACACGACGGAACCGGCCGAACTTGAAGCCTACCTGAAGCGCTACAAGAACGGCCACTTTGTCGACCTGGCGCGCGCGCGTCTCGCCGCGATCGCCCGAAACGCTTCGCCCCGAAATACTTCACAAAGCGGCGCTATCGAAACACCAGGCGCGGAAGACGCTCGCGTTCCGCAGCCCCTGATCGCCATCGCGATCTTCGCGCTCGCGACCATGGTCGGCATGACCATGATGGTCGTTGCAAACGCGATCCATATCGGCTGGTTCTCCTGGTCGCCAAGCACAGGCGCCGAGCAGCTCCAGACGGGCGTGAAAGAAATCGGATTTTTCTCCGCCCTCAATTGGAGCGTCGCTGCGCTTATTCTGATGCCCATCGCATGGACTTTGATCTATCTGGCTGTCACCGAAGCGCAAGACGCGTGGGCCGAAATGGTCCGCCGCCAGATGCTTGTCACCAAAGATTTCGTTCCGATCGACGCTAGCCATTCCGGGTTTCGGCGCATGCAGAAACACATCCGGCTATTCGTATTTGCGGGAATTATCGCCGTAACGGCGCTGACGCTGGCGCTCGCCCTGTCGGATTATGCGCAGGTCGCTAGCAGGTTTTACGATAACAGCGCCGAAGCAGAAAAGCTCGATCGCATTGACGACGCCGGTTACGAACTCGGCGCGCCGAGTTTCGAACGCGACTGGATGGTCGCCGCCCTGCTGTCGACCCCGAAACCAGAGAAGGTCAAGGCCGGTCCCAACCGAGCCTTTTCGTTCGCCGCCTACGCCATCTATGTCGGGTTCGGCGTCGGCTCGCTCCTTTCATTCGGCCTTGTCAGCCTGGGACTGGGAGCGACGTTCATGCGCGGCATCGCGCAGACCTACGGTCTTTCGATCATTCCGGACATTAATTCAAACAACAAACGATGCGGTTTCGAAGTCCTGCGACGCTTCTTCATCTACGCGTACGCCGTCGCCTTCATCGGGTGTGTCCTGTGTTACCTGATGGGCATACAGAACATTTACCTGCGCAGCCCGGACGCCAGTATCTTCGCTTTTCTCTCGCCCGACCCGAAGGCGTTCTCCACTGCAGACGATTGGCGGGAAGGCGCCGACGCGCTTTTCGGATTCCTGTTTGCGGGCAGCGTCGCGAAGGGAACGCGCAATGTCTATGTCTGGATCTTCGGATTCTTCATCTTCGCTGTCTTTATCGGCGGCTTCATCCTGTTCGTGCGCCAAGGGGCGCTCCTCGGAAAATCGCTGGTTCTCGATGAGCTTCGCTCATCCGGGCTGAAGCGCCTTCAAAATCTGACGCACAAGGATGAAAGCGCGATCACGTCGCAGCTCGCCGCTCTCAATATCTGGCCGCTGATCCAGCCGGACCCGCGCGCGAGCATCGCCATCGTCCTGCTGCTGGTCGCAAGCTTCATCTTCTACAAGATTGGCGTTCTTATCGTCCTCGCCCTGTCTATCGCCGTACCGCTCGCCCTGTGGAAGTCAGCCGATTAGGCGCCCCGCGAGCCGCCCCAGAGATAGCTCACGTTACGCCTTGCCCGGCTGAATGACTTGAGTGAGCTGGTGCGGGCGGAGGGACTCGAACCCTCACTTCCTTGCGGAAAACGGATTTTAAGTCCGTTGCGTCTACCGGTTCCGCCACGCCCGCTCCTCGCCGGCCGTTCCGCCGACGCTGGTGAGCGCTTAGCACTCATCGGGGACGCCCGCAAAGCTCAGCGCTCGGCCTTTGAGGACGGGCCCGCCGCTTTCGGGGAATTCATCAACTCAAGGCGGGCTCAAGCCTTGCGAGGCCCGCCGCACAAGCGTATCGCGCACCTAAAGCCCTTTCCCAAGCTGACGCGCTCGCCATGCTCCGCCCTTTCGCCGCCATCGCCGCCCTGCTGCTCGCCGCCGCTATCCTCCTCACGGGAAACGGCCTTCAAGCGACGCTCCTTTCCGTGCGCGGCAATATTGAGGGGTTTCCGACCGCTCTCATCGGCGCGCTGATGTCGGCCTACTACGCCGGCTTCATCCTCGGCTGCCGTTTCAATCCGGCTTTCATCAAGTCGGTCGGCCATATCCGTACTTTCGTCGCGCTCGCCTCGATCGCATCAGCGGCGACGCTCCTCCACCCGCTCTTTGTTAATCTCGCGGGCTGGGCGATCCTGCGCGCGGTCTCCGGCTTCTGCTTCGCCGGCCTCATCATGATCATCGAGAGCTGGCTGAATGAGCGGGCGACCAATAAGGATCGCGGCCAGATTCTCTCCGTTTACAGAGTAGTGGACCTTTCGGCGACGACGATCGGGAATGCGCTTCTCGCGACGGCGAACCCGGCCGGGTTCGAGCTCTTTGCGATGATTTCCATCCTCCTCTCGCTCGCGCTCGTGCCGATCGCGCTGACGAGAAGCCCGGCGCCGCGCCCGATTGAAACCGCGCGCCTCGATATTCCCCTGCTTTTCAAGGTGTCGCCCGTCGCCGCAGTCGCAGCGCCCATGATCGGGCTCGGAAACGCGGCCTTCTGGTCCGTCGGGCCGGTCTACGCCCAGCAGCTCGGCTATGACAAATCCATCATCGCCGCCTTCATGAGCACTGTCGTCATCGGCGCCGCCACGCTGCAATGGCCGCTGGGATGGCTTTCCGACCGCATAGACAGGCGCCTCGTCATGGTCGGGTCAGGCACGCTTGGCGCGGCCGCTGCGCTTGCGCTCGCCGAATATGGCAGCCAGTCGGAACTATACCTGCTCGCGCTCGGAGCGCTTTTTGGCGCTTTCATCATCCCGATGTTCGGCCTGACGGCGGCGCACGCGAACGATCATGCGGCGCCGGGTGCAGCCGTGCAGACCAATGGCGGTCTGCTGCTCCTGCACGGCTGCGGTTCCGTCGTCGGCGCGACGCTGGGCGGCCTCGTCATGTCGAGCTTCGGACCCGGCGCAGTCTTCAACTACATTGCGATCGTCTACATCGTGCTGATGGCGTTCTGTCTCTATCGCATCATGGCGCGCCCGCCCGCGCCGCCCGAAGCGAAAACGCCTTTCGTGCCGGTGCCGAAGAGCGCTGCGCCGACGGTCTTTGAGATCGCCGAAGAAGACGAAAACGAAGAAGAACAGGCGCCTGCGGAGGCCGCGTCCTGAGCGCGGCTCCGCAGAAGATCCTTAGGCTTCCATTTCAAGGCCGACGACTTCGCCGCGCTTGATTTTGCATTCGCCCGTCAGCGTGTCCTTGCCATCGGCGCGCAGTTCGACCGTCACGCGCTTGGTCGCGCCGGGGCGGGTTTTCGTCGTCTTCACCGAGTAAAGCGAACCGTCAACGCCGGCTTCAGCCGCGATGGCGTTTGCGCAAAGGGTGCTTTCGGCGTCCCAAGAGCCAGCGAAAGCGGGGCCGGCGACGAGAAGGGCTGCAGCTGCAATTAGTTGGAATTTCATGGCTTTTTCTCCTATGAGGGGAATCGATCTCTCACTAAAACGGATCATACGCTTTATTTTTATATAGCGTAAAATCATTTTTCATGATCGAACTGTCAAAAGTTCTGGTGGATAGTCAGCCAGCGGAGCCGCAGCAGCCCGAAGGAGCCGTCGATTGACCCGGACCTATAATCAGGCCTGCATGCTCGCCTACGCGCTTGACCGGCTTGGAGAGCGCTGGACCCTCCTCATCGTGCGCGACCTCATCCTCGGACCGCGCGGGTTCGTGGACCTTCAGACAAGTCTCGGCGGTATTGGCGGCAGCATTCTTTCAAAGCGCCTCAAGGAGCTGGAGGAGATCCGGCTCATCACTGCTGAGAATATAGACGGCAAGCGAATCCAGTATCGCCTCACCCCGCTCGGCGAGTCGCTGCGCCCGACCATTCGCGCGATGATGCTGTGGTCGCTGCGGTTCATGAATGAGACCGCCGATCCCGACACGCGTCAGCAGGTTTATGAGACGACAGTCTACAAACCGGACTCGCTCGCGCTCGCGCTGGAAATCTATGCAGAGAACAATCGCGCGCCGACGCTGAGCTATGTCGCGCACCTGATCGTCGATAATCAGCCGTATACGGTTTATTACATGGCAGGCGAGATGACCGTTCGGCGCGGCGCAGATTCGCCGGCGATGGCGAAGATCGAGACTGACGTGGAGACTTTGCTGCGCGGGCTGCGGCGCGACATCACGCCGGCTGAAGTCCGGAAACTGTCGCATGTCGAGGGCGATCCGGCCGTGCTAGCGCACCTCCTCGACTGCATCTGTTCGAAGCGGACCGAAGAGAAAGCGGCCTAGCCTTCAGCACTCGACGACGTTCACCGCGAGCCCGCCTTCGCTCGTTTCCTTGTATTTCCGCGACATATCGAGACCCGTCTGACGCATCGACTCGATCACCTGATCGAGCGAGACCTTGTGTTCGTCCGAGGCGCGCAGGGCGAGGCGCGCCGCGTTCACCGCTTTGACGGCGCCGATGGCGTTGCGCTCGATGCAAGGGATCTGAACGAGGCCGCGCACAGGATCGCAGGTTAGCCCCAGATTGTGCTCCATGCCGATTTCGGCCGCGTGCTCGACCTGCTCGGGCGTTCCGCCCCAGACGGCGGCGAGCCCTGCAGCCGCCATGGAGCAGGCGACGCCGACTTCGCCCTGACAGCCCATCTCGGCGCCGGAAATGGAAGCGCGCTGCTTGTAAAGCATGCCGACGCCAGCCGCCGTCGCGAGAAAGGCCCTTATCTGCGCAGCGTCGGCGCCGCCCTCGCCCGTGCAATAATGCTTGATTACCGCAGGAATGATGCCCGCCGCGCCATTCGTCGGCGCCGTAACGACGCGCCCGCCCGCAGCGTTTTCTTCATTCACCGCCATTGCGTAGACATTGAGCCAATCGAAGAGCTGCTCGCGCTCATTAGCGAGCGGGGCTTCGAGGAGCTTTCTGTGAAGCGACGGCGCGCGGCGCTTAACATTAAGCCCGCCGGGAAGCACGCCCTCCGTTTTGAGCCCGCGATCGATGCAGGCCCGCATCACCGCCCAGATGTTGTCGAGCGCGCTGTCGGTTTCGCCGCGCGGCCGGTGAGCGTCTTCATTCTCCAGAATGATCTCCGCGATCGATTTCTTCTTTTCACGGCAAAGGCAGAGCAACTCCGCCGCGGACCCGAAAGCATGAGGGCCGATGCGCGGGCGCGCGATCATGTCGTCATGCGCTGGCGTCTGAAGCTGCCGGGCGCTCGCGATGAAACCGCCGCCCACGGAGTAATAAGTGTGCGCATAAATCTCGACGCCAGCATTGTCGAGAAGCGCAAGGCGCATTTCATTCGGATGGATTTCCGGAATGATGTCGCCGCGAAAATCGATGTCGCGCGCAGGATCGAAATCAAGCGAGCGCCCGCCGGCAAGCTTCAGGCGCTTGCCGCGTTTCACCTCGGCGATCATCGCATCGGCGGCGTCTGGATCGATCGTGTCGGGCGCTGCGCCAAGAAGGCCGAGGATCGTCGCCTTGTCGGTGCCGTGCCCGATACCCGTCAGGGCGAGCGAACCATGCAGGCTCACCGTCACGCGCGCGGCGCGCTCAAGAACGCCCTCGCCCGCTTCTTCCAGGAAACGCGCAGCGATCCGCATCGGGCCCACCGTGTGCGAGCTCGATGGGCCGACGCCAATCTTGAAGATGTCGAGAACGCTCAGCATAAGGAGGGTCTACGCCTTGTGGTCTTCCATTCTGGGCTCGACGCCAAGCGCGCGCATTGCCGCCGCGACGGCCGTTATCGCTGCATCTGCGGTTGAAGAATTTTCAGAGCGCGCAATGACTGTGACGCCCTTTTCATCGCCATCGATGGGGTAGCTGCCGAGCGAGACGCCTTTGAGCGCCGACTGAATTTCCCGCAGCTGGTCCGCAAGCTTCGATTCCGGGAGGTTCACCGCCGTCGCGGCGCGAGAATGAATAAGGGATCCGCGTTCGATGTGGGGCTCGACAGCCGCCAGCATCGCCTGAAAGATCCGCGGCACGCCCGCCATGACGAAAACGTTCTCGATCCTGACGCCCGGCGCGCCAGTAACCGCATTGCGGATCAGCTCGGCGCCTTGCGGCATACGCGCCATGCGGCGGCGCGCGGGCGTCGCCTCTTCGCCGCGCGCCTCATACCAGGCTTCGATAAGCTTGATCGCCTGCGGATGCTCGACGCACGGAACGCCGAAGGCGGCGGACACGGCGTCGGCGGTGATGTCGTCATGCGTCGGCCCGATGCCGCCCGAGGTGAAGACATAGTCGTACTCTGTGCGTAACGCATTCAGTGCGGCGACGATGGCAGCTTCCTCATCGCCGACAACGCGCGCTTCCTTGAGGGCGACGCCGCGCTCCGTCAGCCATCCGGCGAGGAAATGCAGGTTCGCGTCGCGCGTTCGCCCGGAAAGAATCTCATCGCCGATGACCAGAATGGCGGCGGACTTCTGCGGCATCGGTTCCTTCCTCCTCAATCGCCGAAATCTCCTCCGGCGCGAAAACGGGGAAACTTATCCCCGCCCTCTCCCGCGGAGTTAGACTTGAGGCGCATCAGGTTGCAAGAGCAGGATCACGCGATGACGATATTTTCTGCCAAAGAGGCAGCAAGACGTTTTGGGGAGGCCCTGAAGGCCGCGCGCGCCGGCCCGGTCTTCATAGAGAAGCACGGAAAGCGCGAGGGCGTTCTCATCTCAGCTCGTCAGTTCGAAATCTATGAAGCGATGCGCGCCGAGCGCGACGGAAGCCGCCTTCTTTCGACAATCGAAAGCGCCATCGACCGCTACAAGAGCGGCGAAATCGCCGAGAGCCGAAAGCTCATCGACCAATTCAACGATCTGTGGCGGCGCGAACGCGGAGGAGCAAACTAGTCGACAGGCGTCAGGAAGAGCGCGCGCTCTTCTTCTCGCCGATGCTGCAGGTGCTCGAGGACGCGATAACCCGAGCGGATATGGACCATGAAACCGTCCGCCGCGCCATTATAGTCGCCCACGTTGAGCTGTGACAGAACGCTCGAACGCGAAAACCCGCCGACGCCCATATTGTAGGCGAGCGAGACCATCGCCGAGAACTGGTTCTCGTTCACTGGAACCATCACCAGCCGTTTGACGCCAGCCTCGGCGCCAGCGACGTCCTGCACGAGCAGTTCTTCGGCTTCGGCCTCCGTAATGGTCGAGCCTGGCGTCGCGCCGGAATGTCCGTAGCCGATATACCAGCGGCCGGAGAGCTCATAGGCCTCGAGGCGAAGCCCTTCGCTTCGCTTGATGATGTCGAGCCCCGCCTCGTTGATCTCCAGACTGGCGTTCGCCGGATTGCCCACATTTCCGACCGGCGTCTGGGCTGGCGCAGGTGTCGGCGCCGGCTGCGATGGCTCGACGGTCACCGGCGGAACCGGGCCGCCGCCGTCGATCGTTCTCGGGTCCGGCATTCTTCCAAGAAAGAAATAGATGGCCGCAAAGCCGAGCGCGCATATCGCGGCGCCCCAGAGCAATTGACGAATGAACCCCATGGGCGGCTCCCCAATTATCCCAACCCTCAGTTAACCCTACACGAAGCCAGGGAAGGCTCAAAATTCGCGTCAAACGTGCAGAGATAATGGCGCAAAGGCTGGCGATCCGGCCGGCTCATGCGTAAAAGCGTTGAGACTCTGTGCTAGGCTTCCCATCTGGGACGCCGGGACCCGGCAGGACCTCGCCGGCCAATACTCCCCGCAAGGACTAGTGGAATGCAGGAAGCCGACTTCGACGAAACCCTCGACATGCGCACGGGGAAAATCCGGATTCATACGCCGGAGGACTTCGAGGGCATGCGCAAGGCCGGCCGGCTCGCAGCCGAGTGCCTCGACATGCTTGCGCCGCATGTGAAGCCGGGCGTCGCGACCGCCCATCTCGACGATCTCGCGCGTGAATTCATGCTCGACAATGGCGCCGTGCCGGCGACGGTCGGCTATCGCGGCTATCGCCATGCGAGCTGCATCTCGATAAACCATGTGATCTGCCACGGCATTCCGTCGGACAAGGCGCTGAAGGAAGGCGACATCCTCAACATTGACGTGACGCCGCTTGTCGACGGCTGGCACGGCGACACGAGCCGGATGTATTTCGCTGGCGAGCCGAAAGTGAAAGCGCGCCGGCTTGTCGAGACGACCTATGAATGCCTGATGCTCGGCGTCGCCGCCGTTAAACCCGGCGCGACGTTGCGCGATATCGGCTTCGCCATTCAGCGCCATGCAGAAGCGCAAGGGTTTTCGGTCGTACGCGATTTCTGCGGCCATGGCGTCGGCCGCGTATTCCACGACGCGCCGAATGTGGTTCACTATGGCGAATACCGCGACCGCATCACCGGCGTGCACCGCGCCCCCGATACGCGCCTTGAACCGGGCATGTTCTTCACGATCGAACCGATGATCAATGAAGGCAAACCGGATGTGAAACTGCTCAAGGACGGCTGGACGGCGGTCTCGCGAGACAAGTCTCTCTCGGCGCAATTCGAGCACTCGGTCGGCGTGACGGAGACTGGCGTCGAGATATTCACGCAATCGCCGAAAGGTCTCAATAAGCCGCCTTATGCCTGACGGTGACGCCGCCGCGAAGACTGCTGTGAACCACGCACATGGCCATCGCGACCGCTTGCGCGAGCGCTTCATGCGGGCTGGCCCTGAGGGCGTTCAGGACTACGAGCTGCTGGAACTCGTTCTTTTTCGGGCCATTCCGCAGCGGGACGTAAAGCCGCTCGCCAAGGAGCTTATCGCGACATTCGGCGGATTTGCAGAGACGCTCGCCGCGCCCGTCGAGCGCCTCGTTGAGATCAAAGGCGTTTCGGAGAATGTCGCCCGCGAACTCAAGATCGTTCAGGCGGCGGCCATCAAGCTGACGCAGGCGCGCGTCATGAAGCGGCCGGTCATCTCATCATGGAACGATCTTCTCGCCTATTGCCGCGCGGCCATGGCCGACGAGCGCACTGAGATGTTCCGTATTCTCTTTCTTGACAAGAAGAACATTCTCATCGCGGATGAAATCCAGCAGCGCGGCACGGTCGATCACACGCCGGTCTATCCGCGCGAAGTCGTCAAGCGCGCGCTCGAACATGGCGCTTCTGCGCTCATCCTCGTTCACAATCACCCATCCGGCGACCCAACGCCTTCGCGCGCCGACATTGAAGTCACCTCGCAGATCGCCGCGGCCGCAAAAGCGCTTTCGATCCGCGTGCACGATCACCTCGTCATCGGCAAAGACCGCGAAGTGAGCTTTAAATCACTGGGACTTCTCTGATCATGCCGCGCATCATCACGCTGACTCCGAACCCCGCGCTCGATTTCTCGTTCGAGGCTGACAAGGTCGAGCCGAACCAGAAGCTCCGTTGCTCCAATCCGCGCGTCGATGCAGGCGGCGGCGGCGTCAACGTCGCCCGCGCAGCGCTGCGCCTGTCCGCGCAAACGCTTGCGATCTTCACGACCGGCGGCCTTCACGGCGCCACCCTGAAGGAGGCGGTCGCGCGCGAAAACGTACCCGCGCGGATCATTCCTGTCGGCGGAGAAACCCGGCCGGCCTTTCATGTCCGCGAAACCTCGTCCGGCGACGAATTCCGCTTCAACTTTCCGGGCGCCGAGATGAGCGACGGCGAGGCCTCGCTGTTCCTCACTGCGCTCGAAGAAGAAGCAAAGAGCGGGGATTATATCGTCGCGAGCGGCAGCCTTCCGCCCGGCGCGCCGAGGGATTTCTGGGGGCGCGCAGCGCGCATCGCAAAATCAAAGGGCGCACGCTTTGCGATCGACTCAACGAAGGGCGTCGTCGAAGCGCTGGAGGAAGGCGTCGACCTGTTGCGGCTCAACAAATCCGAAGCGCCGACTTTCGCAGGGCGATCCCTGCAATGGCCGGATGACGCGGCAAACTTCGCGATGGACCTCGTCGCGAAGGGAAAGGCGGGCCGCGTCGCGATCACCCATGGCGGCGAAGGCGGAATTCTCGCGGGGCCGAGCGGCGTCGCGCGTGCGCCTTCGCCCGATGTGAAAATTGTCAGCGCTGTCGGCGCGGGCGATTCTTTCGTCGCCGCTCTCGTCATCGCGCTTATGAAAAATGAGCCGGATGCGAACGCGCTCCGTTTCGCGCTCGCCGCCGCCAGCGCGACGCTGATGACGCCCGGCACCGCATTATTCGAACCGAAAGAAGTCGTCCGGATCTACGAAGCTTCGCTACGCGCGTAACGCCGGCTCACTCGCCGTAGATCGCGACCTTCGCCTCGCCGCCTTCCTGCTTCACGCCGCGGAACATGCCTGCCGAGTTGAAGTCCATCACATAGTCCCCGTTCGGCGCCAGCACGATGACGCCGCCATCGCCGCCCGCCGACTGCAAACGGTTGTGGATGACGTCATGCGCCGCGTCCTTGACTGACTTGCCGGCATATTCGACTTGCGCGCACACATCGCGCGCGATGGTGAGGCGCATGAAGAATTCGCCCCACCCCGTCGATGAGACGGCGCAGGACTTGTTATCCGCGAAAGTACCGGCGCCGATGATCGGCGTGTCGCCGACGCGCCCGAACCGCTTCAGGGTCATGCCGCCGGTGGAAGTCGCCGCCGCGAGATTTCCTTCCGCGTCGAGCGCCAGCGCGCCGACCGTTCCGTATTTGAAATCGACGGGAAGGCTCGCGCCCTTCTTCTTCTCAGCGGCGAGCGCATCCTTGTATCCGCGCCAGCGCGCTTCGGTGAAGAAGTATTTCGGTTTCACCATCTCGATATGCTGCTCGCGGGCGAATTCTTCGGCGCCCTCGCGGGCGAACATGACGTGCTCGGAATGATCCATGACGGCGCGCGCAAGCTTGACCGGGTTCTTCACATGGGTGACGCCCGCGATCGCGCCTGCTTTCAGCGTCTTTCCGTCCATGATCGACGCGTCGAGTTCATTCTTTCCTTCGCGCGTGAAGACGGCGCCTTTCCCGGCATTGAAGAGCGGTGAATCCTCCATGAGGACGATGGCCGCTTCAACGGCGTCAAGCGAAGAGCCGCCGCTCTCGAGAACCGCATAGCCTGTATTCAGCGCTTCTTTGAGCTTCTGTTTGTATTCGGCTTCTTCGGCGGGCGTGTATCGTCCCGGTTCGAGCGCGCCTGCGCCGCCGTGGATGACGATCGTCAACGGCGCGCGCGCCTCGGCGGCGAAAGCGGGAGCAAGCGACAAGGCGAACGCAGCGAGAGCCGCAGTCAGGCGAGAAATGATCATGAAATCCTCCGGACGGTCAGTGTGGACCGCTCCGGCAGGCGCCTCAAGCCTCGTCAGCCGTTGAAAATGCAGCCTCAGACTTCCGGGAGAAGCAGGCGTTGGGCGCGCCATTGCTCGACGATGCGCTCGACAAAGCCTGTGTCGTCGACTTCGACCGACCAGCCATCCGTAAAGCTCGCCGTCAGGCTGCGAGGAACTGCTTCATGCGGCAGGGAGTCGAAGCGGATCCGCGTCGGCAGCGGAACGCCTTCGCCGACGGCGATCGCCTCGCCGAGACCCAATGAAGGCAGGCAAGCGAGAAGGCTCGAAGACGCATCGGGCGCGGCGGCTTTAAGAGCCTCCTGATCCGCCTGGTTCGCAAGGCGCATCGCGAAGATCGTGTTGCATTGCGACAGGATCGTCGGGTCGAGCTCTGTCGGGCGCTGCGAAGCGACCCACAGCGACACGCCGACTTTCCGGCCTTCCTTGGCGATGCGCGCGAGCGCTTTGCGCGTCGGCGCAAAGCCGGCGTCCTTGTTCGCTGGCGCGTATCGATGCGCGTCCTCGCAGATGATCGCGATGGGCGCGGCGCCATTGCTCCACAGGCCAAATTCAAAAGCGAGGCGCGCCGTGACGCAAACGACGACTTGCGCGACTTCGCCCGGAAGCCCCGCGAGTTCGATGATGCTCACCGGCCGGCCGTCGACCGGGATACGGAAGAGCGTGCTCAGGAAATTCGCCATCGTATCCTGCACGGTGAGCCCGCCAAACATGAAACCGTAACGCGCATCCTGGCTCACCGCGAAAAGGCGCGCGCGCAAGCGCTTGTATGGTGCGATCGAGCGCGTTGAATCGAGGCCGCCGAGCGCTTTGTCGATCAGGGTCAACACCTCGGAAATGCGATAAGGCGTCGGCGTGTCGACCGTGATCGCGCCCGCTTCGCTGCGTCTTTCCGCAACCATGCGCGAGCCGCCGGCGCTTGCATGGATTTTCTTGGCTGCCGGAATCAGGTCGGCGAGAATTTCGATTTCCTCGTCATATCCTTCCCGGCTTGGGTAGAGGACCTGAATGAACTCCTCAAAAGTCAGCATCCAGTATGGCAAGGAGAAGTTGGACGCATCAAAAACAACGCCGAGATCCCCGAAGCAGCGCGAATATTCATTATGCGGATCGAGGATGACAACATGGCCGTGGCTGTAGCGCTTCAGCACCGAGCGAAGCATCAGCGCGATGGCGCATGACTTGCCCGATCCCGTCGTGCCGACGACGGCGCAATGGCGCGAGAAGAGTTCATTAACGGCGACGGTCGCCGGAATGGCTGTATCCTGCTTGACGACGCCAATGCGCGCGCTCATCGAGCCGCTCGCGGCGAAAAGTGCTGCAAGTTCATCATGCGTTGCAAGATGCACTTCGTCGCCAAGCGTTGGGAACGATGTCACGCCGCGGCGGAAGCGCGCCGGCGTCCTCGCGCTAGGTTTCGTGAATTCGCCGATAAGTTCAAGTTCGACGATGCGCATATCGCCGCCGGGCTCATCCAGTGACGGCGCCGGAACGCTCATCGCGGAAACAAGGCCGAGCGCGACGGTAGGTCCGGCGTCGATGCTCATAATGGCGCCGATCTGCGGACGGTGGATACGGTCGAGCTCCACATGCGCCGGGTCGAGCATTACGAGCGCGTGCGCGCCGGTGACCGAAATCACCGCGCCGACGCGCGTTCTGTCGCCCGGACGGCCGACAACGGAGCCGCCATGCAACGCTTTCACAGCCACGGCTTTCGCTTCAGACATTACTCCGCCTCCCGAATTTCATTCAGTCTCACCCAGCCTTGCGAATTTCGGCTTCGCCCGGCGCCGCCGAGGGCTTTGCTTCTTCCGGCGGCAGCATGATCCGAACGATCGTGCCCTCGCCCACGCGGCTCTTGATCTCGAAACGCCCGCCCTGAAGTTCGACAAACGTCTTCGCAACGGCCAGTCCGACGCCGGGTCCGGCGAAAGACCGGTCCAGCCCGCGATGGACTTCATCGAAAACGCTCAACGACTTGCGGATTTCCTCGCCTGAAAGGCCAGCGCCGAAGTCGCGCACAGCGATTTCCGGCCACGACTTTTCTCCGGCCGCCGCCCGAACAAGGATCTTGCTTCCTTTCGGCGCTGCCCTGAGCGCCGTCCGCAGCAAATGATCGAGCGCCTGACCGATACGGTTCGCATCGCCCCAGCACGCGACCGAGCCAACTTGCGTTTTGTTGACGATCGCCACTTCAGCCGATTTGGAAGCGATTGCAGCGCGGCCAATCGCGGCTTCCAGCACTTCCGCGAGATCGACTTCGCCGGCGTGCATCTCGACGGTTCCGCTGTCGAGCGCGGCAGTCTCAAGGATCGTATTGATATGGCCGAGCAGCAAGTCGGCGGACTGAATGATGTATTCCGCATAAGTGCGGCGCTGCTCGTCGCTGAGCGTATAGGTCTCGCTGTCGCGCAGCATGGTCGAGAAGCCGAGAATGGCGTTCAACGGCGTTCTCAGTTCATGGTTCATGTTGGACAGGAATTCCGACCGCGCACGGATGGAAAGGTCCGCCTCAGCGCGAGCGGTGTGCGCCTCCAGAGTCGCACGGCGAACGGCGATCGCCTCCGCGAGGCGTGCTGCATAAGCCCCGATGAGCCCCCCATTATGAATAGAGAACGGATTTGGCGCCCGCATGCATCCTGCCTTTCGGGGCGGATGCTAGGCGGCAAGCGCTAATGCGCCGTTAAGCAATCTTTCGATTTATGGCTTGTTAACCTTCTTTCGCCGCCGTTCCGGCAGGCGTTTCCTCGGCCTTCGCTTTACCTTCCGCCGCCGAGGTCTTGCGTTCGTCAGGCTTCGCGGCTGACGGCTTCGGAATATAGGCGAGGATCGTATCCCCGATCTCGGGCTTGATACGCGCCTCCATCGAAGCGAAGAGCAACACGCCCTTGCGAAGCGCGAGGACGATATCATACTCGTCCCCGAGGTCTTCGAGATATTTCTCAGGCGGATATTCTTCTGACAGCCGCGTGCGCTGGTAAATCCAGCCCGCATAGTGACGCCGCAACAACTCGTCCAGCGTCGCGCCGGAATGGAGGAGCGTGCGCCCCTGCAAGGTGTAGGAGAGCGCGCGCCGGTCTTCCTCGTCCTTGCCGCGCGCGTTGATCTGATAGATCGCAGCCCGCCCAAGCTCCGGCGCCAGGTCAGTGCAAACGAGCGCGTTATGCGCCTCGTTTCCAGAAACGGCGAGGAGCGTACCAAAGCGATTGAGGTCGAGATGATGCTCCGTCACTTCCGAAAGGATCTCGCCATAATAGGTCTCGACATTTGCAAGGCGCGCCGCGCGTAGCCTTCGCCAGCTTGAATCGGCGACCATCACAGGGATCTTCATTTCCTTGAGCTTGCCGGCGAGTTCCGCTGACCAAGGGGTCGCGCCCACGATGAGAACCCCCGGCCGTTCGCGAGATGCAAGCCCGAGAGCGCGCGCCATCGGCCCGATGGTGAAACCGTGAAGCACGACCGTCACGAAGACCATGACAAAGGCGAGCGGAATGAGGCGCGCGCCGTCTTCCACGCCAAGTCCGACGAGCGCCGCGCCGAAGAAGCTCGATATGGCGACAGCGACGATGCCGCGCGGCGCGATCCAGGCGACGAGCAACCTTTCCTGCCACGGCAGCCCTGCTCCAATCGTAGAAATGATCACCGTCAGCGGGCGAACGACAAACAGCATAGCGGCGACGAAAGCGACGTCGCGCCAGCCGAGCCCGTGAAGCATGTCGCCCGTCAGATTCGCCGTCAGCATGATGAAGACGCCGGAGACGAGGAGAACGGCGATATTCTCCTTGAAGAGACGCAGCTCATCGATGCTCGCCACTTTCGAATTGGCGAGGGTGACGCCCATGGCCGTCACCGCGAGTAGCCCTGCCTCATCTTGCAGGAGGTTCGCCATCTCGAAGCAGACGAGCACAAGCACCAGCAGAACCGGCGGCTTCAGATATTCCGGAATCCAGCCGCGCCGGAATGAACTTGCGGCGAAACGCGCAAGCAGCACGCCAAAGGCTACGGACAGAATTGCGGCGAGAGCGAGCGATCCGAGGATCTGCCCGGATGAAAATTCGTGCGATGTCTCGGCGCGAAAGACGATGCCTTCATAGGCGACGACGGCGAGCAAGGCGCCAATCGGATCGTTGATGATCGCTTCCCATTTGAGAAGCGCCGCCGGGCGTTGCTTGAGACGCGATTGACGCAAAAGCGGCACGATCACCGTCGGCCCCGTGACGACCATAATGCCGGAGAAGAGAATGGCGCTCGACCACGAAAGATCGCCGATTTGCCGCGCCGCGAGCGCGCCGAGGGCCCAGGCGATGGGCACGCCCGGCAAGACGAGCCGGCGCACGCCTGTCGACAGGCCCCGGATCTCGGAAAACCTTAAAGAGAGCCCGCCCTCAAAAAGGATAATCGCAACGGCGATGGCGATGATCGGCCGGTAGAACTCACCGAACAAAGCCTGCATCGGCGGCGCGCCATCGGGGGCGCCCGGCGGAGCATGAAGAAATCCGAGAACCGGCCCGGCGAGAATGCCCGCCGTCGCCATGAGAACGATAGCCGGAAGATTGAATCGCCACGCGCACCACTGCGCGCCGACGCCGAGCACGCCGATAATTGTGACGACAAGGACGATGTTGTCCATTCGCGCCTATCGGTTCTTGAAGTTCGGCTTACGCTTCTCGATGAACGCCGCCATGCCCTCGCGCTGGTCTTCCGTGCCGAAAAGCGAATGGAAGAGCCGGCGCTCGACGCGCACGCCTTCGGTCAGGCCAGTCTCATAAGAGCGGTTGACGGAGTCTTTGACGAGGATCGCGATGGGGCGCGAGAACGCCGCTATCTGTTTGGCGACGCGAATGGCTTCTTCGCGCAGTTCGCCTTTTGGAATGATGCGTGAGACGAGCCCGCAACGCTCGGCCTCTTCGACATCCATCATGCGGCCGGTAAGGCACATTTCCATCGCCTTCGACTTGCCGATGAAGCGGGCAAGGCGCTGCGTTCCGCCTGCGCCGGGCATAGCCCCGATAGAGATCTCTGGCTGGCCGAACTTCGCATTATCCGCAGCCAGAATGAAATCGCACATCATGGCGAGTTCGCAGCCGCCGCCGAGCGCATAGCCCGCGACCGCAGCAATAAGGGGCTTGCGCACCCGCGTCGCCTCTTCCCAGTTGCGCGTGATGAACTGTTCCTCGAAGACCTCCATATAGGTCTTCTCCGCCATCTCCTTGATGTCGGCGCCGGCAGCGAAAGCCTTTTCCGAACCGGTGATGATCATGCAGCCGATGGCGTCGTCCGCGTCGAACTTCTTCAACGCATCCGTCAGCTCGTCCATGAGCTGGTTGTTGAACGCGTTAAGCGCGGCCGGGCGGTTGAGCGTGATGATGCCGACGGCGCCGTCAATCTCGGTGAGGATGCATTCGTATGCCACCGGTTTCTCCTTTAATTTTCGGAATGGTTTAGTTGAATCCGATGAGCTTGAGAACTTCCTGACGGGCTTTTTCGTCGTCCCGGAAAATTCCCATCATCCGGCTCGTTGTCATGATGACCCCCGGCGTCTCGACGCCCCGGCAGGTCATGCAGGCGTGGGTCGCCTCGACGACCACGGCGACGCCCACGGGGTCGAGCACCTTCTGGATGCAATCGGCGATCTCGGCCGTCAGCCGCTCCTGCACCTGCAGGCGCTTTGCATAGGCGTGAACGACGCGGGCGAGCTTCGAAATGCCGACCACCCTGTCCCGCGGCAGATAGGCCACATGCGCCTTGCCGAGGATCGGCGCCATGTGGTGTTCGCAGTGCGAGTGAAACGGGATCTCGCGCAGTAGGACGATCTCGTCATACCCGCCCACCTGCTCGAAAGTGCGCGTGAGATAGACTTCCGGATTTTCTTCATAGCCCCGGAAATATTCGAGATAAGCGTCGACGACCCGGCGAGGCGTGTCCATCAGCCCTTCGCGCGCCGGATCGTCGCCGATCCATCTGATAAGCTCGCGCACCGCCTCTTCCGCGCGTTCGCGCTCTTCCTCGGTGCGGACGCGATGCTCTTCAGACATTTCTTACCTCCGGTCGAGCGGAACCACCTCTCGTTGCGGTTTGCCCGTATAGTTCGAGAGCGGACGAATAAGCTTGTTGTTCGCCAGCTGCTCCATCACATGCGCCGTCCACCCCGTAATGCGGCTCACGACGAAGATCGGCGTGAACATCGGGATTTCAAAGCCCATGAGATAATAGGCCGGGCCGGCCGGGAAATCGAGGTTCGGGTAGATGCCCTTCTCGGCGACCATGGTCTCATCAAGAATACGTGAGATTTCCCAGTATTTCTTGGCTTCCTCGGTACCCATAACCTCGACCATTTTCTTGTAGGCCTCGGTCATGGTGGGCACGCGACTGTCGCCCGAACGATAGACCCGGTGGCCGAAGCCCATGATCTTCTTCTTGGTCGCAAGCGCATCGAGCATCCACTCGCGCGCATTGTCCGGCGAGCTCACTTCTTTGAGCATGTGCATGACCGCCTCGTTGGCGCCGCCATGAAGCGGGCCCTTGAGCGAGCCGATGGCGCCCGTCACCGCCGAATAGATGTCAGAAAGCGACGAGGCGATCGTGCGCGACGTGAAGGTCGAAGCATTAAAGGAGTGCTCGGCGTAAAGCGTCATCGAGATGTCGAAGCATTTGACGATCTCGGGCTTGGGGACTTCGCCGAAGCACATATGGAAGAAGTTCTCGGAGAACGGCAGGTCCTTCGTCGGCGCGATCGGGTCCTTGCCATTACGCAGGCGGAAGTCCGCCGCGACGATCTCGGGGATTTTCGCGTAAAGGCGGATCGCCTTGTCATAGAGACCGGCCGGGGACGAGTCGTCCGTTGTATTGTCTTCCTGCCCAAGGAAAGAGACCGCCGTACGCAGCGTATCCATCGGGTGCGCATTCTTGTTGAAGCGCTTCATGACAGCGAGGACGTCGGCGGAAAGACCGCGTTCGGACTTTTCACGCGCATTGAACGAGGAGAGCTCGTCCTTTTTCGGAAGCTCGCCATTCCAGATAAGATAGGCGACTTCCTCGAACCGGCATTGCGTCGCGAGATCCTGAACCTTGTAGCCGCGATAGGTGAGCGAGTTGATCTCCGGCATCACCTTCGAAATCGACGTATCGTCCGCGATAACGCCGGCGAGGCCGTATTTGACTTCCGTATCCGCCATGACAGTCCCTTTTCTTCCCTTGTCCACGCAACGGCCGCTCTGCGTTTTCTCGCGATCAGCGGCGCATTAGTTCAATTGGCTTTCAAACCTATTTCATCGGCGTATCGCCGACCTGGAAGTTGTAAATCGACTCGTCGAATTTGTTGTATTCGTGATAGTGCAACAGGTCATAGAGGTCGCGGCGGTGCTGCATGATATTCAGCACGCCGTTCTGATCGCCATCGCGCAAGATCGCGTCCAGTCCCGTCTCTGCAGCGCCCATGGCGAGGCGAAGAGTCGTCACCGGATAAATGACGACGTTGAACCCGAGATTTTCAAGTTCCTTCTTGTTCAACAGGCGCGATTTCCCGAACTCGGTCATGTTCGCGAGGATCGGTACGTCGAGCGCTTTGCGAACCGCTTCGAATTCCTTCTCGTCCTTCATCGCCTCCGGGAAGATCATGTCAGCACCAGCATCGACATAAGCCTTCATCCTATCGATCGCCTGGTCGAGCCCTTCAACGGCGCGCGCGTCCGAGCGAGCAATGAGAACGAAATTCGGATCGCGCTTGGCCTCTGCAGCGGCTTTGACGCGCTGGATCATGACATCGGTCGCAACGATTTCCTTGCCGTCGAGGTGGCCGCAACGTTTCGGCATGACCTGGTCTTCAATGTGGCAGCCGGAAAGCCCGGCCTCTTCCATCATCATTACGGTGCGCGCAGCCGACATCGGTTCGCCAAAACCTGTATCGATATCGATGAAGGCCGGCAGGTCCGTGACCCGCGCAGTCTGGCGGCCGCGTTCCACAAACTCCGTCATCGTCGCGAGGCCGATATCGGGCAGGCAAAGATCAGCGGCCATAACAGCCCCGGATATATAGACGCCGTCAAAGCCCTTGCTTTCGATCAATTGCGCGCACAGCGGATTGAAGGCCCCCGGAAACTGCAGGAGTTTTCCGGACGCCAATCCTTCACGGAAATTCTTGCGCTTTTCTGCGGCGTTCAGTTTCGTAAACAGCATTCTACCTAACCTTGTTTCATCGTTGTGAGCTCGGCGCCGACGCGCTTGCCCATTTCTTCCGCCAGCGCCATCAACCCGCTGAGCGGACGGACCATCACTTCAAATTCCACGATCTGACCGGCTTCATTGAACTTGATGAAGTCGGCGCCTTTGAGGTCGCGCCCTGTCACGCGCGCGGCGAATTCAAGAACGACGTCAAGGCCGTCTTTGCTCGCGAAGGTGCGCGTGTAGACGAAGTTCTCGAACACTTTCGAGACAGCGTTGATCGCAACGCACAGCGCCATCGCGCTCTTGTAGGGCGTATGCGCGACCGGCGACCGGAAGAGCGCATCCGGATGCGTAATCTCGGCGAGCTTTTCGAAATCGCCCGACGCGACCATCTCGTGCCAGCGATCGAGCGAGCGCCGAACCGGCGCAGGAAGCGTCTCGGGCAAGGCGTGGCTCATCTCCGCATCGCTCCTTTCAAAACTCCCGGCCCTGCCGAAGCAGAGCCGGGCGTATTCGTAAGTCTTAGAAAATCCCTTTCGCAGGGTTCTCGACAAGATAGCCCTTCGGCGCGACCGGGTTGAGTTTCAACACGTCAGCCGCCGAGAGGCTCGGCAGTTTCTGAACGAGGTCGAGGAACCGTTCGGATTCGGATTTCTCCAGAATATCGTCCGTCAGGGTCCGGAACTTCTTGATGTATTCCGCGCGACCAAAGGGCCGTGCGCCGAGCGGGTGAGCGTTCGCGACGCCAAGCTCGTCAATGATCTCCGAGCCGTCTTCCATCGTAATCACAACGCGTGCGCCGAAAGCTTTCTCTTTCGGGTCGTGGCTGTGATAGCGGCGCGTCCATTCCGGATCTTCCAGCGTCGAGATTTTGTGCCAGAGGCGAACCGTGTCCGGGCGCTGCGCGCGTTCCGGCGCGTAGGACTTAACGTGGTGCCATTCGCCATCCTGCAGCGCGACGGCGAAGATGTACATGATCGAGTGGTCGAGCGTTTCGCGGCTCGCATTCGGGTCCATCTTCTGCGGGTCGCCCGAGCCGGTGCCGATGACGTAGTGCGTGTGGTGCGAGGTGTGAAGCACGATCGACTTCACTTTCTCGAAACCGCCGCGCTCCTGAACGACTTTGCCCATGCGGAAAGCAAGATCGATCAGCGCCTGGCTCTGATACTCGGCCGAGTGTTCTTTCGTGTAAGTGTCGAGAATGGCGCGCTTTGCTTCGCCCTTGCCCGGCATCGGCACGTTGTAGGTCGGCTCATAAGGGCTGCCGCCCTTATCGCGCGAGGTGCGGCCGTTGAGGATCCACGCAAGCGGGCCGTCTTCGCCTTCATAGGCCGGGCTCGGCGCGCCCTCGCCGCGCATACAGCGATCGACGGCTTCAATCGCCTGCTTGCCGGCATAGGCCGGCGCATAAGCTTTCCACGTCGAGATTTCGCCCTTGCGCGACTGGCGCGTCGTGATCGTCGTGTGGAGACCTTGCTGCACGGACTGATAGATAACTTCCGTATCGAGACCGAGGAGCGTGCCGATGCCGGCGCTCGCCGACGGGCCGATATGCGCGATGTGGTCGATCTTGTGCTCGTGGAGACAGATAGACTTCACGAGGTTCACCTGAATCTCGTAACCCGTTGCAATGCCGCGCATCAGCGCCTTGCCATCCTTGCCGCATTGCTGCGCGACCGCGAGGATCGGCGGAATGTTGTCGCCCGGGTGCGAGTATTCAGCGGCGAGGAAGGTGTCGTGGAAGTCGAGTTCACGAACCGCCGTGCCGTTCGCCCAAGCCGCCCATTCGGCGCACACCGTGTGATCGGCCGGCATGCCGAACAGCGTCGCCCCGCCTTTGCGCAGATGCGCATTCGCCATCGCGCGGGCGGATTTGATCGGCCCGCGGTTCAGCGAAGCGATGCCGACCGACGCGTTGTCGATAATGCGGTTTATAATCATGTCCTCGACCGCGGGGTCGATCCCGACCGGGTCAGCGGCGACTTCGGCGATCGTCCAGGCGAGCTGGTCTTTGCGCGGCAGGTTATCCTTCGAACGGTGCGCGCGAACGGCGTGGGTGATCATGAATTTTCCTTTTGTCTTGAGGCGGTTGGCGCGCATCCGGCGCGCGGGTTTTGGAGGGGGCCCGCCAAGCGGCGCTATACCTGCCTCACCTGCGACAACTCGTCAAAGGGGCAAGCCTGTGGAAAACGGCGTCAAATCGCCTCTGGAAAACTTATGACTGAAATTCAATCAGTTAGCTTGATTTACGCCCGTCTCGCCTGAATTAAGCGCACTCGGTTCGCCTGTCGATTGCGAAGAGGCGCCTGGGGCCGTTTCCGGCTATTCTCTCCCCGCTGGCGGCGTCAGGAGAGACCTTCATGAAGAACGCGGGCGTCATTTTCATCATTCTCGGGGTCCTTGCGATCCTCTTCCCCTTCGTTGCGGCGCTTTCTTACAATTATATGCTCGCCTTTCTGGTTCTCCTCGGCGGGGCGAGCCACTTCTGGTGGGTCTGGCGGCCGAGCTTCGACGGACGGCTCTATCACCTCGTTCTCGCGATTCTTTTTCTGGCGGGCGGCGCAGCTCTGATTCTCTTCCCGATGATCGGAGTCCTCTCTTTCACGCTTATTCTCGGCGCGGCGTTTCTTGCGCATGGCGTCGTGCTTCTCGGCTTCGCTTTGGCGACGCCCGGCATGCCGATGCGATGGATGGCGATGTTAAGCGGCGCTCTCGGGATCGCCGCAGGCGGTCTGATAATCGTGGGTCTGCCGAATACGGCCGCCTGGGCAGTCGGCACGATCGCGGGAATCAACATGCTGTTCTTCGGTGCGACGCTTCTTTCAATGTCGCGCGCAATCAAACAACTCTCCGCGTAACGCGTCAGGAGAAAAAGAGAAGCTTCACCGCCATTGCGCCGGCGGCGGCGTAAACCGCGAACTTCACGAAGCGCGCGCCTTTCGCGATCGTCGTGTGCGCGCCGATCCAGCCGCCAATCGCATTGCCGATCGCGAGCGCCACGCCCGCCTCCCACGCGATGCCGACTTTCGCCGCAAATACGATCAAGGAGACAATCGAGAAAACGAGCGCGATGAAAACCTTGTGCATGTTCACGCGAACGAGGTCGAGGCCCATCACGCGATAGAGGATCGGCATCATCAGGAAGCCGACGCCGATCTGAATGAAGCCGCCCCACACGCCCGCCCCGACCATCAGGATATGACCGAGAACGATATTCTTCGCCTTGCCGTTCGCGTCCGGCGCCGGCGCGTTCTTGTCCTCGCCAAGGGCCATGATGATGATGATCGCAACCATCACCGCCGCAAGCACGCGGTTGAACCACGCTCCGTCCAGTTCGACGCCGATGAGCGCGCCAAAGAAGGCGCCGACGGAAGCAGCGAGCGACAAGGTCGCCGACAACCGAAAATCCGAAAAGCCTTTGCGCCGGAACGCGCCAACCGCCGTGATGTTCTGCGCGATGATGGAAATGCGGTTCGTGCCGTTCGCCACCGGTCCCGGAAGCCCGAGAAACACCATCAGCGGCACAGTGAAGAGCGAGCCGCCGCCTGCAAGCACGTTGATCCAGCCAGCAGCGAAGCCGGCGACAGTCAGCAGCGCGAGTTCCCAGAGTTCCATGGCGGAAGCCTCAGCGCGAAACGGCGCGCGCCGTCAATTGCTTTCCGGAATCTCGCCTGTCACAAGTCCGCGGGCTGAGAATGGCGAAGCGCCCCCGGGCGTGATCGTCACCAGCGTCGCATCGCGAAACCCGCCCCACGAGCCGTCGCTCGCCTGATGAACGTCGCCAGCCGCATTGAGCACCCAAAGATTGGGCGCCTCGCCGCCCGCGAATTCTCGCCCGAAGGTGAATGGCTCCGTATCGCCATGAATGAGAAGCACCGGACCGCCGAAGTCGACAGCTGCATCATGAACCGCCTCGCGCAGATGCACGAAGCCATCGCAGGGCGGCTGCGAATTTACTTCCTCAGGCGCGCAGGCCTTGCCAAGAAATGACGGACCGATATCCGTCATGTCAGATTGCATGGCGAAAACGAGCGCTTTCGCCTTTTCTCTTCTGGCGAGACGGACGGTTTCCTTGATCCATGCGATATCGGCGGCGTCCCGGCTGGCGACGGCTCTCCCCGCTTCCGCCGCGTCGTCTCCCATCACTGCAGCGCGCCCGTTATTCGTTCCCGTAACGTGAAGCGTTGCGAAGCGCACGCCGTCATAACGCCACGTCTCGTTCTCCGGGAGTTCTGGCTGGCGTGATGCGCTCATTTCCGCTGGCGCGACCACGGCGCCCGCAAAGAACCGCGCCCGCAAGGCTTCCAGGCGCTTCAATTCCGAAGCAGGCTTACCGGTCGCAGGATCAGGGAAGCGGTCGCAGTCCGTCCATTCATTATCGCCCGGCGTGTAGAAGACAGGCTTCGGCATGAGGCTCGTGATAAGCGCCGCATGCGCATCGTCTAGCGCATCAGAACAGGGCGCGCCGCCGCTCTTCGTGTCGCCGACGTGGATGACGAACGGAAAATCCGCCGCCTGTATCGCAGGGACGATCTTCCCGTCGAGAAACGCTTTGTCCTCTTCGCTGTAAGGAATGTCGCCGATGACAGCGAAGGCGAAAGCGCCCGAGGAAGCCGATCCCGTATCCGGCGCCGTCGCGCAAGATGCGGTGAGCACCGCGAGCACCGCCGCACCGACAAGTCTTCCCCTCATAACCGCTCCAGAGATTTCAGGCGCCCTTCGCCATTTCCACGAAGGCGACAAGATAGGCGACTTCCATCAGCATGGTAAGCGGCGCGCGCACGCCGAGATACCACGCCGGCGCGCCAGATCCGCGACGCGTTGCACGCAAGTCGTCAATAAGGAGCACTGGAAGCGCGACGAGGAGATAGACGAACTTCCACTGCGCAGCCCATGGCAGGAACAGCGGCAATGCGGCCAGAAGCGGCGCGGCGGCGCCAAGAAGCCCGCCGATCGTCGGGCCTTCGGACTTCATAACGGCGACGCCCCAGCGCACGCCGCCGAAGAAGGCGAGCAGCGCCCCGCCATAGACGATCATGAAGGCATGCCACAACGCGCTCTGCGCCCCCGGCGCGGCGACGAGCGCAAGCGCTGCGCCCAGTAGGGGAAGCGCGCCCGCATAGGCGAGCGTCGCGGCCGCTTTCGGAAGACCATGCACGCTCGTTTCGGCGGCGCGTTCTTCTGCGTGCATTTTCGTGTCGGCGTATACGTTTGTCATATCGGCCTCCATTTGACCGGCTTTGGATTATACTCACTACACGGATCTGTTCTTCTTTTCCTTCGAGGCTTTTCCGCCAAGCAAAGGCTGCAACAGATCAGCCGCCCTCGCACCGAGCTTAATCAGCGGAAGGAGTTTTGATTTCGGCAATGCGCTCACCTGATCGTACCAATCATTAAGCGAGCTCATCATCTCTTCGAGGTCGGACAGACGCTCCACGGCGACGGGCGGCGATGTGGGGTCCCTCTTCGCTTCCTCAAGGCATTCAGCGAGCACTGTAGAAGCGGGATCAATCTCGCGCGCCTTCCGCATGGCGATGATGTTCGTCGCCATTTCCCAGACATCGCCCTGCACTTCGAAATGATCGCGCCGGTCGCCCATAATCGGCGCGCGCCGGACGAGATTCCATGTCATCAGCTCTTTCAGCGAAGTCGAAACATTCGAGCGCGCAATGCCGAGAGTTGCAGCAATCGCGTCTGCGTGGAGCGGGCGGTCGCTGACGAGCAGCAACGCATGAACCTGAGCGACCGAGCGATTAACGCCCCACTGCCCCCCAAGATCACCCCAATGCAGAATGAAACGCTGCAGCGCGGGGCTCAGGGCGTCGCTCGCATGTTTTGTAATTTCTGTCATTACAGAAATATCTAATATTATTGGCGAAATGGCAAGCAGGCTCTTTTGATAACTCTTTATGGGCTCTTTCCCACCATCATTGCGTCACAGCCGGTAAAATCCGGGCAGCATCCACCCTCCCGTGCCCCAAGCCCTTGCGAAGATAAGCGATGCTGGCTAATCATACCCAAAACCCGCCCTAGAACATGGGGCTTTTCCCACGGATTTCCCATGACTCAGCTGACGGACCTCATCGCCCGAGCGGAAAAACTGGCGGCCGACCGCGGCCTCGCCATCTCCACCGTATCTCGGAAACTCTTCAACGACGGCAAGACAATCGCCCGGCTTCAATCCGGCCGTCAGTGCACGCTGAAAACACTCGCCGCCGCGCAGGTTCGCCTCGCAGAGCTGGAAGCGGAAACGAAGACCGTGCGCCTCAAGCAGGCGGCGCCTGCTCGCGAGCCAGCGCCGAGCATCATTCAACCTGCCGACATGACTCACCTCGACCGGCTGGAAGCTGAAGCCATCCACATCATGCGCGAGGTCGCCGCCGAGTGCGAAAACCCGGTGATGCTCTATTCCGTCGGCAAGGATTCATCTGTCATGCTGCATCTCGCAGTGAAGGCGTTTTATCCCTCGCGTCCGCCCTTCCCGCTGATGCATGTCGACACGACGTGGAAGTTCCGCGAGATGATCGAGTTTCGCGACCGCATGGCGAAAGAACTCGGCTTCGATCTCATCGTCCATATCAACGAGGACGGCGTGCGCCAGGGCATCGGCCCCTTCACGCACGGCTCGCAGATCCACACGGACGTGATGAAAACGCAGGCGTTGAAACAGGCGCTCGACAAATACAAGTTCGACGCAGCTTTCGGAGGCGCGCGGCGCGACGAAGAAAAATCCCGCGCCAAAGAGCGCGTTTTCTCTTTTCGCTCGCGCGGCCATCGCTGGGACCCGAAAAATCAGCGTCCTGAGCTTTGGAACCTCTACAACACGCGCATCGCCAAGGGCGAGTCCATTCGCGTCTTTCCGCTGTCGAACTGGACCGAACTCGACATCTGGCAATATATCTATCGCGAGAACATCCCCATTCCGTCGCTCTACTTCGCCGCTCAGCGCCCGGTCGTGGAGTGCGACGGCGCGATCATCATGGTCGATGACGAGCGCATGCCTCTCAACGGAGAGAAGCCGCGGATGGAAATGGTCCGCTTCCGCACCCTCGGCTGCTATCCGCTCACCGGCGGCGTCTATTCCAGCGCAACGACCCTTCCTGAAATTATTCAGGAAATGCTGCTGACAACTTCGTCAGAGCGCCAGGGACGCGTAATCGATCACGACCAGGCGGCGTCGATGGAGAAGAAGAAGCAAGAGGGGTATTTCTAACCTGCCCCATGTCTCAAGAACCTAGCATTCATTCCTTTAGCGATCAGGAAATTCGCATATCGCGGATGGAATCTATTCGTTGTCAAATCAATGCCGGGATTAAGGCTTATTTCCTATGGGAGGATTATGCCTCCGTGGTGACTCTGATAGGGGCTGCAGAACGAGTGTTGTCTGATTTGCAGCCTCAAGACGGATTATTGGGGTTTGACGCAGTTTCGCTACGTTCACTTATTAATTTGCACATCAAGGATCAGTTCGCAAAAGAGGCCGCGCATGATCTGCGAGCGCCATATGACTTCCTACGTCACGCAGATCGGAATAAGTATGGTGAATTTGTAGTACACCCCGTATGGGTCGAATTCACAATGTTTCTAACCACTATGGCCTACCAACACGTATCGCACTCCCTTACAAAGGATATGCAAATATTCATGTGCTGGTGCCTCTCAAAGCATCCCAACTGGTCAAAGGAGTCGAGCCCAATTCGCTCCATCTTGGAACAGACTGGTTTCCAGGCTGGCGACATAACGAAAGCTGAATACTACAACCTCGCTTCGCAATTCTTTGCACAATAGCAATGACGGAACGATATCAATGGCTCACGCAACCGCCCTCGCCGCTGACGACATTCTTGAGTATCTCGACGCGCACGAGAAAAAGTCGATGCTCCGCTTCATCACCTGCGGAAGCGTCGATGACGGCAAGTCGACCCTTATCGGCCGTCTCCTCTACGACACCAAGCTGATCTATGAAGACCAGCTCAAAGCCCTCGAAGCCGACTCGAAGAAGATGGGAACGCAGGGCGAGAAGATCGACTTCGCGCTTCTCGTCGACGGACTTGCCGCCGAGCGAGAGCAAGGCATCACCATCGACGTCGCCTACCGCTTCTTCTCCACTGAAAAGCGCAAATTCATCGTCGCGGACACGCCAGGCCACGAGCAGTACACACGCAACATGGCGACGGGCGCCTCGACGGCCGATCTCGCCGTCATTCTCATCGACGCCCGCAAAGGCGTGCTGACGCAGACGCGCCGCCACTCCTATATCGTCTCACTGCTCGGCATTCGCCACGTCGTTCTCGCCGTCAACAAGATGGACCTTGTCGACTATTCCAAAGAGGTCTTCGAAAAAATCGAAACGGAATACCGGAAGTTCGCCGCTCCGCTCGGCTTCCAGTCGATTGTCGCGATTCCAATGTCGGCCTTCGAAGGAGACAACATCACCACCAAAAGCGCGAACACGCGCTGGCACACGGGCCCAGCGCTACTTCCCTATCTCGAGACCGTGGAAGCAACGAGCGCGCTCACCGACAAACCATTCCGCCTCCCCGTGCAATGGGTGAACCGGCCAAATCTCGATTTTCGGGGTTTCTCCGGAACGATCGCTTCCGGAAGCGTCGGCGTCGGCGATGAGGTCGTCGTCATCCCCTCTGGCAAACGCTCGAAAGTCACGCGCGTGCTTATCGGTAAGAACGAAGTCGACCGCGCAGGTCCCGATCGCGCTGTCACCGTCACGCTCGCCGATGAAATCGACATCAGCCGCGGCGACGTCATCTGCGCAGGCAATGCGCCATGCGAGCAGACGGATCAGTTCGCCGCGCATATTCTCTGGATGAGCGAAGAAGAGCTGTTCCCGGGGCGGCAATACCTTCTCAAGACGGCGAACCGCATGGTTCCGGCGACAGTCACCGAACTCAAGCACAAGGTGAACGTCAACACGCTTGACCACCAATCCGGTAAAACGCTGGAGCTCAACGAAGTCGGTTTCTGCAACCTTTCGACCGGCCATCCTATCGCCTTCGATCCCTATAAGGACAATCGCGAGACTGGCGCCTTCATTCTCATCGACCGGCGCACTAACACAACGATTGGCGCCGGGATGATCGACTTCTCGCTTCGCCGCGCGCAGAATGTTCACTGGCAGGACCTCGATATCGACAAGTCCTCCCGCGCGGCGCTGAAGCATCAGAAGCCTTGCATCCTCTGGTTCACCGGCCTGTCGGGCTCTGGCAAATCGACCGTCGCGAACCTCGTCGAAAAGCGCCTGCACGACCTTGGACGGCACACCTACATTCTCGACGGCGACAATGTTCGCCATGGCCTCAACCGCGATCTCGGTTTCACGGATGAAGACCGCGTCGAGAATATCCGCCGCGTGGGCGAAACGGCGAAGCTGATGGTCGATGCGGGACTGATCGTGCTCGTCTCGTTCATCTCGCCTTTCGCCAGCGAACGGCGCATGGCGCGCGAGCTGGTCGAGGACGGCGAATTCCTCGAAGTCTATGTCTCGACGCCGCTCAATGTCTGTGAAACGCGCGACGTGAAAGGCCTCTACGCCAAGGCCCGCCGCGGGGAGATCAAACACTTCACCGGCATCGATTCCGCCTATGAAGCGCCGCAGAACGCCGAGCTGACAATCGACACGTCGAAGATTCCGGCGACGGCTGCAGCAGAGCAGATCGTCGAGTATCTCCAACAAAACGGGTATCTGGCCGGATAAGAGCGCGCCTAGACAGGCGCGCCTTCGCCTGTCTCATAACGCACAATTTTTCGCTCGCTGGCGCCGAGTTCGCCAAGCTTGGCGCGCCAGGGCTGCATGTGCGGCTGCTTGAAATGCGCTTCAAGGCAGGAAAGGCTTTCCCATGCTTCATAAACGCGGATCAATCCGCGGTCTTCGATATCGAACGCATATGAGTAGGTGATACAGCCCTCTTCCTTGCGCGTCGCAGCGAGAGTCGCACGCGCAAGAGGCAGGAGGTCGTCAATCTTCGCTTCGTCGATACGGAAAGTTCCCGCGACGATGATCATGCCGGCCTCCTTTGTTCGCTAGCCGAGAATCCTCTCGACCACGGCGCCGGCCGCTTCCTTGCAGCCCATCTTGCCGCCGAGATCCGCCGTGCGGGCGCCCGCTTCAATCGTCGCCTCGACAGCGTTCTCCACTGCTTTCGCCGCTTCCTCAGCGCCGAAGCTGTGTCGCAGCATCATGGCGATGGAGAGGATCGAGCCGACAGGATTCGCCTTGTCCTGCCCCGCAATGTCGGGCGCGGACCCATGGATTGGTTCATAAAGCCCGACGCCGCCGCCGAGCGAGGCGGACGGAGAAAGACCGATAGAGCCCGCGATGACGGAAGCTTCATCGCTCAAGATATCGCCGAACATGTTCTCCGTCAGAATGACATCAAACTGAGACGGCGCCTGGATGAGCTTCATCGCCATCGCATCGACGAGCACATGGCTGAGCGCAACGTCAGAGTATTCGGCTTTGTGAAGGTCATTCACCGTCGCGCGCCAGAGGCGGCTCGTCGCCATGACGTTGGCCTTGTCGACGGAAGTGAGCTTCTTCTTGCGCATGCGCGCTGTCTCGAAAGCAACACGCGCGACGCGCTCAACCTCGCCGCGCGTATAGAGCGTTTCATCCGTCGCGCGCTCGCGACCTTCAACCCGTTCGCCGAAATAGGTTCCGCCCGTGAGTTCCCGAACGATGATCATGTCGGCGCCGCGCGCGATTTCCGGTTTCAATGGCGAATACTCTTCCATGCCCGGAAGAACGCGCATCGGGCGAAGGTTCGCATAAACGTCAAGCGCCTTGCGTAGCGCCAAAAGGCCCTGCTCCGGGCGCTTCTCCTGCATATCCCACTTCGGTCCGCCGACGGCGCCGAGGAAAATCGCGTCCGCCGCTAGGCACGCCGCACGCGTCGCCTCGGGAAGCGGATCGCCAGCATTGTCGATCGCGATGCCGCCGAAATCGTGCTCCTCAAGCGATATGGAGATATCGAAGCGCTTGGCCGCCGCTTCAAGCGCGCGGCGCGCCGCCGCGGTTACTTCCGGACCAATGCCGTCGCCCGGCAACAATACAACGCGTTTCGTCATGCGCGCGCTTCCTCATAAGCTTTGATGGCGTCTGTCTGGTTCATGATATGGCCGAGCGGATCGACGCCGTCGAGCAGGCAACGGCGCGCAAAAGCCTCGACTTTGAATGTCGCCGATTTGCCGCCGCCGAGGACGCCGACAAGTTCCTTTTCGAGATCGACGACAACTTCCGCACCGGGATGCGAGAGCAGGTATTCGTGCGTTTCGTCATCGACTTCGATCGGCAAAAGCCCGTTCTTCAGCGCATTGCTCTTGAAGATATCGGCGATATCCGAGCTGATGACGGCGCGGAAGCCGAAATCGTAAAGCGCCCAGGGCGCGTGCTCGCGCGATGAGCCGCAGCCGAAATTCGATCCCGCGACGAGAATCCGGTGCGTGTCTGGATCGACGCCGTTGAAGATCGACGAATTGCGCGGGCGCCCATCGACATCGTAACGCCAGTCATAGAACGCCGCCTTGCCGAGTCCCTTACGGGAAGTCGTCGTCAGGAAGCGCGCCGGAATGATCTGGTCCGTGTCGATATTCTTCTGCGGCAGCACGATGGTGCGTGAGCGGAGGATTTCAAAAGGTTCGAATGACATGACTGCGCTCTCCTAAACAGCGCTGAGATAGGGCCGCGGATCGGCTATGCGGCCTTCAATGGCGGAAGCGGCGGCCGTCGCAGGGCTCGCAAGCACCGTGCGTACGCCTTTGCCCTGACGGCCGACGAAATTGCGGTTCGACGTCGAGACGACAAGCTCGCCCGGCGCGCCCTGATCGCCGTTCATGGCGATGCACATGGAGCAACCCGGCTCGCGCCACTCGGCGCCGGCGTCGATGAAGATGCGGTCGAGGCCTTCTTCTTCAGCCGCGCGCCGCACTGCTTCAGAACCCGGAACGACGAGCGCGATGAGGCCATTCTTCACATGGCGGCCCGCGAAGACTTTTGCGGCTTCACGAAGATCGGAAAGACGCGAGTTCGTGCAGCTGCCGATGAAGACGCGGTCGACCGCTGTATCGTGGAATGGCTTGCCGCCATTGATGCGCATGTATTCGGCGGCCGAGCGCTCGACTTCCGTCGAGGCCATCGGCGCTTCGCCATCGACCGGCGCTGCGGCGTCCGGCGAAACCCCATAGGTCACCATGGGGTGGATCGCCGCTGCATCGACAACGACTTCCTTATCGAAATGCGCGCCTTCTTCCGTCGTAAGCGAACGCCAATCGGCGACCGCCGCATCCCACGCTTCGCCCTTCGGGGAGAAGTCGCGGCCTTTCAGCCATTCGAACGTCGTCTCGTCAGGCGCGACCATGCCGGAACGCGCGCCTGCTTCGATCGACATGTTGCAGAGCGTCATGCGCCCATCCATCGAGAGGCCGCGAACGGCTTCGCCGGCGAATTCGATCGCATAACCCTGCCCGCCATCGGCGCCGATCTGCGCGATCATGGCGAGCGCCATGTCCTTCGCGCCGACGCCCGGCTGAAGCTTGCCTTCAAAGGTGACGCGCATAGACTTCGGCTTGCGCTGAAGCACGCATTGCGTTGCAAGGACATGCCCGACTTCTGTCGTACCGATGCCGAACGCAAGCGCGCCGAACGCGCCGTGCGTCGATGTGTGGCTGTCGCCGCAAACAATGGTCTTGCCGGGCTGCGTCGCGCCAAGCTCCGGCCCGACGACGTGCACGATGCCGCGGCGGGGATCGCCGAGATCGAGCAGCATAACGCCATGCTCCTCGCAGTTCTTCCGCAACTGCTCGACCTGCGCTTTCGCTTCCGGCGTCGCATAAGGGAGTTCGCCCTTCGCATTCGCCGGCAGGGTCGGCGTGGAATGGTCGAGCGTGCCGAGCGTGAGATCGGGACGGCGGACTTTGAGGCCTCGTTCCGCGAGCGCCGTGAAAGCCTGCGGCGACGTCACCTCATGAATGAGATGAAGGTCGATATAGAGCACCGCCGGCGAGTCTTCCGCCTCAGGAACAACGACGTGGCGTTCCCACAATTTGTCGAACAATGATTTCGCAGTCATTTTCTTGTTCCTTACGCAGCCGCCGTTGCGGCTTCAAACGCAGCAGCCTGATTGACGGCGACGACGAAGGCAGCAACCGCAGCATCCGCAACGTCAACCTCGCGCGCGACGCCCGTAAACCGGCGATCGCCGGCTTCGATCACAGCTTCGGCGCGCACGAGCCCCTCATCGGCGTCGGCGAGGTGATGAAGGTCGAGGCTTACAATTCGCCCCTTTACATCCGCGATCGCGCAAACTGCGGCGAATGCAGCGTCGATCGGTCCGCCACCCTGCTCCGTCACCGTACGGCGCTCGCCATTTTCGTGCTCCATCGTGATGCGGGCCCACGGCTGCGTATCGTCCTCAAAATCAGCGGCGAGCTCTGTGCGCCGAACGCGCCACGGCCCTGCGCGGCCATCCTCGCTTGCTCCAGTGACAAGCTTGATGAGATCCGCGTCCGTCACTTCGCGGGTTGCATCGGCGAGCGCCTTGAACTCAGCGAAGATTTCGTTGAGGCGGTTCTGCCCGACATCGAAGCCCAGCGCCTCAATGCGCGCGGAGAGCGCATGCTTGCCGGAGTGCTTACCGAGAACGATCGAATTCGACGGCATGCCGACGGCTTCCGCATCCATGATTTCATAGGTGCGCTTGTTGGCGAGTACGCCGTGCTGGTGAATGCCGGACTCATGTGCGAATGCGTTCTTGCCGACAATCGCCTTGTTGCGCGGGATCGGGTTGTGCGTGACGCGCGAAAGCGCCTGCGCCGCCGGATAAATCTTCGTCGTTTCGATTTGCGTCGAAACGCCAAAGTAATCTTTTCGCGTCGCCAGCGCCATGACGGCTTCTTCCAATGAGCAATTGCCTGCCCGCTCGCCGATGCCGTTCAGCGCGCATTCAATCTGCCGCGCGCCGCCGCGAACCGCAGCGAGAGAGTTCGCGACCGCCATGCCGAGGTCGTCATGGCAATGCGTCGAGAACGTCACCTTGTCAGCGCCCGGCACGTTAGAAACGAGGAAGCTGAACAGATCGTAGATCTCTTCCGGCGTCGTGTAACCGACCGTATCCGGGATATTCAGCGTCGTCGCGCCCGCTTCAACCGCCGCGGCGCACGCCTCGACCAGATAGTCACGCTCAGTGCGAATCGCATCTTCCGGCGAGAACTCGATGTCTTCGCATCCCGAACGCGCATAACGTACGAGGCGCCCGATGCGTTCGATGATCTGGTCCTTCGTCAGCTTGAGCTTCGCCTCGCGGTGCAAGGGGCTCGTGCCGATGAATACGTGAACGCGCTTCTTCTTCGCCGGCTGCAGCGCTTCGAGCGCCGCATCGATATCGCCGTCCGTCAGGCGCGCGAGCGAGCAGATGGTCGGCCCTTCGATTTCGCTCGCAACGGTTCTAACAGCCGCCGAATCGCCGGGAGAAGCGGCCGCAAAGCCCGCTTCAATGATATCAACATTCAGGTCTCGCAATGCGCGAGCGACGACCATTTTGGCGTCGACGGCCATGGAGAAGCCCGGCGCTTGCTCGCCGTCGCGCAAGGTCGTGTCAAAGATTTTTACGTGGTGTACGTCAGGTACTGTATTCGAAGTCATTTCTCTTCTCTCGCTTTGATTGGTTGAACGTTACGCTGACGGCGCAAGGGCAGTCCCAAGCGCCGGTCGTAAGTCGTTCAACGCACAGCAAGAGAGGGCGATGGTTCAGGCCGCGAACTTCGAACATAAAATATCTCCTGTTACGCTTTCGCGGGCTCAGTCCGATTCAGGCCCACGCCGGATCGACAAGACGCCGGTGCGGGAAATTTCCGTGAGGCCGAGCGGGCGCATCAGATCGATGAACGCATTGATCTTCTCTCGGGCGCCCGTGACCTCGAAGACAAACGAGTTGTGGGTCGTATCGATTGCGCGCGCGCGGAAGATTTCCGCAAGGCGCATCGCTTCGACGCGGGTCTCGCCGCGTCCGGTAATCTTGACGAGCGCCAGCTCGCGCTCGATCGCGTCCGTCTCCTTCGTCACGTCGATGACGCGGCGAACGGGAACGAGGCGGCCGAGCTGCGCCTTGATCTGCTCGATTTTCGACGGCGTTCCGCGCGTCACGATGGTGATGCGCGAACGGTGCTTTTCAACGTCGGTTTCCGCGACGGTGAGGCTTTCAATGTTATAGCCGCGCGCGGAGATGAGGCTGACGACCCGTGCGAGAACGCCCGGTTCGTTATCGACGATGACCGCCAGGATGGATTCGCCCGTCGCTTCTTCCGCAGAGGTGACAGGATAGACCGACAGAGATTTCGCTGCGTTCCCGGTCACACCAGCTTGCGTCCTTCGGCGCCGATTTCATCACCCGTGACTTTGCCGCCGAGCAGCATTTCATTGTGCGCGGCCCCCGACGGGATCATCGGGAACACGTTCTCCTCCTGCGTCACGACGCAGTCGAACAGAACCGGCTTCGGACAATCGATCATGGCCTTGATCTTTTCATCGAGTTCCGCCGGCGTCGTCGCGCGCATGCCGACGCCGCCATAGGCCTCCGCCAGTTTAACGAAGTCGGGCAGGGATTCGGAATAGGAATGCGAATAACGCCCGCCATGCAGCAGCTCCTGCCACTGACGCACCATGCCGAGATACGCATTGTTCAGGATGAAAATCTTGATCGGCAGATCATGCTGAACCGCCGTCGACATCTCCTGCATCGTCATCTGCACCGAAGCGTCGCCCGCAATGTCGATGACGAGCGCGTTCGGATGCGCGACCTGAACGCCGACAGCCGCCGGCAAGCCGTAGCCCATCGTGCCAAGGCCGCCTGAGGTTAGCCAGCGATTGGGATCATCGAAATGGAAGTGTTGCGCGGCCCACATCTGATGCTGGCCGACTTCCGTCGTGATGTAGACATCGCGGCCGCGCGTCAATTCAAACAGACGCTGAATAGCGTGTTGCGGCTTGATCACTTCTTTCGAAGTCTCAAAAGAGAATGACTTCTTCGCGCGCCATTGATCGATCTGTGCACGCCACAAAGCCAGACGTCCTGAATCGACGGGATTTTCTTTCACGCTCGCCCGCCACTCGGAAAGGATCGCCGCCGTCACGGCGCCGGCGTCGCCGACGATTGAAAGATCGACCTGCACGTTCTTGTTGATCGACGATGGATCAATATCGATGTGGATCTTGCGCGAGCCCGGCGAAAACGCATCGAGGCGCCCCGTCACGCGGTCGTCGAAGCGCGCGCCGATCGCAATCATCAGGTCGCAATCATGCATCGCGCTGTTCGCTTCAAAGCTGCCATGCATGCCGAGCATGCCGAGCCACAACGGGTCGGACGCCGGAAACGCGCCGAGGCCCATCAGGGTTGACGTCACGGGAACGCCGGTTTCCCGCGCGAGCGCGCGCAGAGCATCGCACGCCGCCTTGCCAGCGTTGATCATGCCTCCGCCCGTATAGAAGACAGGCCGGCGCGCACGACGAATGAGATCGACCGCCTGCGAAATCTGCCGATCGTTAATCGCCGGCGTCGTAATGCAATCACGCATCACGGCCTGATCGCGCGAGACGTAAGGCGCTTCTTCGAACTGCACGTCTTTCGGAATGTCGAGCAGCACCGGTCCCGGTCGGCCATGCGTCGCGACATGAAACGCCTCATGCACAATCGTCGACAGCTTTTCCGCCGACGGGACGAGATAGTTATGCTTGGTGCAGGCGCGCGTAATGCCAATGGTGTCGCATTCCTGGAATGCGTCGGTGCCGATCAGCTTGCGCGCGACCTGACCTGTGATGCAGACGAGCGGAATGGAATCGAGCAGCGCATCCGCAAGTCCGGTCACGGCGTTCGTTGCGCCCGGGCCGGAAGTGACAAGCACGACGCCGGGCTTGCCAGTCGAGCGCGCATAGCCTTCCGCCGCATGCACCGCGCCCTGTTCGTGGCGCACGAGCACGTGGCGGATTTTGTCTCGCGCGAATATCGCATCATAGATCGGCAGCACAGCGCCGCCCGGATAGCCGAAGATCACTTCGACGCCCTGCTCCTCGAGAGCGTCGAGGAGAAGTTCGGCGCCCGCCTTGGTGATGGCCGGAGCCGGCGTTCCCGCCGCTTCTTCCTTGTTGGCGCGCTGTGCTGTCATGACCTAACTCACTCTGAGGTGCGGTTGCCGCCAGATTGCAGCCACGCCATGCGAGAGCGCAGCTCCTTGCCGGTTTTTTCGATCGGGTGCTCGAGGTCGGCTTCGAGCAGCTTCTGGTAGTGCGCCTTGCCGGCCTGGTTTTCGAGGATCCAGTCGCGCGCGAAAGTGCCGTTTTGAATGTCGGTCAGCACTTCCTTCATGCGCTGTTTGGTTTCGCTGTTGACGACGCGGGGACCGGAAACGAGGTCGCCATATTTCGCCGTCTCCGAGATGAACTCGTGCATCTTCGCAAGGCCGCCTTCGTTGAGAAGGTCGACGATGAGCTTCAGCTCGTGGAGGCATTCGTAATAGGCGATTTCGGGACGGTAACCGGCTTCCACCAGCGTTTCGAAACCAGCGATGACGAGCTCGGTCGCGCCGCCGCAAAGAACGGCCTGTTCGCCGAAGAGATCCGTCTCGGTTTCTTCCTTGAAGGTCGTCTCGATAGCGCCAGCCGTCGTGCCGCCAATGTGGCGCGTGTAAGAAAGCGCGCGCTCTTTGGCGCGGCCCGTCGCATCCTGATGAATGGCGAAAAGGCAAGGCACGCCGCGGCCGCGTTCATATTCGCGGCGGACGAGATCGCCCGGGCCTTTCGGCGCGACCATGAATACGTCGATGTCTTTCGAAGGCTTCACGCGCCCGTAGAGAATTGAAAAGCCATGCGCGAAGACGAGCGCATCGCCCGGCTTCAGCGCCGGCGCGATCTCGTCGCGGAAGAGCGCTTCATGCGTCATGTCGGGCGTCAGCATCATCACGACATTCGCCGCTTCAGCCGCCTCGCGCACCGGCGCAGTCTTGAGGCCATGGGCTTTCGCCTTGCGATCGCCTTCCCCGCCCGGACGCACGCCGACGATGACGTCGACGCCAGAGTCTTTCAGGTTGAGGGCGTGCGCGCGACCCTGGCTGCCGTAACCGATGATGGCGACGGTTCCTTCCTTAAGCGCGCCAGGATTGGCGTCTTCATTCGTGTAGACTTTGATCGTGTCAGTCGTTTGAGGCTTCATGGCGTCTTTCCAACATCAGCTTGTGGTTTCAGTGAATTTTTGAAGCCGGGAATCAAAAACCCGCCGCCGGGGTCCGGGAGCGGGTTTGTTCTGGTTCCTTGCTTCGCTTCGTCTAGCGTGCAGGCTCCGTGGCCGCTCCCCATATGGGGCTAATAAGGAGGCCTACTACAAGAAGAAGCGCGCCGCGCTTGAGCGCTGCGTCGCCGCCTTCAATGATAGCCATCCTCATCGACATGCCGTTTCCAACCCTGTGGCGCCGCAGCATTCTGGCGCCGATTTCCCTCCTATACGAGCGAATTCGGAAAAGCAATATTAAGTTTCAACGCCAACCTATTGATTAGAGCATTATTCTACCCGTGCAGCATTATCTACGCGCGCCAGGTGCGCCAACCTGCGGCGCCCTGCCGCTCCACCGGAAGCCCGGCGTGTATGTCCTATCACTTAACATTTATGATAAGTGATATATATTAATCCTGACAGGATGTGACGGAACAGGCAATGGCGGACGATCCACGCGTTGAGAACCTTCGGCTTCGGGCGAGCGAAGTGGCGAAGCTCCTCAAGACCTTCTCCCACCCCAACAGGCTGCTGATCGCTTGCGATCTCCTCCAGGGGGAACGGACGGTGAGCGATCTGGAGGCCCGGACGGGCGTGCGCCAACCGGTGCTTTCCCGCGAACTCGCCCGCCTTCGCAGCGAAGGGCTAGTCGGCGCCCGTCGCGAATCGAAGATGATGTTCTACAAGCTGACTGACGAAAGACTCGATACGCTGGTGCTCGCGCTCTGCGGCGCCTTCGGCTCGCAAACCCCAACAGAAGGGTCCCGCGGCCAGTCTCGTAAAACGCGCAGGCCAAACGCCGCTAACGCAGTAAAAAGGTAGGTGGATATGAAACCGCAAGTCACCGCATTTTTCGACGAGCCCACTTTCACGGTCAGTTATGTCGTCGTCGATCCTGCGACGAAGAAATGCGCCGTCGTCGACTCTGTTCTCGATTACGATCCCGCTTCAGGCAGGACCAATACGGAATCGGCCGATGAGGTTATCGGCTTCATCAAACGCGAAGGCCTCGAACTCGAGTGGATTCTCGAAACACATGTGCATGCGGACCATCTTTCAGCCGCGCCCTACATCAAGGAGCGGCTTGGCGGGAAGGTCGCCATCGGATCGAACATCACCGTCGTACAGGAAACCTTCGGCAAGATTTTCAATGCGGGTACGGAATTTGAGCGCGACGGCAGCCAGTTCGACGCGCTCTTCCGTGACGGCGACGTTTTCCACCTCGGAACGATCAATGCACGCGCCATCCACACGCCCGGCCATACGCCGGCCTGCATGACCTATCTCATCGGAGACGCCGGCTTTGTGGGCGACACCATGTTCATGCCGGACTATGGCACGGCGCGGGCCGATTTTCCGGGCGGCGACGCTCACACCCTTTACAAGTCGATCCAGAAGATATTCGCCCTGCCGGATGCGACGCGCCTCTTCATGTGTCACGACTACAAGGCGCCCGGCCGCAATGAATATCGCTGGGAGACGACTGTCGGCGACGAGAAGAAGACGAACATCCACGTTCACGACGGGATCAGCGAAGATGAATTCGTGGCGATGCGCACGGCGCGCGACAAGACGCTTTCAATGCCGCGACTCATTCTCCCGTCGGTTCAGGTGAACATGCGGGCCGGCGAGCTTCCGCCAGCGGAAGATAACGGCGTTCACTATCTCAAAATGCCCATCAACGTATTCTGATCGCAGACGCGACCCCATAGAGGATCGACACGATGAAGGGTCTCGCCCGCTACTTCCCGATCCTCGAATGGGGCCGCGAATACAACGCCGCCACATTCGCCGACGATATGATCGCGGCGGTGATTGTGACGATCATGCTCATCCCGCAATCGCTCGCGTATGCGCTGCTTGCGGGCATGCCGCCTGAAGCAGGCCTTTACGCATCGATTGCGCCGCTCATTGTCTATGCGATCTTCGGGGCAAGCCGCGCGCTCGCGGTCGGCCCTGTCGCCGTCATTTCCCTAATGACGGCGACGGCGATCGGCCGGCTCGCCGAGCCCGGCAGCATCGACTACCTCACCGCAGCGTTCACTCTCGCCGTTCTTTCCGGAATCTTCCTGTTCATCCTTGGGCTGTTTCGCCTAGGCTCGCTCGCCAACCTGCTGAGCCATCCTGTCGTGACGGGCTTTGTCGCGGCCTCGGGCGTTCTCATCGCGGCGAGTCAGGTACGCCATATTCTCGGAATCGGCGGCGGCGGCGAGAACTTTGTCGCAATCGTCGTTTCGATCGCCGAGCACATCAACGAGATCAACATTCGTACGACGATCATTGGCGTCGGGACGATCATCTTCCTCTTCTGGGCGCGCAAGGGGCTGAAGCCATTACTGCTGAAGGCCGGCATGAAGGAAGGCGCCGCCGGCATGGCCGCGAAGACCGCGCCCGTCATCGCCGTCATCCTTTCAACGCTTGCAGCCGCATACTTTCATCTCCCCGATAAGGGCGTCGCCATTGTCGGCGATATCCCTCGCGGCCTGCCGCCCTTTACGCCGCCCTCGCTCGATCCTGAACTCTGGTCGCGCCTTGCGGGCTCTGCAGCGCTCATCAGCATTATCGGCTTCGTCAGCACGATCTCGGTCGCGCAGGCGCTTGCCGCCAAGCGCCGCCAACGCGTCGACCCTAATCAGGAACTCATCGGCCTCGGCGCCTCTAACATCGCCGCCGGCCTTTCGGGCGGATTTCCCATCACTGGCGGTTTCGCGCGATCCGTCGTTAATTTCGACGCCGGTGCACGAACGCCCGCAGCGGGAGCGTTCACGGCAGTCGGCATTCTTCTCGCAGCGCTGTTCCTGACGCCGCTGCTTTACAACCTGCCCAAGGCGACCCTTGCGGCGACCATTATTGTCGCCGTGATTTCAATCATCGAGGCGGGTGCGCTCCTGCGCACATGGCGATTTTCGAAGAGCGATGGCGGCGCGATGGCGGCGACCATAGTCGGTACGCTCGCCTTCGGCGTCGAGATGGGACTTGTCGCCGGCGTTGTCCTTTCACTCGGCCTGCATATCAAGCGGACGAGCGCGCCGCACTGCGCCATTGTCGGGCAAGTGCCGGGCACGGAGCACTTCCGCAACGTCGACCGGCACGCCGTCGTGACAAATCCGAAGATCATGACGCTTCGCGTCGATGAAAGCCTCTACTTTGCGAATTCCCGCTTTCTCGAAGACAAAGTCTACGCGCTGGTCGCCGCCCATCCGGAAGTGAAGGACTTCATCCTCATGTGCGCAGCGGTCAATGACATCGACTCAAGCGGCCTTGAAAGCCTCGAGGCGATCAACCAGCGCCTCAAAGACTCCGGCGTCACCTTCCATTTGTCCGAAGTAAAAGGACCGGTGATGGACCGATTGAAGCGATCGAGTTTCCTCGATCATCTCAGCGGCCGCGTCTTCCTCACCCAGTTCGGCGCCGTCTCCCTGCTCGATCCGGAAACGGCCCGCGCGACGCTCGCGGCAGCGCCGGACCTTCAGTTTCAGGTCGAGCGGGGCTCACCAATGGCCGCGAAGTAAGCATCAGGCGCGGAAAAGCGCCGCCGCCATTTCGCCAATCGGCGTTCCGTGCAGCAGCGCGCCTTCGTGAACGCAGTCCTGCAACGCCTCGATTTCCGGCGCGAGGTAACGATCCTTTTCCAGGAACGCTGAATGCCCTCTGACCTGGACATGCGCGCCCTGAAGAACCTCCGACGTGACGTGCGGCGCATGAAAGTCGATGCCTTGCGCCGCCGCCATCAATTCGAGCCCGATAATGCCCGCAGCGTTACGAACGACACGCGCCGCCTTTCGAGCCGCGCCCGTCGCCATCGAAACATGGTCTTCCTGATTGGCCGATGTCGGCACGGAATCGACGCTCGCCGGAAACGCCTGACTTCTGTTTTCCGCAACCAGCGCCGCCGCCGTCACCTGCGTGATCATGAATCCAGAGTTGACGCCGCCATCCTTCACGAGAAAGGCCGGCATGCCGCTCATCTTCGGGTCGACAAGCACGGCGAACCGGCGTTCGGAAATCGACCCCGTTTCGCACATCGCCATGGTGATCTGATCCGCCGCGAAAGCAACCGGCTGCGCGTGAAAGTTCCCGCCCGACAGCGCCTCATCCGTATCCGGAAAGACAATCGGGTTATCGGAAACAGCATTCGCTTCAATCTCAAGCGTGCGTCCGGCGCAATTCAACAAGTCAAGGCTCGCGCCCATTACCTGCGGCTGGCAGCGAAACGAATATGGATCCTGCACCCTGTCGCATTCGATATGCGATTTCCGAATGTCGCTTCCTTCCATCACCTGACGGAGAAACTCTGCGACAGCAATCTGCCCGGGCTGACCTCGCAGGGCATGGATCCTCGCATCGAACGGCGCATCCGACCCTTGCAGTGCGTCGACGGACATGGCCCCAGCGACCAGCGCAGAAGTAAAGACATTCTCGGCGCTGAACAGCGCGTCGAGAGCGATAGCCGTCGAGACTTGCGTGCCATTGAGGAGGGCGAGCCCTTCCTTCGGCCCGAGCTCCAGTGGCTTGAGATCAAGCTTGCGCAGCGCTTCCATCGCAAAGATGGGCTCGCCATAGAAGTCGATCCACCCCTCGCCCATCATCGCCGCAGAGAGATGCGCCAGCGGCGCCAGATCACCCGACGCGCCAACGGACCCTTGAGATGGAATCTGAGGCAGCGCGTTTTTCTTGAGCAAGGTCAACAGGAAGTCGACGACTTCTCGCCGCACGCCGGAGTGCCCGCGCGCAAGGCCGATCACCTTGAGCGCCATCACGAGCCGGACCACGCGCGCATCAAGCTTTTCGCCGAGACCGCAGGCGTGAGACATGACGAGATTTCGCTGCAGCTCTGCGAGCCGCGCTTTGTCGATGCTCGTATTGGCGAGAAGGCCGAAGCCTGTGTTCACGCCGTATACGGTCTTTCCCGAAGCGACGATGCGCGCAATCGAAGCTGCGGAGGCGTCTATCGCTTTGTAGCCCGCGGCTGAAAGCGTGACGCTCGCTCCATTTCTGATGGCGCGCAGCTCAGCCAGCGAGACTTTTCCCGGTTTCAGTTCAACTGAAGCGACGCTCATATGTCATTTCCCAATCATCGGCAGGTCGAGGCCCATTTCGCGCGCGCAATTGACGGCGATGTCATAACCGGCATCTGCATGACGCATGACGCCGGTGCCGGGATCGTTCCATAGAACGCGTTCGAGCCGTTTCGCCGCCGCTTCGGTTCCGTCCGCGACAATCACCATGCCCGCATGTTGCGAATAGCCCATGCCGACGCCGCCGCCATGATGCAGCGACACCCAGGTCGCGCCGCTCGCAGTGTTGAGGAGCGCATTTAGCAGCGGCCAATCCGACACCGCGTCGGAGCCGTCCTTCATCGCTTCCGTTTCGCGATTGGGGCTCGCGACAGAACCGGAATCGAGATGGTCGCGCCCAATGACGATTGGCGCTTTCAGTTCGCCTTTCGCCACCATTTCGTTGAACGCCAACCCCAGCTTATGACGAAGCCCAAGACCGACCCAGCAAATGCGCGCGGGCAGTCCCTGAAACTTGATGCGCTCACGCGCCATATCGAGCCATTTGTGGAGGTGCGGATCATCTGCGATCACCTCTTTCACCTTGGCGTCGGTCTTGTAAATGTCCTCCGGATCGCCGGAAAGCGCCGCCCAACGGAAGGGCCCGACGCCGCGGCAGAAAAGCGGTCGAATGTATGCCGGCACGAAGCCCGGAAAGGCGAAAGCGTTCTCAAGGCCTTCATCCTTCGCGACCTGACGGATGTTGTTGCCATAATCGAGCGTCGGCACGCCGTCATTCCAAAAGGCGACCATCGCTTCGACATGCTCGCGCATTGAAGCGCGCGCGGCGCGCTCCACGGCTTTTGGATCGCGCTCTCGCTTCTCGCGCCACTCGGCGAGCGTCCAGCCTTTCGGGAGATAGCCATTGACTGGATCATGTGCGGACGTCTGGTCTGTCACGATGTCGGGACGCACGCCGCGCCGGTGTATCTCCGGAAATATATTTGCTGCGTTGCCGAGAAGCCCGACAGATTTCGCCTCGCCTGCTTTCGTCCAGCGCTCAATCATCTCAAGCGCCTCATCAAGAGAATCTGCGCGTTCGTCGAGATAACCGGTGCGAAGACGAAATTCGATGTGATCGGGGTCGCACTCAACGGCGAGGCAGCAGGCACCGGCGAACACTGCCGCCAACGGCTGCGCGCCGCCCATGCCGCCAAGCCCGCCCGTCAGGATCCAGCGCCCTTTGAGCTCGCCCCCATAATGCTGGCGGCCGGCTTCCGCAAAAGTTTCATACGTGCCCTGAACGATGCCTTGCGTGCCGATATAGATCCACGATCCGGCGGTCATCTGGCCGTACATCATGAGCCCTTTTCGATCGAGCTCGGAGAAGTGGTCCCATGTCGCCCATTTCGGGACGAGATTTGAGTTCGCAATGAGAACCCGCGGCGCATCCGCATGGGTTTTGAAAACGCCGACAGGCTTGCCCGATTGCACCAACAAGGTCTCATCTTCGTTCAGCCGTTCAAGCGTCTCCACAATTTTATCGAAGCACGCCCAATCGCGCGCCGCGCGTCCGATACCGCCATAGACGACAAGCGTTTCCGGATGTTCGGCGACATCTGGATGAAGATTGTTCATCAGCATGCGTATCGGCGCCTCCGTCGTCCAATGCTTGGCTACCGGCTGAGGCCCGGTTCGCGGCTTCACCACGCGCGCATTCTTCAATCGCGGATCGGTCATCCCTCTCCCTTTCTTTTTCTGGATGTGGCGTCGCCTGCGCCGAATTGGCCGAAGATTTCGTAGCGGTCGCCCGCATAGGTCAGCGTTGCGATGGATGCGACTTCGCCGCGCGACCAGGTTCGCCGGTGCACGACTAGGCACGGCGCGCCGGTCTTAATCTTCAAGATGCGCGCTATTTCGCTTGATGCGCCAGTCGCACGAATGGCGTGTTCAACCTTCTCAAGGATCGCCGCCCGCGTGAGATAGGCATAGCTCGTCGTCTCGGTGAGATTGATGTCTGCATAGCCCGGCGCGAGCGCGGCGTTGACCAGACGGTCTTCAAGGAGAACCGGCTCTCCGTCACGTCGATGAAGAAGCAACGCGTGAACGAGCTTGGCGCCCGCCCGCGTCTCAAACTGGCGGGCGGTCTCGCGAGACGCCCTGACGATTTCATGGGTGAGCACATCGACGCTATGAACATGCCCACTCTCGGCAAGTTCGTCCGCAATGTCCCGAATCTCAACAAGTTCGCCGCGCGCGCGCCTGTCCGCCACGAACGTTCCGCTGCCGGCGACGCGAACGAGAAGCCCCTCTTTCGCAAGTTCATTGAGCGCGCGGTTCGCGGTCATCCTCGAGACGCCCAAGGTTTCAACAAGCTCTGCTTCCGAAGGCGCGCGCGAATTCACGGGAAGGCGCCCATCCTCGATACGGTCGAGGATGTGATCCTTCACTTTACGGTAAAGAGGCGTCGCCGTCATGCGCTGGCGAGCTCCCGCCCGGCGATGAAAACGCGCTCCGGCGCCTTTCCGCCAATCCAGTAACAAAGCTCCGCTGGCTGAGCGATGTCCCAGACGGCAAAGTCCGCCGCCTTGCCGACTTCAAGCACGCCGATCTTATCGGAAAGCCCGAGGGCCGCCGCTGCATGGCGCGTCATTCCGACAAGCGCTTCCTCCGGCGTCAATCCGAAGAACGTGCAGCCCATATTCATGACGAGCCCCGGCTCAAAGAGCGGCGAGGTTCCGGGATTGAGGTCTGAAGCGAGCGCCATGCGCACGCCATGCTTTCGAAAAAGATCGACCGGCGGCTTCGTCTTCTCCTTCAGGAAATAGAACGCCCCGGGCAAAAGAACGGCGACCGCGCCGCTTTTCGCCATCGCCGCGACGTCACTCTCATTCACATATTCAAGGTGATCGGCCGAAAGAGCATTGAACTGCGCCGCAAGCCCTGCCCCGCCGAGATCCGAAAGCTGTTCGGCGTGAAGCTTCACTGGAAGGGCAAGGTTCGCCGCCGCCTCGAAGACTTGCCGCACTTCGTCGGTCGAAAAGCCGATGCCTTCGCAGAACGCGTCGACGGCGTCGACGAGCCCGCGTTTAAAGGCGGCGGGAAGCATCTCTTCCGCCACCAGACGGACATAGCCTGCGCGGTCATTCGCGAATTCCGTCGGCAGCGCATGAAGGCCGAGAAACGTTCGTAACACTCGAACGCCCGTCGCCCGTCCCGCCGCCGTCGCCGCTTCGAGCATGCGAAATTCAGCGTCTGCGGTCAGGCCATAACCAGACTTGATTTCAACAGTGGTAACGCCGAGGCGGGCCATTCCCCGGAGACGGGCCGTCGCAATTTCAGTCAGCGCATCCAGCGACGCCGCCCGCGTTGAGCGAACCGTCGATGCGATGCCGCCCCCGGCCCTGGAGATCTCCTCATAGCTCGCGCCATTGAGCCGCATCTCATATTCGCCAGCCCGGTCGCCTGCGAAGACCAGATGGGTATGACAATCAATAAGCCCGGGCGTCACCCATGCGCCGCCAAGCTCTTCGACGGAGTCCGCGAGTTCGTCCGGAGCGCCAGGTAACGCGCGGGCGTGCCCCGCCCAGGCGATTCGGCCATCTTTGACCGCGAACGCTCCGTCCCTCACAGCGCCATAGGGATCTCCGCCATCCGTCATGCGAGCGAGGTGCGCGTCCAGAAAGAGCCTGTCCCACTGTCGGACCACGGCGATGGCCTCCAAAGCTGTATATACAACTTATAGCGCCGTTGCGAGTGGAACGCAATTCCGCCGCAATACGTTCGTCTGCTGCGTTCTCTTGCGAAATCCCGCAACGCCCCGGTAAAAATGGAGACGGGGAGAATTGAGTAATGACAGAGAATTCAACGGCCTCTGACAACGGGGTTCCGATGTCGCGGCGTGAGAGAAAGAAGCTAGAGACTCGCATGGCGATTCTCGACGCCGCCTTCGATCTCATGACAACGAATGGCTATGACGGAGTGACCGTCGAAGATATCGCCGCGCGCGCCGATGTCGCCAGCGCGACATTCTTTCTGCATTTTCCGACGAAAGCCTCGCTGATCATTGCTTTCAACCAGAAGATATCCGCAAAGGTCGCCGATCAGCTGGACGGGAAACAGAGCAGCGCGCAGGAGAAGCTCGATCGCATCAGGGCGCTCGTTCAGGACGAGTGGCGTCAGCATGCGGAGCTTCTTCGCAAGCTCGTAATCGAGGATGCTGAGCAGCACAGAGGCGAACTTATTGCAGCTTCCGGCAGCCTCGCCGAACTCGTTCGCGATATCGTCCGCGAGGGACAGGAAAGCGGCGAGTTCTCAGGCGATTTCTCCGCCGATCTCATTGCGCGCTCCATCATCGCTGCGTGGCGCGCGACTGCGCAGGAATGGGCCCGCTCAGGAGACACGGAACGGGCGCGAAAGGAACATCGCCAAGTGCTGGAACTCATCCTGAAAGGCGCATTGCCGCGCTGATCGGCCTTCCCGCGCCGCACACTGGTTTCAATCTCCCACGAGACTATTGGCGGATCGCCGATGGAGGCGTAAGACTCAGCCCCCTATCGACGCTCAATCGCCATATGGGGTCCGCGCCATGACCAGCGTCTTCGATTTCTCCGCCAAGACCATAGACGGCGACGACCAGCCGCTTTCGAATTTTGCCGGAAAAGTGCTGCTCATCGTCAATGTTGCAAGCAAATGCGGATTTACACCGCAATACTCGGCGCTGGAAGCGCTCTACCGAAAGCATCGCGATGAAGGCTTCGCCGTGCTCGGGTTTCCCTGCAATCAGTTTGGCGGGCAAGAGCCAGCCGAAGAAATTGAGATCGCTGACTTCTGCACCACCCATTATGACGTTACTTTCCCGATGTACTCGAAAGTCGACGTCAACGGGCCGGAAGCTCATCCTCTCTACCAGTTCATCAAGAAAGAACGTCCGGGTCTTGCGGGAAGCACCAGCATCAAGTGGAACTTCACAAAGTTCCTCACCGATCGAAACGGAAAAGTCGTCGATCGCTACGCGCCGCAAACCCGGCCGAATGCGATCGAGAAAGATATCGTCACTTTGCTGAATGTAAGCTGAGGAGAACGGATGGCGTCGCAAGAGATCATTCTCGCCATCGATCAGGGCACGACGTCCAGTCGCGCCATCGCTTTCAACCGGAAGGCGGAGATTGTCGCCGTCGCGCAGGAAGAGTTCGCACAGCACTACCCGCATCCCGGTTGGGTTGAGCATGATCCGGAGGATATATGGCGAACGACGCTGGCGGTTTCTCGCCGCGCGTTTTCCGACGCCGAAGCGAAAGGCGGCAAAGTCGTCGCGATCGGCATCACCAACCAGCGCGAGACGACCATTCTGTGGGAACGCGAAAGCGGCCAACCAATCTCGAATGCGATCGTTTGGCAGGACCGCCGCACGGCTGATCAGTGCAGAAGGCTGCAAGAGTCCGGCCTGCAAGAGGAAGTGCGCGCAAAAACCGGCCTCGTGCTCGATCCTTACTTTTCGGCGACAAAGGCCGCATGGCTTCTCGACCACAACGAGGGCGCCCGCGCCGCCGCAGAAAATGGTGAAATCGCGTTTGGTACGGTCGACTGCTTTCTGATCGCCCGCCTCACCGGAGGAAAGGTCCACGCCACCGACGCGACGAACGCGTCGCGAACGAGCCTTTTCAACATCAACACCAATGAATGGGATGGAGCGCTTCTCGAAGCCTTCAACGTTCCTGCGGCGTGCCTGCCTGAAGTCCTCGATTGCGCCGCTGACTACGGGATGTCGGATCCGGCGCTCTTTGGACGGCCGATCCCTATCCTTGGCGTCGCAGGGGACCAGCAGGCGGCGGCGATCGGACAGGCCTGCTTCGAGCCCGGCGATATAAAAAGCACCTATGGCACTGGTTGCTTCGTGTTGATGCAGACTGGTGATACGCCTGTCCTCTCGAAGAACAATCTCCTCAGCACGATCGCTGCAAGGCTCGACGGGCGGACATCCTACGCCATCGAAGGTTCGATCTTCGTCGCCGGCGCCGCCGTGCAATGGCTTCGCGATGGACTAGGCCTCATCAAGTCAGCGAAAGAAACTGAAGCTCTCGCCCGAAGCATTGAAGACAATCGCGGCGTCTACCTGGTGCCTGCTTTCACTGGCCTTGGCGCGCCGCATTGGGCGCCTGATGCGCGCGGCGCCATCTATGGCCTCACCCGCGCGACAGGCCCCGCCGAATTCGCGCGCGCGGCTCTCGAATCCGTCGTCTACCAGACAGCCGATCTTCTCGATGCGATCAGGAAAGATGGCGTGACGCCGGCGACGCTGCGGGTCGATGGCGGCATGGTCGCGAATGACTGGCTACTTCAGTTCCTTGCAGACATTCTTGAGATGCCTGTTGAGCGCCCGAAGGTGATGGAAACGACAGCGCTGGGCGCCGCCTATCTCGCTGGCCTCAAGGCCGGGCTTTTCGGCTCGATTGACGAAATCAGCGCGCAATGGGCGCGCGATGCGCGTTTCGAGCCAAAGATGAATCAAGCTGCGCGCGATGCGCTTCTCGCAGGCTGGCGACAGGCCGTCGAGAGAACGCTCCGCTAGCAGCCTGGATTAGATATCCGCGTAGATGTGCTTCTCGCCTTTGGCGCCCGGATGCGTGCAGGCGCCGAGCCAGGCCGGACCGACCGTCTGCGCATATTTGTAAAGCGCGCCTGCGCCGTACCAGGTTTCTTTCGACTTGAAGGATTTGCGGCGCTCCGCAAGTTCAGCTTCGGAGAGCGCAACATCGATGACGCCGGTCTCGGCGTCGATCGTGATCATGTCGCCGTCTTTGAGAAGACCGATCGGTCCTCCTTCCGCTGCTTCAGGGCCGACATGGCCGACGCAGAAGCCGCGCGTCGCGCCGGAGAAACGGCCGTCAGTGATGAGAGCAACCTTGTCGCCCATGCCCTGACCGTAAATCGCCGCGGTCGTCGCGAGCATTTCGCGCATGCCGGGCCCGCCTTTCGGTCCTTCGAAGCGGATCACCAGCACTTCGCCGGCCTTGTAATTTCGCTCTTCGACCGCTTTGAAGGCTTCTTCCTCACAGTTGAAGACGCGCGCCGGACCGGAGAATTTCAGGTTCTTCATGCCTGCGACTTTCACGATGGCGCCATCGGGCGCCAGCGAACCGCGAAGCCCGACGACGCCGCCCGTCGGCGTGATCGGATTCGTCACCGGACGGATGACCTTTTGCGAAGTGTCGAAGACGACGCCCTCAAGATTCTCGGCGATCGTCTTGCCGGTGATGGTCATGCAGTCGCCATGCAGGAAGCCGCCGTCGAGCAGCGTGCGCATCAACATCGGCATGCCGCCCGCTTCACCCATGTCTTTGGCGACATATTGCCCGCCCGGTTTCAGGTCGGCGATATAGGGCGTGCGTTTGAAGATTTCAGCGACGTCATGAAGGGAGAACTCGATCCCGACTTCATTCGCCATCGCCGGCAGATGCAGCGCGCCATTGGTCGAGCCGCCGGTCGCAGCGACGACCGCCGCCGCATTCTCGAGCGCCTTGCGCGTCACGATATCGCGCGGGCGAAGATTCTTCTCGATCAGCGCCATGATCGTACGGCCAGAGGCTTCCGCATAGGCGTCGCGGCTTTCATACGGCGCCGGAAGCGCCGAGGAGAGCGGCAGCGCAAGACCAATCGCTTCCGACACGCACGCCATCGTGTTCGCCGTATACTGTCCGCCGCACGCGCCAGCGGAGGGGCACGCAACACGCTCAAGCTCATGCACTTCGGCTTCGCTCGCCTTTCCGGACGAGTACTGGCCGACGATTTCAAAAACGTCCTGCACCGTCACATCCTTGCCGCGCCAGCAGCCCGGCAGGATGGAGCCGCCATAGAGGAAAACGCTCGGCACGTTGAGGCGAAGCATCGCCATCATCATGCCCGGCAGGGATTTGTCGCAGCCGGCGATGCCGACAAGCGCGTCATAGCAATGGCCGCGCATGGTGAGCTCGACGCTGTCGGCGATGACATCGCGCGAGACAAGCGAGGAGCGCATGCCTTCATGGCCCATCGCAATGCCGTCCGTGACGGTGATGGTGCAGAATTCGAAGGGCGTGCCCTTAGCTTCCCTGACGCCGCGTTTCACAGCGGCCGCCTGGCGCATCAGCGCAATATTGCAGGGAGCAGCCTCATTCCAGCAGGACGCGACACCGACGAAGGGCTGACGGATTTCCTCATCGGAAATGCCCATCGCATAATAATAGGAACGCTGCGGCGCCTTTGACGGCCCGACGGAAACATGGCGCGACGGCAATTTCGACTTATCGGTCATTCTCGGCTTTCCCTGTCCTCCCGCGCGCCAGCGGGCGCGCAGGGCGCGCACCATGATGGAAAATCGGGGACGCGTCAAAATCTGCGCCCGCGACCTGCGGGCGCACTCAGGGCTTGGCCGAAAGTAACCGGATGAGAAGCCTCAGGCTTCCCAATCGTGCTTCAAGCGGGGCGCGGCGAGCAGGAAAAGACCAGCCGCGGCGAGATAGAAAACCGTGCCAGAAAGGATGGCGTAGCGGAGCGATTCTTCGGCAAAGCGCGCCTTCAATCCATCCGAGAGTGCGCCGATGATAAGGTTGCCAAGGCCAATCCCGATCAGATTGTTGATGAAGAGGAAGATGGCGGAGGCTGTCGCCCGCATGTTCGGGCCGACAAGGTGCTGGAAGGCCGAAAGCACTGGTCCTAGCCAAACAAGACTCAACGCCTGAATGAACAGGAAGGCGATGAACACCACGATGAGGTTCGGCGCGAGCACGCCAGTGAGGAAGAACGGGATCGTCGCAAGGAACGCGACCGCCGGCACGAGCGCGTAGGCGCCCTTCGACTTCTCCCCATAACGGTCGGCAAGCGCCCCGCCCGCCCAGATGCCGACAAGGCCGCCCATCAGCAGGATCATTCCATAGAAGTAGGAAGCATAAAGAACCGGGGTCGGGTTTTCCGGCAAGAGGAAGCGCGGCAAGAACGAGAAGAACTCCGGCAAGCCGTCGCCAAAGCTCCTTACAAAGAAGGACGGCAGCCAGAAGATAAGGCCGTAGCCCATCATCGAAGAACTCGCTGCGCCGATCGACATCAGCCAGAAACTCTTCTTCCGGATCAGCGTTTGAGCGACCTCCTTGATCGGCGCCGGTTCCGTCTTCGCCGTCGCAGAGTCATATTGACCGCGCTTCGGCTCGCGCATCGTTAGGCGGAATATCGGTGCAATAAGCAGGCCGAGCGAACCAACGATGACAAACGCCGCGCGCCAACCGATCACCGTTGTCAGAATACCGCCAAGAACTATGCCGAGCGCGCTGCCTATAGGAATGCCGAAAGAATAAATGCTGAGCGCCCGCGCACGCTGGTTTGGCGGAAAGTAATCGGAGATCAGCGAATAGGCCGGAGCGACGCCGCCCGCTTCTCCGACACCGACGCCAAGGCGTGCAAGAAACAACTGAATAAAATTTTGCGCGAAACCGCAAGCCGCCGTCATCGCGCTCCAAGCGGTCAGCGCGATCGTCATGATCCATGTGCGGCTCTTCCTGTCCGCAAGCCATGCGACCGGAATGCCGAGGAAAGTATAGAAGAGCGCGAAGGCGAGCCCGCCCATCAGGCTCAGCTGCGTATCGCTCAAGCCGAGATCTGTCTTGATGGGAACGGCGAGAATACCAACGATCTGACGATCAATGAAATTGAACGTGTAGACCGTCACCAGAATGAAAAGGACCCAGGCGCGATACGCTCCCGAAATGCGCGTCTCGCTCAAAGCTGCGTCTCCTTCAGCGCATTCAGGAATTCGCGTACATCGTCCAAAGTCGCGGCAGGAGATTCTTCCTGCGCCGTGTGGCCGACACCGTCATAGATAATAAGGCGCGCATTCGGCATTGAGTTTTCCATCGCTTCGCCCTGCTCGACCGGAATGACTTTATCCTCCCTTCCCCAAAGAAGAAGCGCCGGCGCAGTCACCGTGGCAAGCAAGGCGGCCGGATCAGGCAAGGTGAACTCTTCGATCGACTGAATGAACGCCTCGCCATTTCCTTTTCGGCGCATCATGTCTCGAACGAGCGCGGCGCGCTCCGGCGTGATCACTGATGGGTCGGCTACAACTCTTGCAAGCGTCGCCGCAACGCCTGCTTCCGGCGCCGTTCTGAGAAACACCTTCAGAGGTTCCGGCGGCGGGACCGGCGTCTCCGTAACGCCGTTAATTGAATAGGCGCCGGGAGAGACGAGAATAAGCGCGTCCGCGCGTTCTGGGTGCGCCGCCGCAAAGCGCCAGGCAGCAAGCCCGCCGAGCGAGTTGCCGCCTATGATCGCATGATCGACGCTAAGCGCGTCCATCAGATCGCCCAGAAAAGCGGCGCGCTCTTCGGGCGAATAGCGTTGTTGCGGATCAGGGCCCGTCAATCCATGCCCGAGCATGTCGAAACGAATGACGCGGTAATCTCTCGAAAGGTCCGCCGCCCAGGCATCCCAGCTTTCGAGGCTGTAGAGGAAACCATGCATGAGGAGGATGACCGGGGCGCCTTCCGGCCCCTCCTCCCGCACGCGCACGCGCGCACCAGCAGCCACGACGAACCGGTCGGCGGGCGTCATATATTTCGCTTCAAGCTCAGCGGGCGAAACGCCGCGCATCGCCGACCAGACAGAAAGCCCAAGGCAGACTGTAGCGACGATGACGATGAGCAGAATTCCGACGAGAACTTTCTTCACGATGCTCTCCTCTGAGCCCCTTCGGCGCCGACAAGAAAAAGGGGCGGCGATCGTTGCACCATCGCCGCCCCAAGCTCTAGGGGGAAGGGTCCCTAGAACGCAACCTCAATCGTACCCATGAAGCGACGCGGATCGCCATAGAACGACGTCAGAACGCCCGTCAGACCGAGCGGCGAGTTCCCAAGCTCAGGCACCGCCGAAACGAAGTCGTAGCCGGCGACGATGTAGCGCTGATCGGTGAGGTTCGTGCCGTGTACGGACAGCTTCAGCCCGCCGTCAGACGCGGTCCAGTAGATGCCCGCATTCAGCAGCGCATATTCAGGCTGGTCGAGCGCCGGAATCGGATAGTTGAACTGATGGGTCAGGCTGCGATAGGAGACCGAGGTGTAAACGCTCGCGTCGCCATCCCGGCCGAAGAGGCCCATCGGCTTGCTATAGGTGAGCTGGCTGAAAGCCGTGATCTTCGGCGTGTTCTGGAAGACGACCTGATCAGAAATGTTCGCGCCCGTCCGGCCGATAAATTCATCGAATTCCGGATGGATGTAGCCCAGCGAGAATTGATAGGCCACGGAGTCGCCTTGGTCGAACATGTCTTCGGTGAGGATAGCCGTGCCTTCGACTTCAAGACCATAAAGAGTCGCCTTGGCGGCGTTCGTCGTGACGCCAGCGAACGAGTCGTTGATGCCGTCATTGTTCGTGTCGATGCCGACCGAACCCGGGATCTGGACGTTCTTGTAGTCGCTGTAGAACGCCGCAAGGCTTGAACGGAAGCGCCCGCCCCAGAGCGAATTCTTCCAGCCGAGTTCATAGGTCGTGATGTCTTCCGGCTCGAAGCTGCAGAACTCGACCTGATCGTCATAGTCGCCGGCCGTGCCGTTGCCGTTGAGGTCAGGCGCAGCGTTCGCGCCGCAACGCGGGTCGAAGCTTCCGCCTTTGAAGCCCTGCGCATAAGACGCGTAGACCGTATGATCCGGATTGATCTCCCAGGTGATCGAGGCGCGCGGGCTGAAGTCCGTAAAGTTCTGGGTCGCGTCGAGATTGGCGGCAGTCGCGATCGGAGCGCGCGGAGCGCCGCCGAAGGTTTCCGAATAACCGCCGAGATAGGTTTCACGCTGCAGCGAAATCGTTCTGTCGTCGGAGGTGTAGCGACCGCCAAAGGAGACAGAAAGTGAGTCGGTCAAATCATAGGTGAAGTCGCCGAAGATCGACCAGGTCTCCGTGTCCACATCGCTCGACGTGAAGGCGTTATAGCCGGGAAGGCTTAGCAGGGCGCCAAGCTCGCCAAGGATAACGTCGAACTTCGTAACGGCGTTCGCATCCAGATAGTAGAAGCCGACGAGGCCGTGGAGACGGTCGCTGTCGTAGAGAACCTGGAATTCTTCGCTGAACTGATCGTTGTTGTAGATCGCCGGAACGTCGAGGTCGACAAGCGGAAGGCTGTCGAAGTCGATCGGCGTATCGGTCTCATCCTTGCGATAGGCGAGAATGTTCTTGAGAGTGAAGTTTTCGTTCAGCTGCCATTCTGCGACGCCGGAAATTCCTCGTGCGACGACGCTCTGCTTCGGATTGTTGAGGCCCGCCGTGGTGTCATAGACGTTCTCAAGCACAGGATAACCAGGATAGGCGAGAATGCGGTGGCCCTGCTTCGGATCTGAGTTGTCGTCGGTCCAGTCACCCGTCACGCGGAACGAGAGATTGCTCGTCGGCTCCCACTCGAGCGACAAGCGACCCGCAAGCATGTCCTTGTTGTAGTTGTCGAGACCATTGGTGAGGTTGTCGCCGTAGCCATTGCGGCTCAGGTAAGCGACTGCGCCGCCAAGTTTCAGATCACCGATCGAAGAATCGATAGCGAGCGGAAGATTGAAGGAACCGACCGCATCGAACTGGCCATAATTGCCGCCTGTCAGACGCAGACGCGCTTCCGGCTCATCGGACAAACGACGCGTCACATACTTTACAGCGCCGCCAATGGTGTTGCGGCCATAAAGCGTTCCTTGCGGACCACGCAGCACTTCAATGCGCTCGACATCATAGACGTCGAGAAGCGCCGCCTGCGGACGGTTCAGGTAAACGTCATCGATATAGATACCGACGCCAGCCTCAAAGCCTGCGACCGGGTCCTGCTGGCCGACGCCGCGAATAAAGGCTGTCAGCGTCGTGTTTGTGCTGCGCGACGTTTGCAGCGTGATGTTCGGCGTAAAAGTCTGGACGTGAGTAAGGTCGATCGCCGCCAGATTGTCGAGTTCATCGCCATTGAAGGACGAGACCGCGACCGGCACGTCCTGCAGGTTTTCCTCGCGCCGTCTTGCCGTCACGACAATTTCTTCGCGCGAATCCGCGCTCTCGTCTTGAGCGAGAACCGGCGCAGGCGCGACGGCGAGAAGCGGCGCGGCTGCAACGCCGGCCGCCAGTATTGTTTTAAGATTTCCAAATTTTGTACTCATGGGGTTTCCCCTCCCTTTTAACTGGCCGTCGCAACTGACGGCGTATGGTGCGTTGCAGTCGACTCAAGTTCCTCGATGAAGCGCGAAAGTTCCTTGTTGAACTCTTCAGGCTCCTCCAGATGCGGTGCGTGACCGGAGTTGCGCAATTTCACGAGACGCGCGTGAGGCGCGCTCTGCGCGACGAATTCACCGGTCGCAGAAGAATAAAGCTGGCTTTTCTCTCCGTGCACGGCGAGCATCGGAACGTCGAGCGCTCTGAGGCGCTCACGAAAGTCCTGAACGGACATCGACTCCCATAGGCTCGCCATTACTTCCGGATCGTGCGCGCTGGTTTCGCTTACGACTTGCTCAATAAGCGCCGATCGCGCTGCTTCTTCGCCAGCGGCGAAAATTCGTGGCACAAACCGCTCGACGACAGATGGCCAGTCAGCGCGCATCGCTTCTATGGCCTTGATCGTTTCCAAGGGACGCCGGCCATCGCGAAGACCGAGCGTCCAACTTGCGTCATTCGAAATACGCGGGCTCATGTCGATCGAGACCAGCGCGCTGACGCGCCGGGCGAAGGACGGATCGCTCATCGCCGCCCACATCACCATCGCGCCCATCGACCACCCGACGCAGATCGCATCGCGCAAAGAAAGCTTCTCGAAGACCTCGCAAAGGTCAGACGCGAGCATTTCGATCGTCGGATCGCCCCTCACCTCGCTCGATCGTCCGTGACCGCGCAAATCGAAGGTGACGACCTTGCAGGATTTGGAGAAGGCTCTGCGCTGCGGCTCGAAATGCCCGCCATTCATCGCCCAGCCGTGAATGAAAACCAGAGGCCGACCGGCGCCGGAGGTCGCCGCGCAAATGGACGCGCCATCGAGCATCGTCAGCACGGTCATGACGCGAACACCTATTCCTCCCGGGCGCCCCGGTTTCCGGTAGCGCCTAAACTCTTGCCTCTACGGGCAGATTGGGTTCAGATGATACCTGAACCATAAGTCAGCTTGATACATGAACCAGTTATCATGTTTTGTCCAGAGCTGCAATGAGGCGGAGGGCGGGGATTCAGCCGTGAGCTCGACAAAACCGGTCGCGGATGCGACTCCCAAGACAGCCAGAGGCCGCCGGACACGGCAAAATATTCTCGATGCGGCCGAAAAGGAGTTCGGCGAGCGCGGATTCCACGAAGCCGCGATCAATCGGATCACGGAGAGCGCGGGCGTCGCGATGGGAACGTTCTACGTCCACTTTGAGAGCAAGGAGTCGATCTTCCGCGCCCTCGTCTCGCATATGGGCCAGCTGACCCGGCGATGGATTGCAGAACGGGTCGCGGATGCGCCGGACCGGCTCACCGCCGAGCGTCTCGGCCTTGAGGCGTTCATAGAATTCGTACGCCAGCACCGCGACCTCTACCGCATCGTCAACGAATCCCAATTCGTCGCGCCAGACGCCTATCACGAGTATTATTCGGAATTCGCCAAATCCTATCAGCGCCGTCTGCGAGAAGCTGCCGCCAAGGGCGAAATCAGCCAGGGCGACGACGAGCAGCGCGCATGGTCGCTCATCGGCATCAGTGTTTTTCTCGGCATGCGATATGGCGTCTGGGACGACTCCCGTCCGGCGAGCGAAGTCGCGAAAGGAGCTGCAGATTTCATTGAGTTCGGGCTGAAGCCTGAAGCAAGATAGGCAGATTGCGATCGCGCGAGTGCGAACGTCGCGACAGATCATATAAAAAGCAATCCAGTTCGCAGCGTCGGCGTATGGAGGAGCGCCATGATGGAGACACCGGATCTTCTTGTTCGCCGCGCGGCGATGACCCCGGACAAGATTGCGATGCACGACCTCATTTCGAATGAGCGCGTGACCTATGGCGAGTTTGCACGCCACGCGGCAGAGGCAGCGAACCTGCTCGCTTCACTCGGCGTCGTCGAAGGCGACCGCGTTGGCATCCTGTGTCGGAACAGGATCGAATTCTTTGAGGCCCTTTTCGCCTGCGCAAAAATTGGCGCGCTCTATGTGCCGCTAAACTGGCGCATGCCGCCGAATGAACTCAGGATCTTCATAGAGAATTGCACGCCAAAAGTGATCCTGGCCGGCGCTGAGGATATCAGCAAGCTCAACAACCTGACTGTACCGACGGAAATCATTGAACTGGATGGTTCAGGGCGCAGCGACTTTCGCGCGCTCGCCGCGCGGGCGCCGCAAGCGCGCCATCGCGAATTCTGGCGATCCGATGACGTCTGGTCGCTAATCTACACATCCGGAACCACAGGACAGCCAAAAGCGGTCATCCAGACCTATCAGATGGCGCTGATGAATTACGTCAATATTCGTCAGGCGGTCGGATTCAGCGGCGATGATGTGACGCTCAATTTCCTGCCGCTCTTCCACACGGCAGGCATCAATCTCTACACCGTGCCATTCCTGTTCGCAGGCGGCGAAGTGAAGATCATGCCCGGCTTTGATGTGGAGCGGACGATGGAGTTGCTGATTTCCGGATCGCTCGACGCTTTCTTCGGCGTGCCTGCCGTCTATCAGGAACTCTCCCTTCATCCACGCTTTTCAGAAGCTGATCTTTCGAATGTGCGAAGCTGGGGCTGTGGCGGCGCGCCGCTCCCTGACATTCTTGTTGAGACGTTCGCCCCACGCGGAGCACTTGTCTGCAATGGCTATGGCATGACCGAGACCGGCCCAACGGCGTTCCTGATGGAGCCGCATGAGGTTACACGGAAGATTGGCGCCGTCGGTCGCTCTCAACTCTTGACGGCAGCGCGCATCATGGTCGGCGACCGACCGGCCAAACCGGGGGAGACCGGAGAAATGCAGATGAAAGGACCGAGCATCACGCCGGGCTATTGGCGCGCGCCCGAAGCAACGAAAGCGGCGTTCACGGACGATGGCTGGCTCAAGACCGGCGACCTCGCCCTCGAGGATGAGGAGGGCTTCACCTATATCGTTGGGCGTTCCAAGGATATGTACATCTCCGGTGGCGAAAACGTTTATCCTGCTGAAGTTGAGAACGCATACGCCCGCCATAACGCCGTGCTCGAAGCGGCGGTGATCGGCGTGCCGGACACAAAGTGGGGCGAAGTCGGCCGCGCCTATCTTCTCATGCGGGAAGGTAAATCGGCGTCGCCGGAAGATCTCACACGTTTCGGCCGTGAGAACCTTGCGCCTTACAAGGTGCCAAAGTCATTCGTATTCGTTTCCGATTTCCCGCGCACGCCCGCAGGAAAAGTCCAGAAACACCTTCTGCCAAGAGACTGATCGCCGATGGTGATGAGACCAGATTTCGCTGCGATAGAACGCGCGCTGACCCAACATGATTTCGACGCGTTCGCTGCGCTGAGCGGTGATGACAATCCCATTCATGTCGATCCGGAATTCTCTGCGCGCACGAGTTTCGGCCGCACGGTCTCACACGGCATGTTGCTCTACACCGTGCTGCGCGGCCTGACGGAGAAGCTTGTCCCGGGCGCGCGCCAGTTAACGCAGGAGTTGATGTTCCCTGCCCCGGCTTTTGCTGATGAGCCGATCCGTTTCGAGGCGCGCGTCGAAAGCGAGCATGACGGCGTCGCTGAAATATCCGTGTGTGCAACGCGCGTCGTAGACGAGACTTGCGTGTGCGAAGGGAAATGCAGTCTCGCGATTGGAGAGCGCGCATCATGAAGCTTGGCGACAAGGCGCAAATCAAGCGGCGATTTACGTCCGAGGACGTCGCCTCCTATGTCGCGCTCGGCGGCGCGCCGACGAGCGGCGCCGTTCCCGAGCCGATGCTCGGCGCGCTCTTTTCCTATCTTCTTGGCGTGCGCCTTCCGGGGCCGGGGACGAACTATCTGAAGCAGTCCTATGAATTCGTGCGCGATGCAAAAGTCGGCGCTGCGCTCACCGCAAGCGTCGAAGTCACGCGAATCCGGCCTGAAAAATCGATCGTCGACTTCTCAACAGCCTGCACAGATGACGAAGGAAACATCATCTGTACAGGCCGCGCGCTGGTGCGCGTGAAGGATGTCGGCGCCTAGCGCTTCGTGCGCGCGTGGATGTAGCGGACCGTGCCTGTCTTCGAGCGCATCACTACGGTGTGCGTGTTAACGTAGCCCGGTTCCCATTTGACGCCACTGAGCATCGCCCCATCCGTTACGCCCGTCGCTGCGAAGAACACGTCGCCGCCGCACAGATCCATCAACGAATATTTCCGATTGAGATCGGTGATGCCGGCCCGCGCGGCGCGGGCCTTCTCATCGTCATTGCGGAAAACCAGCCGGCCTTGCATCTGTCCGCCGACGCAGCGAAGCGCGGCTGCGGCGAGAACGCCTTCCGGCGCGCCGCCCTGCCCGACATAGAGATCGATGCCCGTATCCGGGTCTGTCGTATGAAATACGCCCGCAACGTCGCCGTCGGGTATGAGGATAATCCGCGCGCCAACTTTCCGGGCGCCTTCAATAATGTGCTTATGGCGATCGCGATCGAGAACGCAGAGGGTAATGTCGGCGGGGGTGACGCGTTTCGCCTTGGCGAGTTCGCGAATGTTCTCTTCCACCGACGCGTCGAGATCGACGAGACCTTCGGGATAGCCCGGCCCGATCGCGATCTTGTCCATATAGGTGTCGGGCGCATGGAGCATGGTGCCGCCCGTCGCCATCGCGACGACGGCGAGCGCATTGCCCATGCCTTTCGCCGTCAGGTCGGTGCCTTCGAGAGGATCAAGCGCGATGTCAATCTTCGGGCCATTCTTCGTGCCGACTTTCTCACCGATGAAGAGCATTGGGGCTTCGTCCCGCTCGCCCTCGCCGATGACGACGGTGCCGTCGATGTCGAGCTTGTTGAGCGCTTCGCGAAGCGCGACGACCGCGGCGTCGTCCGCGCCATTCTTGTCGCCGCGGCCGATCATTTTCGAGGCGGCGACCGCCGCTGCTTCCGTGCAGCGACCGATCTCCATCGTCAGTACGCGGTCGAGAAATTCCTGGTCGGCCATTGGTTCCTTCCCCGGATTAATTTCAGCAATTCGGGCCCGCCTTAGCACAGTCTCCAGCGAAGATCAGGCGGCGTTCCGTCGCGAGAGCATTTTCTTCACATTTCGCGCCGCCTGGCGGATGCGCTGCTCATTTTCGACGAGCCCAATCCGGACATAACCCTCGCCATGCTCGCCAAAGCCGACCCCGGGAGCGACGGCCACGTCGGCCTCCTCCATCATGCGTTTGGCGAAAGCGACCGAGCCCATGGCTCGGAAATCCTCGGGAATGGGGGCCCAGGCGAACATGGAAGCGTCCGGAACCGGAATGTCCCAACCGGACTTCGCGAAGCTTTCCACAAGAACATCGCGGCGGCGCTTGTAGATGCCCCGGATCTCCTCGACGCAATCTTGCGGGCCATCGAGCGCGGCCGAGGCCGCCACCTGGATCGGGGTATAAGCGCCGTAATCGAGATAGGACTTCACCCGGCCGAGCGCAGCGATAAGGCGGGAGTTGCCGACGGCCATGCCGACGCGGAAGCCCGCCATGGAATAGGTCTTGGAAAGCGAGTTCACCTCGACAGCGATATCTTTCGCTCCCGGGATCTCCAGGATCGACGGCGACGGCTCGCCGAAATAGATCTCCGAATAGGCGAGATCCGAGAGCACCCAGATGTCGTGCTTCTTCGCGAGCGCAATGGCGTCTCTATAGAAGTCGAGCCCGACGACCTGAGCGGTCGGATTTGAAGGGTAATTCAGAACCATCGCCGTCGGCTTCGGCGTGATATGCGCGATCGCGCGCGACATGCCGGAAAGATAGGCCTCTGGCGTCGGCGCAGGCACCCCGCGAATGACGCCGCCCGCGATGATGAAACCGTAAGCATGGATCGGATAGGCAGGGTCCGGAGCCAGAATGACATCTCCGGGAGAGGTCATCGCCTGTGCGAGGTTGGCGAAGCCCTCCTTCGAGCCGAGCGTCGCGATGACTTCGGTATCGGGATTTAGCTTGGTGTTGAAGCGGCGCTCATAATACCGCGCAATCGAGCGGCGCAGGCCGGAAATGCCCTTCGACGCCGAATAGCGGTTCGTGCGCGGCTTCTTCGCCGTCTCGATCAGCTTGTCGAGAATATGTTGCGGCACGGGAAGATCGGGGTTGCCCATGCCGAAATCGATGACGTCGCGCCCCTCGGCGCGCAGGCGCGCCTTCAGCTTGTTCACCTCCTCGAACACATAGGGAGGCAACCGCTTGATACGGTAAAACTCTTCTGACGAAGGCATGTCGGTCTATTCCTACTGATGATCCTGGTCCGGCTTGGAGGCAGGCAAACCGCGCTCCTTGCGCGCTTCCCGCTCATCTCGCTCGATGGCGCTCGACAGAGCCCCCGCCGTTTCTTCGAGCTTCATTCCGCCCTTCGATCCCGAAAGACGGATCAGCGCCTCCCGCTCAGCGTCAGCCGCCGCCCTGTCCGCCGCCACTTCGGCATTCACCTCGTCCCGTTCCGCCCGAAGCGTCGAAGCAAGTTCAACGCGAACCTGTTTGGGCGTTTTGGCAGGCACTTTCTGCGGTTGCTCAGAGAGATTCGGCGTTCGACTCTCCCCGGCGGCCTTGCGAGCCTCAATCCGCGACACAATTTCGGGGTTGGGTGGCTGGTCGCCGGCGATATCTTCATATTTGACGAGCCCGGGCGGCGCAAAGCGCCCCAGCCGCAGGTCGGCGCAGCCGCCAACCAGCAGAAGAATCACCGATGCGATCGCATAGGGTTTTGCGCCCACGGACACCGCCTACTATAACAACTCCAACAGCACATAACCCCCAACCGGCACCATGACGCAAGCGACCGCAAAGCAATCCGCGACGAAAAAGACCACGCGCGCCCGGAAAACCAAGAAGACGGCCGCCGCACCGAAGAAGAAGGCGACCGCGAAAGCGGCGAAGGTGAAGGCCAATCCCGCCCCGGAGCCGCCACCCGCCAAGCCGGCGCCTGAGGCTGAGGCCCCAGCCCAGCTACGACCCGCGGCGACGGCCCAACCGCCCAAACGGATTTTTGAGGACTTCGACGCTCTCTCTGAATACCTCGCCAACGTCACCGGCAAGGGGCAGGAGCTCGTCAGCGAGTTCTTCGTCAAGAATACGGACACGCGAAAGCTGGTCCCAACCGACGGCGCCGCCGACCCCCTCAATGTCGGGGAAGCCTTTCAGGAGATGATGAACGGCCTCGCCGCCGATCCCGGCACTGTCATGCAGCGCCAGTTCAACCTCTGGGGCGATTTCGCGAAGGTGATGTCCGCAGCCTCCCGGCGAATGGCGGGAGAGGAAGTCAGGCCCGCCATAGAACCAAAGCTGGGCGACAAACGCTTCTCGCACCCTGCCTGGAAAGAGAATTATCTCCTCGACTTCGTGAAGCAGTCTTATCTCACCTATGCGAACTGGCTGAGCTCGACGGTGCACCAGCTCGAAGGCATGGATGAGCACGAGAAGAAGCGCGCGGAATTCTATACGCAGCAATTCCTCGATGCGATCGCGCCGACGAACTTCCCGATGCTGAATCCCGAGGTCATCGAAACCGCAATCGAGACCAAGGGCGAGAACTTCCTCAAGGGGATGAAGAACCTCCTAGAGGATCTTGATCGCGGGCACGGCGAACTCGCCATCCGTCAGGCTGACCTTGAGTACTTCAAGCTTGGCGAGAACCTCGCGACGACGCCGGGTAAAGTCGTTTACCAGAATGAGATCATGCAGCTCATTCAGTATAATCCGACAACGGAAGAAGTCGCCAAGCGCCCTCTCCTGATCTTTCCGCCCTGGATCAACAAGTTCTACATTCTCGATCTTCAGCCAACGAACTCTTTCATCCGCTGGATGGTCGACCAAGGGCGCACGGTTTTCGTTGTCTCATGGATCAATCCTGAGCCCGAACTCGCAAGCAAAACGTTTGTCGACTATATTCATCAGGGACTCTTCGAGGCCCTCGACGCCGTGCTCTACGCGACAGGTGAAGCGGAGGTCGATGCAATCGGCTACTGCATCGGCGGCACGATGCTCGCGACTGCGCTCGCTTTGATGGCCAAAACAAACGACAAGCGCATCCGGTCGGCGACATTTTTCACAGCGCAAGCGGACTTCAAAGAGTCCGGCGATCTCCTTCTCTTTGTCGATGACGCACAGCTCGATGCGATCGAAAAGCAGATGGATGCGGCGGGCGGCGTTCTTGAGGGGCGCGCAATGGCGAACACCTTCAACATGCTGCGCTCGAATGACCTCATCTGGTCGTTCGTTATCGATAACTACATGAAGGGCAAAGACCCGGCGAAGTTCGACCTGCTCTTCTGGAACTCCGACGCGACGCGCATGCCGAAGAACGTACACCTCTTCTATCTGCGGGAGTTCTACCAGCATAACCGCCTCGCCAAAGGCGAAATGGTGATAGACAACAATAAGCTCGACCTTGGCGATGTCGGCATTCCGATTTTCATGCAAGCAGGCGAAACCGATCACATCGCCCCGCACAACTCGGTTTACCGAACGGCGCGTCTCTTTGCGTCGAAAGGCAACCGCAATGTCACTTACATGCTCGCTGGCTCCGGTCACATCGCGGGCGTCGTCAATCATCCGTCGAAGAAGAAGTATCACCACTCGACGAATGAGAGCCTTCCCGAAACGGTCGACGAATGGAAGGCAGGCGCAGTGCGCCATCCGGGATCGTGGTGGGAATACTGGATGGAGTGGCTCAACCGGATCAGCCCCGGCAAGGTCCCTGCGCGCATTCCGGGCGCCGGCAAGCTCAAGGCGATTGAAGACGCCCCCGGCAGCTATGTGAAGGTCAAAGCGTGAGAGCGCGCGAGGCGCTCTCCCTTAAAGCCCGCGCAAGCAAGCGCGTCGTCCGGATAACCAGAGCAATCTGACGGCGCGCCGATGAATGAGATCCTTGAGGACATTCTCATCGTCGGCGCGGTTATGGTTGCAGGCGGCGTACTGGCGTTACCGCGCATAGCGAATACAAAGGAATGGCGCGCCACGATTACGCCGCTTGCTTCGATTATCGGCAGCGGTTTCCTAATTCTCGGTCCGATTCTTGACGCAAGCTTCGGCAAATGGGCGCCCGCGGCGATGGCGGCGCTTTGCATCCTCGGCTACGCCTTCGGCTCAGCGATACGCTTTAACATCAGGGTGCTCGACGGTTCGCAGGCGAAAGGCGGACCGCATGAGAAATGGACAGAACGAGCCTCATCATGGGCGCTCGCTTTCGCTTATTTCGTCTCTGTCGCTTATTATCTCAATCTCTTTGGCGCTTTCGGCGTCAGCCTTACTGAAGTAGATGACCGCCTTCATGCGCGGCTCCTGACGAGCGCAGCTTTTCTCGTCATCCTCTTCGTCGGATGGTTTCGCGGGTTCGGCGCGCTTGAGCGAATGGAGCAGATCTCCGTCAGCGTGAAGCTGTCGATCATTCTCGGGCTGATAGTCGGGCTCGCAATTTATTTCTTTAAGGCTGCTGGCGGCGACGAGCTTGTGTTCAACGCGCCGTCTGTGACCGGTGTCAGCGCCGTTACGCTTCTGTTCGGCCTCATTGTGACCGTGCAGGGTTTCGAGACGTCGCGCTATCTCGGCGAAGAATACACTGCAAAGATACGCATCGCCTCGATGCACTGGGCGCAGTGGATCTCCTCCGGAATTTACATCATCTACATCCTGCTGATGGCGTACGTATTCAAGCGCGGCGAGCTGAAACTCGAAGAGACGGCGATCATCGGCATGATGGACATCGTCGCGCCAATTCTCCCCGCCCTGCTCGTCGTCGCCGCCCTAAGCGCTCAGTTTAGCGCTGCGGTCGCCGATACGAGCGGCTCCGGAGGCCTCCTCGACGAATTGACTAAGGGAAAAGTCAATCCGAAGCGCGGTTACGCGGCGCTCGTCGCCGTCGGCATCGGCTTTACATGGTTCACGAATGTTTTCGAGATCATCAACTATGCCTCCCGGGCGTTCGCATTCTATTACGCCCTTCAATCGGCGCTTGCGGCCATGCGCGCTCATCGCACGAGGGCGGGAATTGGCCTGACGGCGCTCTATGGCGCACTCGCGCTTCTCGGCGCGTTGATCGTCGTCTTTGGAAAATCGGCCGAGGGCGGCAGTCCGCCGGACGGATAGCGCAACCGCTATTCCGCTGCGACGAGCTTGCGTTCCTTCTCCGCCGCCGCGCTCGCGGGCGACGATGCGAATTCCATCACTCCGTCATCGAGCTTTCCAAAGCGCAGGTCAGCCACATCGCGCGCATAGTCTTGCGGATGGCGCCACGGCGCGGGCCCCTGCTTCGGCAAATAGTCCAGCGCACGCAGAATGTAGCCTGAGGAAAAGTCGGCCAGCGGCTCAGGCTGCATCGCCGGGTTCTTGTTGACCGGCGTCGCCGACGAGAATCCGTGCTTGTCCATATATTTCAGCAAGCGGACGACATACTCGGAAATAAGATCGGCGCGCAGCGTCCATGAGGCGTTGAGGTAGCCGAACACGGAAACGATGTTCGGCAGGCCCGAGAACATGAAGCCTTTATAAGTGAAGGTCTTGCCGACATCGACCTGCTGTCCGTCGACAGATACCTTCGCACCACCAAGGACCTCCATGATAAGGCCCGTCGCAGTGATGATGATGTCGGCCTCAAGCTCCTCGCCGGACTTCAGCAGGATGCCTTTCTCGGTAAAAGTGTCGATATGGTCCGTCACGACAGACGCCTTGCCGCACCGGATCGCAGCGAAGAGATCGTCGTCCGGCACCAGGCAGAGTCTTTGTTCCCAAGGATTGTAGTTCGGCTTGAAATGCTTCTCGACGTCGAAACCGGCGGGAAGGCGCGCGCGTGTTTCCTCAATGAGGTGCTCGGCCGTCTTCTCTGGCTTGGCTCGCGCGGTTTTGAACACGAATTGCTGAAGGATGATGCGTTGCCAGCGCATAAGCCAATAAGCCCAGCTCTTCGGCATTATCTTGCTCAACGCATTCGCGAGCGGGCTCGTTCCCGGCGCGGAAAACATATAAGTCGGCGTGCGCTGGAGCATGGTGATGTGCGCGGCCTTGTCAGCCATCGACGGGATCAGCGTCACTGCGGTCGCTCCGGACCCGATCACCACGACGCGCTTACCGGCATAGTCGAGATTCTCCGGCCACTTCTGCGGATGAACAATCGTTCCCTTGAAGCGTTCGGCGCCTTTGAACTCCGGCGTATAGCCTTCCGAGTACCGATAATAGCCGGAGCACATCCAGAGGAAGTTCGCGCTGTACTGCACCGGCCGCCCGTCATGCTGGGCCGTCACTGTCCAGCGCGCATCCTTTGACGACCACGCAATGTCAGTAACCCAGTGATTGAAACGAATGCGCTTATCGATGCCGTATTCCGCGGCGGTCTCGTTCACATATTCGCGGATAGAGGGGCCGTCGGCGATCGCTTTCGCCTGCCGCCACGGCCGGAAACCGTAGCCGAGTGTGAACATATCGCTGTCAGAGCGGATGCCGGGGTATCGGAAAAGGTCCCAGGTGCCACCCAAAGCGTTACGGCCTTCAAGGATCGCATAACTCTTATCCGGACAGTGCTTCTGCACGTGGTACGCCGCACCGACGCCAGAGAGACCTGCGCCGACGATGAGGACGTCAAAATAGTTTTCCAGGGCCATCATTCTTCTTGCTCCTTGGAAACGCTTTTCGGGGCCGTCCCGAAAAGGGAAACTCCCTAGTTTCCTCCTTTTTACTCCCGATCGGGCTCGCCGTCGATTTTTTCTTGCAGCGCCGAATGGGCGGGCCCAAGAGGAAGCGTATCACCTCTTAACCAGATGATGTGCGGCTTCCGGGTTCTCGGGGCCGCCGCCAGCCCCACTTACGCGCCCGGCCATGTCCCTCGCCCCGTCCACCAGCGTCTTCCGTCACCGAGCCTACGCCTATTATTGGGTCATGCGGCAGTGCGTTTCGAGCGCGCGCCAAATGCAGGCGGTCGCCATCGGCTGGCAGATTTACGATCTGGCGCGCCTGACCCGGTCGATTGAGGAATCCGCATTCATTCTGGGCCTCGTGGGCCTTGCGCAATTTCTGCCCGTTCTTCTGCTTTCCCTTGTCGGCGGACAGGCGGCAGACCGGCTCGACCGGAAAATGATCCTGATCGTCAGCAACCTCGCGCGCGCTGTTGGCGGGCTTGGGCTTATCGCGACTGTCTTCCTCCCGCATCAGATCGCCATTCCTTCAATCTTCGGCATCGCGATCCTGCTTGGCGCAGTGAACGCTTTTACGCCAGCGGCGAGCAATTCCCTTTATCCGCGGCTTGTGCCGCGCGAGGAATTGTCGAGCGCAATCGCGTGGAACTCGCTTGGCTTTCAGGGAGCGGCGATTGCGGGCCCTGCGCTCGGCGGCCTTCTTTATGCTTTGGGCGCGCAGGTCGTCTATGGCGTCAGCGTGACCCTTACGCTTCTCGCTGTCCTTTCGATCAGCCTTGCAAAGACGCCGAAGCATCAACCCGTCGCTGGCGCCAACGGCTTGGCGATGGCGATAGAAGGCTTGCGCTATGTCCGCGATAACAAAATCGTGCTTGGCGCAATCTCTCTCGACCTCGTTGTCGTTCTCTTCGGCGGCGTGACGGCGTTGTTGCCCGTTTTTGCCCGCGATGTGCTGCATATCGGCGCCGAAGGGCTTGGCGTTCTGCGCGCGGCGCCGGCGATCGGCGCAGCGGGCATCGCCTTCATGCTTGCGGTGAAGCCGCTCAACCGGCGCGTTGGCGTATGGATGCTCAGCGCCATTGCAGTTTATGGCGCTGGAACGCTCGTCTTTGCGTGGTCAAACCTTATCTGGGTTTCGCTCATTGCGCTCGCAGTGACGGGCGCGGCGGACATGATTTCCGTCTATGTGCGTCAGTCTCTCATCCAGTTTGCAACGCCCGATGCAATGCGCGGGCGCGTCTCTTCCGTCTCGTTCATTTTCATTTCGGCATCCAACGAACTCGGGGAATTTGAATCGGGGGTCGCCGCTCGTTTCCTCGGCCCCGTTGGCGCGGTCATTCTTGGCGGCGTTGTCGCGATCATCACGGCTGCGTCGTGGTTCAAGCTGTTCCCGCAGCTTGCGAAGGCCGACAAGCTTGAGGAAACGCCTGAAATCTTCACATCGAAACCGGAGCGTCTGGAAGCGCAGCCGACCGCGGCGAAACAGAGCAGCTAATCCCTCCCGGCCTTCTCGCCGCCAAGCATCCCAGCTATGCCACCGCTTGTCAGAAGCGCGACGCGACCGAGTGCGACGGCTGCATCAAGCCGGTTCGACGCTGCAAGATAGAGCGGCTTCCATTGCGGCTGAAACTTCTCCTTGAATTGACGCAGCCCTTCGAAACCGTAGAAGCGCCCGCCCTGCTCGAAAACGAGCGCGCCGATGCGGCTCATCAGCGGCGCAAGGCGGCGGCGCTCCAGCCCTGCGAGCGGCGCCATTCCGAGATCGAGCGTCTTGTAGCCATTCTCCTTGCCCCACATGATCAGTTCAACGATGAGACTATCCATCACGCCATAGGGCGCCGCATCCGGAAGATAACGCATCAAGTCTATCGACAATCCTTGAGCCGCTGGCGCAATCCACAAATTGGCGAAAGCAAAGATCTCATTTCCCCGCCGAACGACAGCGACCGGAAAATGCGAGAGGTACGCCAGATTAAAAAATCCGAGCGTGAATTGTTTCTCCTTGCCCTTGTGCTTTGCGAGCCAACGATCGGAGACTTCCTTCAGAGCCGGTAGATTTTCTGCGACCTCTTCTGGCGGAAGTATCTCGAATGTGCAGCCATCCTTCTCAAGGTTGCGCCGGGCTTGCCGCAACTTCGATCGCTTCCCGCCTTCGAGTGAAAAAGTCTCAAGGGGCACAATCGCAGTCTCGCCAACCTTGACGACTGAAAGGCCAAGATCGAGCGCCGTCGCGAGGAAGCTCTCCGAAATCGAATAGAACGCTATTTCGCCGCCAAACTTGTGCGCAAGCGCCTTGAAGCGCCAGGCGAGATCCCGAGCTTCGCTCGCGAGCCCCACAGGCGGCCCCATTGCGATCCAGCTGCGCCCGTGCACGCCGTACATGATGAAACTCTTCCCGCTCTCGCTGAACAGGAAGCGTTTGTCCGGAAGAAATGCGAGGCTCGCGTCGGGAGAGACTGCGTCGCCTTCTGCAATCACCCTCGCCACTCTCGTATCGATATCCGCAGGCGGTGCTTCCGCACGCGGGGCGCCCGAAAGCTGCATCAGACGCCACGCCACAAACAGCGCGAAGACAACCAACGCCGTTACGATGCCTCGCAGGAAGCGCGACGCATCCGCATCGCGCGCGAATGTCCACCAGAGATCGTTATTATATTCGAAATGCTCGAACGAGAAAAATCCGAGCCAGGCGATTGCACCGATCACAAGCAGGATCGCCCCAATCCAGATCGGCGAAAGGTTCATCTCTCGCAGGCCAGGCTGGCGATAGAACGCGCCGCGCGACGCCGCCAAGGACATCATGACCACGGTCGATGCGACCACCCGCGCATAGTGACCGCCGGAAAGAAGCGAGAATACTGCGCCCGCACCAAGGAGAATGACGCCGAGCAGCCAAGCCGATGAAAGTCGTTGCCGGAGCCCCGCCGCAACGAACAGCATCAGCGTACCAATGACGGAGGAAAGAAAGTGCGAGGCCTCAATCACCGGCAGCGGCGCAATGATGCGAAGCAGCGATCTGTTCTGGAAGAAGTCCGGCGCCGCAGAGGCGCCAAGCATCGCAGCCCCGGACAAGAAGACGATCGCGGCGAAAACTGTCGGCGCAATATCGTCCAGAAAGCTCAGGAGAAGTTCAGCGTCGGCGCGCTTCCGTTCGGCCTCGGCGTAGTTAGTCGCCTTCTCGGACACGGCGCCTGCCCTTCGCTTTTGGAGTTTTTCCTGCGGCGCGATAGTGTTCCGACGAATTGGAGTACTCGAAAACACTCCGTCGCGCCCGCGCCCCTGTTTACCTCAACCTCGTGAAAATTCCATCGCCTCTTCCCCGCGAGAATGCTAAGCGCGCCTCTATCAGCTGCGCCCGGAAAATCGGCCATGAACCTCGAAGGCTACCTCTCCCGAATTGGTTTCAAAGGAACCCCGAGAGCGGACCTCAATACGTTGCGCGCGCTGCACCGCGCCCACGCCGAAACCATTCCGTATGAAAATCTTGACGTACAACTACGCACGCCTGTCACCCGCGCCGCACCTGATATCTATGATAAGATCGTCAGGCGAGGCCGCGGCGGCTGGTGTTACGAGATGAACGGCCTCCTTTCCTGGGCGCTCACGGAGATCGGTTTCGATGTCCGCCGCCTCGCCGGCGCCGTGCATCGCGAGACCATGGGAGACAGCTCGATTGGCAACCACCTCGTCGTCCTCGTTGATGTCGAGGACCAGACGTGGCTCGCCGATGTCGGGTTCGGGGATGGCCTCATAGAACCGACGCCTCTCGCCGAGAGCGGCTTCGATGTCGGTCCGCTCCGCTGCTCGCTATCTCGGATCCAGGACGGCTGGTGGCGCTACTCGAACGATCCTGCGGGCGGCGCGCCGAGCTTTGATTTCCACCCTGACGTCGATGACGAAGCCCTGCTTGAAGGCGGATGCAACTTCCTGCAGTCGGACCCCGCTTCGCCTTTTGTCCAGAACGCTGTCGTGCAACGATGGCGAGACGGCGCTCATTTCAGCCTACGCGGGCGTGTTCTCACAAAGCTGACGGACGCCGGCAAGGAAAGCGAACTCATCCCGGATGCGCCCGCCTATGTCGAAGCGCTGTGGGATGTCTTCGGGCTCAACTTGCCAGAGGCCGCCGCATTGTGGCCGCGAATCCTCGCTCGTCACGAAGAAGTCGTCCAGAGCCAGACCGAAGGCAGCGATTAACCTTCTGTTAACCAATTAGAATCAGCATTTGCCTAACAAAAAAGTTAGGCGGGGGCGTTCTCGATGAGCCGGATGGACTTGTCGACTTATGATCTTTTCTTGCGTTTAGGCACGACGCCGCGCACGCGCAGCGCGCGTGCGGACCAACTTTTCCGTAGGCTGAGAAGCGAGGAAGAGCAGGAGATCATTGATTCAATTACGAAAGCGCCGACGCGCCTTGGCTTGCGCAAAGGCGCTTCGCAAAAACCTTCGAAATAATCGCCTTAGCTGAAATGAAAAACGCCCCCGATGTCGGGGGCGTTTTCGTATTCGCGTAGATGGTTCCGTCGAACGTTTAGCGCTTCGAGAACTGGAACGAACGGCGAGCTTTCTTGCGGCCGTATTTCTTCCGTTCGACGACGCGGCTGTCGCGCGTCAGGAAGCCGCCCTTTTTGAGCACCGAGCGGAGCTCGGGTTCATAAAAGGTCAGCGCGCGCGCAATGCCATGACGCACAGCGCCGGCCTGACCCGACGGGCCCGAACCTTTGACGGTGCAGACGACATCGAACTGGTCGTTGCGTTCGGCGGCGACGAGCGGCTGCTTGATGATCATCTGCAGCACGGCGCGGCCGAAATAGTCCGTATGATCCCGATCGTTGACCGTGATGCGGCCCGCGCCCGGCTTGATCCAAACGCGCGCGACGGCCGTTTTGCGCTTGCCGGTCGCATAGGAGCGCCCCTGAGCGTCGATCTTCGGCTCGCGAACGATCTCTTCTTCAATCTCAATCACGCCGGCTTCTGCGGCGGCGTCTTTCAGGCCTTCAAGCGAAGTAACGCTCATGATTAGGCGACCCTCTTGTTCTTGCGGTTCAGCGCGCCGACGTCGAGCGCGACAGGTTGCTGCGCTTCATGCGGATGCTCTGTGCCCGCATAGATGCGGAGATGCGTCATCTGCGTGCGCGCGAGCGGCGAATCTTTCGGCATCATGCGGCGAACGGCGTTCTCGAGAACGCGTTCCGGGTGAGCGCCGCCGATGAGTTTTTCCATCGCGCGTTCTTTGATGCCGCCGGGATGGCCGGTGTGCCAGTAGAACTTCTTGTCTTTCATCTTGTTGCCGGTGAAGACGACCTTCTCGGCGTTGATGACGACGACATGGTCGCCGCAATCGACATGCGGCGTATAGGACGGCTTGTGCTTGCCCCGCAGACGCATGGCGATGAGGGCGGCGACGCGGCCGACGACGAGACCGTCAGCGTCGATCAGCACCCACTTCTTCTCCACGTCCGCCGGCTTCGCGGAATAGGTTTTCATGACGAGACCCTGAATAATGACCCCTTCGGGCCGGGTGGTTTGCCGGTGCTCCGTGAAGAACCCCGGCGAGCGAGCGCGGGCGATAGCCCAGATGATTTTCTGGGTCAACTACTTTCGAAACAACCGCTAAAAATCAGCGCTTTATGCGTGTGGTATCTTATTACCTCATTTTTCGAAGCGGTTCGACGGCTCCCTCGCGATAGGCTAAGTAGCGCTCGTTCTGAGATTGTCCGGAGGATGTCGGCGATGGCCCGTTTCGTAGCGATGGTACTGATTTTGGCGGCGCTTTCAGCCTGCGGCCGAAAGGAAGCAGCGCAATCCCCCGCCGCTCCTGCCGAACCGGTCGCAAACGGCGAGGTCGTCGCGGCCGACCAGCTCGGCCCGTTCGCAAGCGAAGTGTCGGATGTCGCATTCTGGACGAACACCAAGGTCCCTTTTCAGGGGCTCGTCCTCATCGCCACCACCGATGGCGTGACGGCGTTCAACATAGAAGACGGCGAGACCGTCGGCGAGGTCGAGGCCGCCAAAGCGACAGGCGTCGAAGTCGTCTATTCCGGATCGGGCGCGACTGCGCGCGGGATCGCCATCATCGCCGCAAACGGCGGGCTCCGATTTGAAGAAATCGCGAACGACACCCGCGCGTTCAAGTCACTCGCCTCAAAAGGCGCGCCGACAAATGTCGGCGCTTTCTGCGCGGGTCCGGATCGCGACGGAGCGCTGAAGCTTTTCGTGATTTCCGGAAAAAACATCGCCGCCTATTCACTCGCGATCAATGACGATGTCACGGTGACCGCAGGCGCAAATACAAAAGCGCAGTCCGACATTACGAACTGCGTCGTCGACCCAGTTGATGGAACCGTTTTCCTCGCAGGTGCTGACGCGGCGATCTACCGCCTCGCGAGCGATGGCGCGGTTGACGCCGCGCCTTTCGCCAAATCAGGCGCGAAGAAGCCGAGTGCGATCGGCCTCGCCCTTAACGGTCTCGTCGAAGGCGGCGCGACAGAGGAATGCTGCGGACAGCTCGCGCTGCTCGATGCTTCCGATGCAAGAGTGCTGCTCTTTGATCGCGACGACGGCAAGGCGATTGGCGCGGTCCGCCTCTCCTCTTCCTTCGATGTCGAAGGCGTTGCAGTCGCCACCGCGATGGGGCTCGGATATGGAAATTTCGGCGGCGTCTATCGGGACGGCGTGCTCGCGCTCGCTACAGACGGCGACACGCCGCATGTGCGCCTGGCGCCGCTTAATGGCGCGCTAGACGCATTGTCGACGCCAATGGGCGAGACCGCTGATCCTCGCGCACTCTCGCCTCAGGAGCCAACCGACGACGGCCTGATCATCAATGTCGACCTCGTAAATGAGTGAGCCGCATTCAGAGACGCGGCAAGAACGAGGAGCGCGCCGGCCTGATGGGCGAGACCAAGCGGCAACGGCGTTACGGCGAGCAGCGTCCATATGCCGAGGCAGATCTGCAACGCCACAGCGATGAGGACCAGTCGGGCCGCCCCCTCTGACACAGTCTTGCGGGCGATGAGATAGAACCAGAGCGCGCCCGCAGCCACGAAATAAGCGCCGATGCGGTGATTGAACTGCACCGCCGCGAGCTGTTCGAACATATCGAGGATGCGCGGCTTGTCGCCAAAGTAAGCCTCCGGGAAAAACTTTCCCTCCATCAGCGGCCAGGTATTGTAGATCCGTCCCGCGCGCAGGCCCGCGACGAACGCGCCAAGAAGCATCTGCGCGTAAACGCCGCCAGCAAGCGCAATCCCTGCCCAGAAAAGGCGCGGCCGAGTCCCCTCTCGTTTCTCGAACCGTAAGTCAAGCGCGAGCCAGAACATCAGTGCAAAGAGCAAAACGGCGAGGCCAAGGTGCGCCGCGAGCCTGTATTGGCTGACGTCAATGCGATCTGCGAGGCCGCTCTTGACCATGTACCACCCAAGCGCGCCCTGCATCCCGCCAAGAATGAAGAGCCCGAATAGCCTGATAGCAAGCCTTCCGCCGACCTTCCGCGTAGCGACGAAGAAGATCAGTGGAAAGAGGAATGCAAACCCAATGAGCCGGCCGAGAAACCGGTGGCCCCACTCCCACCAATAGATTTCCTTGAACTCATCGACGGTCATTCCCTGATTGACGATCGAATATTCCGGGATCTGTTGATACTTCGCGAACTCGCTCGCCCAATCCTCAGCGGAGAGCGGCGGGATAGCGCCGGTGACAGGTCGCCATTCCGTAATCGATAATCCTGAATCCGTGAGCCGCGTCGCCCCGCCGACCACGACCATCAGCGCGACAAGCGCGCACATGACAAAGAGCCAGGTCGAGATGGCGCGCGCGCTTTGAGAATCCGTCGAGGCGGTGCTATGGGGCATGACACTCGCTTTACCTGAGGCCTTCGTCTATGGGCGCCGTGACAGCGCGTCGCGCCCGCCCCTCGCAGGAGCCATGGCCCGCATGCCGCCGCGCGTCAAGAAACTGGTCGGACTCTTCATCCTCCTTCCCGGGATCGGCGCCTATTTGCTCGCCGCCATGCTCATCGCCGATCGGTTGCCGGACTTCTGGTTCCTGAAGCTTCTCTATTTCATCGTCGCCGGCGTCGCCTGGGCCATCCCGGCTCACTATCTGATGCGCTGGATGGAGAAGGACGCGTCCCAAAACGGGAAATAAGGCGCCCCGGCAAGCGTTCTCGAATTGGCATGAGAGGTGCGACGCCCCTTCCCGAATTCGGACGGGGACCGAAGATGTTCGACAAGGCGGCGGCCGCAGCGCGCCAGCGCAAGGAAGTCCAGGTCATCATTACGCTGAACGGACAAGGCCCGTTCGACGGCGTTGTCTTTCCGAAAGCCGATGAGCGGCTCAGCGACCTTCTGAACGACGCACGCGCCTTCATTCCCATCCGACGCGCTGACGGGCCGATGATCTTCGTATCGAAGGCCAGCATCGTGTCGATGCTTGAAATGCCGGCGCCGGCGGCCAAGAAGGAAGATGAAATCTGGCGCGCCAAAGCCGAGGAACACGCAGAGCGCCCTGGCGCATCACATCGAGAGGAGGAAGAACCTGCATCGTCGCAGAAGACGTCGCAGCGTTCAGGCAAAAAGGCGCTCGATCCCTACGAAGTATTGCGCGTACCGCGAACGGCGACGCTGGAAGAAATCCGTAAAGCCTACAAGGCGCGCATCAAGGCCGTTCACCCGGATACGATCGCAGCGCTCGACCTTGATGAAGACCTTGAGCGTGCGGCGAACGCGACAGCGCAAAAGGTCAATTACGCCTACCACCGCATCATGTGCGAGAGAGAACGCACGAAAGACGCTGCGCCGGAAGCCGGCGCCGCCTGATGCACATCGAAATCAGAAGAAGGCCTATTGCGGGCCTTGCTGTTCGCCTACGCCCGCTGCCGGAAGCTGGCCGACGTTGCCCAGCAACTGCTCCCAGAAGGTCAATTCCTTGCCGCGGGTCGGCGTGACGCGCGAAACCATGCTGACATCCATGCCATCGCTCAGGTCATAGAAGCCGACATTCTTGACGACGCCTTCGTCGTCAAACTGGAACGCGATGATCTCACGGCGTTGCGTCTTCGGGCGGAAGAACGCGCGCGCCGTGTCGAAACTCGTCATGTAGTACCAAGCGTTCTGGTCGAACGTACCGATCAGGGAAGGCTCGCCATAACGGGCGAGCACGCTCTCCTTGGTGTCGAGGCCGACTTTGGCGTCGAGCCCCTCTTCACCCCGCTCAAGCACATAGCCGTGGCTAGAACGCACGGCGACACAACCGCTGAGGGAAACTACGGCGGCCAGTCCCGCCGCGACGCCTATCAGATACCGCTTCATCGCTTCTTCCTGGCTCGATCCTGCTCAAAAGCCCGGCTTGATCCCGGACGCTCACAGGCTTACGTCGGCCCTGTCGAGCGAATCTCAAGAGGCCAAGCCGCCGCACCCTATGATTTTGTCACTGTTTAGGAAAGACCCAAACAAGGATGCAGCTGATGCGCTCTACGCCGCCGCGCTGGAGCAGGCCCGAACGCCTGCCTTCTACCTGAATTACGGGGTCGCGGATACTGTGGAGGGTCGCTTCGAGCTCGCCTCGCTCCATGTCTATCTGCTCTTGCGTCGACTCAAAGGCGCTGGCGACGAGACCAAGAAACTCGCCCAGATGCTGCTCGACACCTTTTTCTCGGACATGGACGGCGTCCTGCGCGAACTCGGAGTTGGCGATCTTTCCGTAGCGCGCAAGATACGCGGCCTGGCGGAAGCGTTTTTCGGCCGGGTGGCCGCCTACGAGGCGGCGATGGCCGAAGAGGCCGACCAAGGCGCGCTGACGGATGCGCTCGCCCGCAATGTCTATGGCGACGCGGATCCGTCCGCAGCTGCGGCCCTAGCAGATTATGCGCGACGTTCCGCGGCCGCGCTCGCAGAGCAGCCTATCGGCCGGATTAAAAGCGGAATCGCGAATTTCGCCGCTCCGGTGGAACAAGCCACAGAGAACGGGTGATGACCTTTCAGCAGATCCTTCGTCTGGACGAGATCCCGCCGAACGGTTGGCGCGGCATCGTTGAAGCGCCCAAGAGCGCGCTCGCCGAGATCGCCAGACGGATCGATGCGCCCGAAGTGATTCGGCTCCGTGGTGAGATAGAACTCCACAAGACGGCGCAGGGTCTTTCGGTTTCTGGAACGCTCGACTCAGCACTCGTCAGGGAATGCGTCGCTAGCCTCGAGCCATTCGAAGAGACCATCAAAGAACCCTTCGAGCTTCAATTCGCACACTCGGCCGAACCGGAAGGGCATGGCGAAACGGAAATCGATCCCGACGCCCCGGAGCCCCTCACCGGCGACAGCATTGATCTGGCCGATCTCCTCATTCAGCAGCTTAGCCTCGCCATGGCGCCCTTTCCGCGCAAGCCGGGAGCAGCCTCGCTCGCCGAGAAATTCGCGCCGCCGCAGTCGATTTCCCCATTCGAAGCGCTCAAGAGCAAGATTGCCGAGGACGGCGAGCAGGGATAGGTAACGCATTCTGGAGCCGGCGCGCCCGTTGGGCGAAGGCGATCGCTTTGCGTGAAGCGCCCGGTTTTGTATCCTTCGGGGCCCCAGGGAGACACTGACGTTGAATATGCACGCGCCTCAAAGCGAGCCGATTCGGCTCGCAGTTGACGCCATGGGCGGCGACGCCGGGCCAGCGCCCCTCGTCGAAGGCGTCGCTCAAGCCATTCAGGCGGGCCTCAAAGCGCAGATCGTGTTCTTCGGCGATGAGGCGGCGCTCCGTCCCCTCGTGGCGGCGCACCCTGTCCTGTCTTCATCTGAAGTCAGGCACGCCGACGGCGTCGTCCAGATGACCGACAATCCCATTCAGGTTCTCCGCCGCGGTCAGAACACATCGATGTGGGCGGCGATTTCGGCGCTGCAAAATGGCGACGCGGAAGCAGTCGTCTCCAGCGGCAACACCGGCGCACTGATGGCGGTCGCCCGCAAACTCCTTCGCCGGATCGAGGGCGTAGACAAGCCGGCGATGACGGCGCTTTGGCCGACCAATCGCGGGCGCAGCGTCGTGCTCGATGTCGGCGCCAATGTTGAGGCGAACGAAACGCAGCTCGTGCAATTCGCCATTATGGGCGAAGCGTTTTTCCGCGCCCTCACCGGCAAAGAGAAGCCCACCATCGGCCTTCTCAATGTCGGCGCCGAGGAGCTCAAGGGGCATGAGCTGATCCGGTCGGCCGCGCGGATCCTCCGCGAAGCCGATCCTGAAATGGCGTTTCAGGGCTTCGTTGAAGGCAATGACATTTCCGGCGGCAAGGTCGACGTCGTCGTGACAGACGGCTTTACCGGCAATATCGCGCTCAAGACTGCGGAAGGCGCAGCGCGCCTTGTCGGCGGCTGGGTGAAGGAGGCGCTCATGGCCTCTCTCAATTCAAAGCTCGCCGCCTTCATCATGCGCCGCGGACTGCGGAAGTTGCGCTCGCGCATGGATCCGTCGAACGCGAACGGCGCGCTGCTTCTTGGCCTTAATGGCGTCGTCGTGAAAAGCCATGGCAGCGCCGATGCGAAAGGCGTCAAAAGCGCTGTCGAAATGGCGGCGGGCCTTGCACGCAAACCGTTCCGCGAAGAGATCGCTGAGACGGTCCGCAAAGTGAACCGGCGCGCCGGAACCGGCGAGGCGAACGACCAGCAGTTGGGTGATGTGAAAGCCGCAGTGGTATGAGTTTTCGTGCAGTCGTCGCCGGATGCGGCGCGTATCTTCCTGAGAGAATCCTCACCAACAACGATCTCGCCAAACTTGTCGATACGAGCGACGAGTGGATTCGCGATCGCACCGGCATTCGCGAGCGCCATATCGCCGCTGAAGATCAGCGCACCTCCGATCTTGCCGTTGAAGCGGCGCGCGCGGCGATGAAAGACGCTGGCGTAACGGCCGCCGATATCGACCTTATTGTCGTCGCGACAGCAACGCCTGACCTTACCTTTCCTGCGACAGCCGCGATCGTTCAGTCGAAACTCGGGGTGAAGCAAGGCGCCGCGTTTGATCTTCAGGCAGTCTGCAGCGGATTCGTTTACGCGCTGTCGACAGTTGAAAAGTTTCTCGCCTGCGGCCAACACAAGCGCGCGCTCCTTATCGGCGCTGAAACGTTCTCGCGCATTCTCGACTGGACCGACCGGTCGACCTGCGTTCTTTTCGGAGACGGCGCTGGAGCCTTCGTCGTGGAAGCGGTGGAAGAGAAAGTCGCCGATGAGCGAGGCGTCATCGCAAGCTATCTGCGCTGTGACGGCGACCTTGTAGATCTCCTTTATGTCGACGGCGGCGTCTCATCGACCGGAACGGCAGGCCATGTTCGCATGCAAGGCAACAAGGTCTTCCGCGAAGCCGTTACGCGGATATCGGAAGCGATGGAGACGGTCGCCCGTCAGGCGGGCGTCGCGCCGACAGACATTGATTGGTTCGTTCCCCACCAGGCGAACGAGCGCATCATTCAGGGCGTCGTCAGGAAGCTCGACCTTCGCCCGGATCAGGTGATCTCGACCATCTCGGGTCAGGGAAACACTTCTGCGGCCTCCATCCCGCTCGCCTACTGTCAGGGCGTCGCCGACGGGCGCATCAAGAAGGGCGACCTTGTGATGCTTGAGGCGATGGGCGGCGGGATCACCTGGGGGGCCGCGCTCCTGCGCGCTTGACCCTGCCCGTCTCGCCCAACCGTCGGCCCGCCGAAAACTGCTGAATAAATTCAATCACTTGTTGACCGCCTTCGCCCGGGAGGATTAGCATGCCCGCCCGAGGGGGACGTTTCAACGATCGCCAGCGTTTGAAACAGCTCTGGTCGTATAGGGGATTGCGTCTCCCACGCGAACCGACGCCGCCCGGCAGGATCAAGCCGGACGGCAGCAGCAGCCGAGGCTCGACGCCATGACTAAAAAGACGACGACGCGCGCAGATCTGACCGAGGCCGTCTATCGCTCCCTTGGCATTTCCCGAAACGAATCTTCCGTGTTCGTCGAGCGTATTCTCGAGGAAATTTCAGCGGCGATTGAGCGCGGCGAGACCGTAAAAATCTCTTCTTTCGGCACTTTCTCCGTACGCAGCAAAAAGCTCCGTATCGGGCGCAATCCGAAGACGGGTGAAGAAGTTCCGATCACGCCGCGCCGCGTCGTGACGTTCCACGCGTCTCATGTTCTCAAAGAGCAGATCAACAAGGCGCTGGCGCGCGACAACGCGACGGCGGCCGAATAAAAAGCAATGGCCGTAGCAAAATCAGCGGACGCTTTCCGGACCATCAGCGAGGCAGCCGAGGAACTCGACGTGCCGCAGCATGTGTTGCGTCATTGGGAGGAAGTCTTCGGTCAGATTCGTCCGATGCGTCGCGCGGGCGGACGTCGCTATTATCGCCCCGCCGATATCGACGTGCTGCGCGGCGTGCGCGTGCTCCTCTACGATGAGCGCTACACGACCAAGGGCGTCCAAAAGATCTTCAAGGAAAACGGCGTCAAATACATCGCCGAGCTGGGGCGACTAGCAGCCGCCGGCCAGAGCGTTGCGCTGCGCGCACCGCTTATCGACGAAGACGCGGGGGACCGTCTTCCTGCTGATGCAGAAGCAGCCGCGCCCGCCGACACGCCCCCGGAAACTGTCAATACATCCGGCGAAGCGCGTCTTTCCCCAGCGCTGCGGGAACGCCTGTCGTCCCTGCTTTCACGGCTCGAGAAAGCACAGGACACGCTTGATGAAGCGCTTCTGGCGATCGAAGCGATCGAGGCGGAAGCGACCGAAGACGAAGAATAAAACGGCTGAAAAATTCAGGCTGCCGAAGGTGAAATACCGCCTCGGAACGCATTGCGGTGCGGCGAGGCCCCGCCTATAGTCCGCGCCTCTTTGGCGGGCGGCCCCTAGCTTCCCGTCATGCGGGTCGGAGCGTGGCGCAGCCTGGTAGCGCACTTGACTGGGGGTCAAGGGGTCGCAGGTTCAAATCCTGTCGCTCCGACCATTCTTACTCGACACCCCAATCACTTTTTGAATCGAAGCTTAAACGCCCGTGCCCACATACGGCGCGGCGTCATAGATGACGTCCACGATTTGATAGATATAGAGGCCGGGATAGCTGGCGCACTGATTCAGGATAAACATCGCCGTCTGGTCATTGTCGAGCGATGCAAGCTCCTTACGCTGAGATACCGCGACGGTTGCATTCCGTCCGGACAGATATCCGAAAGACCACTGCCCGATCGCCGTCAGCATCTTGTCTCGATCCGCAGCGCCGGAAGCATTCCACGCATTGACCACGGAATAGCAGTCGACCGAACCGAAGCCTTTGAGATCGCCCGCAGAAGCTGCGGAGCAGACAAGCGCTACCGCGCCGAACGACGCGGCGAAAAGTTTGGATTTCATCATGCTCCCCTCCGATTGTGCGTTAACCTTAACCCAGTAATTTTCAAATGACAAACCTCGCGCCGGGCCGGAAGCGCCCGGAACGCGCCTGCCGCCGGCGCCCCGCCCAGGACACGCCGAGTGTGACTTTTGCTCCAGAAAATGCTCGCGAAATAGCGTTTTACGCCCTCGCTTCCCGAGCATTTCCGCCGGGAAAAATCTGAGGAGCACCAGATGCGCAAGATGAGATATTTCATCGACACCCACGACTCTGCGAAAGGCACATTCCCCGCCGGCATCTCAAAGGAAGACTTCACCGGCTTCTATGAAAAATATCAGGCTGCATGCGCCGCAGAAGGCGTTGTCAGCCTTCGCATCCATGTCGGCCTTGGAGAAGGCAGGGCGTTCTGCGTCACCATGGCGCCCGATGCGGAAGCAGTGCGCCGCGCCCATGAAAGAGTAGGATTGCCTTTCGATTCCATCACTGAGATCTCGACCGCGTCGCCGGACGCGCTCTTCGCACTAACAAGCGCAGCATGACGAATGAAGGGACGGCGGAAGAATGGACCCCAACGCTAAACTTGCTTCCGCCGTCCCCTTCCTTGGCGAAATATCAGCCGCAGCGGCGCATAAATTTCTCGCTGAGGCGACGCAGAGCGAATATGCGCCGCATGCTGACATCTTGCGTCCGGGCGATGAAGTGGGCGGCGTTTACTTCGTCTCGTCGGGAACGATCAGGGTCTATTATATCGGCCCGGATGGGCGCGAGGGAACGCTCTACTGGATTGAGAGCGGCGAAAGCTGCATTCTCGCGCTCAATTGTCTGTTCACGGAGTTTAAATATCCCGCCTGGGCCTGCGCGAGCGACGCTGGCGCCAACGTCATCAGCATTTCGGGAGCGGCATTCCGGGACCTCTTCTCAAACGAGGCCTGCGTCCAGCGTTTCGTCTTCGATCAGCTCTCGGAACGAGTCTTCTCCCTCCTCACTCTCCTGGAGCAAGCGATGCGATTGCCCCTAGAAGAACGGCTGATCTTGCTATTACTCAGCCATGCCGATGAGGCTGGCGTCGTTTCAATGACGCAGGAAACGATCGCAAGCCACCTCGGCACCATACGCGAAGTCATTTCACGCTTGCTGCGTAATCTTGCCAGCCAAGGACTTATCTCAAGCGCCCCGAAACGGATCACTCTCGTCGATCGTCCACGCCTCGAAAGACTCCGCTCTGGCGGGAGGAACGAGTAGCGCTTCGGGTCAACCTTGCATGAAATGGTCGAAACCGCCTGCCGCGAGCTCGATCGTCTCACCATCGGGGCCCAGGAATGTGACGCCCGAGCCTTTCCCGACGCTGCCGATCCTCGCCACCGGCGTTTTCGAAACGGTCGACGCCATCTCGATCGCGCGCCGCGCGCGCGGTGAAGCCGTGAAGAGAATTTCGTAATCGTCCCCGCCCGTCGCAAGGAACGCTAGAGCGATGGCCCGATCTTCCTGCTTCTCAAGCCAGCGCTTCGCCTGTTCCGAAAGCGGAATCGCGGCGGCGTTGATTGAAATCGCGCACCCACTCGTCTCGGCGATATGGCCAGCATCGGCGACAAGCCCGTCGGACACGTCAATCGCCGCGCTCGCAAAACCCGAGAGAGCGCCGCCAAGCGTGACGCGCGGCTCCGGCAAGTGATATCGCCCAGCGAAATAGGTTCGATCTGCTGGCGAAAACTTCACGCGCTTTTCCAGCGCCTCCAAGCCGAGACGCGCATCGCCGATTGTGCCGCTGACGTACACGTCATCGCCGGCCGTCGCGCCTGCGCGCCGCACCATGCCCTGACGCGGCGCTGCGCCGAAGAACGTTGCAGAGACTGTGAGCGGCGCGTCCGCCGCCGCATGGCGCGTCGTATCCCCGCCGAACAGCGCAATGCGATACGTTTCCTGATCTGCCGCCAACCCTTCCGCAAAGAGAGCAATGTCCGCTCGCTTCGCCGAGCGCGGCCAGGCGCATGTCAGGATATAGCCGCTCGGCTTGGCGCCTTTGGCAGCGAGATCCGACAGGTTTACGCGCAACAGCTTGCGGGCGACGAGATCGAGCGGATCGCTTTTCCGGAAATGCACGCCCGCGACCATCATGTCGGCGGTCACGACGTGGTCGCCGCCGCTGACGATGGCGGCGTCATCCGTCAGCGCGAATGCGCCGCTCGCATTCGCCGCCAATGGCGCGAATATTTCCCGGATAATCGCAAACTCGCCTTCAGACACGCTGCTCGAATTCGCCGGGTCTGGCGTCTTGCGCAGCTGCGTCGAGGACGGCGTTGATGAACCGCGGCTCATCGCCTTCTCCAAAAAAGGCCTTGGCGATCTCGACATACTCGTCGATCACCACACGATAAGGCACATCCGCCCGCATAATCAGCTCGAAGAGGCCGGCGCGCAAGATCGCGCGCGCCGTCGCATCCAGCCGCGAGAGCTTCCAATTCTTGGCGAGCTGTCGCTCGATGTAAGGGTCGATGCGCCGCTGACTTTCGACAACGCCGCGAGTGACGTCTGCAAAAAAGTCCGCATCTGCATCATGTATCGCCGCGCCTTCAATCTCGGTCCCGAGACGATGCGCGACGAACTCGCGGATGACAGCGTCAACGCCAAGGCCCGTCGCTTCCATTTGGTATAACGCCTGGACCGCGGCGAGACGCGCCGCTGTACGGGCTCTGTTTTCTGTTTGCTGCATCACTTACGCTTCACGACGAACTGTCGGCGGATTCATCCCGCTCGTGTTCGTTAATACCGTCGAGGAATTGCTCGAAGTCCCGCGCTTCGCGGAAGTTCTTGTAGACCGACGCGTACCGCACATAAGCGACGTCATCGAGATTGGCGAGGCCCTCCATCACGAGTTCGCCAATGAGCTTTGAGTCGATCTCCGCATCCCCCATCGCCTCAAGGCGGCGCGTGATCCCCGTGACCATCTGTTCGACGCGCTCCGGATCGACATTGCGCTTTCTCAGCGCCACCTGGACGGACCGCATCAGCTTGTCCCGGTCGAACGCGACCTTCCGCCCCGAGCTCTTCACCACGATCAGTTCGCGCAGCTGGACACGCTCGAACGTGGTGAAACGCGCGCCACACGCCCCGCACTGACGCCGCCGGCGGATGGACGAGCCATCCTCGGCCGCACGGGAATCCTTCACTTGCGTATCGTCACATCCGCAGAACGGACAGCGCATCGCATTCATCCATCAGGCTTGATTGGAAACCTACTGGTAAATCGGGAACCGCCCCGTCAGGGTCTTTACGCGTCCCAAAACGTCCTTCTCGCAAGCGGTATTGTCGCCCCCTTTGGAGAGGCCGTCGAGCACTTCCGCCATAAGCTCGGCGACTTCGCGGAATTCGGCGACGCCGAAGCCCCGCGTGGTGCAAGCCGGCGAGCCGACCCGGATCCCCGAGGTGATGGTCGGCTTCTCCGGATCGAACGGCACGCCATTCTTGTTGCAGGTGATCCCCGCCCGCTCGAGACTTTGTTCGGCGGCGTTACCCTTTACGCCCTTGGGCCGAAGGTCGATGAGAGCAAGATGGGTGTCAGTCCCGCCTGACGCGATGGCGTAGCCGGCCTCGACGAGCCCGCTCGCAAGCGCCTGCGCATTGTCGATGACTTCGCGCGCATAGGACTTGAACGAAGGCTCAAGCGCCTCGCCGAAGGCGACCGCTTTCGCTGCGATAACATGCATGAGCGGACCGCCTTGAATGCCAGGGAAGAGCGCCGAACGAAGTTTTTTCGCGAGTTCGCCATCGTTCGTCAGCACCATGCCGCCGCGCGGCCCCCGCAGGGTTTTGTGCGTCGTCGTCGTCACGACATGCGCATGATCGAGCGGATTGGGATAGGCCCCGCCAGCGACGAGGCCGGCGAAATGCGCCATGTCGACCATCAGCGCTGCGCCAACGGAATCGGCGATTTCGCGGAATTTCTTGAAGTCGATGATGCGCGAATAAGCGCTTCCGCCGGCGACAATGACTTTCGGCTTATGCTGGTCGGCCATCCGGGCGACATCGTCATAATCGATGCGATGGTCGTCGCGACGGACTCCGTAGTGAACCGCGTTAAACCATTTACCGGACTGGTTTGCCTTGCCGCCATGCGTAAGGTGGCCGCCTGCAGACAAGTCCATGCCGAGGAAGGTGTCGCCGGGCTGCATGAGCGCCATGAACACCGTCTGGTTCGCCTGGCTTCCCGAGTGCGGCTGCACCAGCGCCTCTGCGCAATTGAAGAGCTTGCAGGCTCTGGAGATCGCCATGTTCTCGACTTCATCGACGAATTCGCATCCGCCATAGTAGCGCTTGCCCGGATAGCCTTCGGCGTATTTGTTCGTAAGAACAGAGCCCTGCGCCTCAAGCACGGCGCGCGAGACGATGTTCTCGGAGGCGATGAGTTCGATCTGATGCTGCTGACGGCTCAGCTCACGGCCGATCGCGGCGAAAACATCCGGATCAGCCTCTGGCAGCGACTGATTCGGGAAAGGCGTTGCGGTACGAGAGGCAGTCGCGCTCATGCTATACTTCCTAGTTTCCTATCACAATTCGATGGGCTCCGGGCCCTCCGCCGGGAGGGTATACGCGCCGTCACCGAGAGCCGCAATGCGCCGGCGTCACGCAGGCGGATTCTGGAAAAATGGCGGATTCCGGCGCTTTCGCGGTTGACTGGCGGCCCTGCCCCTCGCGACGCCAGCGCACCAAAGCTCGTTCGGACGCGGACGATCCCAGCGCAACGAATCAGGATGCGGTAATTGTTCGCAGAGCGGGTCAATAAATTCAAGGAAGACTGAATTTAGAGGAAACTTGATCTCTATCAATTTGCGACGTATCTGATGAAGATCACCGCGGCTTTCGTTTTCTATAGGGCTTGCCGCATCTGATGCGGCAATGAAAACGCGTGGTGAAACGACCAATTAACATTGGCCGTTCAGAGCCGTGCCCCACGGCTCTAACGCTTGTTTCGGGAGACTACCACCATGACTTCAGAAAGGACCGAACTAGATGCGGCCGAAACGCTGCATCTGGCCACGGAGATAGTCGCGGCGTTTGTCAGCAACAATGCCGTCGCGGCGGACAAACTTCCGGCTTTGCTACAGGACGTACACGACGCAGTTCGCGCGCTCGCCAAGGGCGGCACCGCCAGCGCAGGCAGCCAAGAGCCGGCGATCAACGTGAAGAAATCGATCACGCCCGACTACATCATCTGCCTTGAAGACGGGAAGAAGCTGAAGATGCTCAAACGCTATCTTCGCACCCATTATAATCTGTCGCCGGAAGATTATCGGCGCAAATGGGGCCTGCCGGCAGACTATCCGATGGTCGCGCCGAACTACGCCAAACGGCGTTCGCAATTCGCAAAAGACATCGGGCTTGGCACTGCGCGCCTCGGCACGACGCGCAAGGCAGCCCCCGCAAAGAAGTCCGCAAAGCGCCGCGGACGGCCGGCTTCAAAAGCCGCTTAACGCGCGCGCTGGAAACTCCAGTTTCGAGACAAAAGCAAGGGCGATTCTTTTGAAAAGAATCGCCCTTCTTCGTCCCCTGACTTTACGCGCAATCGTGTCAGTCGTCCGCCTATAGGCGGAAGCGAACCTGATCGGCCCAGAAGCGTTCAAGACGCTGCAGAGCCTTGTTCGTATATTCCATCAGACCAAAATCGACGCCGCCGACCTGCTCGACCGAGCCAAGCTGCCGCTCGAATAGGGCTGCAAGGCGGTCGCGCACTTCAAGGCCCGTCTCGGTAAGCGAAACGCGCTTCGAGCGACGATCGACGTTTGAACGCTGATCACGAATATAGCCCTTATCGATGAGCTGCTTGAGATTGTAGGAAACGTTCGACCCGAGATAATGGCCGCGCGAACGCAGCTCGCCCGGCGTCAATTCAGCGTCGCCGATATTGTATAGCAGGAGGGCCTGCACGGAGTTGATGTCCGTCTGCCCGATCCGCTCAAGTTCATCCTTGATGACATCAAGGAGCTGCCGGTGCAGCCGCTCCACCAGATGCAGGAGCTGCAAATATGCGGCTTTCACACTTTCGCGATCAGCGCCGGAAGCCGCCCCCGCGCCATAACCGATCACATCCGCTTTTCTTGCCGCTTCAAACGCCGCCATGTCCGCCTCACACACAACCAGATTTTGATGTTTAGTATCCTGGGAACCTCTAAAGCGCCGTTAAGCGAAGCCATTCAATTTGAAATCAAATTCTAGGCGGTGCAGTAATTGGGCGCGAACCGCCGCCGATCGAGCAATGAGACGCCCCATGGCATTAACTTTTCCGCAAGGTTTCCCGCAAACTCGCCTGCGCCGCCCGCGTATGGCGGAGTGGTCGCGCCGGCTGGTCGCGGAGACCCGCCTATCCCCCTCCGATTTCATTTGGGCGATCGTCCTGCGAGCGGGGCGAGGCGAGCGCGAGCCGGTCGCGTCCATGCCCGGCGTAGAGCGGCTGTCGGTCGACGAGGCCGTGAAGGCAGCCCGGGAGGCGAAGTCGCTGGGCATCCCGGCCCTCGCCCTCTTTCCCTTCACGGGAAAGGCAGACCGCAGCGCTGACGCCAAGGAGGCCCTCAACCCGGACAACCTCATGTGCCAGGCCGCCCGGGCGATTAAGGACGCGGTTCCGGAGATCGGATTGATGGCCGACGTCGCCCTCGATCCTTACACGGATCACGGGCACGACGGTCTCATGAAAGACGGCGTCATCCTGAATGACGAAACTGTCGACATGCTTGTCGAGCAGGCGCTGGTCGAGGCGCGCGCCGGTTTCGACATCATCGCCCCCTCGGACATGATGGATGGCCGCATTGGCGCGATAAGGCGCGGGCTTGACAGCGAAGGCCTCATGGACGTGCAGATTATGTCCTATGCGGCGAAATACGCCTCCGGCTTCTATGGTCCCTATCGCGACGCCATCGGCTCCTCGGGCGTTCTCAAGGGAGACAAGCGAACCTATCAGATGGACCCGGCGAACAGCGACGAAGCGCTGCGCGAAGTCGCCCTCGACATCGCCGAAGGCGCAGACAGCGTGATGGTGAAACCCGCCCTCGCCTATCTCGACATCATTCGCCGCGTAAAAGAGACATTCGCCATGCCGACCTTCGCGTTCCAGGTCTCTGGCGAATACGCGATGATCATGGCGGCCGCCCAGAACGGCTGGATCGACGGCGAGCGCATCATGATGGAGACTCTGCTCTCAATCCGCCGCGCCGGAGCGAACGGTGTGATCACGTATTTTGCACAAAAGGCGGCGAAAATTCTGAACGACTAGGCCCCGGGCTTTCGCATTCCATTTCAGATCGTTGAAACAATCGGCTATTAGTAGCTTTTTCAACCGGTGTTTCTGAGACCTCCATGAAAGCCCTGATCAAAGCCAAGCCTGAGGAAGGCATCTGGATCGCGGACATTGCGCGCCCCGCAATCGGTCCGAACGATGTCCTCATCAAGGTGAAGACGACCGCTATCTGCGGCACCGACGTGCACATCTATAATTGGGACGAGTGGGCGCAGAAGACGATCCCCGTCCCGATGGCCGTCGGCCATGAGTTCATGGGCGAAATTGTCGAGATCGGCTCGGAAGTTCATCCCGAGCATTCGAAGATGAAGATCGGCGACCGTGTCTCCGCGGAAGGTCATGTCACCTGCGGATATTGCCGCAACTGTCGAGCAGGCCAACGCCATCTCTGCCGGAACACAGTCGGCATCGGCGTCAACCGGCCGGGCGCTTTTGCGGAATATGTGTCGGTGCCGGCGTTCAATGTCTACCGCCTGCCCGACGATATCTCCGACGAGATGGGTGCGATTTTCGATCCGTTCGGCAACGCCGTGCATACGGCTCTCGCTTTCGATCTTGTCGGCGAAGACGTGCTTATTACGGGCGCAGGGCCCATCGGAATCATGGCGGCGGCGGTCGCGCGCTTTGTCGGCGCACGTCATGTCGTCATCACCGACGTCAACGATTTCCGGCTTGAACTCGCCCAGAAGATGGGCGCGAGCCGCGCCGTCAATGTCTCCCGTGAATCGCTGCGCGACGTCATGGCCGAACTGGGCATGACCGAAGGCTTCGATGTCGGCCTTGAAATGTCAGGCGTGCCGGCCGCCTTCGCCTCCATGCTGGAAACGATGAACCACGGCGGCAAGATCGCCATGCTCGGCATCATGCCGAACGGCGCCGGGATCGACTGGGACAAGGTCATCTTTAAGGGTCTCGAAATCAAAGGGATTTATGGCCGACGCATGTTCGAGACCTGGTACAAGATGGGCGCCCTGCTTCAGGCAGGACTGAATCTGAAACCGATCCTCACCCATCGCTTCCCGGTAAGCGAATTTCAAAAGGGTTTCGACATCATGCGGTCAGGTAAGTCCGGTAAGGTCGTACTTGAATGGTGACGTGAGGGCGGGCTGATGACCGCCCGGCAGGAACAATAGGGGTGGCGTGGCGTTCCGCTTGATCAAACTCATGGCCGCGGCAGGAGCGGTCGTTATGATCGGCGCAGCCGGCATCCACGGCCTGGGCGCCGCTTCCCATGTCGAAGACGAAGTCGTGGCTCGCGTCGCCGAAGCGCTGCTTGAAGTTGGCGCTGACTGGGCGGCGTTTGATGTCGACGGCCAGATTGTTCACCTCTCCGGCGAGGCGCCGACAGCTGAAGCGATGAAGCAGGCCGAAGATGCCGTGCGAACCGCGGAAGGCCCTGGCGGAATACTCTTCGGCGCCGTCACTTCAGTGCAAAGCAAGATCTTCATCGCACCGCCTCCGCCTCCCGCGCCGCCAATTGCGATCGCTATGGCGCCCGAGCCAGCGGCGCCTGTCGAAGTAGAAGCGCCTGAAGCCGAAATTGTCGAAACAGAACCTGAGCGGAGCGTCGAGGAATTGCTCGCCGCCTGCCGGAATGAATCCGCAGACATTCTCAAAGCCCAGCCGATCAATTTTGACAGCAAGAGCGCCAATGTCGGCGCCGATGAGCTTACGACTCTCCAGGCCGTAGCGTCGGCGATCAATCAGTGTCCGAATGTTCATGTGATCGTTGAAGGGCATTCCGACGCCTCCGGCGGCGCATCGAAGAACAAGGCGCTTAGCCTGAAACGGGCCCAGAGCGTCGCGGAGAGCCTGAAAAAGCAACTGACCGGACGCTCGACCATTGAAGCCCGAGGCTTGGGCGAAGAACGCCCTCTGGTCTCCAACAAAACGCAGGCAGGGCGTGCGCGAAATCGTCGAATCGAAATCAAAATCGAGATGCCGTCGTCTGAGCACGCCGAATAGTATTTCGCGAATGAAGGAGCCTGCGCGAATATCATGATCTGGCTGATATCCCAGATGTGGACTTTGCTGTTCCTGGCCTTTGCGGTCGGGATATTCGGCGGGTTCTGGATTGCGCATCGGCGCATGGGCCCAGATGCGCATTCCCGCCCGAACGCGGAGGCGACAGGTTCTCTCGCCTTTGACGGGCCCGCGCGCGCGCCGCAGCTCCTCCCGAGCCCCGTGCATGGCCCAAAAGACGACCTGAAGCAGATCATCGGGCTCGATCCCGAAACGGAAGAACGCCTGAATGCGCTTGGAGTTTTCTACTTCCGTCAAATTGCGGAATGGGGTCCGGGGCGCGTTCGGTGGGTGGACGAGAAACTTGCGCTAAAAGGCCGCATCGGCCACGAGCGCTGGGTCGAGCAGGCCCGTTCCTTTTACAAGTGAACGCCCTGCACATCGACCCTGCTCAAGTCAAAGCAGTTTAATGAATGGATGGCACGGCCGCAGTGCGACGGTTCGACCACCTTCACCCCAACAGATTTCGTGATCTGATGCGTTAAAATCGTGCTGGCCAGATTGAACAGAGAGCGACTTTAATGGCGACCGAAACTGAAACTCAGAATAATCCGCAGCCCAACAAAATGCGACGCACTGGCGGTTTCCTATTCATTCCCCGTTCCTTGCAACGTTCTGAAATTCTGATCTGGCTACGGCGCACTCACGCCTGGACAGGCGTTTATGGCGCGCTCTTTTTCTTCTGCCTCGGGCTATCCGGTTTCTATCTCAATCATCGCACGTCCATCATTCATATTGACGGCGGAACGAGCCGCGAAGTCGCTGATGTCAGCGTCATATTAAATGACATTGTCCTCTCGACCGAAAAAGACTTGGCTGAGTGGATGAAGAAAGAGTTCTCCATCGGGGCAGAGCCTTCCGCGCAGCGGGGCAGCCCGGGCGGGGCGGTGAATTTCGGCGGCAAGTCGGCCGTTCAGGCCAAGACCATCTCCGTCACTTTTCGAGGCCCCAATTCGACCATCACCGGCACGCACGAAGTCGGCAGTAATGTCGTCCATTTAAAGAAGACAAACCCGAGCCTTCTCAAGGCGATCATTGACCTTCACAAGGTCGCCGGCGTCGGAGCGCTGTTCATTCTGATCATGGATACGATGGCCGGCGCCATGGTCTTCATGAGCGTCAGTGGAATCCTCCTTTGGACCCGGCTCCATGGCCCCAGGCTCGCGGCAATTGGGATTCTTTCCGCTGTCGCAGCCATGACAGCTCTCGCGCTCTCCGGAACATGGGTGGCGTGGAGCGCGCCCTGACCTCTTGCAGGCCATTCTGCATCTAGCAAAACGCCCTTCAGGTTTGACCTGAAGGGCGCATTTGCTGGGCGCAATCGCTTCTTAGTCGACCGGGAAGCCGCGCTTCCTTAAGAGCGCCGCCGTGTCGACGTCACGGCCGCGGAAGCAACGGAATTCATCCGCCTGGTCTTCCGTATCGCCCGCGGAGAGAACGCATTCGAGATAGCGCTTCGCGGTTTTATCATCATAGAAGCCGCCAGCTTCAACGAAGGCTTCCGCTGCATCGGCTGTCAGCGCGTCTGACCAGAGATAGCTGTAATAGCCGGCGGAATATCCGTCGCCGGAGAAGATGTGTCCGAATTGCGGCGTGCGGTGACGCATGACGATCTCTTTCGGCATGCCAAGCTCTGCAAGAGTATCCCGCTCGAACGCATCCGGATCGATATCGGCGTCACCCGCGAGATGAAGCTTCATGTCGATAAGAGCGCTCGCAAGATACTCAACCGTCGCAAAGCCCTGATTGAAGGTCTTCGCGTTTTCAATCTTCTCGACAAGCTCCGCGGGTAGTGGCTCGCCAGTCTCATAGTTGAGCGCAAAACGGTTGAGGACTTCCGGCGTTTCAAGCCAGTGCTCGTTGAGCTGCGAAGGAAATTCCACGAAGTCCGTCGCGACATTCGTGCCCGCTTGCGACGGATATTTCACGTCAGAAAGCAGACCGTGAAGCGCATGCCCGAATTCGTGGAACAGCGTTGAGGCGTCATCCCATGAGATGAGCACCGGCTTGCCGTCTTCCGTCTTCACGAAGTTCGCATTGTTGGAGACGATGGGCATCACCGTTCCGATCAGCTTCTGCTGAGTGCGATATTCGTTCATCCACGCGCCCGATTGCTTGCCCGCGCGCGCATATGGATCGAAATACCAGAGCCCTTTGAACTTGCCTTTCGCGTCCGTCACCTCCCATACCCGTACATCCGGCTGATAGACCGGGGCGTCAGTGATCGGCTTGAAGTGAAGTCCATAGAGCTCGCCCGCCGCCCACATCATCGCTTCGCGAAGCTTTTCGAGCTGCAGGTAAGGCGTGACCAGGTTCATATCGAGGTCGTATTTCGCCTTGCGCACTTTCTCCGCGTAATAGCGATAGTCCCACGGCTCGATCGTGACGCCCTTGCCTTCCGCGTCGGCGATCTTCTGCATGTCTGCGACTTCTTCATGAACGCGCGCGACCGCTTTTGGCCAGACCGCCATCATCAGCGCCATCGCGTTTTCCGGCGTCTTCGCCATTTGCGGTTCGAGACGCCAATGAGCGTGCGTTTCATAACCGAGAAGCTTGGCTCGCTCTGCGCGCAGCTTCAGGATTTCCCTGATAATGCCGTTATTGTCGTGCTCGTCGCCATTGTCGCCGCGGCTGTAATAAGTCGTCCAGACTTTCTCGCGGAGCGCGCGATCGTCCGCATAAGTCAGGAAAGGCTCCATGGAAGAGCGCGTATTGGTGACCGCCCACTTTCCGGGCTTACCTTTCGCTTCAGCGGCGCTCGCCATGCCAGCCACGATCGAATCCGGCAGCCCCGCGAGCTGCTCCTTCTTGTCGACCCAGGTGACGTAGTCTTCTTCATCGGCGAGGACGTTCTGGCTGAACGTTGTGTAAAGCGTGGCGAGCCGCTGGTTGATTTCGGAAAGCCGCGCCTTGCCCGCCTCATCAAGATTGACGCCGTTGCGGACAAAACTCTTGTAGCTGTCTTCGACAAGGCGCTTTTGCGCTGTCGAAAGCTTCTTCATCTCAGAGCCTTTGTAGACCGCCTCCACACGCTTGAAGAGCGCTTCATTCTGCGCGACGCGGTCCTGAAATGCTGCGAGCTTCGGATAGACTTCGCGCGAAATCTCCTGCATCGCATCGTCGCTCATCGTCGAATCGAAGACAAAGAAGAGCGTAGCGACCCTGTTGAGCGCCATGCCCTGACGCTCCATCGCGGCGACCGTATTTTCGAACGTCGCCGGCTTGGGATTGGTGACGACGGAATTGATCTCCGCCTCCGCCTCGGCGATCGCGGCGTCGAAAGCCGGCAGGAACTTCGCGACGTCGACCTTATCAAAGGGGGGAACGCCGCCATAGGGCCCGGTCCAGGGTGCGAGCATCGGATCATCCATCGTTACGACTACTTTCTCTGTTTGCGCCCCGCTCGCGGCCTCTTCGGCCATCGCCGCCGGGCACGCGGCGAGCGCCAGCGCCGCGAGCGCGCCGCCGAGCATCATCCGCCCCGTGAACTTGTGTTTGCCGGTCTTCATATTCAAACCTCCTGCCGTGCGCTTTTCGCCCGCGCCCCGGCAGGAGCGCGCGCCTGTTTTTGCTCTGTTCGCCCAGTCAGTCCCAGCCGCCAACAGTATGGCGACCGAATCGTCCCCAAGGTCGTTTTAGCCCCCGGATGGCCCTCAATCCAGCTCAGCGAGCGCCCCAAAACGTCGCCTTTTGACATCGCCCCGGCCTCGGCGTAGGTCGCGCCCATAACCCTCGTAGGAGCTCCCGAATGATCCCGCGTTACTCGCGCCCGGAAATGGCCGACATCTGGTCGCCCGAGACGAAATTCCGCATCTGGTTCGAGATCGAGGCCCACGCCGCCGACAAGCAGGTCGAACTCGGCGTGATCCCGAAAGAGGCGGCGGCCAAGGTCTGGGAACGCGGGGCGAAGGCGGAATTCAACGTCGAGCGGATCGACGAAATCGAGCGCGAGGTGAAGCATGACGTTATCGCTTTTCTCACCCATCTCGCGGAGATCGTCGGCCCGGAAGCACGCTTCGTCCATCAGGGCATGACGTCCTCTGACGTTCTCGACACGTGCCTGTCTGTTCAACTCGCGCGCGCGACGGACATTCTCATCGCCGATGTCGACCGCGTGCTCGCCGCGCTCAAGAAGCGAGCCTTTGAGCACAAAATGACGCTCACAGTCGGGCGCAGCCATGGCATTCACGCAGAGCCGGTCACGTTCGGGCTGAAGCTCGCGACGTATTACGCTGAATTCACACGCGCCAAAGCGCGGCTAGAGACTGCGCGCGCCGAAATCGCGACCTGCGCGATTTCCGGCGCCGTCGGTACGTTCGCGGCCATCGATCCCTCTGTCGAAGAATACGTCGCCGAGAAAATGGGCCTCGCGGTTGAACCCGTCTCGACCCAAGTCATCCCGCGCGACCGCCATGCGGCGTTCTTCGCAGCGCTCGGCGTCGTCGCTTCGTCCGTTGAACGGCTCGCGACGGAGATCCGCCATCTTCAGCGCACGGAAGTGCTGGAGGCGGAGGAATATTTCTCGCCAGGCCAAAAGGGCTCCTCGGCTATGCCGCACAAGCGCAACCCGGTGCTGTCAGAGAACCTGACCGGCCTTGCTCGCCTCGTGCGCATGTGCGTCATCCCGGCGATGGAAAATGTCGCGCTCTGGCATGAACGCGACATCTCTCACTCCTCAGTTGAGCGCGGCATCGGCCCCGATGCGACCGTGCATCTCGACTTCGCCCTGCAACGCCTCGCAGGTGTCATCGAGAAGCTCGTCGTCTACCCGGAGCGTATGCAGGCGAACCTCGACAAACTTGGCGGGCTTGTTCACTCGCAGAGCATTCTCCTTGCTTTGACGCAAGCAGGCGCGCCGCGTGAAGACGCCTATCGCCTCGTCCAGCGCAATGCGATGCCTGCGTGGCGCGGCGAAGGGGCGTTTCTCGACAACCTCAAAGCCGACAAGGACGTCACCGCACTCGTCCCGCCTGCGACGCTTGAAAAGCTCTTTGACATCGACGCGCATACGAAGCATGTCGACACGATCTTCAAACGCGTTTTCGGCGAAGCATAAGGCGTCTCACGAGCCGACACTTCCCTGTGAGGGGCGTTTTCTTTGTGCCTGCGAAGCGTAAAGTGCCGAGGTCCTCATGGAGTCCCCGCATGACGCGTTTCGTTTCCGTTCGCGCCTTCGCTGCAGCGTTCGCACTGTTCATAGCCCCCTCCCTCGCTGCAGCCGCCGAGGTGACCGCTGTCTTCGCGGGCGGATGTTTCTGGTGCGTTGAATCGGATTTCGAAAAGCTCGACGGCGTCGAGAAGGCTGTATCCGGATATACAGGTGGCGATCTTCAGAACCCGACCTATGAAGACCACGAAGGTCATGTCGAAGCGGTCGAAGTGACTTACGACCCAGACGTCGTTTCCTATCGATCGCTCGTCGACTACCTCCTCCGCCACATCGATCCGCTCGACGATGGCGGACAGTTCTGCGATCGCGGGCCGTCCTACAAATCCGCCATCTTCGTCGCTGATGACGAAGAGCGCGCTGCTGCGCAAGCAGCTATCGTCGAGGCGGAGTCAGAACTTGGAGAGAAGGTGGTCACGCCGATCCGCGATCGCGGCGCATTCTGGATCGCCGAAGACTATCACCAGAACTACTACAAGAAAAATCCGATCCAGTACCGGTTTTACAGGAGCCGATGCGGCCGCGACGCGCGCGTCAAAAAAGTCTGGGGCGCACACTAGAGGCGCCGCGCTCAGGCGTTTCGCCGCTTCCAGGCCGCGCCGACAAGATCAAGAAATGTTTCCGGATCGCGCACGCGCTCGACTTGCTTCGCAGTCAACGTGACGCCCCATTTGTCGGCGATCGCCTTATAGCGCGGACGGCGCCAGGCGATGAGCTTGGAAAAGCCCCAACGAATGAATTGATCCGGGTCCACCTTGTCTTCCGGCAATTCCGTGTGTGTGAGGAACTCAGTCCACACGCCGCGGAGGAACTCCTCATTGTAATACATCGGCTTCGGATTCTTGTCGAAGCGCTTGTTGAGTGCATCGGCGTGCGCGTCGTCGCCCTCGATGAGAACGATGAGACAAGTATCCGAGAGCGACTTCAGAACGGGATCGCTTTCGTCGGCAGGTTCGACGACTTCACAGATTGATCCGCCCGTATCACAGATAAAGCGGTCGTAGCCGTAAATTTCCTTCGCCTTCTCGACAAAGAGCGGCGTGTCGAACAAAGCGCGGATCTCCGCCTCGCGATGCTCTCTTTGACGGCGCACATATTCCTCGAACGGAATGCCGCCTTTCGAAGGATCGCCCGGTTTGCCGAGATAGGTCGAGAGCGGATCGAGATTGTCAAACGTGATGTTCGACGAGATGTAGATCGAGTCCGACAGCAGAAGCTCTCGAAGCAGCGGCACCTTCATGGCTTCGCGCTTGAAATTGTCGACGATCGGCTCGTCCATATAGCGCGTGCCGATGCGGTAATCGACAGAGTAATGGAACCAGCGCGCCTGACGGCGCAGCATCGATGCGATGCGCGTCTTGCCGACGCCTGACATGCCCATGACGGCGATTGGACTTTGTCTCGTATAGTCGATCATGGTCTGTCCACAGCGTTGGCTTTCGCCAGTTTATGCGCCAAGCCTGAAGAAAACCGCAACGAGGCGGAAAACCGCAGCCTCGCTCAGCCCGTTAGAACAAGCCTTCGTCCGCATCGGCGCGGCAGGTTCGATCCCTCATGTTCCGGCCCGTCGTCAAGGAACGAGCCGCTTCGGAAAAGCACTCAGGCGCCGTCATCAGGATAAAATGCGGGGCGTCAGCGACGGTCACAAGGCTTACACGCCCATTTTGCCGGAGAACGCTGACATGGTCTACGGCTCCATCATACGCAGTCTTGGGGTCCAGCGTTCCGTGCACGACAATTATCGGGAAGGCCCTGCGCCTAGATTCTGAAACGCTAGCGCCTTGCGTTTGATATTCAGGCACGCCCGGATCTATCAGGTAACCGGGAAGCGGCGAGGTAAAGAGAAGTTTACTCTCTTCCTCTGCGAGTTCCGCTTTCGTCATATCCGGCCGCAGATCATTTTCCGACCGACTGATGATCGAAACGAGCGGAATCGAAGCAGGCGATTGCGGATAGGCGCCGAACGCCAGAGCAATTTCGTTGAGACGAACCTTCACCGCGTTTAACGGCGCCGTATCGTTCGCCATCAACCCGGTTATCACAGTCGGAATAAACTTGCGGAGTTCCGGAAAATCGAGGAGCGCACCCATGAAGTGCTTCAGGTTCCCGCCAGGAACTTCCGCGAGCCACTCAGGTTCTTGCGCTGCGTTGGCAAGCACTTGCGCGTAGACTTCATCCGCAGGCGCACCCATTCTTTCGGGACATGCTTTGTCAGCATCGCAACGCGCGAGAACAGCCCGTCCCACGTTATCGACGAGCAGCGAACGCCGCGAAAGATCGAACCGCTCATCGTCCTGCAACGGTGTCAGCGAATCGAGAATAACCCCGCCGAGCTTGAGCGAATGGTTAGCCATCAGGCGTAATACGAGCTGCGTACCGTAAGAAACTCCATATACATAGACGGGTCGCTCTGACGCCGTCGCCTTCAGTAACACCGCAAGATCATTTGCGGCGTTATCGACGCTGAACGCCCGCGAGCGTTCAGCGTTGACATTGATGTACTGATAACAACTTCCCCACTCTGCTCCCGCCAAGGCGGCGCCGCCGACGCTCTCAGGGTTTTCTTCTTCCGGACACAGACGGGTTGAGAAACCCGTTCCCCGATGATCGGGCACGAAAATGTCGAGTCCGGGAAGGTCCGTTTGAAGCTTATCGATGAAGCTATAGAGAGAGGCGCCTGACTCGCCTGGCCCGCCAGCGATGACCCAAAGATCGCCTCTCGTCTCGCCTGACGCCGGAAACTTGCGAACAAAAAGATTGACCTCTTCATCCAGCAAGTCCCCGCCCGCGGGATCGAGCGGCGCCGGAATGAGCGCGCACTGCGTTCCGGCGAGCGCCGGGGCGTCATCGGCGTCCATACACGGTGAAAACGAACCCTCATCCGCGCTGGCAGTTGAAAAAAGGGTAAATGCGAGAATGACGGTGATCGCCGAACGCAACATTCATTCGCCTTTCTAAGGTTGCTGCTGCGAAATGCAGTGAAAGGAGCCCCCGCCCGTCAAAAGGTGCGAGGCGTCGATGGCGTGGGCGTGCGGACGGCCCGCGACATCGTGAAGAATGGCGAGCGCCTGTTCGGCCGCCTCCTCCTCGCCGGAAAGCGCGCCATAGCTCGGCATCACAACCGAATGATTGGCGATGTAGAAATTCATGTGGCTCGCCGCAACAGGCTCGTCATCCATTAGCGCGGCGCCTGGCGACGGGATCTCGATCACTTCAAGTTTACGCCCATCGGCGCCAGTCGCTTTCGACAGCGTTTCGCGGATAGCGTTCAGAACGTCCTTGTTCGGATCGTCATCGCCCGTCGGGTGCTGGCAAATGACTTTGCCCGGCGCGATGAAGCGCGCGAGATTGTCGACATGGCCATCCGTATGGTCGCCCGCGAGCCCTTCGTCGAGCCAGATCACTTTCTCGGCGCCGATCGCTTCGCGGAGGATCGCCTCAATGTCTTTCTCGGAAAGGCCCGGATTGCGGTTCGGATTGAGAAGGCATTGCCGCGTGGTGATTACGGTCCCTTCCCCGTCCGGCTCAAGCGCGCCGCCTTCTGCAATCAGCCCGTCGAACCGCTTGAGCGGAACGCCCGCGATCTCGCTGATGATGTCTGCGAGGCGCTCGTCTTCACCGAGCTGATATTTTCCGCCCCAGCCGTTGAAGGTGAACGCGCTCGCCGCGAGCCGTCCGGCGCCAGTCACGAAAATCGGGCCCGTATCGCGCAGCCAGATATCGCCCATCGGCGCTTCATGCAGACGCAAGAGGTTCGGTATCGGCAATTTCGCACGGAAGGCTTCCGCGGCAGCCCGCGCCTTAGCGCCGTTATAGACAAGATCCACCGGCTCGCCGGTCGTTCTGGCGCCCTTTGGATCGTTCACATCCGGAAAAAGAATGGCCCGGATGAAGGACGCGACCTCAGCCTGCGCCGGCGCCAGATCCTCCTCCCAGAGGTCGGCGGCGCTCGGCCAGCCGATCCACACAGCTGCGTGAGGCGCCCATTCGGCAGGCTGACGGCGTGAAAAACCCATGAATTTCGATCCTTTGCCAGGCGCCGCCGAGTGTTGATGGCGCTTAAGTCGCGCGCTATATAACAGGAGCGGAACAATCCGCGAGATAGGATCTTCGGGGCGGGGTGAAAGTCCCCACCGGCGGTGATGCGGTTAAAGGCGAGTTTCGCCCGGCCGACAAGCCCGCGAGCCGAGCAAGGCCCTTCCGGGGGCGGCGCAGAGCAGGATCTGGTGAGACTCCAGAGCCGACGGTTACAGTCCGGATGAGAGAAGGTCTGGCAGGCGTTTCAAGGCCTGCATCAGGAAGCGTGCGCGCCGATGGGCGCGGCTGCTTTCATGATGCGCCGTGAGGCGGTTGTCCGTCAGCCCCGATGGTCCCCATGGCCACGGGGCTTTTTGATGGGCGAAGATCGCCGATACATGAAGCGCGTACTGGCGCTCGCCGAACGGGGAATGGGCTCAACCGCGCCCAACCCGATGGTCGGCTGCGTTCTCGTGAAGGACGGCGAGATCATCGCCGAAGGCTGGCACCGCGCCGCCGGAGAGCCCCATGCCGAGGCGGAAGCCCTCGCCATCGCTGGCGACAACGCCTATGGCGCGACCGCCTATGTGACGCTTGAGCCCTGCAACCATCACGGCCGCACGCCGCCCTGCGCCGCCGCGCTCGTCAAAGCTGGCGTCGCCGAAGTCGTTTATGCGATGGCGGACCCGCACCATGTCGCCGCTGGCGGCGCCGAGTATCTCCGCCATCACGGCGTGAAAGTGCGCTCTGGCGTCTGCGAGGAGGAAGCGACGGCGCTCAACCGCTTCTGGCTTCACACGGTGCGCACGGGAAAACCCTATGTGATCGCCAAATTCGCGATGAGCCTCGACGGCAAGATCGCGACGACTTCTGGCGACAGCAAATGGATCACCGGGCCCGAAGCGCGCGAGCGCGCTCATCAGCTACGCCGTCAGGTCGATGCAATCATCGTCGGCGCGGGAACGGTGATTGCGGATGACCCTTCGCTTACCGCCCGTGACGGGCTTGAGGTTGTCGGTCGGCCGTTGCGCGTCGTCCTCGACTCCAACGGGCGTACGCCCCCGGCTAGCGCTGTCTATGATCGCGCGGGCCGCGGCGCCTTGCTAGTTGCAACGAAGGCCGCCCTCCCTTCCCGGCTCGAAGCCTATCGCACGCTCGGCGTCGACGTCGTCACGCTTGATGCTGATGCGGACGGACGCCCCGATGTCGCCGATCTCATCATGGCCTTACGCGAACGAGGCGCCAACGCCGTCATGGTTGAAGGCGGCGCGGAAACGCTCGGCTCTTTCTTCGACGCCGGACTTGTCGACGAAGTCTGGGCGTTCATCGCACCGATTATCGTTGGCGGCGGCAAGAACGCTGTCGGCGGGCACGGCGCTACGCGGATCGCGGAAGCGTTGAAGCTCTCGAACGTCGAAATCGAGCAGATCGGCCCTGACCTTCTCATTCGCGGAATCGCTGCGCGGGGAGACCGCTGATGTTCACCGGTCTCGTTGAAGAACTCGGCGCCATCAAAGCCGTTAAGCAAGAACAGAACGGCCACCAGCTCATCATCGGCGCTGAGGCGGTTCTTGAGGGCGTCGCGCTTGGCGATTCCATCGCGGTGAACGGCGTTTGCCTCACCGTCACTTCTTTCGACGGCGCTTCTTTCACGGTCGGCCTTGCGCCGGAAACGCTTGCGAAAACCAATCTCGGCGACCTTGCGCCAGGCGCAGAAGTCGCGCTTGAGCGCGCCGCGCTGCCGACGACGCGTCTTGGCGGGCACTATGTACAGGGCCATGTAGACGCCACGGGAACGATCAAGGATTTCCGCGCGGACAAGGACGCGCTGTGGCTTTCCATCGAAACGCCGCGCGCGCTGATGCGCTATATCGTGCCGAAAGGCTTCATTGCAATTGACGGCGCCTCGCTAACGGTCGTCCACACGGGCGCCGACTGGTTCGATGTGACGCTGATCGCCTACAGCCAGGCCAAGCTCGTCCTGCCGAAAAAGAAGCCGGGCGACCGCGTCAATCTCGAAGTCGACATCCTCGCGAAATATGTGGAGCGTCTCGTTCAGCGCGACGAGCCATCACGCGTCTCGCGAGATTTTCTCTCTGAACATGGATTTATCAAGGAAGGAGCGCGCTGATGCCAATCGCATCCGTCCCCGAAGCTATCGCCGCCATAAAAACAGGTGAGTTCGTCATCATCGTCGATGACGAGGACCGCGAGAACGAAGGCGATCTCGTCATCGCGGGTGACTTCGTGACGCCCGTCGCCGTCAATTTCTGCGCCAAGGAAGGCCGCGGTCTTATCTGCTGCGCCATGGCGGGCCATCTCATCGACAAGTTCGGCCTGCCGATGATGGTGCCGCAGAGCGAGAACCGTTCTGGCTTCGGTACGGCGTTCACCGTCTCTGTCGAGGCTGCCGAGGGCGTCACCACCGGTATCTCAGCCGCCGACCGCGCACATACCATCCGCACGCTTATCGACCCGAAAGCGGCGCGCGCCGACATTGTCACTCCGGGCCACATCTTCCCGCTCCGAGCGCGCGATGGCGGCGTGCTTGAGCGCGGCGGTCAGACGGAAGCGAGCGTTGATCTTGCGCGTCTGGCGGGGCTCACGCCGGCCGCCATGATCTGCGAGATCATGAAGGATGACGGCGAAATGGCGCGTCTGCCCGATCTCGAGATTTTCGCTGAAAAGCATGGACTGAAAATCATCACCGTAAAGGCGTTGCAGGATTATCGCCGCGTGCATGAAAGCGCGCGCGAGGCCCTTCGCGCCGCCGTTTAGTCAGGGAGTATCAAATGGGACGCACCTTCGAGGGAGCGATGACCGGTGCGGGGCTTCGCATCGCCATCGTCTCGACGCGCTGGAATGACTTTATTGTCGACCGGCTCGTCGCCGGCGCAAAAGACGCCGCCATCCGTCACGGGATCGACGAGAGCAAGATCGACCATGCGATCGCTCCCGGCGCTTATGAAGTTCCGTTTACGGCGCGCAAGCTCGCTGCGACGGGCCGTTATGACGCCATCGTCGCTCTCGGCTGCGTCATTCGCGGCGCGACGGCGCATTTCGACTATGTCGCAGGCGAGGCCGCAAAAGGCATTGCGGCGGTCGGCCACGATACGGGCGTGCCCGTCGCTTTCGGTGTCCTGACTACCGACACCATTGAGCAAGCGATCGAACGCGCCGGAACGAAAGCCGGCAATAAAGGCGCAGAAGCCATGCTTTGCGCAATCGAAATGGCCAATCTCTCCCGCTCCATCGAGGAGGCGTAAATGTCCGCTGAAACCATCGCCCTGAAAACTGTCGCGAAGGAAGAGCGTCCTGACCGCGCCGCTGCGGAAGAGGCCGTGCGCACCCTCCTCGCCTATTATGGTGAAAACCCCTCGCGTGAGGGCCTTATCGACACGCCGCGCCGTTTCGTCGACGCCTATGAGGAGTTCCTCTCAGGCTATGCCGAAGACCCGGTCGCGATCCTCTCGCGCACCTTCGAGGAAGTTGAAGGCTATAACGATATCGTCCTGATGAAGAACATCCGGTTCGAGTCGCATTGCGAACATCACATCCAGCCCATGATCGGCACGGCGCATGTCGCTTACCTGCCGGGATCGCGCGTCGTGGGGATTTCCAAACTCGCCCGCGTCGTCGACGCCTATGCGCGCCGGCTCCAGAGCCAGGAAACGCTGACGAGCCAGATCGCCAATGCGATTGAGACAGCTTTGCAGCCGCGCGGCGTCGCGGTGCTCATCGACTCCGAACACCAGTGCATCTCAACGCGCGGCGTGCACAAGACAGGCGTTTCCTGCGTGACGCAGACATTCACCGGCGCTTTCCGCGACGATCCGCAAATGGAAGCGCGCTTCTTCCGTCTCATCGGCTAGAACGCTTCCCACAGCGCCAGCGGGACCAGAATCGAAACGCCGCAGATCGAAGGGTCTGCAGCGTTTTTCTTTGCGTTTTCACAAACAAAAAACGGGCGGCGTTTCCGCCGCCCGTAGAAGTTGGAGGGAATAACAGTCGAAGAATTAGAATTCGTACCGGAGACCGACGCGGATTTTGTAAACGGAGTCCGCGAGGCTCGGGAAGCTGGACGGTTGTTTGATGAAGGAGTTGAAGCGGTAGACGCAGTCTCCTTCGTTCACGCAAGTCGTCGCTGGCGCATTGCCCGTAAGAGCCGTAGCGCCGTCCACACCATTAAGGGCGACATCAGCCGCGCTGACGATATCCGCAACAACGACGCCTTCAGTGTCGAAGCTCGGCGCAAAGTAACGCGCGCCCCACTTGTCGTTGAAGAGGTTGGCGACGTTGAAGATATCGACGGTGAACTTCATGCGGTTGCCTTCAAGCGCTTTGACGCCGAAGTCGCCGACGAAGGGCATGTCTTGCTGGAAGCGGAAGTTCCAGAGCTGGTCCCAAGAACCACGAACGCTGTTCTTGTCGAAGATCTGGCCTTGCGTCACGCCGTGCTGGTTCATGAACGATTCGAACCCTGCTCCGTCAAAACCAGAGGCGAAGACAACCGCAGCATCGGTCGACGCACCGCCCGACATGGTCGGAACGTAGAGCAGGTCGTCATCATAGGGAGACTCGAAGTCGCCCGCCCGGCCAAACAGCGCATTGCTCGAGCTCACGTCGAACACATAGCTGAACGGATCGCCAGACTTGATGATGCCGAAGAGGTCGAAGCGGCTCGTGAGGCCATCAAAGATCTCTTTTTCGAAGCCGAAGTTCATGTTGAACGCATGCCGCGTTTCATATGGCGCCGTGCCGACGCCAATGTTGTTGCGGTCATACGTCACGAGCGAACGCCAGTTTGAAACAGCGCGTGAAGACGTGCCTTCCGTGGCGCTGTCGACATCCTGGAACGCGTAGGAGACGTCGAAGTTGAAGCCGTTCTCATACCGCTTGGCGAGCTGAGCCGTGATCACGTGGCTGCGGCCGCCGGAAACGTTTCCAAGTTCGATCGCATTGTGCACGCCCAGAGCCTGGAGCTCCGAGTAGATCGGTCGGCCGTCAGGCGCGACGCCAACCGGCAGGCCGAGGTCGGTTTGAGCGAGGTTCCGCCAGACGAAGTCGTCTTTCACCTTCGAGTAGAGATACTGTACGGCGAAGAGATAGTCCGAACCGAGATTGATGCCGCCGAAATCGAGATCGAAGGTCTGGGCGACGCGCACCGACCCCTTCCACTGCGACGGAATCTTGAAGTCCGGCGAAATGGTGTCGATGAAGGTCGGCGTCGTCGGATCCGAAGCTGCGATCGCATCGATCAGATCTGACGGGATAACGCCTGGGTTTACGCCGTTATACGTGCCGCTGACCTGGAAGATCTGGGGCTGGAAGGCGTTCGAAATCCAGACCATCGGATTGCCGCCCGAGTAGAGGCCGAAACCACCGGTGATGGTCGTGCGTTCAAACGGCTCGTAGCGGAAGCCAAAGCGCGGCTGGATAATATCGATCCCGCCAAGATCGTTCGTGTTCGTGCGACCATAAGCGGCGAGGAAGTCTGCACGTTCCGGCGGCGAGCCGCCCTGGAAGTAACGCTCGTAACGAACGCCCGCGTTGAGGCTGAGGTTCGGCAGAACCTGCCACTCGTCCTGCGCGAAGAGCGACATTTTCTTGTAGCTGAGGCTCGTGATCGCGTCCGCCTTGTCGTTGGAGACGACGTTGCGATAGGTGACGGTGACGTCATTACCCGTCAGCAGCTCGTTGATGTCGTCATAGACGAACGTGCCATTCGAGTCCGAGAGGAACAGGTTATTGAGAGCGTACTTCTCGTATTCGCCGCCGAACGTCGTGACGTGATCTTGCCACTCATAGTCGCCCGAAGCGAAGATCTGCAGGCGGTTGTCGTCAAACGTATTGCCGTGACGGAAGCGGTCGCAGCCCGCGACAAAGGTTTTTTCCGGCATAAGCGGATCGACGAGACCATCATAACCAGCCGCGATGAGCTCGGCGCCCGTGAAGCGCATCTGGATCTCGCCGAAATCTGACGGAGCGCGGCAGATCTGACCCTTCGTGTATTCTTTGTAGCCAACACGCAAGGTCGTCGAGAAGCTGTCCGTCCAGTCCGAATAGATACCGCCTGAATAGACGTCGAGCTCTTGCGGGATGTCGTACCAGGCGGAAGTCAGGCTGAGCGAGGAAACCGAAGTGCCCGTTTCGCGTGAGCGCTGATAGCTCGCTTCCATGCGGTGGTCGTCAGTGATGTTCCAGTCGATCTTTCCGATCCAGCGCTTGCTGGTTTCAGGCGTCGCCGTCGAGCTCGGGCGGCCACCGGCGTCAAACCCCGTACCGGCGAGAATGTCCGCGTTGAGTTTCGAGAAGAAACCATCCGCATTCGTGATCAGGTTCGAGGCGTCATTACCCGCAAAGTTCACCGGAGCCGACGTCTTGAAGTCCTCATAAGCGACGAAGAAGAAAAGTTTGTCGCGGATGATCGGCCCGCCGAGCGTCGCGCCATATTCACGCTCTTTGAATTCCGAAGCCGGAACGCTGGTTCCATCAGAAAGCTCGCCGAGGAAGTTCTGGCCGGAACGGTACCAGTATGCCGTACCCGTGAGATCGTTCGAACCAGATTTCGTCACGACGTTGACGAGGCCGCCCTGGAAGCCGGAGGATTTCACCGAGTAATCCGAGGCGACGACCGACGCGACTTCAACCGCATCAAGCGAGATCGTCGAGCGGCTCGTCGGATAGAGCGAGTTGGAGAGACCGAAGTCATCCTGCTGCAGCACGCCGTTAACAGCGAGCGCATTGTAGCGCGGATTGACGCCGGCGACCGAGATCGCCGTCTTGCCATCCTGAGTATTGACGAGCGGATCGCGCAGAAGCGTCTGGATGATGTCGCGCGAAACGGCCGGCTGATCTTGAATCGTCTCTTTGTCGAAGGAAGAACCCGCGCCGCCATTAAGGTCGAGCTGTTCAGAGCGACGGCCGATGACGAGGATTTCGTCGGTCGCGGCGAGATCAGCAAGATTGACGACGAGACGTTCCGTCTCACCCGGATCGAGATAGACGCCCTCAACGGTCTGCGGCTCATACCCCGGCGCCGTGATCGTTACAGAGTAAGGCCCGCCGACGCGCAGGCCGCCTTCGAAGAAGGTGCCGGTGCCGGTTGTTGACGCCGAGCCGCTCGTGCCGGACGGTTTGTGCGTGATCGTAACTTGCGCGCCCGAAACCGGAGCGCCGTTCGCGTCGACGACGGTGCCGCGGATCGAAGCGTCTGTCTGTTGCGCCATGGCAGGCGTTGTAGACACAGCAATCGCAGTTGCGACCGCCATGGCCGCCGAACCGGCGGCGAGTATTGATTTGAATTTCATCGTAATCCCCAAGTCATTGACTGCAGAAAATGGCGCGCGCCCCAAGATCGCACTGCACCATCGCAGGAACGGGCCTTAGAGAGCTAACTTTGCAGTTACATGACGCATCGGTGACGCAATTGCCGATGGTCTGTCACATTCGACTTGCAGAATGTCGCAGCGATTTTGTTTGCGAGAGGTTTTTCACTCAGAACAACGCCATGCGTTTGATCGCAACAATGTTGTCGCAATCGATGTCATCTAAATTTCAAAAAAACCGTGGCGAGGTGTGGACTGCGCGCTACATCCGCGCGGGGATTTTTATCCCGAGAAGACCGAGCACGACATCAAGTTGCGCACCTGTCGCTTCGGCCAACGCCAAACGCGACGCTCTGCGCGCCGCATCAGCCTCGTCAACGATCCGGCACGCGGCGTAGAATTTCGAAAACGATTGCGCGAGCGTGAAGGCGTGTTCGCACAGGAAATGCGGCATGCGCTTTTCGTAAGCCAGGCGAACCGCATCTCCGAAGGCGAGCAGCGACAGCGCCAGTCCGATCTCTTCCGGCGCCTCCAGAGCGATATCGCCCGGCGCTCCTGCGCCCGCCGCCAATGCTTTCGCCAAAACCGATTTCACGCGAACGCTCGCATAGAGAAGGTAAGGGCCTGTTTTCCCTTCGAACGCCATGAAGCGATCGAGATCGAAGATGTAGTCGCTGGTGCGCGGGTTCGAGAGGTCCGCGAATTTCAGCGCGGCGACGCCGACTTTGTGGGCGATGTCAGCAACTTCTATCTCGCCATAGCCTTGCGCCATGCCGCTTTCGACGAGCCGCTCGCGTGCGCGAGTCTCCACCATGTCGATCAGGTCGCGCAGCTTCAAGACGCCCCCTGCCCGGGTCTTGAACGGCTTACCGTCCGGACCGTTCATGGTGCCGAAGCCAAGATGCTCCAGATGATCCGCCGGGAACACGCCGGCGCGATCCGCCGCGCGGAAGACCTGTTCGAAATGCAGCGCCTGGCGCTGATCGACGACATAGAGAATACGATCGGGATCGATAGCGCGCTTGCGATCCAGAATGGTCGCAAGATCAGTCGTGCCGTAGAGGACGCTGCCATCCGACTTGAAGAGGATGAGCGGCGGGATTTCTTTCTTGTCGCCCTCACGCGCGACGCGAATGATTTCCGCACCGTCACTCGTTTCAGTGAGATTCTGGCGGCGGAGGTCCGCTGCTAGCTCATCGATCAGCGGATCGGCGTCCGCCTCTCCCTTCCACCAGTCGAAGGTGACATCGAGATCGGCGTATTCGCGTTCGATTGCAGCGCGAGAAACGGCGAGGAACTGCTCCCAAAGGGCCCGATAGCCGCGACGACCCGACTGCAGTTCAGCGGTCGCGCGGCGCGCTTCCTCAGCGCGGACCGGGTCCGCTTTGCAGGCAGCGGACGCCTGCGGATAGAGGCGCTCAAGATCTTCAAGAGTGACGACCGGCTCGGATGGATAGGCGCCCGTATAGTCCGGGTCGAAGAACGGCAGATCAGGCTTCTCTCTGGCGACTTCCGTGATGAGCTGGCCCATCGGAAGGCCCCAGTCGCCCATGTGAATGTCGGACGTGACATCATCGCCCGCGAAGCGAAGCAGCCGCTTCAGCGACTCGCCGATGATTGCTGAGCGCAGATGGCCGACATGTAAGGGTTTGGCGATGTTGGGCCCGCCATAGTCGATGACGATCTTTTCGCCGTCGATACGCCGCCAGCCGCCCGCGTGCCCGTCAGCGCGGAGCGTGTTGACCCGCTCGGAAAGGAACGCATCGGTCAGGGTCAGATTGATGAAGCCAGGCCCGGCGATTGAAACCGCAGCGAAGGATGGCTCTGCTTTCAGTCGCGCTGCGACCGCCTCTCCCAGCGCGCGCGGATTCGACTTTGTCGCTTTCGCCGCGGCGAGCGCGCCATTGCACTGGAACTGCGCAAGATCCGGGCGGTCAGAGACTTTCACTTCGCCGAAAGACGGATCGACGCCTTCGGCGGCGAAAGCTTCGCCGACGATCAGAGAGAGCTCGTCAGTCAGCGTCATTGCAGGTCAGGGAACTTCAGGCTCTTGCCAGACCGGTTGAAGAGCACCTGCTCCGGCGTCAGCGACAGGCCGACGATGACTTCGAAGTTCTCGCCGGAAACGGTCTCGCTCGCGCGCGGGATCAGGATCTGCTCGATCTTTTCCTCGACGGTGTGCACATTTTCATCGTCGTCGAACTTGATCGGAATGACATATTCCTGCTTCGCGATCACCTCGAGATTAGTTCGGGTCACGGCCACAAAGTAGGTGAAGTTGTGTTCCTTCTCGCCGCCCTTGGGGCCGCGGCCGAAAGCGATTTTCAGCTTCATGGTCGCATCAATCGGCCTGTCCGCATAATAGCGGCAATCGAGCGTAACGCTCTGGATCTCCGCCGAGTAGGCGACGTTCTCAATTTCTTCAGCGCCGTTGAAATCGACCAGCCGGGACGCGTCGTTCAGCACCACCGCATTCGGGCAGGCGCCGGGGTTGGCCGCGTTCTTTTCCTTGGTGGACGCGCACCCGGAAACGGCTCCGGCTGCGGCGATTAGCGCCAGCGCTAACGCTTTGTTCATGAACGCAAACCCCTATATCTCTTCGCGAAATGGCCCGCCGAACGCCTCATGAACGCCCAGTTCCGGCAGCAAAGGTGGTAGCGGTTCGCGGCCCGGGGCGCAACGCCGAAACTTCGTCGCAGAAGGCAGACGCGAGGCGGCCGGGGCGGCTTTCCCGGTTCTGGCGGCTACTGGCGTGAAGCGCCGAACAACGGACGCCGGGGCCGTTCGCTTACCCGGTGAAAACCAATACGGTTCTATGCTTCGCCCATGAAACAGAAACTTCACGTCAGGCTTGCCTCCCCGCGCGGGTTTTGCGCCGGCGTGGAGCGCGCCATCCGAACGGTCGAGGAGGCGCTCGCCGCCCATGGCGCGCCTGTCTATGTCCGCCACGAAATCGTTCACAACGCGCATGTGGTCTCCCGGCTGAAAGCGATGGGCGCGGTCTTCATCGAGGACATAGCGGAGGCCCCAACCGACCGACCGATCATCTTCTCGGCCCATGGCGCGCCTCTCGCCGCCTATGAGAGCGTCAGTTCCCGCTCCATGGTCATGCTCGATGCGACCTGTCCGCTCGTGAAGAAGGTCCATTCGCAAGCGCGCCGCCTCGCCGCCCGCGGCTTCCACATCCTCCTCATCGGCCACAAGGGACACCCGGAAGTTCAGGGCACGATGGGCCAGCTCTATCCCGGCGCGATGACGCTTATCGAGACAGTCGAAGACGCCCAGTGCTTCGCGGCGCCCGACAAACCGCTCGCCTATGTGACGCAGACGACGCTTTCCGTGGACGACACAGCCGCGATCATCTCCACGCTCAAGGGACGCTTCCCCGACCTTGAGGGGCCACGCACTTCCGACATCTGCTACGCAACCTCGAACCGGCAGGCTGCAGCGAAAGAAATCGGCAGACTGTCGGATGTCGTCCTCGTGATCGGTTCGCCGACCTCCTCGAATTCCTGCCGGCTTGTCGAAGTCGCGCTCGCCGCCGGCGCGCGCGATGCGCGGCTCGTCAATGATCCGGCCAGCTATGATCTTTCATTTCTCGATGGTGTCGAAGCGCTTGGCGTCACCGCCGGCGCCTCCGCCCCAGAAAATCTTGTCGAGACTTTGCTCACCCGCCTGGCGGAGCGCTTCGCCCTGACGATCGAGACCATTGAAACGGCGAAGGAAGACGTGACCTTCAAATCACCGATGCTGCTCGCAAGCTGACGCATCCGCTACTTTTCCCGAACGCATTGACGCCCCGCCTCGTTACGCGGAATGACCCGGGAAGCGAGTGGTCCGCGCATCGACGGAGCGGACGGTGATGGAGCGTGAGAATGATCGAGATCTATACGGACGGCGCCTGTTCCGGAAATCCGGGGCCCGGCGGCTGGGGCGCCATCATCATTACGGCAAACGAGCGCCTTGAGATTTCCGGCGGCGAGAGCGCCACGACGAACAATCGTATGGAAATGATGGCTGCAATCGAAGCGCTGAAGGCGACAAGCGGCCCCGTCACTCTGCACACAGACAGTCAATATCTGAAGAATGGAATCACGGACTGGATGCGCCGCTGGAAACAGAATGGTTGGCGCACCGCCGACAAGAAACCTGTGAAGAACCAGGATCTCTGGCAGATGCTCGACGCACTCGTCTCAGAGCGCGCCGTGCACTGGAAATGGGTGAAGGGCCATGCCGGACATCCGGAAAATGAACGCGCGGACGAACTCGCCCGGCAAGGCCTTGCAGCGGTCTCGGGCTAGAGCTGGCCGAGCATGTGTTCGGCGCTCGAGACTTTGAATTCGCCCGGGCCTTCGACGTTCAGTTCTTTCACGACGCCGTTCTCGATAATCGCCGAGAAGCGTTTCGAACGCGCGCCCATGCCGAAGCCCGACGCATCCATGGTGAGCCCGAGCGCCTTGGCGAGGTCGCCATTACCGTCAGCCATCATTTCGACGCCCGCAGCGTTTTGCGAGTCGCCCCACGCCTTCATGACGAAAGCGTCGTTGACCGACATGCAGACGATCTTGTCGACGCCCTTCTTCTTCAGCGCGTCGGCGTTCTGAACGAACCCCGGAAGGTGTTTGGCCGAGCAGGTCGGCGTGAAGGCGCCCGGCACCGCAAAGAACGCGACCTTGCCCTTGCCGAGCACATCCGCCGCGTCAGCCTTTTGCGGGCCTTCGGCGGTCGCCATCATCACGGAAACGCTCGGAATTTTGTCGCCGACGGAAATGGTCACAGGGATCCTCCATGTTTTCAGGGCTGAATTTGAGGCCGTTCTTAGCCTTCCGCCGGACAGGCGTCCATGGGGGCTCACTCCCTTGTCATGCCCCCCGCCTCACCCTAGCTTTAACCCATGGCGTCGAAATCACGAGGAACGGCGAAGCGAAAAGAAGCGGGCCGCGATTTTCTCACCGGCCAGTTGCTTATCGCAATGCCGAACATGAGCGATCCTCGCTTCGAGCGATCGGTGCTTTTGATGTGCGCGCATGACGAGCAGCATGCGATGGGCGTGATCATCAACAAGCCGCTCGCCGATGTGGAAATGAGCGAGCTTCTGGAACAGCTTGATATTGACCTCGCGGAAGATGCAAAGGATCAGCCTGTGTTCTTTGGCGGACCAGTGCAAACCGATCGCGGGCTCGTTCTGCACAGCCTCGACTATCGCGTCGATTCGACATTGGAAGTCTGCCCTGGCGTCGGCCTCACGACGACGCGGGATATTCTGATCGACATTGCAGGCGGAGCGACGCGCGCGGCGCCGGAAAAGTTCATGCTCGCGATCGGTTATGCAGGCTGGGGCGAAGGTCAGCTCGAGCAGGAACTCTCGATGAACGCCTGGGCGCATTGCGACCCGGATATGGCGATCATCTTTCCGAAGGACGCTTCGGTGTCGTGGAAGCAGGCGCTGGCGCGGCTCGGGGTTACTGAGGCGATGCTTTCGCCCGAATGGTCATCGCCGCGCTCCGACGACGCCTTCCTCAACTAGAATATAAATCCAGACAAACCGTCAGCGCATCGCGCCGGTCCACAATTTCCGGCGATGCTTTGCGGGCTCGGCGTCATGGCTGCGCGGCGCAGGCGCGCCGAATTCAAATCCTTGCGCTAGCGCGCAACCGGCTTCCTGCGCGGCGCGCGCCGTCTCGGGATTTTCCACGCCTTCCGCAATGACAGTAAGCCCCAGATCGCGCCCAAGCTGCGCAATCGCACGGCCGATCTTCGCATTGTCGCCGCCGCGAGCAAGCCCTTCGACGAAGGACTTGTCGATCTTCAGATAGTCGAACTCGAATGACTGGAGATTGGTGAGCGATGAGAAGCCTGCGCCGAAATCGTCGAAGGCGAGCGCCGCGCCAGCCGTCTTCAGTTCGTGGAACTTCGCGCCGGCTTCGACAATATCCGTGATCGCCTGCGATTCCGTGATTTCCAGCACCAGCGCTTTTTTGGGAAGATCGTGCTCGTCGATCGCAGCGCGCACATCCGAGACGAGATCCTTGTCCTTAAGCTGAGTGACGGAGATGTTCAGCGCCATGAAGATATCGCGCCGCTTCAGCGCCTTCATCTGCGAGGCGAGATAGTCAGTCGCCGCCTTGAGCACGAAGCGGGTCACTTCCGCGTCTTTGCCGATCGCTTCCGCCGCCTGAATGAGCGCTTCGGGCCCGGCCTTGTCTGGACCGCCGTTTTCGCTCGGCCACCGCACCAGCGCTTCGTAGCCGGCGATCTCACCGCTCGTGAGCGAGACGATCGGCTGGAAGGCTGTGGAGAGCTGGTTCTTCGCCAGCGCCTCGCTGATAGCGGCGCCAAGCGGATCGGTTTTCGGCGCTTCGGGCTTCGCCAGAGCTGCGACAGCGCCGAGCGCCGCTTCCGGCGCCAGCGATTTTCCTTTGCCGGAGAATGGTGAAACGCGTTCGGCGAAGGCGACCACGCGTTCGACGCCGCCGACGCCGTCCACCGCGCGCGCGCCGCGGAACCGCACCTGTTTGCCGTCCGTGAGCCGCATCACCGCATCGAACGCGCCGTCCGCTTGCCCGCCGCCGAGCACATTCGCTTCGAACTTCGCGCGGTCGTCCTTGTGGAAGAACTCGACAATCGTCGACGGTGAAAACGCCGACGAAGTATCCGCTCCCATCAGCTTGGCGAAACCATCGCTCTGGTGTGAGCCTTCCGTAGTCCAGTCCCAGACAGCAATGCCGGAATAATCAAGCACTTGCGCGAGTTGGTTCTCAGAAACCTTCAGCAATTGTTCCGGGTCCGGTTCAGCCGCCGCGCGCGGCGCCGGCTCCACCGAATGCGCGAAGACCGGTGCGTCGACATGATGGCCGTGCACGTTGAGCTTCACGGCGGGCTCTACCATCGCGACAAGGCTCGCCGCGACCACGCCGATCGTGAAGAGCGCATTGAACGCGAGCATCGCATTCCCGCCGCCGCCAAAGGCCATCCCGGCGAAGGGCGCCGCGAGCGCGAGCAAGACCCCCGGCAGCACCAGCCGCGCCGCCGGATCTCGTCCCGCCTGGCTGATCGAGACGCCCAGTGCGAAGAGCCCGACGCCGAATACGCCGCCGCGCATGATGCCGCTGGCGTCCCCGCCCGGAATGAAGAGATTAAAGAGGCCGATCCCGACCAGAATGACGGCCGCAATGAACATGACGCCGCCAAGCAGCGTATTCTCCCGCGCCGCGCGGATGGTCGCGGACAGGTAAACAATCGCTGCGGCGCCAAAAATTCCTTGCAACAAGACGCCGAGCTTGGCCGACGGGGCGGCGATGACGCCGAGCCAGCCGAGCTGCATCGCGGAAGCGGCGACCATCATGAGGAGCGCGCAAGTCGCCGCGGCGCTCCGCCGGAATACCGCGAGGCCAGCGAGATAAGCGATCGCGATCACCATCGCGCCTGCGATGGCGCCGCGCGCGAATTCGAGGCCCATCGCCAAATTATCGGCTGATACGTCGCCCGCCGATACGGCGTCCGCTGCAAACATGCGTCTTCCACCCCGCCATACGCAATTCGGCCGGAGCGCGTCGCGCCGCCATGTCGCGCAGCGCTCGCCCTCCGCGCGCGCTGCATGAAAATTGACGGCCGATAGCCCCATCGCCGTATGTTCTATTGTCACGCGCCTATGACGGTTCTGCAAGAGTCGGTGCAGAAAATCCGCGCATCAATCAACGTTAATTCTGTTGACAGTTAACTTCTCAGCGTCGGCGATTCGAAATCCGCGGCCGTGAGCGCATAAAGAAGATGGTCGCGCCATGCGCCATTAATAAACAGATAGTCGCGCGCGACGCCTTCATTCTGAAAGCCCAGACGTTCGAGCAAGGTTCGCGACGCTATATTCTCGGGCTGGCAGGCCGCCTCTATGCGATTGAGCTCCATTGTTCCGAAAGCGTGGCGCAGCATCGCTGCGATCGCAGCGCGCGCATAACCCTGCCGGACAAAAGCGGCGCCGACCCAATAACCGATGCTCGCAGACCGCGATGCGCCTAACCGGATATTTGTCAGCGTCACGCCGCCGATCAGCGCATTGTCTGAATGGCGGACGATGAACAACGGCAATGCGTTTCCGCGCCGCATCTCGCGGCGATAGGCCTTCACGCGCATCCGGAACGCTTTCGCCGTGACGTCTTCCTCGGACCAGTCCGGCTCCCACGCGGTCAGATGACGCCGGCTTTCTTCTCTCAGCGCCGCCCAGGCCGAATAGTCGTCGAAGGACGGTGCGCGCAGGCGCACCTCGCCGCCATCGAGGACGGGGCTGAGCGGCGGCATGCGGGCGAGATCGAGAAGCGACATGGATCGAAAAGCCGTTGCCCGCCGCGATGACAGCGGGTCCGGGTCATTGAAAGAAGTCTCGCCGCAAGGTCAATCGCTTAGTGCGCCGCGCCGACCGCTTTCTCCACCGCGGCGGCGTCCGCCGGACCGACGATCGATATCGCAGGCTTGCCATCATTGAGCGATCGCGCTGCGCACCGGCGCACGTCTTCAACGGTGACGCGTTCAAGAAGCTCCCGGATCTCAGCCGCAGGTATCGGGCGACCGAAAGTGAAGGCCTGCCCCGCCGCCGCATCCGCCCTGCCATAGGGGCTCTCGAGGCCCATCAGCAGCGTCGACTTCAGCATGGCGCGCGCGCGCTCGACTTCCTGCTCGGTGAGGTTCTCAGCGAGCCCTTCCATCTCCTGGCGAACGAGTTCGCTCGCAAGCACCGCGTTCTCTGCATCCGCACCCACATAGACGCCGAGAATTCCGGCCTCGTCATAGGAGTGCGCGTAGGAATAGACGGAATAGGCGAGCCCCCGCTCCTCGCGGATCGTCTGGAAAAGCCGCGAGGCCATGCCGCCGCCGAGCGCTTCCGCGAAGATGCGCATGGCGTAAGCGTCTTCATGACGCGCCGAGACGCCGGGAAATGCGAGCGCGATATGCGTCTGCTCGATGTCGCGCTCATCGGCGGCGAGGCCGCCGACATAGTGCGGACTTGGCCGTGCCGGTCTTTCTTTCGCGGCGTTCACTTTCGGAAAGCGCGCTTCCACCGCGCGCGCGATCGCCTCTTCATCGACGGCGCCCGCCGCCGCGACGATGAGGTTTCCGGGGAAATAGAGCCGATCCATGAAGCCGCGCAAGCGACCGCGTCCGTGGCTGCGCACGCTCTCGACCGAACCGAGGATCGGCCTGCCGAGCGACTGATCCTTGAAGATGAGCGTCTGCAACTGTTCGTGTACGGCGTCATCGGGCGAGTCCGCCGCCTCGCCGATTTCCTGCACGACGACTTCGCGCTCTTTCGCAAGTTCGCCTTCGTCGAACAGCGGATCGGTGAGAATGTCAGCGAGAATGTCGAGCGCGAGTTCTATGTCGCCTTTGAGGACGCGCGCATAATAGCCCGTGCGCTGATAGCTCGTTTCCGCATTGAGATAGCCGCCGACGGATTCGATCTCCTCGGCGATCTGCCGCGCCGTGCGCTTTCCGGTTCCCTTGAATGCCATGTGTTCAAGAAGATGCGCGACGCCGTTTTCTTCAAGCGTCTCGTCGATTGCGCCCGCTTTCGCCCAAACGCCGATTGCTGCGGACTCAAGCCCCGGCATCGGATCGACGAAGAGGCGGACACCGTGAGATAGCGTGCGAAGTTCCGCCATGCGGCCTCACTTTCCCGCGCGAGCGTCGCGCAGAATGATCTCGCGAACTGCGTCGATTGTTGCGGGCGCGGTTTCGTAACGCTCTGGAAGATCAAAAAGCGTCGCAAAGCGCGCCGGAAGCTCAGGCTTCTTTCCTGCAGCCGCGATGACCGCATCGGGAAACTTCGCCGGATGCGCTGTCGCGAGCGTAATGATCGGGCCTGAAAGTGCGCCAGAGCTACGAGCCTTTTTCGCCGCGGCGTAGCCCACCGCCGTATGCGGATCGATGAGCATGCCGAGGCGCTTATCAACTTCGGCGATGGTCGCTGCGTCTTCCTCTTCGCTCACGCGCTCGGAGATGAAGTCCTCGTGAATCTTTGCAAGCCAGCCTGCAGGCATTTCGTAAGCGCCCTTCTTGTCGAAGCTTTCCATCAGCGCACGCACGGCCCCTGCATCGCGTCCGCTCGCTTCGAAGAGAAGCCGCTCGAAATTACTCGCGACCTGAATATCCATCGACGGCGACGTCGTCGGCGAGACGCCTTGCGGTTCATAGCGCCCGGTCGTCAGCGTCCGGTGGAGGATGTCATTACGGTTGACCGCGACGCACAGCTTCGCAACGCCCGCGCCCATGCGTTTGGCCGCATAACCCGCGAAGATGTCGCCGAAATTGCCGGTCGGCACGGAGAATGAGGCTGCGCTCGCGCCCGTCTGCTTCTTCAACGCGGCAAGCGAGGTGAAGTAATAGACCGTCTGGATCGCAAGCCGCGCCCAGTTGATCGAGTTGACCCCCGTCAGGCCGACGCGATCTGCAAAGGCGCGGTCCGCAAAGAGCGTCTTCACGATGCGCTGGCAATCGTCGAACGTGCCTTCGATCGCGATGTTATGAACGTTTCGATCTTCGACCGTCGTCATCATCAGGCGCTGCACGTCGGAAACGCGGCCCTTCGGATGCAGGATGAAGACATCCGCCTGATCGCGGCCCTTGAACGCTTCGATAGCCGCGCCGCCGGTGTCGCCTGACGTGGCGCCGATCACCGTCGCGCGCTTTCCCGTTTGCGACAGCGCATGATCGAAGAAGACCCCGAGCAATTGCATGGCGACGTCTTTGAAGGCGAGCGTCGGTCCGTGGAAGAGTTCCAGCAGCCAGTCTTCGTCATCGATCTGACGGAGCGGCGCAACGTCCTTATGCGAGAAGCTCGAAAACGCCTTGGTCGTCATTCCGAGCAACGCCTTCCGGTCGAGCCAGGGCGTGACGAAAGGCTCAAGGATCACCGCAGCCGCTTCGGCGAACGGCATGTCGGCAAAATCGGCGGAAATCGTTGGCCAGCTCACAGGCAGGTAAAGCCCGCCATCCGGCGCGAGCCCGGCGAGCAACGCCGCGTCGAACTGAACTTTAGGCGCAATCCCGCGCGTCGAGACGTATTCCACCGCAATTTCCTGTTTGGCTTTCGGGGCCGGCTTTAGAGCATCAGCCCGGGAGCTGGCAAATCAGAAACTTCTTCTCGAAAAGCGCCCCGATGAGGAGCGTCGAGCCGAGCCGAGCCGCCGCCGTGGAAGCCGAAATCTCAGCCCCGTCATTGGCGTAGACTTCCGCCGGTTTGCCGAGAACGCCGGGCATGTCGTCATAGCGGATGACGAGCGAGGGCGCCTTGATCGACGGGTTCTTCTCGTAGAGCGGCAGGATAAGCGGTTTGGGATGCGCGCCGATCCACAGCGTTCCGGTGCGGTCGACATTGATGTTGTCGACCGCGACGCCCATCGGCACGGTCTCAGCAAGATTGAGATGACCGCTCGCCGGGTCGCGGTCATAGATCTTCAACGCCCCGCCCGCCGTCTCGGCGACATAAACCCGCCGGCCGTCATTGCTCGCGGCGACGCCGTTTGCAAAGCGCAGGTCCTCGGCGGCGACTTTCCAGGCCATGCCGTTGAACTGCAGAAGCCGGCCGCTCCGGGCGCGGGTGAGGAAGTCGACGCGCGCCAGCAGCGAGTCCCGACCGGTCCGGAAGTCGTTGGTGACGTAGAAATCGCGCGGGCCCACCGCGACGACGTCATTCGGGCTCGTCAGGCGCCGCTCCTTGAAGGTCTCGCGATGGACGAGGTCGCCACTGTCGAGAACGTCGTAGAGCTCGACCGATTTGGCCGCGCCATTGGCGACGAAAAGCCGGCGGAACTGGGCGTCCCGGTAGAAATAGAGCCCGAGCGGCTCGAAGGCTTCGGGAACGCCGCCCGTCCGGTCGCGCCATTCCGCCGAGAGCGGGTCGTCGATCGAAATCGCATAGATGCCGCCCCGCCCCTCGCCCTCCCGGCGGTCATAGGAGGAAATGAAAGCTGTCCGCGTGGCCGGATCGATCTGCAGGTCCTCGGGCCCCGGAATGCCCGTCACCGGCTGGCAGGAGCCGGCGAAGGAGGACTTCACCTCGTCGAACTGGTTAAAGGAATCGAGCGTCATCAGCGCGCCCAGCCCGGCCACGCCAAGCAGCGCGACAGTAAAACCAAGCCGGAACGCAATACGCTTCATAGGAGCCGGACTACTCGACAGGAGGCGCGGGAAACTCCGCTAAACGGGGGATTTCTCCCCTATACCAACCCAATTGTTGCAACGCTACCGCGGCGCCCGCGAATTAGCCCCCGAAAGCGCGATAAATCGGCGCTTGCGAGGGTTGCCTTTCGGCGGAGCGGAGCGTATACGCGCTCGCTCGACCGCGAGCCCCTTATCAGACGCAGAGCCCGACCATGAAACAAGACATCCATCCCGACTACCACATGATCAAAGTCGTCATGACCGATGGCTCGTCCTTCGAGACCCGCTCGACCTATGGCGAGCCGGGCGCGGTGCTCAACCTCGACATCGATCCGAAAAGCCACCCGGCCTGGACCGGCGGCCCGGCGCAGATCCTCGATCGCGGCCGCGTTTCGAAGTTCAACCAGAAATTCGGCGCCTTCGGCATCAAGAAGTAGTTTCTGCTTTTCAGCGGACCTGTTCAGCCCGGCGCCCCGCGTCGGGCTTTTGCTTTTTGCGCTTCCCGCTCTCTTCGTCATCCCGGCGAAAGCCGGGATCCAGGGCTATTCGCTCCTGCGTTCGCGGCTTCTGGATCCCCGCCTTCGCGGGGAGACCGGGACACTGATACGGAATGGGCTGACTAGCGGCGGCCGCCGCCGAAAGCGTCGAGCAGCGCGCGCTGCTGGGCAGCGGCGTCACGCTGGCGCGTTTCGGCCCGGCTCGCCGTGAAGAGTTCTTCGTCGATCCGCGCGATGCGCGCATAGAGCATCGAGCTTTCTTCCGTCAGCCGGATGAGCGCCGGGGGAAGCCCGGCTTCGAGCATGTCGCCGACAAGCGCGTCGCGCGTCTTGAGGCGGTATTTCACGTCGCCCGCTTCTTCGAGGCTCATCTCGCCCTCGCGCACTGCGCGCATGACGAGGAGCCAGGAAGCGATTTGCATCAATTGCGTCGTCAGGCGCATCGACGAGCCGGCGTAGGAGAGCGCCGAGGAACGAGAGAGCGCGCGCGAGGCTTCGCGCCCTGCGCCGTCGAGATAGTTCGCAGTCTCTTCGACGAGAGCCATCCCTTCACGGAATGTCCGCGCGAAGAGTTCCGACTGCACAAAAGTCGTTGCGTTGTTGTCTTTCACCGGCGTCTGTTCCCCAACCCTCGGGCTTGCCGCCTCTTGCCGCCATTTCCAAGATGCCGACCGAAACGCCCGGTGACAACAGGAAAACAGTTAACGGCGCCCGCAAGGGCCAAGGCGATGTCGCCGGGAAACCAGCAATCGACGTGCCAAACCTTAAGACGATGTCTTAAGTATGAGACCGGCCGAATGCGGCAAGACGCCTAGCCTTTGATCGCCGTCGACGTCGCCGCCGCAAAGATCTGCAGTCCCTCGTCGAGAAGCTCGTTCGAGATCGTCAGCGGCACGAGACAGCGCAGGCACTGCGCATAGGCGCCGGCGGTCGTCATGATGAGGCCGCGCTCGCGCGCTTCCGCCTGGATCTTGCCGGCGAGATCGCCATTCGGCTTCGTCGGATCGCCATCCTTAACGCACTCGACCGCGATCATGCCGCCGACCTGGCGGATGTCGCCGAAATAGCCCTTGGCTTCTCCCTGCTGGAGCGCGCGCCAGCTCGACGCTACGCGCTCGCCGATTTCGCTCGCCCGCTCGAGAAGGCCTTCTTCCTCGATGATGTCGAGAACGGCGAGCGCCGCCGCGCACGCGACCGGATTGCCGCCATAGGTCGAGCCCATGCCGCCCGCCGCGATCTTGTCCATCAGCTCCGCCTTGCCGGTGAGCGCCGACAGGGGAAGGCCCGCCGCGATCGACTTCGCGATGCAGATCATGTCGGGTTCGACGTTCGAATGCTCGAAGGCGAACATCTTCCCCGTGCGGCCCATGCCGGACTGGATTTCATCCGCGATCAGAAGAATGCCGTTCTCGTCGCAGACGCGACGAAGGTGCTGCAGGAATTCCTTGGGCGCGGGGTTGAAACCGCCCTCGCCCTGCACCGGCTCGACGATCATCGCCGCGACTTCCTCAGCGGGGATCATCGACTTGAAGATATGGTTGAGGCCGGCCTTGGCGGTCTCAAGCGTAACGCCGTGGAACGCATCCGGGTAAGGCGCGTGGTAGACGGCGGGCACGAGCGGGCCGAAGCCGACTTTGTAAGGCTTCGATTTGCCCGTGAGCGTCGTCGACAGCAGCGTGCGGCCGTGGAAAGCGCCTTCGAACGCGATGACGCCCGGCCGGCCGGTGATGCGGCGCGCGAACTTCACCGCATTCTCCACCGCTTCCGCGCCGGAGTTGAAAAGCGCCGTCTTCTTCTTCGTCGGGCCCGGCGCGAGCTTGTTCAGCTTCTCGGCGAGGTCGACATAGACCTCATACTGAGCAATGCCGAAGCTCGTATGGAGGAAGCCGTCGACCTGTTTCTTGATGGCCGCGACGACCTTCGGATGGCGGTGGCCGACATTGAGAACGCCAATGCCGCCGATGAAATCTATGTAACGTTTGCCTTCGACGTCCCACAGCTCGGCCCCCTCCGCCCGTGCGACGTACACGCCCGATTTCGACGGCAAACCGGCCGGAAGCGCTTCATCGCGGCGGGCTTTGAGCGCTGCATTCGTCGTGAATTCGTTCTTGCCGTATTCCATGGGGCTTCCTTTGCGGGCGAAATTTGGGGGCGTTTCGGCGCCGAATTTGGCGCGGCCTTACCACGTTCGGAATGCTTTGTGAGGGGGGATGCGTCGTTCTCCGCAACCACAAAACGAATCACCCCTATTGCCAAGCGAGCGACAACGCGCTTTGATCGCCTGATTGGCGTAATGTTTCACCGGGCCTTCCGTACTGCGTCTGCATTAACCTTTTGGCCCATAGTGCAGTGACGAAAGAGCGGAATCTGCCACGGAGGCGCGCATGAGCGACGACGCCATTGTCCGGAATATTCTCAAATTCGTCCGCCAGATCGATGGCGGCGAGACAGACGAGAGCGTGCTCAAATCTGCGATCGCGCGCCGCTGGATCGACACGAGAGGCTTCCCGACCGCGGACGGGCGCAAGCTCGTGAGCTCCTTCGACGATCTCAACCGCTTCGCGCTTCCCCGCGCCTGACTTCTTTTCTCTTTCGTCCCGGCGAAGTCGCCTCGAAAATGTTTCACGTGAAACATCGCCTCTCCTACCTGCGAGCAGTTTCAATGGGTTGCAGACCAAAAGGCGCCTTTTGACTTCGCCAGCGCTCGCCGCATCGCCGTTTCGGACCTGACGCCCTTCTCAAATCTGAAAAGCTGTGAGGGTTTGATCTCTCAATTCAGTCACGTGAATAATAAGGCGCCGCTGATGCTGTGGGATAAGTTTCCCGGGTTACGGGAATTAACCATTAAGACGCCTGAAAAAGCGCGCGAATTTCCGCGCTCTGTCACCACAATTTATTGGGGTGCGGAAGAATTGCGCCTCAGGCGCCGGTGACGCCTTTGAGGATTGCGCCCGCAATATACGCAACGCTGGCGGCGATCGCGCCGATCGCGAGCGTTTCGAGTCCTGACCGCCACCAGGACGCGGTCGACCATTTCGACTTCAGCGAACCGATGCCGAAGAAAATAACGCAGGTCATCACGCAGGCGCTGGCGAAAGCGTGCTCGCCCAGTCCGGCGATATAAGGAATGAGCGGCGCCATTCCGCAGACAAGGAACGCCGCGAAAGTGACCGCGCCGGCGGCGAGGCCCGAGCGGACGACGCGCGGCGCGCCGTGTTCTTCCTCGAGCATAAGGCGCACCCAGCGCTCGCGGCTCGACGTGATGACTTCGACGGCGCGCTCAAGGTCCGCCCCTTCAAAGCCTTTGCTCGCGAAGATCTGGCGCACTTCCTCGCGCTCGCCTTCAGGCGCGAGTGCGATATGGCGAAGCTCCATTTGCCTCAGGCGCTCATAGTCGTCGCGCTCGGCCTTGACGCCCGAATAGTTCGCGGCGGCCATGGAGAACCCGTCAGCAAGAAGGTTCGCCGCGCCAAGAATGAGGACGATCTTCGCCGACAGGTCCGCGCCCGCAACGCCCGCGACCACAGCGAGCGTCGTCACCGCGCCGTCAATGCCGCCAAGAACCCAGTCGCGCAGATAGCTCGCCTGCGGCCCCTGGTTGAGGCGATCGGCGATATCGTCGGCGGCGTGGCTGTGTTCGAGGTTCTGCGCGGGGTCCGGGCTCATCCGTCCCTTTATGAACGGCGCCTCCCGAAAGGGTCAATCGGCGCGGCGTTGAGCGCGATGCGCGGCGAAATGCCGGGTGAAATCGACGGTTGAGGCCGGGCGAACGGGCGCCCATATGCTAAGATGCCCCCTGAGAATCCCGATCCAAGGAGCACGCCCCATGGAACTGAAGAACATTGTCGCCGCGATCGACGTCAACGACGATCTCGCCGAGGCCGTCATCCTGACTGCGGAGAGCCTCGCGCGGCGTGACGATGCAGCGCTGTTCGTCGTCGGCGCCTGGCCGCCGCTTTCGGACGTGACGCCTGCTTACGCTGCGGACCTCGCGCCGACGGCGGTCGCGGTTTCGGAGGCAGCGCTCGAACTCGACAAGAAGAACCGGGCGGCGGCGGAAAAGAAACTCAAAGAGCTCACGCAGAAACTCGCCAAGGATGCGCAAGTGATGATGTTCGACGGCGAGCCGGAAAGCGTCGTCACAGAAATCGCAAAGCAAACGGGCGCCGATGTCATCGTTTCCGGATCGCACCAGAAGGGCTTCTGGGGCTCGCTCTTTTCCGGCGGCTCGTCACGCACGCTCGTCCATGAAGCGCCTTGCGGCGTCTTTCTCGTAACGAAGCCTTTCGCCGAGAAAGTAATCGCGAGCGCGAAGAAGAAATAACCCTGAGCGTTTCGCCGTTGACTCTCCCCTCCCTTGAAAAGGGAGGGCTTGAGGCTCCGAATTTGCGCAGCAAATTCGGTCAGCCGAAAGGGAGGGTTCAATTCAGCGCTCGCGCCTATTGATAGGCCGAAGGGAACCCTCCCTAACCCTCCCTTTGCAAGGGAGGGAAAAAGCCCGTCGCGGGGACGTCGCCTACGAAATCATGTCGCAGGCAATGTCCGTACGCGGAAATTCTCGGACATAGCGAAGAAAAGTGACGAGCATCCGGTCGGTCTCCGTCAGCGTGTCCTGACGGAAATGAATGCTGCGCATCACCATATCGTCTTCTTCGAAGAGCTGCCGTCCGAAGGCGATCCCTTGTGCGATGATGGCTTTGACCATCTCGTCTTCGCCGGGCCCGCCCGCGCTTTTCGTCGTCGCCGACATCATGGTGTGCAGCGTTCTGTTGCCGGGCAATGGTTTGCCGGCTGACATGTTGTAGACGCGCCGCCCCATCATCTCGCCTTCGAACACCAGACAGTTCGTGCCGAATACGTTCACGATTTGGGTGATCTTCGGCATGCCGGGTATCGTCATTTCCTGCGTGTAGCGAATGCGTCCTGGCCAACGCTCGACATTTTGCGGGTCGACATCGAGCTCGATCTTGTGGACCGCACGCAAATGCTGGATGTCCGATGAGTTCGAATAAGGCACGAAGTGGTCGACATTCGTCATGTGATCGAATTCAACCTGAAAATCGGCCTCTTCCTCCGTCAGAGTGGGCCGCGGCGATTCATAGAAGGGCTCAAGCCCGTTGAACGCCCAGACGACGCCCCAGCTTTCCTCCGTGGGAAACTTGAAGAGCTTTGCACGCTCAGGCGGCTTGTCGCCCGTCATCGTCTCGACGCATTGGCCGGAGGCGTCATAGCCCCATTTGTGAAACGGACAGACGACCTTGCCGTTGATGACGTCAGCATCGCTCAAATCGGCGCCGAGGTGTCGGCAATAGGCGCTGAGAACCTGCGCCTTTCCGTTCTCATCGCGCACGACGATGACCTTGCCGTTCAGGAATTCCGTACCGTGAACTTCGCCCGCCTTGACGTCGCGCGAGAGCGCGATCGGGTACCAGTTCTGGTCATAGCCGCCCGCCGTTCCCTGCGGCGGCATTGGCTTACCACGCGTATATTCTTCCGGCCGCGTTTTCACTTCGCTCATTGTTTCGCTCCCTTGTTCCGCTTCTATTCCTTGCCGACGGCGAAGGCGGCTATTGCGTGGTCCTGTGCATAATGCCCGCCCGCGACGCCGATCGCGCCGATGGTCTTGTCGCCTTCCTTGATCGGCATGCCGCCCGCGAGCGCCATCACTTCCGCGTCGCCCGTGAACGCGGCGAGGATGAGCGGCTCCTTGGAGGCGAGGTCCGCCATCGCCTGCGTCGGGTAACCGAAATTGGCGGACGTTCCGGCCTTCCTCTGCGCGACGCCGATATTCATGAAACCCACATCATCCATGCGCGCGGCGGCGACCATGCGGCCCGCCCGGTCGACGACGACCGCTGCGATTGGAACATTCTGGGCTTTGGCGGCCTCAAGGGCCCGGGTGAGCGCCTTTTGGGCGCGCTCTAGCGTTATTGTCATAGATGTGGTTCCTCCTGTCAGACAATTTGCGGGCGTGAGGGAGGCTTGGGCATATTCAAATTGCTCAAAGAGTTATCCAAATGTATCCTGCCAGAATGGAAGTCGAACGCCTTCTCAGCCTCGCCCGCTTCCGCGCGACCTCCTTCGGCGTCGTCAATGCGCGCGCGCCCTGGGGCGTGCAGGCGCCCGCGATCGACTATGCAATCATCTACGGCGTCATCGACGGGCCGGTGTGGTTTGAAAGCAGCGGCGCATCGCTCGAATTGCAGGCGGGCGATCTCGTCTTCCTGCCTCATGGCGCGCGTCATCGCCTCTCCTCCAGCGCCGATGTCGTCGAGGCGGAACTCCTGACGGACATCCTGCGGCGCCGCCCCGGTCAGTATGTCTTCAACCATGGCGGCAAAGGCGCGGCGGTGAAGCTTGTCGCCGGCGGCTCGGTCTGGGACGATGCGTCGAAAACCGCGATTGCGCGGCTTCTTCCTGAAGCGATCATCATCAGCCGCGACGACATAGCAGGCTCTCCGCATGTCTCGCGTGCGCTGTCGATGATCATGGAAGAAGCGCAAGCGCCACGGGCCAATTCCGGCCCTGTCGTGAACGCGCTTTTCAATCTTCTGCTTACGGAGATTCTAACCGCGGCGCTCGCCGCGCCGGATCTTCCCGCCCTCTCCGTAGAGCAGGCGTCGTCCACGAAAATCGCGCGCGCGCTGATGCTCATCCACAGCGCCTCGATGCTCGACTGGACGGGCGATCTTCTCGCCGAACGCGTGGGGCTTTCGCGCGCCGCCTTCTCGCGCAATTTCAAGAATGCGACCGGTCTTTCGCCCGGCGCCTATCTGCAGCGTCAGCGACTCCTGCGCGCGGCGGACATCTTGCGAGACAGCGCCGTCGATCTCGCAGGCGCAGCAGAACACGCCGGCTACAATTCCATTCCGTCCTTCTGCAAGGCGTTCAAAGCCGAGTTCGGCGCCTCTCCCGCCGCCTGGCGCAAGCTGGCACGCGCAGCGCAGGAAGGCCTTGTTTAGCCTGCCCTCTTGTCAATCCCGGAAAATAGGGAAATATTGTCAGACATTATCGACCGGCCGCGGGCAAGCGGTTCGAAAAGAATAATGGTCGCTTAGGGAGGGATTGAAATGCGGGGATTGAAGACAACGACGGCGCTCGCCTTGATCGCCGGGGGCGCGGCGTTCGCCGCGACAGACGCGGCGGCGCAGTCCGGCGGGCTCGACCAGATCGTCGTCACGGCGCGGAAAAAGGAAGAAAGCCTTCAGGACGTGCCGGTCGCGATCACCGCGCTCGGCGGCCCGGAACTTGAGCGGCGCAACCTGTTCACCATGACCGATCTCGGCAACTTCCTGCCGAACGCGAAATTCGAAGCCGGCACGACCGATGTCGGCGGCGCCGCGAACGCGACCTTCTTCATCCGCGGCATCGGCCAGCTCGACTATGCGCCGACGACGGACCCGGGCGTCGGCCTTTATGTCGACGGCGTTTTCTTCGGCCGCGTGCAGGGCGCCGTGATGGAGCTCGCCGACATCGACCGCATCGAAGTCCTCAAAGGTCCGCAAGGAACGCTCTTCGGCAAGAACACGATGGGCGGCGCGATCAACGTCACGACGAAGCAGCCCGATTCAGAATTCGGCGGCATGGCCTCGGTCACCGTCGGCGAAGATCACCGCCTCAATTTCGACGGCAGCGTCAACGTTCCGCTGAGTGAAAATCTCGCAAGCCGCTTCTCTATCGCGACGCGCAGCCAGGACGGTTTCGTGCGCCAGCCCTATTCGACGCGCGAACGCGCCGGCGAAGAAGGAACGATCGTCGCGCGCGGTTCGTTCCTCTATACGCCGTCGGATGCGACCGAAATTTCGCTCGCGCTCGACTACACGAATATCGACGCCGAATCGAACATCGCCATTCCGATCTATAACGATCCGGCGAACCTTGCGGCGCTGTGGAACGCCTTTGTCGGCTTCCCGAGCAACACGCCGCTTTCTGTCGCCTATCAGTCCGACGATCTACGCCTCAGCTATGGCACGGGCTCGAACCAGCTCAACTACAAGGGCGGCGGCGTATCGCTGAAGATCGACCACGATTTCGGCGAGACCCAGTTCCGGTCAATCTCCGCTTACAGACGATTCAATTCCCGCAACCAGCGCGACAATGACGGCTCGCCGGTCGACTTCGGGCAGCTCGACTATCGCGACAAGCAATGGCAGGTGAGCCAGGAATTCAACCTGTTCGGCGATCTCTTTACGGAAAGACTGCGTTACACGGCCGGCCTCTATTTCTTCCACGAAGAAGCGGACAGCAATTGGTTCGTGGGGCTTGCGCCGGGCCTTTATGAAGCGTTCGAAGCCCTGCCCGGCCCGATCTTCCCGGCGCTGCCGACAAGCACCTGCCCGCCTGTCGGCCCGACCGACATCTGCGCAGGCGGCGCGGGCAACCCGATCAATTTCGGCTTCGACATCGCCGGCACGCTGACGCCGCAGGTGAACGCGACGTCCTACGCCGCCTTCACAGAACTTGAGTTCGATCTGACGGATCAGCTCACGCTCATCGCGGGCGGGCGCATCACCTATGACAAGAAACACTATTCCTACGAACAAGTCGCGCTCGCCTCGGGCTTCCCGACGGTGCCGCTCACGACGATCGACAAGAACTGGACGGACTTCTCGCCGCGCATCAGCTTGACCTATACGCCGGCGGACGACCTTCTCTTCTACGCAACGGTTTCCAGCGGTTACAAAGCAGGCGGGTTCAACGGGCGCCCAGTGAATCCCGCCGTCGCGCAAACGCCGTTCGATCCTGAGAAAGTCTGGTCCTATGAAATCGGCTCCAAGGCCGATCTCGCGAATGGCCGCCTGCGGCTCAACACCGCCGGCTTCTACTATGACTATCAGGACATGCAGCTGCAGGCGAACGACCTCATCGGCAACCAGACCGTTCAGGTCATCGACAATGTCGGCAAGGCGCGCATCTGGGGCGTCGAAGTCGACGCGACCGCACTCCTGACCGATCAGTTCCGTGTCTTCGGCTCCGTCGGCTATCTCAATGCGAAATACAAAGAGACGCAGCAGGCGATCACCGGCATCTCGCTCGACACCAAGCTGCCGAAAACGCCGGAATGGTCAGCGACCGCGGGCGCCGAATACATCCAGCCGACGAGCATTGGCGAATTCATGGGCCGCGTCGATTACTCGTGGGTCGATGAAAGCTATGCCGATGTTCGCAACACGCCTTATCTGCGCCAGCGCGCACACAGCCTCCTCAATGCGCGGGTCGCGTGGACGTCAGAAGGCGGACAATTCACTCTGGCCGTCTATGGCAAGAACCTGACGGACGAATCCTATGTCGCGAACGGCTTCGACGTTTCGATTGCGACCGGCCTCGTCATCGCCATCCCGAACGAACCGCGCGAAATCGGCGCGCAAGTGACGGCCCGGTTCTAACAGGTCTCGCGGGGAGAGATGCGGAGAGCGGTCCGGCCATGGCGCCGGGTCGCTTTCCGTATATTCCAGCGCTCCAAGCAGCTGTTGCGCGGCTTTGCCGGCGCATGATAATTCATTAAAGCTATTGAATTATCAGGCGTGAAAAGCGTTTGCGCGCCGGCAGCTTTGGGGACGAGCGTTGACCACGATCATCGAGCCGCAGAACGAAGCCGCCGAACAGACCTCTTCTGTCGAGCGCACGGCGACATGGCTTCGCGACAAGATCTATGAAGGCGAACTCATGCCCGGCCAGCGCCTTATCGAGGCCGACCTCACCGAACGCCTCGGCATCAGCCGCAGCACGGTGCGCGAAGCCATCCGCCGGCTGACGGCCGAAGGGCTCATCGAGTCACGCTATCATTACGGCGCGCGCGTCCGCCGCTTCACGCGCCTCGACGTCTCGTCGATTTATCAGGTGCGCCAGGTGATCGAGGGCCTCGCCGTGCGCCTGACGACGCAATTCATGGACGAACAGACGAAGGAAGAATTGCGCCGCCTGCATGAGGAGCTCGCCGCCGCCAAGGATGAAGGCGACGTGAAGCGCTATATGGAGCTCAATGGCGACCTCCACGACGTCTTCATCACCGCCTCGCGCAACCCGTTCATTTCGGAAATCGCGGCCCGGCTCAACACGCGCATTCTCCGCCTGCAGTTCAAGCAGGTCTTCGACATGGAGAACATGGCGATCTCTCACGCAGACCACTGCGCCATCGTGAGCGCCGTCATGCGCGGCGACGCGCAGGAAGCCGAACTGTTGATGCGCGCGCACATTGCGCGCTCGCAGCAACAGATCGAAGGCTATGACGACAGCTTCTTCCAATAGCCGTCCTTGACTTCCAGCGCCCGTCATGGCCAGTCTTGAAGCATGATTGTCAGACAACTAAAAACCCCGCTCCGCGCCGCCCTTTTGGGAACGGCTCTCCTTGCATTCGCAGCGCCCGCCGAAGCCGCGCAGGACATCGCAAAGCGCCTCGCCGAGGCGCTGGCGGCGAATGACTCAGCCGCAGTCTCGACGCTGCTGGCGGAAGACTTCAAAGATCAGTCTGAGGACTTTCTCGGCCAGGGCGGGTTACTGCTCCAGCTCGACCAGTTCCGAACGGCCCTGCCTGAGGCGGCGGTCGACTATCGCGTCGTAAAGAGCCCGGACGGCGTCATCGCGATAGAACGGACGCTTCGCGGCGTTGCGACCGCGCCGCTCTTCGGCGAGGCCCCGCCGCCAGCGCCCCTCACCATCAAGACGATGGACTTCTTCACTGTAAAAGGCGGGCGCATCGCGACGCGGGAGGGCGTCGTCGATACGGTCGGGGCGCTTCAACAGCTCACATTCCCCTTCCCGGCGCCGGCGCCGAAGCAGCCTTCGACCGTTGAGGAAGTCGTCCGCTTCCAGCCCGGTCAGTTCCCGGAAGGTCTCATTCCGGGCGAGAATGGTTCGCTCCTTCTCACCATGCTTTTCGACAACAAGATTCTCTCTATCTCTGCTGACGGAACAATCACTCCTTATGCGGAATTGCCCTTCCCCTCCGATCCGAAGACGCGGCAGGGAACGATGTGCATCGCCCGCGCGCCGGACGGCGCCATCTTCATCACCGTCCATTCGAAGACGCCGGAAGCGCACGGCCTGTGGCGGCTCGACCCCGATGGCACTGCGCGCAATGTCGCGGTTCTCCCGCAGGATGCGGTGCCGAACGGCGTCGATGTCGACGAGAAAGGCCGCGTCTACATCGCCGATTCAAGCGGCGGCGTTTGGCAGTGGCGCCCCGGCGATGACAACGCTTCAAAATGGCTGGATACGCCGATCGTCAACCGGCGCCCTTTCATCGGCAATCTGCCGGGCCCGAACGGCCTCAAAGTCCATAAGAAATGGGTCTATGTCGCCGTTTCAGATACAAGCTCCTTCGTGCGGATTCCGATCGGCAAGAAGGGCGAAGCAGGCGAGGCGGAGCTCGTCGCGCATGGCGCGCCGGGCGACGATTTCGACTTCGACAGGAACGACGCCGCCTACATTACGACGCACCCGTTCAACTCAGTCCTGAAAGTGACGGATAAAGGCGTTGAAAGCGTCATCGCGAACGCCGAAGACGGCGTTATCGGCCCGACGAGCGCTGCGATCGTCGATACGGATAACGGAACCGCGCTCTATGTTGTGACGGATGGCGGCCTCTATGCGCCGGTTCCGGGTGTCGACATCGTTCCACGGCTCATGCGCATTCCTCTCGACTGATCATTCCTTCGCCATGGCGGCGAGCACGCCCTCGCCCGAACGCTTCACATGCAGGCGCATCGCGCGTTCGGCTTCATCAGCGTCTTCGCCGATGATCGCCTCAGCGACGTTTTGCAAATCAGCATGCGCGGCGGAGACAGCAGCTTTCGCAAGCTGCGCTTCCGTTTCGCGCTTGCAGATCGGCGCCCAGAGCGAACGAGCCAATTCATTGACGCGCGCCGCGCCGCAACTCTCGCGAATTAGATTAAGAAGCTCCCGCTTCACGCCATGAAACTCGGTGATGCGCCCTGCGCGGAACGCCTTGGAGAGCTTCTCCGCGCTCGCCTTGATTTCTCCAGTTATCGCCTTGTCTGCACGTGAAGCGCACAGGCGCGCCGCAAGGCCGTCGACATGCTCGCGAAGGAGATAGATCTCAACGGCGTCATTGCGGCCAAGCGCGCGCACGGCTGCGCCGCGATTAGGATGAAGGGTGACAAGCCCCTCGCCCGCAAGCCGGAACAGCGCCTCGCGGAATGGCCCCGCGCCACCGCCCGAAAGCGCCGCGAGGTCGCCCGCGATGAGCCTCTGGCCGGGCGCAAAACGGCCCTCCCGTATGCCTTCCCGCACGAGTTCAGCGGCCGCATCGACCGAATTGACACCCCTACCGGCCCCTGTTAGCTTCGCTTTCATAAGATTTTGTCTGACAACAATTCCGGGGCTTTCTTCATGCGTCTCGCCGACTCGCAAGCCGTTGATTGGCAGCCATTTTCCCAGCATCGCCCCGGAAGCGCAATGAACAAGCGGCTCCTGCGCGGGCGCGCCGGCGCGCCGGACAATTACGAGCTGAGCCTTGTGCTGATGGATGGCGATTACACGACGCCCCGCCACAAACATAACTTCGACCAGGTCCGATACATGGTCGAAGGCGAGTTCGGTTACGGCCGCAGCAAAGACGAAGTCCAGCAACAGGGAACCATCGGCTACTTCCCCGAAGGCGTTTCCTATGAACAGCGCGCTGTCAGGCGCTCCGTCACGCTGCTTCTGCAGGGCGGCGGCGCAAGCGGCGCCGGTTTCATGCATTACGAACAGCTTGAAGCGGGCCACGCGGCGCTTTCAAAGGAAGGTGAATTTTCCGGCGGCGTCTATACGTGGACGGATAAAGAGGGCCGCAAGCACAACAAAGACGCATACGAAGCGATCTGGGAGAAGATGGCGGGCCGCCCGCTCGTCTATCCTCGCCCGCGCTTCCGCACGCCGATTATCGCAGACGCTTCCCATTATGAATGGACGCCGACGGTCGAACCCGGCGTCGAAGCGCGCCGCATCGGCGCTTTCGCAGAGCGCGCTATCGAGTTCGGGTTCCTGAAACTCGAGCCGAAAGCGACACATGCCTGTAATCCGCGCGCGCTTTACTACGTTTTGTCAGGCACCGGCGTCATCGGGAAGGAAGCCTATCGCGCGGGAAGCGCGGCGGCGATGGACGGCGACAAGGGCCTATCGCTCACCGCCGCAACGCCGACGGAGCTCGTCTACATTCTGACGCCGCAATTCGGCGAAAGCGCCGCAATGCTGGTCGCATAACAAAACGCCGCCGCCCCTTTGAGGAAACGCGCAGCGATATTGAGGGAGACACGTTTTGGCAGTCGCACACCGCAGCAACGCGCAACGCGAAGGCGCATCGGCCCATCGCAATGACGGGATCGCTTTCGAACACCTTCTCGTCGGCGAAGAAGGAACGAAGGACAACTTCATCCTCACCATCGTGACGACCGAAGAGGAATACAAAACGCCGCGCCACCGGCACAATTTCGAACAGATCCGTTTCGTCCTCAAAGGCGAGATGCAATACGGTCCCGACCACATTCAGGAAGAAGGCACGGTCGCCTATTTCTGCGAGGGCACTTACTACACGCAAAAGGGAAGCGACGGGTCGGAAACCTTGCTTCTCCAGCTCGCCGGACCGAGCGGCCAGGGTTACATGAGCCAGCGCCAATTGCGCCTCGGCGCGAAAGAGCTGCAGGCGAAAGGCAGTTTCGAAGACGGCGTTTTCTCCTGGGCTCCCGAACATGGCGGCAGGCGCAAGCAGGACGGGTATGAAGCCGTCTGGGAATATGTGAACGGCAAGCCTGTTCGCTATTCAAAGCCGCGCTATGTCTTTCCGATTATCATGGACCCGGCGAGCTTCGACTACCTCCCGGTTCGCGGCGCGAGCGGCGTCGAGGAAAAATCCCTCGGCCGGTTCAATGAGCGCGGGCTCGAAATAAAGATGATGAAGGTGCAAGCAGGCGCGAGCTTCGACCTCAAGGCGTCGGAGCGCCCGCTCGTCGTCTGCGCCATGAGCGGCGAAGGTTACGCGAACGGCGAACCTTATGGCGCCCTTTCCGCCTTCAGAGTAAAGCGCGGCGAAAGCGCGGGCCTCAAGGCGGACCTCGAAACGGAGTTCTTCATCGTCGGCCTGCCGACATTCGACTGATCCCGCGCCTTACATAACAAGCTGAAAGCAAGCGGAGGAAACGGCGCCATGAACACTGTGACAGCCGCTGAAGGGCGGCGGGCGGCGCACGTCGATGCGGGCTCTTTTCTCGCTCGCGCGCGCGGCATTGTCGGTGCGGAGAACCTCCTCACGGACGAGGCTTCGCGAAAGCTCTACTCCGTCGATTTCAGCGAAATTCCGCTCTCGACAGCGATCGCGATCATCCGTCCGCGCACGACGCAGGAAGTCTCGCAGATCGTGCGCGCAGCGGGAGAGACAGGCATCGCCCTCACCGCACGCGGCGGCGGCATGTCCTACACGCTCGGCTATGCGCCGCGCGACGAGAACACGGCGATCCTCGATATGAAGCGGATGAATTCCATCCGCATCAACGCGGAAGACCGCCTCGTTGAGATCGAACCGGGCGCCACCTGGGCGGAAGTTCACGCAGCGCTCCTGCCAACCGGGCTGCGCATCGGGTGCATGGGCACGATGTCGGGCATTGCGGCGACGATTGGCGGCGGGCTTGGAAACAACGCGCTCGGCCACGGGCGCGGCGACATCACCGACGATCTCATGGGCCTCGAAGTCGTTCTCGGTGACGGACGCATCATGCTCACGGGCGCGCTTGCGACGAACCCGGAGCATCCGGTGCTGCGCAGCTACGGGCCGGACCTCACCGGGCTCTTCACGCACGACGCCGGCGTTTTCGGCGTAAAGACGAAAGCCGTCTTCCGCCTGATGGAAAAGCCCAAGGGCACGGCGTTCGTCTGCTACGGCTTCAGGACGGCGAAAGACCTTGTCGCCGCGCTTTGCGAGACGGAACGCATGGGCGTGATGGCGAGCAACATGGCGTTCAGCCAATACCATCACCAGCTCTTCGCGAACCAGAAGCCAAGCCAGGCGGAAGCGCAGGCGATGGCGAAACAGGTGATCGCGACAGCGCCGAGCAAGCTCAAGGGCTTCCTCAATCTCCTCTCGCTCGCGCGGCCCGGCGGCATGAGCTACCTCCTCAAATGGCCTTACTCCACCTTCAGCATGATCGACGCCTTCGATCAGCCTACGGCGGATCGCATGGCGCACGCCGCCGGGAAGGTGATGCGCCGCCATGGCGGCGTAAAGCTGCCGACCTCGCTCGCCATCGCCTTTCGCGCGCAACCTTACGTGCCGATTGAAAAGCTGATGATCGGCATGAATGGCGAGTGCACCATCCCGACCAATTGCGGCGTCGTTCTCTCAAAGGCGAGCTCCCTCCACGCCGCTGTCGAGGACTTCTTTGCGGAGAACGAAGCCGCGATGAAGAAGCACGGCGTCACCTGGACGCGGCTGTTCCTCACCAATAAAGGCGGCTTCGGCATAGAGCCGATCATCTACTGGGCGGACCGGCCGAACCCTTTGCGCCTCGCGCAGCTTTCGCCCGAGCGCAGGCCGGAGTTCGAAGCGAAACCGGAAAACAAGGAAACACGCGCTTTCGCGCTCGATCTGCGCCGCCGCCTCGTCGAGCGAGTCGACGCGCTTCACCCTTACCATTTCCAGATCGGGAAATATTACGACTACGAATCAGCGCTGCAATCGCCCGCCGTGTGGGAGACGCTTAAAGACTTCAAGAAGAGCGTCGATCCGGCTGGCCTGATGAACCCCGGCGGATTGGGGCTGACCTAGAAAGCGGAACGCTTACGCTTCGGGTAGCGCCGGCACCGCCGTTCGCCGCAGCACCTTGCGGATCGCGAAATTCGTCAGCACCCGGTCGACGCCTGGCAGCCGCGTGAGGATCTGGTTATGGATCCGCTCGTAATCTTCTGCGTCCTTGCAGAGAATGCGCAGCATGTAATCGGATAGCCCCGCCATCAGATAGCATTCCATGATCTCACGATGGCGGCTGACGGAATTTTCAAAGGCTGTCAGCGTTTCTTCTTTCTGGCTCTTCAACGTAACCTGCACGAAGACGTTCGTCTTCAGGCCGACTTTCTCTTCAGCGATGATCGCCACATAGCTGGAGATGATCCCGCTTTCCTCGATCGCCTTCAGCCGCTTGTGGCAGGCGGAGGGCGACAGGCCCACCTCGGCCGCTATATCGTTGAAAGACGCCTTGCAGTTCCGCTGGAGCGCCCGGAGGATTTTCACGTCAAATTCGTCCAGTGGAAGAATTTCGTTCTTTCCTTCTGCCATTTTGACGAACCCTGTTCTCCCATAGAACCAATAAGGCGCAGAATATACAGGATATTTCACGAGGTGTCGAATATCGTCCTCCTCAAGAAAATGGAGGCTTTCATGCTCATCGGCGTCCCCAAGGAAATCAAAACCCACGAGTATCGCGTCGGGCTCACCCCGGCGAATGTGTTCGAACTGACCAATCACGGCCACAAGGTGCTCGTTGAAACGAATGCGGGCTCGGGCGTCGACCTGACGGACGCGCAATACGTCGAAGCGGGCGCGGAAATCGTCGGAACGCCGAAGCAAGTCTTCGAGCGCGCCGAAATGATCGTGAAGGTGAAAGAACCGCAACTGCCGGAATGCGCCATGTTGAAGGCTGGCCAGACGCTTTTCACCTATCTCCACCTCGCCGCCGACATTCCGCAGGCGGAAGCTCTGTGCAAGTCGGGCTGCCTCGCCATCGCCTATGAAACGGTGACCTCGCCCGACGGGCGCCTTCCGCTTCTCCAGCCGATGAGCGAAGTCGCTGGCCGGATGTCCATTCAGGCGGGTGCGCACGCGCTTGAGAAAGCTTCTGGCGGCCGCGGCATTCTTCTCGGCGGCGTGCCGGGCGTCGCGCCGGCCAAAGTCGTCATCCTCGGCGGCGGCGTCGCTGGCGAACACGCGCTGCAAATGGCGATCGGCGCCCACGCCAACGTCACCGTCTTCGAACGCAACCTCACGCGCATCGCCGAACTCGACCGCATGTATGGCAACGCGGCCACCATCGCCTATTCGACGAGCGCCGCCATTCGGCAGGCCGTCGTTGAAGCCGATCTCGTCATCGGCGCCGTGCTCATCCCGGGCGCGGCCGCGCCGAAGCTTGTCACGCGCGACATGCTGAAAGAGATGAATCCGGGCTCCGTGCTCGTCGACATCGCGATCGACCAGGGCGGCTGCTTCGAAACCTCGAAGCCGACGACCCATTCGAACCCGACTTATGTCGTCGACGGCGTCATCCACTATTGCGTCGCCAACATGCCGGGCGCGGTCGCGCGCACATCGACCTTCGCCCTCAACAATGCGACGCTGCCCTTCGTGCTGAAGCTCGCCGATCTCGGCCCCAAGGCCGCGATCGAAGCCGATGCGGGCCTGCGCAATGGCGTCAATGTCGCCGAAGGCAAGATCCGCCATCGTGCGGTCGCCGAAGCGGTCGGCATGCCTTACGTCGCTTACTGACGAAAAAAGGGCGCGCCGGAAAACCCGCGCGCGCCCTCACCCTGTCACGACTATTGCGGCTTTCAGCCCGCTATCGCATGCGGCGCCAGCGGAATGTTGAAGCCTTTGATCTCCTTGCGACGTGGCGGCGCATAAGCCTTCTTGCTGTTCGTCAGCCCCATGCGCGCGAGCGACGCAGCCGTAATCATCGTCAGCGGCACAGGATCGATCACCGGCACATTTAGATTCCGGCTTGCGAGGTGAGCCTTGATGCTCTCCGCGCAACCAAGGAAACCCGTGCAACCGAAAATGATGACGTCGGCGCCGTCGTCCTTCACCGCCGCTTCCGAAGCCTCGCTCAAGAGCGCCTTCGTGCGTTCAATATCCTTGTCGAGTTCGAGCACAGGCAGGTCGATGACGCGGATAGGCGTCATTCGATCCTTCACGCCATAAAGCCGACCCAGATTTTCCAGCATCGGTACGACGCTTTCGGCGACGGTGACGATTGATATCTTTGTCCCGAGCATCGCAGCCGTGTGCATGCTTGTTTCCATCGGACCGAGCACCGGAATCTTCACGACTTCCCGCGCGGGCCTGACGCCCGGATCGCCCATGCAGTCAATAACGATTGCGTCCGCTCCATCGCGTTCCGCAAGCACGCATTGCTTGATCGTATCCGGCACGGCGAGCGCCTCGTCAAACTCGCACTCGATTGAGGCCGGGCCGGCGTCGAGAATCGATTGGCGGATTTCGATGCCGTATTCTTCGAGGGGCTTCACATCGTCAAGGCAACGAAGGCCCGGCGTGATGATCGGCGTCACCAGATGAACGATCGTCATAGGGGCTCCCTTTCGTTCCGCCGCGATGGGCACCTGGCGGCCGCCGGGGACGTCTCGTCCGCCAGCAGCCGCCCTGTTCTTACGCGAAGATCAGAACCGAACCTTCACGTCTGCGCCGAATGTGCGCGGTCTCGCCTGAAAGCCGATGTCATACGGCGCGCCGGAGAAGGCGGACGGGTTGACGTCCGCATAATATTCTTCGTTGAGAAGGTTCTTTGTCCAGAGCGACGCCGTCCAGCGCTCGCTTTCGATCGAGGCTCGCAGGCCCACGAGATGAATCGGGTCACGCACATCGAGATTGTCGATCTGCCAAAATTTCTGGCCCTGATACTCGTAGTCGGCGCGGAATACAGCGTTCAAGCCGCCGCCGATAGGTTGCACAGCCTGCGCGCCGAAGTTGATCGTCCAGTCGGTCGTCTTCGGCGATTTGCTGCCGACGACGTTCGCAAGATTGACGCCAGCGAGCGTCAGATAGGACTCGAGCGCCGCATTCCCGATCGACTTGATCTCGGAGTCCGTATAGCCGACGCCGCCATACACCGTCACATTGTCCGTGGCGCGAAGCTGGAAGTCCGCGTCAAAGCCTTTGAGGTCAACTTCTTCGAGATTGGAGATGATTTGCGAGATAGTGGTGATATCGACGAAGAAGAACTGGAAGCCCTCGCTCTTCGACATGAAACCGGCGAGATTCAAGGTGGCGCGCCCGTCGAGGAACTGCGTCTTCAGGCCGACTTCATAGTTCTTCAGGACTTCATCATCAAAGCTGCCGAGAATGGCCGACGGGGCGTTGAAGCCGCCCGAACGGAAACCTGTGCTGAAGGTGAAATAGGCCAAAGCGTCATCAGCCACGTCATAGCTGACGGTCGCCTTGGGCTGGAACGAGGTGAACTTGATTGACCGTCCGGAGCCCGGCACGCCCGGAGATTCCTGATAGCGTTCATCAGCGTCATAACGGCCGCCAAACTGCACCGTCAGCCTGTCTGTGAAGTCGTATTCGACCTGGCCGAACAAAGCCCACGCCGTATTTTCGTTCGATTCATTCTGCGCGAGGATGATAACGCCATTCTCGAACTGCTCGAGCGACTGATCGAGGTCGAGGAAGCCGCGCGTTAGCAACGAACGGTTCGTATCAAGATAGTAGGCGCCAACGATCCAGCGGAAATCCTGATCGTCGCGAGAAACGAAACGAAGCTCGTGGCTGATAAGCTCGACATCGAGATTCTGTCCCTGCCCCAATTCGCCGAACGGCCCGAAGGTCGGTTGCGTCGGGTTCGAGAAGTCGAGGTCGGCGCGGTAGTCTTCGTTAATATCCGTATAACCGAAGATATAAGTCGCGTTCGCGAAGCCGAGATCGATATCCGCTTTGCCGGATGCCTCGAAAATATCGCCGAAGGTCTTCCCCGCGATGTTCGTCGTGGGTGCGAAGACATCGTTCGAGTCATTACCGCTGCGGAAAGTCGGGTTCAGATAGCTGTTGATGATCGTGTCATAGCTCGAACCGGCGCGAAAATCATTGTATGACGCCCGAAGGTCGATGGAGACATTCTCCACCGGGAAGATCGCGATCTTGCCCCGGATTGAATAGTCATGGTCGACGCCATCGACATCTTCGTTGAGATATTCGTTTTTGATCAGACCGTCGGTTTCGTAATACGAACCCGCAACGCGAAACAGAATCTTGTCTTTCACGATCGGTCCGCTAAGGCCTGCTTCGCCCCTGTACCCAACGCCGTTTTCCACGCCGCCGCCAACAAAGCCTTCGAACTCATTCGACGGTTGTTTGGTGACGATGTTGATCGCGCCGCCAATGGCGTTGCGACCATAAAGAGAGCCTTGCGGGCCTTTCAGCACTTCGATCTGCTGCACGTCGAACAGCGGCATCTTGAATTGCTTCTGGTTGTTCTGCGGCACGCCGTCGACAATGATCGCAACCGGCGAGTCGGCGTTGTTGATTTGCGTCACGCCGCGCACGACGACAAAGCTGTTGAGATAGGTGAACGAGTCGTCGAACGTCATGTTCGGCGTCATGCTCACAAAGTCGTTTGTCGATCTGAAGCCGGCGTCTTCAATGTCCTGCGAGGTGAAAGCCGTCACCGCGTTCGGAACTTCCTGAAGCGATTGTTCCCGAAACTGCGCCGTCACCGTAATGGTGTCGACCGCTTCATCTTCCTGCGCAAACGCGGCGCCCGGCGCGCCCACACTGCAAAGCGCCGCGAAAGCAGCCCCCGCCAGAAAAGTCGATCTTGTTTTTCTCATCGCCTTCATCTCCTCTAACTTCCCCTCCGCCGTTACAAGTGCGTCGCGCGCTATGCGGCGACAATCAGGTCTTCGACTGGCCTGAATGGTTCATCGAGCCCGAACGCCCGCGGCCCGAACAGATCGAGCGCCGCCTTCGAGCGCATGACAGGCGCGCAACTGACGCCCATCACCTTGACGCGCTGGCCGTAACGCAGGCCCTCCGTCGTAATCGGCTCAGCCGTCTCCGCATCGAGAATGCAGGTCAGGTCAGGCACGATCGCCAGGGTTCTGTCGCCGACGCGCGCGCGCAGATATTCGTTTTGATAAATGACTTCGAGCTCGCTTCCATCGCCCTCATTCGAGAGGACCTTGCAGGCGCCGAGCGTGAAGCCTCTCTCCGTCCGTCTGTCGAGATCGACGACCTTGCCGGAGAAGATGATTCCGCATTTGTTGTAATAGTCCGTAGACTTCAGATAGGCGATCAGAGAGTCGAACGGATCGCCCCGCCGCCGCCCGTCGGAGATAGCCTTGCCGATGCCATAAGCGAGTGAGAGCGTGCCGTGTACGGCGGAACGCTTGGCGGTCGCGCCATCCATCGGATAGCAGGAAACCCCGACCGCGGCGCCCATTTCGATTACAAGCCGGCGGGCCGCATCTTCAGACGCCTTGTTGTTGCGCGCATTGATGACGTGATATTCGCCATGCTCATTGCAGACCGCGAGCGGACTCGTCGAGACGCCATCGACGGCGAACGTCACCATCTGCAATTCCGGGAATGCACGGCCCATGCCGTCCGCATCAATGAGCGGCAATCCGCGCTTCGCCGCGACCGCGACCGGAACGAGAGCGTTAAGCCCGCCGATCTCCGCCGGCAGGATAGCCTTCGCCGGTTTGCCCATGACGCGTTCGAGCGCTGCGATCGCCGCCTCGACTTCCTCGATGCCGGTGAGTTTTTCGACCATCACGGTCGGCGCGCCCATCATCGCCGCCGTGTAGACGGGATCATCATCGCCAATGGCGGAAGCCGGCACGCAATGCGGCGCGCCATAAGTCTGGATCGCGTGAAGCGCCGTCATCGCACCGAGATACGGATCGCCTCCGCCCCCGGCGCCGAGAAACGCAGCCCCGCGCGCCATATCCTCAAGAAGATCGGCAGTTACGTCAAAACCGTTTTCAGAAAGCCTCGTCATTCCGCGGCCGCCCCTTTCATTCGCTGAGCTTTGGTCGCAAGGAGATCGCCCACGGCTTTCACATTCACGCGCACGGCGCCGGGGAGATAAGCGAGCGGAATCTCTTCGACATGAACGATAGCGATGGTCGACGGATCGGCGCCGGCCTCAATCGCTCGATCGCGCGCCTCGCCGCGAGCGATGTCGAGCGCAGCCTCGCGGCCGAGCGCGTTAAAGTCGTAAACCTTGTCGATCTCGCCGCCGACCTGGGCAATCGCTGCCCCGATGGCGTTCGCGACCGATGAATGCTCGGGGCGGATCACTTCCGACGCCGCAGGAAGATCGCCCGTTACGAGGACGGCGCCGCCGCCGACGAGAATGACCGGCGCTTTCGCCGCCGAGGTTTTCACCCGGTCGATCGCCTCATTGACCTTTTGATTGATGAGCGCGCGCGCCGCTTCAACAAGGGAAGGATCAAGGTCGCGCACAAGCGACGGGTCGCCCATTTCAACGGCGCCCGCAGCGACGACGATGTCAGACGCGGTGAGCGTTTTTCCGCCGAAGACGAGCGCTTCCTCCGTCAGGCGGTAGCCGACGGATTTCGGGCCGACTTTGACGCCATCCTTGTCCGAGATGAGGCTGCCGCCGCCGACGCCGATGGAAAGCACGTCCGGCATACGGAAGTTCGTCCGCACGCCGCCGATTTCGACCCTCGAAGACGCCTGGCGAGGAAAGCCGCCGACAAGAACGCCGACATCCGTCGTCGTGCCGCCGATATCGACGACGATTGCGTCTTTCGCCTTGCTGAGGAACGCCGCGCCCCGCATCGAATTGGTCGGACCGGAAGCAAAGGTGAGCACCGGGTAGCGCTCGACCATTTCGGCGCTCATCAAGGTTCCGTCATTCTGGCTGATATAGAGCGGCGCGGAAATCCGGAGCTCACGCAGGGCGTTGCGAAACGCTTCGACGACATCGACCGCAAGGTCTGCGAGCGCCGCATTGATGATCGTCGCGTTTTCGCGCTCCAGAAGTCCGACGCGCCCGATTTCGTAGGAGAGCGTGACGCGCGCTTCAGGATACACCTCACGAACGATCTCGGCGGCGCGTTGCTCCATCTCGGCATTGAGCGGCGCGAAGACCGAGGAGATGGCGATGTTGGGCACGCCCTTGCGCTTGATGTCCGCGACAATGCCGCGAAGTTCATCCGGGTCGAGATCGTTGATCTTGCGCCCGTCGAACTCGTAGCCGCCCTTGGCGAGATAGACGTCGCTCCCAATGATTTCAGCGATATCGGCCGGCCAGTCGATCATCGGCGGCAGGCTGCGCGTCGCCGGCAGACAGAGCCGGATGACGGCCACGCGGGCGAGCCCTCTGCGCTCCACCATCGCATTGGTGAAATGCGTGGTGCCGATCATCACGACATCGATGGATGCAGGCGATTGCCCCTTCTCAGCGAGCACAGCCGAAATGGCGCTGACAACGCCCGAGCTTACATCCCGGGTGGTCGCTGTTTTCGTCGTGGCGACGACCGCGTCGCCATCCATGAGCGCCGCGTCCGTATTCGTCCCGCCGACATCAACGCCAATCCGCATCCCGCCTCCCGATGACTTTGAATCGGCTCGTCTTTCACGAGCCCGTCACATTTGTCAGCTTCATGGGATGCTCTCGCCCAGTCAAAGAGCGTTCCGTGTAGGCGGCCGGAATTTTGGTGTGGGCGCGCTCGACCGCCTGCAGCGGGACCCTACCCGTTCGGGTAGGAAACGCCCCTCCGGCTCAGGTGAATTCCAACGTTCCAGACGGCCCGAAATCTAGGCGAGCGAGCGCTCGCGGGCGACCGCAACGGCCTCGGCGCGATTGTCGACGCCGAGTTTTGCAAAAATATTCTTCAAGTGAAACTTCACTGTATTTTCAGTCATGTCGAGCGCGCGCGCGATTTCCTTGTTGCGCGCGCCATTGCAGAGCTCGGATAGGACTTCGCGCTCACGGGCTGAAAGCAGGTCGATGCGCTGGTGCACCTGATGACGCATCCGCCGCGCGCGCCGCGCTTCCAGAAGATCCTCAATGAAAGTACGCACGAAACTGCCCGAACCGCGCAACTTGCTCTGCTGACGGCAAAGGCGAAGCAGATCTTCAATCTCAGGCGGCATTTCGAGGAAAATCCGGCGCGCATTTTGAGGGGCCGCGACGGACAATACTTTCAGCAGTTCGCCCGCCGCCTTCAGCTCGTCGCCAGCAGCGAACATGAATACGGCCCGCAGGATTTTCGCCTGCGCTGCATCATAATGCCTGCCGCCGCGCACCGCCGACTGCTCGATATCGTCGAGAATTTCGTACGCGCCTTCGGGCTGTCGCGTCGCAAGCATCAGCCGCACCTTGGCGAAGCCCACCGTTTGGTGCCGGCGCCATTGGTATGGCTCCTGACGCCACGAGCCCAGCGTGAACATGAGACGCGGATCGTTGAGCGCCGCCTTCGCCTCGTCCAGCGCCTCGAAATGAACAAGCCAGCGAGCGCGCTCCGCAAGCATATAAGTCAACAGCCGCGTCATGCCGCGCCGCTTCGCCGTCGCCTCGCCCCTTGCGAGCACAGCTAGAACGCCCTCAGGCCCGTCCTTCGAATAGGCGACGCTCGCCGCCGCCTGATAGGTGGCCGCAAGCACTTCCATCCATGAATCATGCCGCTCGATAACGGAAAGCGCGCCCGACAAAAGTTTTTCTGCGGCTTCGTTGTCGTCGCGCTCTGCGCGCATTACGGCGAGCATGCAGTCAGCAATGTTTTTCAGACCGCTGTCAGAGCCGTAATTTTCCTCGGCGAGCGCCTGCGCCTCAATGAATGTCGCCTCAGCCTCATGAAAGTTGAACGCGCCATATGAAGCCATGCCGACGTGGAAGTAGCAGTAGTTGAAAGCGAGCACCTGCCCCGTCGATTGCATGTAGCGGATCGCTTCTGCGCTCACCGCCTGCGCCGCGGCGAAATCGCCCAACACGAGCGGCGTCAGGCAAAGCTCCGTCAGGCGCACCGCGACATCGACTGGGTCGTTCGCATTAGCGTTGTTCGCCTTCTCACGAAGGATCGCAAGGTCAGCATAGGTGACAGGAAGATCCTGATACCGATAGAGAAGGCCATCGACATGGTCGAAGTCGCGCACCGTAATGGGATCGGCGGTCGGGGGCGCATGTTCGCCGAATTGCGGGCGTAGCGCTTCAATAAGCGCGCGGCCGCGCGCAATGTCGCCCGTCTTCATGCACATATAAGACTGGCAGATCTGCAGTCGCGGATATCGGCCAATCTCGTCGGCGCTGAATTGCTGAAGGAGGCTGCTCGTCAGTGCGACGCCCGACTCGATGATCAGCCGCCAGCCGCCTGCTGAAAGCACGATATCCGCCGCCCGGTCGACATCGCCGGCCGCTTTCGCATGAAGCACAGCCTCGACGATGAAGCCTTCTTTCTCAAACCATTCAGACGCCGCAGCGTGTAGCGCAGGGATGGCGCGCGGGCGTTCTTTCTCCAGCGTGCGGCGCAGAAAGTCGCCGAAAAGCTGATGGCAGCGGAACCAGTGGTGATTCTTGTCGATCGGAAGAATGAGCGCGTGCAACCGGTGCAGGTTCGAGAGGAGCTGCCCGCAATCGCTCCGCCCGCAAACCGTGTTCGCAAGATCGGCGTTGATCCGCTCCAGGATCGACGTCTTCAGCAGAAATTCCTGCAGCGACGGCTCAAGCGCATAGAGAATTTGCTCGGCGAAATAGTCCGCAACGTTCCCCGCCCAGAGCAAATCCGCAGCGCTCGGCGCCGGCGTCTCCTGGCGGTCTTCACACCAGAGCTTCGCTAGCTGCAAAGCGACGGCCCAGCCTTCCGTCTGCTCGATCAGGCTTTCGATCGCTGTGGGTGCGATGGACTGACCAAAGAGGTCCCGCGCTTCCGCCTTCGTGAATTTGAGGTCTTCCGGGCTTACCTCGATGAGCTGGTCGCGGGCGCGATAGGTCGCCTGCATCACTTTCGGGCGCTCGCGGCTACTGATGAAGACGTGCACATTGTCCGGCGCGCTCGCAACAAGCGCGTCGATGAGCTTGTCCGCCTCCGGCGAATGAAGCCGGTGGTAGTCTTCAAGCACCAGCACCATCTCGCGCCGGCACTCGGCGAGGTGGTTGATGAGCGAGGCGAAAGCCGCCTCAATCGGCGTGTCGGCAAGGCCCTGATGGGCCGCGAACTCCAGCCGGTCGAGCGGCACGCCGGCGCTCGAAAAGGCGGCGATAATGTAAGAAGTAAGGCGCAGGGCGTCGCTGTCATTCTCATCGAGCGTCAGCCAGGCGACGAGCGCCCCCTCCTTGCGCCAGCGTTCGCACCAATCGGTTAGGAGAGATGTTTTCCCGTATCCGGCGGGCGCGATGACCAGGCCGAGCTTCGACGTTTTCCAGCGCGCAAAGCTCTCGGAAAGGCGCTTGCGCGCCACCAGATTGCCGGGCCGGTGCGGCGCGCAGAGCTTCGTCTCGATGATCCAGTTGCGGTTCATGGCGCCATCTTATAGCGCAATTTCACCGAATTCACCTGCTCTGGTCGCGGGAGGCGCGGCACCCTCATTTCCTAAGCGTGAGCGCGATCCCCGCAATAATGAGCGCCCCCGCAAGCGCCAGCGTCGTGCTCACGCGCTCGCCCAGCAGCAGCGCCGCACCGAGCGCCGTTACGACCGGGGCAAGCAATTGCGCCGCGCCCGCCGTCGCAATGGAAAGCGACGGCAAGATCAAATACCAGATCAAATAGCCAAGCGCCGAAGCTCCCGCGCCCGATGCGACCGCCAGCAATACGCCCGGCGTTGTCGCGTGCGAGTTCATGGTTAACAGGAGCAGCGCCGCGGCGGGCGTCGCATAAAGAAAGCTCAACGTGATGCTCTGCACCGGTGTTTCTCCGGAATATTTTCCGTTGACTGTGTAACCGGCCCAGGCCGCGCCCGCGCCCGCCATCAGCGCGGCAGCAGCGAAGGCTGGCGCGCCAACACGTGGCGCGAGGAGGAAAACGAGGCCAGCAAAAGCTATCGCGACGCCGAGATATTCTCGCGCCGAATAACGCGCGCCGCGCAGCAACGCCGCCCCGGCCATCGCAATCTGCACGCTTCCGAAAAGAATGAGCGCGCCGCTCGCCGCGTCGAGTTCGAGGTAAGCGAATGAAAACGCCGCTGCATAGGCAAAAAGAAATGTAGCGCCGAGGAGCGCGCTATTCGTTGGCGCCAATGACTGGCGGCGCATGAGCCCGAATGCCAGCAGGACGACTGCGCCCGAAATCAGTCTTATGCCCGCGAACGCGCCTGCGCCGATGAGCCCATCACCAAGGGCGGCGCGCGTCAGTAGCGAGTTTCCAGCAAACGCGCAGATGGCGATTGCGGTGAGCGCGGCGAGCCGCATGCGCCGGCGCGCTCCTCGCGTTCGCATCAGCTAGCCTCTGCTTCTTTCTTCTCCTGCGCGATGCGGCGCGGATTATAGAAAAAGAGCACAATGGCGAGAATCAGCAGCATTGGCACGTCGCCCCACAAATGCGCGTGCTCATGGTGCAGTTTGACGGCGAACCAAAGCATGACGAGGCCGTGGACGATGCTGGAAATCATCGCATAGTCGATGATGATTACGTTCCTGACCGGGTCTTTCGCGCCCATCACCATGCAGATGGCGAGGGAGATATACATCGCCTTCAGCATCCACGGCACGGACTCATTGGTCCGCCCGTCCTGCCAGACGAGCCCCGCCGGCCAGATCAGTTCGGCGGCGAGCGGCGTCAGGAAGAACACCGCCATAAAAATCATGAACCACGAATATGTCCGCAGGCGTTTGTCCGGACCGTTATAGAGCATCGTTTCCTCGCTTTCTTATTTGTTTGAGCGGTATAAGTTGGAGAGTTCCATGCCGCGCGCGACATGGCGCGCCCAGGTGGCGATCGTGAGCGACGGCGCCGAGCCGAGCGGTTTCGGAAACGCCGACGCATCGGCGACATAAAGCCCCGGACATCCGTATACGGCGCCGCCGCCGTCGACGACGCGGCCTATGCCTGCGCCGCCTGTCGGGTGCACGGTGAAGAGCCGCTTCGGTTTTTCGATTTTCGTTCCGGTTTCGCGCGCAATTTCATCAAATGCGGCTTCGAGTTCGCGAATGATCGGGCTCTCATCGGGGTTGTAGGAAAGGCGGATGCGTCCATCGGCGATCGACACTTCGCCGTTCATCTTGTCCTTGCCCATGCCGGCGATAAGGCTTGTGCGCGAAAGGCCTTTCGTCACGAACCCCGGCGCGGGCATGAACCCCGGAAACGGCGCTGCGCCTTCCACAATGTCGAGGTCCGGCGCCGATTTCAGGCGAACGCGCTGCAAGGTCGGCGTCGCGGCCGTGAGATCCGTATCGTCCTTCTGGCGCCAGATGCCGGCCGTGTCGCCATTTCCGCCGAAATGGCTGCCCAGCGCCTCCGTAAGCCGCAATCCGCGCTCGCGACTCTTCAGAAGAAGCGAAACCGTGTTGAACGCGCCGGCGGCGAGCACGACCCTGCCTGATTTCAAAACGACGTTCTTACCGCGCTTCAAATCCCGCACATGAAGCGCATAGCCGCTATCTTCACGCGTTATCGCTTCGACTTCATGCAGCGCCAGAACGCGAACTTTGCCGCTGCGAAGGTATGGCCCGAGAAATGTCTCATCGACCGTTCGCTTGCTCCCGTCGACGCAGCCGAAGAGACCGCCTCTACCTGTCAGCGCCTCTCCGAGCGGCGCATTGCTGATCGCAAGAGACAACGCCGTTTCATCCGCACCCGTCATAAGCTTGCTTGCGGAAGGAAACCGCTTTGCAAGCGCCGCCGCGCCGAGCGCCTCCGGCCCCACCCTGCGCGGCTTCAGGAGTCGCTCGACGGCTTCATAGTCGGCTTCCATAGCGGCGGCGGAAAGTCCCTCGCCAGCATTATCCCAATAGGCCCGGTCGACCGGACGCATCGAAATGCCGCCATAGACATGGCTGTTTCCGCCAACCGAAGCAGAGCCAATAACATCAAGTCCGTCGCCGAGAAAAACGTCGAATAGCCCGTTGCGATTGAAAAGAACGCGTCCGCTCTTGTTGAACGAAACCCCGCCGAGCGAGCGCAGAAAACCCGTCGTCATGCGCCCGCCCCGCGGAAATGGCGCAGCGTCTTCAATGCCCAGCGATTTCACGAAATCTGTGCGGCGCCACGGGCCACGCTCGATCACTGTGACGGCGCAACCGCGTTCAGCAAGCGCAGCCGCCGCCGCGGAGCCGGAAAAGCCGCTGCCAATAATGATCGCTTCGGGGGCGCCCATGCGCGCTCCTGTTCTGATGGAATGACGCGCCTGACGCGCGCGAATGACAGGATTACGGTGAGACGATCAGCCGGCGAACCTGCGCGATAATCTCGCCATATCGTTCCCAGTCGCCGCTCGCGCGCACGATGATCATCGCGCCTTCGAGCATCGAGAAAATCGCAACAGCCGTCAGTTCAGGCTCGCCCGGAAAGTGCAGTGAGCCTTCCTTCCGTCCTTCTTCGATCAGCGCCGTCAGCCGGCTGATATTCTCACTGAAGAACAGGCGCACGCGCGTGGCGACGCGATCGTCCTGACTGCCGAACTCCGCGCCGAGCATGCCGAAGAAACTGATCGAAGCGCCGCACCCCCGAATGAAATTTTCTTCGAAGAGGTTGAAATAGAGTTCGAGCTTTTCCGCCGCCGATCCTTTGCCCACCATGATCGAATTCATCTGCGCGAAGAAAGCGTCGGCCTTCATCTGCCCCAGAACGAGGATGAGATCGTTCTTGGTCGGGAAGTGATGGTGGATGCTCGCTTTGCGAATTCCGACGCGGTCGGCGATGTGCTGATAGCTAAAGCCGTTCGAGCCATATTGGACGATGAGCTCTTCGGCCACCTGCAGGATATGCTCGCGCACGTTTTTCGGCGCCGCCTTGCCCGACTTCCTAGGAAACTCTTTGATGACTGCGCCGGCCATGCTTCTCTTTTCCTTCAGAGCTGCGTTCAGATTTCGAAAAGCGTGCTCATCTGGCGCATATCGCGAATCTCGTTGGACGGGAAGCTATCGCGCCGATGAACGGTGCCGATCGTATCCCAGACCACCATATCGCCCTTGCGCCAGGAGTGCTTGTAGATCCTCTCCGGACGGATCGCCTCGGCGAATATCTCCTCAAGCACGCGATGGCTCTTCTCCGCGCTGACGTCCTTGATGTAACGCGTCAGCATCGGGTTCACATAAAGCGTCTTCCGCCCAGTGCGCGGATGCGCGACGATGACAGGGTGCGAGGCGGCCGGCTTCTGCTTGATCGTATGCCGTCCGCTCGCCCGCTTTTTCTCAGCATCTTCCGCCGTCGTGTTCCGTTCGGCGTTGAGCGCGTCGTGAAAAGCGGACTTTCCTTCGACTTCGTTCAGCAGTTCTTCCGGCAGCATCTCCAGCGCTTCATACATATTGCAGAAGTAAGTGGCGCCGCCCGCAGCCGGGTGCTCGGTGCATTCGAGAAAACTGATGTCGCCGACCGTCGGCATATAAGAGTAATCCGCATGCCAATCGCATCCGGAAGACGACCCGACGCCTAGAGGAACGCCATGTTCGTCGAGACGGTTCGTCACCGGAAGAATCTCGGGAAGGCGATTCTCATTGCCGAAATAACCGGAGCCTTTGATGAGCGGACCGAACGCCGCGCCAAAAGCAGCGAGCTGTTCATCGGTCGGCCGCTTATGCCCGCGAAAGGCCAGTAAAAGATATTTTTGAAGTGCGTCAGCAACGGCGCTGACCAGCGCGTCATCGGGCGCTTCCGCAGGATTCCATCCTTCGACGACGGCGCCGAACGGCGCGCCTTCGATCGCCGTAACAGAAATCGACATACGCCCTCATTCTATCTTCAGATAGAGCGTTTCCTCTTCGCCTCCAACCGCCTCGACGCTGATCACAGCATCGATTGTTTGAGTTTTCTTCTTGCGGCTCAGCGTTTCCCTACCTTATGGTTGGGACAATAAACATAGGGAGGAATGGATGTCCAGAGAAAAGGTCGTACCGACAGCGACCCACTGGGGCGCCTATCGTATTGTCGTCGAAGACGATCGCATCAAAGGCGTATTACCTTTTCAGGATGATCCGGACCCGTCGCCAATCGGCCGTTCACTGATCGATGCGATCGACCATCCCGTGCGCATCGGCGCCCCGATGATCCGCAAGGGCTGGCTCAAGGATGGCCCCGGCCGCAACAACGATAAGCGCGGCGACGACCCTTTCGTTGAAACGCCTTGGGATGAAGCGCTCGATATCGTCGCGGAGGAGATCAAGCGCGTCCGGAGCGAGTTCGGCAATGAGAGCATCTTCGCCGGCGCCTATGGCTGGGCGAGCGCCGGGCGCTTTCACCATGCGCAGAGCCAGCTGCGCCGATTCCTCAATCTCGCCGGCGGGCATACGAACACAACCAATTCCTACTCATTCGCGGCGGCGGAAGTCATCGTTCCTCACGTCACCGGAAACTTCTGGGAAGCGATCTTCGCTCCCACGACCTGGGACATGATCGCCAAGCACACCGATCTCGTCGTCGCTTTCGGCGGCTGGGCGATGAAGAATAATCAGGTGAACGCCGGCGGCATGGGCGTTCATGGCGCGCGCGACGGCCTTCTGGAGTGCCGCGAGCGGGGCGTTTCTTTCGTCTATGTCGGGCCGACAAAAGACGACATGGCGGATTTTCTGGGTGCAGAATGGCTCCAGCCGCGCCCGACGACAGACATGGCCGTGATGCTCGCCCTCGCCTATGTTCTTTACACAGAGGGGCTCCACGACAAGGCGTTTCTCGACCGCTATTGCGTCGGGTTCGACAAATTCGTTCCTTATCTGACCGGCGAAAGCGACGGCGTTCCGAAATCCCCTGAATGGGCCGAACGCATCAGCACCATCCCCGCTGAAACGATCGCCTCTCTCGCGCGGCGCATGGCGGGCGGGCGCACGCTCATCTCGTCGAGCTGGTCCCTGCAACGTCAGGAGAATGGCGAGCAACCTTACTGGATGAACATTGTTCTCGCGGCTATGCTGGGCCAGATCGGCCTGCCCGGCGGCGGCTTCGGCTTCGGTTACGGCGCCGTCGGAACGATCGGCTATGACTGGGATCATGTCGTGCGCCCCGCAGCGCTTCCCGTGCCGCCCAACGCGATCGAAACGCTCTATCCCGTAGCGCGCATCGCCGACATGCTGCTCAATCCGGGCGGCGAGTGCCTCTATGACGGGCAGCGCCTCACCTACCCCGATATCCGCATGGTCTACTGGTGCGGCGGCAACCCTTACCACCATCACCAGGATCTCAACCGCCTTCTTCACGCATGGCGAAAGCCGGAGACGATCATCGTGCATGAGCCATGGTGGACGGCGACGGCGCGCCGCGCAGATATCGTCCTTCCATGCACGACGACGCTTGAACGCAACGACTTCACCATGGGCCATTGCGACCGTTGGCTCATGGCGATGCATCAGGTCGTGCCGCCTCATCAAAAGGCGCGCAACGAATACGATATCTTCGCCGATCTCGCCGACCGCCTCGGCTTTCGCGAAGAGTTCACGCTCGGACGCGACGAAGACGCATGGCTGCGCGCCATGTGGGACGAAACATGCTCTCGCGCGACGCAGCACGGCTATAACCCGCCGGACTTCGACACCTTCTGGGAAGCGGGCGCATGGGAACTGCCGCGCTTCGACCATCCCGGCGTGTTACATTTCGGCTTCCGCAACGATCCGGAAAAGAACCCGTTGCTCACGCCCTCCGGCAAGATCGAAATCTATTCAGAGAAGATCGCTTCCTTCGGTCTTGAAGATGTCGCGCCGCACCCGGCCTGGCGCGAACCGCGCGAATGGCTCGGCGCGCCGCTTGCGGAGCTTTATCCGCTCCACCTGATCAGCAATCAGCCCAAGGACAAGTTGCACAGCCAGCTCGACTTCGGAGCGAACAGCCGCGCAAGTCGCATCAATGGACGCACAGGCGTTTCCATCAACACTGAAGATGCGCGCGCGCGGGGAATCGAAGATGGCGCTCTCGTGCGCCTGTTCAACGGTCGCGGCGCATGCCTTGCGAGCGCGATCGTGACGGATCGCGTGCAAAAGGGCGTTCTGGTGCTGCCGACGGGCGCCTGGTTCGACCCGGAATCGACATCGGATATCGGCTCTCTGGAGGTCGCCGGCAATCCGAATGTGCTGACGCAGGACATTGGCACATCGTCGCTCGCTCAAGGCTCTGTCGCACAAAGCTGCCTTGTCGAAATTGAGCGATTCGAAGGAGCGCCGCCTGCGCTCAAAGCGCACCTTCCACCGACTATCGAAAAACGCTGACGCAATCACTCCCGAAGACTTGTGCGGCGCAATTCCATATCGGAATTGCGCCGCATCTTTCTCCCCCAAGATCTATTAAATGTGATCAGGCGCCCGGCAGCGTCAGCCCTTCCGCGCTCGGACGCTCGGCGAACATTTTATGCCAACGCGTCAGATTCCTGAACTTCGGGTCAAGCGGCGCATCGACAAGGAAAGCGAATTCATAAGTCGCAAAAAGCGTCGCGTCTGCAATCGTCGGACGGTCGCCTGCTACAAATGTGTTGTCGCCGACTATTTTGTCGAGAAGTTCGAGCGCAAGCTCCTGGCGGCGACGGCCATAGGCGACGCAGGCCGGGTGCTGGTCGAACCGGTCCGCATAGAGCGGCATCATGTTCTGCGCCATGATGCCCATCGTTCCCATGATCTCGCCGTCGATGAGGCGTTCAATCGCCTTCACGCGTCCACGCTCTTCCGGCGTCGCGCCAATCATTGGCGGCTCAGGATAGAGCTCCTCGATATATTCAACGATGTTGAGCGACTGCGGAATAATGGTTCCGTCATCGGTCACAAGCGAGGGAATCTTGCCGATCGGATTGATCGCAAGATATTCCGGCGATTGTTGTTCGCCTTTGAAAAGATCGATGATGACCGTCTCAAAGGGCGGCTCGAGGCCTTTCTCCTTCAGATAGATCTCGATCCGCCGATGATTTGGGGCCGCCGCATAGGTATAAAGCTTCATGCCGCGCCCGCCGCCGGCCACACTTGCGGGAACAGCCGGCCGCGGAACTTGTCGCCTGGCTTCAGCACGACATCATCCGGCGTCAGCGCTTCCTGATCGAACGCTGCGCGCGGGTGCCACGTCACGTCTTCGCCGATATAGCGCACCGAGTAAGCGACCCGCTCAACGTCTTTCGAACGGTTCCCGCCCGAAGCGTGCATGATCCGTGCATTGAAGAAGTACGCGTCTCCGGCTTTGAGGTCGGCGGAAAGAATTTTGTATTTGTCGCGCATCTCGTGGAATTTCGGGATGGCGCCCTTATCGTAGTTCTTCTTCACGTCTTCGCCGAAATCTTCACCGCCAAAGGGGCGGATGGCGTGAATGTCGCCTTTGTCGCTGTCGAGAACGAGTTCAAGCGCGCTCGAATCGACCGTGCAATCGGTGAGTGTCACCCAGATGGAGCAAATCTGCTTTCCTTCAATCGGCCAGTACGAAATGTCCTGATGCCAGTAATGTTCAAGCGGCGTGTTCGGTCCGCAGACAAACAGGTGGTCAAAGAGGAAGCGCGCCGTAGGCGATCCCATGGCTTTCGCGACGCTCTCGCCAATGGTTTCGTTGAATGAATATTCGTGAAGCACGTCCGAGCTTTCGGCGAGGAAACGCTCCTCGAAGAACTTTCCGGTCGGCGATAGCACGTTCTTGTATCTGCCTTGAGGACGCTCCGGATCGAGGCAGGCGCCGCGCAATTCTTCGACGGTTTCCGGGTCCACAAAGCCCCGGAGCAGGACCGCGCCATGCTCCTGATACTGCTTGATTTCCTCAGGCGTGATTGCTCTTACGCGCATTCTTTCCTCCCGGCTGCGCTTGTTCTGGACAGTCGCAGGAATATGTTCCCTACCTATTGGTAGGTATCATGTAGACCGCATGGCGTCAATGAAATCGAGCCCTCCGTCCGCTCTGGCGCCACGGGTCGCACAAAGAAAATGCGCCCGCCTCAAGCTGAGACGAGCGCATCGAAGCCAACTCTATTCGCTTACGGACAATCCTGTCCGAACCGCCATTACGGCGAGCACGAAGACAGCGCGGCCTGACCAGCCGGACCGACGGACGCCATGCGCGCCTCGTAATCCTCAATTGAAAGCGCCGGCTCAAGGTCGGCCGCTACCGCCGGGTCTGCTTCCGCCGCAGCGGCGAGGCACGCGCAGCCAGCTTCAAGGTCCGCCTGAGACATTCCTTCGGGAAGCGTGTCATTCGATGAGATCGCAACGCAGCGCGCTACGAAGTCGCTCGCCTGCGCCGGCGCGATGGCCGCAAACGACAGGCTTGCAAGAATAGCCGCAATGCCGGCGACAAGCGGTTTGTTCATTCCAGTCTCTCCATTCTAGAGGGTCAGATGAGCGCGCCGCCTGTTCTGCAGCGCGAGAGGCGCCGCCGCCGACCTTGACGGCCGACGGCGGGAAGTCGCTCGATTAGAAGCTCTTTTGAACGCTGACGCCCCACTCGCGCGGGCGGCCTTCGTTCACGACCGTAAAGCCGAGAGCGGGGTTCGGCGTGCTCGCATCATCGAAGCCGCCAGTGATGTAATATTCGTCCGTGAGGTTCGTACCGAAGACTGAGACGGTGAGCCCGCTCGGTTCATGCAGGAACGAAAGGCGTGCGTTCAAGAGGCCATATTTGTCCTGCACGAGCGGCGCCGTGTTCTCGACATTGTAGTAGATCTTGCTCCGGTAGGAGTAGTCGACGCGCAACGTCGCCTCAAGAGACGAGGAAAGGTCGTGCGTGTACTCCGCGCCCGCGGCGAAGGTCGCCTCTGGCGCGTTCATGAACTTGCTGTCGAGATTGATGACGCCCGAGGCCACGAAGGTGGGATCGGTCGGCAGCTCCGTATACTCCGCGAAGGTGAGGCCCAGCGCGGCGTTGAAGAGGAAGCCTTCCGTCGGCGCAAGCACAAGTTCGGCTTCACCGCCCTTGATGTTCGCTTTCGGCACGTTGGTGATGACGTTGAAGGGCTGCGGCGCGCCGCCGACAAGCGTCGAGCCGGTGATCTGGATCTGAAGATCCTTGTACTTGCTGTAGAAGCCCGTCGCATTGAAGCGGCCGACGCCATCGAGGAACTCGGTGCGGATGCCCGCCTCGTAGGTCCACACATATTCGTCTTCGAACTCGGTGAAGTCCGTCACCGCATTGGCGCGGCCGTTATACCCGCCATTCTTGGCGCCCTGGGCGACCGAGAAGTAGGTCATAACATCCGGCGTCCACTGATAGTCGAGACCGACGCGCGGCGAGAACGACTCCGAACTGTGCTTGCCCGTGAGAAGCGGCAGAAGCTGCACGTCATCCGGGAAGCTGTAGTGCGCGAAATCGACAATCTTTTCGTCGTTCGTATAACGAAGCCCCGCCGTCAACCGCAGCTTGTCGGTGATGTTGTAGCTGCCCTGCCCGAAGACCGCATAGCTGTTGTTCTCGACCATATTGTCTTGAGAGAAGCTGACGGCCGTTCCGAATAGCGCGGTCAGTAGCGCGTAGTCGATGTTGTCGTGCGCTTCTTCGTGGAAATAGTAAGCGCCGAGCACCCAGTTCAGGCGATTGTCGAAGGAGTCGCCCGTAAGCTGCAGCTCCTGCGAGACCTGGTGCTGATCCACCTGCTGGTACTGGTCGAGGATGTTGACCGGCGAACCGTCCGGGTCTTCATCATTGTGGATGCTGACCTCGCGGTAGGCGCTGATCGATTTCAGTTGCGCCCAGCCCATATCGAGATCGAGCGTGAGCGAGCTGCCCCAGAGTTCGCCGCGGGAAGAGTTCGGGCCGCCGCCGTAATATTCATACGGTCCCGGCGAAAGCCAGCGCTCGTCATAAGTCTCCGTAGTAAAGAAGTTGAGCGCCTGAACCGGCGGGATGTTCGTGTTGACGCCCGTCAGGTTGAACGAAGCGTTCTTCTCATCGATCGTCGTCCAGTCGCCGCTCAGGGTCGCGGAGAAGTTATCGGTCGGCGTGAAGAGAAGCTGACCGCGAAGCGAACTGCGATGCGTGTCGCCCATGTCGTCGCCATCGGTGAGGCGATGACCATAGCCATCCTGCGTGCGGCGCGAGCCGGAAAGCTGGAAGGCCAGCGTGTCTGCGACCAGCGGAACGTTAACGCTGCCCTGAATATCGAAGCGATCGCGGCTGCCGGTCGTCGCCATGACGCGACCGCCAAATGCGTCCGCAGACGTGTCAGGGCGCTTCGTCACGATATTGACCGCGCCGCCGCTGGTGTTCTTGCCGAAGAGCGTTCCTTGCGGGCCGCGCAGAACTTCGACGCGTTCAATCTCAAGCATGTCGAGATCGTTCGCATTCATGCGCCCGAGATAAACGCCATCAATATAAACGCCGACAGCCGGATCATAGACTGCAAGCGAGTCGCGCTGACCGACGCCGCGGATGAAGACGAGGCCGCCAATACGTCCGCCTTGCGCTTGCTGGCCGAAGGTGATGTTCGGCGTCGCCTCGGCGAGATCGGAAAGATCCGCGATGGAGCGCTTCTCTAGTTCGGCGCCTGTCGCCGATGCGACCGACACCGGAACCTGTTGCAGCGACTCTTCCGTTTTCCGCGCCGTCACGACGACTTCGTCGAGCTGCGCAAAAGCCGCCGTCGACGGCGCGATGATCGCCGCGCCAGTGGCGAGCAGAATGCGCCGAACCGATGTCTTGCGCGCCTCGCTCCGCCGGGAATTCTTCCTTCCAGATTTCATCTCATCCTCCCTGTACTGTTTTTGCAGCCTTCTACATAAGCTGCGTGTTCTGTTTCACTTCAGGCTATCCCGACCGACTAGTCGGTCAAGAAAACAGCGGGACGAAAATCACGGCGTGGAGCTTTCCTCCGTATGCTGTGTTTTTACAGCCTCACTGCAGTCAAGTTCTCGAAAGCCGCAGACTCTCACCCTGCGAATCGACTTCGCAGGCCCGCCGCTCTCTTTTTGTATTGCGCCGCTTGATCCCTACCCGAGCCTACCGACGCCAGTTTCCTTTCGTCTTCAAAGTCCCCTCCCCGTTCTCATCGCGACAGCACGACGACGGTGCATGACTTAGTGTCGCCGTCCTTGTCGCCGCCCATGCATTGCGCGACGCCTACCTTGGCGTCGGGCGTTTGACGGGCGCCGGCTTCACCGCGAAGGTGAAGCACGATCTCGGAAATCTGGGCGACGCCGGTCGCCGCGACCGGATGCCCGCGGCTTAAGAGGCCGCCTGATGGATTGACGGGTTTGCGTCCGCCCGGCGCCGATGCGCCGCTTTCAACGAAACGTCCGCCTTCGCCCGCCGCGCAAAAGCCAAGCGCCTCGTAATGAAGGATTTCAGAAATCGAGAACGCGTCATGGCATTCGGCGACATCGACATCGTCGGGGCCGACGCCCGCTTTTTCGTATGCGAGCGCGCAGGTGCGGATATCCGTTCCCCAACGAACGATATCCGGCGCTGAAACAGACTCGCCGGATGTCAGAACGGAAGCGTTCACCCGAACCGCTCGCGCGCCATTGGCGCGCGCCGCCTTTTCGGACGCCACAACGATAGCGGACGCGCCATCGGCGATGGGACAGCATTGAGCGCGCGTCAGCGGGTCCGCGATCATCGGGCCCGCGAGGACTTCTTCAACGTTTGTAGGCTTGCGGAACTGAGCGAGCGGGTTCTTTGCCGCAAACGCTCTACTCTTCACGGTGACGGCAGCGAATTGCTGAAGCGTCGTGCCGAACTCATGCATGTGCCGTGCGGCGCGCATTGCAAAGCCGACAGGCGCCGCCATGCCGTTTCGCGATGCGTAGTCTGATTGACCGCCCCCGACGAGGCCAAGCGTCGGCACGCACATCTTTTCGGCGCCAACGACGACGACAATGTCGGCGGCGTCAGCTTCGATCGCCTGAACGGCGAGATGAAACGCGCTGGAGCCGGAAGTGCAGGCGTTCTCGATATTGATGATTGGAGCGCGCTGCACGCCGATCGCGCCGAAAACATCCTGCCCGATCGTCGTATCGCCAAAAAGCAAGGGCCCGAAGACGTTTGCGAAGAAGCCCATATTTACGGAAGCGGAGTCGACGCCCGCATCGGAGAGCGCTGCAAGCGCGGCGTCCCGGCCGAGCGATACGATGCTCTTTTCCGGCTGCGGACCGAAAGCAGTCGTGCTTGCGCCGATGATATAAGCAGCGGCCATCAGCGCGAATCCTTCAGAGTGAAATAACCACGCGCACGCGGATCGCCTTCGCCATCGTGACCGATGACGCCGACTTTTAGTTTCACGCGGTCGCCGATGCGGAACCCGCCCGCCATCGAATGATCCAGCAAGGCGAAGATGCGCAGCGGCGCATCATTGAGATCGATGAACGCTACGGAATAAGGTTGCGGCAGCCCGTAAGGCGGCTTCGTGCGCACCGTCGTGTGCGAATAGATGACGCCTTCTCCGCCAAGGCGGACATGCTTCATCCCGGAAAGGCAGGCCGGGCAACTCTCTGAATAGGGAAAGACATACCGATCGCACTGGTCGCAATGTCCGCCCATCAGGAATGGCGCGCCCGAGGCGTCGACATCGAAGAGCCCGCCCGCGATTGGGGGCGCGCCGAAGACGTGGTCGAGAACCCGCGCCGCCGTCATGCGCGCCTCCCGCCTCTTGGCGCGACACGCTCGCGGTCGAACGTATCTGCGGTGACGCCCTGCTGGCGCAGGATGAATTTCTGAACGCGCTCGGTCGGCGTCTTCGGCAGCTTATCGAGAATGCGGATGTATCGCGGCGCCATGAAGTGCGCCATGCGCTCCTCGCAGAATGCGACAAGCTCCATCGGTTCTAGGGACGCGCCAGGCTGCAATGTGATGCAGACCATCACCTCATCTTCGCCAAGCTCTGACTGCGCGGCGACCGCCGCGCATTCGAACACAGCCTCATGCCCGCCAATGATGCGTTCTACTTCGAAGGAGGAGATGTTTTCGCCGCGCCGGCGCAACGCGTCTTTCTTCCTGTCGACGAAGTAATAGAATCCGTCTTCGTCTCGCTGCAGATAATCTCCGGTGTGGAACCAGAGATCTCGCCAGGCTTCGACCGTCTTCTCAGGCATGCCGTAATATTCGAGCATCATTGCGTTTGAACGGTTAGGACGAACAAGCAATTCGCCCGGCGTGTTCGGTCCAACCTCGACGCCGTCGTCATCGACGAGGCGAATCTCGTAGTCGGGATTGCGCCGGCCACAGCTTCCAAACTTTCGATTTTCGGCTGAACCGACGAGCGGCACGCCGATCTCGCTCATGCCGTAGCTCTCGATCAGGCGTACATTGAAACGCGCTTCGAACGCTTCCGCGACACTCTTCGAAGCGCCGGCGCCGATCATCACCCGGATTGGATTGTCTCCGTCGTCGGGAGACGCCGGCGCTTTCAAGAGGATGGAGAGGATGGAGCCGATATAGTTGAATTCAGTACACTGGTGCTTTCGAACGTCGCTCCAGAAACTGCTCGCCGAGAACCGGCGAGACAAAACCATGCTAGCCCCGGAGATAAGCGCCGGCATTGTCGACAGCGTCTGCGCGTTGCCATGAAAAAGAGGCAGCGCATTGAAGAGCCGATCAGCCGGCGAGTAACCGCCCATTTTCGCGATCGTTTCGCCCATCACGATCTGATAGTTCTGCGGAACGACAGCAGCCTTTGAAGGCCCCGTCGTACCGGACGTGAACATCATCGCCGCCGGATCGGCGCCGCTCACCTCGACAGGCGCATAGGCGCCGTCATTGCGAATCATCTTGCTCCATGCGAGAGCGGAAACCGGAACGTTCGCGGCCTCACCGGCATCATCAAGAACGATCACCGATTTAAGTTTCGGAAGCTTTGAATAGAGGTCGGCGAAGCGCTCAAGGAACGCCGCTTCGATGATCAGCGCGACCGTATCCGATTGCTGGAGCAAGTAGTGAAGCAGTTCGCCTTTATGCGCTGTGTTAATCGGAACCTGCACCGCGCCGAGCTTCGACAGGCCGAACCAGGCGAAAAGAAACTCCGGCCGGTTCGATGACATGATGGCGACAGCATCGCCCTTTTCAACGCCCAGCTTCTGAAGCCCCGCTGCGACGCGCGAGGCTTCCGCGTTGATTTCCGCATAGGTGTAAGACTCATCGTCGAAGAACAAAAATGTGTCATCGGGCTTCCCCGAGGCGAGCTCCTCGACAATTCCGTGCACAGTTCGGCTGTTGAGTCCCAAGACCATCACAAGAATCCCAGACTTTTCGCGTCAGGCGCTGGCGGCAACGGGAGCCGCGTCGGTCCCGTGGGCTTTCGTGCCCGGATCGGGGTAAACGCCGTAATAAGTGAGGATTTCGGAAGGCGGGCGCTTGGCTTCCCATTCCTTGTTGAAGTCCGCCCACTTCTTGCCGCGGCGCTTTCTTTCCTCACGCACCGCTTTGCGGCGCAGTTCCGTCGCTTCCTTGTCGAGACGCAGCGAGAGCGCTTCGAAGGCGATGCAATAGATGTTGCGCGCCGCCCAGGCCGACACCATGCCGTTGCGCAGATCGCGGATGATCGACTCCGGCTCCCGTTCGAGCGGATCGCCAAACCCGGCCCCTCCGCCCGCATAAGCGTAGAACGTATCGCCATCCTTCGCCGGTTTTACGACCGCCGAAATGTTCTGGTGCCAGACGTCGCCTTTTTCCGGATTCTGATCGGTGAAGACTTCCGTCAGGCGGGCCGGAAGATGACGGTCAGATTTAGAAAGCAGCTCTTTGTAGTTGCTGTTCTGCACCCGGCGAACGAATAGCGCCGGCAGGCCATAACCGCCGAAGAGCCCTTGCGTCGTCGGGAACTTCGCCCCGCCGCCGTGCGAGCCGAGCATGAAGAAGTTCGTATCGTGCACCGCGACACCATAGCCCACGCCCGCGCCGCCACGATATTTTCCGTGCCCGTAGGAGTTATCGAAGTAATTCCGGAAGGTGTAAATGAACGGCCGGTCGGATTCCGTCGCTTCCGCGTCGGAACAGTCCGCCATCGTCGCAAAGAAGGCGCCCGCAGCGTCGACGCCATCCATATCATAGCGCCCGCCGCAGCCGGTCGCGTTGATCTCCGGCGTAATGTCGGCGACGGGTTCGCCATACTGGTTAAGGCCGCCGAAAGTCGGGATCGAAAAGCCCGAAAACCAGGACGCGACCGCGCGCGAGGGATGCGTCGCGTAAGTCATCCGCGCACCGCACTGGAACATGCCGTGGGTGAACGTCACCTGCACCAGCGGCGCGATCGAGGTCGACACATCGCCTGTCGCATTCACGATTGAGCCTTCCGGGAACACCCAGTCGATCGCTTCCAGCAATCCATTGTTCGACGGCAAATCGTGAAACAGCCAGCCGCAGAAATAGACCATCGAAAGGCCGAGAATGCCCTGGAAGAAGCTGTTCGCCGGCCTGTCCATCAGCATTGGCGAGCTGCCCTCAAGATTGAGGGTGATTTTGTCGCCCTTCTTGATGACGGTGAGATTGATCTTCACGAGACCGTTATCTTCACCAAGCGTGTCGAGAAAGCGCGCCTGGCGATAGACGCCGTCATTGAGCGAGGCGACTTTGCGCTTTGCGGCTTCGCCCGTCTGCGTGAGAATGCGACGAAGTCCGCCGAGGAAGAAATCGACGCCGTTCTGTTCGACAACTTCAAGAATGCGACGCTCCGCAATGCGCGCGGCGGCGAGACGCGCCTTGATATCGAGAATCATCGTGCGCGGGTCGCGGTTCATCGCCGCGAGCATGTTGAGAAGGTCTTCCTTGAGCTGATAATTCTCACCGATCTTGATCGGCGGAATGAGGATCCCCTCGTCATATTTGCTCTTGGCTGCAGTAACGGTGCCGCCCGGCTCCGATCCGCCGCATTCGCCGGTGTGAACCGCCGCGCCGACGAAGCACAGAAGCGTTCCTTTGTAAAAAACGGGGATGGAAAGACCCATGTCGGCGTTGTGCACGCCCGCATAAAACGGGTCATTATAGAAGTAGCTGTCGCCCTCCTTGCAGCCGACCGATGGTTCGTTCACCCAGTGCTTGATGAGATATTTGATCGGGATTTGTCCAAGCACTGCGTGGTGATAAATACCCGTCGCGCAGACGGAGAGGTCGCCTTGCCCCGTGAAAATGCCGAAGGCGACGTCGCCCCAGCGCATCGCGGTCGAAGCGCCGAGCTTCATCGTCGTCTCTTTGCCTTCAAGCGCGATCATGTGCATCTTGTGCTTGAAAATTTCGAATTCGGTGTCGTCAATGCCGGCTTGCGCTGCTTCCTCGCGCGCCGTCATCGGCTCGGGCCGCATATGTTGGACAATTTCGGTGTCGCGTCCGTATTTCTGTCCTTGCATGTCCCTGCTCCTCTTCTCAGCGCGCGATCTGTTCAATTGAACCATTGCCGAACCGGTCCATCCGGTAACGCCAGCTCGGCGCGATCACATAGGTCGTGTCCCGCGCTTCGATGATGGCGGGGCCGGTGATCTCGTTGCCGGGCAGCAGGCGTTCATATTGATAGATCGGCGTGTCTTCGAAACCCTTGTCGGGCGACCAGTAAACGGGCCGCTCGCCCGTCTTGGCGGATTTGTCCGGCTCGGCGCCGCTCAATGCGTGTTCCGCATGATACGGGGCCGGACGAATGACCGCCGCGGTCATTGTGAAGTCTTCGACATTGATGCCGCCAGCGGGATAAGTCGCCTCAGGCGAATAAATTGTCGCATAGCGTTCAGTGAAGAGGTCGCAGAGCGCCTTCACATCCGCTTCGGATTCAAGCAACAGCTTCGGCGCGCGAACACGCGTCATGTTGTACTGGCTGCCATAGCGGACATTGAGTTCAAGCGTGAACTCAATGCTCTCCTCGCGGTACCCTTCGAGACGAAGATCGCGAAGCGCGGCGTCTTTCAGCTCCAGCACCACGCGGTTAAAGCCCTCAAGATCCTTCAGATATTCCTGCTTGGTGAAGGTGAAGAGCTTCATCGAGTGCGAGCGGTCCCACACTTCCTTGATCTGCATCATCGACGCGCCATAAGCGCCGAAGACGGACGATTGCGACGGCATCAGAATGCGCCGCGCGCCGATGAAGGGCGCAAAGCCGCAAGCGTGCGCGCCGCCGGCGCCGCCGCAGGCGAGCACCGCGAACGTGCGCGGATCGTGGCCCTTGAGGGCGACTTCGTTGAAGACTTCCTGGCCCATGCGCGCATCGATGAGGCGGCGGATGCGATAAGCGGCCTCCACGGTATCAATGCCGAGCGGGTTTGCGACCTTTTCCTTGATCGCAGCGCGCGCGAGATCTTCATCGAGGAACATCTCGCCGCCGAGATAGTTTTCGGGGTTGTAGAGCCCGAGGACAAGGTCAGCGTCCGTCACCGTCGGAAGGCGCCCGCCTTTGTCGTAGCATGCCGGCCCCGGCATCGAGCCCGCCGATTGCGGCCCGACTTCGAGCGCGTTGTTCATCAGCTCGTTGATCCACGCAATCGAACCGCCGCCCGCGCCAATCGACTTCACTTCGATGGCGGGAATGTTCGTGCGCCAACGATCGATCACGGGGATGAAGTCATGCGCCTTGATGTCGCCGTCTTCGATGAGGCCGATGTCGAAAGACGTGCCGCCCATATCTGTGAAGACGATATTGCCGATATCGGACAGCGCGCCGAGAACGGCCGAGCCATGAAGGCCCGCGACCGGCCCCGCATTGTGGGTGAGCACGGCGCGGGTTCGCGCGGCTTTCTTCGTGCCGCCCGTGTTATGCACGAGCGTGAGCGGGCGCTTGTAGCCGCGATCGCGAAGCTCATTCCCGAGCTTGGTGAGCTCGTCCGACATGACGCCGTGGATGTAGGCGTTCACGATCGTCGTCATGTAGCGCGTATATTCGCCCGCTTTAGGCGAAATGTCCGATGAGAGGAAGACGGGCATGGAACCGAGATAGTCTTCCGGATATTCCTGCTCGATCACTTCCTTGATCATCCGTTCATGAACGGGATTTCGGAAGGACCACAGAAGGCCGACGACGAAGCCGCGCGCGCCTTTGTCGACAAGTTCCTGAAGCTTGTCGCGAACTTCCGCCGGGTCGAGCGGCGCCAGAATCTTGCCTGCATAGTCAATGCGCTCGCGAACGCCGACGACCATGTCCGGCGAGATCAGCGGTTCCGGCTTTTTGATGCGCGCCTGATCGCGGCCTTCGGTGAAACCGATACCGTCGGCCCAGCTGCGCGCGCGGCCGATGAAAATCGTGTCTTCAAAGCCGGCCGTCGTGATCAGGCCAAGCTTGGGGCCGGAACGCTCGATGAGCGCATTGGTTCCCACGGTCGTCGAATATCGAATCGAACGCACTTGAGAGAGAAAATCGCCGAGCGGCACGCCGGCTTGCTTCGCCAGCAGCCCCATGCCGCGCAGGAAGCCAACTGAAAGGTCGTAGTGCGTCGTCGGCGTTTTGCAGGCTTGCGACGTTTTTTCTGAGGCCGTGCAGAAAAAGTCCGTAAACGTTCCGCCGACATCGATCCCGACATCGAAAACCGCCTGATCGCCAATCATCTCACTCGCCGACATGTTTCAACCCTTAAGCAGCATTCTTGTTAATCTCGCCGCAGATCCGACGAACCGCTTCGAGATCGCAATCTTTTGCAATTTGACCAAGAGACGTGATCGCTCTCGCGCCGTTCTCCCCGGCGGCGGCGACAGCGCGCGTCGCGGATTCCTCGTCGCTGAAGTCAACCGGCTCCATCACGCCCGTCACCTCAACGCCGGCGGCGAACTGCGCCGCAGTCATCGGCGCGCCCGCGGCATCCGCGCCGAGTCTCAGAAAGGCGGGACGAAGCTTGCCTATGGGCGCGATTTCATTCGTGTTCATCCGCTCGATGCTTACGCAAAGCGGAATGTCGTAGTAGGAAGCAACATTTCGAAGAGCGCTGTAAGATTTCTGATGCGCCACGCCGACAGCCCCAATGGCGTCATCCTCGCGCAGCATCACCATGTCCGGGCGACATTCGCAGACTGCGCGAACGAGCGCTGAGCTTTCCTCTTTTGCGTCAGCGGGCGTTGCCACGTCGAGCGCCTGCGCGAGAAGGCACGGCCCTGGCAGGCACGCAATCACGCCGAGGCGCTCTTTTTCGGTCGCCACCAGCATTTTGATAGCGTCAAGGAACACTGCGAAATTCGGATTTTCTTCCGGCGCGCTTTCGTCCGCCCGCGCGGCGGCGATTGCAAAGGACGGGTCGAAACCGATGATGACGGCGTCCGCACCCAGAAAATGCGCTGTCCTTGCAAGGCCGCGCGCCCAGAGCGTCGCCTCGGCGCGCATCGCTGCTTCGCTTTCGCCGCTCACGCGCTGCGACAGATCATCGATCAGCGGCAGAAAGGCGCAAGCGCCCTCCCCGCCAGACCGGAATATGTCGAACCGCGCGCGCGACATCAGCGTTTCTGGCTCTCCAGATATTTCTTCTTGAGCGCATCGAGATCGATTTCGATCTCATGCGTCAGCGGGTGACCCGGCGGGAGATATTCATTCTCGATCATCACGCCGCAGCTTGGGCAATAGATCTCGATGAGGCGGCAATAATCCGTATCCGGTTGGAACGAGAAGGCCTGCCCGCTCGCCATCGGGGGATGCACTTCGTTCATCTCGCGCTCGGCGATGAGGCACCCCTTCTTGTAGTTTTCGCGAGCGTTCTCAATTTCATGGCCGCAGCGATTGCAGCACCATTTCTCGCTATTGAGATCGACGTCGAGATATTCGGTGACATGGATTTTCATGAGCGCTTACGCCTTTGACAGGAGAATATTGTTGAAGCGATCAATCTTCAGGCCCCAGCCTTTTTCGACCACGACCGTCGTCTGATCGCTTTCGACGAGACACGGACCGGAGACCTTCATTCCCGGCTTCATTTTCTCGCGGCGATAGATCATCGCATCGACGAACTGGCCGCGCTTGGCGTCGTAAATCGGCCGATCACCCTTGAGGGCGACGGACGCATCTTCCGAGCCCTCGGCGCTCTCCGTGATCTGATAGTGCGGAACCAATGCTGAAACCGACAGGCCGAGCGTCGACAGCATGAGCGGACTGGAACCGGGTGCGCCGAGATCGGCGAGCTTTGCTTGCGCTTCCTTGACGATCGCGGCGATCGCTTCCGGGCTTTCGAAGAAGTTCTCTTCACAGGGAATGAGGACTTCGGCGTCGCCTTTGCCGAGGAAGAGCTGCGCTTTCGATGTCGTGGCGGCGGCGTCGAAGCCTTCGCCGCGCATGTCGCGGCGCGCTTCCGCCCACATGTCAGCGAGCGCCGAACGGATCGCATCTGCATCGATCGACGTCGAAAACTCCAGTCCGACGCGGCGATAATAAACGTGGCCGACATCCATCAGCGATGATGAGAATGCTGACGAGACGGCGGAGAACGGCGTCATGAGCGTCTTGCTCATGCCTGCTGCTTCTGCGATCCCGCAGGCGTGGAGGCCGCCCGCGCCGCCATAGGCGATGATCATGCTGTTTTCGCCGTCAGCATTAACGGACACGCGCGCGACCGCCTTGCCCATGCTGGCTTCGACCGTCTGGCGAATTGCGAGCGCCGCCTCTTCAACCGATATTCCTAGCGGCTTTGCAATCTTCGTCTCGATGACGCTGCGCGCCTTTTCTGCGTTGAGGCGCATCTTGCCGCCAAGGAAATATTCCGGATCGAGAATGCCAAGGACGACATTGGCGTCCGTCACCGTCGGCTCCGCGCCGCCAAGGTCGAACGCCGCCGGGCCCGGCAAAGCACCAGCCGATTGCGGGCCAACCTTGAGCGCACCGTTTTCAACGCGCGCGATCGAACCGCCGCCGGCGCCAAGCGCCAGCACCGCCGCCATCGGCAGATTGCACATGAAGCCTTCAACGTCAGGTCGCAGCGAATAGCTCGTCTGGCCGCCCTTCACATAACCAATGTCGAAGGACGTGCCGCCCATATCGGTAGAGATGACCGCATCGAAGCCGTAGAGATCGCCAACCGCTTTCGCGCCGTAAAGGCCGGCGGACGGGCCGGAATTGTAGGTGTTGATGGCGCGCGTCTTCGCGACGCGGGCGATGCTGCCATTGTTGTGACAGATGAAAAGCGTGCCCCGATATTGACGCTGGCGCAAATCTTCGCCGGCCTTGTAGAGTAGCCGCGAGAGCTTGGCGTGAATATAGGCGTTGAGCACCGCTGAGTTGAGGCGCTCCAGCGCGCCCGCGCGCGGAGATACATCGCTCGCAAGAAACACCGGCACCGAGCCGAGATAGTCGCGCGGATATTCATCCTTGATGATGCGGCGCGCCGCACGCTCATTTGCGGCGTTAAGCTCCGAGTTGCGCAGCGCGATGACAATGCCGCGCGCCCCGCTGTCGATCAGCGCCTGGGCGGCGGTGAGCACCGCATCGCGCGACGGCGCAGCGGCGACTTCGCCCCGCGCATCAATTTCTTCATTGATCTCGACGACAAGGCCCGACTCGACCAGCGGCCTCTTGTCGTCCTCGACCGCGACCGGCGCCAATTCCGCCATGCCTTTTGAAACGATGAGGCCGATCTTCGATCCATCGCGCTGAATAATCGAGTTGGTGCCGATTGTGTTGGAAAAGCGGATAATGTCCGTGTCGAACAGGAAATCTTCCGTCTTCTTGCCGAAGGCGCCGGCCGCCGCCTCGATGCAATTCAGGAAACATTGCGTCAGATCATGCGGCGTCGTCGGAACTTTCACCGTTCTGAAGTCGGCGCCATTGGCGATGAACCCGTCCGTAAACGTACCGCCCGTATCGATATCAACCGTGTAACCCATCTGCGCTTCAATCCAAATTTAAAGCTTCACGCAACCGCGAACGACCGCGCGGCCGAGTTCATTTCATGCCATCCCGCGGCAGCCCGCAGGAGCCGTACAGGATGAAGTCGATCATTTCGTTGTGCACATCCTCGGCGGAAAGCTCCCCTTCATTGTTGAACCAGCGAAGATGCCAGTTGAGGACGCCGAGAATGTTGAAAGCGAGGATCTTCACATTCTTCGTACGGATAAGCCCGTGCGACTGAAGCAGGCGAAGTTGGCCGACATAGATGTCCAGAATCTCCTTCTGGATGCGGCGATTGGAAGTGCGTCCCTGCGGCGAGAGGCTGCCTTCATTGATGAAGAAAATCTTGGTTTCCTGCTGGAAGTTCACGCCTTCCGCGAGGTGGGTTTTCATCAGCCGAACGAAACGTTCAACCGGCTCGCCCTCGCTCAGCGCGACCTTGCGCAGCTTCTCCGGCAGCTCATTGACCGTCTTGCCGATGATCGCAAGCCAGAGATCCTCTTTGTTCTGAAAGTAGTGATAGACGTTCGAAACGCTCTTGCCCGTGCGCTTCGCGATGTCCCGGATCGACGTGCCGGCGTAGCCGTTCTCAGCAAACAGATCGATCGCGACGCGAATGAGCTGATCGCGCGCGCCTTCGCCATTGCCGTCGATAGACGCATCCATGGGCGTGTCGTGTTCCATCCCTGACCATTCTTTGCTGTGGGCTTAAGCCCTTATAGAACGTTCGTTCTTTCTGTGCCATCGAGACTGGTCTCTTGTCAACTAGGGTCGGTCGGAACCCGCTTTGGTAGAATTTGTATAATCTATTGTTTTTACGTGTTTTTATTTTTCCTTCAAAAAATCTGATGAATTTTCATGTTTCCGTTTGACGTGACTAAAACGATCGTTCTAGCCTTCTTTCACCGCCGCCTACGCCCTGCGCGAACCGCCGACGACACCGAATCACGACTGCACGGAAAGCCTTCATCATGACGCAGCCCCGCTCCCGCTTCGCCCAGATCGGGGGAACTTCCCTTCACTATCTTGAATGGGGCGCGCCCGGCGAACGCGCTGTCGTCATCTGGCACGCTCTGACCGGGCGATGCTCCGACCACGCCCCGCTGGCGAGCGCCCTCGCCGCTCACGGCCATTACGTTATCGCGCCGGATGCGCCCGGCTGCGGCCTTTCAAGCTGGTCGCCTGCGCCGGAAGCCGACTACAGCCTCGCCGGCAATGCGCGCGCCGTCCTCGGTTTGCTTGCCGAAAAAAACGTGAAGGAGCTGGATTGGCTCGGTTCTTCCGTGGGCGGATTCCTTGGGATATCGATTGCGGCGGCAAATGCTTCCATTCCTGTTCGGCGTCTTATCCTCAACGAAGTCGGCCTCGTCCTCGACAAGGCGTTGCACGAGCCGCTTCGGGTCATGCTCGCCTCCCCCCTCGGCTTTGACGAGTTTCCTGGCTACGAAGCCCATTTACGCAAGTTCCTGACGCGCGGCGGCGTCACGGAAGGCGATGACTTCTTCCGGAACATCGCTGTCGCCTGGTCGCGCCGACGCGATGACGGTCAATTCACCTCGCATCACGATCCCAGATTAAGCTTCCAGTTCACGCACTCCCCTGAAGACTTCGATATGCGCGAAGCGTATCGCGCAGTGACTAAGCCGACGCTCGTTCTGCGCGCAGCGACAAAGCCGATCATCTTCGAGGCGGAGGCTGAAGAACTCGCATCGACCGGCCCCAAAGCGCGCGTCATCGACCGAGCCGGCGGACACATCTCGTTTCTGAATGACGCAGAAACGCAAAATCAAATCCTGCATTTCCTGAAGGCAGGCAGTTAGGGAAGGAAAGATAAATGGCGCGTTTGACAAACAAAGTGGCTCTCGTGACGGGTGCGGCGCAAGGCCTTGGCGCGGCGATGGCCGAAACGCTCGCGAAAGAGGGCGCGCGCGTTTATTGCACCGATATCGATGAAAACGGCGCGATGGCGCGCGCGGAGGCGATCAACAAGGCCGGCGGCGTCGCTTACGGCCGCAAGCACGACGCCGTTTCAGAAGGCGACTGGCATGGCGTCTTTGACGAACTCCTGAAGCGCGAAGGCGCCATTCACTGCCTCGTCAATAATGCCGGCGGCGGAACCTTTTCCGATATCGAAACCTTGTCGCTTGATGCCTGGCGCAAGGTCATCAGCCTCAATCTCGACAGCACGTTCATTGGCTGTCAGCTCGCCATTAAACATATGCAGAAGACCGGCGGCGGGTCGATCATCAACGTTTCGTCAGTCGCAGGCCTTGTCGGCTCCCCCTCGGTCATCCCCTACTCAGCGGCGAAAGGCGGCGTACGTCTTTTCTCGAAGAGCCTCGCGGTCTATTGCGGCTCGCGCGGCTACAAGATCCGCGTGAACAGCGTGCATCCCGGCCTCATTCGCACGAAGAGCGGCCTCGAAATGGCGAGCAAGGCGTTCAATGCGTCAGAAGCGGAAGCCGAAAAGATGATGGCGGCCTTCCATCCGCTCGGGCGCATTGGCGAGCCGGCGGAAGTGGCGGCCGTCGTCGCTTTCCTTGCTTCGGATGACAGCAGCTTCGTCACCGGCGCTGAATATGTCGTTGACGGAGGATATACGGCTCAGTAAGCGCAGGCGCTATCGCCAATTGGCGACGCCCGCGATCGCTTCCGCATAAATGGCGCGGGATTGCTCGAGCACGCTTTCGCGCCATGCCGGCGAAGACGGATAGAACCGCTCGATAAGGCGCGCTCGAACGTCTTCGAAAAGCGGCTCCCCGGCGAGATCGCGATGCGTGCGCAGCCAGTTGTCCATCACCAGCGCCTGAAGCATGGCGCTTACTTCGTAAGTGCCCCACTCGATGACGACGCCGACAAACGGCGCCTTGCTGACGCGCGCCAGCGCATTCCTCAGCCCGACGGTGAGCAGGCCCGTATAGCCCGGCGTCGCATCCTCAAGAATGTCGTCGCTGTGGATCGCATGCTCAGGCCACCAGGACGCGGCGAGCGCATAGCCGGGTTCCGTCTTTGGAACGTCGATGATGAAAAATGGCTCGCCGAAGGGGCCAATCCCCGTATGCCAGTCGATCATCAGAACCAGTTCGGCCTGCGAGAGGTAAGCGCGGGCGATGGCCTGCATCGTCTCGCAGGACCAGCTCAGCGTCGCCCCGCCATAGCTCAACCCATCTGGATGCACATACTGGCCCGCCGACGCGCCATGGATCGCGTGAGCGAGCCCTTTTCGCTGCACGAAGTCAAAAAAGGCGGCGGTGAACGCCTCAAGCCCGGCTTCCGTCACGTCCGCATTGACGACGAGATCGTGAAGCTCGGAATACGCTGCATTTTCCGGCGGCGGCGCAGCAAAGTCGATCGAGTTCCTGTTGAGATCAATGCCGTCTTCATTGCCTCGGCTCGCATGGGCCCAGCCGAACGGGTTTACCGCGTGCACGAACAAAATGGCGACGCCCGGCGGCAGAGCAGACGGCCCGCCTTCTTCGAGCCATTGAAGGATCGTCGCTGCGCCAGCCGCCGCTTCAAGGCCATGCGTTCCGCAGCTTGCGAGAATGATCCTCTTGGCGTCGAGCGGGCCGACGAACGCGCAGTCCGTGGCGAGAACTTCCCCGTCATGCCCTTTACGCTCCGGGTGAACATAGGAGCGAACCTTCAGCCCCGCTTTCGCGCAAGCGTTCAGGAACTTTTCCCGCCCCTCGCTATAACTCTCTGAAAAATAACCCTTCACCGGCGCATTCTCACAGAACGCCTGAAGCGAACTCGCCGAGGACCGCGTTGAACTGCGCCGGCGCCTCAAGGAACGGCGCATGGCCGCACTTCGGAAACTCGAACACCTTTGCATCCCAGAGATTCTTCCACGCCAAGGATTTGAGATAGTCGAGAGAGACGAAGGCGTCGTGATTTCCGTGCATCACGCAAATCGGCTTTTCCCAAGTCGCCACAGTGGCGGCCTGATTGAAACCGTCAGTCCCGCTCATCCAGTGCTGCACCATGACCTGGCGGGCGATTCCGTCCGTGCGCTTTGCGAAAGCGACAAACGCCTCCGGGATCGGATCAAGCGTTCCGTATACGAACCGCGCATAAGTCTGAAGCATGGCGTCGGACGGAGCCGCCTCCTGCGTCGCCGACTCGAATGTCGCCGGCAGGAACGCCTTCTCGACATTCTCCATGCCGGGCCCGACGGGCGGAGTCCCGAAGATTACGAGTCCTTTGAAGGACGGGTTTGGCGCCTTGTTGTCCCTTCCCGCCAGTTCAAGCGCAATGTGCCCGCCAAGTGACCAGCCGGCGACGATGTAGTCGCCCTCGACAAGCGCGCTGATCGCGTCGCCGATCGCATCGGCGTAACCGGGGATCGTATAGGCCGTCTCCGGCGTCGTCGCGTTATCGGACGCGCCATGCCCCGGCAGGTCGATCGCAAGGAGTCCGATTGGCTTGTCTTTGAAATAGTCAAATTGCGGCGCGAAAACTTCCTTCGCCGCCGAGTTCCCATGCACCAGGACGATCGTCAGTCCATCGGCGGCGCCAACCGGCCCCTGGCGAACATAGCTGAGCTTCAGACCCCGCGCTTCGATTTTGCCGCGATGCATTTGTCATCCCGTTCCGGCGACCCGACCATGCGGACGCGCAATCGCGTCCGCATGGAAGGAATTCGCCTTTTGAAAGTCGCGATTAGAAGTTCGCGACGATGCCGACGCCGTAGGTGCGGCCGATATTCGGGTGGTTGACGAGCGTGCCGAAGAAGTCGCGGAAGTCGTCGACAAGGCCGTCCGTATTCGTGAGGTTGCGGCCCCACAGGAAGACCTCGAACATGTCGTCATGCATCATCAGCCCGATCCGACCGTTGACGAGGGTCATCTCATCGATGAAGCCGTAGGGCACCGTTTGCGTGCTCGCGAGCGTGACTGACTTGATGTTGTCGACCGTAGTGAACTGGCCGCCCGTATAGGTAAGGTCGGCGCGCATCATGAACGTGCTGTCGATCGCCGGGATGTCGCGCATGTAGACGCCGCCGATCGCCGCCGAGAATTCCGGCGCATTGATCAGCTTCTTGCCGGAGGCGTCAGCGCCCGCCGTGCCGCCGCCCGGGAACGAGTCGAAGTCCGCGTCGAGATAGCCCGCCGAGCCCTGGATCATCAGGTCGTCCGTCGCCTGAAGGCTGAACTCGACTTCCACGCCTTTGGTTTTCACGCTCGCGGCGTTGGTGATGCGGATCGACGTGCGGCCGCCGCCGAGATCGACGAACTGGTTGACCTGATAGTTGTCATAGTTCGACAGGAAGGCGGCGATGTTGAGCGTCAGGCGCTTGTCGAAGAATGAGCTCTTGAGGCCGAGTTCGTAGGAGTCGACGGTCTCCTTGTCGAATTCGAGACCGCTATTGGCCGCAAGTTCGTTGGCGTTGATATAGTCGAGGTTGAAGCCGCCGCTCTTATAGCCGGACGAGAACTTCGCATAGGCGTTCGCCGAGTCGGTAATGGCGTAGCTGAGGCTCACCGCCGGCGAGAAGAACTTGTCGGTGCGGTCGTTCACGAGCGGCGACGGGTTCAATGGATCCGTGCCGGTCGAACCGATGAAGAAGAGGCCGGAATTGCGTCCGTCGAGAAGCCAGTTCACCTCTTTCGTTTCAATGCTGTAGCGTCCGCCAAAACCGAGCGTGAGACGATCGGTGAAGTCGAAGCTGCCATTGATATAACCGGCGATGCTCTTCGTCTCGACGTCGCCGCTGTTGTAAACGAGCGAACCTTCAGGGCCGAAACCAACGACCGAAGCGATCAGCGCAAGTTCCGCTTGCGAGAGGTTGTTCGGATCAAGCATCAGCAACGGGGCGACGCTCGGCCCGACGACCGGCCCGATAAAGCTCTCATAGAAGTCATAGCCGAGGATGACGTCGCGCTGCGTATGCGCTTTCTGCTTGTAGAGGTAGAGACCGGCCATATAGGTCAACCGGCTGTCCGACGGCGAGATGAGCTGTAGCTCTTCCGAATACTGACGGAACTTGTCCGTGTACTGGATTGAGATGAGGTCGATCGGAGCGTAATCGGTCGCGTTGGTGTAGTACGCGTGCGTGTCGCGAACGCCGGTGATGCTCTTCAGAATGAAGCCATTATCGAAACGATATTCAAGGTCCGCCGCGCCGCCATAAATGTCGCGATTTTCGCTCGGATCGAAGTTGAAGGCGACCTGACGCTTCTCGGGCGCGAAAGGCACGCTCATGACGCCGAAGGTATCGGTGAGCGGTTCGCCGACGAGAATGAGGTTGTCTGCATTGAGGCCGTCAAAAGCGAAGTTCGCCTCGAAATTGTTCGTCGGCTGAAGGCGAAGCTGCGCGCGATAGGCCCAGACGTCCTTCGTATCGAGGTAGTTGCCGGTCGAGATGTTCTTGATGTAGCCGTCGCGGTCCGTTTTCGCGATCGAGAACTTCGCCGCGGCGATGTCGCTCAGCGGCAAGTTCACAATGCCTTTGAATTCGCGATAATCGTAATTGCCGATGTCGGCCGTCACTTTCGCGGAGAAGTCGTCGAATGACGGCTTCTTCGTCACAAGGCTGATTGCGCCCGCGACCGTGTTCTTGCCGAAGAGCATGCCTTGCGGACCGCGCAGAACTTCGACGCGCTCAAGGTCGAGCAGCTCCTGGTTCACGGCCGGCGACTGGCCCATGTAAACGCCGTCGACATAAACGCCGACGCGGCTGTCGAAACCGATATTGCGCGAGTTTGAACCGACGCCGCGAATGGTGATGACCGAACGGAAATCGTTGTGGCCGGAGATTTCGACGTTCGGGATGTACTCGGACAATTCGGAGAGTTCGCGAATGCTGGTCTGATCGACATCGTCGGCGCCGAACACCGAAATCGCGATCGGAACTTCCGAGAGTTTTTCGGCGCGGCGGGTCGCCGTAACGATGACTTCGTCCTGCGAGGTGCGCGCGCCCGACTCACCGCCCGATTGCGCGAATGCAGTGGTCGATGAAACCGCAACCGAGAGAGCGGCGCAGCTGGCGGTCAAAAGCATGCTGAACTTCATGGATATCCCCATCCCTTACATTTGTTTGGGTGCTGAACGCCAAGCCTCCCCGCCGCCGGGCTCTCGCACGAGCGAAAATGTTAATTGGATTAACTTTCCTTTGTCAATCTCTCAATTCCGGGCTAGCCTCGCCCGGCATTCCCGAAAGGGGCCGCCCTGCGGAGAACGTTCCGAAGGCGGCTCGCTGGAAGAAGTCCCTTGCGGAGGCGCGCCCATGCCCGATGCCGAACTCGCCCGAAACGACGAGATTCAGAAGAAAACCGGCTATCATCACGGAAACCTTCGCAACGCCATCATCGACGCCGTCGCACAACTGATAGGGGAGCGCCGCTCCGCCCAGTTCCAGCTGAAGGATGTCGCCGCGCTCGTCGGCACCTCTCAGCCGGCGATCTACAAGCATTTCGATAGCAAGCAGGCGTTGCTCGTCGAGACCGCCATTGTCGGTTACACGCTTCAAAAGCAGTTCCGCGATTATGCGCTCAAGGTCGCCGCGCCCTCGCCGCTCCAGAAGCTGCTCGGCATCGGTTACGCCTACGTTCATTTCGCACAGACCTATCCCGGCTTCTTCCTGCTGATGAAATATTTCGAGACGGATGAAATCCTCCGTTCGAAACGCTACCAGCAGCAACGCGATGAAACGCTGACGCTCGTCCGCGGCCTGATCGTGGAAGCGATCGAGCTGGACCTCTTCGTCGACGTCAATCTCGATCTCGCGATGACGCTTCTGCAATCGGTCGCATTCGGTCTCGCGCACCAATACATCGGCGAGCAGATTGAATATGTGGCTCGCGAGCTCCACAACGATAAAGACCTTGTCGCGCGCGTATTCACGCTCAGCATGGACAGCCTGCTCAGCGAGGAAGGCCGGCGCGAACTCCAGCAGGCGAGCTATAACCCGTTCGCCTGATCTAACCCAGATCCCGTAGCACTAAGGTGAAGCGAATGACCAATCCGGGCGGCGCGCTCAGCATTGAGGATGTTCTCGCCACATCATATCTTTCGGCCGTTCCGCCATCGGAAGCGACCAAAGCCAATTCAGCGTTGCTGCTTGTCGATATTCAGCATCTCGCCGAGCCTGCTTATCTTGCAAGCAAGGCGGTGAAGGCTGGCCTTCCGGAAGGCGCTGTTGCAGACGCCCTCGCCGATTACGATGCTCGTTTCAAGCGCGCGCTTTCGAACTGTGTGAAGGTGCTGGATGCCGCGCGGGCGCATGGCGTCGCGCCGGTGCATGTGAAGATCCAGTCGCTCTCTTCCTGCGCGCGCGACACCGGCGCGCTTCATCGCCGCCTCGGTTGGCGCTTTCCGCCGGGCGATCCGGCGACAGAGTTTCTCCCCGAAACAGCGCCCCTGCCCGGTGAAATCGTCATCACCAAGACCGCGAGCGGCTCCTTCGCCGGCACCTCGCTCGACTCCACTTTACGCAATATGGGCGTCGAACACCTGTTCATTTGCGGTTTCGTCGCGGACGAATGCGTCGAGACGACGGCGCGCGCGGCGCTTGATCTCGGCTATGTCGTGAAGATCGTCAGCGATGGCACGACGACCTATCGCGCGGACGCAGCGGCGTACACGATCAACAAGTTCACGGGGTTCGGTTTCACGATGAGCGCTGAAGATGTAATCGAACTCTTCGCGCGCATGCCGGAAGCATAGAGCGCGACACAACAACGCTCAGGCCGGACTCTTCGCCATTATCCTTCGACGCTCGAGCATTGGCGGGATGAGCGCCAGAAAGCTCAGAACCAGCAGAAGGATCGCCATCACTTTAACGATGGTGAACCCTGCCGCGAAATTGAGAATGCGCCCCGCAAGGAACGGCCCCGCCGCGATGCCCGTCATTTGCATTGCAACAGCGCGCGTCATCATCTCGCCTGTCGTCGACATGTCGCTCGCTTCGCTGAGGATAAACGGCACGACAAAGTTGGAGAGCACAGCGAGGCCGCACGCTGAAAGAAAGAACACCGTGTAATTCGGATAGAGCAGGAGAAGAACAAGAAAGCCGGCCCCGCCAAGGATTCCTACGCCCATCGGCCGCCACCTGCCGTAACGCCGCTCGACATAAACGGCGCCAAGCGCGCCGCCGACTGCAGCGATTTGCGCAACCAGTAAGGCATTCGCAACCGCCTGCTCGTCATGGCTGATCTCCATGCCGATGAGGAAGATGTTGGTCCACGAAACGCCGACTGCGATATTGAAGAGCAAGACGCCGGCGAGCGCTGCTATGAGAAATGGCAGTGATAGATCGACCGATGTCGGGCTCGGATGCGCGCGCTCTTCCATCGAGTGCGGAAGGTAATTGACGGTGACGAGCGACACCGCCGTGAGCGCCGCCCAGAACAGAAAGATTCCTTTGAGGCCGATCGTCGAAAGCGCAAGCGGCATGCCCCAGAAGGCGAGCGCGCTATAGACAAGGAGCAAGGTGAGATAGAGCGCGAAATTTCGCTCCGGCCTCGCCGTCATCGAAACAATCGCCCAGCTGATGGCGATGACGCCGCCTTCCGCAAGACCGGTGACGAAGCGCGTCGCCTTCAGTAAGGACGGATCGATGACAAAGGCGGAAACGACGTTCATCGCCGCCCCGATCGCGAGGCATGCGCCGACAGTCGTCCGCCAGCTGAGCTTCGCGCCGATGGCGGCGATCGCGTAGGTCGCAATCGCGATGCCGATCATCTCCGCAAAAGCGAGATCGTTTGCGGCGGCCTCGCTCAACCCCAGCTTCGAAACAAAACCCTGAACAAGCCCCGGTTCGACGATGAAGGAGAGCACGCCAATCGTGCCGAGCACATTGGCTGACCAAAGCGTCTTTGGGCTGTTTACATCGACCGCTGTCGTCATCGATCCGCACTCGTCTCTTTTCTGTGGCCGCAAATGTGCAAAGCGGCGAAGAGATTGCACACAAGGCCGACGACGCGGCAAGCAACCAGTTTGCTCAACCCATGCGCCCAAGCACGCCGTGAGGCGGCGTGCGGCCTATCCAGGGCCTTGCGCGTTCAATCTGCCCGGCGAGCGAGAAGAGCGTCGTCTCCTCAGCAAACCGCGCGACGAAGTGCATGCCGATCGGCTGACCGTCCGCCGTCCACTGAACCGGAACGGACATGGCGGGTTGGCCGGAGCCATTGAACATGGCCGTAAAAGGCGTGATCTCCATAATCTTGCGGACCCAGCCTGCGGCATCGAGGCTTTCATCCTGCGCATTCAGCCGCCCCAGCGGCAGAACCGGCAGCGTGATAACCGGAGTCAGCCAGATATCGCACGTCGTGAAAAAATGGCCGAGACGCCGGCTGACATTGTTCATAAGCGCGAAGGCGCCGGCGAAATCGATCGCGGACATTTCCTGACCGCGCCGGATGAGCGCGCGGCTTGTCGGTTCGACGGTATCGGCGTTGATCGGCCGGGCAAGTTGAGCGCTCGCTGCGAGCATGCCGGCGGCGATGCCCGGCGCGCCGACATCGCGGAAGATGGCGCAGGACTCCTCAAACGCGATATCGGGCTTTGCTTCGAAGACGTCATGGCCGAGCTCTTCGCAGAATTTGGCGGTGTCGAGCACCGCCTGCCTGCAAACCGAATCGACCGGCTGCGCGCCGTCCGGGCTGTCCACGCAGAAGGCGATTTTGAGACGACGAGGATCGCGCCTGCTCGCTTCGAGGAAACTGATGTCAGGCTTCTGGAGGAGATAGCGCGCGCCAATATCGCTGCCGTGGACGGCGTCGAGAAACGCAGCGCTGTCGCGCACTGTCCTGGTGACTACATGCTCGACGCCGAGGCCGAAAATGCCTTCGTCGACATCGGGACCCCAGGGATGCCGGCCGCGCGTCGGTTTCAGCCCGAACAGGCCGCAGAGCCCCGCAGGAATACGAATGGATCCTCCGCCATCATTGGCGTGCGCGATGGGCGTAATTCCCGCGGCGACAGCTGCGGCCGCGCCGCCGCTCGATCCGCCGGGCGAATTCGCAAGGTTCCATGGATTGTGCGTCGGACCATTGAGGACCGGCTCGGTCGACGCGTTCGCGCCGAGTTCCGGAATGTTGGTGCGCCCGACAAGCACAAGCCCTGCCCGCTTGCAGCGTGCGGCGAGCTCGCTGTCGGTCGGCATCGAAACGCCTTTCAACAGGCGACTGCCCATTTCAGACGGCACGCCCGCATAATGCATCCCGACGTCTTTGACGAGAAACGGCACGCCTTCAAACGGCCCTGCGGGCGCGCCCTCTGAAAGCGTGCGTAGCGCCTCATTACGCGTTTCTTCGATGACGGCGTTGAGGTCGCCATTGACCAGCGAGATCGCTTCATATGCGAGCTCGGCGAGTTCTTTCGCTTTTACTTCGCGGTTTCGCACAAGCTCGGCGAGCGCCGTCGCGTCATGCCGCGCATATTCGGCGAGTTTCATCTGCTGCTCCGGATGAGGATACGGGAAACGGATTTGGCGCTGCTTTCGCGCAGCAGGCAAGAGCAGGCATCGCCGACGACCTGGCGAGCCGGACCATTCCTTCTCTCCATCGGAAAGGTCCGGCTCTTCACTTCAGCAATGGGCGCTGGGTAAACCGCCATTCGCGCCCTGCTTTAGTAACGCAGCGTCACCTGAGCGCCGAACACGCGCGGCGCGCCGAAAAATTGAAGATTTCCTAGCACGCCCGGCACCGGAATGACGTTCTGACGGTAGACTTCCTTCGTTAGGTTCTCGCCATAGAAGGCGAGTTCGATCTTGCCCTCTTCGCCAAGCGCGAGCGCAGCGCGCGTATTGACGAGGATGAAGCTGTCCTGCGCGACCCTCGGGTCGTTAAGCTGGCTGTAGAAAACATCCGACTGATAACGAAAGTCGCCGCGGAAGGTCGCCTTGCCGACATTCGGGATGGGAACGTTGAACTGCAACCCGCCCGTCGCCGTCACTTTCGGCGCGCGCGGCATTCTGTTGCCGCTGAGATCGGTGACGCCATCGAAGAGATACTCGTCATAAGTCGCATCGAGCCAGGTCACGCCGAAATCGAAGTCGATATATTCGTTCGGCGAGGCGAGCAGCTCGCCTTCAAGGCCGTAGATTTCCGCAGCGGCCGCATTGTCGATGACCGTGATGACGCCATCGAAATAGTTCACCTGAAGGTCGCTATAGTCGTAATAAAACCCGGTGAGGTTCGTGCGCACCTTGCTGTCGAGCCATTCCGCGCGGAGGCCGACTTCATAGCTTGAGATCTTCTCCGGATCGAAAATCTCCCCGGCCCCGTTGAGGTTGAAGCCCCCGCTCTTGAAGCCGCGCGAATAGGAAGCGTAGACCATTCGGGCGTCGTCAATCCTGTACTCAATGGCGACGCGTGGCGTGAACGAACCCCAATGCTCGGATGGCGTGTTCGCGACGTCTATCACGCCGGGCGCCGGCAGAAGAATGCCGCCCGCGAGATCCGTCACGTTCATCGTATAGGCGCCTTCCTTGTCTTCATAGGAATAGCGCCCGCCGAGCGTGAGTCTCCATTGGTCCGTTATGTTGTACGTACCCTGACCGAACACTGCGAACGCGTCCACATTGTTCGACGACACATAGGTTTGAGACGCAAGGCCGTCGAAAATCGTCAGCGGGAAGATCTGGTTGGCCTTCTCATGCAGATAATAAAGGCCTGCGACCCACTGGAGTGGGCCGTCGCTGTCTGAAAGAAGCTGGAATTCCTGCGTGAAGGACTTCGATCTCGTTTGCTCGATATCTCGCGCGAACTCGATCTCCGTACCGTCGAGATCGAGATAATTCTCGCCCTGCGTTTTCACATAGCCCGTAATCGAGCGGAACTTCACGTCGCCAAGATCGATGGTCGCATCGAGGAAACTGATGAGGTGGTCCCGGTCGACCTCGCCAGGAATGTTCGCATAAGTCGTATAGGGATCGGAAGTCGGCCTCGCGCCAAGCGCGAAGGCCGGGATCGCCGGATCATATTCCGGAATGGTGATGCCTCCGCGCGAGGAGTCTTCGCGAACCCATTCGACGCCCGCAAGAATGGTGATTTTCTCGCCATCGTCATACTGCGCCTGCAGACGGCCGCCCCAGAGATCTTCATCGTCCTCCGTGCGGTTGAGCGTCAAATTGTCGATATAACCATCGCGCCGCACGAATACGCCGGAAGCGCGAACCGCCAGGCGATCCGTCAACGGCACATTGACGGCGCCCTCAACACGCGCGCGATCATAGCTGCCATAAATGCCGCTGATATAAGCCTCGAATTCATCGCCCGGACGCTCGGGAATGATATTGATCGCGCCCGCAGTCGCGTTGCGGCCATAGAGCGTTCCCTGCGGGCCTTTGACGACTTCGATCCGGTTGAGATCGAAAAATTCCGTAATCGACCCATCGGGGCGCGGCAGATAGATATTGGCGAAATTGACCGCGACGCTCGATTCAGTACCCGGGTTAATGATGTCTGTGCCGACGCCGCGAATATAGGGCTGGCCGTTCGATCCGTTCGCGGTCAGGACGAGGCTCGGCGTCTTCAGCGAAAGCTCGAAAGAATTGTCGATGCTCGATTCGTCGAGGAGCTTGTCGTCAAGCGCCGTAATGGCGAGCGGCACATCCTGTTGCGATTCCTCGCGCTTCTGAGCGCTGACGACAATCTCGTCGATCTGGGCGAGAGCCGGCGTAGCGCCTCCCGCAAGGACGATGGCGGCGACCGCCGCGGTTGACCAGAACTGACGCTTGAATTGCTGATGCATCCTACCGCTCATTGATAATCCCCGATGATGGAAAGACGGAACGCTTTCCCTTGCTTTTTCTTTTGAAGCGCGCCTTTGCGCCCGGCTTGCCTCCGGGACGAATGGCGGCTCCTTACATCAATAGAAACATGATAGATGCTCAAGTTTGTGATTGCAATATTAAGAGGTTCCCTCAGATACAGCGAGGTCATCGATTGTGACCGACTCGCAACACCCAAAGGGGCGACGAGGAAAGAAACCGTCCTTTGACGTACTTTCTCACAGTAGAATTGTATTTTTCGCAGTCGCAATAAACCCCGGCGCCACAATCGACTACGTTCCCGATCGCCTCACCTCCCTCCTGATGGGGCGCCCCGATTCGAGTTGTAACATGATAGTCCCTCTGATATTTTGAATCACCGGCCAAGGCGCAAGCGCTGGTAAAACTGCGTTGCGCCAGCGGTTATTCTATTGCTGCAGTTCCCCTCTTCCGGATTGAAGGCTGCGAGCGCCGATAAAATTTCGGAGGTGATGATCCGTGACCCGTCGTTCTATCGCATATTACGAAACCTCGCTTTGGTGTTACACGGATCATCTGAGTTACAGCCCCGGCGAAAAAATGGCGGTCAGAGCTTCCGCCCCCGGCGGCTCCTTTGGTTGCCGCATTACGCGGATAGGCGCTGAAGATGTCGTGGTCTTCGAGGAACGAAACCTCAACGCCGCGCCGCAGCCTTTTTCTCCGACCGCGTTTCGCGATGGCTGCAACTGGCCGGTCTCCTTCGAGATATCAATCGATCCCGCCTGGCCGAGCGGCTATTACCGGCTGCAATTGCTGAACGATGGCGGCGTCGGCGAGCACTTTTTCGTCGTCAGGAACGACCGGGGACCCAAAGCGCCCTTCGCGCTCGTCCTCGCGACAAACACTTACAACGCCTACAATTCCTGGGGCGGAAAATGTCTTTATGGAACGGATGTCACGGTCGCCGTTGAGCCGCATCTCGACACCAATGCCGATCGTTCGCCTATCGTCTCCGTCGACCGGCCCTTCTCGCGCTATTTGATCGCCTCACCCGCGCCGACGCGGATCGCAGACCTCACTCACCGCGGTTTCGGCGAGGGCGCCGGAGCGCCGCAGGCTCTGCGCGATGGCATCGCGAATTTCGACTTCTCCCTGTGGGACACCGCAGCCGGCTACATGAACAAGTGGGAGCACGTTTTCGCCAGATGGGCGGAACGCGAGGGGTATGAACTCGCTTATCTGACGCAGGAAGACTTGCGCCGAAATCCGAACTGCCTCGATGGTCATCGCTGTTATCTCAGCGTCGGACACGACGAGTACTGGTCGTGGGCGGACCGCGACTGCGTCGAAACCTTTGTCGAAAACGGGGGCCGCGCCGCCTTCTTCAGCGGTAACGCTTGTTACTGGCAAGTGCGTTTCGAGAACAATGACCGGCAGATGGTCGGCTACAAATATGATGCGCACCGGGATGATCCGGTCATGGGAACGGATCAGGAGCGTTTCATGACTGGCATGTGGGCCGATCCCGTCATCGGCAGGCCGGAAACGCAGATGAAGGGCACGACATTCACACGCGCCGGCTATTCCCGCATCGGGCTTTGCATGGGTGCGCGGCCCGCAGGCTACACCGTCTTCAACGAAGACCACTGGTCTCTCGACGGAGCAAACCTCTTCTATGGCGACATGTTCGGCGAAGACGTCGCCCTCGCCAGCTATGAAATGGATGGCTGCGCCTTCAAACTCGATGATGGCCTGCCTGTTCCGACGGGTGAGGACGGGGCGGACCCCGCCATGGAAATCATCGCACTTGCGCCGGCGAGCCTTGGCGAATCTGAAAAGACGCATTTGCCGAAGGGGCTCGGCCACACCGACGCTTCGCTCGTCGCGGAACGAATTCGCGGCGCTGACACGGCCGAAAACCGCGCAGCCATCCGCCGCGCCGCCAGCGCGATCGTCTCCTTCAAGAAAGGACGCGGTGAAGTCTTTTCAACGAGCGGCACGGAATGGGCGTGGGGCCTCGACGCGCGCGAGCCTTATACTCAGAAGATCACGCAAAATGTGCTGCGCCGCCTTGGCGGCGTCTAAGAAAAAACGCGCCGGCATTGGCCTTGGCCGCCGGCGCGCTTGCAACTGCAGTCGGGAGGGGTAGCGGAAGAAACGCCGCGACTAGATATAGGTCGCCAGCGCTTCCGCAGTGATTTCGCCGCTTTTGACGCCGCTCGTCACCTCTTTGAGGTCGGCGATGAATTTCCGGTTGACGCTTTCGTCGACAAGTTCCGCTGACGGATGAACCATCAAAGGCTCCATCGTGCCCCAAGGGAAATACCCTCTCTCGACGAGACCGCCGAGCACGCGCAGCATGTCGAGCGTCTCGGAGCGGAAAGGCATCATCAGGCAGTGATTGCGGAGAACTTTGTAATCCTCGATCGACTCGATTTCCTCGATCATCCAGTTGCGCGTGTCGATGAGCTTGCGCGTCAGCTTCGTATAGCCTTCTTCACCAAGATAGCTCATCACCGCCCAAGCTGCGGAAATCGCGCCGCCCGGCCGGCTGCCGACAAAGCCGTGCGACTTGTATGCGCCGCTCTGCCAATCAGAAACGACGGCGCCAGCGAAGCTGTAATTCTGAAGTTCCTCATTGCGGAAAGAAAGCGTCGAGGCGGGCTTGGCCGCATAGCCGTGTTTGTGAAGATCCGCAGAGATCGTGCACACGCCCGGCACGCGGAAATCCCACAGCGGAATGTCTTCGCCGCACCGCTCCATGAACGGCAGGAGGAAACCGCCGACGCACGCATCGACATGCATCCAGAGGCCGCGATCCTTGGCGAGCTTCGCAATCTGCTCAATCGGGTCGACGCGGCCAATGCCCCAGCTTGGCGCAGAACCGGCGAGCATGATCGTGTTGGGCGTAATGGCCTTTTCCATCGCCGCCACATCGCCGCGCAGATCATCGCCGAGCGGCACGCGGATGACCTCAAGCCCGAGATAGTGCGCGCCCTTGCTGAACGTCGCGTGGATCGACCACGGCGCCACCACCTGATACGGCCCCTTAATGTCCGGACGCGTCTCTTTCGCCCATTCCCGCGCAGCATGCAGCCCGCAGAAAATCGCTTCCGTGCCGCCCGTCATCATCGAGGCGCGCGCATCTTTCCCGCCATTGAGAAGATCGGCCGTCCAGCCAAGGAGCTCATCCTGCATGCGTCCGACGCCGCCATGCTCCATATCCGCAAGAAGCCCGTTGTAATGGAAGAGCTTCATGTAGGCTTTTTCGATGATCTCAAACGTTTCCGGGCTGCCCTTGTGAATGCCGGTCATGAGCCGGTTTTCCGGCCGCCAGAAACTTTCATTGCTGACGAGGCGGTCGAGGTCGCCCTCGATATCGGCCCAGCTGCGGCCGGTTTTCGGAAATTTGGCGCCGTTCGACATGATGAACCCTCGAAAATCAGACGCGGAGCATCGTCTCGCGCCAAAACATGATTGATACTCAAGTTTTGATCGATCCGTGACGGTTCGTCAAGCAGGCCATGTCGAAACATCGCCTCCTCGGGCGAAATGCGCTGAGCAAGGACATCAGCTAGGTTTCGTGTAAAATAAGCCCAACGCCCTGCAACACACATGAGTGACAAGCTCAATGAGCGCCATTCAAAGGATCTGCACGCCACTTGAGGGAACGTCATGTTCGCAGTGCAATAACGGCCCATGCGAGTTCTCCGTCGCGCCAGTTGACGCCGCCCTGCGCGCCCCTTAAAGCTGAGATGGGGCGAGCAATTTTTTCAGAAGATTCAAGCCGATAAAGCCTCATCGGTGTCCGGGACCGCAATGGCGACTGTTCAGAACCGCAGCAATGTTCTCGCAATCAGGAACGCGCCTGTTCAGTCCCGCAGCCGCGCGCGCCTCCAGGAAATCCTCGGCGCGGCTGAAAACATCATTGCAGAGCGCGGCACCGATCAGCTGAAGATGAACGACGTCGCGACGGAAGCGAATGTTCCGATCGGCGCGGTCTATAATTTCTTTCCGAACCGCACGGCGCTGATCGCGCACCTTCTCAAGCAGCATCTCGACACGATGTGCTCGATTGAAGCTGTCGTGAACATGACGCGCGGCCCGTGGAAGACGCCGGCGGAATTCGCGCAGATCATGGTCGACTCGATTACGGCGATTCATTTCTTCGTCCGTCGCAACAAGGTCTTCCGCGAAATCTGGTCCGGCGCCCTCGCCTACAGGGAAATCCGCGAAATCGACCTGCAGGACAGCAAGGTGAATGCGGCGGATTTTTCGAAGCAGTTGCGCCGGCTCGACAAGGACATTGATGAAGAAGCGCTGCAGGCCAAAGCCCTTGCGATTGTCCATCTCCTCGGAAGCTGCATGCGCATGGCGAGCATGCTGGACCGACAAAGCGCCGATCAGATCGTGAAATCCTACACCTTCATGGCGCTCGCCCATGCGGGCTTCGACAAGAAGACCATCAATTCGGTGAAATTCACCTTCTAGCCAGGTCAGCTAAGGCGCGCGATCTCGCTTCCATCAATCTCGCTCACGAGGCGGCGGAACCCGAATGCGGCGGCGTTCGTCACTACGGGAAGAAGCTCGCTATTCTTGCGCTTGAAGCCCACGAACACGGTCTGCCCTTCGATCGCGCCCATTACAAACAAGGCGAGAATGTTGACCTGATCCTCACTGAGGTCCGGCCGGACTTCCGCAATCAGGTCAGCGAGCACGCCCTTCTCGACATCGTAAATCCGGTCCATTTCGTGCGCCGCCACGGGGTCGTGATTGGCGAGCGCCCAAAGCGCCGGGAAGAAGCCCGTCGTCTCCCGCGTTTCCAGGTCTCCCATGATGAACCGCACGACGGATTCGAAGCGGTCTATGGCGGCGCGATCCTTGTCATGGATGATCTGCGAGAAATCCTCGACATAACCCTGAATGATTGCTTGCAGGAGCTCGCGAAGGAGATCCTGCTTGTTGGCGAAATAGTAGTTGAGATTCCCGACGCTGATGCCCGCCCGTTCGGCGACATTGCGCATGGTGAGCCGCGGATAGCCTTGCTCGACAAGCACATCTCGCGCGGAAATCAGAATGTCGGAGACAGCCTTCCGGCTGCGCTCCGAAAATGAGGCGTAATTCTCGCTCAGGGGCAGATGTCTCATATTGCGAATTCTCGTCCATGAGCAGAATGCAACGCTCGCCCAAACGTAATGCGAGGCGGCGGAAATTTGCAAGCGCGCCGCCGATCTTTCGCCGCCCACCCGAAATGATGGCCGCCTGCGCCGCCGCGACGCGCGTTAACTCCGTCTCCGGATCATTTGGTCTGAGAGAGAGTTGTTCGCGCCCCTCCGCTCCGGAAAAAGATGCGCTCCCGCCGGACTGCCGAATTTGTGATCCTGAACCGATGAACAATCGCCTTTGTCGCGCAATTCGCTGCGCTTATAGTCAGGGAATGATCCCATTATCAGTCCTTGACCTCTGTCCCATTGTCGAAGGCGGCGACGCCGCGAGCTCTTTTGCGAATTCGCTGGACCTTGCGCGCCACGCCGAACGATTGGGCTATCGGCGCTTCTGGCTCGCCGAGCATCACAACCTTCGGGGCGTTGCGAGCGCTGCGACTTCCGTTCTCATCGGTCATATCGCGGCGGGAACGTCCCGAATTCGCGTCGGGGCCGGCGGAATCATGCTGCCGAACCATTCGCCGCTCGTCATCGCGGAGCAATTCGGAACGCTCGCCTCGCTCTTTCCCGGCCGCATCGATCTCGGCCTCGGCCGCGCGCCCGGCGGGGATCAGGCGACGGCCCGCGCGCTCCGCCGTAATCTTGAAACAGGCGCGGCCAGTTTCCCGCACGATGTCGTCGAGTTGCAGGGGTACTTTCAGCCGGCGGTTCCGGGGCAGGTTATTCGAGCGGTGCCGGGCGCCGGGCTCAACGTGCCGCTCTGGATTCTCGGCTCCAGCCTCTATGGCGCGCAACTCGCCGCGCATCTCGGCCTTCCCTATGCGTTCGCCTCCCACTTCGCGCCGGCGGAAATGGAGAACGCGATCGCGTTCTATCGGGGGCGCTTCCAGCCATCGGAACAACTCGCCGAACCTTACGTCATGCTTGGCGTGAACATGTTTGCAGCGGATACGGATGAAGAGGCGCGCTTCCACTTCACCTCGCTGCAACAGGCCTTCGTCAATCTGAGAACCGGCAATCCGGGCGAGCTGCCGCCGCCTGTCGCGGGCTATGAGGAGAGGCTGCCGCCGCTCGCGCGCGACATGCTCGCGCAGGCCCTGTCCTGCTCCGTCGTCGGCGCGCCGGACACGGTCCGCGGCGGATTGGAGAATTTCATCGCCAAATACAAACCCGACGAACTCATTCTCACCGCGCAGATTTTCGACCATAAGGCGCGTTTGCGCTCCTTCGAAATTGCAGCCGAAAGTCATGGCTTGAAAGCCAGCGCATGATCGATGGGCCAGCGCTTTCGCTGAACCTTTCGCATCTTACTCCGCCGGCGTGTCGGAGAGCGTCGCCAGATATTTGATGATCGCCGCGCGCTGATCGGGATTCGAAATTCGCTGCGCCATATAGGTACCCGGCGCATATCCTTGTGAATTCTCGAGATATTTATCGATCTCTTCCGGACTCCAGTCCTGATCGAGCGCGAGCAGCGCCGCCGAATAAGAAAATCCGGGAAACGACGCCGCGCGGCGCCCGACTACGTCCCAAAGATTTGGCCCGACGCCCGCAGGCGCACCCTTCTCAACCGGATGGCACGCCTTGCAGATCACCGCCGATCGCTCACCCGACGCGGCGCTCGCCGCGGCGTAACGCTCGGCAAAGGATGACTCGACAATGGAAGGTTCGGCCGGACCCGCAATGGCCTCAGGCGCCGATTCGGCATGCCTGTAAGGGTTATGCCCAAGGAATATACGATCGACAATGAGCGGCGCGCCGAAGATGATCAATGCAGCGACAAGGACGGTCGCGATGAGCTTGTTCTCGTAGAGCGGGTCGCGCATGTCAGGAGCGTCTTTCCTGTGCGCGGTTCGTATACGGAAAGAAGAACGCGGCCAGCATCAGGAGGAGCGCGACGCAGATCAAAAATCCGGCCGCAGCGATCGACGCTTCATAAAGCGCTGCATCCGGTCCGATTGATGCAGAGAAAAGTTTCGCCGCCGACGCAACGTGTTGTTGTGCGCTCGCCAATATATCCATCGCGCTTTGCGGCAACGATCCGCGCAGGCGATCTTCGAGCCCCCAACCGGCCCTCTCCGTCAGCAACAGCGCGCCGCCTGACGCCATGAACGCGCCAGCGGCCAAGAGGCCAGCGGCGGCCAGAATGCTGACGCCTCTTCCCAGACCCTTCCCAAACACGACGCCCCCTCCGACACCCGCCCTTATCAAGACCGGCGAAACCGCGCGATCCACACCCCGCTGTCAGGAGATTATTTCTGAGCGCCGCTCGTCAAGCGGTTCAATTGCGAATTTGGGGTTGGACGCGCCTCAGGAAGGCAGTTTTGGACGGATGGAGAGCCAGTCGACAATACCCTCATAGGCTGATGCAAGCTCAAGCACGGCGCGGTCTTCGCCGAAACGCCCGAATATCTGCATCCCCATCGCCCGCCCACGGTCATCGAAGCCGACCGGCACATTCGCTGTCGGCAGGCCCGCCAGGGTCGGCCCGATGACGACTTCCATCCAGCGGTGATAGGTGTCCATCGCCTTGTCATTGATCGACTTCGGCCAGTGCGTCTCCTTCGAGAAGGAGAAGACCTGCGCCGTCGGCAAAGCAAGAAACTCGTATTTATCGAAGAGCTTGTTGAGGGCGCGGAACCAGTCCGAGCGCGTATTCGCCGCGCGGTAAAGATCTGCGCCAGTGATCGATCGGCTCTGCTCGATCTCCCAATTGAGTTCCGGCTTCATCAGCGCGCGCTTTTTCGGGTCGTCATAGAACGGCCAGAAGGCGACGCGCGACCAGTTGCGCAGATCGAGCCAGGTCTTCCATAGACGCGTCATGTCGAACTCGGCGCTCACCGGCTCAACGACGCCGCCATTCGACGCCATCTTCGCAAGCCCTGCTTCGCACCTTGAGAGGATGCCCGGCTCCGTTTCAAGATAACCGCCATAATCGCCGAGCCAACCGATCTTCACCTCGTCAAAGCGCTTCGGCCTGAAGGCATCGACATCGAGCTTGTCTTCAAACCCGGACCGCGGATCGAACGGCGCAGAGCCCGCCATCGTGCAAAGGAGCTTGATCGTATCCTCGACATTGCGGCCCATGGGACCGCTGACGCCGAGCCGCGAATAGAATTGTTCGTCGCCGGGCTCGCCCGGTACGCGGCCGATCGACGGCCTGAAACCGATGACATTGTTGTAGGCGCCGGGGTTTCTCAGCGATCCCATCATGTCGCTGCCGTCAGCGACAGGGACGAGATGCAGCGCGAGCGAAGCCGCCGCGCCGCCGCTGCTGCCGCCCGCCGTCAACGACGGATCATAAGCGCAGCCCGTCGCGCCGAAGACCGGATTATAGGTTTGCGAACCGAGACCGAATTCCGGCGTATTCGTCTTAGCAATGAAGATCGCGCCGGCCTTGCGAATGCGTGCGATGGCGGCATCGTCTTCAGCCGCGATGGTTCCTGCAAAGAGCGGCGAGCCGTAGCTCGTCGGCATTCCCTTGACGTTTGCGAGGTCCTTCACGGCATGAGGCATGCCGTGCATCCAGCCGCGATAGTCGCCATGCGCGAGCGCTTCATCGGCGTCCGCCGCTTCGGCGAGAAGCGCGTCCTCATCGCGCGTGCTGATAATGGCGTTGTAAGCCGGATTGATGCGTTTGATTCGCGAGAGATACGCTTCCATCACTTCGCGGCTGCTGATTTTCTTCTTGCGAATAGCCGCTGACAGCGCCGACGCGCTCATTTCCGTCGGATCGGCAGGCAGGCCTTTCGCCGAAGAAGACGCCATCATGGTGATCGCTCCCGCGCTGGCTGCGCCTGCGAGAAATTCACGTCTTTGCATGAGCTGTTCCCAACGTCCCGACTGCGATGAGGCCGAACTTTAGGGCCCGCGCCGCAAGTCGCGCAACCCTCAGGGCCAGCGCGCTTCATGCTTCACCCGTCAGCAACCTGACGACAAGGTAGAACACGGACGGCGCCACAAGGCATCCGACGCCCGTATAAAATGTCGCGCTCATCGCGCCATAAGGGGCAAGCTTGGGATCTGTGGCGGCAAGGCCGGCCGCAACGCCGCTCGTCGTGCCCATAAGACCGCCATAGACGATCGCAGCGCCCGGATTGTTGAGGCCGATGCGCGACGCCCAGAGCGGCGTGCCGATCATCACGACGATCGCTTTCACAAGCCCTGCAGCGACCGAAAGCGCAATGACGTCGCTGGTCGCGCCGAGCGCGGCGCCTGTTACTGGACCGACGATATAGGTCGCCGCGCCAGCGCCGATCGTGACGATTGAAACGGCGTCCTTGTATCCGAATGCGACAGCGATGACGGCGCCGGCGACAAGCGAAAGGCCGACGCCGATGACGATCGACAAGGCGCCGGCCGGCCCGACCTTGCGTAACGTCGCAAGGTCCGCGCCGAACGCCGTCGACACGATTGCAAAATCGCGCAGCATCGCGCCGCCCATCACGCCGAATCCGGCGAGCGCAGGAAAATCCGCAAGCCCCTTCGGGCCGCCAGTCATCCGTCCACTGACATAGGCGGCGACGAGCCCCGCTGCGATGGCGATCGCCGAACCGTGAATCCGTCCTTTGGTGAAGAGATTGGAGGCGCCGTAGGAAAGCCAGATGACCGCGCCGACAATCGCGAAGGCGAAGATCAGCGAATAGGCGCGAAGCGAATGGGCGACAATGTCCGCGATCATGCGCCGCCGCCCGCGAGTCTGGAGAGCAAAGGCGCCGCGATCAGCGCAAGCGCGACGGCGGCAAGGCCTGCGATGATCGCCACGGCGCCGCTCGACAGGGCGGCGGCGACGTTCTGCGTCGCCGCCATCGCAACGACGATGGGGATATACATCGCCGCCCAGAACTCGACGCCGCTCCGCACGCCGGGGCTCGCCGCGAGCCTCGATTGATCTCGTCCCAGAAGGAACAGCAGAAGCAGCATCGCTATGCCGACGCCGCCGACATTCGCCTCAACGCCGATGGCGGCGCCAATGAGGCGCCCCGCAATGTCTCCGACCAGAAGGCAGGCGGCGAGGATAGCGACGCCGTAGATTGTCATGGATCGCCCCGCTTCCGGGCAAGAACCGCCCAGCTGGTTCCGCGCTTCAGCGCGGCGGGTGACAGTCAATGACGACTCTCGCCGCGGAGTAAAGCCTCCGGGCCAGCTTGCGCTCCTATCCGGAGGAGGACCTGATCCGCTTCAGGTGACGAGATCGTCGGTCATGCCTTGCTCGCGCGGCGACCGTCGAGGTTCTGCGCAAGCTTCTTCTGGTCGACATTTTCGAGCGACGCCAGCGCCCGCCCGATCGGCCCGTGGATGCTCGAAAGCTCGATCGCAGGATAAACCGCGCGATGCCAGATGATCGCGAGAAGCTCCGCCAGATCCTCATCGCTCACGCGGTTGCGCTTCAGAAGCACGTTCAGGTCCGGATTCGGATTGACCCACATTAACCGGGTCATTTCGTCTATCATCCCGCCAAGGGCGTAGAGCGTGATGACGAGCGCATCGCTGCTGATTGCGCCTTCGGGGTAGTGGCTGACGATCTTGTTCGAAACCCACTCATACCAGTCGCGGCTGATACGCTGCATCAGGATTGCGAAGTCGTTCTCGCTATCCTGCAACTGGAAAAGGCAACGGACGAGGCCCGCATTCGCACGCACGCAGGCGAACCATGTAATGTTCGCCTTCCGGATCGCGTCGAAGGGATCGCCCGTAGACCCCATCTGAATGTGACGCTGCGTCGGGATGAAATGCAGGAACTCGCCGAGAACGGCGTTGCAGACGTCCTTCTTGTCCTTGAAGTAAGTGTAGAAGACCCCTTCCGACATGCCCGCTTCATTGGTCACGTCGAGGGCGCGGAGCTGGATATAGCCCTTCTTTTCAAGCACCCGCGCCGCCGCCGCCTTCAACTGCTCGCGCGTACGGTCCGCCTTTCGGGCGGGCGGCGCCTCGCGAAGTCGTTCGGCAAGCCGGTCGGCGAAGTTCAAAGACATGCTGGCTCCCGCCTTCTGAGCATTACCTCATATTACCTGGAGGCGGACCGCTCAAGTCCGAGCCCGGAAATTCCGATTCGCGAAGGCTCGCCGTTGAGGCGCGGAAGCGAGCTCCCGCGCCCCTCTGGAATATCACGACCGGCCCGGAGATCGCGACGCTCTAGAACGAATAGCCGAGCGATACGCCCCAGATCCGCGGCGCGCCGTAGAGTTCGTAGACGCCGCCAAGCGTGTCATTCGTCACCACGGTGCGGTATTTCTCGTCAAAGACGTTCGTCACGAACACCGAAGCGGACCACCCGCCCTCTTCGGACTGAAGACCGGCCCGCAGATTGACGAGGCTGTAGCCCTTCTCCGTCGAAACAGCGCGCTCTTCAGGAATGACGACGAGGTGAAGGTCCTGTTCGGAAGCGTAGCTGTATTCAGCCTGGAAGAAGCCCAATCCCAGCGTGCTGATGTCTTGCTGCACGCGCGCGATGACATTCGCCGAGAATTCCGGCTGGTTCGGCAGCCGCGCGCCCTTGAACGACGCCGACGACGTCGAAACGAAAATATCCGAGGTCGTCTTGTCAGAGCTGACGATTTCGGAATGCACATAGGCGAGATTGCCCTGCAGGGAGAAGAAGTCCGCAGGCGTCCACGCCATTTCGAGTTCGCCGCCGATGACTTCCGCATCGCCGACATTCGTCAGCTTGTTGATGCCGATCGCGCCAGACGTATCGAAGCCGGTCGCCTGCATATCCTGCCGATCATAGTAGAAGACGGCGCCGTTGAGGCGAAGATTCTGCTCCAGCCAGTCGGTCTTGAAACCGGCCTCGTAGGCAAGAATGGTCTCCTTGTCGAAGGGCTCAAGCTGGGCATTGCTCGTCGCAAATCCGCCGAAGAAGCCGCCCGATTTGAAACCACGAGAAACGCTCGCGTAAAGCAGCGCATTGTTCGTAGGCGTCCATTCGATCGCGGCCTTGCCCGTGAACGCGCTATAGGTCTTGCTGTCGTTCGCATAGGTCAGCTGCACGTCGATTTGCGGGAGATAGACGCCGCCTTCGAACGATTTCTCCTCGCTCGTATAGCGCCCCTCGAGGATGAGGTTGAACTGATCGGAGAATTTCCAGTCCACATGCGCAAAGCCCGCAATCGCTTTTGTTTCCTGCGTATAGGGCTGGAAAGCTTCCGTGAGGCCGCCAAAGGCGAGCGGCACAAGACCTGTCTGGCCTGTCAGGAGCGTTCCTTCCATCAGCGTATCTTCAGCGTAGCTTGCGCCAATGAGCCAGGAGAGGTCTCCGGCCGCGTCATAGCCAAGACGCAGTTCCTGCGACCAGGCCTCGATCTCACTGTTATAGTCGACATGCTGCTGCACGGTCGGCACGGCGTCATAGTCGACAAGGCGGCCATGCGTGAAGTCGTCATAGGCGGTGATCGACGTCAGCGTGTAATCACCGAAGTCGAACTTGCCCTGCGCCGAGACGCCCCACCAATTGTTGTCGAGACGCGGGCGGAAATTGCTGGCGCTGTCATAGCGCCCGACGAGCCCATGCTCGTCTTCCGTCAGGCCGTCGAGCGTTTCGCAGCTCGCTGAATCGCGATGGCCAGCGAGAACCGCGGCGCAAAGCGCGCCGAGCCCCGGCGCCGCGCCGCCTGCATTGAGGATGACGCCGTCCGCTAGGTTGAAGCCCGGCACGAGATTATATCCGAGACGTTCGTAAACGCCGACTGTGCGAAGCAATGGCGTCTCTGAGGTGTCGCTGCCGCCGTGGCCCTTGATCCTTATCTCGACCGAATCCGACGGCTTGAAGAGAAGCACGCCGCGCATCGCCCATTTTTCTTCAGCGCCGTGATCAAATCCGCCGCTGACGCTGTGATAATAGGTGTCGTCCGAGGTGACGATGCGCCCGCTGAGGCGAACGCCAAGACTGTCCGAAAGCGGAACGCCAACCGCGCCCTCTGCCTGGAAGCGGCCATACTGGCCGTAGCCGAGATTGAGGTAGCCTTCCGTCTCTTCAAGGCTCGGCGCGCGCGAGATCACCTGAACGGCGCCGCCCACGGCGTTACGCCCGTAAAGGCCGCCTTGCGGCCCCTTGATCACTTCAACACGCTCGACATCGAATAATGTCGCCGCCGCTTCTGCGACGGAAGTCTGGTAGACTTCATCGACATAGATCGCCGTTGTCGGCGTGTCGTTGATGCGGAAATTCTGCAGGCCGACGCCGCGCAGGATAATGATCGGCACGCCGCCGCCGGTGACATCGTAAAAGCCCGTACCCGGGACAAATCCGAGAACGCCTTCGAGATTGTCGACATTGCGCTCAAGCATCTGCTCGCCTGAAAGCGCAGAGACGCTGAGACCGATGTCCTGAATGCTCTGTTCGCGCTTTTGCGCGGTGACGACAATCTCGTCGCCTGCGGAAGCTGTCTGAGCGGCGACGGGCCCCGCAGCGACGGCCGCCGCTGCGACCAACGCGCTTGCAGACAGAAGCCGCGCCCGGGCGCCGCGCCCGCCAGCACTGAATCCGCCGCACGATTGATCGATGATACGCCGCATAGTCCCCTCCCTCGTAGGTTGATGGGCGATACGCTTCGCCCTATCGGTTCTTCAATAATGAGTAATAACTCATTTTTATAACCTTGCCTAGCGAGGTGTGAGGGTTTTCTGTGGCTATCTTCAGGTGCAGAAAGAGGCCTGTCACAAGCAGACAGCCAATTAGAAATGAGCTCACCCTCATAGGGTGAGCTCGAATCAGAAATCGACGTATGGAAAAAGGTCGGTAGCCGCTACCGATCGCCTTATTGTGCGCCCGCGAAATAGTCGTAGACGGCTCTCGCAGCTTCGGCGATCGCAGCCTCACGAGCGGGAATGTCAGCGGCGCTTTGTTTGATATACGCCGCGATGACGAAACGCCGCCCATCCGGAAGCGTAACGATCCCGACATCGTTGACGGAGCCGCCAATGGTGCCAGTTTTGTGTGCGACCCGCGCGCCTTCGGGAAGCTGCGCTTTCAATCGCCCTTCGCCGGTGCGGCAGCGCGCCATAACGCCGAGCAGAAACTCCGTGTGCTCTTCGGACAGCGCCTTTTCCTCGGCGATAGTCTTGAGCAGGGCCGCCATCGCGCGCGGCGTCGTCGTGTCTTTCGGGCTGGCGTCATAGGCGGCGTTTGGAAGCCCGCCGGCGCGATCGATCGCAGCAAGCTCCTCTGCATCCATCGCATCGAACAAGTCGATGACCGGTTCGTCCGGCAGGCCGAAGAAATCTCGATAGATCTCAGCAACAGTCCTGTCGACGCGCTGCTCTTTAACGCCCTTTTCACGCAGCCACGCCGTCGCCCCCTCCGGCCCACCGCTGATCGACATCAGCATGTCGGTCGCCGTGTTGTCGCTTTCCGTCAGCATCAGCTCGATAAGATTGGCGACCGACAGCGCAACGCCTGAATGGATCAACCGCGCGGCGATAATATCAGACGGCACATACATTTCCCTCGGCACGTCGACCATCTGCGCGAGCGAGAGTTCGCCTGTCTCCACTCGGGAAAGCACCGCGCCCGCCACCGCGATCTTATAGGTGCTCGCCATCGGAAAGCGCTGCTTCTCATTGAGGAAGATTTCCTCTCCGCTATCGAGCTCGCGCGCGGCGACGCCCAGGACGCCGCCTGAATGTTCTTCCGCAACTTTGAGTCGCTCCTGCAAGTGAACCGTGGCGGCGCTTTCTTCCGCAAGCAGTGGCGTGGCCGCGACCACGCTTATGACGGCGAGCATCACTCCACATATGGCTTTTCGAAACATCATCATCGTCCCCTCTTTTCACACGCCTATATGTCTGACGGCCTGCGCGCTCAATTCCGTAGGATTCGCCCGTCAGGCTACCGCATTTCGAGCGCCTTCAAGGCCATCAACGCCTGACGCAAGTGACGCGCGGCGCCCAAGCTGCTTTCGGTCCTTTTTCTTTGATACAAAATGAGCTATTACTCATTTTTAAACTGAAAACGAGGGAGGCGAAATGTCGGCGCAGGAAAAGGAAATGGCTGGCCCCTTGTCCAAAGCACGGATCGGGGCGGAACTGGGCGTGTCCGACTGGGTGACGATCACGCAAGAAATGATTACGTCGTTCGGCGCCTCCACGCTCGATGCGGACCCGATGCACGACGATCCGGCGTGGGCCAAAGAGAAGAGCCCCTTCGGCAAGACCATCGCCTATGGCTTCCAGACCATTGGCCTCCTCACCCATCTCATGCGCACGGCCCTGAACGAGCCCTACGCCACGGAGCCTTCCGAGCTTGGATATGCGTTGAACTATGGCTTCGACCGATTGCGCCTCGTCGCCCCTGTGCCGGTCGGATCGCGCATTCGCGGCCGCTTCACGCTCGCTGATCGCACGACGGACGAGAAAGGCCGCATCGTCCACCGCGTCAACGCTGTCGTCGAAATCGAAAATCAGGAACGCCCGGCGCTTGTCGCGGAGTGGCTCTCGGTCTGGGTGCCCGCTAGCGTATCATAACCGCAGTTCACGCGACCTCCTCTACGAAGAAGGCTTGAGGCATGCATCCTCTAAGCGAAGCGCGCCGTATCGATGAATTCGTCGCCTATTGGTCGCGCGAAACGCCTGAAGCATGCGCTTGCGTGCTCGATGATGAACGCATCAGCTATTCAGAGCTTCAGGCGCGCATCGATCGCCTTGCAAAAGCGCTGATCGCCCACGGCGTTGCGAGAGGCGACCGCGTCGCGACGCTGGCGACGCCTTCGCCCGCTTTTCTCGTTTGCTTTCTGGCGACTGTATCGATTGGCGCGATCTGGGTGGGCCTCAATCCACGCTATCGCGTGGAAGAGCTGAAATACGTCCTCGATGACAGCGAACCGAAAGTCCTTCTGACGCGCACCCGTATTGGCGATCGCTCATTCAGAGGAGAAATCGAGGCGCTGATACGAGACGTCCCGTCCCTTCAATGCGTCGTCGCAATAGACGAAGGCGAAGAGATTGCCGATGTCGTCTCCTTAAGCACCTTTGAGAAGCCCGGTGATGCAGTCGCCAATAGCACGCTCGCCGTTGCGCGAGACACCGCTGGCGGGCGCGACCCTTGCCTCATCGTCTATACATCAGGGTCGACCGGCAGACCGAAAGGCGCTCTTCTTCATCACCACGGCGTCGCCCGCTTCTCCGTCCATCAGAACGAGATCTGGCCGATCACGCCGCTCATCGTGCTCAACTATTTTCCAATCAACCATGTCGGCTGCATCGCCGATATATCGACGCCGGTGCTTTCCGCCGGCGGCACGCTTGTCTTTATGGAGCAGTTTGATCCCGCGGGCGCGCTCGACCTCATGCAGAAAGAGCGCGTGACGATGTGGGGTTCCGTACCAAGCACGTTCCAGATGCAACTCGCGCTACCCGATTTCGATTCTTACGACCTTTCCTCAGTACAGGTCATAATCTGGTCGGGCGCGGCGGCGCCGGAGACGCTCGTGAAGCAGCTGATGGAGCTCGCGCCGCTCTGCGCGACCAATTACGGCATGACCGAAACGATGGTGATCACCGCGTTGAAGCCGGTGACGGACTTCGATGCGCTCGCCAACAGCGTTGGCCCCGCCTTTCCCGGCGTAGAGATCAAACTGCTGCAGGCTGATGGCGCCGAAGCCCCGCCGGGCGAGCCAGGCGAAGTCTGGGTGCGCTCTGAATACAATCTAATCGGCTATTGGCGGCATCCGGAAGCAAGCGCGCAATCGATTACGCCTGACGGATTCTTCAAGACGGGCGATCTCGCCGTTCTGCGCGCCGACGGGAATTACAGGATCGTCGGCCGCATCAAGGAGATGTATAAATCCGGCGGCTATAACGTCTATCCGCGCGAAGTCGAAATGGCGCTTGAAGAACATCCGCAAGTCGCGGCGGCTGCGGTTGTTTCAATACCCGACCCTGTCTGGCAGGAAGTCGGCGTCGCGTTTATCGAGCCGAGGGGCGAACTCTCGCTCTGCGACCTCGAAAGGCATTGCCGCGAACGCCTCGCGAATTACAAAATTCCAAAGCGCTTCGTCATCGAGCCGAACATGCCGTTGCTTCCGATCGGGAAGATCAACAAAGTCGCGCTGAAGGAGCGCGCCAGCGAAGAGTGAATTGTCGCTAGCGGTCGAACTTCACCGACAGGACGATCATCGACGTCGTTCTTTCCACCCCGTCCATTTCGCCGATCGCATCGAGCGCCTTGTCGACATCTGAAACTGTGGGCGCGGCGATCTCCGCAAAGAGATCGTAAGGTCCGTTGACGGAATAGACCCTGCGCACTTCCGGTCTCTTCTTCAGCGCGGCGACGACGCTGTTCATCACTTTCGGCGCAATGACGATCGTCACGAGAGCGACGATCTGGCGTTCTTCGAAAGCCGGGGCCGTCTTCACCGTATAGCCGACGATCACGCCCTGGCTCTTCAGCCTGTCCATGCGGACCTGCACAGTCGTGCGCGAAACGCCGAGGCGTCGCGCAAGGTCGCTGGTCGTCGCCCGCGCGTCCTCCCGCAGGAGGTTCAGGAGCGCCAGATCTTCGGCGGAAACTTTCATAATGACCATTTACCATGACATTTTGCATAATAATACATGAAAATCGTTCAATTTCGAGCTGCAATATGACTACCGTCCGCGCTACTCTCCCTCCCGCGAAATGGAGGCATGCATGGCGCTTGACGGTTACAGACACGCGATATTCCCGACCTATTCCCCCCCGAAAATCAAATTCGTCGAAGGGCGCGGGGCATGGCTGCGCGCAGCTGACGGGCGCGAATATCTCGATTTTATCGCCGGCATCGCGGTCAACGCCCTTGGCCATTGCCATCCGAAACTCGTCGAGGCGCTGAACGAGCAGGCGTCGAAGCTCTGGCACCTTTCAAACATGTTCGACGTGCCCGGGCAGGAAGAGCTCGCCGAGATCTACTGCAAGCACACTTTCGCCGACGCCGTTTTCTTCACGAACTCGGGCGCTGAAGCCGTCGAGTGCGCGCTAAAATCCGCGCGGCGCTATCACTATGCGAATGGCGCGCCGGAGCGCGTCGACATCATCGGTTTCGAAGGCGCCTTCCACGGCCGGACCTATGCGACGATCAATGCGGCCGGCAATCCGAAATATGTCGAAGGCTTCGGCCCGCGCCTGCCCGCTTATAAGCAATGCAAGTTCGGCGATCTCGAAGCGCTCGCAGCGATGATGGGTCCCGAAACGGCGGCGGTGATCATCGAGCCCGTACAGGGCGAAGGCGGCTTGCGCGCCCTTCCCGTCGAGATGCTGACGGCGATGCGCAAGCTCTGCACGGAGCGCGGCGCGCTTCTCATTTATGACGAAGTGCAATGCGGCGCAGGACGCACCGGCAAACTCTTCGCGCATCAATGGGCCGACAACGCCGAGCCCGACATCATGGCGCTCGCCAAAGGCATTGGCGGCGGCTTCCCGCTCGGCATGTGCCTCGCGACACGCGCGGTTTCGCAAACCATGGTCGTCGGCACGCACGGTACGACTTATGGCGGCAACGCCCTCGCCGTCGCCGTCGGCCGCGCCGTGATCAACGAAATGCTCGCGCCCGGCTTCATGGACCGCGTTAACGCCGCCGCCGGCAAGCTTCGCGAAGGGCTCGAGCAGATCGCCTCGCAACAGCCTGACAAGGTTATCGAAGTGCGCGGCAAAGGCCTCCTCACTGGCATCCGCGTGAAAGTCCCCAATACGGCGGTGCGGGACGCCGCGCGCGATCGCGGGCTTCTCGTCGGCGTCGCCGGCGCCGATGTCGTCCGCATGGCGCCGCCGCTGATCGTCTCCGATAAGGAGATCGCCCACGCTCTCGACACGCTGAACGAAGCCGTCGCCGCCACCGACCTTCCGCCCGCCAAGGCATGAGCGGGGCCGGCGATCAGTCAGGGCCGTTCGTCATTCGCCTGGCCGCGCCGGGCGATCTCGCCGGCTTTTTCGAACTCGCCAAACTGACCGGCCCTGGTTTCACGACGCTGATCGCCGACGAGAAGAAGCTGACCCAGTTGCTCGAGGCGAGCGAACGGGCGGCGAAAGGCGAGCCGGGCTCCATCATGCTCGCGCTCGAAGATCTGAGCACAGGCAGGATCGCCGGTTGCGCCGCCGTGAAGCGCGGCGGGAAGAAGCGCGCCGGCTTTGCGAACTTTCAAATCCAAAGAGACGAGGCCGGAAAGCCGCGATCACTCACGATCACGGACGCTTACAGCGATCTCACCGAGATTGGCGGCCTCTTCGTCCATCCAGACTATCGCAGCATGGGCGTCGGCAAGGCGCTCGCGCAATCGCGCTATCTTTATGTCGCCGCCGCTCCGCAGACCTTCGGCGCCCAGCTCTTCGCGGAACTGCGCGGCGTGATCGACGAGGACGGCGTATCGCCGTTCTACGACGCGGCCTGCAAACCGTCATTGCGTATGACTTTCGCAGAAGCGGACAGGCTTTGCGCCGCCGGTGAGAATGATCGCCTCGTTGCGGGTCTGCCGAAGGGCCCGATTTCGACAAAAGGTTTTCCCGCCGAAGCGCTCGCCGCGATCGGCGGATGCCACACGTCCGGCCGCGCGGCGCAGGCGATGCTCGCGCGCGAAGGCTTTCGCTTCGAAGGGATCGTCGACCTTCTCGATGGAGGCGCCCTCGTCGCGGTCGAGACAGCCGCGCTGGCCAGCCTGAAGGAATCCCGCCTTCTTCGCATCAAGTCGTCCGGGCTCTTCCCGAAGACGGCCTCCCTGCTTTTTGCGACAGCTCAGCCTGACGGGTTCCGTTGCGTCGCCGGGCGCGGGGCCATAATTGAGAACATGGTTATGTGTTGCCCGGAAACGGCCGCCGCGCTTGAAGTCGCCGAAGATGCTATCGTCCGTGTAACCCCGCTCGCCTCGAGAGAGGCCGTCAACGAAAAGCCCTCCCTTTCTCCCCTTCACCCGAGAGCCTTGTAGACACCATGACAAAACAAACCTTCGACTGGCAGGACCCTCTGTTCCTTGACGGGCAACTGACCGAGGAAGAGCGGATGATCCGCGATGCAGCGCGCGGTTATGCGCAGGACAAACTGATGCCGCGGGTGATCTCTGCGAACCGCGAGGAGCGCTTCGACCGCGAGATCATGTCGGAGATGGGCGCGCAAGGGCTCCTCGGCGCGACGGTCGCGGAGGAATATGGCGGGGGCGGCGCGAGCCATGTCGCCTACGGCCTCATCGCGCGCGAGATCGAGCGCGTCGACTCCGGCTACCGCTCGGTGATGTCGGTGCAGTCTTCGCTCGTCATGTATCCGATCGAAGCGTTCGGCTCGGAAGAGCAGAAGAAGAAATACCTCCCGAAACTTGCGAGCGGCGAATGGGTCGGCTGCTTCGGCCTCACCGAGTCCGATGGCGGCTCGGACCCCGGCGCGATGCGCACCAAGGCGGAGAAAGTCTCCGGCGGCTACAAGCTCAACGGCTCGAAGATGTGGATCAGCAATTCGCCGATCGCCGACCTCGCCGTCGTGTGGGCCAAGCTCGACGGCGAGATCCGCGGCTTCATCGTCGAGCGCGGAACGAAAGGCTTCGAGACGCCGAAGATCGGCGGCAAGCTCTCGCTTCGCGCCTCGATCACCGGCGAGATCGCGCTCGATGACGCGCTCGTGCCGGAAGACGCGATCCTGCCGCACGTCAAAGGTCTTCGCGGGCCGTTCTCCTGCCTCAACAAGGCGCGCTACGGCATTTCCTGGGGCGCGATGGGCGCGGCGGAGTTCTGCTGGATGGCCGCGCGCGACTATGCGATGGAGCGCATCGTGTTCGGCAAGCCGATCGCCGGAACGCAGCTCGTCCAGAAGAAGCTCGCCGACATGCAGACCGAGATCGCGCTGGGTCTGCAAGGCGCGCTCGCGCTCGGCCGCCTCATCGACGGCGGGGCTTATGTGCCCGAAGCGATCTCGATGATGAAGCGGAACAATTGCGGCAAGGCGCTGGAAATCGCGCGCGTCGCCCGCGACATCCACGGCGGCAACGGCATCTCGGAAGAATACCACGTCATCCGTCACGCGATGAACCTTGAGACCGTCAACACCTATGAAGGAACGCACGACATCCACGCCCTCATCCTCGGACGCGCGATGACCGGCATTCAGGCGTTTTATT